>CAWILG010000012.1:0-89191 GCA_963836765.1 uncultured Alphaproteobacteria bacterium
GCAATCCCGCCTGGTGGGCGGCGCGCTGCACGTCGAGCCATTGGCCGGTGTTGATCTTGTCGGGGCAGATGATGGCGCGTACGTCATCGTCGAGGATTTCCGCCGCCGTGCCGGGCAGGGTGCCGAGACCGGCTTCCTTCAGCCTGGCAAGGAACTCGTGGATCGGTAGTCCGAGCGTGGCCGCACCTTGCGTCACCTCCAGCGCCGAGAAGGCGTGGATGTGCATCTCGGGGACGACCGCCTTGATCGCCTGGCAGATCGCTTCGTAGGTGGCGCCGGTGTAGTCGGGATGGATGCCGCCTTGCAGGCACACTTCCGTCGCCCCGCGATCCCACGCCTCGATCGCGCGGCGCGTGATTTCCTCGATGGCGAGATCATAGGGTGAGCCGCGCAGATCCTCGTGCGTGCGGCCTTTCGAGAAGGCGCAGAACTTGCATCGGAAGTAGCAGATGTTGGTGTAATTGATGTTGCGGTTCACGACGTAACGCACGACGTCGCCACTGACCGCGCGTCGCAGCGCGTCGGCGGCCTGCATGACATGCCGGTAGTCGGCGTCGCGTGCCGCGAACAGGCGCACGATGTCGTTCGAGGCGAGCCGTTCGCCCGATGTGGCACGCTCGACGATTCCAGCGATTCCGGCGTCGACGCCGCGGGCGAGCACCAGCGGCGCCGGTGGCGGCTTGGTGTTGCCCGGTGCCCAGTCATCGTCGCGCGCGAAGCCTTCGGCGTCGCTCATGCGCCGCACGCGGGTGGCGATGTCGGGAGCCAGCCACTTATCGGCGGCGCGCACATAGGCGGGGTAGACTGGCAAGCGGTTCACCAGCAGCTTGCCGGCGTCCGCACTCTTGCGGGCGAGTTCGGCAATGGCAGGCCACGGCGCTTCGGGGTTCACGTGATCGGGCGTGACCGGCGAGATGCCGCCCCAGTCGTTGAGCCCCGCGTCGATCAGCTTTTGATAGACTCCGGGCGACAGATTTGGCGGCGCCTGGATATTCATGTCGGGCCCGAGAACGAGACGCGCGGTCGCGATGGTCCACAGCAGGTCGTCGAGATCGGGTTCCTCGGAATCGGCGAGCCTGGTGTCGGGCTTGGCCCGGAAGTTCTGGACGATGACTTCCTGGATATGACCATGGGCGGCGTGCAGATCCCGAATCGCCTCCAGCGCGTCGATCCGCTCGTCGCGTGTCTCGCCGATGCCGATCAGGATGCCGGTCGTGAACGGAACCTTCAATTCGCCGGCCAGACGCAGGGTCTCCAGCCTGACTGCGGGATGTTTGTCGGGAGAACCGTAGTGAACGCCGCCCTGCCTGCAGAGCCGCTCGCTGGTGGACTCCAGCATGATGCCCTGGCTGGCCGTCACCTCGCGCAGGCCGGCGATCTCCTCGCGCGTCATCACGCCGGGATTGGCATGCGGCAGCAATCCGGTCTCGCGCAGCACAAGCGCGCACATCGCGGTCAGATAGGAGATCGTCGTTTCGTGGCCGAGCGCCTTCAATGCGTCGCGCGCGGCCTGGTATCGCAGCTCGGGCTTGTCGCCCAGCGTGAACAGCGCTTCGGTGCAACCTGCGGCCGCACCGGCGCGCGCGATGGCGAGCACCTCGTCGGGTGAGAGGTAGACGGGCTTGCCCGCGCGCGGCACCTGCGCGAACGTGCAGTAGTGACAGACGTCGCGGCAGAGTTTGGTGAGCGGAATGAAGACCTTGCGCGAGTAGGAGATCAGCCGTCCATGCGCGGAATCGCGCAAGGCCGCGGCTTCTGCTATCAGTTCGGCCAGCGGCGCGTCGAACCGCTGCCGTATCGCCTGCCTACCGGCCGCCGTCATGGTCTGTCGTCTCCGCCCGCAGAGGGTCGCAATGTCGTCGCGGGACGCGCTTGCCGTCACCCGTTAGCGGTCGCATGGTGTCGCATCGACGCCAGCAATGCAATGCAAAGAAGGACGCAACAAATGCTGATCGGCTTCAACGCACCGACCGCCGGACCCCTGTCGACCGCGGATAATCTTGACAAAAATCGTGGTTGGCGGCGAGGCGATGGGCTTCGACTACGCGACGTTCAGCGACCACGTCGTGATTCCGACCGCGATCGCGGCCGAATATCCCTACAGCGCCTCCGGGGAATTCCCCAGCGGCACCCGCGGCGAGCGGCACGAGCAGCTGACGGAGGTCACCTGGATCGCCGCGAAAACGACGCGGCTGCGTCTCGTGACCTCCGTCATGGTGGTGCCGCACCGGCCGGCCGTGCTGACCGCCAAGATTCTCTCGACCATCGACGTGCTCTCGGGTGGCCGGCTGACGCTGGGTATCGGTGCGGGCTGGATGCGGGAGGAGTTCGAGGCCATCGACGCGCCGGATTTCGATGCGCGTGGAACTGTGACCGACGAATATGTGCGCGCCTTCGTCGAACTCTGGACGAAGGATGCGCCGAAGTTCGACGGCAAGCATGTCCGGTTCTCCAATATCGGTTTCGACCCGAAGCCCGTGCAGAAGCCGCATCCGCCGATCTGGGTCGGAGGCGAGAGCGGTCCGGCGCTGCGGCGGGCTGCGCGCATCGGCGATGCCTGGTATCCGATCGGTACCAACCCGCAGAATCCGCTCGATAGCCTGGCGCGCTTCAAGGCCCAGGCGGCGCGCCTGGGCAAGATGACCGCTGAAGCGGGGCGCGATCCCAAGGCGGTCGGCCTGAGCTTGCGCGTCACGGTGTTCGGCGAGACTGCGCCACCACAGGCCAGTGATGGCGAACATCGCCTGTTTGCCGGTCCGGCGGCGCTGGTCGCCGCCGATATCCGGGCGCTGCGCGACATGGGTGTCGGCAGCCTCGATTTCGGATTCGGCGGTTCGACAGCCGAGGAAGTCCTCGCAGGCATGCAGAAATTCAGGGCCGAGGTCTTGCCGCTCGTCTAGATTCAGCTGCCGAGCTGGCGGATCAACGTCGCCCAGCGGTCGAGTTCCGGCAGGATCGTATCGGCCTTGCCGGAATCGAGGCTGACGACCAGGCGTGAGACGCCGTCGTCGCGGTCGCGCTTGAGCAGGTCGAGGTTCTCCTTGGCGCCCCAGATCGTGATCGGCACTGACGCCGGATCGCGGCCCGCCTCGGCCGCCATCTCGCGGAACTTCGGCAGCAGGGCCTGCACGTCCGCATACTGGGTGCGCGTGCGGTGGGGCATCCAGCCGTCGCCGTAGCGCAGGGCCCGCCGCGCGCCGTACGGGAAGGCGCCGCCGACGATGATCGGCGGATGCGGTTTCTGAACCGGCTTCGGCCAGGCCATCATCGGGTCGAAGTTCACGAACTCGCCATGATACTCGGCCTTTGACTTGGTCCAGATTTCCTTCATCGCCTCGACACGCTCGCGCGCCAGCTTGTGGCGGCTTGCGAAAACGGTGCCGTGGTTGGCCATCTCATCCTCGTTCCAGCCGTTGCCGATGCCGAACAGGAAACGGCCGCCCGAGACCTGGTCGATCGAGGCGACCTGCTTGGCGGTCTGGATCGGGTCGCGCTGAGCGATCAGGCAAATGCCGGTGCCGAGCAGCAGCGTTTTGGTCACCGCCGCGGCCGCACCCAGCACCACGAACGGGTCCATCACGTCGTAATATTTCTTCGGCAGATCGCCGCCGCTAGGGAAGGGCGACTTGCGCGTCAACGGAATGTGGGAGTGTTCGGGCACCCAGAGCGAATCGAAGCCGCGCTCCTCCAGCGCCCGCGCAAGTTCGGTCGGCGACATCGAGTAGTCGGTGAAAAACATGGCCCCGCCGATGCGCATCGTTCTCTCCCTTTTTTGTGTCGTTATAGATCGCTTGTCTTTCGGATGTTTCGGCCAGCGCGCTTCCGCGCGCGGCAGAACTTGCTCGATTAGCTGACGGGTCTGGGCCAGCAGTGTGTCGTCATCGCCGCCGAGTGGCCGCAAAATGAACTTCGACACGCCGGCGTCGACATATTCGGCAATGCGCGCGAGAATCGTGTCGGCGTCGCCGATCGCGAACGCGTGCGTGGCGTCACGCCCGGTGCGTTTGGCGTAGGCATCCATCGCCTTGCCGACACCGGGCGCGTCCCGGCTGCCGAAGTGGAACGCGAAGCCGGCGCCATAATGATCTTCGTCGATGGATCGGCCGGCTTCGCGGGCGGCGGCCTTGATCGCGGCCACGACGCGACCGGCCTCGGCCGGCGGGTCGCCGCCGGCCTGCCAGCCGGTGCCGATACGCGCGGTGCGCCGGATCGCGGCATCAGTCGAGCCACCGATCCACATCGGCAGATCGGGCTGTACGGGCTTCGGCGCGATGGTGACGCCCTTCAACTGGTAGAAGGCGCCGCTGAAGTCGACCAACTCCTCTCGCCACAGGCGGCGGATGATATCGAGGCACTCGTCGGTCTTGCGACCGCGCGTCTTGGTGTCCATGCCGAGCGCCTGCCATTCGGGCGCCAGCGGGCTGCCAATGCCGAAGGCGGGCAGCAGGCGGCCGTCAGACAGCATGTCGATGGTGGCGCACTGCTTGGCCAGCAGCACGGGGTCGCGGAACGCCAGCGACACGACGTTCATGCCGAACCGCATGCGCCGCGTGCGCCCGGCCAAGGCCGCCATCGTGGTCATCGATTCAAGGAACGGCTGACGTCCGACGATCCGGTCGGTCTGCCAGATCGAATCCACACCACCGGCCTCACACATGTCGATCCAGCGCCAGTATGCCGCCGCGCCGGAAAACGGAAACTCCGCACAGCCAAGTCCGATCCCGACACCCATGCGCCATATTCCCTA
Source organism: uncultured Alphaproteobacteria bacterium (assembly GCA_963836765.1). Taxonomy (GTDB): domain Bacteria; phylum Pseudomonadota; class Alphaproteobacteria; order Rhizobiales; family Xanthobacteraceae; genus Bradyrhizobium. The sequence continues at coordinate 4,748 of CAWILG010000012.1, forward strand.
GACCGCCGCAGCTGCGGCTTTGACGCGCGGCGCCACGTCGCGCACGAAACGTTCGAGACTGCCGTTCATCTGTTCCGGCCGCATGCCCGGCGGCACCGCCCAGGTGACGAGGTCGGTGATGCCGTATTCACGCACGAAGGATGTCAACTCCTTCACGCAGTGCTCGACGTTGCCGACCACCCATGTCTGCGGGATGCTGGCTTCCCGCGTGTTGCCCGAAACGCCGCCGGCGGCGCTCTCGTCCTTGTTGAAGCTGCGATAGACCTGGCCGCGATAGCGCTCGGCGGCGCGCACGGCCGGCCAGTCGCGCTCGGCGTCGTCGGTCACGAGGCAGGAGCGGATGATGCCGACACGATAGAGGTCGGGGTTGCGGCCGGACGCCTTTCAGCGTCGCGCGCCACGGATCGAGCACCATCGACCGCGCGCCCTGCGGCAGGAAGTTGCTGTCATTGCGTGCTGCGCGCTGTGCGCCGGCCTCCGACATCGCAGCAATCCACAGCGGCGGGCCACCCGGCTGCACATAGCGCGGCCTGATCACCACGTCGTCGAAATCGTAGCGCTTGCCATGAAAACTGAACTTCTCGCCGATGAAACAATGGCGCAGCACCTCGATGCCTTCGTCCGTCAGCGACACGCGGCGCGAGACGGGCAGACCGAAGCCGCGGAACTCGTGCGGCGCGTAGCCCATGCCGACGCCGACCTCGATCCGGCCGTTGCTGATATTGTCGAGTACCGCGAGGTCCTCGGCCAGCCGCACCGGATGGTTGAACGGCAGCAGGCAGACGTCGCTCGATAGCCGCACGCGTTTGGTACGCGCGGCAATCGCGCCCGCCATCGGCACCCACGAAGGCAGGTAGCCGTCATCGAGGAAGTGATGCTCGGTGAACCACACGAGATCTAATCCGAGCCCGTCGAGCATGACCACCTGGTCCATGATTGCGGCGTACAGGCTCGGCATGTCCATGCCCGATTCCGGCGTATTGCGGAAATCGTAGACGGCGCCGACGCGAAGGGGTGGACGCATGACGCTTGTTCTCCGCCGGTCAGGACCTAATTCAGCCGAGCGGCCTGGGCCATCACCTCGATGGCCTCAGGCTGGCGCGATCGCACGCTGAGCGAATCCGCGCCGCTGTCCTCCCAAGCGCGGTAGCGCTCGCGGATGCGCGCCGGTGGGCCCACCAGCGATTTCAGATCGACCCACTCGTCGGGCACGCTGGCGATGGCTTCGTCCTTGTGGCCCGCGAGGTAGAGTTCCTGGATGCGCCTGGCGGCGTCGCCGAAGCCGCGACGGACCATGGTGTCGTTGTGAAAGTTTTTGGTTCGGTGACCCATGCCGCCGACATAGAGCGCCACCTCCGGTTTCAGGCGCGTCAGCGCCTCTTTTACGTCGTTGTCGACCTCGACATGGACGGAGGCCTGGATGGTGAAATCCTTCAGGCTCTTGCCGTTGCCGGCGCGCCGGAAGCCTTCCTCCAGCCACGGGCCGTACTCCTCCATGGCGCCCGGCACGAAGCCCATCGGCAGCCAGCCGTCGGCGATCTCGGCCGTCAGCTTGACCATCGTCTCGCCGCCGGTGGCGAGATAGATCGGGATGTCGGGGTTCATGTGCAGGATCGACTTCAGCGGCTTGGCGAGGCCAGCGGAGCCTTCGCCCTTGTAGGGCAGGCTGATCTCGCGGCCTTCGTGCGTCACCGGTTCTTCGCGCTTGAAGATCTTGCGCATGATGGCGACGTAGTCCTTGACCCGATAATAGGGCTTGCCCCACGGCTGGCCGTACCAGCCCTCGACGATTTGCGGTCCCGAAACACCCAGGCCTGCGATGAAACGGCCGCTACCGGACATCGCATCAATGCTGGCGGCCGACATCGCGGCGTTGGCTGGCGTTCGCGCGGCCAACTGCATGATGCCGGTGCCGAGCTTGATGCGGTTGGTCTTGGCGGCGAGGAACGCGAGCGGCGTGATCGCGTCGGAGCCATAGGCTTCGGCCGACCAGACCGAGTCGTAACCCAGTTCTTCGGCCCGCTGCACGAGTGTGACCGGCACCTCCAGATGTGCGCCCGAATAGCCGATTGACAGGCCAAGCTTCATCGTCAGGTCCTCCCTGGCCGGAGGATACGAAGCGCCGGGTCGCTTGAACAGTGTCGGTGGTGCATGAATGCTGCCATGAACGGTGGCTCCCGGATGCCCTTGCTCTGTGCCATGATGGCGCTTGGAAGGCGCCGATCGAGCGCGCCGCTCGATCCGGGAAGGAACCGCCGCCGTGAAATTCGCCCTGCACTTCGGTAACTTCGCGTTCCCCGACCCGGAAGGCGCCCGGCGTCTGGTGCGGTTGGCGGAGGTGGCTGGCTTCGACTCGGTGTTTGCTGTCGAACACGTCGTGGTTCCCGACAACTACACGAGCGTCTATCCCTATGCGCCGGGCGGCCGGTTGCCAGGCGGTCCGTCGGGGAACTTTCCCGATCCGCTGATCTGGCTGACATGGGTCGCCGCCGCCACCACGCGGCTGCGCTTCATGACGGCCGTGATGATCCTGCCACAACGCAACCCGCTGGTGCTGGCCAAGGAGGTCGCCACGCTCGACTATCTCAGCGGCGGGCGGATCGAACTCGGCATCGGGGTAGGTTGGCTAAAGGAGGAGTTCGACGCCCTCGGCATTCCCTTTGAGCGTCGCGGCAAGCGCGCGGATGAGTATCTCGCGGCCATGCGCGCATTGTGGGCCAGCGACGGTGCCAGCTTCGCGGGCGAGTTTGCGAATTTCGACAAGGTCAACTGCAATCCGAAGCCGGTCGCAAAATCAGTGCCGATCGTCGTCGGGGGCCACTCGGAAGCGGCCGCCCGCCGCGCCGGCCGCTTGGGCGACGGGTTTTTCCCTTCGATCGGCGCGCAGGTCGACACCATGCCGTTGCTCGACGTCGTAGCCCGTTCGGCCGAGCAGGCCGGCCGCGATCCGGCGATGGTGGAATTGATCCTCGGCTGTCCCGGTGCGCTGCCGAATTCGGGCGTCGACCCGCGCGCAGCTGTCGAGGAGCGTATCGCGCGGGGCGTGGGCCGCCTTGCGCTGCCGGTGACAGCGTTCATGCCCGATCTCGAAACGACGCTGGCTCGCTTCGGCGAGGAGATCATCAAGCCTTACGCGAACGCGTGAGACGGTGAACAGGAAATACGATCTTGACAGCTAATCAGGATATTCAAATCGGCAGCGTTGGGAAATGGACAAAGAGAAAGCTATGCAGCATTCTCATTCAGGCGCGAGAACAAGACAAGAAACAGAAAAACTGATCGGGAGCCCAGGGACATGCCTCTGCCGAGAGAAGACGTCGAAGCCACCACGCCGAAGTTCTTGCGCGACAAGTACGCCATCGTCGGTGTGGGCGAGACCCCCTACATGCGAGGCTCGGACAAGTCGACGCGGGCGCTCGCGTCAATCGCGGTGCGCAACGCGATGGTCGACGCAGGCCTCAAACCTTCCGAGATCGACGGCATGTTGTCGTATCAGTTCAACGACTCGGTGTTCTCGCCATTCGTCGCAGGCGACCTCGGTATCCGTCTCAATTTCTACATGGACGTGTTCGGTGGCGGATCGTCGACCGAGGCGCTGATCGGTATCGCGATCGGTGTCATCGAGGCCGGCATGTGCAAGACGGTGGTGATCTTCCGTTCAATGAACGGGTTTTCGCAGGTGCGGATCGGTGGCACCGGCGTGCGTGCTGCAGCACCCATCTCGGGCGATGCATTGCACAGCCGCGCCTACGGCTGGCAGAGTGCGGGGCAGTCGTTTGCCCCGACCTTCATGCGCCATATGCACGATTTCGGCACGACCGCCGAGCAGGTCGCTCATGTCCGCGTCGCCCACAGCCATCACGCTTCGAACAATCCCAAGGCCTACTACAAGAAGCGCGTCACTGCGGAAGATGTCGTCAACAGCCGCATGATCTGCAAACCGCTGCATCTGCTCGACTGCTGCGTGGAGACAGACAACGCCAATGCCATCATCGTGACCACGGCTGAACGGGCAAAAGATCTGAAGCACCCGCTGGTGCGGATCCGCGGTGTGGTGGGCCGCTGCTCGAAGCCGCGGGTCGACATGCACTACCAGGTCGGGCCGATTTCAACCGTTGCCGGTCACTATGCCAAGGAGATCCTCTGGCCAAATTCTGGCGTAAGTCCGGAGGATGTCGATCTCACGGGCTCTTATGACGCCTTCACCTTCACCACCATGCTGCAACTGGAGGATTACGGCTTCTGCAAGAAGGGCGAGGGCGGCCACTACGTCTCCGACGGCACCATCATGCTCGGCGGGAAGCGGCCGAATAACACGTCGGGTGGCCATCTCTGCGAAGGCTATACTCACGGCATCGCCATGGTGATCGAGAACGTGCGTCAGCTCCGCCACGATGCGGATGATAGTTGCCCGACCGGTCCCGACGGCAGGCGGCAGCATACCTACGATTATCGCGAGGGCGGTTGTCGCCAGGTGAAAAATGCCGAGGTATCGGCCAATCTTGGTTGGGCGATGCCCGGCACGGGATCGGCCATGGTGATGTGGAGGGGATAGGGCAAATGATATCCGCGCAATATCTCGGCATGCCGCTTGAGATCAATGATCTCGACCATGAGAACCTCAACTACTTCGCCTACTGTGCGAAGCATGATTTCCGCCTCCAGCGCTGCGCCTCGTGCAAGCTGCTTCGCTACCCGCCGACAACGGCGTGCCCTTGGTGTTCGGAGCTGATTTCGGAATGGGTGTCGGTCGAGGGTCGCGGCAGCGTGCATTCCTACACCGAAGTCCATCATGCCATTCAACCTGCTTTCAAGCCGTACACGCCATATCTCGTGTTGCTGGTCGAACTGGACGCTCAGAGCGGCACGCCGACCAAAGAAGCGGGGCTCCGCGTGATCGGCAATCTAGTGCGGTCGGACGGGGTACTCGCGCCGAAGGCCGAAGTCGAGCGGGTGGGCATCGGCACCCGGCTGCGCATGGTTTTCACCGATGTGGCGCCGGGGCTGGCGCTGCCGCAATGGACGATTGACGAGACCGTGGCCGGCGGCACGCCGTGGAGATACCGCGGGTAGGGGAGACCGGTGCGCGCGCGGCGGCCGCAATGCCCTGCCAATTTGAGGTGACCCATGGACATCCAGACCAGTCCGGACCCGTTCGCCCACGCCCGCGAGCTCGGAGCGGAGATCGTCGCCGCGGCCGACGAGATCGAGCGCATGCGGCGCATCCCCGAGGCGTTGCTGGAGCGACTGCATACCTCACGGCTGTTCCGCATGCTGCTGCCGCGCGCGGCGGGCGGCGACGAGACGGAGCCGGCGCTCTATGTGGCGGCGATCGAAGAACTCGCCCGGCACGACGCCTCGATCGCGTGGAATGTATTCGTCGCCAACAGTTCCTGCCCGATTGCCGCCTATCTCGAGCCCGCGACCAATCACGCCGCGTTCGCTGATTCGCGCAGCATCGCGGCCTGGGGACCGCCAAACGCTTCGCACGCGCGAGCGGTCGACGCAGGCTATTGTCTGACCGGCAAGTGGGATTTCGCCAGCGGCTGTCGGCAGGCCCGCTGGATGGGCGCTCACGGCCATGTGCTCGAAGCGGACGGCACGTTGCGGCTCAACCGCATCGGCCGGCCCACGGTCCGCACCACAAAGCGGTCGTTCGGCCAAACGCCGATATCGGCCGAGTGCCAATTTCAGGACTCATGCGCCGCAACAAATTCGTCCTATTCGCCGCCTCGTGGCTGCCGCTGACGGATACGCCATCACGGATTGACCGCAACTGCGGTTTCCGGCGAGCCTGGCGACGTTTGGTCGAACGCAAATTCCTGGGTGGAGAAGTCGAGTCAATCCGTGCAGTATCGACGCGATTGACAGTCATCGCGTGTCGGACCATCACATGCTGTCACACCACGAACACAGGTTCCTGTTGACGCAACGGGTCGGGCATCTCGCCACGGCCGATGGCCGGGCCATTCCGCACGTCGTGCCGGTGTGTTTTACGATTTCGCAAGGCACCCTTTACATCACCGTCGACGAGAAGCCGAAGCGCGTGGCTGGAGCAGCACTCAAGCGCATCCGCAACATCGAGCGCAACCCGATGGTCGCCATAGTGGTCGATCGGTACGACGAAGACTGGAGCCGGCTTGGCTGGGTGATGTTGCGTGGACGGGCCGAGATCCTGCGCGCCGGGACGGAGCACGATTGCGCGCAGGAGCTCCTACGCTCCCGGTACCGCCAGTTGGCGGTGATGCAGATCGCCGAACGGCCCGTCATCGCGGTCCGCCTGGAGCGGGTGACGAGCTGGGGCAACCTGTCCGTGGGCGCGGACGAGGCCGACCATGATGGCCAAGCCTAGAGTTGTTGCGGCCGCAACGGCGCAAGTCCCGGTCGTCGCACCCCGAGATCCTGTGATCCCGCTTGATGCGCGAAGCCCGACAAGCCGTCGGTGCGATGAGGGCCAGCGTTGCGACACAAACAACGCTATGTCTGCTCCTTTCTCTGATAGAGTTGAGAGGGACATTGGTTCCGCGCCTCGGTGCGCGCGGCCATCATGCGGTCGGGTGCCTGACCGCAACCGAGGAGTATTGGACATGCATGTCGGGCTTACGATGTTTCCGACGGATTACGCGATTCCACCGCACGACCTTGCCGTGGCGGCGGAGGCGCGAGGTTACGAGTTATTGTGGTTGCCGGAGCACAGTCACATTCCCACCAGTCGCAAATCGCCGTGGCCTGGCGGCGCTGAGCTGCCGAAGTATTATTACGATACCTACGATCCATTCCTCTCGCTGGCCGCTGCCGCCGCGGTGACGAAAACCATCAAGCTAGCGACGGGGATCTGTCTAGTCGTCGAGCGTGATCCAATCCACACCGCCAAGGAGGTATCGACCAACGACCAGCTTTCCTCGGGCCGGTTCATTTTCGGCATTGGCGGGGGTTGGAATGAGGAGGAGATGGCCAATCACGGCACCGCGTTTGCAACCCGCTTCAAGCTGATGGGTGAGCGGATCCAGGCGATGAAGCAGATCTGGACGCAGTCGACGGCGGCCTTCGACGGCGAATTCGTCAAGTTCGAACCCATGATGCAGTGGCCCAAACCGGTTCAAAAACCTCACCCGCCCATCGTTGTTGGGGGCGCATTCCCCCACGCAGCAAGACGGGCGATCGCCTATGGCGACGGCTGGATTCCGATCGGCGGGCGCGCGCTGGATCCGCTCGAGGTGCTGCCGCAATTCCGTCAAATGGCAGCGGACGCTGGCCGCGATCCCGCGTCGCTCTCTTTCGACGTCTTCGGGGCGCCCCGAGACTTGGAGGTGCTAAAACGCTACCGTGACGCCGGCGTTGATCGGGTCGTCCTGATGCTTCCGCCCAAGCCCCGGGACGCGATTTTCCCCATGCTGGATGAAGGCGCGGCCCTCGTGACGGCGCTCTAAAGAGTCTGTGAGACAATCATCCGACGGAACCAAAGCTCAGGACTGCAGTGGCCGCTCCCCGCAATGAACTCTCGCCGTTGCCCCCTTTTTAAGGAGCGCGCCAACCCTTGCGGGTGGGCACTTAAGAGACCCTCGCTTCAACAGGCAATTGAAGGTGGCATGGCCCGGCCCCGAAAGCGCGACTCTGGGGAGTCCGCTTTGGGGCCAAAAGCCGTCCTGGATGGTACGGCCGCTTCTGCCACGCTGCTTTGAATCCACCAATCGACAAATTTCCGAGTTTAGGCGGACGATCGGAGGCGATATCGCAGATTTGCGTCGTGTGGGGAAAAGCGGTAGCGGTCTCTCGCTACCAAATTTCTGCGATTTTGCTTGCCGTCCTTCGATCTTCTGCGACCCCTTTCGCTCAATGGTAGCGCCTCGCCAGCGCGGACGGTCAAATTTCGCCCCATAAACTCAGACAGCAAAAGTTGACGGAAAGCTCAGCTTGGGCGCACGATTCGATTCCTGGTAGGGCGCGAGACGGCTCAAGCAGCGTGTGTGCCGCATATTGAGTGGTTATCCGCCACGCGCTCACGGCCTACACGGTGTCGTTCAATTTGACCGGCTATCCCGTTGCTACGGTTCCCATGCGGATGTCGCTCCCAGCGATCGATGCGCCCCTGGCGCTCGTCCGACGGGCCGGGCGCCTTCACCACACAACCGATCTCCCAAGAGTTCGACAAGGCTGGTGTGAAACGCGACCGGCGCTGGTTAGAAGAGTAATGCAGCTGCCCATCAAGTTATCTACCCGACTCTGCGCACGCCGTCGGCAGCGAAGCGAGCCGATGCTTTGGCCGAGTCAATATGCGATACTTTTTCTGCTCGCTCCTGATAATCGTCGGCAAGCGCCTTGAGCCGACGCGCAATCAGCCGATCCGCTGTGCTTTGCGCAGCGCGGAGCAAAGCCTGTCCCGTTTCCAATATTCCTTGTCCCGTCGCGAGATCTGGAATGTCATAAACCCCTCGCGCCATTCTTTGGCGACTGGTCTAGGACGATTTGGAGCCAGGGCAGCCAACTGCGGTCACTTTCGCGGCGAGCTCTGAAGCGATCGACGCACTTCTTGGAACAAAGCGCACTTCGCCACGAGTGGTGCCGCACGAGACCAAACTTACCATCACAGAGAGCGCATCGCGTGGTTACGCGAGGTCTAAGGCCTTCAGAGCACTTGAGCATTGTTGCCTCCTTCTCGTTCTCAACCATCCTCTGTTAGCTGCCGCCCCTAGCGAGCCTCTGCGCCCTTCCGACCGCGGTATCGCAACCAGCGGCTCAACTTGGCGCAGCGCAGGTCAGTGACCAGCGGGCCCCGAGGTAATCGCGCCCTCGGAGTAGTTCGACGGGTCCGATTGCACGGCAATACCACCGGGTACGGCATAAGCATTGCTATTCCGCAAGCGCTCGGTCGCCTCCGCGGAGCCCTTCGATCGCGTGTGGTGGTGTCCTGAGGCCGCCGTCGCTGGTGCCGCCAATGCAGCTACCAACCGAAGAATACACAAGGTCAGGATTATCTTTCTCATCGTTATCTCCATTGTTCTTCGCGGAAAAGATCGCCGCTTCCGCTCTCGTACTTCAGCGACAATAAGCCCGCCAACGCGTTCGCCAATCATCCCAAGATATCTTCGTTGTCACTTGTTGGTAGCAGCTTGGTCACACCCCATTTTCTCCTTCGATAAAGTGTGGCGTCGACCGGTTGAGACCATCAGGGTAGAACGGACTGCTCGCGGACGTTCGCTTTTGATGCGCAGGAGCTCAACCACCACCCAATCGCCTGCATTCCTTGCGTGCCGCATCCGCTTGCTTGTGCCGTATCAATAGAGCTCTCAATCGCGATCATCGATGATGATAAATCCTTCTGTGTGGCACTTGTTCATTGGACCGGCACGCCAACGCCCGTCAGCGTCAAGGGGGAAAGGATGGCCATTCCTCAGGTTTGAAATTGGGGGAGGATGGAGATATGGTCTCACATCCATTTCGTCCCTTTGTTCGCTACGGCGACACACTTGAACCTGTCACTCCGCATCGGAAGGCTGCTCAAATTTGGAAATGAGCGGATCGGATCGTCCCGCGTCCAGGCACGCAATCGGCGGATTGCCACCCTTGCGGCGACGCATATCCGCAACCACCTGTATTTCGACCGAGATAGTCGTCGTCCCACTTTGCGCGAAAAGTACCGTCAACATTTCAGCCAGGACGTCAAAAAAGCGCGTGGCTTGGCGCTCCTGAGAGAGTGGCTATCGCCCGGGCAATGCGCGCAGTTTGATGCCGACAGATATTTTGATGTCATCGGATGCGATAGCGGCAAGCGATATCGCATCCGTTTTGGCGTTGCGGGGAACGTGCACGAGCTTGATGACAACGGTTGTCCCACCGTTGGCTTCTGTTTCGTGCCCTTGGGGCACCTCGTTGAAGGCGATGTCATGCTTGCTCAAAAGATCGCCTTGGAGACCAATGAGACAACCGCCTTGGCAGTTGCCAACAGACTTCCAGTTGAGGTGGGTCGAAGGAGCAATTCAAGGCCGCCTAACTAGAAACGTCTTCACGAACGCCCCGGATCGAAGTTGGATCACCAAGCGCTGATTGCAGCGAAAAGCCCCGCCGAAGCGGGGCTTTCTTACTATCACCAGGTTTGGCGTCCATACCAGTCATTCATTTCTTTCTGCGCCTGATCTTTTGCATAGCCGTAGCGTTCCTGCAGCTTTCCTTCAAGTTGGTCTTGCTTGCCCGCAATGACATCAAGATCATCATCGGTCAGCTTTCCCCATTGCTCCTTCACTTTTCCCTTTACTTGCTTCCAGTTACCTTCGACACGGTTCCAATCCATGGTTTCTCTCCCTTGTTCGGAAGTTCGATAACACATCTCAGGCGAGTACGTTCCGCTGGTTAGGTGCGACCAAGCAGCTTTGAAGTTAGAATTGAAATGATCAAGTGGATTACGCGTACACTCGGTTCGTCCCAGAAGGCGGCCGCGGCAGTTTTTGATCGGTGGCGCCAGTCGCCACGACCAGCTGTGATTGCCGCGAGGTCGCGTTCTAACCCGGTGTTCGACTTCTAATGTAAACGGAGCTTTCCACATGGCACAAACTTGAAACGCAACTGGCCAAATGCTAACTCGCGCATTGGAAGAAGCCGCAATTGATCGATTGGAGAGTAGCTAACGCCGTCCGACGAACGGTACCGGCGAGGTCTTCTCTGTTGCCGGGCTGCTCGCCGACTAATATGACTCATGCTTTCGGCCCCTCGCCGAAGACGGTTTAGGGTGGCGTCAAGCGCGGAGGCTCGACAATCGGCGGATTCCTCACGTAGCACTTCAATAGTGTCAACACCTCTTTGTGAGTCCTATGAGACACGGTTTTGAAATTTAAATCCTTGGACGGATTACCCAATTTCGCTTTCCGCTAATCATCTGCTAACGGTCCGGTTCATTTCTAGAATTTGACGGCGTTTCCTCTTCATTTCATTTTCGAGTCGAAACGGCATCCCTAATTTTCTCGCCTTGTTCTTCGTGACGGCCATCGAACGCTTCAACGCGAGGGACGCGCGCAGTGGCGAAGCACCGGACAAAACCAGTGCTTTCAACCGTTCGCAATCGTCTTGCGACCACGCTTTCTTTCTAAACTCCACGCTGGATTCTCCTGATCGATCTCGAGCGACCTCGGTCCGCTACGCGACTGGGCCAACGCGCATGCGGCGTGAGAGTGCCGATCATCTTTCTGTTGCCTTTTTTTGGCATCACTGACGGATGCAGGGACCAGGCCAGCGCGAATGTGGTACGCTCTCATTACGGCCTCTGTCAGCTTGCGGCCTTGCGATTAACGCCCTTACGCAACGCAAGGGTGTTTAACTTGGTGTTCGCGGCCTTTTCCTCACTCAGATTGGTATTGAGGAAACGGACGATGTCATCGTGGCCGAGCTCTTCGGCCCATGCGATCAGCGTGCCGTAGCGGGCGATTTCGTAGTGTTCCACGGCTTGCGCGTTGGCGATGATTGCAGTGTCGAGTACGGACTTGTCTTCGATTTCACTCGCGGTCGCGTCGGCTTCCTTGATCAGGCCGTCGATCGCCGGGCAATCGATGCCGGACGGCTGCTTGCCGAGCTTTTTGAACACTTGATCGAGGCGCTCGATCTGTTTGTTGGTTTCTTGGAGATGAATTTTGAGACCCTGCACGAGATCACCATTCGTTGCCTTGTCGATCATCTTTGGCAGTGCCTTGGTAATCTGCTGTTCGGCATAGTAGATATCCTGCAGGCCATGCAGCAGGAGATCGTCCATCGTTTTGATGTCTTTCGAAAACAGTCCCACGTTATTCTCCATTAGAAAATGCCCACCGGGAAGGAGGCTCCGCGGGATCAATCCTTCCGAAAGATGCTAGTTCCTAAATTTCTGGCGGCAGTGACCAAGCTACGCCGCTTCCGTCAATCCGCGCTTTTCGCAATCCGCACTGGTCAGTTGGTCCGTCACCACCGTGAAACGCGCCAGCGATGCAGGTCCAAAAGCCGTGGATATCGCTACATCGGCGGCATCGCGGCCGCGCGCCATCACAATTCGTCCGATGCGGGGATGGTTATGGCGAGCGTCGAAGGTGAACCAGTGTCCGTCGAGAAAAGCTTCAAACCAGGCACTGAAATCCATCGGAGCGGGATCGCGCGGCACGCCGATATCGCCGAGATAGCCCGTGCAATAACGGGTAGGGATATTCATGCAGCGGCATAAAGTCACAGCGAGATGGGCAAAGTCCCGGCAGACGCCGATGCGCTCGGCATGACCTTCCGAGGCGGTGCGGTCGGAACGGGCGTGATGGTAGCCGAATTCAATGTGGTTATGGACATAGTCGCAAATCGCTTGAACGCGCCGCCAGCCGCCATTAATGCCGCCGAACAGGGACCACGCTAGATCGGAAAGCCTTTGGGTGTCGCAGTAGCAACTACCCAGAAGATACATCAGTGCCTCATCCGGCAGAACGCCGACATCCCATTGCTGCGCATCGGGGACGACTGCGTCGGGCTGGCCACTGTCGCGAATGATGAAGTCGTTGCGAATTTCCAGCAGTCCCGGAGGGGCGACGAGCCGCGTGCAGGCATTGCCAAAAGCATCCAGATAGTCATGGGACTTGATCCCGTTCGAAAGTTGAATGCGGTGCTCGGTCAAAAGGTCTGGCCGGCGGGTGGGATGGATACTCAGCATGAGCACCATTGGGGTCTCTTGGACACATTGAAATGCGATGTCGTAGCCTGCCCGGATCTTCAAAGCTGGTCTCCAATGGATTTGTTGTCCGAGCACAATAATCCTGGCAGCGCCGCTTCGTTCCGAAAAACCCTTTTGTCGAACCATGAAAATCAGGGAAATCGAAGTTATGCGCCAAAGTGTACACAAATCCAAATCCTGCGCATTCTGGTTGGCGTCCAGCGCGGCTGTTCACCAAACCGCTGGCGCGGGCCCTGATCGAGCAGCGCCGCATCCTGGCGTGGCAAGTGAGGCCCGCGTGATGTTGACGGCGAGACTGGCGGTCTTGTTATTGCAAGAACAACCTCGCCGAATACGGCGCGGCTAAAACTTGAGCACGGTGCGCAGACCGAAGACCCCCGCATTGGTGAGCACCTTGCCCGGAAAGCTTCCAAACGGGTTCGTCGCACCACCACCGGGATGGATGATGTATTGAAAGTTCGGCTGCAAGGTCCAGCCAGCGCGAACCTCGTACTGGTAGACTGCCGTCAAAACTGATTCAAAACTCTGTGCTGGCCAAGCAGGTCCGAAAGCCCTTTCGAAATCGTCATCCAAGGCCTGCGCCCGGGGCGATACATGGGCGTAGGCGGCCGCGATCCCGAATTTGTCCTTGGGCCGCTGGTCACTCAATCCAATGAATTCGAACCCCGCGTCGGCGTAGAAGTCGATGAGGTTGCGGTCCGGCGGGCTGTACGAGGCCCGTGCAAAGACGCCAATGCCGCGATCGTCGTCGCGCCCCACCCGATAGAGCGTTTGCTCGAAAACCGAATAGACCCCAAAATCACGGGACAACGTGGCAGGAGTGCCGCCCGAGGCAGGGTCAGCGAGCGTCACCCCCGAGGCACTAAAACGCTGGTCGCTGAAATTGCCAAAATGGCGCCAGCCGCCGAGCTTGAACTTTCCGTCCAGTCCAGGATCGCCCTTCTTTGCATTCCAGAGAAACTGCGCCTCGCCGAGCAGCAGTGGGGGATCATTGACGCGAAAATTGAGCCCGTAACGATCGCGAAGCTGGGGATCTTCAGGACCGGGCCCGGCGGCATCGCCGTCAAAGATGGCGCCGACCAGCGTGAGATTATCCGACATGTCAGCGCGCAGCCGTGCGCCCAGCGTGGCCACCGGCGGCGAGGGGCCGCCACTCGGCAAGTTGAGCGAAAGCCCGACCGGCCAGCCGAGAGAGGCATTGGTGAAGACATCGGTATATTTGGCCGTCATGAATTCGGTATCGGCGGCAAGCTGGCCGGCGCGAAGAGCGAGCTTCGTGCCCCATTTTTGCTCAAACCAGATTTCGTAGAGCCGGGTCGAGGGCAGCGCTTCAATGCCGCTGACGACCAGGTAGTTCAGCAGCGCGCCGCGCGAAAGCCCCCCGCCGTGGATCTGAAACAGGTTGGCGTGGAACGTGAGCTGCTTCAGGCCGACGAACTTTTCCAGATCGACATCGACCGCAAGATTGAGCCGTCCCTCGTAGATCGCGCTCTGCTTCAATCCGCCCGTCGGATCACCGAGGGTTTCGCCGATATAGGTGGCGGCAAACTTGACGCCCCATTTTTCGAGCGAATTCGGTAGCAGTCCCAACGTCGACTCCTGCACCGTGCTCTCGCCGGTGTCGGGATCGGTAGGTTTCAGGTCGTCGGTCTTCTTGTCCTCCTGCGCAAACGCCGCACCGGCTGAGACAGCCAAAACAAATAGTGCGGTTAGCCGTGGGCGCATCGGTTCACGCAGTCTCGCAAAATGATTTGCCGATGGTTGCAGCTTTCGGGCGTGCTCGCAATGTCCGGCGGTCAGCCAACGGTGCGTTTGTGTGCCAAAGTGAACATAAGCCGGAAAAGGAACATCAGAGATCAGCATGCGTTGGCAAATATGTCTTCGATAGCGCTGCGTCGCCAGCTCAAACCAAATCCACTGCCCAAATACCGAAAGCCGAGCACGCGGGGGGCGAGAGCTGTGACGAAGCGCGTACAGCCAAATTCCGCAGCGCAAAAAGCGCGACGGAAATTTCTTCGCGCCTTTCCGGGCGGGTTTAAAGACCAAACCTATTTGGAATGGGAGCGTGGCTACAAATGGAATGCGCACTTGCGCTGGCAGGACGCGCTGAGCGAATCTGCCTTCAGTCGCCTGCTTGACGACAGACAATTTGCAGAGATAGCCCGGCTCGCGACCAGCATTAAATCGCGCACCAATCTGCTCTTTTCCTTCGAAAAGATGGCACTGCGAGATGCAGTACGCTCGCCTGCCGGCGCGCAGGCTTTTGCCACTGCATTGTTTGATCTCTTGCACGGAGCTGAACCGCTCGATATCAGGTTTTCCAGTTGGATCGCGGCGGTAGCCGGCTTGCCGAGGCGGCAAACACGCGTGCTGACATGGCCACTCGTCACGGTGTTTGGCTTTCTTGCGCAGCCCAAGACGCATTTCTTCTTCAAGCCGAGGGTGACGCGGGAAGCGGGGCGCCGGTATGGCGTGGAGTTACCTTATGCCTCCCGCCCGTCCTGGCCGCTCTACAGGGATTTGTTCTCCTTCGTGCGAAGTGTGCGCGCCGATATCAGCGACATGCGGCCGCGGGACATGATCGACATGCAGTCTTTTCTGTGGGTTCAAGGGTCGGACGAATATCCGGATTAGCGCGGCTTTTGTTGCAGCTATCGTGGAACTTGACCGCCAGCACGCTGCCGCTCAGCGTTGCACCCAAGTGTCAGGATCCAGTCCGTTAGTACGACCAGTATTGTCATGCATAGCTCGTCGGTCGTACCGCGCGGCCACGCGTATTGCGCCTGCGGTAGATACGATGGCGACGCCGGCCGCTCGGCACGGCGCCGATCGAGGAGCCCTTTGGACGTGGACATTTCACGTCGGTCAAGGAAGAAATCGCCGGGGTTTGAGCGCGGTTTCGTCCATCGCGAAATGCAAGCCGTGGTAGGGACAAGCCCCAGCAGGGTTCGAACGAGTTCCGGTGCAAGCACAGCCGATATAGGTGCAGACCGCGTGTAGAGATTGCCCTCTCGTCGCGCTAGCTGGCGGATGATCGCGCCGCGCCCCGGTTGTCGAGCGACGACAATTCGCCAGGAGACCTCGTTCCACTTTCCCGGCTTGCCAAGGATGGATGCGGCATTGATCAGGCTGCCGGCCACTCCGTGGGTCACGCCCTGGCTGGAATCGTCGGTGTGGACGAAAACATTGTCGTTGCCGGGATTGCGGCCGATGAAGGCGGCATAGTCAATGGTGCGAGCACATGGCCGGACCAGCGATGCGTAACGCTGCTGAGTCTAGGGATCAGATCGCGCGCCCAGCCGAATCTGACGTCTTTGCACGGGTCGTCGTCAGTAGAAGGTGGTTGCTATTGAAAACGGATGTGCGCGTTCCCGCCGCGGTTGCCAAAGCTCCCAACGTTAGCGTCTGATCGGGGAGAGCGACACCTTCGGACCAAGATCTGCATCTGAAAATTTGTAGTGGCTGTATGGAATGCCACGACCGACGCGGTCGTGACCTCTGTGGTCCCCAGAATTCATGCTACGCTATGCGCGACATGCGTGCGCCGCAAAGAGCGCGATAGCTTGGCGCTATGTTGAAGACCGTTTTATGGTTTTGATTGCGTGTTTCGGACCGCGCCATCCCAAAAACTCAAGCTCTTTGCTTTCAAGCGCGTTTGTTGCTTCAAAGAATCGCTCCAGTTCATCTATGGCCCGCTTGGGAAGCCGTCTCACATCCTGCAAATCGCCCTCGAAGGGTGAGCGATCAGGCACCGCAAATATGCGATCATTCCTCTCCTTCTCACCCTTTGCAATTTGAAGAACTTCGAGTACCCCGATGGGGCGGCACCGAAGTACAAGACCGGGGTATGTCGCCGCGTCATAAATCACGAGAACGTCCAGAGGGTCGCCATCGTCAGCCTTGGTCGAAGGGATGAACCCCCAATCGTACGGATAGGTCAGTCCAATTAGGAGGGGTTTAGCGAGGGTAAACACGCGAAGCTGAGGATCGAATTCCAATTTGCAGCGGCTCCCGCGAGGTGTCTCGACCACGGCGTGGATGTGAGTTTTATCAGCCCACGTGGGAAGTTTTGTGAAGTTTGTCATGTCTCGACCTCATCGCCGGAGCGGAACGCCTGCCCAGATAAACGCGGCGTTCCTAGGTCAGGCACCCCGACCACCGGAACAGGCCTGATCGGATCACCCGAAGGGCGACGAAGTCGGCGGCTTCTCCAGGTTGTTCGTCGTTAGTTTATTGCGCGGGCCCCGCTTAGGCATTCGCTAGCCTCCGTATTTCCCAGTAGAAACGGGAACACATCCGGAATGTTCCCTCTCGAAACAACGGGCGCGGCTGTCTATTTAGTCGGCGGCATTCGCCAGCGTCCGCGCCGATGCGCGCTGGGTAAGGGGCGGAAAAAGACGGCCCTACGCCCTGCCGACCAAGCAATTGAAGAACCGCGAACGCATTTGAAAACGGCGCTCGTAACGCCCGTTACGTATTGCGCCCGCCAGGCCAGCTGGAAGTTATTGATGCCCGAACCGGGGAGCTCATAGCTTTGTCAAAATCATGTGGGTTATCCGAGCTGAGGAAACAAATCAGCAGATGATTATGAATGGATGCTCCCGCATATAAAAAACGCGCCGGCTAGCGGCGCGTTCTGATCGTTCCGCGGCTGCGACCTATTTCTTATCCGGCAACCAGGTCGTGCTCGCTTTGTCGTATTTAAATCCGGGAGCGTTCTTCAGATCATCCTTTGTTTCATCGAGCGTAAGCCACCATTTGTCGTTTTTCTTGGCGGTCTTAACCGCCGTGAATGGAACAATGACGTCTTTCTCGCCGGCCCCCAAGAAGCCACCAACACCAATGACCAGTCCCGTAATCTTTCCGGCCTTGTCGATCAAAACGTCGTCGATGTCACCGATTTTGCTTTCCTTCGGATCGTACACGGCCTGCTTATAGTAGTCGGTGACGGTCCAGCTCTCGGACGGAGCCGCTGACATGGTCGTAGCCGCATAGGCTCCGGAAATAATGGTAAAAGCCAACACAGTCCCAACTGCTATTTTCTTCATTTCCAAGCTCCCTTCAAAAAGTGTCGCTTCTAGAACGGGAAAATCAGGCAAAGGTTCCGGCGGACTAGGCTAGTCAGGATTAGGGGCGCTCGAAAGAAGTCCCTTCCTCGCCTCCGCGATCGAGCGCGACATTCGCGGCTTGCGACCACTCTGCGATCCGCCATCCGTCAATGCTTCCGGGCAGCCTAATATCAGTGATCAGCACGTCAGCGACCCGCCGCCTGCACCATGCCAGAGCCTCTTCGCCGTCAGCTGCGTGGATTACGTCGTAGCCTTCCTCGCGCAGTGTCTCCACGACGAAGTCGCGGAAAAACGGGCGTCCTCGACGACGAGTATTCCAAGCCGGCTAAGGCGTACGTCATTCTATTCCAATCTGTCCTGGGGTGGATTTGCAGCGGAGTCGCCTTGAGCGAGTTCACGTTCTGCCTGCAGCCAGAAGTCCATCTCTGAACCTTCCGACTGACCACTTCGCTCCCAAAGCGCGTAGGCGCGCCGCCGCACTTTTTCTTCTCTGCCGTCCATCGCCATTCTCCAGTTTTCAGGGCATTTTCACGTTGGGTTCGCGTCCCCAGACGCGCAGCTTTCCTAGACTTTCAACAAAGGTCTTTGCGTCTTTCGCAAGTTCGAGGGCGATGCATCCCTCATCCAGATCGTCTTTGGAGATGCCTGCCTTCTGCAATAAGCGTAACGCGGCCTCCGTGTACCCGATGAACTTGCAGTGAGCGAAAGCGTCGGCCACAAAATACCGTGCTGTGGATTCTTGAAGAAGATCCTTCATCGCGGCTCCTGCCGGCAGTAGTGCAACGGCATCGTACAGGACCGACGGCCCTCCATCGATCATCTGATCTGCATCGATCCAGCTTCCGTCGCTCGCTTTTGCGCCGGTGACTTGCGGAGCGATAATCTCAAAGGTCGCCCCTACTTTTTCCAGAGCTGCCTTCAGAGCCTTCAGCAGATTTGCATCCGTTCCATCAGTCACCATTATACCGAGTTTGCGACCTTCGAAGCGATGCGGTCCCTTTTCCACAATGCTGAGAGCGGGGGAGGGATCGAGGTCTTGCCGGGTTGGCATCGCGGCGTCCGCCGCCTTCGGCATTTTCTTCAGCCCGAGTGCCGCGGCCACTTTGTTAGCCAGGGTCTCGTCGATATTGAGAAGGTGCGAAACCACGCGCTCGCGGATGACCGGTGTCTTGACTTTGCTTAGTTCGAAAGTCAGGGCATTCGCGATGTGCGTCTGCTCACCCATCGTTTGACTGATGAAGAATTGCCGCGCCTGGCTGTAATGGTCCGCGAAGCTTTCGGCTCGCAAACGGCGTTTCGGTCCCTGTTCTACCTCGGCGAAAGAGGTAAATCCACGCTGCGGCGACTCCCGGGGGCCTTCGCCAAACGAGTTGGGCTGATAGTTCACGTGGCCGACGGGGTTGCGCATGGCCATGTGGCCATCTTGCTGGAAGTGCGCGAACGGACATTTCGGTGCATTAATTGGGATATGCGTGAAGTTAGGGCCCCCGAGCCGCTTGAGCTGGGTGTCGAGGTAGGAAAAGTTGCGTCCTTGCAGCAGGGGGTCGTTGGAGAAATCAACGCCGGGCGGAACGTTCTGTGTCATGAACGCGACCTGTTCCGTCTCGGCGAAGAAGTTGTCTGGCATACGATCGAGTACCAAGCGGCCGACAGGAATTGGTGGCAATAGTTCTTCCGGAATCAGCTTGGTAGGATCGAGAACATCAAACTCGAAAGAATCGGCAAAGTCTTGGTCGAAGAGCTGGAGTTGCAATTCCCATTCCGGGAAATTGCCGGTCTGAATGGCGGTCCAGAGGTCACGACGGTGAAAGTCTGGATCGGCGCCATTGATTTTTACAGCTTCGTTCCACAGAACTGACTGGAGCCCAAGCTTTGGCTTCCAATGGAATTTGACGAAGGTGGACTCTCTTTTCGCATTCACCAGGCGGAACGTATGGACGCCGAACCCTTCCATGAACCGCAAAGAGCGTGGGATCGCCCGGTCTGACATGATCCACATGACCATGTGCATGCTTTCGGGAGTTAGACTAATGAAGTCCCAGAAGTTATCGTGCGCCGTCTGCGCCTGTGGGTAGGCGCGATCCGGTTCCTGCTTGGCAGCATGGATCAAGTCTGGGAACTTTATCGCGTCCTGAATGAAGAACACCGGGATGTTGTTGCCGACGATGTCCCAGTTGCCCTCTTGAGTGTAGAGCTTTACGGCGAAGCCGCGAACGTCGCGCGCAAGATCCGCAGAGCCTTTGTTGCCAGCAACCGTCGAAAACCGAACAAAGGCGGGCGTTCGCTCACCGGCGCGCTGAAATAGATCGGCGCGCGTGTATTTTGAGAGAGGTTTGTAGTTTTCAAAGAAGCCATGCGCGCCATAACCCCTCGCATGAACGACCCTCTCCGGAATGCGTTCGTGGTCGAAGTGGAAGATCTTCTCCCGAAAGTGGAAATCTTCAAGCAGAGTTGGACCGCGTGGACCAACCTTCAGGGAGTTCTGATCGTCCGAAACCGGACCTCCCTGGGCTGTCGTTAAAACCGGCATTTTGCCGGACGCGGTTTGATGAAGCTCGCCGCCTTCTCTGCGATCGAGCTTCTGATCGTTGACAGTCGCGGTGTCGCTCGACGAGTGTTTTTTCTTTGTGCTTTTGGCCATTTCGTGATCCCAATACTGGTACTGCGGAATGCTAATCCGCCGGGGAGCCGTACGTTCCGATCGAGCCGGCTTTCGCCGACGCGGCGCATTCCGCGAGTCCGCGTCAGTCGCGCAGGTGGCCGACGGCAAACCGCCAAGCAGCCAAGCGCAAAACCGTTAGTCGGGAATCACGAGCGCAGAACAATCAACAGAGCACTGCCATAAGTTGGTCGAGCAAATGTGCTGCAATTCATCGGGCTCCACGGCAGTCGAACCTGGAGCAATGCAGATGGGAACTGTCGGCGAGGTTCGTGACTGTGACGGCTACCCACTGAGTGACGCGTAGGGGTCGGATGTGAACCCTGGGGAAAGCTCTTCGCGGTTATTAACCGCCTAATCCCACGTCTTCTTAATTAGGGCTGGCCGGATCCACCGGCGGAACCGTAGATCTGCCCAGTAGCGAAGCTGGCATCCGCTGCCGCAAGCTGAACGTAGATCGAGCCGAGTTCGGCTGGTTGACCGGCGCGTCCCATCGGGGTTTGGCTGCCGAACTTTTCCAGTTTTTCCATCGTCGCTCCGCCTGAGACTTGCAGCGGCGTCCAGATCGGTCCCGGTGCCACGCCGTTCACCCGGATACCTTTCGACGCAAGTTGCTTTGCCAACGACTTCACGTAGTTCATGGTGGCTGCCTTGGTCTGGGCATAATCGTAGAGATCGGGCGAAGGATCGTAAGCCTGCTCCGACGCCGTCCCTATGATGACGGAGCCCGGCTTGAGCAGTGGGAGCGCCGCCTTGATGATCCAGAACGGCGCGTAGATGTTGGTCTTCATCGTGGCGTCGAAGTCTTCGGTCGTCAAATCCAGGATCGAGGCGCGCGTCTGTTGCCGACCGGCATTGTTCACAACTATGTCCAAGCCGCCGAGTCCTTGAGCGGCTCGCTGGACAAGCTCTTGACAGAATTTCTCGTCACGCAGATCACCCGGAATCGCGACGCCGACACGGCCCTCCGCCTTTATAAGGTCGATGACCTCCTTCGCGTCCGGCTCTTCGGTCGGAAAATAGTTAATGGCGACGTCGGCCCCCTCCCGGGCGTACGCGATGGCCGCGGCACGGCCCATGCCGGAATCGCCGCCAGTGATGAGCGCCTTTCGGCCGGCGAGGCGGCCGGAGCCGCGATAGCTTTCTTCACCGTGATCCGGACGCGGCTCCATCTTGCTCGCCAGTCCGGGCCATGGTTGCGACTGCTTTTTGTAGGGCGGCTTCGGGTACTTGTCGGCAGGATTTTCCAACTCTTGCTTAAGCATCTCCGGATTTCCTTTGGCGAGCGATGGAGCCGCAGCAGCTGCGAGGCCGATGCCGGCCGAACCGACTATTTTTCGTCGTGTTATGGTGGATTTTCCCGACATACCGATGCTCCGTGGCACCACCGACAACGCTTTGCCCAACGGATCGTTCGCGCGTGAAGCGGACAAATCAGAGCCCACAGGTTGTCGCAGCCAAAGCATTCTCTAGCCCGGCCAGCTGCGCAGAAATGCAGAAATCAAGTCAAGAGGCAGGCGGCGTAAGTTAGGTAAGCTAGCAAACCCTTGTACCATTATCGGCGCTGTCAATTCTCGCGCCGGTCGTGGTTTTGACGCCATCTAACGGCAAGTGGCTTCATTATCCTCGATTACGCCACGCACCTTTCCGAAGTTGGTAGTGCACTCACGCGAGTTCAGGTGCTTCGACCAATAGTATCAGCCATCCTGGCACCCCGCGCACGACGGGGTGCGTCGGATGCGGTTTGATGTTCAAGTTCCGCGTTGATCTTGGCTCCGATCAAGATGACCATGGTGGAAATCCAGATCCACGTCATGAAGCCGACCGCCGCCCCGAGAGACCCATAGGTCTTGTTGTAGCTGCCGAAGTGCGACGTGTACCAGGAAAACAATAGCGAAGCGGCAATCCAGGTCACGGCGGCAAAAATGCTGCCGGGCGATATCCATCGCCATTGCGGCTGCTCCCGGCTCGGGCCGAATCGATAGATCACCGCGATCATCAGGCTTGCGACCACCAAAAGTGCCGGCCAGCGTGCGTAGTTGACGATTTCGCTAATGCCGGGGAGGCCGAGAAAGGTGAGAAGTGTCGGAACTACCGTAATGGTCAAGAGCGACGCTATCACAAAGGCGAGCGCCCCCAACGTTAGCGCGAGCGAGATGGCGTTCAGTTTGATGAAGCTGCGCTTCTCATTCTCTTCATAAACGGAGTTCAAGCCTTCGAAAATCGCCTTAACGCCGCCGTTGGCGCTCCACAATGAAATCACTAGGCTCGCAAGGGTCGCAAAGCCAAGTTTCTGCGGAGGCTGGGACGTCAGCTGTTGTAGCTGATCCCGAAGGATTTGCATGCCTCCCTCAGGCAGAATGCCGTCCAGGTTACTGAGGTGCTGACCGATGGTCGTACTGTCGGCGAACAGCCCGTAAAGGGAGATTAAGCCTGCAAGTCCAGGAAACAGCGCCAGCAGGACGAAGAAGGTCACCCCTCCGGAGATGGTCGTGATCCGGTCTTCCGAGATGCTATGGAAGACGCGCAGTGCAACGTCTCGCCAACCAGCCGCCGGTATCTGGGTCGGTGTTTGAGCGTGCCTCCCCCTCGCGTCGCCTGATCGATCTGCCGTGTGTACGGTCAAGACAGGTTTAGCCGGCCCGGTGACTGGGGGTCGGGAATTCACCGCCATTGATCAGCTCCTGAGATAATCTGCCGAAGCAGCGGCACTGCGCTACAGAGCAACGGTAGAAATGAGGGAATCGTTCCTCGTTACGGAAGATTAGTCGGCGCGAGCCGCCGCGAGACGTCACCGAATTAAAGCGGCCTCGGCGCTCCTAATGTCTGACAAATCGACAAAGCGGTCGATCGACCTAAGCAAGTGGGTGAGGGCCACATTCAAAGCAGTCTCGCCCAGCGCGGACTTGCGGTCGAGATAGCGCCTCGGCGGGTCTGGGCGGTTAGGAACCATTCGTCATCAGATCAATTAGGTTGCCGAACTTTTGGTGCGTTTAACATCAACGCGGAAGCAAGTTGTGATCGTCCCGGCCGCTCTGGCCTTCAACAATTTCATAACCATCGCGGTCGTTATCGCGGCGCTGTATTTTTCGCGTGAGATACTGGTACCTATCGCACTCGCGGTATTGCTCAGTTTTGTGCTGACGCCCTTGGTCAGGCTTCTTCAGCGCTGGCATTTCCCGCGTGCATTGGCTGTCGTCTTTGCGGTAGCCGGGGCGCTCGCTGTCACCGTCACCCTTACAACCATGGTGATGGTGCAAGTCAATCAGCTGGCCAGAGATCTGCCGCGCTACCAAGTCACCCTCAACGAAAAAATCCACAGCCTCCGCGATTTCCTGGGTCCGACCGGCCTTTTCAAGGATGCATCGGGTCTCCTAAAGGATCTCGGGAAGGAGTTGGAGACGCCGGATCAGCAACGGCCAGCGGCGCCCCCATCGCTTGCTCGGTCTGAGTCCGCCGGCAAACCTATTCCCGTCGAGGTCCATCAGCCGGTACCCGGGACGTCGGAGACACTCGTCGCGGTGCTTCAGCCTCTGGTCAGTCCGCTGACGACGACGGGGATCGTGCTGATATTTGTTACTTTCTTTTTGTTTCAGCGGGAAGATTTGCGCAACCGGTTTATTCGGCTTGCGGGCAGCGGAGATATCGAACGGACGACGACAGCTCTGGACGACGCCGCTCGCCGATTGGGCAAGCTTTTTGCCACCCAACTGGTGCTCAACGCCGTCTTCGGACTGATCATCGGCGCCGGTCTCGCATTTGTCGGCATCCCGAGCGCGTCGCTCTGGGGATTGCTCGCCATGATCCTTCGCTTTGTGCCCTACATTGGCGCGCCCTTGGCCGCCGTCCTCCCTCTGACGCTCGCAGCGGCGGTTGGCGGTGATTGGACGATGGTCATCTGGACAGCGGCGCTGTTCCTCATCGTCGAGCCCGTGATGGGGCAGGTGATCGAACCGTTCATTTACGGGCACAACGCGGGACTTTCTCCGGTTGCCATTGTGGTCGCGGCGGCCTTCTGGACCTGGCTGTGGGGGCCTGTTGGCCTGTTGATGTCCACCCCGCTCACGCTCTGCTTGGTCGTGCTGGCTCGCCACGTCGATCAGTTGAAGTTCCTCGATATCATGCTAGGCGACCAACCTGCGCTGACGCCTCAGCAAGCGGCCTATCAGCGGATGCTTACCGGCGACCCTATCGAGGCCATCGAACAAGCCCGCCTGTTCCTGAAGCAGGACACGGTCATGGCTTATTACGACACCATTCTGATCGGCGCACTGAGGCTGGCTCAAGCCGATGCCGAACAGGGCAGACTGGGTGACGATCGTCTGGAAAATATATTCAAAACCGTTTCGGACGTGGTGGAAGACCTGGCAGAGCACGACCGTGCGGCATCGGATGTAAAGCCGTGGGGATCGTCCAACGAAGAACACAAGGTCATTGCTCTGACCGACAGCGAATTTGGCGAGCCGGTGTTTTGTGTTCCTGGACTGGGCCGACTAGACGATTGCGCCGTCTTGGTAGTCGCGGACGCGCTGAGGCGCGGAAGGATTCGTGCCCGCGTCACTGGTGCAACGGCTGCCATCGACAGCGATGAGGCGTCATCTATTTGCCTCTGCTACGTCGAAAATGTCTCGCGAGCGCGGATCGATTATGCCGTGCGAAAACTTTCCAGGAAGGCGCCGGCGGCGCGGATCGTCGTCTGCCTGTTGTCAGGCTCGGACAAATCGGAAGCGCCTGCTGATCAGCATCAGACAGCCCACCCGCACTCGCTCAAGGCGACGATCGACGCACTGACCAGTCCCAAAGGTCGCAGTGAAGCATCCTCAGGAACCAATGGCATGTCCAAAGGTTCAACCTTCAAATAGATCGTCCCGGAGAAATTGCGTCATGGCCCAGACTGACACGCGTTCATTGCTGCAAATCAAACGCGAAACCGAGCAGACGCGGGCCGGCCTCACCGACACCGTCGAGCAGCTGAAAACCAGCGTCGCCGAGACGGCCAGCGACATTCGGCATCGCATCAGCCCCGAGGTTATCAAGGCCGAGGTCTCCGACTACATCAAGACCCGAGGCGAACAGCTGATGAGCGACGTCAGCGCCGCAGCCCGCAGAAACCCGATGCAGGCGGTGGCCGTCGGAGCAAGCATTGCGTATCCGCTCCTTAGGCTGGGACGCGCCATACCGGTTCCGATTCTGATGATCGGCGCGGGCCTGTTCTTCGCCGGTTCCAAGACTGGCCAAGCCGCGACGCAGAAAGCATCCGACGTCGCCGCTGATGTTTCCGGCGAGGTGATGCGGCAAGCCCGCGAATTCGGCGATCAGGTGAAGGAGTTGGCCGCGGCCGCCACGGAATATGCGGCGGACCGGTTTGACCGCGTAACCGAGGCCATTTCCGATCAGGCCGATCAAGTAAAAGGAACTGCTGATGCGTCTGGTGCCGCGATCGCTTCTGGTTCCCAAAGATTGAAGGAAAGCGCAACGTCAGCCGGGGCAGCGCTGCTCGATCGGGCCGGTAGCCTCAAGGACGACGGCGTCCGTCTCGCCGGCTCGGCCGCAGCGACGGTGCAGGACACCGCATCCGGCGCAACCGCCGCGGCCCGCAGCGCGGCCGGTTCCGTCGCCGACTCCGGCATTGATGCTGCTCGAAGCATCAGAAACAGGGCTTTGGAGGCTTCCGATCGCGCAGGAAAGACTATTTTTCAAACCATCGACCAGAACCCGCTCCTGGTAGCGGGCGTCGGTTTGCTGATCGGCGGTTTGATAGCCAGCGCATTGCCGCGTTCTGACTTTGAGGATGACCTTGTTGGCGATGCAAGTTCCGCCGCCAAGCGTCAGGCAGAGGCCGCCGCAGCCAAGGGCTTCGCTGCGGCCAAGACGGTAGCCGGCGAAGTCTACGATCAGACCGCTCGGCAGGTGGAAGCGGAAGGACTGACGACCGACGGTCTCGGCGAGGCCGCCCGGGATATCACCCAGCGCGTCCGCCGCGTGGCAGAGGCCGCCGTTACCACTGCTTTTGAACCTTCCGAAAAAGATCATCAACCCAACGCGCACGGAGAACACGACCATGGTTGACCAAACCTTCAGGAGTGCTGATCAGGGGAAAACCGGCCCGTCGCATGGCTTCGAAAAGGCGGCGACCACCGCTAGAAGCGTGACTGATCAGGCGCTTTCCGCCAGCCGCGAGATCAAGGACAAGGCGATCGGCCTGGCATCGTCATCTTCGGAAACAATCCAGAATCAGGCGTCGGATTTCGTCGACACCGCCAAAGACGTCGCGGCCCAGGCGACTGACAAGTTCAAACAGACTGTCGAGGGCCAGAAGAGCGCGGGTGCGGATTACGTCGGCAGCCTCGCCGGGACGATCCGTCGCGCCGCCGGTGAATTCGACAACGACCTTCCGATTGCGGGTACGTATATCCGCAAGGCGGCATCGCAGGTCGAAGGCATGGCAGATACGATCAGGACGGGTAACTTCAATGATCTGGTGCGAGGGGCGCAATCCTTTGCGCGTCGGCAACCGACAGCATTTCTCGGAATGGCCGTGCTCGCAGGCTTCGGCGTCGTCCGCTTCCTGAAGAGTTCGGCCGATGAAGCCGAGGGTGTCACGGGCAGCAAAGGATCCGGCTCACAGCGAGCGAGTGCGAGCAATTATTCGGGCGCCGCCAGCAATCCGTCGCAGGACTTGGGGTATCGTGATGAATTCACCAAGTAGCCGTTCGATCCCCGAGCTCTTTAGCGATGCGGTCGGGCAACTCGCCAAGCTGATTGGTAACGAGTTCGATCTGGCCCGCGCTGAACTGTCCGACAAGGCCGGTCAGGCGGGTCGCGCCACGGCGATCATCGGCGCGGGGGCCGTGATCTTGATCCCGGCGCTGGTGATGCTGCTATTCGCCGCCGCGGCGGCGTTGATGCACGCCGGTCTCTCGGACCCGGTTGCCTATTTAATAACGGGCATTGGCGCCGCCGCGGTCTCGGCGGCTCTCATCGCAACCGGTGTGAAGCGGCTTTCGGGTGATGCCCTAAAGCCCACGGTGACGCTTGATCAGGTACAGCGCGACAAGGTCGCGGCAAAGGAGATGATGCGATGAATAGCATGCCGGAAGAAAAGGGATCGGACTTTATCCACGATCTCGGCGACGCCGTGCGCAAGAATCCGGTTTCGGCCGCGTTGATCGGGATGGGTGTGCTCTGGCTGTTTTCAGGTAGCAAACCCGTAGCAATGGCAGGCGAGTTCGTTCGCACGGGCCTGGATCGCCTCCCGGACGCAAAGGGTGATGCATTCGATGGCGCCCGATCGACGCTGAGATCCGGCACCGCTTCCGTCGGCGAACGAGCGACCTCTGTGACGGGCGCGATGAGTGACGGAGCGGCCGGTACGGCTGATAACGCCGCTCGCTACGGGCGGGAATATGCCGACTCGGCCTCCAGCTACGTCTCGTCGATCCCGGGGACAGGGTCCGAAATGTTTGAAACGATCCGTTCGAATCTTTCTGAGGTTTTCAAGGCTCAGCCATTGGCGCTGGGGGTGGTCGGCCTTGCGATCGGCGTCGGTATCGCCGCAGCCCTGCCGGCGACAGAGCTGGAATCTGATTATTTGGGCGAAGCCAGTGACGCCGCCAAGGCAAAGGCCTCCGAATTTGCGTCCGCCCAAGCCGATCGAGTATCGGCAGTTGCGGGAGATGTGATGGAAGCTGTTACCGACGAGGCTCAGAGGCAGGGCTTGACGCTAGAGAGCGCAAAATCCGCTGTCGGCGATATCTCGGCCAAGGTCGGCCGGGTGGTGGATGCGGCGGGGAAGGGCTTTTCGGAGCGGACAAGTCTTTCGGAGCCGAAGCATTCTCTAAGCAGTAACTGAGAGGTAGTCGACCTCTTGTGTAGCAGAGGGCAGCGCGTGGCGCTGCCTTGGTCACGCTGCCATTGCGGCTACTCACTTCACAAGTGCCTGCCGGACAACCTGATGCGGCAAGATGGGCTAAGCGTACCATTGGCTCAGCGTTAGAACGCCATACTCCACGATGAGTTTTATGAGTGCGGCCAGTAGCGCCACGATCAGCAGCAATACTGACAGTTTCCTCAATGTGTACCACCTGGGGCGGTGACACCGGGGGCACAGCCCCTGTTTTGGAGCAATGTTGGCACCGCATTCCGTGCAACGGGCCAACGCGGTCTCCATTCGTCATTCAAGCCTGTTTCTGTCACCATTTAAGATCGGGTAAGCAAAACGGTTCCAATGGGTCCTATCCAGAGTCGCGTCAGCAGCGGCGGTGGAACCTTCGTGTTTCGGTGAGCTTATAGGTGCGCAGGAACACCGAGGAGGATGAAATGAACGGTTTGATTTATCTGGTTGGACTAGTGGTGGTCGTCTTGGCTGTATTGTCGTTCTTCGGTCTGCGATAGGGATCGAAGAAATGACATTGGAAAACGTCGTGGCGGGGCCGCTGAATGCGGAGCAGAAATATTTGCAATGGACGCCGGTCATCGCCGGGGCTTTGGCTGCGACAGCACTTTCCCTAATCCTCGTGACCTTTGCGGCGGCGGTCGGGCTAGGAGTGAGTTCCACTTCGCCCACGTGGCGCGATGCGTCCGCCGCATTGTGGATCCTGTCAGGTCTTTACCTCATTCTCCAGGCCATAGTCAGTTTCGCTTTCGGCGCTTACATTGCCGGGCGACTGCGTCGGCCGCTTGCCGCGGGACCAACAGACGAAGTCGAAAGCCGGGACGGTATTCACGGACTGACCGTCTGGGCTGTCGCGGTGGTGATTGGCGCCCTGTTGGCTGGAGTAGTCGGCGCAGCCACGGTTAGCCGTGCGCCTTCCACTGCAAACGCCAGTGCCGCCGAACCGCTGCTGAGCTATGAACTTGACCGGCTCTTTCGCTCGGCTCGTCGGCCGCCAAATGTCGACGTGCGTTCCGACCGCGCGGAAGCCGGCCGTATTCTATTAACGTCCTCCGGCCATGACGGTGTAAGTACTGACGACCGGTCTTACCTGATCCAGCAAGTCGGCGCGACGACCGGGCTTTCCGCTGTCGATGCCGAACGTCGCGTCGACACCGGCATCGCCAATTCGAAGGCTGCGCTCACCCGCACCCGTCGCAGCACGATCATTCTGGCATTCTCGCTGGCCACGTCACTGTTGCTAGGCGCGGTGGCGGCGTGGGCCGCTGCATGTGCGGGCGGCCGGCATCGGGACGGTGCGCCCCTGCCGGAATGGATGGTGCATTCGGATCGACTCGCACGCCGACGTATTGTCATCCAATAGTGGGCTATCGCGCGTCGACGCCGCTTCGGTTCTTGGCTCGTAACCGATCGGCTGGCCATGACCGGACGTTTGCGAGGCGTCTGCTGCCTCGTCCGCGCCCGGGGCTGCTCCATCGCATGTATTGTGTTCGACGTCGGGGATTCGCAGAGCGGCCCGTCGCGCTTGAGCATGGCGCGTTTTGAAAAGGCGGACGAACGTAAATTAGGGTCTGCTGCCGATTTTCTCTATTAGGTTCGATCAATGCATTTTGACGCGGAAACTACCCAGTTGCTTGCCAGAGCCTTCGATCTTGCCTGGAATACCGGGCCGGCCACGCCGGCTGCCGGCGTGGCTCGTTCAGCATTTGTCAGTCATCTCGTTGAATTGGCGGGGCGAAGAACGGTATGCTCGGTATGTTGGGGGAGGGGCCTTTCGCCACCGGTGGGCTGCTTCACTTGATTTCGCTTACCCCAGAGCCGGCCCGATGCGCGTCAGGCGAGATTGATGTTGGTCGCAGAGCGATGGCCTGTCGTCTGACGCAACCGTATTCTACGCGGCGGTAGTCTTGGAAATTTGATCGAGTGCCGTTGTCAACGGACTGCCCGTTACCCCCGTCGCATCAATACAAAATTTGATTACTTCGCCAACACTGGAACCAGCGAGATCGGCTTTCGACCCGTCCCGAAGGCTCTCTAACTTGATCGGATCGATGTCCCTCATCAGGCAACCCATAATGATTGTAGCCTTTGGCAATTTACGCCGAAGACGTCGAACGGAGTAACGCATGTGAGCCGGACTGCTTGCATCTAGATACACGAGGCAGACGACTGCTACCCCGATTGTCTCCAGCCGAAAAATGTTGGCGGTTGACAGAGCTTCTGCTGCCTCGACACGAGCCAGTAAACCGTGTGCAGTTGCAAGCTGGCTGACCATCATAGCAGCGGCTTCATCAAGCGGACTACGTCCGGCGACGCAGAGGACTGGATAGTCACCCTGCCATTCTAAAGGCAAATCTCCTTTGCTTAGGATCGGCAAATTTTCGTAAGGAGCATCCTCAGCAACTGTTTCAACCGCCGAGGTTGCTTCTATGTCGGTGGTGGAGGCGACTTTCGGCAAAGGACGCTCATCCTGTTCCGAGATGTTATTGGTAAATTCGCTGACGGCATCTCTAATCTTTGTGAGACGCTGATGATCGAGCGCACCGCGTTCGGCGTCAGCCTGAGCCAATTGCAGTCCCTTTAGAGCAACTTCATCATAATAGGACCCAAGGGAGCGCTCCTTCAAAAATTCCTCCGCCTTTTCAGACGCCTCGGTCGGATCACCGGCCAGCATTCGCTGGTAAAATATCTCCGGCGGAGAGAGCGCGGGCCGATCGCCGAACATGACGTCAAGAAACTCCAGACGTTCGACGTGTCGCCCAAGTACAACCAGGCAGACCGTCAGCGGCGTCGCCAGAACAAGGCCGATCGGGCCCCAAAGTGCGGTCCAAAATGTGGCGGATGCAACGACAGCTACGGGTGACAGTCCTGTGCTGTGTCCATAGACCATCGGTTCAATGACATGCCCCAGAACCGGTTCGACGATGAGAAATAAGCCGAGGGTCCAAAGCAGCATCGTCCAAGTGGGATCAACCGCGACAGCAAGAGCCAATGGAAACGCCGCAGCGATAGCTGCCCCAATATATGGTACGAAGCGCAACACGGCGGCCAAGATCCCCCACAAGATCGCGCTTGGAACGCCGATTAGCCAAAGGCCCACGCCGATAATTATACCGAACGTACCATTAAGAAGGAGCTGGATCAGAAAAAGCCGGCTGAGGCGCGCTGCCGCGTCGTCGAGTGCGGCCGTGGTACGCTGCAGGTCATGCGAACCTGCCAACCGGATCAGGCGATTACGGAGATCCTCACGTTGCAACAGGATGAAGATGACAAAAATTACGATTATGCCTGTTGTTGCGAGCGGATGAAGCAGTGGAGAAATGAGGCTTTGTAGACTCTCCAGAGCTCCTGGATCAGGCTGCCGTACTTCTACAGGGACGGGAGTGACCGATGACGTTGACTTCGAGCTCGTGCCGGCTCCCAGCGCTGACACGGCATCCTTCGGCTTGTCCAGTTCCTTGCTTAGATCCTTGAGCATACCGGAGGCGCGCTCCAGCGTACCTCGTCCCGCGGTCGTGCTTCGAAACGATTGGATTTTTTCGGTTATCGTCGCTTGATATCGTGGAAGATCGCCTGCCAGTTGTGTGAGCTGGGATGCGAGTAAACTTCCCATTGCGAATATAAGCGCGAAAGCAATCACAACCACGCTTACCACCGCCAACCCGCGCGGGACGCGTATGCGCTGAAGGAGCCCGACGAGTGGGGCCAGAACGAAGCTTAGTAGGATCGCCAATGCTATGGGGATAATGATCTCGCGGCCAAAATAGAGCGTCAAAATAATGATCACGGCGAGAATTGCTGTGGCCACCGCACTCTGCAGCGCGATAAGTTCTTCCGATGTGCGCGCTTTGAAGGGCTGTCTGATCACACCGTCCTCGCTTTTGGCTCCGCTCTTAGGCTCTGGCCCGAGGACCCCCGTTGTCACGAGTGACCAGGAGGATATGCTTTGCCGTTCTAATCATAATTATGCGCCGATTAGCCCCAGCGTACGCAAAGTCTAATATTGCCTAACGGAGTGAACGATCGACCGTCACCTTCGTTCCTGGACATAGGAACTTCGGCGACACAGCAGACCACGCGATCTCTATCGGCGCCAAGAGATTGTAATCCGGTCGGCTACTACAAGGAGGACGCTATCGATAATGAAACGAAGCCGAGGGGACTAGCCGAGCAGGTCGCGAGAACGGCAAGTTAGCTCTGTGAACGCGATTATACTGGGCAACTCTATGGGGCACAAAAGCGAACACATCCTGCTTCCCGGCACGCTTTAAGAAGGCCGCTGCCAGCGGTCATTAGGAACCAATCTCGTTCGTCACTGTTTTCCGCAGAGGACTAATCAGGAGGGCATGATGGCCAAAGAGAAAGAACTGAAAGACCTGTTTATTGACACGCTAAAGGACATCTATTTCGCCGAGAGGAAGATCCTTTCCGCTCTGCCAAAGATGGCCAAGGTGGCGCAGTCGCCAAAGCTGAAAGCTGCATTCGAGAAGCATCTGACCGAGACGGAGGGTCAGGTCGACCGGCTGGACCAGGTGTTCGCCTCGATCGATGAGACGCCCAAAGGCAAGACCTGCGATGCCATTATGGGCATCCTTGATGAGGGCAAGGAGATTATGGACGAATATAAGGGCACGCCGGCTCTCGACGCGGGCTTGTTGGCTGCTGCACAGGCTGTAGAACATTACGAAATCTCTCGTTACGGCACGCTGAAGACCTGGGCGAACGAGCTCGGCTACAAGGACGCCGCCAAACTGCTCGACGCGACCCTGAAGGAAGAAAAGAACACGGACAGCACCCTCAGCCAGATTGCAGAGTCCGAAGTCAATCAGCACGCGCAAACAGCGCAAGCCGCATAGAGAATGGAGCGGTTGTTCCCCCTTACCCGAGAACAAGCGAGGCCGCTTCTTTCATATGGTGACTCATGATCGGATCCCGGTAATTAGCGCCGCCGCCGTCAGTCATGACGTCTCTGTCGATATTGCGCAGGGTTGTAAAGCCTAGCCGCTGCTATCGGTGTTGCCCACGGCCTGACCAAGGAGGGATTCTAATAGCGTAGGAGGGTCATACGGCCGCCCCGAGAGCGGTTAACAGCGCTAACCTTGGAACAAACGCGACGACGCACTGTTCATTACGAATAGCCCTTCTCCTGGAGGCCAAGAAAATGCTCCCATGGTGCTCGGCAGTAATGTTGGCGTTGGAAGCCAATCACGTCATGGCGCTTCGACTTTCGAAACTGGCTTTCGGTGGGGCAGAAGCTCATTCCGAAGCAAAGCTTCTGATTGCCGAAAAGATCGATGCGGCCATGGAAGCCGGCTACAATTTGCTCCGCAACGGGGATATCTCGGCGGGCGTTATCGTGAACACGTATCGGCAAATGAAAATCGGCTGTCTTTGCGATAACAAATGCTGAAGCCGTCCAGAGACCGACCCAGAAGATCGATGACTGCCTTGTCAAGCGTTCGTCGACGCGTTCAGAAGCTCGGGCCTTATCAATCTCTTGTTCTGATGCTTCTGCCTTTATTGCTAGTCGAACCGTTCAAGTTAGTAGCTTTGGTGATCGTGGGAAAAGGTCATTGGCTGACAGGAACCGGTATGCTGATCGGGGCCTACGCAGCTAGTCTCGTGTGCGTAGAGCGATTGTTTCGGGCGGTAAGACCGAAGTTGATGCTTCTGAACTGGTTTGCCAAGGGATGGATTTGGTTTTCTCTATTCCGGAATAAAGCGGTTGCATGGGCGAAGAGCTGAAAGGCAACACTTAGAAGATCTATTAGTTTTCGTTCAGTTCACGTCCGGCCTGGAGGCCCGGTTTTTTCACTTTACGGAAGCGTCGGTCTGCTTATCGGGTAAGACGGAAAGTAATAGGCTGAAAACGACGCGGGACGTAGCGCGAGGCCGATGGACGACGTGATCGTGGAACAAAAGTAGGTCTGTTTAAATCATCATGATGTGCCTAAGGGGCACGATAGAAGGACAACTTCGGCTCTTAGCTTTCGCCAGCTAGGGCCGATTTTTTGCTCCGAGAGCTCAACTAGATCAATGCGGATATCCCGACGAGCGACCTGGCGTTTACTTTTACTGGGGATGACGTGCGGGTCGACGCGTTCGGCCAGAACAACTCACCAGCAAGCAAGCCCATGAAGCCACCAACACGTTTGCGAGAGGCGAGGGGGCTTGGCTGAAATGAGTTGGTCTCGCGGCGAGCCTGTGGGCCGCGAGCTCTTCGCAATGCGACAACGCGGTCCCTGTTCATTTCGTCCCCACAACGGCGCATCGGAACCTTTGTTTTCCTACCGTGTTTAGGAATTTTAAGGAGAGAGACGATGCAGGCAGCCATCGATCGCGTGATGCGCACTTATGGGATGCTGGTAAATTTAACATCGAACGAAGAGCAAGCAGCGAGAGAAAAAGTCGCCAGCTATTTGGCGGAGCGGCCCGATGCCACAGAACAGGAACTGGCCATTGAAGGACTGCGGTATCTGAGGAGCATCAAAGAGCTGAGCTAAGTTAAGCTGCGCCCGTGGCTTCACTTTTTGAACAGTTGCTGATTGCCCGCAACGTATTCGGCCCAAAGCTCGCGCATCATCCGCTGTACGTCCTGGGTTCTAAAGCCGCTCCCATTAGGATGGTTGTTGCGGAGTTGACCTAGGCGCTCTATTCCCGAATAGGGATCGCCAGGATTTGGAGTGAACGCTGCATCGGTCGGCCTATGCACGATGCCCTGCGGAGTTATGCTGAACTGGTCGCGCCTGACTAAAGTGGTTTCCATCTTGGCCATCGTGCGGCGGACAGACCTCATTGCCTGAATTATACGAACACAAAGAAAATCGGGAAAACTGCGATAGGTTCCTATGGACTGGGCTTCACGCACGTGGTTGCCGGACGATATGCGCGGGGTTTCACCAGACCATGAGATGCCCCGGAATAGCAGCTAAACTGACTACGAATGTTGGCAGAATCATCGAGCGGGAGTTGGGCACACGAGTTTGATGATTCGGTGCCAAGCGTTACGACGCTCATCAGAGGTGCCGGTCACTTCATGCAGCCGCGCTAACGTTGATACTTATTGGCGTCGACGGCGGTGAAGGATCGCTGCAGGCGACTGCAACTGCTCCTTATAAGGGGTGAGGCTTCTCCCGAATTTCTCGCGTCTTATGGTATCGACGAAACGGCCTCAACCTCGAAAGGTCCGGCGTTGAGGCCACGCTGCTCAATATTCCAGGGCAAGGCAATGGAGTGAGTTATTCG
Source organism: uncultured Alphaproteobacteria bacterium (assembly GCA_963836765.1). Taxonomy (GTDB): domain Bacteria; phylum Pseudomonadota; class Alphaproteobacteria; order Rhizobiales; family Xanthobacteraceae; genus Bradyrhizobium. The sequence continues at coordinate 40,285 of CAWILG010000012.1, forward strand.
GCTGGGCAGCATTGTGCTCTCTGAGAGAGGCGCCTTAAAGCTCAATTCGGCAAGAAGTTTGCGGTAAACAGACTGAAGGCAAGACCGCGCAGCCTTGGTAGGCTACGAGATGTCCCCGCTCGTCTCTCAACTTCTCTGCGCTACCACCCAAGCGGGGCTTTCCGCCCCGTTGCTGACCTCATAGCAACTTTCAGGCGCCGTCCGACTTATTGCAGATAAGGATAGCTGCGCTGTGGCGTGCAATCGGGACGATAGCCCGACGGCTGGCGAACACGACCTTGGTGATCAAAACTGTCCTTTTTTTGAAGAGCAATGATGAGAGGCTGCTAGTTTGAGCTTCCTCGATCTACTCAATGCGGAAAGCCGATGAGAATTGCGCAAATTGCCCCCTTAGCGGAAAGCGTGCCCCCTAAGCTTTACGGAGGCACCGAGAGGGTCGTTGCGTGGTTGGTCGATGAGCTTGTCAGTCTGGGCCATGAAGTAACGCTGTTTGCAAGCGGGGATTCGGTGACCGGTGCTAAGCTCAACGCCGTCTGTCCCCGCGCTCTTCGCCTCGGTCGCCCCCGCACCGACCCGATGGCTATGCAAGCAGCGGTAATTGAGGAGGTGGCATCTAACGCGAAGAACTTCGACTTGATCCATGCACACATCGATTGGTTGCACTTGCCGTTGCTCAGCAGACTTGGCGTCCCTTTTCTGACCACGTGCCATGGGCGCCTGGATTTACCTCTCTTCCCGGACGTAGTCCGTCGGTTTCCGAAGGCGGCTTTTGTTTCGATCTCGGAAAATCAGCGCATCCCGCTGCCGCAAGCCAATTGGGTCGGAACGGTTTATCATGGTCTGCCGCCCGACTTACTTCGGCCTGCGTTTGAACCAGGTTCCTATCTCGCGTTCCTTGGCAGATTGACGGCCGAAAAGGGGCCAGAACCAGCGATACGTATCGCGCAAGCCGTTGGCATGCCCCTTCAAATTGCTGCAAAGGTGCCACGGGGCGAAACGACCTACTTCAGAGAGCGCATTGAGCCCCAAATTGATGGAAAGCAGGTGAAGCTTATCGGGGAAGTCAACGATCGCGCAAAGCAAGGGTTTCTCGCTCGCGCCGCTGCGCTCCTGTTTCCGATCGATTGGCCAGAGCCGTTCGGCTTAGTGATGATTGAGGCGATGGCTTGTGGCACGCCCGTTATTGCTTTCAGGTCGGGATCCGTACCGGAAGTTATTGACCACGGGATAACGGGCTTTGTTGTGTCAGATGAAGAGGAGGCCATCCGGGCTATAGGACGTCTCGCCGAACTCGACCGGCGTCGCGTACGGGCCCAGTTCGAAAAGCGATTTACCTCAAGACGAATGACGGAAGAGTATCTCAATCATTACGCAGCGTTGGCACCGGGCCTGAACAATGGTAAGCCACAAGGGTTACTAAAAATCGATTTGCCGGATCATTTACCCATGAATTCAACGGATCTCAAGTATCACGCTCCCGACGCAGGATCGACGGCAACCTGAGAGGGAGATCGCGCTTCATCGCTGAACCTCCTCCGAATTGATGGTTGCCTCCGGAGGCGGCGGAGGCTCTGCATGAGCTAGTGGACGCCGTTCGTCCATCGAAAATAAGGGTCAGATGAACTCTCCCAAACAAATGGACTTGCCGAATCCGAGCCGTAGGTCTCGCTGCTGATGGGTAAGAAGCCAGCCAACCGCAATGGAGACCCCGCCGCTGACGGATTAGCGAAATTCGGGCAGCCCATGGGGCAGTCACCATCGAAGAGATCGAAGTCTCTACGCGCGTCCCGGCTCTCGCTCTTTCACGCTGAGGCGGAAGCCAAGAGTGAAGGACAGGTGAGAGCCTAGTGTTGCGAGATCCGTCAGTTTCCCATACCACCCTTAATGGCCTGATCCGCAGAGCCTGTTGAAAAGGGGACGTTTCCGACTTTTGACTTCAGAGTATGGTGCTCCGACGCTATCGAATGGAGCGCTCGGACAATAAGCTCGATTGCCTCGTCCTTGCCGGAACGCTGGCTTATTAAAGTATCAAGCTGGCGGAGAATATTTTGCAAGTCGGACATCGTATTGCTCCCTGAGCCCTCTTTCTTGGTGAGGCGCACATATCAAATTATCACGTCTATTCCTCGCAATCGGGGCGCATTCATCGCACTTGAATGTCGAGAAATTGGGGAAGTGTTTCCTGGTCTCATGCAAGGCGATCGTCATGGGGCTCCCGCAGGCGGGACACGCCGCCATCTCTGCGGTGATCAACGGGTAAAGGTCTTCATCGCGCCGATCCTGACTGCCAAATCAACTGCCAGTCGGCCGGAAGGTTGCACCGTGTCTAAAATCTCCCGTAGGGCGTCGACCCCTGAAGAACGGGTGCCGCACGTTGGCCTCGGCCGACTTCGCCCGGTATTCAACTTCGGCTAGCAGCTCCGGCTCGACCCAAATTCCCCTGTGCGCGATCTTCTTGGCGTATGGTGGGTTTTGCGGATCAGAGGCGTCAGCCACTTACGCGGATCGGCAGCGGATACCTTGTTGAAACCGTGGTCCACCTTCCTAGATCCTCTTTCTTTCGGCGGCCGACGTAGATGCCGTCCCAGTCGTTGCCGTTCAGCGCAAAGCCGGCAATGTCAGCGCCTCGCGCTGGGCGCATGTCTTCTTTACTCAGTCGTTGCCGCGTCCGGAACTGTAACGGCTGGCGGCGACTTTAGAGACGACGCCCTCGAGCCCGACTTTGCAGGCGTGCCGATAGATTTCCGGGTCGTCGTCCGCAAAGCTTTCGCTGAATTGGAGGTTTGTTTTGGCGATGAGTGTTTTAAGCAGCGCGCCTAGGAACCGAATAACAGGTCTATTATCCTTCCATCACCGCCCAGCCCTCGGCAATTATCGGTGACTGAGAGTTCTGCAAGCTCCCGCCTTAATCCTGCGGTGAGCCATGTGCAATAAGTGCAAAGAATTCGACGACAAGATCGCGCACTATCAACGCATCACGAGCAACGTCACGGACCAACTTACGCTGGACGGGATTGCTCGATTGATCAAAGAAGCGAGCGCCAATAAGTCCGCGAGCGACTGCGGAACTATTAGCGCTTCGACTTCCTCTTCGCTTTCTTGGCTTTCTTCTTCGGCATCATTTTCTTGACGGCCTTCTTGGCTTTTTTTACAGCCGACTTCGCAGCTCCTACAGCGCGTTTGGTAATTGACTGCTTCTTTGCCTTCTTAGCTATGCTATCTCCTTAGCGTTTGGATTTCTTTGACCTCTTTTTCGAGTTGGCGGACTTCTTCGCAGTCTTCTTACCGGCCCTCTTCTTCGAGCTGGATTTCTTGGAAGCTTTCTTTGCTTTTTTCTTAGAAGGAGCGGCTGACTTCTGCGCCTTCTTTACGACCTTCGCCACGGCCTTCACTGGGGCGGTTTTCGCTGCCGCCTTCCTGACGCGTTTAACAACGGCCTCGGCAGCGCCGTGAGCTAGGACGGTAGCCCCGCTGACGACTAGATCGCTGATAATTTGGCCCATGTCCTGCTTGGGCGGGGTCGCATCTTCCGTCGGTTTCTTTTCCGTATCCATGGATTCTCCAGACTGAGATAGGAACGTAGCCGATTTGCAAATGGTCTCGGATACGCAAAACGCGCTTACGTGACTGTAAAGCGCGTTTATGCACCAATTACGGGGTGTTTGAAAAGTGGTTACATCTGAATCTCCCTCGAAGCGGGCTAGGACCAGAGCGTAAAAAGCAACTGGCTGTGACTAGGACACCAGACCGCTTCCCAGTAGCCGAGGTCGACAAGCGACGCGTAGATGTCTGCTTCAGCTATCCACAAGCTGGGCCGGCCGATTACACCATCTCCTGCGAGAGAGAGATTGCTACCAAGATAAGGGTGGTCTCCCACTCGGTGGTGACCCCCTGTGAGCTGCACCCGGTAATAGAAAGCAGACGTTGATAAGGCTTGGACAAGACTTTGAAGCTTCAGTTTCATGGCGACGTATTACGTGCGTGCTATCGAGCGGGATTCCATTCCTGTGAGGTATTTGATGAGTTTGGTGGTCGCGGCCTACTGGGCAGGCGTGATGTCCTGCGCGGCATAGCCCTCGGGTTCGATAGAAATGCTCATGTCGTTGGTGCTCTGCGTGCCGCGCGCGAGGACTAGCTGCAAAAGGGGATTTGTCCACGATATTGTTACCGTAGGCTGCGTTTTGGGTGCCGACACATTGCACCACCGAACCGTCCAGGCAGACCATGAAGTGGGAGGATTTCTCCACGTGGGCGTCTTGAGACTCCAGTATCACGCTCGCCCTCGTTCCTTCCGCGATATGAATGACGATCGATAGCGATGTTGACCTTGCCTTTGGTGATACTGAAAAACGGTTTGGGTTTGCCGCGGCTGCTGCCCCGAAGTAAACTTCGAGTGTATGAAGTTCTCAATCTGCTGGATGGTTTCGTGCTGGGCGCGTCGATGATAGTAACTTCTGAGGGACGTAGTTGTCTATCTGCTGCTCGATAAGGCTATGGGGCGGTTTCACGCTTCTAGTATACGGCCATTGTCAACCTCAGCAAAGCTTCACGCTGGGGATAGCTTGCTACTCACAAAAATTCTGCTAGAAGGGCGCTTCATAAAAATAAGGAGCCTTGCATGGCAAAGAAAACGAAAAAGAAGGCAGCAAAAAAAACTCCAAAGCGCGTGATGCGTATGTATACCAAAAATGAAGAGAAAGAATTGCGCGCCCATTCGAAAGCGAAAACGCCGGTCGCCAAGATTGCAAAGATGACCAAGCGAACTGTGGCCGCGCTGCGTATGAAGGCAATGAAGATGGGTTTCAGCCTCGGCCATCAACGCTAAGGCAGCCTCGAGCTGCTGACTGACAGCGTTGCGATTAAACAGGCGGGCGCTTGACGGGTCCGCCTTGTACGCTGATGGCTGTATCTCGAACCCGGCGCGCATTAAGAGCGTGTCACCGATGTCCAGCGATCGTCCCTGAGGGTAGTTGAAATTTCCTCGATGATTGCCTCTCGGTGTCCCTCCGCACTGACGCGCATTTTGTGCTCGTTGATGAGTTCTGCCAGTTTTCAACCACACTGGCTTTTCAGGTTGGCAAAGTTATTGCGCGTGCCCACCTCGTAGATGGTCGGAATGGTGAACTTGCGGAGGTCAATCAATTCCTGACGGGCAATAAAGCAGGGGGGTCTCAGGATAGATGAGCGCATCGCCGAAAATCAGAGAAGCTCGAGAAACGATTTGCCGCCAGACTTGGCGCCGCCAAGCTGCTTCTGGTTTCGTGTTTTGAATGTCAGTTCTAGTTTCTTGATGACGCGCATTCCTACTATCACCTCGCGTGGCGCGCCGTTTTTGCCGCATAGCTCGACCGCTTGTTTGTTGTGCTTGGCAAGCATGAGCTTGCTAATCACGGGATTCCAAACGCTTTGCAGGCCGTTAGCGAGTAGCTCGCGCTCTTGCTTTGCGCCACGGTTCCAGTGAACAACGACGCGGCGTGGGAGCGGATGGCGCCGCTGATCATAGGTCGACCTGATCAGAAAGGCTCAACCGGGCGCGCCAACCGGATGTTCGTAGAACGCGTGCTGGGGATCGTACGTACGGGCTCGCCCTGGCGTGGTCTTCCAGAGGCCTTTGGGGGATTGGAACAGCGTGTTTCGACGCTTCAGCCGATGGAGCATCAAGGGTGTTCGGTGTCGGATCTTCAAGGCGATCTCCGATGATCCGGACTTCGAATATCTAATCGTCAATTCATCGTTCGGGCGCATCAGCCCGCCGCCGGGGCGAAAAAGGGGGTCTGAAGATCAGACGGAAGATCAAGCGATCGGCCGCTCGGGCGGGGGTCTGAGCACCAAGATACATATGGCCGTTCGAGGCTTGGGATGTCCTGTGCGGTTCACCCTTACCGCAGGTCAGAAGGGCGATGCACCGCAAGCTGCCGCAGGGGGATGCTTGTGTCATTTGGCTTGCGAAATCCGCTGCAGGCCGTCCTTAGTAAGGACGATGCCGCCCAGGACTTCCTTCACGTAGCCGATATCCTTGAGCCGGGATTGAATGCGGGACGGAATGTGATGGGTGATCGGATGCGCGGCGAGCTGCCGCAGGGCCTCAAATTCCAAATCATTTAGCTCTGGGGGCAGAATTTGATCGTGCAGCGAAGCTAGCTGCCATTCCAGCGGGTGCAAGTCCCGCCAACAGAAGGAGATCCAGTCACTGTTGTAGTTATATCCAGCGACGGGAAGGGAGACCGATCCGTTGAAAGCCTGGAAGTAAAAGTCCCCGAGGGCTGGGGCGTTCCAGTCTGATCCGTACAGGGGGGCGAGCAACCTGGCAGGCCGTAGCGGAAGCGAACCAGTGAAGCCACGAAATGCTGCCTCCCGCGTGGAACGGATTGCGGGAATGTCGGGAGTGCCGAGCCGGTGGTCAAACGGCGAAGGCCATGTCGGCATCGAAGTTCTGGAACATAACGATGTTGGACTCCCCGGGGTCGGAGAGGGCGGCATGCCAGGAAGGGATGAGCAGCGAAAGCTCGGAACCACTCGCGGGTCGCCTAGGCGCTCCCGCACAGCGAAGGCATCACGTATAAGCCGCCATGCGGTGAAATCGCGATGTGCCGGCGAGTGGGGCGGATGGGGCCGATTAAGTGATGACGGACCGGGACAGAACAACCCGGACCCGAGCGAGGGCCCCTGGGGTAGGTGGAGTATTCCACCGCATGGCGGTGCATGATCGAGTCCTCAGACCCGGCGCAGTACGGGATAACCGACGCGGCCACGAAATGCACGAAGGGCGGATGCAAACTGGATGGCGGACGGCGAATGCCGGGAGCAGGCTTAAGCCGACGATCACCCAGGAAGGCACCGCTTGGAAAGCCAGCCTTGCAGCCGTACTGGGGAAAACTCGCCGTACGGAATGATAGGGGGGATCGAGGAAACGTCGGCATCATTCGAAGCCCGAACCGCGCCTCGATCCTACCCGACCATGCCCCAATATGCACCCGGCTCGCACGTTTTCCAGTCAGTCAGTCTGCCACAACTACCAGAACTTACGAAGGCCGTTCGCCGGTCTTGAGAGGTGGGTCCGGCTGCTGCGGGCTGCATGCTGCCGGCCGATCGGCGCCAGCGCATGAGCGCCCGCGCTGCTTTGCCCGATGACTCCCCGCGCCGGCCGGACTGCACCGGCAGAAAGGCGCCTCTGGTGACGGAACCAAATTGCGTGCGGGAGCTTGGACCTTTGGTTTCATCAGGGGACAGTCATGATTTTACGGTCATTGTGTCTGCTCGTGATAGGCCTCGGCTCAGCATCTGCGGCGACCGCTGGCGAGGGAGTCGTCCATCGAGTTTCCTGTACTGTCGTTCGATATTACGTTGCCAAGTACAGCGCACCCGCGGCTGAGGCGTGGGCGCGAAGCAAGGGCGCAACTGAAGCTGAGATCGAAATCGCCCGGCGCTGTGTCCCGCCTCAACAAACCGCTCAGGTCGTGCACGCAGCCCAGTAAAGCCATCGCGGGCCGATATCAGGCCGCTTTTGATTGCGGCGAAATGAACAATCTCAGGTGGAACAATCTTCAGGCGATACCATTTAAATGATCGGGCTCGCCTCCCAAACTGTGGTGCGTGCCCAAGGAGGGAACGGCCTTAGCTTCTTCTGCCCCCGCTGGGGCCGTTTCTCTTCCGGTTTGATCCTGCCGCCAGGGAACAATCTCCACGGTCCGCGCTTTGGTAATCCGTGCCGGAAGCCCCTCCGGTACACATAATGGCAAACTTTCACGGCCCCAGCCTTCCCCTGTGCTGGGGCTGATTTTCGAAGTGTTCTTCGGCGTCGTACACAGCGCGGCCGGAGGCGAGAAGTATGCGGTATTTGGCGTTGGTAGCTTCGTTCGTCGCGGCACTTATGCTCGCAGGTTGCTTCGAGGGCCAGAAGGGCGAACCGGGACCTCCTGGCCCGCCCGGACCTCAAGGCGCACAGGGCCCGCAGGGCGAGAAGGGCCCTCAAGGAGAGAAGGGCGACCCCGGGCGAGACGCTGTCGTTGCGCCGGCCACGAAGAAGAAATGAAAGGCAAGAAAGACCCGCCGGCTTGAACGGGCCTTGAACGCGGACTTAGGCCCGCGCTCTCGTCGTCCGCAGCATATCCACAGCGTACCCACAGGGTCGATTCTTGGGATAACGTCGATCGCGTGGGCAAGTCCGCGGCGGGCCCTACGTGGCCTAATTTGCGCTGTGTTCACAAGTGGACAGAACTAGGGACGCCGGAAGAGTATTGTATTTCCATCATCGCACCGTCCCGCGGCAGCTATCGATGATGAGAACGCCAGTCGCACTCTCGCCCTCCTCAGGAATGGAGCAGCGCGATGCAGCGACGTCATTTCAAACAAACAGTATCCTTGGATCATCGGTTATCGGATGAGGCGCGGCGGCTACGGAAAGAGGCTCAAGGCACTCCGCCCGGTTACCAGCGCAAGATGCTGATCCGCAGGGCACGTCAAGCCGAGACAGCCGCACACATGACGCAATGGCTTTCGTCTCACGGCCCGCAATCGCCGAAATAGACTTTTGATTCCGGCAATCCAGAATTGAACAAAAACGAAGTTTCCCCGTCTTATTTAAGAGACGATGGGAATGACTGCCATGCCCTCAAAAAACGAACGCGTTGTACTCAAGATGAAGATCATGAAGTACCGGCAATTGGCGAGCCGGATCACTGATGACGAGTTTCTAAAACAGCTCGCGGAGCAGATCGCAGAACTCGAAAAGAAGCGCCGCGAGATTGACGAGTAAGGCCGCCACCTGTCGCGGCCTCTCGGAACGAAACTTATGCGAAAGAGTCGGTTCTCAGCTTCCGGTCAGCCTCCAAAGCCTAACCGGAAGAAAACCTACCAACCTGGGTTGGCGGTCTCGGCGCGGTGTCCAGTGGTGCCGGGGCCGTTTTTTGGTTGGCTACAATGAGCGCGGGCCTAATTAAATCTGCAAGTCCGGAAACTAGCAATCGGTATCGCCGTGAAGGACTATCAAGCCTCCATCGAAAAGCTTCGGAAGGATGCCGCTGAGGCCGCACTGATCCCGCGATCTCGCCACGGATACGACCAAGCGCGAGATGTTCGACCGGCTACATCAACACCTCAACCGGCTGGCCGACGAAGTTGAACGGGCCATGAGATCCGGCAAGGCCGGGTAAGGCCTCGCGGGAACGATCCCTCTATCCTGGTGTTGAATTGTTGCCCGTTGCGGGAGTTTCGTTATGAGTTGGGATCGCCCATTCGATCACCCGGTTCTCCTGCCTCGTGGCGCGCCGGCGCGCACACTGCGCGACGCAGCCGAGTACATCAGAAAACTTCCGAAAGCAGAGCATGACCGACCGGAATGGCGGCTCGCTATTCAGATGCTGATCGACGCCGCCGAAAACCGCGGGCCGATGCTGTTTGCCCGCATGGGCATCCTGCGGGCGATGGAGGCCGAAGGAGAATTTGCAGTCCGTCTGCGAAACAGCCCGCCGGCGTGAACCGGCTGGGACCATATCCCTAAAGGCGAATTATTAAATCGTCGTGCCCCCCGCATGACGCAAGCCCCCAAGACGGCCTCGGAGCGCCGACCGCACCGGGGCCGTTGCTTTGGTTGCACTGCGAAGTCGCGCGTGAAATGCGCTCGTCCGGCCCTCGCCGGCTGCTGATCTATTGCGCCGACTGCCACTGTTCGCATTCGGTCGTCATCGATGCCGATCGCTGGCCGGATCAAGTGCGCCTGTCCGACCTGGAGCCCAAGTTTACCTGTCGGGCTTGCGGCCACCGTGGCGCCGATGTCCGGCCGCACTTCGCACCGACAAGAACGGGCACCGGCTAGTGCCCTGGGACCGCGAATTTGACGATCCCGTGCCGGGCATGAAAACCCCTTCGGGACGCCGCCGACTACATCATGAAGCTACCGGAGAACGAGCAGACGAAACCGCACTGCTGGCTGCGGAAGGCCGCGGGCCATTGCTGCACGCAAGAGTAGGAATGCTCAAGGCGTTGAGCCACGGCAAGCCGGCGCGAGAGCAACCGCCAAGGCGTAAGGCGGCAAAAGCTTACAAGATCGTCAAATGATTATACCCGTATTCTTACGGAGAGCGCATCGCGGCGACGTCATCGAACCTTGGCATGCCGCATGCCTCTTCATTAGTGCTGGGGATTTCAGGGCCCAGTTTGATACACAACGCCTCCTGGCGATCATATTCCGCTAGGTGGCGTTGTGCGCTTTTCGGGAACGTTGCTCCAAAATGGCGCAGGGCGATCCGAACCCTCGATCCTGTGAGGCCACCTCATACTCCTTATCCACTTAAATTGTCTGATCCCCTTTCGACGGGGTCTTTTTTTCATCGTTGTCATTAGGTGCGCCAGCCGATTTACGCGGCGAATAGTTTCGGCAAAACGAGACGCAGGAGATAGGCGTCGAATTTTGAAGATGATCTTCCGAAGGCGTCCGAGCACGGTTATCCCCCACCACGAGCTGAATTAGTAACTCCATAATCTAATCCATGCTGGACGCGGTCAATGTGCGCCGCATCAAAGCGTATCGTCGTCGCAATCAGACCAGCGCCCGCAGGCTGATTGAGCAGAGAAAACCCGCCGGCTCACGCTGGCGGGCTTTGATTTAGTTGGCATCAAATAACGAGGCCCGGCGCGCGGTGAGTAGTGGACGAACACGCGCCGGGCCTGACCATACCCTTGGCCCGCTAAGCATGGTCGAAAACGAACGTAAGTGAGATTCGCGGTGAAAACTGCTGCCCCTTAGGACAATAGCGACACCAACTTCTCATTAGAGGATCGCTGATTCGACCACTGGAATGGAAACGTCACCCGGGCGCGGTGGCCGATGACGATCCCATGCCTTGGCGCGGGGCGAACCTGATGCGGTCCCACTTCACAGAAAGGCAAGAAAAAACCCGCCGGTGCGAACCGGCGGGCTGAAGTTAGAGTAATGCCTATCGCGGTGTGAGTTACGACGACCGCGAGCAAGGCTATCGCGGGAAAGTTAATATTTCCGCGGAAAAATGAAACCAAGCTTAAGCGAACTGATCGCGAAGCTGTTCGCCCGGCTCACCGCCAATGAACTCGATTAAGAGTTGTCGGGCCGCCGCTTGTTTTTCAAGCAAAATAAGCGTAGTACGTTTTTATGAAATCGTCAAAGAAAAACGTATTACGAAAAAGGCCGGGGCGTCCAGCAACTGGACAAGATCCTGTGACGGCTATTCGTCTAGCATCAGAGCTAAAGGATAAGTTGGACGTCTGGGCGGCGCAGCAACCGGATCAACCCGGCCGCTCCGAAGCGATCCGCCGGCTGGTCGAGATCGGGCTCAAGGCAAAAGCAAAGTGAAGGGGTGGAAATGGGCCAGCAATTTGCGGATTCAAATCGGCATCATCGCAGCTCTGATTTTCATCATCTGGATCGTCTTGCAGTGGCGGTATCATTGAATGCGCGCCGACTGCTCGAGCTCGGGCTGAAGGCAAACGGGAAATGAGCAAGGGCAAAAAGTGGACGCTCGAAGAAGACGAGCGCCTCCTCGATCTAAAGGCCAAAGGACTGATATTGCGGATGATTGCCAAGAGTTTGAACCGCACCGGGGCGTCGGTCGACAGCAGACTTAGAGCGCTTCGGAGGGCGAAGAGCAAATAATGCCGCCGCGACCTACTCACATTCCGCACAACACCGAGCGCACCGCACTGCAGAAGATGAGCCCCACGAAGGGACTGCCCCTTGAAAGGCTGCAACCGGCCGGAAAACAGACCGTCGCCGGCATGCTTGCGAAGGGCTGGATAGAAAAACAACCAGACGGCCGCACCTATTGCATCACGCCGGCAGGCGTTGTGGCGTTGAAGGCCATTATTCCTGTGAAGCGGTGATGCGCGCATTGAACCGCGGCGACGTTCGCGAGTTCAACTCTTCAGGGAAGGATCCTCGTTTTGGGCGCCGGAAGCTGAAAAGAGACCAGGTATGACGGAATGGATTTAAGTGGTGCGTTTGGGATTTTTTCTATTGGCTTCCGATGGCCGCTTGGTTTGCGGTGATGCTGTAGAGGTTGCACGTGGCTGGAATATTTACAGAGAACGGAACCAACGCCCCCGGGTCGCCTCAGGTCTGTATACTAACCGTTCCGCCGGGGTATTTCACCGGGGCACTGTTGACCTAGCTCCCTGCGGTGAGCCATGTGCAATAAGTGCAAAGAATTCGACGACAAAATCGCGCACTATCAACGCATCGCGAGGAACGTCACGGACCAACTTACGCTGGACGGAATTGCTCGATTGATCAAGGAAGCGAGCGCCAATAAGTCCGCATTTCGCTGCGACGAAGCACAGAGGAAGTAAGGCCGCCTCAGTTGGCGGCCTCTTTCATTTCCTACCGCTCGCCCGGCCACCACGTCGAGGGCGCATCGGTCGCGGTGTTTTTTGTCGCACGCAGCGCCACAAGACGGCTCCGCTTGTAGGGATAGCCGCGAACCCTGCGAGCAGTCCTTGCAGCGCATGTACCGTTCCAACTCATGGACCGGCGTCGTCTTCGGTCGCCGCACGATGTCGAGGGCAATGGTCTGATGCGTGTCGCAGCCGAGGCATTTCACTTCGAGATAACCAAACCCGGCGTTGATCGCATCGCCGAGTGCCGGCGATGGCTGCGCCGGTCCCTGAAGGCCGAGCATACGCTTGTTCCACGCTCACTGACGATGTCAGTCAAAGCAGAGGACCTCGCGCTTGGACCTATCGGCGCGTTGGCCGCCCCCATCCGCGATGATCAAATCACGGCTGGCGCGCCGTTGTCCTGATCGCGTCAAGGCTGCTTCCATAATTGCATGCACTTCCGCCATGCGAGGATGGCGTGTCGGGAGCGAACTTTTACAGTTACGATTGGATTTGCGTGAAGGGAGAGTGAGCGGCCGCGCGCGAAGCCAGCCCCCACCGGGGCCGCTTTCACTCCTTCTGCTCGGGCGGGGTCGTTTCCATCGTGCCCTTGAGCAGCTCTACTCCTACACAGTCACCGGCCCATAGCCTCGTGCCTCGGACCGTTCCAACGAGTTTGCAGCCGGTCGGCTCTTTCGGCTTTGCCTGAACCGCCGGCTTGTTGCCGACCTTTGGGGACGCGCTCTGAGCGAGCGCCGTTGTCGAAAAGCAGGTGGCGATGAGAATGAGCAGCGACCTGATCGTCAATTGCTTGCCTCTCTGATTACTGGAACTCCCGCAGAGCATTCGCGCTCTGCGGGATCGCCGGGCTCCTCAGTATTGATTGCTTGCTCAATCGGCCCGCCCGGTCAGGATCAGGCCTCTCACGGGTCTACCCGAGATAGGTATTGTGATACTCTATTGGATGACCGGGCGTTGTTTACTTTGATGTTTAACTTAAGGTCCCTCAGAGGGCAGCTGATTGGAATTGGAACAAGGTCCGATCATCAAATGAACAGCATCAAAGGATTATGGCCAACGTGAGCGGCTCGGAGCCTGACGATCGTTTCCCGTTCGGCGGCGGTGAAAATGGCGCTCTTATTCGTGCGCTCGATTGGTCGAGCACCAGCTTGGGGCCAATCCCCGAGTGGCCGGAAAGCCTGAAGACCACGGTTAGCATACTGCTGCGGTCACCAGCCCCCATCGTGCTCCTGTGGGGACCGGACGGCATCATGATCTACAATGACGCCTACTCAATTTTTGCAGGAGGACGCCATCCCCTCCTATTTGGGTCCAAGGTGCGGGAAGGTTGGCCTGAGGTGGCCGACTTCAACGACAACGTGATGCAGGTGGGCTTGGGTGGGGGTACGCTTTCGTATCGCAATCAAGAACTAACACTTCACCGCTCAGGCGTTCCTGAGCAGGTCTGGATGAACCTCGATTACAGCCCGGTGCTGGGCGAGAACGGTCGCCCGGAAGGCGTTCTTGCCGTTGTCGTGGAAACAACGCAACAGGTTTTGGCGGAGCGAGCTTTAGCGAAAGCGGAGGAGCGGCTACGTCAAGCTCTGAACGCTTCCGGGATGGTGGGCACATTTGCCTGGCATGTGCAGTCCGACACGTTCTATTCCGATGCCCGATTTGCGGAAATGTTCTCGGTCGAGCCTGCCAAGGGAGATAAGGGCGCCCCGTTGTCGGACTATCTTGCGGGCATTCACCCCGAGGATGTTCAGGGGATCGCTGACGCGGTCAACCACACCGTGCTCACCCGAGAAAAGTTTGTTCAGGAATACCGGCTGCTTCAAAAGGAAGGAACTATCCGCTGGGTCGAGGTGCGTGGCGAGTGTCTGTATAGCGAGGATGGTAAGCCGGATCGCTTCGTCGGCGTGGTGGTGGACGTAACCAATCAGAAAAATGCGCAAGAGCGTCAACGGTTGCTTGCTCGGGAAGCGGATCACCGAGTAAAGAACATTTTCGCCAATTTCCACTCAATGATTAATCTGAGTGCCCGGACTGCCGGAAGCCCGAAGGAGATGGCCCAAGCTCTTCGTGGTCGATTGGATGCGCTGTTGCGGGCCAAGGATCTTGTCCGTCCAGGTATCATGGGCACTGAGCACGAAAGCGAGCAGACAACGATGGATGCGCTGGTGCGCACAGTGTTGCAGCCCTATGAAGATGGCTCGCCCGGCCGCATCATCTTAAGCGGACCCGATGTGCCTGTCGGAGCGAAAGCCGTGACGGGCCTTGCTTTAGTGTTGCACGAGACTGCGACAAATGCGGTCAAGTACGGTGCTCTCTCTCGGCCGGATGGTTCGATCCGTGTCACATGGGACGCGAGTGGTGATGACTTCCGTCTTGACTGGGACGAAATTGGCGGTCCCGAAATCAATGTGAAACCGCAGGCTCGCGGCTTTGGTAGCGTTCTTACCGAGCGCAGTGTGACCGGCGAACTAGGAGGCCGGATCGAGCACGACTGGCAGCGAAATGGCCTTAAGCTAAGGCTGAGCATACCCTTGGAACGCCTCGCGCTTTGAAGGTGCATACTCGATCAGCCAGCGACGTACTTGGCTGATTTGAGACGGCGCCCCGCCAGCGCGGGGCTGCAGGACACTGCCGAGTCAGCGCATCCAAACCCCCGCCGCGCGGGAGGAATCCCGAGCAAGGGACACCATACGGACACGTATTTCCGTTTCCCCTGCCATCTCAATCGGTTACATAGAACCACTTTCTCCCACAAGGGAGAAGGGAGCGAATTCGCACCAATGGCGGCTCGGACGGTCGAGCCAGACGAGCAAAGCCGCACACGGGTCAGCTGGACTTTTAAGCCACGGACACCAAAAACTCAGAGGAAATGGGTCGGGGGGAACGTAGGTAGCCCTCTCTCGCTACCACCTTTCCCCACACCCCTCGAACGTTGTGGGGGTAGGCCTGCTCCCCTAGCAGTGCGTTCAAGCGTCCGACTATCTCAACCGTGACCCCGCCCGGATGTGAGGGGTTCCGGAATACCGTTACTGTCTCGACGAGATCTCTGATTGCTTCCGCGGCCTCAGAATCCCCCGCATTTACGCCCTTCGACAATGCGTCCTGAAGATGGGCCAGTTGTTGCTCATAGCGCGCAAGTACAGCCGGATGGAGCGAGATGACATCATCGACCGTGGGCTCGGCATTCAACTCCTTCGCGACCTGCTTCCGCTCTTCGTCTAAGACAATAGATCGCGGCCCGAGCACCGCTGGGTCACCGTGCCCTTTTGCTATCGCGTCCACGAGCCGGTCGATCTCGCGCTTGAGCTCGCCGAGCCGCAATTCGAGGTGAGCGCGTCTAGCATTCGTCTTGGCGGAAAGACGTTTGCGCTCATCATGGTAAGTGCGCACGTATTCGGCAATCACGCTTGGATGCCGCATCTCAGCCTTCAGGCCGGCAAGGACAGCACCTTCCACAGTCGTGAGATAGAATGTCTTTGCATCCCGACACGCACCACTCTCCGTTGCAGCTGAACAGCGGATGCGAATGCGTCCCGACTTATCCTTGCCGTTGGTTGACATCCCTGAACCGCATGCTCCGCAGCGGAGGAGACCGGACAGCATGTGGCGCGGCCGCCGCTGATGGTTCGGGTGGGTAATCCCGCGCGCCTGTTTGCGACTCTGCGCATCGTCAAATAGTTTTTGAGAGATAATGCGCAGATCTGACACGTCCGCAGTCTGCCAGTCGTTCTTGGCGTTCGGACGCGACAGTCGCTTCCCTGTGTCGGGATCTTTGATCATCCGCACTTTATTCCAGACGAGCCGCCCCGCGTAGAGTTCGTTCTGGATTATGCTCGTGCCGCGCTGCATGTTGCCGTTAATTGTCGAGGCGTTCCATGAGCGCCCGCGCGGCGGCGATATGCTTTCGTTGTTCAGATCGTATGCGATTTCACGAGGTGTCCTTCCAGCAACGTACTCCTCGAAAATCCGCCGGACGATTTTCGATTCGACTTCGACAATGATCCGCTTGCCCTTTTCGCCGACTGCAGGACCATAGCCATAGGCCTTCCCACCTGCATTGAGGCCTTGGCCGATGCGACCAGCCAGGCCTCTGCGCACCTTGTGGGCATTGTCCTCGCGATATAGCTGACCCACCAGTCCGCGAAGTCCAACCAAGACTGTGTTCACGACGCCTTCGTGGACGGCACGTATTTCAATACCGAGAAACGAAAGCCACTTATGGATACCGGCGAGGTCATCCATCCATATCGCGCGAGAGGCGATCGAGAGCCTCGACGACCACGATGTCAAAAGACCGGTCTCTTGCTTGATCCAATAGACGGAGTAAGCCACCCCGTCCCATTATGGAGCCGCCAGAACGGGCTCTATCCTCATACACTTCGATGATGTTTATATTTTCGCGCGACGCGTAAGCCCGACAGAGCGTGATTTGGTCCTCGATCGATCTCTCGTTTTGCAGGTCCGTCGAGAACCGGGCGTAGATCACCGCTTTCTTGATTGAAGGTTCCGGTGCTGACCTGATCTCGTTCATGATCTTCCCTTGCCGCTTGGTAATGCCCGTGCGAGGCGTAGAATCGCCTCATCCGGAATCGACTGCAAGGGCAATTTTGGTGTTCCGCGAGGCACGATCAAACGCTTCGCTGACTGAAACGGCACAGCATGATAGCCTGACGCAGGCCGGGTACACGGTCACGACCTACGCCACGGCCCAGCACCTGCTGGACAACCTGCCAACCGGCGACGAACCGGGCTGCATCATCCTCGACGTTCGGCTACCGGGCTTAGACGGCCCGGCCCTGCAGCGGCGGCTGGGCGAACTTGGCTCCACGATGCCTATCATCTTTCTGACCGCCTATTCCGACACGCGGATCGTGGTGCAGACCCTGAAGGCGGGCGCGCTGGACTTCTTGGCCAAGCCGGTAGCATCCGACGATCGATCTGCTGCACGCGGTCGAGAAGGCGCTCAGACATCACCAAGCATTGCTCGATCAGCGGGGCATGCCGATTCCGATGAAGCCGCCCGGGCATTCCGAGATGATGCCGCCCGTGGATTCCGACATGATGTCGCCCAGGGCGCGGGCCTCGCTGGCTGCTGAAGTTGTGACATCGCTTGGCGTGGATGGTCAATCGTTTTTGGCGTGCTTTGCGCGGTTAAGGCGAAGGCTGTGGCCTGTGAGATCGATGCGGTGGGCATTGTGGACGAGGCGGTCGAGAATGGCGTCGGCGTAAGTCGGATTGCCGATAACGTCGTGCCATTTGTCGACTGGGAGCTGGCTGGTGACGATTGTCGATCTTCGCCCGTGGCGTTCTTCGAGAATTTCGAGCAGATCATGCCGTGCAGCGGCATCGAGAGGTTCGAGGCCCCAGTCATCAAGGATGAGGAGTTGCACGCCCCCAAGCGCCCGCAGGAGTCGGGCATAGCGGCCATCGCCGCGCGCCAGCGCGAGATCCGCGAAGAGCTTGGGAATGCGCTGATAGAGAACGGATCGGTTGTTGCGGCAAGCCCGATGGCCGAGTGCGCAGGCAAGCCAGCTTTTGCCGACGCCGGTCGGGCCGCTCAGGATGACGTTGTCGTGGGCATCGATCCAACTGCCCTCGGCCAGCTTCTGGAACAAGGCGCGATCGAGACCGCGCGTGGCACGATAGTCGACATCTTCGACGGCGGCCTGGTGGCGAAGCCTTGCATATCGGAGTTTGGCCGTCAGCTTCCGATCGTGCCGATAGGTCATCTCGCGATCGAGCAGCAGCGCGAGCCAATCCGTGTGCGGGAGGGCGGCGGCGTCGCCGGATGCGGCGACTTCATCGAAGGCCTTGGCCATGCCGAACAGCCCGAGTTGGTTGAGCTGATCGAGGGTGGGATGGGTGAGCATGTGGTTCTCCTCCTTAATGGTAGTAGCGCGGACCGCGGATATTGGGATGGAGGATCGTCACGCCGTCCGGACCGCGCTGTTCGGTGGAGTGGCGGTCCAAATTGTTGTCGAGGATCGATCTGACTGAGCCGTAGGTCATGGCGCCGATGTCAAGCGCACGTGTAGCGGCGGCCTCGACCCTTGCCATGCCGAATGGCTTAACCAGCCGCACGATTCCGAGACATGCACGAAAGCCCTGTTCTGGATGCGGGCGATGCTCCAGGATCAGCTCGCACAACGCCGCCGTCGCTGGACCGATCGCGGCCGCGTCTGTGCGGATGCGGTCGAGCGTCCAGTTGGCGTAACGACGGTGGCTGGAGGGCATGTGCTCTTGCACGGTCGTGTGTTTGCCGTTGCCGCTCGAGCGCAGGTGCACGGCGATCCGTTCGCCCCTGGCGAATACCTCGACGCTACGGCCAGTGAGCCGAACCTCGACCTCGGCGCGGGCGAAGCGATGCGGCACGCTGTAATAATGCTTGTCGACGTCGACGTGGTAATCGATCCCGACACGGCGAGCGCGCCATTCGGCGAACACGTAAGGCTCGGCCGGCAAGGGCTTGAGCGCCGGCCGGTCGAGTTCTTCGAGCAGTTGGCGCCGCGTCACACCGAGACGCCGGATCGGGCGCTCGTCGTTCAGCCGCACCAATAACCCTCGGATGGCTTCGTTCAACTCGCCCAAGCTATGGAACCGCCGATTGCGCAGGCGGCCCAGAATCCAGCGTTCCATGATCAGCACGCCGACTTCGACCTTGGCCTTGTCACGTGGCCTGCGCGGCCGTGCCGGCAGCACGCCGGTGCCGTAATGGGCTGCCATCTCCGTATAGGTTCGGTTGACTTGCGGCTCGTATAGGCACGCTTTGATGATTGCAGTCTTTGTGTTGTCCGGCACCAGAAGCCGGGTCACGCCGCCGATGGCCTCGAAGGCACGCGCGTGTGCACCGATCCAGTCGGCGAGCGATTGCGTCCACGTCGCCTCCGCATAGGTGAAGCTCGATGCCCCAAGGACGGCGACAAATATCTGCGCCTTCCTGATCTCGCCGGTCAGCCGGTCAATCACCACCGACGCCGCGTCGCCGGCGTAATCAACGAACAGCTTATCGCCACCCAAATGGGCCTGCCGCATCGTGACGGAGATTTTGTCTTCCCAGGACCGGTAAAGCTCACAGAACCGGCTGTAGCGATAACCCTCCGGGTGAGCCTCGATGTACTCGTCCCACAGGATCGACAAGGTAACGTGCTTGCGCTTCATCTCCCGGTGCAGGCTCGCCCAGTCCGGCTCGATGATACGCCGATGGCCCTGCTTTTTGCCGGCGCTCTTGTAGATCTTCGCTTCCAGATCGCTGTCCGTGACGGTCTCGGGCAACGGCCAGATCAGCCCGAGCGACTGGAAACGGGCGATCGTCGCCCGCACCGTCGACGATGCCAAGCCGGTGCGGCGCGCCACTTCGCGCTTGGAAACTCCGGCAAACGTCAAACGTAGGACTTCGCGCACCACCCGCATCGCAACCCTCTCCGCTGGCATCGATCCACTCCCCGGCAAAAGCCAAAGAACGGACCCTACACACAGCCAGCAGAGGTCTCCGAAATCCCCGTCCCCCGGGCGACATCATCCCGGAATGGTGGGCGAGGATTAATCGGAATGCCGGGCGACAATTAATCGGAACGGGTGGGCGGCATCATCCCGGAATCGGCGGGCGGCTTGCTCCGGAATCAGCAAGCGGGGCACGCTGGACAGCATTCGCGCCCGCCTCGCGACGCTGACCCCGCGCGAGCGGCAGGTGTTCGACCTCATCATTCGCGGCGACACCAACAAGCGGATCGGCCTCGCCCTGGGCTGCGCCGAGAGAACCGTCAAGGCGCATCGGTTCAAGGTGATGGAGAAGTTGAAGGTTGGGAGCTTGGCCGAGCTGGTTTCGCTGGCCGAGCGGGTCGGGCGCAGCGGCGACCGATAGCGGACGTCATCGCGTCATCACCACGTCGCGCGCGCCATGCGACACACGAAAAAGCCGCCCGAAGGCGGCTCTCTATGCAGCATCGCAGATGATCCAGTTCGATCAGGCCGCAGTCAGCGCGAGACCTTGATCCTTGCGCGACCGGCGATAACCCATGAAGCCGACGCCAGCGAAGCCGAGCAGCATCATCGCCCATGTTGAGGGTTCGGGAACAGCATTCGCAAGCCCAGCGCTGAACGTCAGAGAGTAGTTGCTGGCGTAGGCAGGATCGATGGTGAAAGTCGGGTCAATGTAAGCAGAGCCGCCATTCTCGACCTCAACCTGCAAGCTGACCTGATAGATCGTATTGGCAACGAAGCTGCCTTCTTGATTAATTGTCCATGCCCCTTGCGTCGGACTGTCGATGAAAAGGCCGTTAGGCGAGAATGGCGAGAATTGTTGCACGATGAAAGCATCTTCTCCGGCACCGAGAGGGTTAGTCGAGCCACTTGCGTTGACGTTAATCAGCAAGTTTCCGGCCGGACCAGTGGCTTCGAAGTAGTACCGCAGTTCCACCACTCCGACCGACCCAAGACCGGTACTGGTCAGCGAGACCGATGTGGTTGGAGAAACCGTCGGTGATGGGGCTGGAGAAGCCTCAACGTCGACCGTGACTGAGGCCGTCCCAAAAATAGTTGCACCTGCTAGGGTGGTTTGGCCCAAATTAGTGACGGACTGTCCAAGGGAGTTGTTCGCCCCCCCAAAGCCCGTATTGATTGAAAGAAAGGAACCGGAGAGGCTCCAAGGAGGAACAGCATCCGCCCTCGCTACCGATAGCTGGCTCGAAAATACCAATGTCACAAAACATGCCGAAGTGATGATGTTTCTCACTGAGACCCCCGTTAGAATGATGGCTCGCTTGCTACCCAATTAATTGAAGATGGGTCTAAGCCTACCGGCTCTTTTTGGAACCTCACAAGCCTTATTTGTCAGCATTTCTGTCATTTTCGCGTCGCCCGACCGACCGACGACAACAGCGCCAACGTCATCACGACGGACAGCGGTAGGCGTCAGCGTCGAAGCCATCAGAGGGCGCTACAGCGCGCCGCCAGCGCCGGGCTACAGGAACACCGGGCCACCCATCGCCCGCGCACAGCCAGCCGCGCGGCGAGGCTTCGGGACACCGGGCGCAGGGGCAAGGACGCTACACTGCCTCGGCATCAAATCGCTACTTGACTGTCTTACATAGCGTCCCACCTCGTCGGAGAGGCGAAGCGCTAAGCCATTAGAAATCCAACCACATTTCAGCGTGAAATTTTTATCCCGACGCCCCTAGGGAGCGCCAGCGTTTTCAATAGCTTAGTTGATCGTGTGGTCTGCAGATCTCACGCTTCTCCAACTTTTCTCCAACACGATATGGAAGCCCATGCGGCAGCATCGTGCAGCTTGCGCTCCAGTGCTAGCTGCATGGCATGACTGGGCGGAGCGAGTTGGTGTTCACGCGGTGGGTTCGTTTCGGCGATGCATGAGCAGCAATACGCTGAACTCCGCGGCTGGGCTAATCAGACCAACGCACTGCCCTCGGCGGACGCGAACTACCGATGCGGATCCGGATAGACCAGACCGCGCCAGCGGGCGGCGAGCCTGTGCTCGCCGCCCGAATTCGTCAGGGCCTGAAGGCGTTACGACCTGCCTCAGCCGTTGCCGTTTCCATTGCCGTTGTCAGGATGAGAGTGATGATTCCCGGGCGGCATTCGCCCGACGCAAGCTGGCACCGGATCGGGCACCGCCGGATTCTCACCTGCCGCCGGAGCGGGAACGCCGGCAGTTATGCCGGCCGCGAGCAGGCGGGTCAGCATGTCCTGGGTATCGTCGCAGATCAGGAAGCGGTCCCTGACCAGCTTGTCCACGGCCAGCACGACCTTGGTCTTGTAGACGCTGAAGGAAGCATAACGCTCCCCGACCGAAGGCCGCGGATCAGCCCCGCGCGCCGCCGCTGTCTTCGCGAACGGGATGAATTGGCCGGTAGCCTCGCATCCGTCGTTGGCCCAGACACCAGATCGCAGACCCCAACCCGTGTAGGTTGCGAGCGGCACCAGCAATTCCGGCAAGCGAATGCCGGCAATGTCGTTGCCGTCCGGGTCGGTCGTCGGCACGTAGCTCGGATAAATCTGGCCGTTTAGAGGATTATCTTCGTACGGTGGGGTAATGACCGGCGGGTTGATGGTCGGAATGAAGGTTCGATAGAAATCCGGTCCGTAGTTGAATCGGTAGCGGGTGGTCTTCAGACCCGTGTAGGTGACGCCCGGAATGTTCGGGAATCCGACGCCAGTCTGCGGCAGTGGCGGCACAAGGGTGCCGTCCTTGAGCTTTGGCACCTGCGAATTCGGCGGTGTCGTGCCCTTGGCCGACCATTCGTCCAGCGCGGCCCACAGCGCTCGTTGTACGGGAGCCGAGTTCGAGCGGATTGGCGAACTGTTGGCAGAGGCCTTTCGATGTCGGATTGCCGGCGCCGCCATGCTGCTTGCTCGATAGCAGGTAAAGCCGCGTCAGCGGGTGATCCGGCAGGTCGAATTTGCCTGTCGGGTCGGTGCTCATCAGCGAGCCAGCCTTCACCCAGAACTCGTTGGCCGAATAGAATTCCATGGCTAGCGGACAGGTCTTGGTCTGCTCACACTTCTTGTAGCGCCAGTCGCTGGTGCCAGAGATCGGATCGTCGGTCGGCACGTTCGCGAAGGGGTAGAGTCCCTCGAGATACAGCAGTTCCTGGCGATTCCGGTTGGTGCGCTTGGTCTGCGACCACCGGTAGTTCATGTTGAGGCCATCGCCGGCCGCAATCCACTGCATCATGCCGTCGAACACCTGCTTGTGCTTTTCATCCTCATTGAAGCCGAGATGAACGAAGTCGTTGAGGGTTCGGCCCGGCTGCGAGGATGTCTCGGTGTAGATGCGGTCGATATGACCCCCGAGCGGGTTCTTGGTGCCCATATCGTCGTGGGATTCGTACCGCAGGAACGAATTGAAGTCGCGGATCGCCGCGAGCCCCAGGCCGTTGGGTGTCGGATCCTTGGCGGTGTAGGAGAACTCGTAGATGTCATTGGCGATGAACGGCCCCGGGACCAACTGGATCGCAGCGTTGCCGTTGGCGTCGGTGGTGTAGGCCCAGCCACTGGAGGGGACGACCTGAGGCGCGTCGTCGAGATGAACCCTATGGGTCAGCACGGCGTTGCTTTGATCGTTTGTGGAGGGCGGGTAAGCCAGCGTGTATTTAGCGGGGGGGCTTACGATGTACTCGTATCCCGGACCGGTGATCGTGCTGCCGTTGGACCCATGCAAGATGGGAAACGAGGCCGTCGCTGTGAAGCCGTTCAGCGGCCCGAGGTTGTTTTCCCAACCGGTCCACACCGTGGTGTAGCCGCGCGTCCAGAGAAAGGAATCGTCCAGAACCGCCGGATCGGTAAGCGCCGCCGGATCGTTAGTGCCGGTCGGCGTGTTGTTCAGCGTTTGATAGGTCTTGCCACCGCGGTTCGGCGGTTCATACATCATCTTGCGATTGCCTTTGTTGAAATCCAGCGGCTGCAAAATGTAAAAATTGTGCTGGTAAACAACGTTGCCGCGGTTGTTTCGCGGCGCGAGCTGGATGTCCGTAATGATCGCATTTTGCGGATCGGTCGGACTGACCTCGCCCGTCGCGATCCCGGTGATAAACTCGTACTGACCAACGCCGGCAAACGAATGACCGCCGAAGGCAACCCCTCTGCTCAAGATCTGAAGCTGTGTGGTGCGGGCTTGCGCGACGGTCGTCGCACCGAGCACGCTGCTGGCCAGAAGGGTGGCAACCCCGAGGCGAGATAGTCTTCGTTTTTTAAAGTCAGATTTTCTAAAGTCAGGTGCGCGCCTAAATGGCGCATCGCAAGCGATGTGAACCATGATTGGGCCTCCCTCTATTGGTGTCCGTCCCTTATGGCATCGCCCGGTCGGCAATGTCGTGGACGGTTAAGCCAACAGCGCCGTAGGTGGACGCTGAAGCGTCGAGAGGTTAACAGGCAGCTGGAAGTTGCTGCAAGGTCCTTTGTATTTCTCGAGCCAAAGGCAGAACGGTGATCCCAGTGCCCGTCCCAAGTGAGCAAGCGCAGCAACAAGGTCAATCATGGCGTAAACGTCGGAAATATCGAATATGTTCGGGGGTCGGGATCGTTTTCAGCTTCGACGCCCTTGTTCGAGCGTCCGCTAATAGGATGGTTCGGCCGTGCTCCAGCCCCGCGTGCGTTAGAAACTGGGAAGGGGTGCCTTTGTCACGAGGCTCCAGGCCTGCCGGTTACCCGGCCGAACCGCTCGTCGGCTACCAGATCAATCGACAACTCTCTGGGTGGAATCTTCCTCCACTAGTGATCCGCGTCTTCGGGGCGCACTGCCAATAGCCGACATTCGCCTTGCACTTGTAATGAAAGAGGCCGCCAACTGAGGCGGCCTAACCGTCACTTGTGAACGCTCCGGAGTTCGATCCACTGCTTGAAGTCGTTGGTGCTGGCTTCGCCCTTAGTGTCATCGAAATTCATGTAAATCGCTCCTGCCGAAACCGCAGCCAATTCCTCATCAGTGAGGAGTTCGACTTCGTTCAAAGTACGTTGCGCGTTCATGTCCGCCTCCTGCTGTTAGCGAGTGGGTTATCCGCGTCGTCTGACCAGAAGATTAGGGGATGGTCTGATGGCCTACCGCGATCCCGGTCACGCTCCGCCTTGTTGGCCGAAATGAGCCACTTGCGAAATGAAGAGGCCGCCAACTGAGGCGGCCGCTGGTCTGCTGGACGAATAGCTCAAATCGGAAACTCAGCAATGGGACCTAACGCCTTGGTGTTTGCGATCTCGGTGGCGAGTTCGATGAGTTTCGTTTGAGTGGTAGGTGAGTTGTTCTTGATTCCGCCAGCGACGGCATCGAGCTCATCGTCTGAGAGAAGGTTGATTTGCGTCTTCATGTCCGTCTCCTGTGCTCGACGAGGCGACCATCCGCGTCTTCTATGTGCAGCAGACTAGGCGCAGGCTGAACGAACTACCGTGACCCACGTCACGCCCCAAAAACAGGCCAGCACTCGAAAGGGTAACGCGCTGGCGGTGATCGTCCGCAGCGTGGCGGCCCTCCAAACGATGGCGGCCCTCCGCGACCGGTCGCCGAGCCGCCCGCGCGACCCTTCAGCATATTTGCAATTTTCGTTTTTCTGGTTTCCTTTGCTCAATCTCGCTTTTCAAAGGCACGCGAAATGCGTCATGGCGTATCGTGGCAAATCGAAAAATCAGCGCCATTTCGCAGAAATATCCGGCAACAAAAGTTTGCAAGTCTGATGTGCGGTGGTTCACCAAAGCTGTCTTGACAATCGAACTATCGTTTGGGGATCAACCGGAGGGTAAATCAGATGCCAACGTCGCTCCCCGAGAACCCGAAGGATTATCGTCTTGGCAGGACCGGCAAGGTCGGGATTTTCGTCATTCCGGTAATTGTCGTAATCGCAGTTGCGGCTATGCTAATCCTAGATCCGCGCGCGGCGACCCAGATTTCAAATGCTGTCGCGGCGGAGGTTGGCATCGTTCGGGTCCCCGTGCCTGTGCAACCACCACCATCTTCAGTTATCGCGGCGGTCAAAGCGACGTAACGACTGCAATCGAACAATTTGCGTTTCATTCATCCCGCGCCAGCTTTCGCCGTCCCCAAGCCTCCCTGTAACTGCAACCACCGATTTTCTCGCAGCAGATACCCATTGCGTCGGGGATTGCGCCGGGGATTGTCGCCGGGGACTGTCATGTCTTGCCAGAACGCCGGAAAAGCGGAATATCCGCGCCGGTTCAGGGTTCATATGGGGAATTCCGACGCCGTGGGTTCACATGGAGAATTCTGGTTCAACGCAACCATTCGGGCGGAAGGGCAGGGAGGGGACTGTGAACAGGTTCGGCAAAAGCTTGATCGCGGTGGTCGTTACACTGGCCGCAACACTATTGTCGGCGTCTTCTTGGGCGCAGTCGCTCAAGGTCGGCGGTCATGCGCCTTGGGTTGCTCAAGACATAGGTTCTAATGGGCCATCAGGACTCTTTGTCGACTTGGTAAACGCCATCGCCAAAGACGCGAGCCTAAAGGTCGATTATCAGGCCATGACATTTGCCGACCTTATCCCTGCGGTGACTACCGGCAAAATCGACATCATCGCCACCATGATGGCGATTACACCGGAACGCAAACAGCAAGTCGACTTCAGCATCCCGATTTACAATCCCCCAACTGAAGCCGTTGTCGTCCCCGCCAGCGATGTGACATCTTACAAAGCGCTGACCGACTTTCGAGGGCTCCCGGTGGGTGCGCAAAAGGGAAGCATCCAGCTTGCGCTTTTGCAAAGGACGGGCGGCTTTTCCGAAATCAAGATCTACGACTCGGTAGATGATGCTTGGGCGGCAGTCGCTTCAGGCGCGGTCAAGGCTGCTGTAACGGCCGGCCCAGACACAATTTATGCTGCCAAGCAAGGTCGGCTTCCGAACGTGCGAATCGTCACTTCCTACCAGTCACAGTCGTCAAAACCTTCGGTCGGAGTTGGCGTGCGGAAGGGGAGCGCCGAGTTGCTTGAGAAACTCAACAACTCGGTAGCCAAACTCGAAGGTGATGGCACCGTCAAAGCGATCTTCGCCAAACACGGTCTCGATGATTGGGTGCCGCCGAAGTAGTCCCTAGCTAGGAGGAAAAGCCGATGATGAAGGTCCTCGCCATTGCGTGCGTAATCGTGCACGACTATCGTGGTATCCGCCATCGCACAGCAGCCTGCGATCAAGCGCACCGTCCTTCGCAGCATCGATCATCCGGCGGGCTATACCACCGTGACGGCGTTTATTGAGATTGCGCCGGGCGCTTGCGCAGGCCGTCACACCCATCCGGGGATCGACAGCGGTTACGTGATACAGGGCGACTTCGTTCTCAAAGTCGATGGCAAGCCCGATCAGGCCTTCAAGGCGGGCGACTCATTCGAAACGTCGCCCCAGACGATCCACGATGCTTGCTCGGTATCGGGCAACAAGCTGATCGACACCTTTGTCATAGAGAAAGGCAAGCCGCTAGCATCCCCGGCACCCTGATCCGTAGTAGTACGAAACGCGGTTGTCCGTTCGGCCTCGATGACGCGAACGTCGGCGATGTCGATTGCGTCACACGACCCGCAGGGACGCGTTGGGGGGCGTGTCTGCCGCGTCGTGCTCAAACACGTCTGAGCGGGCGTTTAAAAGGAATCAGTGCTTGAAGATCGGGAGGTTGCAACCACAGCCAGAAGCCCTGCGATCTTTCCTGTGCAAAGTCTGCGCTCGATGTATGTCTGTGGCGTATGTCGCCACCGCGACAGTCGTCGAAATTGCACATCAAAATCTGTCATTGCAGGCTGTTTGCGGCACCCGAAATGCTAGTTAACTTTTGTAACAATATCTGCCAACAGCGAACATCGGGGCGAGCTGATCCTTGAACGGGCGGTGCTTTTTATCGTCGTAGACGGCACTCCCTCTAATGACGCTGACGCAGTTTTCTTGAACGCATCCAGCCGCCCTTGCAACGCGATTGAGCCGCAGATGACTTATTCAGGCGCGTTGTCCGGCTTGGAGGCCCGGCGTTGTTTTTCGCTATCCTGCGATTGTTGATTTTTTTTGCCGCTAAGCTGCAGCGTTGTCTCAACAATGGTTGGAATGCGGACTTACGATAATCTTCAGCGCAGGCCACTGGTGCGCGTGCCAGATCTGCGTTCTGTTCGATCCTACGGGCGGACTCCAGAAGCTGACAGCGGGGCCTTCTAAAAGGCCTAGGTCCGGGGTCCCCCTAACTCCGAAGCCAGCGGCGATCACCCGGTCAATTACTTGGCCGCGTGCAGCACGCGAGGCTTAGGCACCGACGCGGAATCGAAATCGGTTGCGCCTACAAACTCAGCTCGTGCTGCGTCCGATATCCAAACCGAAACCAAGGGGTGGTAGATCGCGAACGCGACGAGCGAAGTTGCAACGAGAATTGGGATGACGAAAACACCCGGCTTCTCGCGCCCATCACTATTCGACTTCCCTTTCCCGAGGGTTGTTGGCATCGTTTTCTCCAACTTAAAGAACGCGCGGGCGATTGGCGTTTTGTCAAATGACCTTGAGAGCGGCCCCGCTCTTCCGCCGATACGCCATGAAGCCAACACCAGCGAAGCCGAGCAGCATCATGGCCCATGTCGATGGTTCGGGGACAGCGTTTGTGACGTCAGGACTATTTGTGATGTCCTCACTGAATACGATTTGAAATAGATCGGGATCTGGAGCGTCGATCGTAAACGTTGGATCGACGAAGGCCGAGAGACTTGCGGTCCCGCTTCGATGCGCCGAGCTCACCACCTCAGTCGTGAGCACGATATCGTACCGGGTATTCGTCTGGAACGTGTAGTCCTGGTCGTTCGTCGACCAGTTAAACGACGAAAGGTCAGGATCAAAATTGGAAAGCTTGTTGAGGTTTTGTCCGAAACCGAGAGCGAAGTTGTTTACACTACCTGCGATCAGCAACGTGGACACCAATTGTGTGCCGGGCTCTTGAGACGAACTGGTTGTGAACGTGGCCCCCCCCCGTTGCATTTACCTTCAATTGCACGGATTGGTCTGTCGGGGAGTAGATATTCATCACGTAGGATAAAGTCGCGAGGGCTTTACCCCCGATACCAAAAACAGGGTCCGATCCCGCCACCAGGTTCAAATTTACAGATACGGCTTGATTGGCACTTGTTGTAGATTGGCCGCTACCCGTCCCGCCGTCCGAGGACGTGAACGAACCGCTAACCGTTCCCAGCGTGGTCTGGCTATTGAGGAAGCCATTCGACGGGTCTTGGAAGGTCGCTCCCGGGATGCCGACAAACGTTTCTACGGTGGGGGGCCCCAAATCGCTCGGCGTAGGGGGCGTAATGATATCGGCTTTGATAGCAGCCGACGGGATGAGGATCAGTGTTGCCGCGCTCGTGGCTATGGCGAGAGATTTAATCGATTTAGTTTTCATCGCAGCCCAGACTAAGATAGATGCGCCGGATAAAATCGCCTTGATCATTTGATACTCCTCAAGTTGCAAGATCTTGATTTCAACTGCTGTCAGTCAAATCCTATGAACCCGAAGTCGTGTTTGTGCCCGCGACCGGACGTTTTTCACCCGGAGAACGCCAACGCCTGACTGATGCTCTCTGCATGTCCGAGCGCGCCAAAGAGCACCGTCAGGCTCAAGCCTATTGCGACAAACCAGCCGACGGCTGTGAGGTCGGCCCGGTGGCGGACACCGACGGGATTTGAACTCCACGATGTGCGGTAAGAGCCAAGGCTCCATGGCGGCTTCCTCTTGCTCAGGAACTTGAAACCACCAATTACGGCGCACGGCGATAGATTGGCATCATGCAAATTGGTGAGACGGGCGATTATTTTCCCGCACCAAACAGGACCGGCCTCAGGTCCGAGCTGCGCGGCAGCGTCCCGCGCCAAGCCAGTCATAGGCGGCATCGCAAAGGCGAGGTCTCCCAACGATGTCACTGTCGGACCTAGTAGGCGTGTAGAGAATGCTCCGACCGATCGCGTAATCAGGCGTCGCTCGCGGAGCCGGGCGGTCGGAGCCCATTCAACAACGCGACCACGTCGGACTGTCGACTATAGCCGGTCTTGGTCAATACGGCATTGACGTGTGAGCGGACGGTATTCGCTGATGTGCCGCTGTCAGCCGCTAAATCCCTCACCGTTTGGCCGGCAGCCAAACCGCGGGCGACGCGCGCTTCGGCGGGGGGCAAGTCAAAGAGGGAACGTATTAGTTCGACCGACGGAGCCTCCGGCCTGGTCACAGGCGTTAACATCAACAGGGCGGCGCAGCGGGAAAATATGTCGCGCGCCGAACCGCGGATGGGCACGACATGCGCAATCATCGCGGAGTCCGCATTGCGAACGGGAAACGATCGAACACTCGGGGCGTCATCTCGATCCACCGTCGCGATGGCGTCGCGCAACAGCGCGTCGGCGCGCGTGTCCCCCAGCGCGATCCGGTCTTTCGTCCGCCACAGGATGAAGCCACTCAGCGCTTCGATCAACTGGTTCGCAGCGAGGGTTTTTCCATTGTCTTCGAACACGAGCGCAGGAATGCCAAGCAAAGCGAGTACTTGGCTGGCGGCCCGGGCTCGCTCCAATTGCATGCGAGCCGCGACAAACGAAGCCCTGGCTAAATGAGAGTGCACCTCGTTAAGGGTTTCAAGTACGGAGGGCGACGCCGATCCTTGATCGTATGCTCGTTCCAACGCGATCACCATGTCGTCGCCCGTCGGCAACGCTATCGCGGTTGCTGAGGCCCACCCCATACCGCGGGGGCGCAACAGGTCCCTGTAGGCCGGATCGTCGCGCATTTCTTCCGGCGTATAGAGGATGCTGTCGGGTATGAAGCCAGTCTGTTTCGCGCGCAGCAGCCGGTTGAAGCGTTCCGATCGCGGGATCCATCCGCTCTCCATTAACGGCCGCAAATCGTTTCGTGCCTCCTCACTCGACGCGGTCCATCGGACGACGCTTCCGTTCGAGATACATAACCAGCCGGACAGCGCGCCGCCGAGGTGGGTCAATTCCGCCAAAATCTGCGGCCAAAGATCAGGTACAAAGGCGCCTTCGTAAATTCGGTCGACTAATCGCGACATCGCATATCCTGTGTGGCGCGTACTCGCCTGATTTCTTTGCGCAATCCTTTGCCGCGTTCCCGAACGCTTGTTGCGGCCGAGATACCGAAAGTGCAGTTAACATCGGCGCGAATAAGACAGCCTGCCACGGCCCCCACATGATCCTCCCCAGACCCCCAGCAAAACCTAATATGATCAAGCAATCGGATTGAGGCAATGTCGCCTTTGGCTAGAGGACGTGTCGGAAAGCCTCGTCAGCGATGCCGAAGCAGTTCTGAAGAATGCTCGCTTTAGCGGCTATTTCCGGATGTTGCTGAAATGGCGCTAGACATATTCAGAAACAATAAGGGCTCCGGGGGCCACCCTTTTTCTATCCTGTTATTCGTGAACTCCGTTGATGACCCTGAAAGCGAACATCCGATCTGCGCACGCCTGCCTACTCGACCCATCCCGGTCGCTGGGCCTTGGGTCTCGACTGTGAGGCGGGCGGATGCGCCCAAGCGCGAGGTCCGTTTTGCCCCATCAACGGACAACGTCAGGCTGGCTCGGCATGTCCGAAAAGTGCCAACATGAGGCGACATTGCAGGCTCGTGTGGCAGAGGTGGCCATACGGGTCCATTGCCTCCATACGGTCATCGCCTTGCAGGATGTTTCTCGGTACTCTACCTTACTAAGGTCGTTAAGAATCCATTTTTATCCTCGGCGGGCGTGTGCCGGTCGCAATAATTGCAAAAGGGAGATTACTGATGACGCCTTGGGAAATCCGTACTATCGAGTTCGTGAACTGCAATTGCGCCTACGGTTGCCCTTGCCAGTTCAACGCCTATCCCACTAACGGCAATTGCGAAGCCGTCGTGTGCAATGAGATCACCGAAGGACACTACGGCGACGTCAAGCTTGACGGTCTACGCTTCGGTGGCGTGTTCCAGTGGCCCAAGGCCATTCACGAGGGCAACGGCAAGGCCCAACCTTTCGTCGACGAACGTGCGAGTCCCGCCCAACGCGAGGCGATCCTCAAAATCATGACGGGGCAAGATACCGATCCATTCGCCACAGTGTTCGCTGTCTTTGCGTCTACCTTGACGGAAGCCTATGATCCAATTTTTGCGCCGATTGAGTTTGATGTTGACGTCGACGCCCGCAAAGGCCGGTTTGTCGTAGCTGGTGTCGCTGAGTGCGTTGGTGAACCGATCAAGAACCCTGTGACCGGCGCTGAGCATCGTGCACGCATCGATATCCCGCATGGTTTTGAGTACGAAATCGCCGAGATGGGAAGCGGGACGGCAACAACGCAAGGAAAGATCCAGCTGAAATTGAAGGACAGCTACGGTCAATTCGCGCGCCTACATTTGAATAACCACGGTGTCGTAAAGAACCGCGCTGCGTAGTCGACCGTGGCGCGGGATACGACTGTCGCCGAGGCACTCCTGCGTCGCGAGAGATTGCTCGTGTTCGCTGGTCTGCTGCTCATCACGGCGCTTGCATGGTGGTGGGTGGCGATCGGTTCTGGCACTGGCATGAGCGCCTATTCGATGACAACGTGGCGCTTCCCACCACCTTTACTCATGGCGAGTGTCGATATCTGGTCGCCCAGCTATGCGCTCGTCATGTTTTTCATGTGGTGGATCATGATGATCGCCATGATGATCCCGAGCGCGACCCCCATGATCCTGCTCTATGGCCATGCCTATCGCCACGAGCAGCGCCAGGGCAAGCTTCCAGCTGGCGCCGTACCGACATTTGCCTTTGTGCTCGGCTATCTTTTGTCGTGGGCCGCATTCAGTGGGGCCGCTACAGGGCTCCAATGGGGTCTGGAGCGCGTTGCCCTCATTCATCAGATGATGATGTGGAGCATCAATCCCATCTTTACCGCCGCACTGCTAATAGCAGCCGGCCTCTACCAGCTTACGCCGCTGAAGACTGTATGCCTGGAACATTGCCGATCTCCCGCCCGATATCTTGCCCAGCACTTTAGACCGGGAGCCGCTGGCGCATTCCGTCTCGGTTGGAGGCACGGTGTCTTTTGTGTTGGTTGCTGCTGGTTCCTGATGGCGTTGTTGTTCGCCGGGGGAATCATGAATTTAGTGTGGATTGCGGGACTTGCGGTCTATGTACTCATCGAGAAGGTCGCTCCCAATGGGCAGTTGATTGCTCGGATGGCAGGCGCAGCCATGGTGCTCGTTGGCTTGTGGGTGGCAGCACAAACCTATGGTGCCTGAATGAGAAACAGATTTGCGTCCCTTATCGATGGTGATCCGGCATGTCTACGTGGGACCGTGTCGGCTATCGATACTATTTCGACAAACCGGATAGGCTCTGTGGGCGGCATTCATGAACGGGGCCAGCCCCAATGTCTCAGTTGGGGTCAAAAGCTGACCTCACGGCCTCGAACTGCGACTTCCATTCTTCCTCCTAGATTCGGACATCGCTCACCTCCGGAGCCACGTCAGCTTTGTGCCCCAGAAGCGGGCACGGAGCTGCTGACTTACGTTTGACGGCAGCAGTCAGCCTAGGTCCGACCGTAGTCGGGTGGCGATCCCGATCTCGGGTCCTCCCCATTCGTTCAGCGGGTTCGCGTTCGCACGATCAAGCACAGTTCTCGCTTCTTCTCGTCGACCTTGCTCCGCAAGCTGCCGGGAAAGTTGAGTTCCGGCCCTCAATCGATATACTATTGCTCCCTGCTCGGCGGCTATGCGTGCCGCAGTTCCGAAATAGCGCTCCGCTTGCCGCGCATCGCCGGCCGATTGTCTCAAAACGAGCATTCCGCGTATCCGCCATAGCTCGGGAACGAAAACGCCTTCTTCCGGTGTCCTCAATCCCTCGAGTAGCCGCGTCACCAAAGCCAGAGCTTCCTGGTTGCGATTCGCGCTGGCAAGCGTATCAGCCATGATGATGCCAGGAAGCATCCCCAAGAATCCATAACCGAAAGTTGCTTCGTAAGATGGCTCCATCTGTTCGAGCGCGGGTGCTATATCCCCCTCCAGCGCGAGTGCCGCGCCCAGCATGAATGATCCGACGGCTTTGGTAGCTGGAAAATCGTACCTCGCCGAGATCTGCACCAGCCGCTCGGTAGAGCGGAAGTTGGATTTTGGGGATACGCCCAGCGGCGGTGGCAAGTACATCGGCGGCAACAGTTTCGAGCCAGCTCGATCCGGGTAAGTTATCTTCCGCTTCCGACAAGCCCTCTATCGCCGTCCTGCCGTTCCAGAATATGAGTGGCGATCCGGAGCAGGAATACTTCGCCGACGGCGTCGTCGAAGACATCTTCACCGTGCTGTCACGCGTCAAATGGTTCTTCGTCATCGCCCGGAACTCCAGGCTTCACCTACAAAAGCCGCTCAGTTGACGTCCAACAAGTGGGACGAGAGTTGGGTATACGGTACGTTCTTGAAGGCTCGATCAGGAAATCGGGCAATCGGGTCAGGATCACGGGGCAGCTGATCGAAGCCGCAACTTTTTGAGAGGCAACGATAAAAACACGCTATACCAACAAGAAATCACTCGAATGCAAGTTCGCGACGGTCACATGCTGCAAGGTAAGCGTGTCGGTCCCATGATAAGTAATTACCGCATCTGCACCAATTTGCTGTGTGTGCGCTTGAATACCCGTGAAGCCAGAAAACAGCGCGTGGTCAAATTGGACCGTATCGTTATGGACGTCAAAATCAACAATCGTATTCTGGCCTGAGGAAGGACCGAATACGAATGTGTCTGGACCATTGCCACCGGTCAATACGTCGTGGGGGCCACCGATTATCGTATCAGCGCCGTTGCCAGCTATAACAGTCTGGCTGCCCAGACTTGCATCAATAATACTTTTACCGTTCCCGGACGCGATTGTCTCGCCCGGTGCTCCGGAAATGTATTGCACACCATTCGGGATGACAGTGATACTGAGGGTTGCTTGCGCGACGCCACCATGACCGTCACTTTCGGTGTAGGTAAAGGAATCTTGTGTCGCGCCGTTGCCTGGCAACTGCGCAGTTTTATTTGACGCATAGGTGTAACTGCCGTCGCTGCTGAGAACGAGCTCACCGTATTTGCCCGTGACGCTCTGCCCGAGGCTACCTCCAATTACACCTGACAATTGGATCGGGTCGCCATCTGGATCGTGATCATTGGCGAGCACGTTACCCGAAATGGTCTTGCCAATTTGAGCACCGGCAAGATCGTTGATTGCGATCGGCAACCGATCGAGTGTGATGTCGAGACTGGCATTGGCGGTACCGCCCAGCCCGTCGTTGGCCGTGTAGCTGAAGATGTCATGCGGATGGCTGCCGGTCGCCGCAGCAGCAATAGCTGCCGCATTATCGGCCGCATAGCTGTAGCTCCCGTCCAAATTCAGCGTCAGATGGCCATAGACACCGGCCAGCGAAGTGCCAACATTGCCGGAAAGCCCGGCTACCGCACTCACTGTTAAGCTGTCGCCATCCGGGTCGCTGTCGTTGGCGAGCACATTACCGGCAGCCGCACCGCCGGCGAGCGCATTGCTCGTATCGCCGGTTGCGATCGGCGCATGGTTATCGAACTGGATCTCTTGTGCACCGTATTGCAGGTCGAGCTGGGTCACGCCCGACGGATCGAGGCTCAGTTTTTGGGCGGCGACGAGGCCGAAGCTGTAATCGACGGCAAGATGGCTGGTGTCCGCACCGACATGGTAGCCGAGAACATCGACCTCCTTGAAAGGCGTTCCCGACGCCAGCATTTTGAACAGCTGAGGATCCAATCCCGGCTGCGCAAAGCTCAGATGCAACGGGTCGAACGTCACCTTGCCGGCGCCGGCGCCGCTCGACTGGCTGCCAATGTTGAGGGTCTGCTCATCGCCAAGCGAGAAGCTGTCCAGCGCGAACAGCTGATTGTCGTCCACGGTGACCGTGGTGCCATCGAAAAGCGTGAACTGGACATAATAGTGCAGCGACGAGGTGTCGACGCCCGGTGACACTCCGGTCGTCGGCAGCGTCAGCGGCGCGGCTATCGGATCGGAACCAAAACCAGAAATGTTCTGGACGCGGTCCCAGGCGGCAACGGCATCCGGGGTCGATGGAAAGGAGCCATCGGGCTGCTGATTAAACTGCTGGATCTCTTGTGCACCGTATTGCAGGTCGAGCTGGGTCACGCCCGACGGATCGAGGCTCAGTTTTTGGGCGGCGACGAGGCCGAAGCTGTAATCGACGGCAAGATGGCTGGTGTCCGCACCGACATGGTAGCCGAGAACATCGACCTCCTTGAAAGGCGTTCCCGACGCCAGCATTTTGAACAGCTGAGGATCCAATCCCGGCTGCGCAAAGCTCAGATGCAACGGGTCGAACGTCACCTTGCCGGCGCCGGCGCCGCTCGACTGGCTGCCAATGTTGAGGGTCTGCTCATCGCCAAGCGAGAAGCTGTCCAGCGCGAACAGCTGATTGTCGTCCACGGTGACCGTGGTGCCATCGAAAAGCGTGAACTGGACATAATAGTGCAGCGACGAGGTGTCGACGCCCGGTGACACTCCGGTCGTCGGCAGCGTCAGCGGCGCGGCTATCGGATCGGAACCAAAACCAGAAATGTTCTGGACGCGGTCCCAGGCGGCAACGGCATCCGGGGTCGATGGAAAGGAGCCATCGGGCTGCTGATTAAACTGCTGGATCTCTTGTGCACCGTATTGCAGGTCGAGCTGGGTCACGCCCGACGGATCGAGGCTCAGTTTTTGGGCGGCGACGAGGCCGAAGCTGTAATCGACGGCAAGATGGCTGGTGTCCGCACCGACATGGTAGCCGAGAACATCGACCTCCTTGAAAGGCGTTCCCGACGCCAGCATTTTGAACAGCTGAGGATCCAATCCCGGCTGCGCAAAGCTCAGATGCAACGGGTCGAACGTCACCTTGCCGGCGCCGGCGCCGCTCGACTGGCTGCCAATGTTGAGGGTCTGCTCATCGCCAAGCGAGAAGCTGTCCAGCGCGAACAGCTGATTGTCGTCCACGGTGACCGTGGTGCCATCGAAAAGCGTGAACTGGACATAATAGTGCAGCGACGAGGTGTCGACGCCCGGTGACACTCCGGTCGTCGGCAGCGTCAGCGGCGCGGCTATCGGATCGGAACCAAAACCAGAAATGTTCTGGACGCGGTCCCAGGCGGCAACGGCATCCGGGGTCGATGGAAAGGAGCCATCGGGCTGCTGATTAAACTGCTGGATCTCTTGTGCACCGTATTGCAGGTCGAGCTGGGTCACGCCCGACGGATCGAGGCTCAGTTTTTGGGCGGCGACGAGGCCGAAGCTGTAATCGACGGCAAGATGGCTGGTGTCCGCACCGACATGGTAGCCGAGAACATCGACCTCCTTGAAAGGCGTTCCCGACGCCAGCATTTTGAACAGCTGAGGATCCAATCCCGGCTGCGCAAAGCTCAGATGCAACGGGTCGAACGTCACCTTGCCGGCGCCGGCGCCGCTCGACTGGCTGCCAATGTTGAGGGTCTGCTCATCGCCAAGCGAGAAGCTGTCCAGCGCGAACAGCTGATTGTCGTCCACGGTGACCGTGGTGCCATCGAAAAGCGTGAACTGGACATAATAGTGCAGCGACGAGGTGTCGACGCCCGGTGACACTCCGGTCGTCGGCAGCGTCAGCGGCGCGGCTATCGGATCGGAACCAAAACCAGAAATGTTCTGGACGCGGTCCCAGGCGGCAACGGCATCCGGGGTCGATGGAAAGGAGCCATCGGGCTGCTGATTAAACTGCTGGATCTCTTGTGCACCGTATTGCAGGTCGAGCTGGGTCACGCCCGACGGATCGAGGCTCAGTTTTTGGGCGGCGACGAGGCCGAAGCTGTAATCGACGGCAAGATGGCTGGTGTCCGCACCGACATGGTAGCCGAGAACATCGACCTCCTTGAAAGGCGTTCCCGACGCCAGCATTTTGAACAGCTGAGGATCCAATCCCGGCTGCGCAAAGCTCAGATGCAACGGGTCGAACGTCACCTTGCCGGCGCCGGCGCCGCTCGACTGGCTGCCAATGTTGAGGGTCTGCTCATCGCCAAGCGAGAAGCTGTCCAGCGCGAACAGCTGATTGTCGTCCACGGTGACCGTGGTGCCATCGAAAAGCGTGAACTGGACATAATAGTGCAGCGACGAGGTGTCGACGCCCGGTGACACTCCGGTCGTCGGCAGCGTCAGCGGCGCGGCTATCGGATCGGAACCAAAACCAGAAATGTTCTGGACGCGGTCCCAGGCGGCAACGGCATCCGGGGTCGATGGAAAGGAGCCATCGGGCTGCTGATTAAACTGCTGGATCTCTTGTGCACCGTATTGCAGGTCGAGCTGGGTCACGCCCGACGGATCGAGGCCCAGTTTTTGGGCGGCGACGAGGCCGAAGCTGTAATCGACGGCAAGATGGCTGGTGTCCGCACCGACATGGTAGCCGAGAACATCGACCTCCTTGAAAGGCGTTCCCGACGCCAGCATTTTGAACAGCTGAGGATCCAATCCCGGCTGCGCAAAGCTCAGATGCAACGGGTCGAACGTCACCTTGCCGGCGCCGGCGCCGCTCGACTGGCTGCCAATGTTGAGGGTCTGCTCATCGCCAAGCGAGAAGCTGTCCAGCGCGAACAGCTGATTGTCGTCCACGGTGACCGTGGTGCCATCGAAAAGCGTGAACTGGACATAATAGTGCAGCGACGAGGTGTCGACGCCCGGTGACACTCCGGTCGTCGGCAGCGTCAGCGGCGCGGCTATCGGATCGGAACTGCCGTCGCCAAAACTAAAACCGGAAATGTCTTGGATGCGATTCCAGCCAGCAGATGTAACGGCAATGGCCATGCGAAATTCCTTTCCCTTTAATGCATTGCAAAAAATAACTTTAATGAAGTAGGAATTGCTTATCTGACAACGTTGCTCGTTTCAAAGTCTCCGAATTTTCTCCTGATCCCGGACGTCCGAAATCACTTGGCCGGACCCTCGTCGGTTGATCGACGGTATTGATATCAGACGTCCGTCTCGCGTGGCAATAAATCGCCGGCTGGGATGGGTCAGTAATGCTGTCTCAAAATGTCGCGCGCATCCAACATTCCTGTTCCATCGTCAGGATCACCAGCATTGCCTTGTCGAAAATCGAGGGACTCCATCGTATTGGCGCCAAAGCGAGTTGCAGCGATAGAACGTCTAATCATCAGTTTCGCGTGATTTTTGGTATCGTTCGATTTTCGACTTTTTCAGCAGTATCGGCACGAAACGGACCTCCAGTGATGTCCGACTTGAGTCCGCTATCCGGGGGGATTGTGTTGCAAAACTCGAAAATCGAACGACGCCCAAAAGCTCGGGAAATTTGATTTTTGTAAGTCTCCGTCGCTGCACCGGTCCATCGCGCCGATACGCGGGTCCGTGGTCGTTTTTGCGTGAAATGATGTGGGCCCTCACGTCGCGAGGCGCGGGACGCATCAACGGCCCTGAAAATTTCTGTTCATCACCCCAAAAATACTTCTGCAACAATATCGGCACGAACCGGACATGCCGTCGTCGTCGCTCTAGGTCCGTTGTTGGGGGCAGAGCGGAGTGCGCCGGGAGACCGGCAAGGAGTAGATGGTGCAAGTCCATCACGATGAAGGAGTAGCGAACCGCATCGACCCCGAGTCATGCGCCAGTACCCGTGAGGGTATTGGCGAAGCGTTGACAGGGGAGCGCATAGGCCAGCCATTGAGCCGCGAAAGTACCCTCATCCTGGGTGCCGACGTCGTTCCGCTGACGGAAGGCAACACGGATGGGCGCGATAACGCGAGCGCCCAGACGGCCCGGCGTGGTCTTAGACACTGGCATGTGCGCACGCTCTTTGCTTGGGAACCGGGAGATCTCATGGTCGGCCAGCACCAGTATGCGTGCTGCACTGGCCCGCGTCGGGAAGGCGAGGAGCCGTAGCCGATGATGTACGATCATGAGAAGTCTGACCCCGCCATAGTAGCTGTGAAGCCAACGAACAAAGCCGGGCAACCGGCTGCGGAGTTGGTGGAGCCAAGGGCGGGGGCCGAGGGGAATGTGCGTCAGCAAAGCACGGGCCGGGCACAGTACCGGGGAACCGTGTCACAGGCGCTGGAGCGCATACGGCAAGCTGCAAGGCAAAGGAAGAAGGAGAAGTTCACCGCGCTCTTCCATCACGTCAGTATTGATCACCTCGCAGAGGCATTCTCTGAACTCAAGGAGAATGCTGCAGCTGGAGTGGATGGGCTGACATGTCGGGATTACGAGCAGCACCTTGAGCGTAATCTTGAGGACCTGCATGCTCGCGTCCATCGGGGAGCGTATCGGGCACTACCGTCGCGGCGTGTTTACATACCCAAGCCGGATGGTCGGCAACGCCCGATCGCGGTCGCCGCCCTTGAGGACAAGATCGTCCAGAGGGCCACGGCCGCGGTGCTGAGCGCGATCTACGAGGAAGATTTCCTCGGGTTCTCGTATGGGTTCCGACCCGGACGCAGCACGCACGATGCGATGGATGCGCTCATGGTCGGGATCACCAGCACAAAGGTGAACTGGATACTGGACGCTGACATCCGCTCGTTCTTCGACACGGTGAGCCAGGAGTGGCTCATCAGGTTTGTGGAACATCGCGTCGGCGACCGACGTATCATCCGCCTGATCCAGAAATGGTTCAAGGCAGGCGTCCTGGAAGACGGGATCGTGACGGTCAGTGACAAGGGGACCGGGCAGGGATCGGTGATCTCACCGCTTCTGGCCAATCTCTACTTACACTACGTTTTCGACCTTTGGGCCGAGCGCTGGCGACGGCGTGAGGCTGCGGGCAATATGATCATCGTGCGCTACGCCGACGACCTCATTGTTGGCTTCGAGCACGAGGCCGACGCCCGTCGCTTCCTCGACGAGATGCGTAAGCGGTTACAGGAGTTTGCACTGTCGCTTCATTCGGAGAAGACCCGGCTGATCGAATTTGGACGCTTTGCGGCGGAAAACCGCAAGCGGCGCGGGCTCGGCAAACCGGAGACCTTCACCTTCCTGGGCTTCACCTTTATCTGTAGCAAAACTCGTCGGGGCAAATTCCAAATCAAACGGAAGTCCCGGCGGGACCGCATGCGGGTAAAGTTGCAAGCCATCAAACAGGAATTGCGACGGAACATGCATCAGCCGATTCCCCAGCAGGGAAGATGGTTGCAGCAGGTCGTCACCGGCTACTTCAACTACCACGCGGTGCCGACGAACAGTTCGACACTGACCGCGTTCCTATTCCACGTCACCAATCTCTGGCGGCGCACGCTACGGCAGCGGAGCCAGAAAGACTGGACGACCTGGGAGCGGATCAAGCGGTTGGCAGACGACTGGCTCCCGAAACCGCGAATCCTTCATCCGTGGCCAGAGATTCGCTTCGCCGTTAGACATCCAAGGCGGGAGCCGTGTGCCCGAATTGGGCTCGCACGGATCTGTGCGGGGGGCGCGAGGTAACTCGCGTCCCTACCGCGAAAGTCGCGTTTTGGGGCCGTCAGGGCAGCTTTTGACCCAGACTGTGTGAAAACCCCATCGATGCTATGATTCCCTTGCTGAATCGCGGGGGAATGATGAAGGGTTTCGTTCAAGGGGCGGATCGCCAGCAGACGACGCTGTTGCCGGAATGCCTTGATGATTGGGTCGACGAGAGCAATCCTGTTCGCGCGGTCGATGTGTTCGTCGATGCGCTGGAACTCCGCGACCTCGGGTTCGATGGCGTCGATGCGGCAGCGACCGGTCGGCCCGGGTATCATCCTTCGCCGCTGCTCAAGCTCTACATCTACGGCTATCTCAACCGAGTCCAATCGAGCCGGCGGCTGGAGCGTGAGGCTGGCCGCAATCTGGAAGTGATGTGGCTGACGGGACGGCTCGTTCCGGATCACAAAACCATCGCCGATTTCCGCAAAGACAACGGCTCCGCCATCAAGAAGGTCTGCGCGCAATTCGTTGCCTTGTGCCGCAAGATGGGTCTGCTGGCGAAAGCGAGCGTTGCGATCGACGGCAGCAAGTTCAAGGCGGTCAATTCGCGCGACAACAACTTCACGAAGGGAAAGATGGAGCGGCGCCTGGCGCAGATCGAGGAGAGCGTTGCGCGCTATCTGAGCCAACTTGACACAGCCGATCGTCAGACAGCTTCTGGTGAGGCGCCGTCGGAGGAGCTTGTGGCCAGGACCACGCGGCTCAAGGAGAAGCTGATCAAGCTCGAAGAAGAGGTGAAGCGCCTTAAAGCGATTGAGAAAGTGATGCTTGCGGCGCCCGATCAGCAGGTCTCCTTCACCGATCCTGATTCCCGCTCGATGGCGACCAGCGGGCGCGGCTCTGGGATGGTCGGCTATAATGTGCAAGCGGCGGTCGACACGACGAACCATCTGATCGTCGCGCATGAGGTGACCAACGTCGGCACCGACAAGTCGCATCTTGCGAACATGGCCAACCAAGCGAAGGCGGCATTGGAGGCAGAAAACCTCGAAGCCTTCGCCGATCGCGGCTACTTCAAGGGCGAGGAGATCCTCGCATGCGATGAGGCTGGCATCACGGTCACGCTGCCAAAACCCCAGACATCGGAGGCGAAGTCGGAAGGCCGCTTCGGCAAGCAGGACTTCCGCTACGTGGCTGAGGAAGACATTTACATTTGTCCTGCCGGTGAGAAGCTCGCCCACCACTTCACGAACGAGGAAAATGGATTGGTCTTGCGCCGCTACTGGACCAATGCGTGCCGCACCTGCGCGGTGAAGGCTCAGTGCACGAAGGGACCGCAACGTCGCATCACGCGTTGGGAACACGAGCACGTTGTCGATGCCGTGCAGGCGCGCCTGGACAGAAATCCGGATGCAATGCGTACTCGTCGCGAGACGGTCGAGCATCCGTTTGGCACGCTGAAGATGCGGATGGGGGCGACGCACTTTCTGATGAAGACGCTGCCCAAAGTGGCGACTGAGATGGCGTTGCACGTGCTCGCCTACAACCTCACGCGCGTGATGAACCTCCTCGGTATCAAACCGCTCCTCGCCGCGATCCGGGCGTGAGGAGCGTGTACTGTTGTGCGCGCCGTGTGACCGTTCAGGTCGCTCAGCGCGGCCCGAGGTTGCGCCCGGATTGACTCCAGACCCGATGCAGCAAAAATAGGCTCAGCCGGTCACTTCGAGGTCCGTCGCGCCCGGCTGCTGCAGTTATTGGGGTACGAAAAACGTTTCCACACGGCCTGGACCCTGAACGGACTTCCCGCGCGTTTGGCGTCCAAATGTCTGCTTTGAAGCAAACGACACGCGGGCTTCCCAATCGTCAAGGTGAGCGTTATTTCACCCACAGCTTAAGCGGAACGCCCGGTCTACCGGGGCAGTTCATGGTGCCGGTATATGAGTTGGATAATTGTCCGCTGTATGTACATTCGACGCCGGCAACCGATAGTGTTGCATTCAATCGAGACGATGAGGCCGATATCTGAAGGCGCAGTGCGCCCGTTTTTTCCTCCGGGCCGTCCTGGGTGCAGATGCCGACATGTTTCATCGTTAGCGGCCCTGAGTATTCCGCTGTCGAGCCGGGAGGCGTCTCCGTAACCGTCGCGGTCAACTCCCACTCCCCGAGATAACCGGAATATCCGATGACCTGAAGCGGCTGCGCGGCCCCGGCCGGGGTCGCGAGCATACCCAGCATGATCGGCAGGAACCGTGTGTTCATGAGTGCAGTCCGGGATTTATCTTGCGCGCGTCAGCGTTTTTGAAGGAACGCTTGCGCGTCGGCAACTTCGGTGCGTGTCTTGTCG
The DNA here is from genome assembly GCA_963836765.1 of uncultured Alphaproteobacteria bacterium. GTDB lineage: Bacteria > Pseudomonadota > Alphaproteobacteria > Rhizobiales > Xanthobacteraceae > Bradyrhizobium. The sequence continues at coordinate 83,873 of CAWILG010000012.1, forward strand.
GCATTATCGGCGATGGCGACGACTTTGCCGTAATACTCCCGCGCCTTGGTGAGGTCGCCGGACTTTTCGGCGGCCACGGCCGCACCCGCATAGGCGCCCAGCCGATTGGGCTCCTTTTTCAGCGTCGCTTCGAATGCTGCGAGTGCTTCCTTGGCCAAGCCACGCTCAAGCAGCATGGAGCCGTAGAGTTCACGCGCGGGTTTCGGCACGCCCGGAGTCACTGGATGCTTTTCGGTCTTGTCCTCGGCATCGGCCGCCGCACTCATCGCGGCCAGCGCGTCATCCTGCTTGCCTTCGGCATAGAGAACCCAGGCGGTCGCGACCTGCCGCTCGATATCGACTTGTTCTGACCAATAGGCATCCTTGGCGTCACGTAGCTTGTCGCGAAACTCGGCGAGCTTGGCGATGTCGGCCTTGGCGGCTTCTGGATTGCCCGAGCGGGCCGCTCCGAGCGCGCGCGCCGTATAAGTAATCGCCTGCACCTGAGGCAGCGGGTTTGGACGGACCTGAAGATTCGCAGCCGCCTTCCAATCGCCGCGCTCTACCACATAGCGCACCGGCGAGATGGCCAACGCATAGGGTCCGGGCATGTAGGTCTCGGTCAAACCGGTGACACCAGCCATGTCATCGATAAGAGCTTTGGCTTTGGCGTCCTGGCCGAGCTGCAAATAGGCATACACCTGGTAATCCATGGCATGCAGCTGTTCGGCGAAATCCCCGGCGTCTTTGGCGACACGCGCGGACTCGGTATTCGATGCAATCGATTCAGTCCAGTAGCCGACGCGCGTGAAAATGTGTGACGGCATGTGCTGGGCGTGCGCAGCGGCCGGCGCCACCTTGGCGTAGCGTCGCGCAGCAGCCAGTCCTCTCTCGGCGAGGGCCGGCGTGTCGTAAAGGTGGATCAAATAGTGGGCGATACCCGGATGCTCCGGCTGGCGTGCCCAGATTTTTTCCAGGATCGCCGCGCCCTTGAGTTGGTTGGCGTAGGTTTTGTCGGTCGGTGACGCCGAGGTGTTGAGCGCGAGGGCATAGTGGATCTGCGCCTCGTCATCGCTGGGATAGCGCTGCGCCAGTTGCTCCATCGCCTTGGCATAGGCCAGAAGTCGGGTGCGGTGATCGACCTTCTCATAGTCGGCATACATCACGCCGAGCGCCTCGATATAATCCCGCTCCCGCTGGGTCTTGGCACCGACGGTCTTTCCCTTCGCAACTACGGACGCGCCTTCGGCAAGATTCTTCGCGGGCGGTGTAGCGTGTGGATTCCACAGCAGGCTTAGCGCGATGCCCCAATAGGCAATGCCGCATTCTGGATCGGCCTTCAGCGTATCTTCGAAAACCTTTTGCGAAGCGCGATACCAGAACGAGTGCTGATACAGCATTCCCTGGTTAAAAAGCTTCTGCGCCTCCGGTTTGCACGATGTTTCGAAATTCACAATGCCGAGCTTGTCGTCCGACTGTCCCAATGCGGGTTGCGCGAACGAAAATCCTGCCGCTACTATAGCGGCAACTTTGAACGACGTGTTCTTCATGATTCAGCTCCAAGGCAGCTTTGAAATTCCCGCAGAGCGTACGTGCGGATTATGCCCGGTTTCAAATGAGTAGCCATGTCTTTTTACTGGTCAATGACAGATATGTCAGAGACGCTTACGCTTATCGACGGCTGTTCGGTTGTTACGTTCGTACATGTCTGTCTTGGCCTCGTTCACTAAACTGGCTGAACCCGATGAAGCAAGAGGAGAAAGAGCAAAATCCAAAGCCGGGCACTTTATGAAATTCGCCTGAGGCCGCCTCAACTGGCAGCCTCTTTCATTTATCGATGCGAATTCCATGTCGCCTGTTGGCACAACCCGGACATGCCGACCTGCCGACCCCACTGCTCAATGTCCGCTATCGGGCGAGGAGCGGAAAACATCTGCTCGCAGCGAGTATTTCCGCCTTTGACCCAGGCTGTGTGAAAACGCGCCTCCGCGACAGATGCGCAGAATTGTTTTCTCAATTGCCTTCTTCCGAAAGAGGCTGCCAGTGCAATCGATTCCGATATCGACGAAATCGAGATAGAAATTCTACGCGCAAGTTGCGGATCGGAGTTTTCACACAGTCTGGACCCATTTCTCAGACTTCGGAACTAGCCTGGATTTGTGACTTATCGGGTCTACTTCTAATGGCCACCAATCCGCAAAGTGCTAGGTTGTGGGCATTGGTTGATGCATATGCTTGCGAGACGCCATGCGATGAGGCAGCTTATCAAGAGTGCCGCTGCAGTGACAAAGCGATGATCACTAACGATTCCAACTCTCCTGCGCAGAAAGGGGCGAAGCTTCTGCGCTTCGATCGTTATGTTCTGGATTTGGATCGAGGCTGCCTTCTGCTTGATGGGAATGAGATCGCTCTTCGGCCAAAGACCTTCGCGGTGCTGCGTTACCTGATCGAAAATTTCGGCCGTCTTATTTCGAAGGACGAGCTCTTTGATGCAGTCTGGCCGAATCTGGCCGTCACGGACGACGCCCTCGTACAGAGTATAGGCGAATTGCGACGAGGACTCGGGGATGATGGATCGCGCCTGATCAAAACGATTCCCCGCCGCGGCTATCGACTTGAATCGGCCGTATCGATCGTTGTGCCGGTTGACCCGTCTGCGACCCATGCTGCGGGGGATTTAGTGGCTTCCTACGATGGCGATCGAGCGTCGAAGCCTCTCATTCGCTCACATGCATGGAAGTTGTTGACGACGGAGTTCACCGGCTGGCGCTGGGGATTGTTCGCCGCTCTAGCTCTCGTGGTCTTGCTTGCTGCTGGAGCGCTCTTGGTCAGTCACCCTGGGTGGAGAATCTTCAGCACCCCGCGCTCTGGCGAGCAATTTTCGAAAACTGCCGAATTTAACGCCAAACCGGCGATCGCAATTCTTCCCCTGGCAAACCAGAACGACGATCCGGCTCGTGAGTATTTCGCGGACGGATTGACGCAGGACATCATCAACGCTCTGGGCCGGTTCCCCGAGCTGACAGTGATGTCATGGAATGCCGTTTCCCCTTACAAGGGCAAACCCGAAAACCCCGTAGAGATCGCCCGTAACCTTGCGGTGCGGTACCAGGTGGAAGGAGGCGTCCGCCAGACCGGCGATCGCGTGCGCGTGAACGCGCAGCTTGTCGATGCCAATGGCCAGGTGCTCTGGTCCGCCAGTTTCGACGAGGCGCTTGCGGATGTCTTTGCCCTGCAAGACAAGATCACCACCCAGATCGCCGGGACATTGGCGATCCGGGTGGCGCAGATCGAACAACGCCGGGTGTTCACAAAGCCAACCGGCAGTCTTGAAGCATATGACTATGTGTTGCGCGCCAGGCCGGCATTGCAGCGCCCGACGCGCGCAAGCATCGTTGAGGCGCGCGCTCTGCTTCGACGCGCCATTGAACTCGACCAGAACTACGCGGCCGCCTACGCGGCACTCGCCGAAACCTATCACGTCGCCATGTCGATGGGCTGGGCGGAATCTCCGACTGATTTCCTCGGCCGCGCCGAGGAAATGGCAAACAAGGCGCTAAGCATCGACGACTCCGATGTGCGTGCACGCATCGTGCTCGGGCGCATACATCTTTTTTATCACCGGTATGACAAGGCCAAGGCGGAGATCGACCGCGCCATCGCGATCAATCCGAACGACGCCAGCGGCCTCGCCGGCCGCGGCAACATCCTGATGTGGTCGGGACAAACGGACGCCGCCATCGACGCCCTGGAACTCGCGCAGCGGATCGATCCGGAACTCAATGCGGTCGATCGCTTTGCGCTCAGTCTCGCCTACTATCTGAAAGGGCGCTACGATGCGGCGATCGAACAGGCGGATCTCAATCTTCGCAAGACATCCGCCGCGAACTTCAGCCGTATCCTGCTGGCGGCCGCGTATGCGCAGCTTGGTCGACTAGAGGATGCCGCGGGCGTCGTGACCACGATCCGCCGCATCGACCCGACCTTCGACGCACAGGAATTCGGAACCAAGTTTCTGAGCGTCGCCGACCTCGCGCACTTGCGCGACGGACTGCGCAAAGCCGGCCTCTGGGAAGAGGTCGGCCGGCGCTGACGCCTAGTCCTTGGGAAGGATCGACCGGTTCTGGTTCGCTTTGGTGACGTTGCCCGCAAGGTCCTTCTGGAAAAGCTCGGGCCCTTTCGGAGCCGGCGAGCCGAAGACATAGAGCTTGTTGTCGCTGACCAGCCAGTTTTCCGGGTTTGCTATGACGACTTTACCCAGCGCCAACGCCATCGCGCAGTAATTTCCGAATTGCGGAGCGTAGTGAACGGGATCGGCCTTGAAAAGATCGCGATGCTCCGCGCTCACAAAGCGGTAGCGGTGCTCGTCCCATTGGTATTCGTACTCCGGTATCCCGCGCGTAGGCTTTCCGTCGGTAAAGTAGGCGACTGGGTCATAGCCCTGGATCGCCAGCGGCGACTTGGCGGCAACCGACGGAAGCGAAGTCACCAGGGGGAAGGCAGCGACCAGTAGAACGAGCCGAAAGGCGCTGCGGCGAGATAGATTTTGCATAGCGAATTCCCTTTTAGTTGGCCCTCCGAGGATGGGAGCCCAAATGTAAAGCTTCATCGAGGCCGGCAGCAAACCGCAGCTGTCAGGCGCCGTAACGAAAGAAGCTGAAGGAAACGCCGAAAAAACCCCGAAATTTGCCGTTGGCAGGCCCGGTGAACGCGTTAACCGCGGCTAATGCGGTCGAAACCGCTCTAATGTTTCTGTATGAGGTCGCGGTTCTGATTGGCGTGCGCGACGTTGGCAGCAAGGTCCTTCTGAAACAGGTCCGGCCCAATGGACTTGCCAAACAGATAGAGCTTGCCATCGCTGATCAGCCAGTTCTCAGGGTCCGCCTCGACGATCTCGCGCTGGGCCAATGACATAGCGCAGAAATCTGCAAACTGCGGTGCGTAACGCACAGGATCGGCCTTGAAAAGCTCGCGGTGTTCAGCGCGGAAAAAACGGTACCGGTGCTCGTCCCATTCATATTCGAACTCCGGCAACCCGCGCGTCGGCTTTCCGTCGGTAAAATAGGCGACCGGGTCATAGCCCTTGATTGCCAGCGGTGCTTTTTCCGTAGCATTGGACTTTACCGCTGCCGCAAACGTGGAGCTTGCAGCCGACAAAATAAGCCGAATGGCGTTTCGCCGAGAGAAACTGTGCATGGTAAGCTCCTGCGGCCGCGGCTATGGACCCAATCGGGGCAAATCGGCCCACCTACCCTCGCGTTCAACCGGTTTAACTATAGCTGAGCCACCTCTCCAAATCCCTACGTTTTTCAGGGTTTCCTGGCTTCATGCGGACTTCCG
>CAWILG010000013.1:0-510402 GCA_963836765.1 uncultured Alphaproteobacteria bacterium
AACCATTGCGCAGGGAAGGCCGGATGTTCTCCGCTGAACCTGTATGCTCGTGTGCGCTTTCTTTGTGCAATTTGCGCACGAGACCGCGGGTGCAGCGCGCACCCGGCTTTCCCTGCGCCCTCCTCTCCGTGGGAGGGTCACCGGATCGCAACAACTCGGACGCTTTGCGCCGCGAGAGCGCGGAGGTGTATCTCCTCGCCATCATCGCCGCTAAGTCCTAACGCTGGCGTTGCGCCAGATAAAATCCAGTCAACACCGTGACCAGTCCCGCCCCCTGCAGCGCAGTCGGAGCCTCGCCGAGCACGAGCCAGCCGACCAGCAAGGTCAGCGCCGGCACGATCGCGGGAAATACCGCAGCGCGCGCAACACCGAGGAGCTGGATCGAGAACGCGAACAGATACATCGCCGCGGGCCCCGCCAAAATGCCCTGCGCCAGCGCCTGCAGCGCGTTTTCGCTGACGCCGATCGCAGCCACCCGGGCAAAACCGCCGGAGGCCGCATAGACCGGCAGCAGCACCAGCGACAGCACGGAGATGACGCTGGCAGCGGCGAAGGCGGAGACACGCCAATAGCGCAGCAGCATGCCAAAACCGGCGAACATGAACCCGGTCACGACGAAGATGAGATCGCCAAGCACACCATTGGGCCCGATATGGCCGATCGACTCCACCCCGATCACCACGAGGCCGCCGACGATGACGAGCGCGCCTGCCACCCGCGAAAGCGAAACCTGCTCCTTCAGCAAAACCGCGGCCAGGAATACGCCGCCGAGCGTGGCACAGGACGGCTGGATCACGCTGCCATGGCCGAGCGGCACGAACAGGAATCCGCTATAGCTGATGATCGACATCACAGGCCCGCCCAGCACCATCAGCGCCAGCCCCCGGCCCCAGCCGATGCCGCAGAGATTGCCGAGGCCGGCGCGCAGCACCACCGGCAGGAACGCGATGCCCGACCACAGGAAGCGGTGCATCAGCAAATCCGCGGGCGTAAATCCCGCCTTCAACCCGTGCCGGGTCGCGACAAAACCGAGCGCCCAGAACAGCGCCGCCCCAAGCCCGCAGGCGACCCCGAGCAGGGCCGGCTTCGCATCGGATTTGTGGGGTGCAGGATCGGCGCCGCGGATCGGCTGGTTCATCGCGGACGCTTACGTCAGCGGGGCCAGCGGTTCAACCCACGGGCCTGCAAGGCTGATGGACGCACTTGCGACCAGCTCGTAGCCCGGATGGAGCGCAGCGAAATCCGGGGCCACGCCATCGGCAATCGCAACCCGGATTGCGCTACGCTCCATCCGGGCTACAAACGGTCGCACGACAATTTCGGACGAGCCATCGGAAAGGATCCCCATGAACGGAAATCGGTATTACGGCGTTCGGGTCGAGGGCGCGAAATACGGCGTCGGCTTCGGCTCGGCGCTGGCCATCGCGATCTCCTATACCAACAACCATTCGATCCTGTGGGCGATCATCCACGGCATTTTGGGCTGGCTCTACGTGATCTATGTCGCGCTGTTCGAGTGATCCGGCCCGCGGCATGAACGTGATTTCGATTCAGTCGCAGGTCGCCTTCGGCCATGTCGGCAACAGTGCTGCGGTGTTTCCGCTGCAGATGTACGGCATCGACGTGACAGCCGTGCCGACCACCCTGCTGAGCAACCGGCCGGGTTACGACACCATCCGCGGCCGCGTGCTCGATGCGCCGCTGGTGGCCGATCTCCTGCGCGGGATCGAGGAGCGCGGCGCGGTCGACAATTGCAATATGATCCTGTCCGGCTATCTCGGCTCGCCTGAAATCGCAGCTGAAGTCGCCGACTTCGTCGCACGCGCCAAAGCCCGCAACCCGGCGCTGACATATTGTTGCGATCCCGTGCTCGGCGATCGCGACGGCGGCCTGTTCGTGCACGACCACATTCCGCCGCTGGTGCGCGACCGGCTGTGTCCACTTGCCGATATCATCACGCCCAATCATTTCGAGTTCGAATGGTTGTGCGGGGCGAAGGCCACGACGGTCGATCGGCTGATCGAAGCGGCGCAAGCGCTGACGGCGCACGGTCCATCGACCGTCGTCGTCACCAGCGCCGAACTTGCCGACACGCCGGACGACGAGATCGAAACCGTTGCCGTCGAGCGCTCCATGGAAAGGCAAAAAGCCTGGCGCGTGCGGACGCCAAGACTGCCGATCAACCCGTCCGGGACCGGCGATTTGTTCGCAGCCCTGCTGACGGCCGCGCGCGTTCAGGGAAAGGATACGCCGGATGCGCTGGGCCACGCCGCGTCCGCGATCTTCGCCGTGCTGGAGCGCACCGCGGCGCGCGGCACCGAGGAAATGCGTATCGTCGAGAGCGCGGAAGAACTCGTTCGCCCCAGGCGCCGGTTCGACGCCGTCGCCGTCATTTCGTAGGGCTATTTGCCTTCCCCGGCGGACGTGAAAAATTTCGTGCCGTCGAAAAAGCGGTTCGGGCGGGTGAAGACCGAGAGGAACGTCGCGCCGTCAGGCGCATGCGCGACATGGATGTTGCCGCCCGGCTGCCACACGAAGTCGCCCGCGCCGGCGCTGCCCTCCGCATCCTCCAGCGATCCCTCGAGCATGAAGGTCTGTTCGAGCGCGGTGTGCTCGTGCAACGGCACAACAGCACCAGGCGCCATTTTGAACAGGATGGTCGAGCGCCCCTCGTCGTCGCTGTACAGGATTTTCATCTCGATGCCGTCGAACGCGGTTGGCTGCCAGGGCATCGACGACGCAGCGACGAAGGTCGAGCGAAGATTTGGCGGGTTGACGGGCACAGGCTGGTTCATGGCGTGCTCTCCGATGTGCTCAGGATATCTCGTAGACCGACACCTTGTCGGCGATGCCGCTCAGCGCCACGCGTCGCGGCGTCGGCTTCAGTCCCTCGGCCTCCAGCAACGTCCGGGCCTGCGCGTTTTCCACCACCTGTTCGGTCACCACGATCGAGCGCGAGGCGGCCAGGCCCTGGACGCGCGAGGCGATGTTCACCGTCTGGCCAAAATAATCCTGCTGCGCATTGAGGATGACCGCAAGGCACGAGCCTTCATGGATGCCCATTTTCAGGCTCAGGCTCTGATGCTGACGCTCCGCGCCGAGATCGCTCATCGCCTCGCGCATGCGGATCGCGGCGGCAATGGCGCGGTCGGGCGTCTCGAAGGTCGCCATCACCGCATCGCCGATGGTTTTCACGATGGCCCCCCGTTCGGACGCGATGATCTCCTGCAGCAGCCGGAAATGCTCGTTGACGAGATCGAAGGCGGTGAGGTCGCCGACGCGCTCATAGAGCTCGGTGGAGCCCTTGAGATCGCTGAACAGGAACGTCAGGCTCAGGATCTTGAGGCGCTGGCCGATGGCGAGCGTGTCGGTGCGGTAGATGTCGCGAAAGGTCTGATTGGTGAGGAGGCGTTTCGCGGTGAGGATGGGCTTGCGTTGGCTCAGGAGGTCGTCGAGCGCCTGGTTCGTCACCCATACCGCCGGTTACACCCTGCCGTCGGTGCGGTTTTCCAGGGCAAGACGCAACGGCCCGGGGCGCATGGCAATGCTGTCGACGGGAACCTGAATCTTGTTGAAGATCACCGACAGGTTTTGGCGCTCGCTGGCTTCCTCGCCGCCGACATCGAGAAACTGGGCGGTATGCGTCACCGGATCGAACACGATCAACGTGCCCGCCGGCGCCTGCAGGGACAGGATCGCCCGCTCTCCGGGCGGCAAGTCGACTATTTCGAGCGTGACCTCGTCCAGCAGTTTTTCCATGTCGATATCGTCTGGAAGATCGATCGCCGAACTCCAGAACACCTGGCGAAAATATTCGGCCGCGGGCAATTCGTCGGGACTGTGAGCCGCGATCTTGCGCACCCGCGGGCTGATCGTAAAGGTCACCTCGACCAGATTGTCGAGCGTTGTGTCGTAGCCCGCGGCGCAGAACGCGCAATTATACTGCGCCCGGTCCAGCGTCTTCAGGCTTTTATTGGCGGAGAGCACGCCGGCGCAGCTCGGACACATCACGCTCCACGTCATCTCCAATATGCCGAGCCCGACCGCATGCAGCAGTGCTGCGATCACCCGCTCCTCGCCGACGCCCTCTTTGGCCGCGAGATCAAGCGCGTTCATTCGGTTCAAGGCATGATCCGGGGCATCCCGCACCATGCGCTCGAGCAGGTCCACAACGGCTGCGTCGGCCGACTGGCGCAGCGCGCTAAACAAATTCTCGGTTTCACTCATGCAGCGAGGTTACATGAAAGAAGGCAAAGCGGAAATGACAGCATCCTCCGCGGTTGCGGAATAAGCAAAGCCCAGGGATGCGCGGCCAGGATCAACTCGGTGCGGCTAGGCCGGATCGCCATTGCCCGACAGGATCTGCGCCGCGCCGCCGATGCCGCGCCGAAAAGCTTCGTCGAAATTCGTTCGGCGAACCTGCCACCGGTGCGTCCGGCCCCGCCAGTCGATCTGCCACTGGGTAGCCCATCCGAGTTCCCGGTCGACCCAGACCAGCCGCCCGATCAGGGCCACTTCCCCGCCTTGGCCAGCTACCAGCGGCGCCACTGCCCGGGAAGTCGCCGTCCCCGGCTCCGCGCCACGGATGCCGGCTTGCGCCAATGCTGCAGCACTCGGCAGCACGACGCTCATCCCGCGCCTGGCGGCCGCCGCGAGCAGCGATTCACGCTGCAATGCCGACTGACCGGCGTCAGACGTGATCATGTATCTTTTCGGACCCAGTTGCATTTCGACAAAAGCCGCAAGAACCGGGCGGTGCGAATGCCACGGTTTGAGGCCAAGCGCGGGGAGAAGATCGTCGATTTTCCTCTCGTCAAACTCGACGGTGAGATCGTACGGCCGATCGCGGGTACCTTGCTCATCGCGGGTCGGCGTTCCCGACATCTGATCGTGATAGCTGAACGCCCTGACGAAATCCTTCGCGTTCGATGGGTAGGGTGCCAGTCGATGGCTGCCGGCCAGATTTTGGGCGCCGGAGACCTTGATGAGAACATCCTCCAGAGCGGCGGCGAAGGCGGTGATGCGGTTTGCCTCGTCCTGGCCCGTCACGATGACCTGCGCGCGATACAGCTCATCCGCCGCGGCCGCCATCGCGCCGCCGCAACATGTCAACGCCGCTGCGATCAACACCCTGACGATGGCGCGGACCACACCAGGACGTATCGCGTGCGGCCGTTGCCTTGTCGTGAGCCGGGCAACCACGCTCTTCTCCCGCGTTCGCAGCGTGCCTGCGCCGCAACCCTCCGGCGCGATGCGCTTTCCGCCTTCGCGCGTCGGGCTACGCGATCAAGCCGGCAACAGCTGCTCGAACTCGGGCGGCGCATAGGATTTGCCGTCCGCGTCGGTGATGACGACCTGCCAACCTTCGCTGGCAAAAATCCGCGCCTTGGCGACGATGACCAGGGAGCTCTGTCGTTCGACATTGAGCGACTCGTTCTCGCGTTCTGCGATCATCTTGTAAGCCAACGCCATTCCCCTGTTCGCTTATTGCACTTGCCGCGTGTTGCCAGCGCGCTTTGGCCGCAATTCGCCGGGAGCATGACCATTTGGTGCCGAAGCACGCGTGACTCGGCCTTCGCGCGGCGGACGAGCGCTGCGACCCACCTGCGGTTCCGGTTCCCGCGCCATGGATAGCCGCAACCTCTCCATCCCTTCGCCTTGCTTTGGTCAAACCCGGCTGGAGTTGTGGGGCTGGTCAGAGGTTTATCGACGCAACAGTTTGTCCGCTGTCCGGTCGATGCGGGCGACATTGGACCGACTACGGAGCGCCAATGCATCCCTTGCTGAAAGAACTCGAACGAGACAACGATCCGCACGACGTGCTCGAGATCGCGCCCGGCGTTGTTCTGGCCGCGCGCGCAGAACCGGAGTTTGCGACACTTGCGCCGGGTGCGATAAAGCGGAGCACGGAGCCGTCGATGCACACGTGGCCAAGCGGCGCTGCCGCCGCGCCATCGCTTGATGCGACGTTTCGTGCCGACGACCATATCCACGTTCCGGGCGGCCGATCGTCGAGGGGTAAGAAGCTGGCGCGCGTGTTGTTCGTCTTCCTGTTCGCGCTCGGCAGCGCCGCCGCCGCCGAAGCGTGGCGGCACTACGGCGACACGGCCAGGGCGATGCTCGCAAGCTGGACGCCGGCTTTCGTTGCGCCATCGTCGCCGCCGGCCAACGCGGCGCCTTCCGCGCAAGCCGATACGACCGACGTTCAGGCTCAGGCTGTTCAAGCCCCCGCGCCTGCGGCGGCACCCGCACAACCGGCAGCTCCGGCCCAATCCGCGGAAGCCGTCGCGCCGACCGCCCCGTCATCCGATCAGGCGCAGTCGCTGGCCTCAATGGCGCAACAGATCGAGCAGCTCAAGGCCAGCATCGAACAACTCAAGGCGGGCCAGGAGCAAATGTCGCGCGACATCGCCAGAGCATCGGAAGTGAAAGCGTCCGAGGTCAGGGCTCCCGAGAGCCTGCGCCCCCGAATAGCTGCGCCGAAGATGGCAGCGCCGCCCCCGCGTCCGGCCGCAGCGCTGACGCGCAAGCCGCGGCCGACAGCGTCGGCCGCCCCATATCTGTCTCCGCCAATGCCGCCTGCCGCCGCGCCTGCGCTCGCGCCGCAGCCGGTGCCGGAAGCGCAGGCAACGGAGACCGATGGCAACCCGGTCGTGCGCCCGCCGCTGCCGGTCAGATAACCCGTGACCAATTTCGCGGGGTGAAGGAGAATTTGCCTCGACAGGCAAATCAGTAAATTCTGGCGAGCCCGATCGCGAAAATATTTCGCTACAAATCATTGATATCAGCGCGCCGCGACGCCGCGCACGCCATGGCTTTTAGAGAATTGAATCGAAAACCAGCGCGTGCGTCAGCCATGCTTGGCGCGTTGAGTATGAAAATTCCCGGTCGCCCCGGACGTTGTTACGGCCTCCGGAACACTACGGGGAGCCTTGCGGGGCCAAATCGTGGCACGAACTCTGCATGGATTTAACTGACCGGGGAATTCCTTATCAGCGAAGGACACCATGCTCGTTACACTTGTCGCCGTTCTCTGCAACGGCCAGCTCTGCCTCGAGAAAGTCGTCACCAACAGCGAACAATCGGGAATCACCATGGCGGCCTGTACGGTCAACGCGCAAATCGGCATCGCCGATTGGCTCGCCAAGGGCCCGTACCATGAGTGGACGCTGCAGCGGTACAAGTGCGTGGTAGGTCAATACACTCCCAAGAAGGAAGCGTGATCGGCGCGCCATCTCCCACGGACGGGGATGGCCGCATCGAGCCCCGATGACACGGCGTCTATTGCACGACGTCGAGCTTGACGTTGGCAACGCCCTTTCCAACCATTCCGAGCGACTCCGCCGCGGAATAGGAGACGTCGACAATCCGCCCGGGAACATACGGACCGCGGTCGTTGACCCGCACCGTCACCGAGCGGCCGGTGGAGACGTTGGTCACGCGCAATTTCGTGCCGAACGGCAAGGTCGGATGCGCCGCGGTCAAGTCATGCGTATCGAATTTTTCGCCGCTCGCGGTCTGCGTCCCCTCGGTATAGAAGCTGGCAACGCCCTGCGAAGCGACCTTGGTGTCGGCGGCATCCCGATGCGATGCGAACGGGGTATGCTTTCTGACCGATGCCACGCGCCGGTGAGTCACGGACGCCGCCGTTCGAACCCGTTCCAGCGACGCCTGTCTGGTCGGATGAAGTTCGGACCTTTGGCTCACCACCGAGGACTGCGCGCAGGCCGCCAGTGAAGCCGCCGCCAGCGCGAGCGCAAGCAGCCGAATGATTTTACGGCCTGTCGTGATGTCGACGGACGAAGTACCAGCACAGCCGATTGACCACATGTTGCATCCCCAACTCGCGCCCCAGCCCAAGCCGAAAACCAACACGCCGTCATGGTCCGAATCCAATCGGGGCGGCACCGTGGCCGGATTCCGGCGGCCACAATTTCGCCAACGCTATTCCTTCGGGTGTGGTGATTGGGTTACAGGTCGTCGAGTGTCGGCGGATCAAACCAGTTGGTCAGCGACAGGCCGCCGTCGACGACGATCGCGGCTCCCGTGACATAGGCCGAGACCCGGTTCGACAGCACCGCCAGCGCCATCGGCGCGAGATCCGTGGCCTGGCCGAGTCGGCCGAGCGGGATGTGTTTTGCGAGCGACGGATCGGCGACGAAGCCGCCGGCCGCGATCGCGCCGGGCACCAGCGCATTGACGCGGATGCCGTAGCGTCCAAACGTCTTGGCGAGTTCCTTCACCAGCATCGCCATCGCCGCTTTCGCCGTCGAGTAATGCGGCAGGTTACGCGGCGTGCCGGCGTGGAGCGAGGTCAGCAGCAGGAACGAGCCAGGCGCTTTGGCCGCGATGAGTGTTCGCGCCAGTTCGCGCGCGAGGTGAAAGCCGGCGTCGAGGTTGACCGCATGCATCTGTTGCCAAATCGTGCTGTCGACAGCCATGGCGTGATCCGCCTTGCGCCGCGGCGGCGAGGCCGCGTGCACGAAATGCGTCACCTGCCCGACGGCGGAGCGCGCGTGTGCAAGCAGCGCATCGCAGGTGGCGCGGCTGGCAAGATCGCCGACGAAGGGGAACGCCAGTTCCGGCCGGGCCGAAGTTTGCACCGCAGCCGTCACCGTGTCCTCGCGGATGTCGGCGAACACCGTCCGCACGCCCTCGCCGACCAAGGCTTGCGCGATAGCGCGGCCAATGCCGTTGCCTGCGCCGGTTACGAGCGCCGCCTCGCGCGCGGGATCGAACGGCTCGTTGAAGAGGGGCATGTCGGTTGGGTCTCCCCGGATCGTGACGGCGGCACGCTATCACGCGACCAATGATCGAGAGATCCGACCGCTTGCGAGCGCCGCCTACGCCATCTGCAGCCAACGCGCCGCGGCGTCGGCGGTATCTTGCGGCCGGGTGTTGAAAGCGATAGCCGCGTTCGGCGCCGCCTTGTGCACCGCATTGACCAGCGTCTCGAACAGCAGCAGGTTGTTCGGGGGAATCCGAACGCCGCCGCCGATCACCACGACATCATATGGCCTGGCCGCAAGTTCGCGCACAACCGTAGTGGCTGCGGTGCCGTCAGGCCGGATCAGGCAGAGATCGGCCTGCCATCCGCGCTCCGTCATCTGCTGCATGCCGGCCGCGATCCCGGCATGGATCATGTCGGCGTTGAAGCCGGGCGGCAGCGCGGGATCGGAGAAATCGACCGTTTCCGGGTGCAGGCCAACGAACAAAATCCGCGTCATTTCAAATTTCCTTCTGGTTTGTCTCGGGTCGAGGCAAAACATACCTGTTCCATTTTTACGAAAAAGACTGTAAATTAGAGATACTTCGTCTCATAAATGGAACAGGTGATGGATCTCCAGGGACTGGCGGACTTCAACCTGGTGGCGGCCCATGGCGGGTTTGGCCGCGCCAGCCGGGTCACCGGCCGGCCGAAGGCGACGCTGTCGCGCCGGGTGGCTGAGCTGGAGCAGAGCCTTGGCGTACGGCTGATCGAGAGCGGCGCGCGCAGCTTGCGGCTGACCGAGGAAGGCCGCGCCTTGCACGCGCGCACTGAGGGATTGCTCGGCGAGATCACCGAAGCCGGCGAAACGATCATGTCGGGTGCTGCGATCCCGCGGGGCCGATTGCGCGTCAGCGCGCCGATCGTCTTCGCGCATGTGGCGCTGAGCCGGATCGGCGCCCACTTCGCGCAGGCTTATCCGCAGGTCGAACTCGAAATCGTTGCCGAAGACCGCGTGGTCGACCCGGTCGACGACGGTTACGATCTGGTGATCCGGATCGATCCGGTACCCGATGACCGCCTGGTCGGGCGGCAGATTTTGAACGACGAGCGGCTGCTGGTCGCCTCACCTGCCTTGGCCTCTCCGCTCGCGGGATCCGGGCCTGCGGAGCCATTGCGGATCGAGGCCGTGGTGATGACGACGATGCCTGCGGGGACGATCTGGCGGTTACGCACTGACGACGGCGTCAGGTTCGTTAGCCCTACGCCGGTATTGCGGCTGTCCTCACTGTTGATGGTCCGCGACGCCGTGGTCGCGGGCGCCGGTGCTGGCCTGCTGCCGAAACTGCTGGTCGCCGACGACCTCCAGGCGGGACGCCTCGTTGGCTGGGCCACCGACGATAACCCGCCGGTCGCGATCTGGGCCTTGCAAAATTCGCTGCGGCTGGTTGGCGCCAAGGTTCGCGCGTTTCTGGATGCGCTGTCCGCGGCGTTTCCGAACAAGGTATTCGATGCCGGGCGACTGTAAGCTGCATGTAGAAAAAGGCGACCTACTGGCCACCTTTCACTTGTTGCCACGGCGGGCTCGGCCGAGGCGATTACGGCTCGATCACTGTTTGTGGTCGCTGACGTGATGCCTCGACGAGACGCGCGCATGCCTTGCCGGCGCAACGAATAGCCCGACGCCGCCGACGGATGCCAACGCGTCCGCCGTCCGGTTTGCACCGGAGCCGACGCGGAGGCTCTGGTAAAACGCCTGTTCGCCAGGTTCCTGCACCGCCTGTTGCGCGACCGCCGGCGTTGCGATCGCCGCCGTTAGAATTGCAGCTACGCTGAGAAGTTTGAACTTGGTCATCGTCGATTCCCCTTTTTGAGTTCATCAATCAAGAACGTGTGAACCACACCAACCCCTTGCGAAGTTGTCGTGCCAGCTCCTCCAACAAATGGAGTTCAGGTGCGTCCGTTCAATGCAATTACAATCATCATACAAAAGCGTGATTTGAATCGAGGTGTCGCTAGCCACGGGTGGATCAGCGCAGCGTGATCCGGCATCGCGCTATCTGGTTCGCAATTGCGCCAGCGCACCGCGACGGTGTTCTGGAATTCCGCACTGAAATAGAATGATCTTCTTAGCTGGCTCGCGGCTCACCGAAGCGTTACCGGTCCAATCCGCCGCTGGTCACTTCCCGAACACCAAAAGTTGACTATCGGTCGCGAGCCGCCGCCATTGCGCCCGGCGCACGCGATGCCGCTCAACAAGACAATCGGCGCCACGGATCTGGCCCGCGGGTTTTGCGAACGCCGGCGGCGCCTCGCCCTTCGGATATTGCTTGTACATCCGGTCCAGCATCAATAGCTTTCGCCAGGCGAACAATCGTCCTGGTCGTCCCCAAGCTCGCAGCGGAGCATCGCGATGCGTTTCCGCGTAAGGAAGTCCGCCCACGTTCTGGAGCGCCTTGGGCTGGCAATGGCTGGCGCCGCGAGCGGATTGTTTGTTGCAGCCGTGGTTGGGACCAGCGTCGCGGCGCTGACCAACCAGGCTTTCCTGCTGCTCATGATGATTGCCGGTGCTGTCGGATTCTACCTGGGGATCGATACGCCGCCCCTGCCCTTTCATCCACGCGGCGAAGAAGCCTCCAGCCATCGCTCCGACGGCGAGATCGACACCCCCGAATTCCTGAGCGCCGTCGGCACGTTTCTGGCGGCGGCGTCGGGCTTCGCGTCAGTGGGCGTGATCGTCTTTCGTCACACGCCACACATCGCGTGGACCTGGATGATCATGGCGGGATGGGTTGCCGGCGTGACCATGCAGATCATCGCCGGATCGATCGCACGTTTCCGCCGTTAGTGGTGCCACTGATTTACCAAAAATTAATCAAATCGTCGCACGCTGACAGGAACAGCAAAAAATCGCCAAAATCCTTTTTACGAAATACGTTGGTTTCGAGAAGGAAGACCTCCCATGTGGATCAAACGATCGAGCTTCGTTGGTTCGGTGGCCGCTCTGGCGGTGATGACGGCGCCCGCGCTGGCGAAAAATTCCACGCCTCCAAAGACAGACGACAGTTCGACTTCATCGTCCTGCCATGCCTACCAGCAGGCGGCCGACGGAGCCTGGACACAGCTCCCATGCCAGGAACTCGGTTCCGGTTCCGGCGCACCCGCCCAGCACAAGTCGGCAACGCGCGGCACGGTCGAAGAAATCCGCACACGCTGAGGCCCCGCATCAACGCGGTGATAGGCGGCGCGCAAGGCGCACACGTGCCGCAAGCGTAAACGCGGGATTAACATGGGCTATTTACGATAGTGGGGAACTCGCCCCACACCCATCGTGAACGGCCCAGCCCCATGAAAATCGGCACCCTCCTGACCGCCGCTATCGTCTCGCTTTCCGCCGTCGGCGGCGGGCTCGCCGTCTACGTCGCCGCCACGAAATACCAGACGATGGACAAGGTCTCGGTCGCGCAGAGCCGGCTGGAGATGGTTCGCGCCGTCGGCGACATTCCGCGCTACATCAATCCCGAGCGCGGCTTTGCCACCAACATCCTGTATCGGGCCGCCTGCAGTCGACCCGAAGCTGCGGGCCGAACTCAACGACAAATACCGCAAGGACACCGACGGCGCGCGCGACAAGATGAACCAGGTCGCAAGAGCACCCTGCCCGGCGCGCTCGACGATGCGCCAGCCGTCGGCAGCCGGCATCGACGCGCTGAACGTCAAATTCACCGCCCTGCGCGAGGCCATCGACAAGGCGATCGACGGTCCGGCCGATGCCCGCAAGGATGCCGCCAAGAAAATCGTCGCCGATAACGCGGTCTTCAACACCGCCGTCACCACGCTGCTCGACGAGCAGGTCCGCAAGATCGCGCAGCTCGACGGCGACGCCTACCGGCAGGCAAGCTACGCCAATATCGCCTGGACCCTGCGCGACGTCGGCGGCTCAACGCCAGCCTGCACAAGAACCTCGTCGGCGCCAAGCGCGCCGCGACCGAGGCCGAGAAGATGGATATCAGCCGCTCGCAGGGCCGCAGCGACCAGATCCTGATGTCGCTGCAGGAATTGCGCGGCAATCCCTGCGACGCCGGCCAATGTGGCGGCGGCGCTGGGCAAGATGAACGAGGACTATGTCGAGCGTTTCGGCAAAGAGTTGAAGCTCGTCAAGGACGGCGCCGTCAGCGGCAAATACGAGCACGATGTCGATACCTATTTCGCGGAATCGCAACGCGGCCTCGGCGCGATCATCGAGGTGCGCGACGCCTTTTATGACAACGCCGAGCAGATCCTCGGCACCGCCTATTCCTCCGCGCGCTTCAGCTTCCTGATCGCGCTCGCGGGCCTGATCGCGGTCGCTGCCGCCAGCGCCGGCCTGATGGTCGATGGTTCGCCGCCGCGTCTGCAAGCCGATCGTCGACCTCACCGCCACGATGTCGCGGCCTCGCCAGCGGCGACGTCTCCGAGCGAAATCGCGGGCGCCGAGCGCGGCGACGAGATCGGCGCGATGGCGGCCGCCGTCCAGCGTCTTCAAGGACAACATGATCAAGGCCGATCGTCTCGCCGCGGAAAAGGCACGCCGAGAACGACGTCAAGATGCGGCGCGCCCAGGTGCTCGACGAACTCACCCGCGCGTTCGAGGCCAAGGTCAGCGAACTCGTCGGCGGGTTGTCGTCGGCTTCGTCCGTGATGGAAGACACCGCGCAGTCGATGTCGTCGACCGCAACCGCCACCAACCGCCAGGCCGCCGTCGTCGCCGCCGCGTCCGAACAGACCTCGACCAACGTGCAGACGGTGGCGAGCGCCACCGAGGAACTGACCTCCTCGATCTCGGAAATCGGCCGTCAGGTCGCGCAATCGACCGAAATCGCCGCCCGCGCGGTCGAGAACGCCCGGCGCACCGGCGATACCGCGCGCTCGCTGGCCGAAGGCGCGCAGAAGATCGGCGACGTCGTCACGCTGATCCAGAGCATCGCGGCGCAGACCAATCTGCTCGCGCTGAACGCGACCATCGAGGCCGCGCGCGCCGGCGATGCCGGACGCGGCTTTGCCGTCGTCGCTTCCGAAGTCAAATCGCTGGCCGGCCAGACCGCCAAGGCGACCACCGAAATCTCCGAACAGATCGCCGCGATCCAGGCGGCGAGCGACCAGACCGTGACGGCGATCAGAACGTCGCCAACGTGATCGCCGAGATCGACCAGATCGGCATTGCGATTGCGTCCGCGATCGAGGAACAGGGCTCGGCGACCAAGGAAATCTCCCGCAGCGTCCAGGAAGCCGCGCGCGGCACCCAGGAAGTCAATGCCAACATCTCCGGCGTCCAGAAGGCCGCCGACGACACCGGCGCCGCCGCCAATCAGGTGCTGGGTGCGGCCGAACAGTTGTCGTCGCAATCGAAGGATCTCGCCGGACAGGTCAACCGCTTCCTCTCGGAGGTCAGGGCGGCGTAGCGCCGTCCTCTACCCGGGCCGCACTGACGGACAAATCGGCATCACGACTAGCCGCGAAGCCCCATCACCCGGCGGGCGATGGACTGGCGGTGGACTTCGCTCGGCCCTTCATACATGCGCATCAGCCGCGCTTTCTGCCACAGCGCGTTGAGCGGCAACTCCAGCGTCATGCCGAGCGCGCCAAGCGTCTGCATGGCGTGGTCGCAGGCGTCGTAGGCCATCTCGGTCGCGAACACCTTGATCATCGAGGCCTCGTGCCTGACGTCTCCGCCGCGATCGGTCTTTTCCGCGGCGTCGCGCACCATCAGCCGGCACGCATGCATGCGCGTCGAGATATCGGCGACCCACCACTGGATCGCCTGGCGTTCGGCCAGCTTGACGCCGAAGGTTTCGCGCTGCCTGGCGTGTTCGCACATCATGTCGCTGGCGCGCCGCGCGATGCCGATGCAGGTCGATCCCATTTCAAGCCTGCGGGTGCGCAGCCGCAATTGCATCGGCGCGTAGCCCTTGCCGACCTCGCCGAGCACGGAATCGGCCGGGATGCGGCAGTCCTCGAACACGATCTCGTAGGTCGAGCCGCCCCCGATCATCGGGATTTCGCGCTCGATGATGAATCCGGGCGTCCCCTTCTCGACGATGAAGGAGGTGATGCCACCCTGCCGCGCGTCGCTGCCGACGCGGGCCATCACGATGACGAAATCGGCCGCGCGGGCGTTGCTGATCCAGATTTTTCGACCGTTCAAAATCCATTGCGCGCCGTCGAGGACGGCCCGCGTCTTCATCGCGGCCGGATCGCCGCCGGCGCCCGGCTCGGAGATCGCGATCGCGGAGACCATTCTGCCCTCGATATAGGGCTCCAGGTATTTCTTCTTCTGCGCGTCGGTGCCGACAGCCTGCAGCATGCGCAGGTTCGGCGAGTCCGGCGGCAATACAAAGGGCACGCAGGTCCGGCCGAGTTCTTCGTGCACAGCCGCCATCGTACGGGTCGGCAGGTCGTGGCCGCCGAGATCTTCGGGCGCGTCAAGGCCCCACAACCCGAGATCCTTCGACACCGTGCGCAGCCGCTGCTTTTGCTCCGCGCTCAATTCGGGATGGCCGCTGCCGGGCAGCTTGGACTTCAGGTAATGAGGCTCCAGAGGAATCAGTTCCCGGTCCACAAACCGCGCGACCGTCTCGCGGATCATTGCCGTCTCTTCATCGCTGCTCATCAAGTCGTTCCTCGCGCGCCACACATGGTTCAAAGCAGTAGCGCATTTCCAATTTGTGTGAACAGCGGAAAGCGCGCGCCGGCCAGATCGAAACGTGCCGGAGTTTCGTCTGGCGAAACCGGAGGCGGTGCCGCAGCTGCGGTACGCCGAATGGAGTGGTTTTCAGAGCAGTTTTGAACGAACGAACAATGCGCGCAGCGCGTTGGTCGCCTGCACTGTCAACATCGCATTGCCGGCGGCGCCCTCAAGCGAATTGATGGCGTCGTCGTGCAGCGACTTGAACTCCATCCACTCGATCGAACTGAGATTGGTGATGAACTGATAGGCCTGGCCAACGGTCGCAATCGAAACCGTTTGTCCGTTCAGCTTGATTTTGAAGGTGGCTCGGAGCGGCGTTTCGGATTTCGATACATCGGTCATGGCTTGATTCTAGAGCCTGTTCGGTTCTGATTGCATCAGAACCGGGCTCTGACTTCTTGATTACCGCGTTTTCTTCACGCGAACCGGTATCCACTTCGCTCGAAAACGCTATGGACGAGCAAATCGAAACTTTTCGTCATCGCTCGTCGCCAAACAAGCCTCATGACTGCGAGGTCGAACGTCGCGAGACCGCATCGCCGAGACTTGGCACGACGACCAGGCGCGTGACCTCGCCATTGTTATACGCCTGCAGGAAGCGATCGTAGTTCTTGAAGGATACGCAGCCGTTGGAATCGCCGTTGGGCCCGAGCATATAGCTGTGCGTCAGCAACCCGGTACGGCCCAGCGTCGCATTGCTGTCGACCGGAATCATGCGCAGCGCCCGAACACCGTGGAACAGCCGCTCGCGCGGCTTCAGGTCGTAGACCGCCGGCGGCGTCGCGCCAAGGTTGACCTCGTGAACGTGTTCCGGGTCATCCATCAGGCTGCCCATTCCGGAATGGGCCTCCAGTTTCGAACCGTTTGGCATGTAAACGGTACGCGCCGAGATATCGTAAACCGCCGTCTGTCCGTCGTAGCCGAGCGCTCCGAGATCCGGGCCTTCACGGAACAGGCCGCCGTCCGGGGCAAGCGAGGCCAGCGTGATTCGCCCCGGAATCAGGTCGGACAGCTTTTGCAGGAGGGTGCGCCGCTCGGGCTGGGGGGCGGTGTCGGCCTGAGCGAACGCCGCCGCCCCTGCGCGCGTGTCGAGGTTCGCTTCGGCAGGGCGGGATCTCGGCAGTGGAACTCCGGACGAGGCCGCCGGCCGGGATTCATCGACCTTGGGTCCGGGTGCATCTTCGAGCAACGCCGATCGCCAGCCCTGCGACTGCATTTGCTGGGCGAGCAATCCCCTCGCTTCGCGAAGCCTGATCTCGGCCGCCGAAAGCGCCGACCGGTCGAGGTCGCGCGAGGTAAAGTTGCTGTCGAGCGATTCGGACGTGGATGCCGGCTGGAAGCGGTCCGCAAACGACGACAGGCTGGCGTTGGCAGGCAGCGCGGCAGTGGGAAGGATGGCGGTGTTGGCAGAATTGGAGATCCAAGCAGCCGCTCCCAGCGCCAAGGCGACGGCAGCCAGTGTCAGGACGACCGTTTCCGACCGCGAGAACCCGCGATGCAACGATTGCCCCCCAGCTCTCGTTCGGACTGAAGTCATCAATTCCCCGGTTCAACCCGTTGGAGCGCCCACCCCGCCGGGATTCGTCGAAAGGCCGGATACAATATCAGTGCCAGAACTGAGGCATAATCGAGACAAACGGCTAAGGCGGCCGTCCGCCCGGATGGTTAATGCACTGCCCCGCCCTAGTCGTGGAACCCGACATAGCGCACGAAATCCCCGTTCAATTCGCGATCGGACCGGACAGCATTAGCCGGAAAGCTGTCGTCGGGATATCCCATCGCGACGCAGGTCATGATAGCCTGGTCCTCGGGAATGCCCGCGACCTCACGCACGATGTCCGACCGCATGATGCCTTGGCCATTGATAACGCTGCCAAGGCCGCGATCCCATGCCGCCAGCACGATGCCGTAGCACAGCGCGCCGAGGTCGAAATGGCACACCGCGCCCGGGTCGAGGATCCGGTCATAGCTCAAGACCAGTGAAACCGGCGCATCGAATTGCCGAAAGCCCCGCAACACCCAATCCTGCCGCATCGGCTTGTCATCGCGGGCGATGCCCATGGCGCCGAACAGCTTTTTGGCGACGTCGACCTGCCGCCCGCGGTGGACGCCCTGGTACTCGCCATGGCTGACGATATCGCGCTTGGGCTTGGCGCCGGCGACCATCTCTTCCATGTTGCGCTGCCGCACGCGCTCCAGCGGCTCCCCCGTTACCACGTGGACATGCCAGGGCTGGGTATTCATCGAGGACGGCGCGCGCTTGGCGACTTCGATAATCTCTTCGATGACGGCGCGCGGCACGGGCTTGTCCTTGAATCCACGTACGCTCCGGCGCGTCTGTACCAGCGTCTCGAAATCCATTCCCTGCTTCTCCACGTTTCTTCCGCGACGGGCGCCGCTTTTTGGTCCGCCAACGCCAGAGCGGACGGTATCCGGTCACTTTACCAAGGAAATCAGGCTTGGGAACTTGATCACCGGAAGAATTCGCGGTCCAATCCGACGGTGTCCTGATTGGGAGACCCTCACGATGAAACGTCTATTCCTGGTTGCAGTGCTTGCTACTTTCGCTGCCGGCTCGGCGTTCGCGCAGGAGACCTGTGAGACCAAGGCCGTCGGCAAGGACGGGAAGGCGCTCGCCGGTGCTGCGAAAACCTCCTTCATGAAGAAATGCATGGCCGATAGCTGCGAGACCAAAGCCGTCGGTTCCGACGGCAAGGCGCTTTCGGGCGCTGCCAAAACCAGCTTCATGAAGAAGTGCGAAAAGGGCGCATAGGCGCTTAAACGCGCTCGGCGAAGCGCGAGCAGCCAGTCCCATTCCAGCGGATCATCGTATCGATGGCCGCTGCGTCCCACTATTGGGTTGCGTGATCCGTCACGCCTCGCGAGATCGTGCGAGCGTATCCGACGGGGACTCGCCGAATTGGGAACGATAGATCCTGGAAAAATCGCTCAGATGCCAGAAGCCAAATGCAAGCGCGCAGGCCTTGACGCTGTAAGTGCCGGCGAGCAGCCGTTGCCGAACCAGCCACAGCCGCCTCAACCGCAGGTACCGATGCAAACTCATTCCCCGGTAGCGCTTGACCGCGTCGTGCATCGTGCGCACTGAAACGCCGATCTGTTTTGCCAATTCGCCGCTGTAGACCGGTTGGGCGATATCGCCCGCCAATGCGGCCTGGACATCTCTGAAAACCTTGAAGTGCCGGGAGGAGTTCGCGCGCGACGCCCACTGCGTGGTCACTACCTCAGCAAATGCGTTGTCGACAGCGGCCAGCAGCAACTCCCGGATTGCAGCCGAGGCTGCGGGCACGTCCGGGGGATCGACAAATTCCGACGAGACGGACAAGATCCGCAAGATCAGCTCGCGCAGCGAAAGTTGAGCCGAAGGACTGGTCTCGAACACCTTGAAGTTGGGGGCGGCCTGGGGCCACCCCCGCCCCTCGATCTCCGGCGTAAAGACGATCGATGCAAACTGCCTTGGTGTGCGTTCGACCTGACTATAGGCGGCTCCATTGCTTCCGATCACGATGATCGAACGGTCTCTTTCAACGCCGTTGAAACGGATGGGCGCTCCGTCATCCATCGAAAATCCAACGGCGGTGCAATGCGGAGCAAGCTGCGCGTCGGTGATCCGTGGGAATGATTTGGTGTAATTTACGTCACACCCAGCCAGGTTCAGGATGATTTGCTCAGCCGAGATTTCTCGCACAAGCGGCGTGAAGTCCACATTGAGATGTCGCACCGAACTTCGAAATGCATCGATGTCGGCAAATCGAAATATCTTCGGCGCCATCGTTGGCGCGAGAGGGGTACTGTTCATTTAAAATCTTTTTTGGAAAAACCGCGTCACGCGCAATCTCACGCCCAACGGAACCTAATTCGACACCTCCCAAGTATTGTCCGCTAGCCGACAGAAGAAGGAAGAAACAGAAAGACAGGATAGGCCGAGTCGGGGGCCGATAAACAACCGAAGAAGGTCCAACCTTGCCGAAATTCGATAGTGTTTGCCGCAGCGCAAACGGTATCAGGCGGCCATGGCGCCGGATTCTTACATTCGCATTAATATTTGTATCGCCTAATTCGTTGGTTGGAACAGTTTGCGTTCCGCAGCGGAACAAGAATTGGCGCCGCAGATGCCTATTAGTGCCTCGAACGATTTCATTTGTGAACTTGATCGCGCCATCGAAAGTGGATCGCAGGCACGCCGCTGTCAAATGCTGCGGCAGATCGCGAGCCTGTTTCTCGCCGACGCCGATCGGCTCGACGCGCATCAAATCGGCTTTTTCGACGGCGTCCTGCTTCGGCTGATGGAACGTGTTGAAACGTCGACGCTTTCACACCTCAGCGCAATGCTCTCCGCCCTGTCGTCTGCCCCCAAAGAAGCGGTCCGTCGCCTCGCCTGCAGCGAGGACCCGATGGTTGCCGCGCCGGTGCTGCTCAGGTCGAAGGCCCTTTCCGACAGCGACCTGATCGAGATCACCGGCAATCGCGGTCACCAGCATCTGCTCGCGATTTCGGGGCGAGCCAATCTCAGCGAAGCCCTCACCGATGCCATCCTGCGGCGGAATGACGCGGCCTCCAGCCGTGTGCTTGCGAAGAACGAAGGCGCACATTTTTCCGATCGAGGGTACTCGGCGCTGGTCGCAAGAGCCGGACGTGACGACGCCATTGCGGACTCATTGGTACGTCGGCCTGACATGCCGGTTGAAATTCTTCGAGAGCTCCTCGCAGGAACAACCAAGGCGGCCCGAAGCCGGCTCCTTAGAGCCGCCCCGCCCGGGGTGCACGGAGCGATTGAGGCCATCATTGAGAGCATCGAAGCCGAAATCGGTACCAAGACGCCTAAGCCAGTTGATTTCTCGGGCGCGAAATCCACCGTCCTTGCGCTCAACAAAGCTGGAAAGTTGAACGACTTTTCCGTCAACCGCTTTGCTGTGCGAGAGGAGCGTGAAAATCTCATCGCGGCACTATCGCTACTCAGCGATGCCACAATCGAAACCATCGAAGCCATCGTTGAAAAAAACGACGCCTGTGGGCTCCTCGTCGCCTGCCGGGCCTCACGGTTAAACTGGACAACGACATTGGCGGTCAGCCGCTATCGATGCGGCGCCCAGGCAATCTCGCCTGAAGACATTGAGCGTCGCAGAGAGGCCTTCGAGGCGCTCCCGCTGTCCGTTGCGCAGCGAACGATCCGTTTCGGGTCCGTCCGCGACCTCGAAATGGAAATCAATTCGGCGGGCAAAGCACTCGCAACGGCCGGAGCGAGATAGTGTCGTTCGGCGATCGAAAATCAGAGCGCGTCCGCCTCGAACACAAACGCCCCGTCAACCTCATGGGCGTCGACGGTACCTGGCGAAGAAGCTGCTTGCTCCTCGACGTCTCTTCAACCGGCGCCCGGCTCGATGTCGATGGAACGCTTGAGGTCCTTCAAGCCAAGGAATTCTTTCTGCTGCTATCCTCGACTGGATTGGCATTCCGGCGATGCGAACTCATTCGGGTCGACGGATCCGAGGTCGGCGTCAAATTCATCGAGGCCAGGAAAAAGGGGCCAGGACGGCCCGCCGCTGCAACCTAATGATACACGCCCCTCATGCTCCATTGATAAGGCGGTGAACCCAAATGCAAATGATTGCTTCGCGAATTATTCCATTTCTAGATGTCCAATCTCTCGCACCCGGCAACGCGATGGAAGCGTTATTTCGGGATGAAAAGGGTTTCATTCTCTATCTTACGGACGGCGGGCCGTCCTCGATCAGGCAGGAGAGACTTATCCGTCTTGAAGTGCGCCAGGCATTGGTTTGGCTGCACGAGGTTCCACAGGACGGGGCATCGTTTTGGAATTGATGAAGGCAAGGACTTACTCGATGCGCGGTCTACACAAGATGATCGGCTTTTCCATATCGACCGTTTCGACGGAACCGCTGCGCAGAATTATCGAGATTGATACCTTCGGTTCGGTGGTGACGCTCGAACTCAGCGAAGACACGGCGCTCAACATTTGCGCCGCTCTCGAACATTTTCTTACGCAAGGAAACGCAGGCGACCACGAAAGGCACAGTGCGGCCAGACCTCAGGACCAATCGTTATGTCCGTTCACGTCATAGCTGATACACGTGACAAGCTTTCCTCGGTGTCCAGGATGCTCGATCAGCAGCATGCCGTAACGTCGGAGTTGCTCGGGGGAGCGAGCTTGCGTCACAAGGGCATCGATGCCGTCGTCGTTGCTGCCGATCTGGGCAAGGTAGACAGTATTTCCGCGTTGAAAGCGGTATCCGGAAAACTAAAACACGTACCCAAGCGAATTTTTCTGATCGATCGAAAGGGGCGTCTCTCGGTCGTCCAAGCTTATGCGCTGGGAGCGACGCATGTCCTCGGAAACCCGGTCAGTCAGGCGCAATTGCTGTCGAAGCTCGCCGATGGCGAAGCTGTCACGCCCTCTCCCGGCGAAATCGCATCGGTCGGACAGGAGGCGGCGTCGGCCGGCGCCGCCAGCATCGCCTCAATGTTCTCGGCCGTATCGAGCGGTACAGAGGTCGATGTCAGAGCGGCGAAAAACGCCGGCAGCAAGATCGCCGAGAGCATCGCCGAGGACGGTCTGTCGAATTGGCTGACGACGGTTCGGCGCCACCACGAAGGCACTTATCAGCACTGCCTCCTGGTAACGGGGGTCGCGCCGATTTTGGACTGAGCCTCGGCATGGCGAAGGCCGATATCGAGCGCCTGTATTCAGCCGCGATGTTTCACGACATCGGCAAGGCAAGGATTCCGCTCGCCGTGCTCGACAAGCCGGGTCGCCTCGATCCCGGGGAACGCGCCCTGATCGAGACCCATCCCGCAGCGGGTTATGAGGTGCTGAAGGGAAACGCGGGTATCTCGCCGGAAATTCTCGATGCGGTCAGGCATCATCACGAATTCCTCGATGGCAGCGGATATCCGGACGCGCTCTGTGCCCAAGACATCAAGGACATCGTCCGGATCCTGACCATCTCCGACATCTTCGCGGCCCTGATCGAGCACCGAACCTACAAGCCGACCATGCCCCGGGAAAAGGCTTACGAGATCCTGTTGGGAATGCAGGGCAAGCTCGAGCGGTCGCTCGTCGAGGCATTCAGGGAAGTCGCGCTGAGCAGGTGATGCTTGGCTCGCTGGACGATCGAACGCCCGGCTAGTCCCGCTTGAACCGGTAGTCGAAACGATCGCCGTCCGCCGTGATCAGGCCGACCGTCGGCGTCGGGAAATGGATCGGCAGGATCAGCGTATCGGTACCGGCAACGGAGGCAAAGAACTTCCGCCGCGAGACCGCAGACTGCTTCGGATCCCAGTCGGGCTTCGCCGACCAGTCCGGCTCGCGGCACTGGATCACGTGATGCATGAGGTCGCCGGCCACCACCGCGCGCTTGTCCGCGCGAGAAGATGTTGACGCAGCAATGGCAGGGCGAATGCCCCGGCGTCGGCGTCAGCGTGACGGTATCGTCGAGCGCGTAATCGTCATCGACCAGCAGCGCCTGCCCCGCTTCCACGATCGGCAGGCAATTGTCGCGGAACACCTTGCCGGGCGGATTGGCGCCCTTGGCGTATTCGGCTTCCCACACCGCATATTCCTTCTTGTGAAATATGTATTTCGCATTCGGGAAATGTCGGCACCCAGCGCCCGTCGCGCAGCGTCGTGTTCCAGCCGGTGTGGTCGATATGCAGGTGGGTGCAGAACACGTAGTCGACCTGCTCGTAGCCGATGCCGAGCGCGAACAGCTCGTTGCGCCAGCGCTCCTTGCCGGGAAAATCGAACGGCGGCGGATGGCCCTTGTCCTCGCCGGTGCAGGTATCGACCAGGATCGTGTAGCGCGGCGTGCGGACCACGAAGGTCTGGTAGGTGATGACCATCTTGCCGAGCGCGGCGTCGAACACCTCCGGCTCCATCGCTGGGCAAGATGATGCTTGAAGACGGCCTCGTCATAGGCCGGGAAGAAATCCTGCGGCCGCCGCCACGGCCCCTCGCGCTCGATCACCGCATCGATGGTGATGTCGCCGATCCTGATCTGCTTCATGGTTGTTTCGCTCCCGATTTTTTTACGGCAGCGTATCGGGCGGCGTCCGGGCGTTCAAGCCAAGGGCAGCAGCGAATGCGAGCCGATGCCGCGCCTCGGACGCATTTCAGCTCCGCAAGCCCGGCGCTTCCTGGCCGGTGCGCGCGACATATTCCGTGTAGCCGCCGCCAAATTGGTGGATGCCTTCGGGCGTCAGCTCCAGCACGCGGTTGGAGAGCGCGGCCAGAAAATGCCGGTCATGCGAGACGAACAGCATGGTGCCCTCGAATTCGGACAGCGCGTTGATCAGCATTTCCTTGGTCGCGAGGTCGAGATGGTTGGTCGGCTCGTCCAGCACCAGAAAATTCGGCGGATCGAACAGCATCTGCGCCATCACCAGCCGCGCCTTCTCGCCGCCCGACAGCACCCGGCATTTCTTCTCGACGTCGTCGCCGGAAAAGCCGAAGCAGCCGGCCAGCGCGCGCAAGCGAACCCTGGCCGGCCTGCGGAAACGAATCCTCCAGCCACTGGAACACCGTGCGCTCGCCGTCGAGCAGATCCATGGCGTGCTGGGCGAAATAGCCCATCTTGACGCTGCCGCCGACCGCCACCGTGCCGTCGTCAGGCTCGGTCGAGCCCGCCACCAGTTTCAACAGCGTCGACTTGCCGGCGCCGTTGATGCCCATCACGCACCAGCGCTCCCTGCGGCGGATCATGAAATCGAGCCCCTCATAGATGCTGCGGCTGCCATAGCCCTTGTGGACGTTCTTCAGGCTGACGACGTCCTCGCCCGAGCGCGGCGCCGGCAGAAATTCGAACGCCACGGTCTGGCGGCGCTTCGGCGGCTCGACGCGCTCGATCTTGTCGAGCTTCTTGACCCGGCTCTGCACCTGCGCCGCATGCGAGGCGCGCGCCTTGAAGCGCTCGATGAACTTGATCTCCTTGGCCAGCATCGCCTGCTGGCGCTCGAACTGGGCCTGCTGCTGCTTTTCGTTCAGCGCGCGCTGCTGCTCGTAGAATTCGTAATTGCCGGAATAGGTCGTCAGCGTGCCGCCGTCGATCTCGACGACCTTGTTGATGATGCGGTTGATGAACTCGCGGTCATGCGAGGTCATCAGCAGCGCGCCCTCATAGCCCTTCAGAAACTGCTCCAGCCAGATCAGGCTTTCGAGATCGAGATGGTTGCTCGGCTCGTCCAGCAGCATGACGTCGGGCCGCATCAGGAGAATGCGCGCCAGCGCCACGCGCATCTTCCAGCCGCCCGAGAGCGCGCCGACGTCGCCGTCCATCATCTCCTGGCTGAAGCCGAGGCCCGACAGCGCCTCGCGCGCCCGGCCGTCGAGCGCGTAGCCGTCGAGTTCCTCGAAACGGTCCTGCACCTCGCCATAGCGCGCGATGATCTCGTCCATGTCGTCGGCGCGATCAGGATCGGCCATCGCGGCCTCGAGCTCCTTCAGCTCGCTCGCGACGACGCTGACCGGGCCGGCGCCGTCCATCACCTCGGCCACGGCGCTGCGGCCCGACATCTCGCCGACGTCCTGGCTGAAATAGCCGATGGTAATGCCGCGATCGAGCGAGACCTGGCCCTCGTCGGGCGGTTCCTGGCCCGAGATCATCCGGAAAAGCGTGGTCTTGCCGGCCCCGTTCGGGCCGACCAGGCCGATCTTCTCGCCCTTCTGGAGCGCCGCGGAGGCTTCGATGAAGAGGATCTGGTGGCCGACTTGCTTGCTGACGTTATCGAGACGGATCATGGGGGCCTGAAAGGATGGAAATCGTTGCGGCCGCTCTTAATCCATGTGGCGTCGCAGCGAAAGCCCGAACCATCACGGGGGGAGCCATTCCTACCCCACCATGCCCCGAAAACCCGTGGCGCGGGGGGCCCCGGGCAGATTTTGCGGGCAACCGGCACCATCCGACGCCATTCGACGCCAACGCATTTCGTCACGCCGCCGTCGAACCGACCTAGTGCTTCATCGGCATCGGCATCGGCATCGATGGCGTCGCCGATGCGTTGTGCTTCATCACCATGCCCAGTCCACCGCCCGCTGCACTCAGATCAGGAACGATGGAGATATTGAGCATCATGCCGCTGTCCTCGTGGTCGAGGATGTGGCAATGCAGGACGTACTCGCCGATGTACCGCTCGTATCGGGTCCTGATGTGGACCTGATAGTCGTTCTCCACAAAGATCGTGTCGCGGAAGGTGTGATACATCCCGCAATATTGGCTGGCCAACTGGCCCTTGTCGCCGCCGGCCACCGCATTGCAATTGCCGTCCTTATCGAAAATGGACACTTGCTGGCCGCTTGCACTGGCGGTGGTCACGTCAATGACCTGGAACGGGTTGACGTGAATGTGGAAGATGTGCGGCTCGCCCTGCGCGGTCAGCAGCCAGTCATCCGACGTGTTGACCTGACGGGTAATGTTGACGACGTCGGGATCATAGGACGTGCCGTTGACCCGGAAATGCAGACCCTGATCCTGCGTAAAGTCGATGGAAAACGCAGCCTGTTGAACGTCCTTGTTTGTCGCCGGTGGCAGATCCTCGAACGGCGCCCAGGAACG
The DNA here is from genome assembly GCA_963836765.1 of uncultured Alphaproteobacteria bacterium. GTDB lineage: Bacteria > Pseudomonadota > Alphaproteobacteria > Rhizobiales > Xanthobacteraceae > Bradyrhizobium. The sequence goes on from CAWILG010000013.1 coordinate 26,021, forward strand.
GAGATCGCCCGCGCGCAATCCGTCACGAACGGGTGCCGGCAGCTGCGGATTGGCGTCAAATAGCGCCTTTTCGACATAGTCCGTGCAGGTTTTCCGTCACCGCTTGCCCGCCCCTGACATGGACGTAAGCCAGGAGTTGCGGGTTTGACGGACCTTGTCCGCCCTTGCCGCTGCCGTTGATGACCCTCTGCTTCGGCGGGGCCGCCTGATCGAGCAGGCAATAGTCGCCTTCCGACGGGAACGCGACCAGGATGTCGCTGCGATAGCCCGGCTGCAGGTAGTTCGACTCGAGCAGGCCTCCTCCGACCGGCTGGGAACGAATCTCGCGCAGCTTCGTCCGCGTCAACCCATCGGTGGCGATTTCGAACTGCGGTATCAGCGTCTCTGCCGTCGCGTTGCACGCTGTCAGCAGGTCGGCCTTTTGCTGCAGACGATTGCCGCTGAGCGCGGACGCGGCAATCAGATTGTTGGCGCCAACCGGACTTGCGCGCACTACTTGTAGATTGATGGTGTCGTGGATGCCGGCATGCACGAACCGCCAGCGCTGAACCTGCCCTGCCGGCAGCGTGATCGTCGGCTGGACGACGCCGTTGATGCTGGTGAAGCGTCCGTTGGTGTCCCAGATGGTCGGCGAGTCCAGCTGCAACGCGAAATTTTCCACGGCCCCGGGACTGACCGGATTTTGCGTTGTCGACAGCGGACAAGTCCAGGGCGCAAAGGTCGACGGGCCGGAGCTGTTGACGTTGTAGAGACCCGCTGAGGTGTACAGCTGCTGCCAGGGGCCGCCCTGATCGTTCGGATTTACGGCAAAGCAGGCATAGGCGATCTGCTGGAACAGAAATACCTGCTCGGTCAGCGGGACGCCTGCGGCGGTGTGAAGGACGGTATCGATATCCGCGATCGGATGCGGGTTCGCCGGCGTCGGCGGCGCGTACGGCCGGTTGCCGCGGATCAGGATAACGCCGGAGGCGCCGCTGGCAACGTTGACGGCGGTCGAACCGTGGCGGTGCGCATGGTACCAGAATGTGCCGGCAGGATGATCCGACGGAATGTTGATTTCATAGGGGAACCGCGATTGCGGTGCGATATTCAGCAGCACATTATCACTGTTGCCTGCGGGGGAGACGTGCAGGCCATGGGTATGCAGATTGGTCGTGTTGAAGCAGCCGACCCCGAACGGCAGGCTTAGTCCCGTCGGCGGATTGTCCCAGCAGCTGGGATCGCTCTTGTCGGTCCCGTTCCTCAAATCGACCCGCAAGGTATCGCCAGGCCTGACATCGATCACCGGACCGGACTTGCAACCGCCATAGGAGCGCAGCTGGACGGGATCTTCGCCATTCGGCTGCGGATCGGTCGGATCGGGGTTATTGATCTTGAAATCGGCGAGCACGAAATCGAGCTCCACCGACACGATCGAGCCGTTGCGTGACATTGAGCCCTGCGGATTGCAGGGGGCGGGCGCGCCGCCCAGCGCCTGCGGCGCCAGCCGCGGGCCTGGTTCGCTCAGCGTTGGTGGCGCCTCGAACGGATGCACCGTGGCCGCCCGGAGCGGCGTAGTCGCCCCCAGCATTGCGATCAACGTGAATACCGCCTGCACAGCATTTTTCATGTCGCCGTCCTCCCGCGACTAGAAGAATACTGTAATGCCAAAATCGTCGAGCGTGTATTTTACATATCTATCAATCTTAAGGGGGATCGCGTCATCATTCCGTTGTGTTCAGGCGTGAACGATGAACGCCGCACATCGGCGTTAATGCCGCTTGAAATATTGCACGGCGCGCTCGTGCTTTTCGGCCGCCGCGCGCGATTTGAAAGTGCCGAGATTGCGCCGTTTGCCGGTCTTGGGATTCACTTTGCGGGAATAGAGCCGGTATTCGCCTGACTGCAATTTACGGATCATGGAACACGCCTCGCCTGGCCTGTGCACCGGGTCAACCGAAACGGCGCCTGCGCGTTCCCCGACATGGCGAATTTTCGCGCACGCGCGTTCGAACCCAGCGGCGATCGCGGTCGACCAAGCTCCATGTTCCCATCGATATCCAACAGCGCGATGACAGAAGTCGATAAAATTATTGCCGAAGCCGCGCGCTGCCGCTGAAGGACGCGGCTTATGCCCTGTGGCGGCAGAGTCCCGGCTGGACACGCTCGAGGGACGACCGATGACCGCCGAAGAGCACGCCGCGGCCGCCGCAAGGCCGATGGCGGAACATGGCCAAGATGCGACACGACCACGATCATGCCGAGGATGGACGAACCTTCGGGCGCCTTAAACGCGCGCATCCCAGGGCCAGCGACGCCGAAATCAAGGCCGCGATCATCGCCGCGGTGAAGTTCGACGACGACTGCTTCAGATATTATGAGGAAGCGCGCGGCGATTTCGGCGAACGCATCGACCGCGCGGTTGAATTGGCCGCGAGCAAAAATCCCGGCTACCTGCAACGGACGTACCTGCGGGCGAAATACTACATCGGCTATTACATGAAGTAGGACGCCGCGCCCGGCCTCAGAAGCACAAATTCGTCACCACATTGCCGCGCTTGTCCTTGATCGCGTAGGGACATCGCATCCGCTCCAGCGCCTTCTTGGCGTCTTCATCGCCGAGCGCCGCGGCGCGCTGGTAATAGGCTTTGGCGGCATCGGAATCCTTCGGTCCGCCGCGGCCTTCCTGCGCGAACGCGCCCATCCGCTCCAGCGCGCCGGGATGATTTTGCGCCGCCGCCTTTTCAAACAGCGCGCGCGCGGCGGCGTCGTCCTTGGCGCCGCCATTGCCTTCCGCCAGCATCATGCCGAGCTGATACTGCGCCTCGGCATTGGTCTCGGCGGCCTTCGACAGCAATTCCCGCGCCCGCGCCGGATCGGACGACGCGCCGGCGCCGCCGCCGAGCGCTGCGAGATTGCTGACGCCGCGCGGATTGCCGGCTTCGGCCGCGCGCTCGAACAGTTTTCGCGCCTGCGCCTCGTCGCGTGCAACGCCGGCGCCGGTGCCATAGAGCACGCCGAGTTCGACCATCGCCGAAGTCGAGCCCTTGTCGGCGGCCTTGCGCCAGGCCGCCGATCGCTTCCGGCGTTTGCCGGTTGGCGGCATAGGCGCGGCCGAGCTGGTACATCGCCCGCCGCGACGAATTGGCGGCGTTCTTGCAAATTTGATGGCGGTGGCGATGTCGGAGGCGGCGATGTCGGCCACGCCCTTGACGTCGGCCGGCTTGTCGGGATCGGACAGGATCGGCGGCGACGCGGTCGCACAGCACGAGATCGGCCGATTGCGCATGGGCCAGCGCCGGCGCCGCCATGGCGGCGATCGCAACGATCGCAGAGAACTCGAAGATCGCTCTCGTCATGGCCGGCAGGTTGCGTCGACAGAGCCGGCAAATTCAAGGCTCCAGCCCGGACTCTCGCGCAGCACCGGCGCGACCTCGGGCGAAGCCAGATACCGCAGCAGCCGGTCCGCCCGGGCGGCCTTGTGCGACGCCGCCATGCGGCCGGCGGAAAACACCGCCGGCGTTTGCAGCTCGTGCGGAATCGGTCCGACGACCTCGATGCCGCCGACCTGCTTCAATTCGCTGATCTGCTGGACGGCGAGATCGGCCTCGCCGGTCACGAGCCTTTCGGCGGTGAAGCCCTGCGGAATGATCACGGCGCGGGCGTTGATCTCGGACGGCGATGCCCAGACGCTCGATCAGTTGCGCAAACAGGATGCCGCTGGCGCCGAGCCGCGAATACGCCACCGAGCGGGCCGCCAGCAGCGCCGCGCGCAGCGCGGCTTCGGTCGCGATATCCGGATGGGCCGCGCCCGCCTTCACGGCGATGCCGACATAGGAGCGCGCCAGGTCGACGCAGCTATCCGCGACCACGCGGCCCTCGCGCGCGAGTTCGTCCAGCCCCTCGCGGGTCAGGATGACGACGTCGGCGGCCTCGCCGCGCGCGCAGCCGATCCAGCAGCGCCAGGGTCGGCGCGAAATCGGCATCGATGCGCGCGCCGCCGGCCGCCTCATAATGTCCGGCCAGGCTGTGAACCGCGCCCTTCAGGGCCAGCGTCGAGAGCACGCGCACGGCATCGTCCATCGGCGATCTACGCCCGGCGCATCAGTTTCAGCACCGCGGTCATGCGAAGGCTGCGCTTGCCGGCGAGCGCGGTGGCATCCAGCAGCGCGCCCTCGCTCGTCGCAGGTGCCGGAAAAGCCGATGCCGACCTCATGGCCGCCGAACACGGGGTTCTCGCCCTTGGCCGGCGTGTGCTCCTGATTGAGGATCTGGCCCTTCCAGCGGCCGTTCTCCGAGGTGTAGGTGCCGAGATAGTAGAACGACGCGTCGCCGCCGAGGATGCGGCCGTCATTGAGCAGCATCACGCCGGTCAGGCCGCCCTCGACGCCGTCGAGCATGCGGATGTGAATGGAATAGAGGCCGTTGACGATGCCGCCCTCGCCGACGCCGCCGGCGATCGGGATCGCCTCCTCCTCGATCGGCGTCATGACGGAGCTGGAACGCCACGCCCGGCAATTCCTTCAGGCCGCCCTCGAAGCGATAGAGGTCGCCGTCCGCCCTGCCCGCGCCAGCAGCGTCGCATCGTCGGTGCCGGCCATCGCCCGATAATTCGGGTCCGGGTTATGGCGGACGGTCTTGATCTCGATGGCGATCTCCGTCGCCGATTTCTTCGTAGGTGCCGATATGGGCGAAGGCCGAATTGCCGCCCAGCATCCTGCCGTCGCGCACATACATCACGCTGCGGCCGACCGCCTCGCCAAGCTGAAACCTGACCTTGTAGAAACCTTCAAACAATAGCCGCGTCCCCGGCAAGCGCCACGACGCGTTATCTAGCGCGGTTCGATAACGCAGGGGAACGGCCTTGAATGCGGCGTATTTGAATCAACATCATCAAAATGCACGTGTCATCAAAACGCAATGATCCGCCAAAGCGGTTTCGCTTTGGCGGATCAGAGTTGCAGCCCGGGTGCCCCCAGCCCGGGTATCGCTGGTCGCTTAGGCCGCGGCCGCCTTCGCGCCGGTCGGAACTTCGGCGACGGTCTTCAGGATCTGCGAAGCGATCGGCGTAGGGGTCGCCCTGCGAGTTCGGACGGCGGTCTTCGAGATAGCCCTTGTAGTCGTTCTTGACGAACGAGTGCGGCACGCGGATCGAGGCGCCGCGGTCGGCCACGCCATAGCTGAACTTGTTCCAGGGAGCGGTCTCGTGCTTGCCGGTCAGGCGCTTGTCGTTGTCCGGCCCGTAGACGGCGATGTGGTCCATGAGGTTCTTCTCGAAGGCCGCCATCAGCGCCTCGAAGTAGGCCTTGCCGCCGACTTCGCGCATGATAGGTGGTCGAGAAGTTGGCGTGCATGCCGGAGCCGTTCCAGTCGGTGTCGCCGAGCGGCTTGCAGTGGATACTCGATGTCGATGCCGTAGGTTTCGGTCAGCCGCTGCAACAGGTAGCGGGCCATCCACATTTCGTCGGCGGCCTTTTTGGAGCCCTTGCCGAAGATCTGGAATTCCCACTGGCCCTTCGCCACTTCGGCGTTGATGCCTTCGTGGTTGATGCCGGCGAGCAGGCAGAGGTCGAGATGCTTCTCGACGATCTCGCGCGCGACCGCGCCGACATTGCTGTAGCCGACGCCGGTGTAGTACGGGCCCTGCGGCGCCGGATAGCCCGCTGTCGGGAAGCCGAGCGGACGGCCGTCCTTGTAGATGAAGTATTCCTGCTCGAAGCCGAACCAGGCGCCGGCGTCGTCGAGGATGGTCGCGCGCTTGTTCGTGGCGTGCGGGGTGACGCCATCCGGCATCATGACTTCGCACATCACCAGCGCGCCGTTGGTGCGCGCGCCGTCCGGATAAACCGCGACCGGCTTCAGCACGCAATCCGAGCTGCTGGCCTTCGGCCTGCATGGTCGAGCAGCCGTCGAAGCCCCACAGCGGAAGCTGCTCCAGCGTCGGGAACGAAGCGAATTCCTTGATCTGCGTCTTGCCGCGCAGATTCGGTGTCGGCGTATACCCGTCGAGCCAGATATACTCGAGCTTGTACTTGGTCATTGAGCCTCTCTGAGTTTGATGATGCAAAAATGCGAGGAAACCGAAAGCCAGTCGGTCGCCGCACGCGTACCCGGCCACCATCGGCCGATTCTTACCAAGCAATTAAAGTGCCAATCGCTGCACTGCGGCAGCCGCCATTTCCCGGCAATGTCCAGCCGTGCCGCAGCACTTTTTTGCTGCGACATAGGAGCGCGGCTGACATGCGCGCGGCAGCGGCCAAAATTCGCTTGGAAGCTCCGAATCCAGCCCGATTCTCCGGCAGTTTCGGCCTTCGCGCCGCGCCCGATTAAAGCCGCGGCAGCTCCGCGCAACATCCACCAGGAAGCTCGGCCTCTGCCGGCAACCTTCGCGTCGGCTCAAGCGTTAGTCATCTGCCCATTGCCTCACAGGAAGCAAAACCAGAAATGCCTACGAAATAGACATCACATGACTTTTTTTGGTCAACTTGCATCCGCGGAGGGCACGGACGATATCGCAGTTTAGTAACCACAAGAGAACGAGTCGGGCGCACCATCGGGGTTCGCGTTCGACAGAAGGAGAGACTGAGATGATGAATACGGGTTTGAATCAGGGATCTGCCAAGATCTACCAATTCCCGGCCGGGGGCCGCGCGGCTCTCGGGGGACGTCGCTATGGCGAGACCAAGACGACCGAATTGCCCCGGCCCCGCCGGTCAACTTCGCTGCCTGCAGCGGCAGCTGGTACCACGCGGCGGCCATCGAGGAATCCAAGCCCGGGCGTGACCACTGATGCCGGCGCAATGTTCGGTAGGGACGCGCCCGAAGCTTCAGGCGCGGTCGGAAAGTAGAAAAGGGTCGGAACGAAAACGTTTCGGCCCTTTTTCATGTCAGCTCGCACGCCGTGACCGGCCGTTTGGCGTGCTTGAGCGTGGTGAGCCCGGCCTTGCGTGATCTTCAGGGTCACGCCGCTTCCCGAATAGCGCGAGCCCGACAGCGCCAGACGCTTGGCCAGCGTCACCGCCTTGCCGTCGAGCTGCAGATGGGCGCGTGAATCGTACTGGAAAAATCCGACGATGAATTGCGTCCCGTCGGCGCAGCGATAGTTCTGAAAGTCGTCTGCGCGAGCGCGGCCGACGGACCGGCTGCCATCGCGCCGAGCAAATAAAGCCGCGCCAAAAATCGCGATCTTCCGACAATTCATGTTTCGCCCCCTGACAGCTCCAGTATAGACGAGACGGCGCAAAGCCGACATGCCCTTCCCGTCATTGCTCCGCCGCACAAGATTGCCAAGTCAGCCCGATGTCAGAATCCCCTGCCCGCCATCTCAATCTCGCCGGCGCCAGCAATTTCCGCGATCTCGGCGGCTATCCCGCCAGCGACGGCCGCAGCGTGCGCTGGCGGCAGATCTTCCGCTCCAACCATCTCGGCCATCTCACCGACGACGACATCGCGGTGGTGCGCGGCCTCGGCGTCCGAAGCGCGTTCGATTTTCGCGGCGCCGAGGAACGCGCCGAGGCGCTGTGCGGCATGCCCGAGATCACGGTGCATTCGCTGCCGGTCGAGCCCACGGTGGTTGCGGCGCTGCGCGCCATCGCCGCCACCGGCACGCCGCTGTCGACGGATCACGCCGATCGAGGTGATGCGCGATTCCTACCGCAACTATGTGCAGCAGAACACGCCGCGCTTCCGCGACGCTGTTTGCGCATCTGCTGGAAGATCGCGCGCCGCTGGTGATCCACTGCACCGCCGGCAAGGACCGCACCGGCTTTGCCTGCGCGCTGATCCTGCATACGCTCGGCGTGCCCGACGACGTGATCTCGGAAGATTATCTGCTGACCAACCGCTTCTACCGGCGCGATCCCGCCGCCGGCAGCGACCTGCCCGACGACGTCAGGCAGGTGCTGGGCACGGTGCAGGCATCGTTCCTCGGCCGCCGCGTTCGAGGCCATCGACGCCGACTATGGCGATCTCGAAACGCTATCTCCGCGACGGCCTCGGTCTCGGCGCGGCCGAGCGCGCCGAACTCGAGGCGCGCTATCTCGAGGCCTGAGGCTCCGGCGACGAGCTGTTAGGCCGCCGCTTCCATTTCCATCTCGGCATCGAGATCGGCGATGACGTCCTCGAATGCCGAGATCGCCTGCTGGATCGCGGCGATCTGCATCAATTCCCAGCCGCTGACCGGCCCGTTGCGATTTTGCAGCGCGACGACCAGATCCCGCCGCTGCTCCTTAAGCTGAACAAGCGGTAAACCGTGATCGGGTAGATATCTCATGGCGAAGCCCCCTGCCTGGATTGAACTCCGCTTGTAGCGGAAAGGATTCTGCGATCGACTTACAGAACTCGGCAAATTTTAGCGATCGGGCGCTGATCCGTAGTCTTACGTGATCCCCGTCCGTTTCCAGCGGCCTGTTTGATCGCGCCGAACAGCGCCTGCGTCATGCAATTGGTCGCCCAATCGCTCATGTGAAGCTTGTCAGGCGTCGGTCGGATCGATCAATTCGCGCGATCGGGACATGGCCGTCGACAAACCAGTGCTGCATCAGCGCGAAGCGACGAAACACGTTGACGCCGGCCTTTCGGCGACCCTCGATATCCGCGACACCATGTCTTCGGCGAATTCTATGTCGGGCTTGTGATCGACGCATGCGCCGTGGTGTATTGCAGATCCATCAGCACCACATCCGATCGGAAGATCGGCGAGCCAATCGAGGCCAGTCGCGATCGATGCCTGCGACGTCGTCGAAATTGAACTCCTTCATGCGAAACACCGCATTGGTCCCGACCTGCCAGATCACCAGCGCGGGCATTTCATCGAAGACGTCGGGCTCGAAGCGGGACAATTCCGAAGGCGCCTCCTGGCCGCCGATACCGCGGTTGAGCACGTCGATCATCGAGCCATGAAAACGGTCGCGCAGAGCAACTCCAGCCTGCACGGATAAGGCACGACGTGTCCCTCGCCCGCCGTCGAAGACGAGCCGATCGCCACGATCTTGATCTTTCGCTTGCGCCTGAGGCTTCCTTCAAATGCGGAAGCGGGAATTTGAAATTGACGAGATCGGGGGCGGTATCGCAAAGTCCGAGGGGCGTCTGCCATGTGAACATCCTCTGCGGGAATGGCTTATCGTATGCTCGCATTTGGATGCAGAATTCCGCGGCATTGCAAATGAAATTCGCCTGGCGATAGTGTGCGCTCCCTTGTCTCGGCGCGCGGAGACCCCATCATGGACGGAAAAGTCATTGTCATCACCGGCGCTCTCGGGCGCGCTCGGCAAGGTGGTCGCCGAACAGGCGCTGGCGCGCGGCGCTGGGGTAGCCGGCATCGACCACGCGCCGGCGCAGATCCCGGCAACGCCAAACCGGCTCGAACTCGGCGGCGTCGATCTGACCGATGCGGCGGCGGCCAAAAAAGCGATCGATGCGGCTGCGGCGCATTTCGGCAAGCTCGATGCGCTGATCAATATCGCCGGCGGCTTTGCGTTCGAGACGGTCGCCGACGGCGATCCAAAAACCTGGCAGCGAATGTATGCGCTCAACGTCACCACCGCGCTGAACGCCTCGCGCGCGGCGATCCCGCATCTCGCCGCTTCCAGCGCCGGCGCGGATCATCAATGTCGGCGCGATGGGCGCGCTGCAGGCCGGCGCCGGCATGGGCGCCTACGCCGCCTCGAAAGCCGGCGTGCATCGCCTGACCGAGGCGCTCGCCGCCGAGCACAAGGGCAAGATCACCGTCAACGCCGTGCTGCCGTCGACCATCGACACCGCCGCCAACCGCGCCAGCATGCCGAACGCGGATTTCGCAAAATGGGTGACGCCGAAAGAACTCGCCGACGTCATCCTGTTCCTCGCCAGCGACGCCGCCTGCGCCGTCACCGGCGCGCTGCTGCCGGTGAGCGGACGGGTTTAGGCCAAGTCGCCGCTAGCCATTCTGGCGCGGCAAATCAAATCCCGCTGCATGCATCGCGCCGATCCGGCTAGACTCGCGGATATTAAGTTCGTCCTGCGTACCGGAGCCGTCTTGGAAACCGCGCTTTATCTGCCCGTCAAACGCTTCCTCGAAAAGCTCGGCTTCACGGTCAAGGGCGAGGTCGGCGGCTGCGATCTGGTGGCGCTCAGCGGCGACGATCCGCCGGTCGTGGTGATCGGGGAATTGAAGCTCTCCTTCAATCTCGAACTGATCCTGCAGGCGGTCGATCGCGCCGCCGCCTGCGACGAGGTTTGGCTGGCCGCCAAACTGTCGGCGCGCGGCAAGGGCCGCGAGAGCGATGCGCGCTATCGCAATCTCTGCCGCCGGCTCGGTTTCGGCATGCTCGCCGTCACCAACGCCGGCGACGTCGAGGTGATCGTCAAGCCGCCGACCACTGCCCCGCGCCGCGACAACAAGAAGCGCTCGCGGCTGGTGTCCGAGCACCAGCGGCGCAAGGGCGATCCGGCGATGGGCGGCAGCACGCGCGCGCCGATCATGACGGCCTATCGCCAGCAGGCGCTGGCCTGCGCCTCGGCGCTGGCAGCCGGGCCGCGGCGCGTGCGCGATCTCAGGGTGGAGAATCCCGACGCCGGAAAGATTTTGTTGCACAATGTCTATGGCTGGTTCGATCGCGCCGAGCGCGGCATCTACGTCCTGACCGATGCCGGACGCGCCGCACTGAAGCGCTGGCCGCAGCAACCGATCGACCTTGCGGCGACCGGTGACGCCGCGGAATAGCAACAAGGACGTCCGACAACGGGGGATCAAATGATCGTGGTGACCGGGAGTGTGACGGCGCGACAGGATTCCTTCGACGAAGTTCGCCGGTTGAGCCTTGAGCACGTCCATCGTTCGCGCGGCGAGCCCGGCTGTATCTCGCATGCCGTGCATGTCGATTGCGAAAATCCGTTGCGGCTGGTGTTTTTCGAGCAATGGGCCGATCGCGCCGCCCTGCTGGCGCATTTCGCAATCCCCGCCTCGCGCGATTTCGTCCGTTCGCTGCAATCGCTGGCAGCGGCCGCGACCACCATCGAACTGTACGACGCGATCAGCCTCGAAAAACTCTAACGCATGGCTGTATTGCCATCTCAATTTCATATTGCAATGCAGCATAATGGCACCTAGGTATCTCTCGATCAGATGCGAGGCCCCGATGAGCGAAGACTGGAACACCAAATACGGCACCCGGCGCGTGCGGCGCGATCCGCCGACGCTGGAGGAAGCAATCTTCGCCGCCGTCGGCATCACCGAGGATCCGCAACAGCAGGCGGAGATCGCCGCGGCGCTGATGGGACTGCCTTATGAGGAAGTGCTGGCCGAAGTCAGGAAGACCGGCCGCGCCGTGGCGCGAACCGCCACCCGCGTGATCACGGGCGAGCAAGGCGCGCAACGCTCTGTGGTGGTCGAGCGCCGCGTTGTCAGGCGATTCGGCAACGACAAGCGCACCGGCACCTGAAAGCGCGGGAGCGCTTCACGCCGTCCATAGCGTTTTCCAGCGAAAGGCTGTCCCGCTCGAGATTCGGGACGGATGCTGGATTGCGTCAAAAAGCACCAGCAAAAATACGGAAGCCCGGTTCCAATTAAATCAGAACCGGGCTGTAATTTTTCAGCGAATAGCCGCCTGGAAGCGTTTTCGCTCAGGCTGCCTTGCCCCATCCGTACATCTGCAACAGCATCTTCCAGTACGCGCGATTGTAGTTGGCGATCGCGCGTGCAGCCTCGAGCGACGTCGCGAGGACAGGCGGCGCGGGCTCTGGCTGGCTCTGCTGGCTCAGATCGATATTTCCGGTGGATTCACCGTAGCGGAAGGTGAGATGCGCGCCGAACTTGTTGGCGAGCGCCCGCATCGCTTCGTTCTGCGCACCGGTGGTGATGCGCAGGCTGCCATACCCCTTTGCACGGGCCTCGGCGATCAGCTTCGTGAATAGGATGCTGCCGACACCCTTGCGCCGCACTGAGGCTTCCACGCTGAAAGCGATTTCCGGCAACGAATCCGGGGATTGTTCGGGCGGATGCAGTTCCGCCGCGCCCCGCACCACGCCATCCTCGATATAGGCGATGATGACGGTGCCATCATTGGCGCATTTCTCGGCGTAGCGTTCGATGAAGCTGTCATCCATGAAGCCATGGAAGCGGTCGTGGCGGCTGGTGCGGTCGAGCCGCAACAGATGATCGCGCAACAGGGGTAGTTCTTCCTGCTGTCTCAGTGTCCGAACCGTGCCCTTGGCGGGCGCCGGACGGGTGATTTCATAGCTCATATTCATAACTCCTCGTGGAAGCCCTCGAGGAGGCGTCGAATCCCTAGACTACCTATATTGTGCATCGCACCATGAAGCGCAAGTCCGTAGAATGCCTCATAAAAAGTCAGCTTTTGTTAACCCATTATTAACCAGCAACGCGCGTATCAGAGTACCATTTGGGTTTGCGTGACAATCGCAACCAGCTTGCCAGCCTCGGTCTCCAGCCGCGTCTGCCAGACCTGGGTGCGGCGTCCCCGATGCACCGGAGTCGCGGTCGCGATGAAAGTCGTTCCCTCCTTGGCGCCGCCGATGAAATTGGTCTTGCTTTCGATCGTGGTAGTGCCCTTGGCGTCCTCGGGCAAATTGATGACGGTCGCCGCCGCGCCGACCGAATCCGCAAACGCCATGATCGCACCGCCGTGAATGGTGTTGTGGAGGGTGCAGAGATCGGGACGCACCAGCATCTTTGCTACCACGCGATCCTTGTCGGCCGCCGTGAAGGCGACGCCCTTCAATTCCGCAAAAGGCATCTTCATCGACTGGATTTTCTCAAGTGGCGTCATGGGTCCTCCGGTTTTTCTTTCAAGCGATTCCGCAGGAGAATGAACGGCCGAGGTAAACCAGGCAATGACCTCCGGGGTAATGGCCACGGTGACACCGCGTCCGATATTCTGCATATCGTTGGTGATGCGCCACTTCGCTCCCCGCCGGATTGTCTGCCTCACCGAGGAAACGGTGGAGACGCTGTATCTGCTCGGCGAGCAGGACCGCATCGTCGGCGTTTCCGGCTATGCGGTGCGGCCGCCAGAAGTTCGCCGCGAAAAGCCGCGGGTGTCGGCCTTCATCTCGGCTGACATCCCCAAAATCCTGGCGCTCGAGCCGGATCTCGTGCTGGCTTTCTCCGACCTTCAGGCCGGCATCGTTGCCGACCTTGTCCGTGCCGGCGTCGCCATCCATGTCTTCAACCAGCGCGACGTTGCGGGGATCCTGGCGATGATCCGTACGCTCGGCGCGCTGGTCGGCGCAGCCGAGCGCGCCGACCAACTCGCCAGCAGTTTTGAGGCGCGGCTCGCCGGCATCGCGTCGACGCCGCGGCCCTCGCCAAAACCAAAAGTCTATTTCGAGGAATGGGACGATCCGCTGATCAGCGGCATCGGCTGGGTTTCCGAACTGATCGAGATCGCCGGCGGCGAAGACGTGCTTTCGAGATTGCGGTTTCACCAAGCGGCAAAAGACCGGATCATCTCGCCCGAAATGGTGCGCGACACCGCGCCCGACGTGATCCTGGCCTCATGGTGCGGCAAGAAGGTCGTGCCCGACCGGATCCGGCAACGCCCGGGCTGGAGCGACATTCCGGCGGTGCGCAACGACCGCATCGTCGAGATCAAGTCACCGCTGATCCTGCAGCCGGGGCCGGCGGCGCTGACCGATGGGTTGGATGCGATCGTGAAGGCATTGTGGCCGGGATAAAACCTGAGTTCTCACCCCGTCATTGCGAGCGAAGCGAAGCAGTCCATCGTCCGGCAGAAAAGAAAGCGTGGATTGCTTCGTCGGGGCTGTAAGTATTTCGCCTGTGGCGGCGAACTGCAATGGGATTGGACGGGATGTGCGGCTCGTGCGGCATGTGATGGGAGGTGGATCAGGCCGTCTTCAGCGCGCGGCGGCAGCTAATGGCCCACATAAGGTTGTGGGTCACGGCATGAAGCCAACATGCGATGCGGACTTTGGCCAAGCCACGCAGGGCCATGCGCTCAAAGCCGCGGTTCTTCAGGCGGGCATGGGCGTGTTCGGTGTTGCTGCGCCGTTTGTAGACCGCTTGGCCTTCTTCACTGTCCATGCGGGCGCGCCACTCCCTCAGGCATTGCGGTTCGGCTGCGCGGTTGCGTTCGTATCGCGCCTTGCTTGCTGGTTTGGAGGACGTCTTGCAGGCCGGTGGCGGACTGAACACCTGCATGGAGGGGTGAGTTTGCGCAAGCGTCGCGATGTCGGCGGCGGTCATCGCGCCGGTGTCGGCCAGCAGGCGGGTCGGCAGCTTGCCACAACGCTGTTGGACCTGCGCCACCACTGCCGGCGCAAGACCTCGATCATTACGCCGCTGGACCGGCTCGATCGCGACCACGAAGCCGCAGGCGCTCGCCACTTGCACGTTATAGGCGACCCGCACGGCACCGTCCGCCATCCGCATCAATGGCGCGTCCGGATCAGTCGTCGAGACACGCTCTTCCTTGGGTTTCTTGCCGCTCTTGCCGCCGCCGGCCAGCGGGGGATCGCCCCCCTCGTTCTGGTCTTTCTCGTCCTTCGGCGTTGCTGCAGGATGTTTCGCCAACGCTGCCGCAACACGACGGGCGCGGTCTTCGGCTGCAGAGAGGCGACGCTTCGACAGCCGCCGCTCGCCCGCCGCAGAATCGGCCTCCAATTCCTGCTTCAACTCGGCAACCCTGATCCGGGCCTTTTCTTCCAATTCCACCAGGGTTTGCCTTCGCCGCATCGACGAGCGGCTTGCCGCGGCCCTGACCTTGGTACCGTCGGTGATGACCTCGTCCAGTGTGATCAGGCCTTCCTTCATCAAAGCCGCCAGACTGCTCGTCAGAAGGCGATCGAGGAACTCGCCGCTCTCCAGACGGAACTCCGACAGCATCGTGTGGTTCACCCCGACCCCGCCGCAGATCCAGCGATAGATCGTATGATGCTCGCACAGCCGCGCCAGCGCGCGGGCCGACCCAATCCCGTCGGCTGTCGCATACAGCCAAAGCGCAAGCAGAATGCGCGGGTCGGTCGCAGGCCGACCAGGTATCTCGCCACGCGCCTTGATGCGATCGTAGAACGACTGAAGGTCCAAGCCTTCCACGAAGGACCACACCGCTCGTACCGAGTGGTCGTCAACCACCAGGCTCTCAAGATCGACCAGCTCAAAACCAGCCTGCCGACGTTCCGCTTGCCGAATACGAATGTCCATCACGTGCTCCGAATCGATCCACGCAATGAATCACGCCGCAGCACCAAAAAAATGACGGGCCCGTCGCTTCGCTCCTCGCAATGACGTGGTGAGAGGCCGTCAGCTTGTTTACGCCTGCTCCACCCCGCACCATTCCGCGATGAACAGCGCGGTCGCCTTGGTCGACTTTCGCAGCGAATCGAGATCAACGTATTCGTTGAATCCATGCATTGCCGCTCCGCTGGCGCCGAAGCACAGGCTCGGGATGTTGTGGTTCAACCCGTAGAACCTTGTGTCCGTCAGCGCCGTGAAAACGTGGTCCTGCACCTCGCCGCCATAGACCGCGGCATACGCCTTGCCGAACGCGGCTTCGGAGGCTGCGGAATCCTTCAACTCATAGCCCTCGGACAGAAATCCGGACCACTCCACCTCGGGCGGGTTGTTGGAGAGGAAACGACGGTCGCGCGCCGCGGCGGAGATGCAGGCCAGGATCTCGTTCTGGCAGTCGGCGACCGACCACCCCGGCAAAATGGCGATACGGCAATCGACGTCGCACCAGGCCGGCACGCTGGAAGCCCAGTCGCCGCCCTTGATGATGCCGGGATTGAAATTGATCGGATGCGTCAGCGTCTTGAAATGGCGATCGCTCTTCGCGCGCTCGTTCCATTCGGTCTCGAGCTTTTGCACGGCATGTATCAGATGATACGCCGCCATGATCGCATTGGCGCCGGAGCCGGCCTCGAACACATGCACCGGAAAGCCGCGCACCTTCAGACGAAACCAGATCACGCCGACCTGCGAGCGAACCATCTTGCCGTTGGTCGGCTCCGGAATGAAGCAGGCGTCGGCACGGTAGCCGCGCTGCAGGGTCGAAAGCGCGCCGACGCCGGTACTCTCCTCCTCGATCACGGACTGGAAATGGATCCGTGCGGTCGGCTTCAAGCCGGCCGCCCTGATCGCATCGAGCGCATAGAGCGCGCCGATGGTGCCGGACTTCATGTCGCAGGCGCCGCGGCCATACATCTTGCCGTCCTTGACCACGGGCGAAAATGGCGGCGTCTCCCACATATCCAGCGGCCCGGTAGGAACCACGTCGCAGTGTCCCTGCAGGATCAGCGACTTCCCTGAATTGCTTGACGGCCGGTAGGTACCGACCACTGTACGCGCCTTGGAAAAATCATGCTCGATCGGGCCGAAGCCGCGCAGATCCTTCAAATCCTCGACGTCGATATGCCAGTCGTCGACCTCGTAACCGCGCGCGCGCAGGAGATCGGCGATCATGTCCTGACAGGGTCCCTCGGCACCGCGGGTCGAAGGTATCGCAACAAAATCCCGTGTGGTCGCCAGTTGCGCATCGAAGCCGGCATCGACGGCATCAAGGATTTTTTGTTGCGTATCGGCAGTCATGCGGCAGCTCCAATTTTCGAGTTTCTTGTTTGGTCGTCAGAGGCGGCACCCTACCCCGGTCTCAGCCGGCGGGATATTGCACAAAATAGGCATCCCGCAAGGCTTCTTCGAGCAGACGGCCTTCCGAATAGCCACGCAACGATTGCGGCCGTCCGACGCCGTCAAGCGCGCAAACCGCAAGCCAGACACCGCTGGAGCGATCGTCAAGACATCGAAACCTACATTCTCGCCATCCCGATCGGTGGGCTGAAACTGGCGCCCTATGAGAATCGCCACCGCATGAATAAGCTCCATCGCCAGAATAAACGGCACGATGGAGCTACCGGATGCCCGGCAATCGCAACGTCCTGTATCTCATCATCGGCGTGCTGGTCGTTGCCGTCGGCGTGCTCAGCTACAATCTCTATCAGGCCAGGAAGCAACCCGAGGGCCTGCAGATCAATGTCGGCCCCGACGGGCTGAAGATACAGAGCAAGTGAAGGAGGCCAGTCGGGCGATGATGAAGGCGTCACGCGCTACGCATATCGCCCTGGCCTGCGGCCTCGGCCTGTGGATGCTGGCAACGCCGGCCGTTGCCGATCAGGTCGGGCGCGAGCAGGACATCGTCAATCTGCGGCTGGGCCAGCGCATTCTTGTCGACGACGGATCGTGCCCGGCCGGGCAGATCAAGGAAGTTTCGGGGGCGCAGATGACCGCGAATGGCGTCGTCCGCGTCCGCAAATGCATTGCACGGAGCGGCCCGAAACGATAGCCGACCGCCGCTTCAGCGCGCGCTCGCGTTGCCGGCAACAATCCTGAATATCTGGAATTGCGAAAGACGTCCGGGCCTGCGCGAATTAGTTCGAAGGCTCGAACATGCACTGCAGCGTCGGCTTGGCGATCTTGGTGAAGGTCGCGCCGATCTCGGATTGCTTCGACGGCGGCACCCAATCGGTCTCGATCGTCGGCACGCCGGTTTCGCTGATGCCGCGCAACAGGGCCTCGCGCAGGTCAGGGTCATCGACAGTGGCGGCGGCATAGTCGTGAAGGCAGCCGCACACAGACTCAGGATGCGCCCAGCGTCCCACCATGTGCGGGGCGCACAGGCGCACGAACTCGCCGCGCGGATCCGGCACCTTGAACAGCGACCGGAATTGTATGGTCTGGGGTTGGGGAAGTTGCGGCACTTGCGCCTGCGCCGAACCGCCCAGAATGAACGAAGCCAGGATAGCGGCGGTACAGATACGAACCAGCATACAAAACCCTTATCGGCAATTTTTTTGGACGTTCGTGGCCGCGCTCAGTTGGCGGCAACAACGATCGACTGCGGAGCCTGGATCGTAACCGGCGAACCGTTATAGGAGAAGGTGCCGATGCCGGGCAGCGAATTGTCGGAAAACCCCGCCATCGACGGACCTGCCAGGACGAAAGCGAAGGCGAGGATGAAGCTGATGGTGCGCATCTGACTGTCTCCGGTTTCGATGCCGGCGCTCCCGCCGTTTCGTCGGCAGTCTGATAACCAACCGCTGTTTCCGGATATCTGCGCCAAAGGCGGAAAATGGTTTCGTCGCACTGCGGAATTGTTTCGTCGACCGGCCGCGACGAAACAATGACGAGAAAAACTCAATGATTTCAGTCTAGTGAATCCGACCAAGCAAAGCTCCGAAAGGCGAAAAATGCCGCTCGCCGCAGGGCGTCAACTGGATTTTTCGATATCACGGGGCGATTGCGGCCATCACGTCGGGCGCCGGTGTCACAATGGGTGACCCGCAATAGGTGAACGTCCCGATCCCCGGCATATCGCGATCGGCGCTCCCGGCCAGCGACGGACCGGTCAGGACGAAAACCAGGGCGATCACATAACTGAGCGCGCGCATCTGAATTCTCCACTAGCCATTTGGAGTTCAGACGCCGGTGGTGGCCTGCGGGTTCGACGCGGACCTGCAAGTTTTTAACCTTTGTCTGCTGAATAAGCTGCACCGCAGCAAGGCCGGTGGTGAACCAAAGCATCGTTCCGGCCGACTCAATCGAACACCCTGCAACCTTTCTCGTGGGTTGCGCGTTGTCGAAACCCCAGTCCAATGAAGGATGACCGTCGTGGGCAATGACAACATTGGCGTTGGCAATGGAACCGCGACCCGCAAGCCCGCCCAGCAGATGGCGGGCGCCATGTCGCAACAGGGCGGCAATGTCCTCGGCGACAATCAGTGCACCCAGCAGAAGCTGGTCCGGCTGGTGGGGTGCCGCGATCCCAAGGCCCAGTCCGACAACGCCCACCCCGAAAAGGCCGGCTTCCAACCGAAGACGCGGCAATTCGATTAGAGCGGGGTCCTGGTTCCCCGCTCCGCTACTGGATGAACTCTCCGCATTTTTGTACCGCGCTATCGGCTGCCCCCCAGGGCATGATCGGTACCGACGACGTGGAATTCTTGGGTGACCCTTCGATCAGCCTGTCCGAATAGACCATGTAGACCAGCACGTTCCGTTTGGCGTCGCAGCCGCGGACGATCTGCATCTTTTTGAAGAAAAGCGAGCGGCGCTGACGGAACATGTCGTCGCCCTGCTCGAACTTATCCTTGAAGCGGATCGGGCCGATCTGGCGGCATGCCAGTGAGATGTCCGAAACCTCCTCGGCAACCCCGAGCCAGCCCTTGAAGCCGCCCTTCTCGGGGATCGTGAAATGGCACGCCACCCCCTCGACCTGGGGATCGTCGACGCCATAGGTCGCTAGCTTGTCGTTGGGGCTCAGCCATTTAAACACCGTCGAGCGGCGGAAGATCAGGTCCGGCTCGTCAGCGGCCGATGCCGGGCGAGCCTGCCAGAGCGTCAGAGCCAACACCGCCAAAGCCAGATTTCTCCACTTTTTGTCGCACTTACCAATGGCTTGGGATGTCATGAATGTCTCCGCTAAGGGCTTGCCGCCTATGTAGTGCGCAAAAGCCGCACAGGAAGGCGGACGTGAGCGGAGGACCTGGCCGTTTAACCGATTGTGAGGCTTTTTTGTTACGCTTGGGACGAAAAACACCGGGATCACGGAAGGGTTAGAGGCCTTCCGCTGGTGAACGCGTTTAGCCTCTGCGACAACAAACGAATATCAGGACTGGGATTCGAGGATTATGCGCGTGAGCGGGCGTCGTATTTCCATGGCGAACATTGCCAACGAGCGGTTTTGGCAGATCGCGATTTTGACGGCGGCCGGTACCATAGGCGCCGCATCGCAGACAGATGCCGCGCTGTACTATTGGCAGGATTCGGATCCCGGCTACTACCGGCCAGATCCGATGGTTCAGCCGCGGCGGCAAAAAGTACGCCGGCATCAGACCAACAAGAAGGAAGAGGTCGCGGAAAAGGAAACCGGTGCCAAACCGCAGGGACCGCTGATCATCTCGATCTCAATCGAAAAGCAGAAGGTCCGGATCTACGACTCCAACGGCTTCTTCGCGGAAAGCCCGGTCTCCACCGGCATGCCCGGGCACTCGACCCCGATGGGCGTGTTCAGTATCATCCAGAAGCACAAATTCCACCACTCCAACATCTATAGCGGCGCACCGATGCCGTACATGCAGCGCATCACCTGGTCGGGTGTCGCGATGCATGCGGGCGTGCTGCCGGGGTATCCGGCGTCGCATGGCTGCATCCGTATGCCGATGGCGTTTGCCATGAAGATGTGGAACTGGACCAAGATGGGCGCGCGGGTCATCGTCACGCCCGGCGAGATGACGCCCGCGAATTTTTCACACCCCTTGCTGGTGGCACAGAAAGTCGCGCCGCAGCCGGTGACCGCAGACGAACCGAAGACGGACGCGCCCGCGGTGAAAACCGACAAGGGAGCGGACGCCGGCGCTGCGATCAAGTCGGCGGAGGCAGAGGCCAGCCTGGAGCTGAGATCGACCGTGGGTCACGCGACGGCAATGCCGTTGCGCGAGCAAACCCACACTGCCGATGCCAGCGCCGCGATGCCGTCAACCAATGCAGCGGCCACGATGTCGGACGCCGCGAATTCCGCCGACAGCGCGCAGGCCGCGCCGAGCGAGCCTGCTTCCGCAACCGCCGATGCGTCGAGCGCGGATACCGCTTCGTCCGACAACAAACCGACGGACGCAGTAGCACCCGAAGCAAAATCGCCTGAAGCGGCAGCGGCCGAGGTCAAATCGGCCGAGGACGTCAAAAAAATCGACGACGTGCCGACCTCCGCGAGAGCGGTTAGCGACGCCAAGCCTGAAGAGAAACCCGTTGAGGCGAAGGTCGAAGTCAAGTCGGACGACGTCAAGACCGAAACTCCCAAAGCTGAGGCCGTCAAGGCCGAGACGCCGAAGATTGACACTTCGAAGGCCGACGAACCCAAGGCTATTGAACTCAAGGCTATTGAACTCAAGGCTGCCGAGAAGCCGGTTGAGAAGCCTGCAGAGCCCGCCAAGGCGATCGCCGATGCCCCCGCCGCGACTCCGGCCGACGTCAAGAAGGATACGGCGCGCTTGCCCGGTGTCGAGAAGGCTGCCGCCGCGAAACCCGAACCGCCGAAACGTAGCGGCCCGATCTCGGTGTTCATCAGCCGCAAGGATTCGAAGATCTATGTGCGGCAGGAATTCAAGCCGCTGTTCGACGCACCCGTGACGATTGCCCCGAGCGACCGGCCGCTGGGTACGCACGTGTTCACGGCCGAAGCCAACAAAAGCGATCCCAATGCGCTGCGCTGGTCGGTGGTCACGCTGCCGGCATCGCGCCGTGCGGCCCGAAATGACGATGACGACCGCCCTGCCCGGCTGCGCAAGGGGATGGCCCCGGCGGAGATGAAGCCGATACCGGTGCCGGACAGCCCGGCCGAAGCGCTGGATCGCATCACCATCCCGGCCGATGCAATGGCTCGCATTGCCGACGCGTTGACGACCGCGAGTTCGATCGTGGTGTCCGATCAGGGCATCAATCAGGGCGAAACCGGCGAAGGCACGGATTTCATCGTTTCGCTACGCTAGTGTTCTGACTCATTCATTTGCATCCCGCGTTTTGCGATGGCGAGCGCTTTTTTGGCTCGGCGGTGCTTTGCGAGGATGGATTTGGCGCTGGCGGTCCACTTGAAGGGCTTTGGGTTTTGGTTTCGATGCTCGATCCACTCGTCAATCGCGGTCTTGAGTTCGGTGACGTCGTTGAAGGTTCCTCGCCGGATGCGCTGGCGAGTGATTTCGGCGAAGAGCCGCTCGACGAGGTTGAGCCAGGAACAGGATGTCGGCGTGAAGTGCAGTGTGAAGCGTTTGTGTCGCGCCAACCAGCGCTTCACGGCCGGCGTCTTGTGGGTGGCGTAGTTGTCGAGGATCAGATGCAGATCGAGATGTGCGGGCGTCTCGCGGTCGATTGTTTTCAGAAACGACAGGAACTCGTCTGCCCGATGACGCGCCAGACATTCGCCGATGAAGGTACCGGCCGCCACATCGAGTGCCGCGAAGAGTGTTGTGGTGCCGTTGCGCTTGTAATCATGGGTCATCGTGCCGGCACGGCCCTTTTTCAAGGGCAAACCCGGCTGCGTGCGGTCGAGTGCCTGGATTTGGCTCTTCTCATCGACGGAAAGCACCAGTGCCTTCTCCGGCGGATCGACGTAAAGGCCGACGATGTCCTCGACCTTCGCGACGAAGTCGGGGTCGTTGGAGATCTTGAAGCTGCGCACGAGATGCGGCTTGAGGCCGTGTTCGGCCCAGATGCGCTGCACGCTCGTGTGGCTGATGCCCATTTCTTCCGCCATCGATCGCACGCTCCAGTGCGTGGCATTGGCGGGACGCTCCTTCACGGTCTTCTCGACGACCTTGAGCTTCATGGCAGCGCTGAGCGGCTTTCGGCCAGGCGGCTTGGAGCGGCCTTTGATCAGACCTCGACGCCGGCCTCGGCAAAATAGTCCTGCCAGCGCCAGACGGTGGTCTTCGAAACCCCGACCTCACGCATAATCGCCACGACGCCATGACCGTCCGCCGTCATCAGCACGATCCTCGCTCGCTTGGCGATCTTCTGAGCCGTGTTTCCATCGGTGAGCAGTTGCTCCAGTTCCCTGCGAGCCTTGCGATCAAGTACAATCAAGTCGTTTCCCATGCCCGCAAGTGAATCATGTTCGCGACAAATTGGGATTCAAATGTCAGTGACAGAACACTAGGGTAATTGCCCCCGCCATAACGGCTTGTTGAGCAGCGGCAGATCGCGCGCCACGCTATACCCATCTGGCTTAGATGCGCCGTGGTGGGAGCCAGCCATGATCAACCGCAGAACCATGATGACGGCGGCGCTGAGCGCCATCGTCGGCACAGTGTCGACCCGGAACGCCGCGGCACAGGCCAGCATGAGCCGGATCACGGCATACACGTTTTCGTTTCCGGGACTGGCCGGCGGCGAAATCAGGCTGGCGGAATTTGCCGGCCACCCCCTGCTGATCGTCAACACTGCCTCGCTGTGCGGTTTCACGCCGCAATATGCCGGTCTGCAGGAATTGTGGACCGAATTTCACGGCCGCGGCCTGACGATCATCGGCGTTCCCTCCAACGATTTTGGTGGACAGGAACCGGGCGGCGCGACCGAGATCGCCGAGACCGCGCAGCACCAATATGGCGTGACCTTCCCGATCACGGCGAAGGCCGTCGTCAAAGGCCCGGACGCGCATCCGCTCTACAGATGGGCGGCGGAGGCGCGGCCGAAGGATGTTCCGCGCTGGAACTTCCACAAATACCTGATTGGCCGTGACGGCTACATCGCGGACGTTTTCGCGGAATCCGTAGAACCACGGGATACGCGCGTGAAAACCGCCATCGCGCGGGCGCTGGCCGACTCCTGAATTAACCGGTTCGGTTACAAATCGACCGCCTGTAACGACAGCCGTTGCCTTGGCTACGCCGCTCCAACTAGGGTATTATGGTTCGGGGCAGGAAGCGGCCCGGACGACGGCAATAGCCGGAACCGGGACGGGATCAGGATCTAAGGAAAACACCATGCGTATTGCGGCAGGTCTGGTTTTTGCGGGCGCGATCTCGTTGCTCTCATCTGGCGCGGCCTGGTCGCAAACGCCGCCGGCCGCCAAGGGCGTCGTGGCTCCCGCTGCCGCTGCACCGGCCGCGGCGGCCCCCGCACCGGCACCGGCCGCTGCTCCCGCAACCGCGCAGCCTGCGCAACCCGCCAGAGCCGCTTGCACCAACCCGAACGCGCTCGGCGTCGGCCGCACCGTCGAGATCGATACCACCGGCGGGCCGGGTTTCGGCTTCGAGCATTTCAAGCAGCTCGACTTCCTGCGCGACAAGGAAGTGGTGCTGACGTTCGACGACGGCCCATGGCTGGTCAATACGCCCGCGGTGCTCAAGGCGCTGGCGGACGAATGCACCACCGGCATCTTCTTCTCGATCGGCAAGCACGCGACCTATTACCCGGAGATCCTGAAGCAGGTTTATGCGGCCGGCCACACGGTGGGCAGCCACACCTGGTCGCACGCGACGCTGACCAACAAGAAATTGACGGAGGATCAGCGCAAGGAGGAAATCGAGAAAGGTTTCAGCGCGGTCAAATGGGCGCTGGGCGGAATTTCGCCGTCGCCGTTCTTCCGCTTCCCGGCGCTGCAGCACCCGCCGGAAATGGTCACCTATCTCGGCGAGCGCAACATCGCGATGTTCTCCTGCGATCTCGACTCCTTCGATTTCAAGGCGCGCAACGCGCAGCAGGTGATCGATGTCACGATGAAGAAGCTCGACAAGCTCGGCAAGGGCATCATCCTGATGCATGATTTCCACAAGCACACCGCGGAAGCCCTGCCCGAACTGCTGAAGAAGCTGAAGGCCGGCGGCTACAAGGTCGTTGCGATGAAGGCCAAGGCGCCGGTGCAGACCCTCCCGCAATACGACGACGAGGTCCTGAAGGACGCCAAGCTGCCGACGGTAAGTTCTCGCCCGGTTTCCAGCGTCGTGCAGACGATCTCGGAATAGTCGGCTCAAGCACGACACGCCGGTGCCGGCGTTGCGCATCGAGGGTTACGTCATCGTCTCAGTCGACGGCATGCTGGCGAACGCCGATCGCGTGATGCCGGACGGATTGAAGTTCGACGGCGACAAGAGGTTCTTCACCACAGCCCTCGACCATGCCGGCCTGATCGTGCACGGCCGCAATTCCTTCGAAGACCAGCCGAACTCGCCAAAACGCACGCGGGTGATCCTGACCCGGAATGTGCAGGCCATCGCCCCTGACCCCACCAATCCCAGGGCCACTCTTTGGAATCCCGCGGGCGCCTCGTTCGAAGCGGCCTGCGGTCATGCTGGTGTTCATTCAGGGACCATCGCGATCATCGGCGGACCCTATGTGTTCGGGATGTTCATGGACCGCTACGACACGTTCTGGCTCTCGCAGGCGCCGCGCGTGCGATTGCCGAACGGCGAGCCCTGTTTCCCCGGCGTGCCGGCGCAATCGCCGCAGCAGATCCTGGCCGCGCACGGCCTCAAGGCCGGCGAGCCGCAACTGCTCGACGCGGCCGATGACGTCAGCGTCACGCCGTGGCGGCGCAGCGCCTGAGGCCCTTTATTTTTGACGCGTTTTCTTTACGCGAACCGGTATCCACTTCGCTCGAAAACGCTATCAAGCGTCCCCGTAGATCGGCTCCGACGATCGCGGCCCGCGGCCATAGCCTGCGATGATGAACAGCGCGCCGATGATCGACAGGTTCTTCAGCGCATCGATGATGGCCTTGTCGCGGTCAGGGCTCGCGAGATTCCAGAAATCGTGGAAATAGAACGTGACCACGAGCACGAACAGGATCAGCAGGATGGCAAAGAATCTCGCGCCGAAATTGAGCGCTATCATCAGGCCGGCAATGACTTCGAAGGAGCCGACGGTGAGTGCCAGCAGTTGCGGCATCTTCATGCTGGTCATGGTTTCGATCTGCAATACGTAGGGATCGAACAGCCCGGGGATGATGACCTTGCTCGCAATTGCCTGCGCCGTTGACTGAACGTCGAAAAGCTTGGCTGCTCCCGAATAGATGAAGAGCACGGCGAACAATATTCGCCCGAAAGTAATCAACGCTGGCATGGGTCGGCCTCACTCAATGGCACTGCGAAAATCGCAAGCGGCGCAGCGAAACGATTATGGGCGTTTCGCCTGCGCTTTTCAAACGAACAAATCGAAACCGCCGGCGGCCGGAACCATTTGATCTGAACTAACCAAACAGGGTCGGCTGCTGGCGGCCGGCACGCTCCTGGGCTTCGACCGCGGCCACCGCGGTCATGTTGAGAACGCCGCGCGCGGTCACCCCGGGCGTGAGAATGTGCGCGGGGCGCGCCGGCCCGATCAGGATCGGGCCGACGGGAAGCGCGTCCGCTAGCGACTTGATCATCTGGTATGCGATGTTGGCAGCGTCGAGGTTCGGCATGATCAGGATATTGGCCTCGCCCTCCAGCCTCGATTGCGGCAGCACCAGCTTCCGCGCGGCCGCCGACAATGCGGTATCGCCCTGCATTTCTCCGTCCGCCTCGATCTCCGGATGCTTCTCCTTCAGAAGCTGGGTGGCCCGACGCATCTTGCGCGAGGAGTCGGTGTCATAGCTTCCGAAGTCGGAATGTGACACGAACGCCACCTTGGGCTTGAAACTGAAGCGCTGGACATGGGACGCCGCCAGCGATGCCATCTCCGCCAATTCCTCCGCGCTCGGGTTCGGCCGGACCTGGGTGTCGGCGATGAAATAGGCGCCCTTGCTCGTGATCATCAGCGCCAGCGCGGCATAGTCACTGACCCCGGGCAGGAAGCCGATAATCTCGCGCACATGGCGCAGATGGCTCATATAGCCGCCCTCGACCCCGCACAGCATGGCGTCGGCCTCGCCGCGCATCACGGCAAGCGCCGCGATCACCGTGTTGTTGGTGCGCACCGCCGTGCGCGCCGCATCGGGCGTGACACCGCGCCGCCCGGCGACCTCGATATAGGACGCCACATAGGAGCGGTAGCGCGGATCGTCCTCGGGATTGATGAGGTCGAAATCCTTGCCGGCCTTGATCGCAAGGCCGAACCGTTCGATCCGCGCCTCGACCACCGAGGGACGCCCGACCAGGATCGGCCGCGCCAGCTGCTCCTCCAGCACGACCTGCGTCGCGCGCAGCACGCGCTCGTCTTCACCTTCGGCGTAGATCACACGGACCGGCTGGGTCTTGGCTTTCGCGAATACCGGCTTCATCGTCAGGCCGGAGCGGAACGCATAGCGCTGAAGCTCGGCGCAATATTCGTCGAAATTCTTGATCGGCCGCGTCGCCACGCCGGAATCCATCGCCGCCTTCGCCACCGCCGGCGCAATGCGCAGGATCAGGCGCGGATCGAATGGACTCGGGATCAGCGAGCCCGGCCCGAAACCCTGGGTCTCGCCGGTCTCGAAACCATGCGCGACCGCATCCGACGGCGGATCGCGCGCGAGCTGGGCGATCGCATCGACCGCCGCATGCTTCATCTCCTCATTGATCGCGGTGGCGCCGACGTCGAGCGCACCGCGGAAGATGAACGGAAAGCATAGGACGTTGTTGACCTGGTTCGGAAAATCCGACCGCCCGGTGCAGATCATCGCATCAGGACGGGCTTTCCGCGCTTCGTCAGGCATGATTTCCGGGTCGGGGTTGGCGAGTGCCATCACCAGCGGATGGTCGGCCA
The DNA here is from genome assembly GCA_963836765.1 of uncultured Alphaproteobacteria bacterium. GTDB lineage: Bacteria > Pseudomonadota > Alphaproteobacteria > Rhizobiales > Xanthobacteraceae > Bradyrhizobium. The sequence goes on from CAWILG010000013.1 coordinate 53,166, forward strand.
TCGCCTTGACCATCTCGGGCTTCAACACGTTTGGCGCTGATAATCCCAGGAAGATGTCGGCGCCGCCGATCACGTCGGCGAGCACGCGCTTGTCGGTCTTCTGCACATAGACGGCCTTCCAGCGGTCCATCGTCGTGTTGCGGCCCTCATAGACCAGGCCGTCGATATCGCAGACCCAGATGTTCTGACGCTGCGCGCCCAGCGAGACCAGGAGGTTGAGGCAGGCGATCGCCGCAGCCCCCGCGCCCGAGCAGACGATTTTGACGTCCTTGAGCTTCTTGCCGTTCAGCAACAGCGCATTGGTGATCGCGGCGCCGACGATGATGGCGGTGCCATGCTGATCGTCGTGGAATACCGGGATCTTCATGCGCGCCTTGAGCTGCGCCTCGATCTCGAAGCACTCGGGTCCCCTGATGTCCTCGAGATTGATGCCGCCGAAGGTCGGCTCCAGCGCCGCCACCGTCTCGACCACGCGCTCGATGGTGTCGGCGGCGATTTCGATGTCGAACACGTCGATGCCGGCGAATTTCTTGAACAGGACCGCCTTGCCCTCCATGACGGGCTTGGAGGCCAAGGGACCGATGTTGCCAAGGCCCAGGACCGCGGTGCCGTTGGATACCACGGCGACCAGATTGGCGCGGGTGGTCAGCGACGCTGCCTCGGCCGGATTCTTGGCGATCTCCATGCAGGCGGCGGCAACGCCCGGCGAATAGGCCAGCGCCAGGTCGCGCTGGTTCGCGAGCGGCTTGGTCGCCTGGATCTCAAGCTTGCCTGGCCGTGGCAGCCGATGGTACGCCAGTGCCGCGGAATGAAGATCTTCAGAATAAGACGACATACGTACTCCCGCGTTTCCGACCCCGAACTTTTGTTTGTTGGCTACTTCCAGAAGAGGTCAGCTTTCCGGCAGATTGAGCCGGATGTGAAGCACGAGCAACCGCTTGGATGCAACATCCGGCGAATTACCCATCAACAGGCCAGTAGCCGGCCAATCGACACACATTGTCGACGCTGTCAGCATTTGCCCCTCCCTATCCCGGTCACCCGGCCGACAATATGACAAATTGCCCCCTGCACAATCGCCAACCGGAGTTGACCGAATGGTAAAGATACTGATGGGCCTGGCCACCGCGATCGTGATCGCCGTGGGCGCTTTCTTCGGCTTCCAGTTCTACATGCAGCATCGGGTCGCCGGCGAGATCGAGGCCGCCTTCGAGCAGATCCGCGCCGCAGGCGGCAAGGCAAGCCACGGCAAGGTGTCGTTCGACCTGTTGAGCCGCACCGTCACGGTCGCAGACATTGCCGGTGAATCGGCGGCGCAGCCGCCCGTGAGCGTCAAGATCGCCAGCGTTACGGCTTCGGGCGTCAGCCAGCCGGACCCGGCGCGATTCTCCGCCGACAGCATCGAAGTCACCGACATCGAAGCCGGCCTCGCGATGGCCGGCCCCGGCTTCAACCTCACCTTCAAGGCGCCGCGGATCACCGCGAAAGACTATTCCGGTCCCGCCGGCGTGCAACGGCCACCGGCATTCTCGTCCTTCGTCGACGTCTACCGCTTTGCCCTCGAACAATTCGCAACCATCAGCGCGTCGTCGATCACGGCCGCCAGCGTTGCCGGAACCATGAAACTCGGCGCTGCGGCGACCGGCGGAGGCGACTTCGATTATACGGGCGTTTCGATCCAGGGCATCAAGGACGGCAAGATCGACGCCACAAAGATCGATGGGGTCGTTTTCAACATCACGATGCAGCCGCCGGGCAAAACGGAGAAGATGACCGGCAACCTCGCCAATATCGTCTCGTATGACGTCGACATCAACGCCGCCGCGGCGATCTTCGACCCGCAGAAGGCCAACGACGACCGCTACTACCGAGCCTACCGGCAGGTTTCGGCCGGCCCCTATATCGTCACGTCGGGCCAAGGCATGAGCATGCGCATCGACGGCATGACCATCGATGAGGTCGGGCTCAGGCCATCGCGGCTGCAACTGCCGGCGCTGCTGGCGATGATACCGCCGGCCGGCGCCGCCCCGCCTACCCCGGCGCAGGCGCGCGAGATGATCGAGAAGGTGGCCAGGCTCTATGAGGGCATCAAAATCGGAAATGCCGAGATGCGCGGGCTCTCGGTCGAGACGCCGCAGGGCCCGCTGAAGCTCGCGGCGATGCGGTTCAATCTGGAAAGCGGCAAGATCGGCGAACTTGCTTTCGAAGGGCTCGATGCACGGGCGCCGCAGGGGCCTGTCAAGGTCGGCCGCTTCGCGCTGAAAGCCCTCGACATCTCCGGCCTGATGCGAATGACGGCGCAGTACGCGAACCCGGCGCAACGGCGCGCGCCCGATCAGGCGCTGGCGCTGTTGCCGCTGATCCAGGGCGCCGAGGCCAAGGGCGTCGTCGCGCCCTATAAAAACACTGGCAAGCAGGTCAACATCGACACGCTCAGCCTCGACTGGGGCCAGTTTGTCGGTCCGATCCCGAGCCAGGCGCATTTGGTGGCGAAGCTGACGACCCCGCTCGAAGCCGCCGATGCCCCGTTGCTGACCGCCACCGGAATGACGACGGCGGCGATCGACTTCGATCTCGGCGCGGCCTGGACCGAAACGTCGCACACATTCGCGCTGACCCCCGTCTCGCTCGAACTCGGCGATCTCCTGAAGGCAACCGCGCGCGTCTCGCTCGGCAACGTGCCGCGGGGCGTGTTCTCGATCAATCCGGTGCAGGCGGCCAACATGGCGGCGCAAATCGAGGCCGGGACCATCGAGCTCACGCTGCACGACCTCGGCGGCGTCGATCTCGCGATCGCACAATATGCCCGCACACAAAAACTCAGCCCCGACGACACGCGGCGCGCTGTCATCGAAAGCATCAAGACCAGCACCGCGGACGCGGCGACGACCAATCCTGATGTGGCGGCGCTCGCCGACGCCCTCACCCACTTCGTCGAGAGCCCGAAGGGAACGCTGACGCTCAAGCTCACGCCGCACGGCAAGGTCCCGGCGATGCAAGTGATCCAGGTGCTGAAACTCGACCCGATGACGGCGCTGGCGCAATTTCAGGTGGAGGCCTCGATGACGCCGTGAGCTAGCCTTTGTCCGGCAGATTGAGCCGGATGTGCAACTCACGCAGCTGCTTCGGCGCGACGTCCGATGGCGCTCCCATCAACAGGTCCATCGCCTGCTGGTTCATCGGGAACAGCGAGATTTCGCGCAAATTCGTGGTGCCGCACAACAGCATGACGATGCGATCCACGCCCGCCGCCATGCCGCCATGCGGCGGGGCGCCGTACTGGAACGCGCGGTACATGCCGCCAAAGCGCTCGACCACGTCCTTTTCGCCATAACCCGCGATCTCGAACGCCTTCACCATCGCCTCCGGGCGGTGGTTGCGGATGCCGCCGGATGCGATCTCGTAGCCGTTGCAGGTGATGTCGTACTGGAACGCCTTGATGGTCAGCGGATCCTGCGTCTGCAGCGCCTCGAGGCCGCCCTGCGGCATCGAGAACGGATTGTGCGAGAAATCGATCTTCTTCTCGGTCTCGTCATATTCGTACATCGGAAAATCGACGATCCAGGCGAGCTCGAACCGGTCCTTGTCGATCAGGTTCAGCTCCTCGCCAAGTTTGGTTCGCGCCAGGCCTGAAAATTTCCAGAACTTGTCGGGATCGCCGGCGACGAAAAACGCCGCATCGCCCTCTTTCAGGCTGAGCTGGGTGCGGATCGCCGCGGTTCGCTCAGGTCCGATGTTGTTGGCCAGCGGGCCTGCGCCCTCGCCGCCCTCGCGCCACATGATGTAGCCCAACCCAGGCTGGCCCTCGCCCTGCGCCCAGGAGTTCATGCGGTCGCAGAACGCGCGCGACCCGCCGCCGGTGCCGGGGATCGCCCAGACCTGGTTCTTGGGGTCTTCCAGCATCCGCGCGAACACCTTGAAGCCGGAGCCGCGAAAATGCTCGGAGATGTCCTGCATGATGATCGGGTTACGCAAATCAGGCTTGTCGCTGCCGTACTTGCGCAAGGCTTCCGCGAACGGAATCCGCGGCCAGCCCTTGGTGACCGGCTTGCCCTTGGCAAAATCCTCGAACACGCCGGTGACGACGGGTTCCATCGCCGCGAACACGTCGTCCTGGGTGACAAAACTCATTTCGACGTCGAGCTGGTAAAACTCGCCCGGCAGGCGGTCGGCGCGCGGGTCCTCGTCGCGAAAGCACGGCGCGATCTGGAAGTAGCGGTCGAAACCCGACATCATCAATAGCTGCTTGTACTGCTGCGGCGCCTGCGGCAGCGCGTAGAATTTGCCGGGGTGGATCCGGGACGGCACCAGGAAGTCGCGCGCGCCTTCCGGCGACGAGGCCGTCAGGATCGGGGTCTGGAATTCAAAAAATCCCTGCTCTTTCATCCGCTTGCGCATGGCGTCTACGATGGCGCCGCGGGTCATGATGTTCTGGTGCAGTTTCTCGCGACGAAGGTCGAGGAAACGGTACTTAAGCCTTATATCTTCAGGATATTCCTGATCGCCGAACACCGGCAGCGGCAACTCGGCGGCGGGTCCCAAGACCTCGATCTCGCTGATGTAAACTTCGACCTGCCCGGTCGGCAGTTCCGGATTGTCGGTTCCGGTCGGCCGGCGGCGCACCTTGCCGTCGATCCGCACCACCCATTCCGAGCGCAGCTTTTCGGCGTCCTTGAACGCCGGCGAGTTCAGGGTCGGCGACGCATTGGGTCAGGCCGTAATGGTCGCGCAGATCGATGAACAGCACGCCACCATGGTCGCGGATCCGATGGCACCAGCCCGACAGCCGGGCGGTCTGGTCGATGTCGCTGTCGCGGAGCGCGCCGCATGTGTGTGACCGGTAGCGATGCATGGAATTTCCAAAAACAGATATTTGAGGGGTAGAATCGGACGGCCCGAGGGGCCTGCCCGAAGTGCGGCAGGGTTTACCCGACGAGGCGGGGGGCGGCAACCAGGGCCGGGGCCGTTCTGGCCCCAAAAGCGGCGTTTCGAGCCCACAGGACGTCAACCCTTTGCCTATTGCCCGGGCGCGCCTATCTTGATGGCCATGACCGTCCATTTCCCGTTCCAGAACACCTATGCGGCGCTGCCGGCGAACTTTTTTGCTCGCGTCGCGCCGACCCCGGTGGCCTCCCCGCGGCTGATCAAATTGAACCGGCCGCTGGCGGTCCATCTCGGCCTCGACCCGGACCTGCTGTCGACCCCGGAAGGCGCCGAGATCCTCGCCGGTAAACGGCTGCCCGACGGCGCCGACCCGATCGCGATGGCCTATGCCGGCCACCAGTTCGGGCACTTCGTGCCGCAGCTCGGCGACGGCCGCGCCATCCTGCTCGGCGAAGTCATCGACGCCGACGGCGTCCGCCGCGATATCCAGCTCAAGGGCTCGGGACCAACGCCATTCTCGCGCCGGGGCGATGGCCGCGCAGCACTCGGTCCGGTGCTGCGCGAATACATCGTCAGCGAGGCGATGTTTGCGCTGGGCATTCCGACCACCCGCTCGCTTGCCGCCGTCGTCACCGGCGAGAACGTGATGCGCGAGACCATGCTGCCGGGTGCCGTGCTCACGCGGGTGGCGGCGAGCCATATCCGCGTCGGCACCTTTCAATTTTTCGCCGCGCGCGGCGATACCGAGGGCGTGCGTCAGCTCGCCGATCACGCCATCGTCAGGCACTATCCGGACGCCGCGAAAGCCGACCGGCCCTATCACGCGCTGCTCAAAGGCGTCGTCGCCCGCCAGGCCGATCTGGTCGCGCGCTGGCTTCTGGTCGGCTTCATCCACGGCGTCATGAACACCGACAACTCCTCGATCTCCGGCGAGACCATCGATTACGGCCCCTGCGCCTTCATGGACGACTACAACCCGGCCACCGTGTTCTCCTCGATCGACGAACAGGGCCGCTACGCCTATGCCAACCAGCCCCGGATCGCGCTGTGGAATCTGACGCGGCTGGCCGAATGTCTGCTGCCGCTGTTCTCCGACGACAAGGACAAAGCGATCGAACAGGCGCAATTCATCCTCGGCGAATTCCCGGAGAAATTCACCACCGCCTATCAGGCGGGGCTGCGTCAAAAGATCGGCCTGTTCACGGCGCGCGATGGCGACGAGGCGCTGGTGCAGGACCTGCTCGATGCGATGGCCAAAAATGACGCCGACTTTACGCTGACGTTCCGCCGCCTCAGCGATGCCGCCGGCGATCACGACGACGACAGTGTCAGGGCGCAGTTCACCGATCCCGCAGTTTTCGACGAATGGGCCGTGCGCTGGCGCCAGCGCATCGCGGACGAACCGCAATCCGCCGCTGAACGGCAGGCCGCGATGCGCGCAGTCAATCCGGCCTTCATCCCGCGCAACCATCGCGTCGAAGCGGTGATCCAGGCCGCGATGAACAACGACGATTACGCACCGTTCGAGGAATTGCTGACGGTGCTGGCAAAACCGTTCGAGGATCAGCCGGCGTTTGTCGCCTATGCCGATCCGCCGATGCCCGAACAGCGCGTGCTGCAGACGTTCTGCGGGACGTGAGGTTATCGGTCCCACTGCTACCTCCACGTCATTGCGAGCGCAGCGAAGCAATCCATAGCGCCTCGCGCATGCGGAGAGATGGATTGCTTCGTCGGGGCTGTAAGTATTTCGCCTGTGGCGGCGAACTGCAATGGGATTGGACGGGATGTGCGGCTCGTGCGGCATGTGATGGGAGGTGGATCAGGCCGTCTTCAGCGCGCGGCGGCAGCTAATGGCCCACATAAGGTTGTGGGTCACGGCATGAAGCCAACATGCGATGCGGACTTTGGCCAAGCCACGCAGGGCCATGCGCTCAAAGCCGCGGTTCTTCAGGCGGGCATGGGCGTGTTCGGTGTTGCTGCGCCGTTTGTAGACCGCTTGGCCTTCTTCACTGTCCATGCGGGCGCGCCACTCCCTCAGGCATTGCGGTTTGGCTGCGCGGTTGCGTTCGTATCGCGCCTTGCTTGCTGGTTTGGAGGACGTCTTGCAGGCCGGTGGCGGACTGAACACCTGCATGGAGGGGTGAGTTTGCGCAAGCGTCGCGATGTCGGCGGCGGTCATCGCGCCGGTGTCGGCCAGCAGGCGGGTCGGCAGCTTGCCACAACGCTGTTGGACCTGCGCCACCACTGCCGGCGCAAGACCTCGATCATTACGCCGCTGGACCGGCTCGATCGCGACCACGAAGCCGCAGGCGCTCGCCACTTGCACGTTATAGGCGACCCGCACGGCACCGTCCGCCATCCGCATCAATGGCGCGTCCGGATCAGTCGTCGAGACACGCTCTTCCTTGGGTTTCTTGCCGCTCTTGCCGCCGCCGGCCAGCGGGGGATCGCCCCCCTCGTTCTGGTCTTTCTCGTCCTTCGGCGTTGCTGCAGGATGTTTCGCCAACGCTGCCGCAACACGACGGGCGCGGTCTTCGGCTGCAGAGAGGCGACGCTTCGACAGCCGCCGCTCGCCCGCCGCAGCATCGGCCTCCAATTCCTGCTTCAACTCGGCAACCCTGATCCGGGCCTTTTCTTCCAATTCCACCAGGGTTTGCCTTCGCCGCATCGACGAGCGGCTTGCCGCGGCCCTGACCTTGGTACCGTCGGTGATGACCTCGTCCAGTGTGATCAGGCCTTCCTTCATCAAAGCCGCCAGACTGCTCGTCAGAAGGCGATCGAGGAACTCGCCGCTCTCCAGACGGAACTCCGACAGCATCGTGTGGTTCACCCCGACCCCGCCGCAGATCCAGCGATAGATCGTATGATGCTCGCACAGCCGCGCCAGCGCGCGGGCCGACCCAATCCCGTCGGCTGTCGCATACAGCCAAAGCGCAAGCAGAATGCGCGGGTCGGTCGCAGGCCGACCAGGTATCTCGCCACGCGCCTTGATGCGATCGTAGAACGACTGAAGGTCCAAGCCTTCCACGAAGGACCACACCGCTCGTACCGAGTGGTCGTCAACCACCAGGCTCTCAAGATCGACCAGCTCAAAACCAGCCTGCCGACGTTCCGCTTGCCGAATACGAATGTCCATCACGTGCTCCGAATCGATCCACGCAATGAATCACGCCGCAGCACCAAAAAAATGACGGGCCCGTCGCTTCGCTCCTCGCAATGACGCTGATATGGTCGTCGCTTGGCATCTCGCGGCACAGCGCACCCGAAGAGGGATCTAGCGCCTTCCTCGAACCAAGGAGAGCCGTCAATGGCGAAGCGACTTGCTCCCATGCATCCCGGTGAAATTCTCAGGGAAGAGTTTTTGTTGCCGCTCGGGCTGTCGCCCGGCGCGTTGGCAAAGGCGTGCAGCGTTCCGCGGACGCGCATTGAACGATTGTCGAATGAAGAAACCGGCGTAACCGCAGATACCGCGTTGCGCCTGTCGAAGGCGTTCGGCACTTCACCCGAACTCCGGTTGAACCTGCAGACCGATTACGATATTCAGGTCGCGAAGCGGCAAATCGGCAGGGACCTCGCGAAAATCGAGCCGATTGGAACGAAGGCGGCCTAACGCGATACCCGTCAACACAAACTGCGAGGCTGACGGGTTTCGCCGCGCTCCGCCGATCCCACGAACTACGAACCGCCGCCTGCCCCGCCGTTAACCCCACTTCTTAAACGGCCGTCCACCATCGCACGCGCCACCCCGCCCTTAACCACCTCCCTTAACAACCCTCAACCCACTCCCAACAAATCTAACGGTTTGCTGGGGGAGAATAGCCGTGGACGCTTTTGCTTTTGAATTCATGGGACTGGCGATCATCGCGCTCTGTCTCGTCGTGTTGGCCCTGCCCGCGGGAAAGCGGCCGTCGCGGAACATCCGCTACGAGTGATCCGGCCGGAAACCGATCCGCCGTTTGGCCCGCCGCGGCCCATCAGACGCGTCCGGGCCCAAAACCCACGCAGAAAGCGGTGCTTTGCCTAAAACGCAGGGCCAAAATTCGCCGCGGGACCCTTGACATACCAGCGCTTTCGGCAGAACGCCTGTCGGAAGCGTCATGGACTGTTCATGGATCTGATTACCACCACTTCCGACCTCGCGGCTGCCTGCGACCGCCTCTCCAAGCACCCGGTCATCACCGTCGACACCGAGTTCCTTCGGGAGACGACCTATTACCCCCTGCTCTGCGTCGTGCAGATGGCGAGCGCGGAGGAAGCCGTCGTGGTCGACACGCTGGCCCAGGACATCGACCTCAAACCGTTCTTCGAACTGATGTCGAACGAGGCCGTTCTCAAGGTGTTCCACGCCGCGCGGCAGGACATCGAGATCGTCTGGCACCAGTCCGGCACGATTCCGCACCCGATCTTTGACACGCAAGTCGCGGCCATGGTGCTCGGCTATGGCGACAGCATCGCCTACGATCAGCTGGTCGAGCGCGTCACCGGCCACCGGCCGGACAAGACCCACCGCTTCACCGACTGGTCGCGCCGGCCGCTCAGCGACGAGCAGATGCACTACGCCGTCTCCGACGTCACCCATCTACGCGACGTGTTTGCAGCGCTCGACGCCGACCTGAAGAAGCGCGGCCGCAACGACTGGGTCAGCGAGGAGATGGAAGTCCTGACCTCGACGAAGACCTATGATTTCCACCCCGAGCGGGCCTGGGAGCGGCTGAAGACGCGGGTGCGCAAGCCGAAGGAGCTGGCGGTGCTGATGGAAGTCGCGGCCTGGCGCGAGCAGGAAGCGCAAAGCCGCGACGTGCCGCGCTCGCGCGTCCTGAAGGACGACGCGGTCGGCGATATCGCCACCCATGCGCCGACCAGCCTCGAACGCCTGGCCAATTTGCGTTCGCTGCCGAAGGGCTTTGACCGCTCGAAATGGGGCAGCGACATCGTCGCCGCCGTGCAGCGCGGCATCGCCCGCGATCCCGCGAGCTTGCCGAAGATCGAAAAGCCGCGCGGCAATTCCAATGGTGCGGCGATCGTCGAGCTGTTGAAGGTGCTGCTGCGGATGACGTCGGAACGACACGCGGTCGCGAGCAAGGTGATCGCCACCGTCGACGATCTCGAACAGATCGCCAATGACGACCAGGCCGACGTCGCCGCCCTGCACGGCTGGCGGCGCGAGCTATTCGGCGAAGCAGCACTGTCGCTGAAGCACGGCCGGCTGGCGCTGGCGATCGAAAAAGGCCGCGTGGTCCGGGTCGACCGGGATTGATCTTCACCTCGCCCCGCTTGCGGGGAGAGCATAGGCCGCCTTTGGCGGCCGTTCTTAGAACGCCGAAGCAAGCTTCGGCTATGTTGCGAAGCAATTCGGGTGAGGGGGACTATCCGCGCATTCGGTATGCGTTGAGGCAGCGCCTCACCCCAAGCCTCTCCCCGCAAGCGCGGGGCGAGGGAGAAGCAATCACCACTTGAACTCCACACCCACCACGCCCTGATGCGACTGCAGGGCGGCGCGGAATTTGGCGTCGTAGTTGATGTAGAGCCGCGCGGTGTTGGTCAGGCTGAGCGAGGCCGAGGCGCCGGCGTCCGCGCCGTACTGGCTTTCGCCGATGCCCTGCAGCGTGACGTGCTGGGCGCCGAGGCTGACGGTGATGTCGCTGAAATTCTGCACGACGTTGTTGACGAACTTGCCGTAGGCCGACAGATCGAGAATCTTCTGGTCGAAGATCCAGTAGTGCCCGACCTCGGCGCCGATGAGCACGCGCATACGGTCGACCGTGGCGCCGGTCGCCATCACGGGGTCGAGGCCGCCGATTTCCTGCAACGATCCGGTCCTGGCATGGACATATTCAAGTCCCGCTTTGGGCACGATACGGCTCTGGTCCTGGGTCCAGTAGTAGTCGATTTCGCTGAGCGCACCGTCGAGCCGCGCGTTGTAGCCGGCGGTGGCCAGACCGAAGCCGGTGTCGCGGCTGGCGCGGATATTGCCAAAGCCGTGCACCAGCGCGACCGCCCAGGTCCACGGCCCCTTGTCGACGGAGGCGTTGAACCCGAGCTGGGTAAGATCGATGGTTGCCGATTGCAGCGCCAGCGGCACGTCGATGGCAGTGCGGCTCTGGTCGACCGAGAAGCCGACATTGATGCCGGGGGCTACCCGCGCGCCGATCCCGGCCACGCCGCCCCAGGTCGATCGGTGGTCACCGGGGAACAGGCCGAGCGGGCCGTCATTGGCCGAAATGCCATAACTTTCGAACCAGGTCCGGTAGCGCGGCCCCTCGGCCGCTTCCGAGGCGCCGCCGCCGCCGGGGTTGTTGCGCCACATACGGTTAAAGCCGTTGGTCGACTGATTGCCGAGCCGCTCCAGGAAATTGCTGCCGAGATTGGTCACGGCGGAGCCGGCCGACAGATCGGAATTGACGACATTCGGCGTCGGACTGGGAGATGGCGATGGTGTCGGGGTTGGCGTGGGAGTAGGCGTCGGTGTCGGTGTCGGTGTCGGAGTGGGCGGTGCGACTTGCGCATGCGCCGTGGACGCGACGCCAAACGCGAGCACGCAAGCCAGCGCCATCAGCCGCGCCAGCGCGCGACCGGCCCCGGTCTTCCCGTTTCGCGAAGGCCGCGATGAGCAGCGCATGCATTCCATTCCCAAGAGAAGAGGCGCCAGCTCGAAAAATGCGCAAATCCGGTTCAAGTATAGCCGATTTGCCCTCAGTTCCCTGGGAGCGTCAATCGGTCCGGCCCCTACGCGGCCGTCGAATACGCGCCGTTGTGCTTCCGCTGCCACAGGTGATTGCGGAACCGGATTTCAAGGCGATGCGTTCCGCTGGAAAGCGCCTTAGTCCATCGCCGGCGAGATCATCGTGCTGGCTGCGCCTGCAATCCCCGATATCCTGCACAGATCGCCTTCCAGCCGGACCTTGCCGCTGGCCAATAGCCGCAACGCCTCCGGATAGATGCGATGCTCGATTTCGAGAATGCGCGCCGCCAGGGTCTGCGGCGTGTCGTCATCGGCCACCGCAACCGCGCCCTGCATCACGATCGGGCCGGCGTCGGTTTCCGGGATCACGAAATGCACCGTGGCGCCCGAAATCTTCACGCCCGCCGCGAGCGCCTGGCCGTGCGGGTCGAGGCCCGGAAACGACGGCAGCAGCGAAGGATGGATGTTGAGCATTTTGCCGTACCAGGTTTTGACGAATTCGGCGGTGAACAGCCGCATGAATCCGCCGAGGCAGATCAGCTCGACGTTTTTCTCGTCGAGCAGCCGCTGCAACGCAGCCTCGAACGCGGCGCGATCCTTGCCGAACGGCTTGCTTTCGATGACGGACGTCGCGATGCCACTGGCTGCGGCGGTCGCAAGGCCCGGCGCATCGGCGCGGTTGGAAATGACGGCAACGATTTCGGCCGGAAAATCTTCAGCCTTGGCCGCCGCGATCAGCGCGGCCATGTTCGATCCACGTCCGGAAATCAGGATGGCGACACGGCGCTTCATCTGGCGAGATCGAGGTGACCGTTATAGACGACGCGGTGCTCGCCCTCGGCTGCGATGACCTCGCCAAGCAGGGCGACGGTTTCGCCGGCTTCGGTCAGGATGCCAGTGACCGCTTCGATGGCGTCCGGCTTCACGATCGCGATCATGCCGATGCCGCAATTGAACGTGCGCAACAGTTCCAGTTCGGCAATGCCGCCCTGCTCCGCCAGCCATTTGAACACCGGCAGCACCGGCAACCGCGCCAGATCGATGCCGACGCCGAGATGCATTGGCAGCACGCGCGGAATGTTGTCGGTAAAACCGCCGCCGGTGATGTGGGCGAGGCCCTTGACCGCGCCGGTCTCGCGGATCGCGCGCAGGCAAGACTTTACATAGAGTTTTGTCGGCGCCAGCAGCGCGCCGCCGAGCGTCATGACCGGCGAGAACGGCGCCGGCGCGTCGAAGCCGAGGCCGGACTGCTCGACGATCTTGCGCACCAGCGAAAAGCCGTTGGAATGCACGCCCGACGAAGCGAGGCCAATCACGGCGTCGCCGACGGCAATGTCGGAACTAGGCAACAGCGTGCCGCGCTCGGCCGCACCCACCGCAAAGCCGCCGAGATCGTAGTCGCCGTCTTTGTAGAGCCCGGGCATTTCCGCGGTCTCGCCGCCGATCAGCGCGCAGCCGGATTCCCGGCAGCCTTCGGCAACCCCGGCCACGATCGCAGCGGTAGCCTCCGGATCGAGCTTGCCGCAGGCAAAATAGTCGAGAAAGAACAGCGGTTCCGCGCCCTGCACCACGAGGTCGTTGACCGACATCGCCACGAGGTCAATGCCGATGCCGCCATGCAGGCCGGTCTCGATCGCGATCTTGACCTTGGTGCCGACGCCGTCGGTCGCCGCCACCAGGATAGGGTCCTTGAAGCCGGCGGCCTTGAGGTCGAACAGCCCGCCGAAGCCGCCGATTTCGGCATCGGCGCCGGCGCGGGCGGTGGCGCGGACCATCGGCTTGATCAGATCGACCAGCCGGTTGCCGGCATCGATATCGACGCCCGAAATCCGCGTAAGTAAGCCCGTTTTTGCGGTCGTTCATGCCAAATTCCAGATGATGACGGCTGGTTACGAAGAATTCCGCGATCCTGCAATGGCTCGCAAGCGGCCCGCGCATATACTATGTAGATAACAACCGGCTCAGCCCGCAAAGGGCCGGATCCTTTGCGAAATCAGGCCGGTAGCCGGGAAGCGACCGAGTTGAGTATTCCGACCTCCATTCCGAACATGATTACCCTTGGCCGCATCATTCTGGTGCCGGTCATCGTCTGGGCGATCGCCTCCAGCCAGATGGAAATCGCGTTTGCGATCTTCGTCATCGCGGGCGTTTCCGATGCCGTCGACGGCTTTCTGGCCAAGCGCTTCAATATGGCGAGCGAACTCGGCGCCCTGCTCGATCCCCTGGCCGACAAGGCGCTCCTGGTGTCGATCTACATGGCGCTCGGCATCTGGGGCGCGGTGCCGCGCTGGATCGTGATCCTCGTGGTATCGCGCGACATCATGATCGTGACCGCCGTGATCGTGTCATGGTTGTTCGACAAGCCGATCCCGATGAAGCCCTTGATGGTGTCGAAGCTCAATACGGTGTTCCAGGTGGCGTTCGCGGCGCTGGTGCTGGCGTCGCTCGGATTTGGTTTTCAGCCAAGGCCTTACGACCTGATCCTGATGGGATTTGTTACGGTCTTTACTTTGGTTTCGGTCTCGCTCTATCTCGTCGAGTGGGTGCGGCACATGAGCACGATCGAGGCAAGGTAGTGGCAGCCAGCGTTCATCCCCGTCAGCTTGCGTTCGCGCTGCCGCATGCAGAGAGCCTGACCCGCGACAATTTCCTGGAAGGGCCGGCCAATGAAGCGGGCCTTGCTCTGGTCGAGAGCTGGCCCGACTGGCCCAACCGCATCATGCTGCTGGTCGGCCCCGAAGGCTCCGGAAAAAGCCACCTCGCCTCGATCTGGGCCGAACAGGCGGGCGCCCGCGCGACCTCCGCGCATGCGCTGACGGCGGCTGCGGTGCCCGGCGCCCTGGCGACCGGCGCATTGGTGGTCGAGGATCTGAAGCCCGGCGATTTCGACGAGCGCGCGATGTTTCATCTCATGAATCTGGCGCGCGAGGATGAGGCCTATGTGCTGATGACGGCGCGAATTGCCCCGTCTGCCTTCGAGGTCGAGTTGCGCGACCTGCGCTCGCGGCTCCGCGCGGTGCCGGCGGTGTCGCTGCTGCCGCCCGACGATTTGCTGTTTCGCTCCCTGATCGTCAAATTCTGCGCCGACCGGCAGCTGAGCGTCGACGAGGCGGTCGTGAGCTATCTCTCGACCCGGATCGAGCGCTCCTACGCCGCCGTCCGCCAGGCGGTCGAACTGCTCGACACCGAGGCGCTGCGGCTGGGCCGGCCGGTGACCCGGGCGCTGGCTGCTGAATTACTGCGCAACGGCTGACGGGCTTCCCGGCTTGACGGCGGCCGCAGTCGGAACATCAATGTCATCGAAACGTCATCGCCGTAACACATGGTTTGCGCGGCATCGGGTCTAGATAGACATATGCGCGCGCCCGGAATGGATCAAAAACTTCATGGATTCGGCACAAGCCATTGAAATCAAAGAAAAAGATGTGAGCATCGAGGCCCCGCCTGCGATTGCGGGCAGCCCCGAACGCTTCATCAATCGCGAGCTGTCCTGGCTCCATTTCAATCGCCGGGTGCTGGAGGAAGCGGTCAATCCGGGCCATCCCGCGCTGGAGCGGGTGCGGTTCCTGTCGATTTCCGCCAATAACCTTGATGAGTTCTTTATGGTCCGCGTCGCCGGCATCAAGGCGCAGGTCCGCGAAGGCATCGCCGAACGCAGCCCCGACGGGGCGACGCCGGCCGAGCAGCTGGTCCAGATCAACGAGGCGGTCTCGCAGCTCGCCAGCGACCAGCAGGCGATCTGGAGCGATTTGCGCACCATCTTGTCCGAGGTTGGCATCACTCTCGTCGACGGCCGCGACGTCACCAAGGCCGAGCGGAGCTGGATCGAGGACCATTTCCTCCACAACATCTTCCCGCTGCTGACGCCGCTGGCGATCGACCCGGCGCACCCCTTCCCGTTCATTCCGAGCCTCGGCTTTACCATCGCGCTGCATCTGGCGCGGGTCTCCGACGGCAAGCCGATGAACGCCTTGATCCGCATGCCCGGCAAAATCGACCGCTTCATCCGCATGCCCGCGAGCAAGGACGGCGCGGTGCGGCTGATCACGCTGGAACAGGCCACCGGCCTGTTCATCGGAAAACTGTTCCCCGGCTATACCGTCAAGGGCCAGGGCGCGTTCCGCATCATCCGCAACTCCGAACTCGAAATCGAGGAAGAGGCGGAAGATCTGGTCCGGTTGTTCGAGACCGCGCTGAAGCGGCGGCGGCGCGGATCGGTGATCCGGCTCGAAATCGAAGCCAAGATGCCGGAAGAGCTGCGCGCGTTCGTGCAGCACGCGCTGTCCACCGCCGACGACGAGATCTTCCTGGTCGACGGCGTGCTGGCGATGAACGAATTGTCGCAACTTACGCGGCTCGACCGGCCCGATCTCGAATTCCCCCCCTATGTTCCGCGCCATCCCGAGCGTGTCCGCGACCATGGCGGCGACATTTTTGCCGCGATCCGGCAGAAGGACCTGATCGTCCATCACCCCTACAAATCCTTCGACGTCGTGGTGCAGTTCCTGCAACAGGCAGCCCGCGACCCCGATGTCGTCGCCATCAAGCAGACGCTCTACCGCACCTCGAACAATTCGCCGATCGTGCGTACGCTGGCGGAAGCGGCCGAGGCCGGCAAATCCGTCACCGCGCTGATCGAGCTGAAGGCGCGGTTCGACGAGGAAGCCAACATCCGCTGGGCCCGCGACCTCGAACGCGCCGGCGTGCAGGTCGTGTACGGCTTCATCGAACTGAAGACCCACGCAAAACTGTCGATGGTGGTGCGCCGCGAGGGCGGCAATCTCACCACCTATGTCCACACCGGCACCGGAAATTATCATCCCGTGACCGCGCGCATCTATACCGATTTGTCCTACTTCACCTCGGATCCGACCATCGGCCGCGATGCGGCGCGGGTGTTCAACTACATCACCGGCTATGCCGAGCCGAGCGACATCGAGAAAATGGCGGTGTCGCCGCTGACCTTGCGCAAGCGCATGCTCGAGCACATTCACGGCGAGACCAATTATGCGCGCCACGGCAAGCCGGGCGCGATCTGGCTGAAGATGAACTCGCTGGTCGACCCCGACATCATCGACGCGCTGTACGAAGCCTCGCAGGCCGGCGTTTCGATCGAACTGGTGGTGCGCGGCATCTGCTGCCTGCGGCCGGGTCTGCCAGGACTTTCCGAGAACATCCGGGTCAAATCCATCATCGGGCGTTTCCTGGAGCACGGCCGAATCTACTGCTTCGGGATGGGCCAGGGCCTGCCTTCGACCAAAGCGGCTGTGTATATCTCATCCGCCGACATGATGCCGCGCAACCTCGATCGCCGCGTCGAAATCCTCTGCCCGCTGCAAAATCCCACGGTGCATCAGCAGGTTCTCGAACAGATCATGGTCGCTAATCTGAAGGATACCGAGCAGAGCTGGCAGTTATTGCCCGATGGGTCGTCAACGCGTATGAAGGCCGTGAAAGGCGAAGAGCCGTTCAATCTGCACAATTACTTCATGACGAATCCGAGTCTGTCTGGCCGTGGAAAGTCTCTCAAGGAATCTTCGCCGCGCCAACTCACTCGCCGGAACGAGCGTCCGCCGTCGCCATAAGGGATCACCATAGTGAAGCGGCCGCGCAGGCGCGCCACGAGCGTCGCCGTCATCGACATCGGTTCGAACTCGGTTCGTCTCGTTGTCTATGAAGCGATGGCGCGCAGCCTCGTCACCATCTTCAACGAAAAGGCACTGTGTGGTCTGGGCCGCGAGGTCCAGAGCACCGGCCTCCTGGCGCCCGATGCGGTCGCCAAGGCGCTGACCTCGCTGCGGCGGTTTCGCGCCTTGTGCCGGATCCAGAAAGTCGGCCGCGTCTACGCCATCGCCACCGCGGCCTGCCGCGACGCCTCCAACGGCGCCGATTTCATCGCCAAGGCCGAACGGATCTGCGGCGTTCCGATCGAAATCCTGTCGGGCCCGCGCGAAGCAAAACTGTCCGCGCTCGGCGTCGTGTCCGGCATCCACAATCCCGACGGCATCGTCGGCGATCTCGGCGGCGGCTCGCTCGAACTGATTGACGTGCGTGGCAACCGCGTGCGCAGCGGCGTGACGCTGCCGCTCGGCAGCCTCGCGCTGCAGGACCTGTCGCACAAATCGCTGAAGCGCGCCGAGCGCATCGTCCGCAACGATCTGATCGACGTCGCCCAGCTCAAAGCCGGCCGCGGCCGCACCTTCTATGCCGTCGGCGGCACCTGGCGCGCACTGGCGCGGATCCACATCCTGCAGAGCGGTTACCCGTTGCGCGTGATGCACGGCTATTCGATCCCGGCCGTCGAGGCATTGGACTTTGCGCGCCGCCTGCGCCGCCTCGCCGCAGCCAACATGCTGGCCAATATCGAAGTCGTCGCCGACGCGCGGCGGCCGCTATTGACCTATGCGGCGCTGGTGCTCGAACACATCATCCAGGTCGCCAACCCCAAGACCATCGTGTTCTCGACCTTCGGCGTGCGCGAGGGCCTGCTCTACGAGATGCTGCCGCAGCCCGAACGCGCCAGGGATGGATTGATCTGCGCGGCGCAAATGCTGAACGGCCTGCTGTCGCGATCCTCCCGCCATGCCGAGGAGTTGATGAGCTGGACCGATCGCCTGGTCAGGGTCGTCAAGCTGCGCGAAACCCCTGAGGACCGCCGGCTGCGCCATGCCGCCTGCCTGTTGTCCGACATCGGATGGCGGGTGCATCCCGACCATCGCGGCGAGGAGACGCTGAGCCTCATCACCAACGGCAATTTCGGCTCGATCAGCCACCAGGGCCGCGCCTTTGTCGCGCTGTCGGTGTTCTATCGCTACGCCGGCCTGAGCGAGGAAAACGAACCGCCGGCGCTGGTGCGCGAACTGGTGCCGCCCGCAATGGACGAGCGCGCCCGCGTGCTCGGCGCCGCCTTCCGCGTCGCGCATCTGATCTCGGCGGCGCGGACCGGCGTGCTGCCCGCCACCCACTTCCGCAGCCGCGGCCGCAAGCTGATGCTGGTGTTCGAGCACCAGATGGTCGACCTCGTCGCCGACCGCGTCGGCAGCCGCTTCAAGCAACTGGCGCGGCTGATCGGACGCTCCGGCTCGATCGTGCGGCGGTAGCTAGCGCTTCGGTTCTGATTCAATCAGAACCGAAGCTCCAAGGGAGTGAACCAATAAAATAGAGGCGTTGGCAAATGTCCTCTTTGGTGGCGCATAACGGACTCTGGCCGGACATCGCGCCATGTCCGAAAAGTCCCAGAGATCGGGATAGGGGGGAGCCTTGCGGCTCCGCCCCTCCCACACCACCGTACGTACGGGTCCGTATACGGCGGTTCGAGAAGTTACGCTAACGCGCTTCGGTCAAGGAGAGGAACCCGAGCGATTTGAAGTGGGCATTGGAGAGTGCCACCGAGAGGGCTTTGCTCCGGGCGAGGTGCCAGGGTCCACGGCCGCTACCGGCCATGTTGCGCAACTCCCCCGAGACTCCCAGCGCGATGAGTGCCGCTCGACGACGTCCTGGTGTTTTCCATTGGCGCCAAAGAGCGGCCCGCAATCGCAAGCGGACCCAGCGAGTGAGGGCGATCAACACCTCGGGTGTTTCGCAAAAGCCGAAATAGCCGCGCCAGCCCCGCATATACTGGGCCAGCTCCTCCATTGTCGTCTTGATGCTGACGCCCTTGGCCCTTCGCGTGATATCCCGGATTCGTTGCTTGAACCGTTCCAGCGATTTCGGCGCAATCGTGCGCTTGATGTCCGGACCAGCCGCAAAGCTGAACCCGAGGAACTTCCGTTCCTGCGGTCGTGCCACCGCACTCTTCGCCTCGTTTACCTTGAGCTTGAGCTTTTGTGTGATGAAGCGCGAGATGCTCTCCATCACCCGCTGACCCGCGCGTTCGCTGCGAACGTAAATGTTACAGTCGTCCGCATAGCGAACAAAGCGATGTCCGCGATGCTCCAGCTCGCGGTCGAGTTCGTCGAGCACGAGATTACTTAGCAGTGGCGAAAGCGGTCCTCCTTGCGGAGTTCCTTCCCCGCTCGGGCTGACCAGTCCGTTCTCCATCACCCCGGCATTCAGGAATGCCCGGATGAGCTTCAGCGGCCGCTTGTCTTCGATGCGTTTCGCGATCTGGCCCATCAGCTTGTCATGATTGACTCGATCGAAGAACTTTTCCAAATCGAGATCAATCACCCAGCTGTAGCCTTGCGCGATGTACTGCTGCGCTTGGGCCACGGCGTGATGCGCCGAGCGACGCGGTCGAAATCCGTAGCTGTGCTGGGAGAACGTCGAGTTCCATCGCCTCTGCAGAACCTGCATCACCGCTTGCTGGATGAAGCGATCCAGCACGGTTGGGATGCCAAGCTTTCGCACCCCTCCGTCCGGCTTCGGGATTTCCACCCGTCTCACCGGTTTCGGCTCGTAGGTCCCGTTCAGCAATTGCTCCCGAATGGCCGGCCAGTGCTGTTTCAGATAGTCGCCAAGTTGATCGACCGTCATCCGGTCGACGCCGGCGCTACCTTTGTTGCCCCTCACCTGCCGCAATGCTTCCTTCAAGTTTGCTCGTTCACATATTTCCTCCATGATTCGACGCGTGTTGGCTGGGCGTTCGGGTTCACTCACCACCGAGAGCGATTCGATGTCTTCCCGTCCCGCCTGCCGGGCTTCACCCGTCGGCGTCGATGAGAAGTCCAGTCTCAACTGGATGTTCAGCCGCTTGTCGCTCTCGAGGTTCATGTCCTACTTGCCTCTCCTCTCGTTCGGGCCTTCAGTCACCGTTCCCGGCTTGGCCTATCTGTTGCCTCCGCCTTTCGGCACGGAGTGCCTCACTAGCCTTGCCGACGACATGACCTAATATGCCCTCTGCTGACTTCTGCTCCGCGGTCAGACCGCCTCACGGCGCTCTCAGTCGCCGAAGCGACACCGAGCAGATCTCCTGGGGTAAGTTCAGTCGCTTTCCGTGCACCGTCGCCGGATCTACGCTTCGCATCCTTGATGGATATGGACTTCGCGGTAAGTCGCCCGCTCGTCCGACGCTCGCGCCTTGTACCCGGTTCTTGTCCATCAACTCGCACGTTTGCTCGACGCTTCCTTCAGACCTCGCCTCGCGGCGACAGCCCTTGCGTTCTCGCTAACCCTTCACCTCCATCAGGTTGGGTAGAGGACTTTCACCTCCAAGCTACTGAACATGCCCAGCACACGACTAAACCGCTCGCGCGGTAGGGCGCCGTTGTTGGCGGCCCAGCGAATAGGATAGCGCCATAGGGCGTCCTGTCTTGAGATGAGGGGTTCGCAACCTTCACTCAAAACAGGAGCATCCCCCATGACCGATAGGGCCATAAGCCCGCTGCGGCAGCGCATGATCGAAGACATGACGATCCGCAAGTTCGCGCCGAAGACCCAACATGACTACGTGCAGAGGGTCAAGCACTTCGCCGTCTTCCTCGGCCGCTCGCCCGACACGGCGAGCTTCGAAGACGTACGCCGCTATCAGCTCCATCTGGCGACGAGCGGCGCCGGCGTTCCGACCCTCAACCAAAGCGTCTCGACACTGCGGTTCTTTTTCAAGATCACGCTCGGGCGCGCCGACATCGTGAACCACACCCAGTTTATCCACGTGCCCCGCAAGCTGCCGGTGGTCCTGAGCCCGGAAGAGGTCGCCCGCTTTCTCGATGCGGCACCGGAGCTCAAATACAAGGCGGCATTGAGTGTAGCCTATGGAGCCGGATTGCGCGTGTCCGAGGTGGTCGCGCTGAAGGTATCCGACATCGACAGCAAGCGCATGGTGATCCGGATCGAACAGGGCAAGGGCCACAAAGACCGCTACGTGATGCTTTCGCCGCATCTGCTCGAGCTGTTGCGCGCCTGGTACAACGCGGCACGCCCACAGGGGTGGCTGTTTCCCGGAATGAACCCGGTCAACCCGATGTCAGCCCGCCAACTCAGGCGCGCCTGCGATACCGCGGCCCAGATGGCCGCGATCGGCAAGCAGGTGTCCCCGCACACCCTGCGACACAGCTTTGCGACGCATCTTCTGGAGCAAAACACCGATATCAGGGTGATCCAGGTCTTGTTCGGAACGGCGACATACTGCCTGTCATTCGGCCTGCAATATTGGCTCTGACGCAATTTTGGTGCAGGGGTGATCATGTGGCACCGATAAGCGAGCCTGAAGAAGATCGAGCTTGGCGCGGCCGTACATCTGACGCTTGACGAGCTTGAGCTTGGTGATCTGGCCCTCGGTCTGTCCGTTGGACCACGACGTGGTGATCGCAGCGCGGACGGCGGCCTTGTCTTTGATGACGCCGTTGGCGAAAGACACGACGAGACTTGCGCATGCTCGTTCCAACCATGGTTCGAGATCTCGTGAGCCTTCTTGCGGATCATGGCCTGGAAAGCGGCGATGATTTCCCGAGCTTCCACCAGGAGAGGAACGCCTTGCTCGATCGCCGCAATGGTGACGGTCTCTGATTTGATAGCGCATCGCGGCCAATGGTCATCAGGCGGGCGATCGTTCTGGCGGACGGGACGCGCTGCAGGTTCTCGAGCATCGGGCTTTTCGGCGCGCCGACGGCGTGTCGCCCACTCGGTGACAACTCCTGCAGCGAGCCGCTGAATCCTTGCACCTTGAGGCGACGCCAGAGGTCGGCTCCATTACAATGACCAGCATGCCCACTGCGCGTCGAGCCATGGCAGGTGCGAGCTCGAGCGAGCTCTCGCGCACCCGGAAGACGTCGGATCGCTGCCCTCGCAACACCTTGCGGACGAGGCCGCGGCTATGGCCGGTGAGGCGCACGATCTCCTTTATGGAGACGCCCGTCCTCAGCCTGTTGAGAATTGCGGCGTTGGTTTCTTCTCGCCGAAGATAGCCCTCGTATTGAAGGCGTTCGGCGGCGGTCAGCAGGTCGGGATCGATCGTGGCGGCGCCGACCGCCGATGCGGACCTGGCGCATGGATTTGCGAACCGCATCGAGGAAGGCGTGGCTGGCGTTCTCCATCAGATGCCAGCGGTCGGCGACCTGGGTGGCGTGCGGGAGTGCCTTGGCTGCAGCAAGGGCATAACCACCGCCGCGGTCGCGCGCGACCACAGCGATCTGCGGCTGCCCCGCAAGCCAAGCCTGCGCAGTGGCTGGCTCTCTGTCGGGCAAGAGAGTGATCGGTCGTCGCCGCTCGAGATCGCAGATGATCGTTCCGTACCGCTGATTGCGCCGCCAGGCCCAATCGTCGATCCCGATAACGCTCGGCGCAGCAAAGGGCTGGACACCCGCGCCTTCAACCACCCGAAGCAATGTGTCGTTGCTCACGGGCAGCATAAGTCGACGGGCAAAACTCGCCGCCGGGCGGCCACCCAAGGCAAGTCCAAGATGATGGACGATCAGATCGAGCCGGGTCGTTCGCCGCGCCCACGGCGCTAGAGCATCGTCGTCGAAGCGCTCGGTGAAAATACGCCGCCCGCACAGAACAGTATCGCAGCGAAAGCGGCGCGCCACGACCACCAGGCGAACCTGCCGCCCCGCCAGCGGCAGATCAGTTAGGCGCCGCTGATATCGGCTATGGATCCGCCCAGAACTGGTCCCGCAGTCTGGGACAGGAACTCGTCCCGCTCGTGGGAGCGCACGGTGATCACGGTCGAGCGCCATCACAAAAGGCGCTTTCCACGATCAAACCCGCGAGGGACCAAGGCCGACGGACGTAGGGCTCGCTGCATCATATTGATTCCTTTGTGAAACCAACGCGAGCCGGCGCTTGAACTTCATCAAAAGTGAGTCAGAGCCAAATTTGAACGCCGATTGACACCGAGGTAATCGGCTTCGGCAGATAGACAGTGACGCCGGCTTGCTCGCAGGCCACAATTTCCTCGCCGCTATAGTACCCGCGATCGGCTACAGCCTCGATGGCCTCAGAACCAATCGCTGCACGCGCCTGCTCAGACATGCGGGACAGCTGGCTTCGATCAGACCCAACGTTGGTCACCTCATGGGTAACAATGAGATGATGCTTCGTATCGACCGCACTTTGCACATTGTATCCGACCATCCCGCTGCCTCGGCCACTTGTGGCCATCGAGCGTGCATCGGGATCGGTCAGGGATATCTGCTTGTCCTCGGTCTGCATCATCTGAGTGTTCAGACCGTTCAGGCGTTGAATTTCCTCACGTAGCGTTGCAATCTTCTCGTTGAGCCGGGTGATCTTGGCTTCCGGTACCGCTTCCCCCTGACGGTCGGCGCTGTCAAGCTGCGAGAGATAACGGGCAATGCTCTCGTCAATCTGCGCCAAACGGCGCTGCATCTTGGCCTGGGTGAAGTTCCGGTCCCGCGTGTTGACGGCCTTGAACTTGCTGCCGTCGATCGCAACGCTCGCTTCGTTGAACAGTTCAAGGCGGCGGCACAGCACCACGAACTCGCGGCAGACCTTGCGGATCGCCTCGCCGTTGTCCTTGCGGAAGTCGGCTATGGTCTTGAAGTCCGGCATCAGGCGGCCGGTCAGCCAAACCAACTCGATGTTGCGCTGGCACTCCCGCTCCAGACGCCGGCTCGACTGCACCCGATTGAGGTATCCGTAGACGTAAATCTTCAACAGTGTCGCAGGATGATAGGCCGGCCTTCCTGTCGCCTCCGGCTCGACGCCGCCAAAGCCGAGCTTGGCCAGATCAAGCTCATCGACAAAGACATCGATCGCCCGGACCGGATTGTCCTCGCCCAAATAGTCATCCAATCGCTCGGGAAACAACGTGCTCTGACTGCGATCATCGCCAACGACAAAGCGCGTCATCGAATCCTCCCAGCAAATCACAGGAGAATCATATCATTGAGGGGCGTTTTCACACAGCCTGGGTCAAACTCAGAAGTCTGGGCACGCAACTGGAAGGTTCGCCTTGCCCTCAAGAACGGACGTGGTCAGCCCGGCCCGTCGGGTCCGAAAAGTGCAATAGCGGACATTGCATCTCATTTAATCCTCCTATCGACGGGAGTTGAGGCCAACCTTGGTTTGCCTCATCCAGTCAAATGTCTTGGCCAGGAGCGGGACTTTCAGGTTCGCGAGAGCGGCACGCTTACGCGAAACACCGCACCGCCGCTGGTCAGGTTCTCTGCCCAAATCTGCCCGCCATGCGCCTCGACAATCGTTCGAGCTATGGACAATCCCAAACCCAATCCCTCATCTTTTGTGGAGAAAAAGGGCGCAAAAATTTCCTTGAGCTTGTCAGGCGGGATACCCGGCCCGGTGTCCGAAACGAACACTTCCGCACTGTTCTCCGCGCGCACGGTTGCAATCTCCAACTTGCGTTGATCGACGGGCAGGTCCGACATCGCGTCCGTCGCGTTCACGATAAGGCTCAAAATAACCTGATGAAGCAGAACTGCATTACCTTTGACCGGCAACGGCATCGGCGCAAGGGAGCTACTAACATGAGCGCTTCGTGCGACCGCGAGAGTTGAGTAAAAAAGAATAGCGTCCCGCACCGGCTCAGCAAGATCGACCACCTTGAGTTCAGGGTTCGATTTGTTCAGGAGATTTCGCAGGTGCCGTATCACGTCGGATGCGCGTTGACTGTCGAACCTGATATCGGCAGCTATTGCCCTCAATTCCGTCACATCCGGCGCAGGAGATTGCAGCAACAACTCCAGCGTTTCGATGTTGGTAAGAATGGCACCCAATGGCGAGTTAATTTCGTGCGCAATTGTCGCGGCGAGTTCACGGGCCAATGAAGAGCGATGGGAGCGTGCCAGTTCGGCCAACCGCTGACGCAATTGCGCTTCGACGGAGGTGACGCTCATGCCAGCAGACCGACGACAAGTGCGAGCCCGGCACCACTAGGCACCTTATTCATGGTTTGCTCCACCCGATGCCATGCACCGAGGCTGTCCCCACGCACAATATTTTCTAACGGTAGGAGCCGACACAGCAAGCGTCAATGACCTCCAACAGCTGTCAAGGGGGATCCCCTCTCGGTGTGCAGTCGGGTGCAACGCATCACCTCTATGTCCGTTGCGGGTCCAGACTGTGTGAAAACTCCGATCCGCAACTTGCGCGTAGAATTTCCATCTCGATTTCGTCGATATCGGAATCGATTGCACTGGCAGCCTCTTTCGGAAGAAGGCAATTGAGAAAACAATTCTGCGCATCCGTCGCGGAGGCGCGTTTTCACACAGCCTGGGTCAAAGGCGGTCTTCCCGGTCCCGAAACACGACTTTCGCGGTAGGGACGCGAGTTACCTCGCGCCCCCCGCACAGATCCGTGCGAGCCCAATTCGGGCACACGGCTCCCACCTTGGATGTCTAACGGCGAAGCGAATCTCTGGCCACGGATGAAGGATTCGCGGTTTCGGGAGCCAGTCGTCTGCCAACCGCTTGATCCGCTCCCAGGTCGTCCAGTCTTTCTGGCTCCGCTGCCGTAGCGTGCGCCGCCAGAGATTGGTGACGTGGAATAGGAACGCGGTCAGTGTCGAACTGTTCGTCGGCACCGCGTGGTAGTTGAAGTAGCCGGTGACGACCTGCTGCAACCATCTTCCCTGCTGGGGAATCGGCTGATGCATGTTCCGTCGCAATTCCTGTTTGATGGCTTGCAACTTTACCCGCATGCGGTCCCGCCGGGACTTCCGTTTGATTTGGAATTTGCCCCGACGAGTTTTGCTGCAGATAAAGGTGAAGCCCAGGAAGGTGAAGGTCTCCGGTTTGCCGAGCCCGCGCCGCTTGCGGTTTTCCGCCGCAAAGCGTCCAAATTCGATCAGCCGGGTCTTCTCCGAATGAAGCGACAGTGCAAACTCCTGTAACCGCTTACGCATCTCGTCGAGGAAGCGACGGGCGTCGGCCTCGTGCTCGAAGCCAACAATGAGGTCGTCGGCGTAGCGCACGATGATCATATTGCCCGCAGCCTCACGCCGTCGCCAGCGCTCGGCCCAAAGGTCGAAAACGTAGTGTAAGTAGAGATTGGCCAGAAGCGGTGAGATCACCGATCCCTGCCCGGTCCCCTTGTCACTGACCGTCACGATCCCGTCTTCCAGGACGCCTGCCTTGAACCATTTCTGGATCAGGCGGATGATACGTCGGTCGCCGACGCGATGTTCCACAAACCTGATGAGCCACTCCTGGCTCACCGTGTCGAAGAACGAGCGGATGTCAGCGTCCAGTATCCAGTTCACCTTTGTGCTGGTGATCCCGACCATGAGCGCATCCATCGCATCGTGCGTGCTGCGTCCGGGTCGGAACCCATACGAGAACCCGAGGAAATCTTCCTCGTAGATCGCGCTCAGCACCGCGGCCGTGGCCCTCTGGACGATCTTGTCCTCAAGGGCGGCGACCGCGATCGGGCGTTGCCGACCATCCGGCTTGGGTATGTAAACACGCCGCGACGGTAGTGCCCGATACGCTCCCCGATGGACGCGAGCATGCAGGTCCTCAAGATTACGCTCAAGGTGCTGCTCGTAATCCCGACATGTCAGCCCATCCACTCCAGCTGCAGCATCCTCCTTGAGTTCAGAGAATGCCTCTGCGAGGTGATCAATACTGACGTGATGGAAGAGCGCGGTGAACTTCTCCTTCTTCCTTTGCCTTGCAGCTTGCCGTATGCGCTCCAGCGCCTGTGACACGGTTCCCCGGTACTGTGCCCGGCCCGTGCTTTGCTGACGCACATTCCCCTCGGCCCCCGCCCTTGGCTCCACCAACTCCGCAGCCGGTTGCCCGGCTTTGTTCGTTGGCTTCACAGCTACTATGGCGGGGTCAGACTTCTCATGATCGTACATCATCGGCTACGGCTCCTCGCCTTCCCGACGCGGGCCAGTGCAGCACGCATACTGGTGCTGGCCGACCATGAGATCTCCCGGTTCCCAAGCAAAGAGCGTGCGCACATGCCAGTGTCTAAGACCACGCCGGGCCGTCTGGGCGCTCGCGTTATCGCGCCCATCCGTGTTGCCTTCCGTCAGCGGAACGACGTCGGCACCCAGGATGAGGGTACTTTCGCGGCTCAATGGCTGGCCTATGCGCTCCCCTGTCAACGCTTCGCCAATACCCTCACGGGTACTGGCGCATGAACTCGGGGTCGATGCGGTTCGCTACTCCTTCATCGTGATGGACTTGCACCATCTACTCCTTGCCGGTCTCCCGGCGCACTCCGCTTTACCCCGACCTACGCACATCGCCAGGCCGGGTCGGTTGGTCCGTTGAGTGCCATAAGCCGTCGTCGAACGTCGACGCCTAACGCGTCAAAGGCTTGTTAGGCAATCTCGTATAGCGCAACGCTGTCCGGTTCGACCAAAATAAGGTGGCGGCCAGCCGTACGCAGTACGTGTACGCTTTATCTCTTCGTTAGGAGTTGGGTTTATCGTGGAATTGATTCGGGTCTTTGCGACAACGATACGTTGGTCGATCTCAATCCCAAGGGACGTAAACGATGGGCCGGCTTCGACCTCGTTTCAAAAGCCATGAGCAGAGCAGAACAAAGCGCTCTCCGACCGATCTGTACGACGCCGCCGGGCGCCACTTTTTGTCCAAACGATATGGACCGGCCGAAGACCGCTGTCGGCAGGCATTAACGCTTGATCCGAAGCACGCGGATTCGCTCCATCTTCTTGGTTTGGTCCACTGGCAGACCAACAGGCTGGATTCGGCCGTCGATCTGATCGCCTCGGCAATCAGATGCAATCCGAACAATCACGAATATTTCTTGAATCTCGGGGAGCTGCTTCGAGGCCAGAACAAGTTGGATGAAGCCAGGAAAAGCTTCGACATCGCGATCAAGCTGGCTCCAAATCGGGCTTCGGGCTGGATCAAATTAGGAAACCTGCTGCGAATTCAGCGTCGATACGATGAAGTGTTGCTGACCTATGAGCATGCTTTTACGCTCGATCCCAGCAATGCGGAGGCATCAGCTCTGAGCGGCGGCGTCCTGCTCGAATTGGGCCGGTATGAGGAGGCGCTCGCCAAGTGCGATCTTTCGCTGGCCATTTCCCCGGATCAGGTTGAAGCTCTCTGTGTCAAAGGTGATTGCCTGCGCAATCTCGGCAGGAATGCAGAGGCAGCGGCCAGCTATCGGCGGGCATCTGAGTTGGAGCCGGGCCGTGTGTCTGTCTGGCGGTTGCTTGGAAAAGTGCTTGAGCAACTCGGGGATCGTGACGGCGCGATCAAGGCCTTGCGCCGGGCGCGTGAAATAGATCCTTCCGATCCGTTCGGTGCGGGCGTCGAACTGATGCGGCTGGGCGCTGACGAATTGTCCGAAATGCCACCTGCCTTTGTGCGTTTGCTGTTCGATCAATATGCACCTACATTCGACACCGCTCTGGTGGAGAATCTTGGATATCGCGGACCCTCAGTGTTGTTTGAAGCAGTGCGGTCCGCGTGCCAAGCGCATCAGAAGCCGGCCAATTTCAAACACGCGATCGATCTCGGTTGCGGTACAGGACTGGCGGCGGTCGCCTTTGCTAAAATGGTCGATCAATTCATCGGCATCGACCTTTCGCCGGGTATGATCGAAAAGGCACGCGCCACGGGTCTCTATGCCCAGCTTAAAGTGACCGATATGCTGGAGGGTCTGCGTACGACGCCTGACTCCAGCGTAGAACTCGTCCTCTCCGCCGACGCGATGATCTATGTCGCCGATCTCTTTCCGGTTCTGAAGGAAGCGAGCCGTACTCTGGCTTCCGGCGGCCTTTTGGCTTTCACCTTGGAAAGGCACGACGGCGATGGTTTTATTATGGGCGAAGGCAGGCGCTACGCTCATAGTGCTTCTTATGTGCGCGCGTCGATCAAGGCAGCCGGTCTTGTGGTGTTACAGTTTGAACAGCACTCGGCCCGTTGCGATGGTGGCGTGCCCGTGCCGGGCCTTGTGATCGTTGCGGAGAAATCGTGAATTACAAGCTGCCGCACTGCCGGCTAAACCGATAAATTCTCGTCGCCTCACGCCCGCCCCCAAGCTCAGGAGACCGCATCCTATCGGCTCAAACGCATGCCTGGTAGGGGCCGAAAACTCCCTCGCCATTGCAGCATGAAATGCTGGGATGTCCGAGTTGGGTCCACATTCTCCGCGCAAATTTGACTTCGGAGTTTTCACACAGCCTGGGTCAAAATGCGAAGTCGCAGCCGGTCTGCGTTGCTTCCGGTCTGCCCCCGGGCAGCGGACATTGGCTATCGTGGCCTGCCCGATACAGCCACTTCCTGCCAGAGCGGGCGTCTTTCGTGCCAATGCGGGCTTGGCATCTCCAGAATGACGGCCCGCCCATCCTGGCACGCGTCGCCGTCTCGTTGATCTTCTTCTTCGAACGCGGGTCGGCCTTGAACCTGCAAGAAGCGCCCGGCGACACACCCCCAACCGAGCCGGCGGCGTCGCCGCGGCGAACGTCTGGATGAACCGATGTCCCGATCGATGAAGGCCGTGTTTGGTTGCGCTGCGGCCCTGGTCCTGCTGGGATTGAGCCTTGCAGCTCCGTGCTGGCGGGACCTTTGGAGGACGCCGCGGCGGCGGATGACAAGGGCGACTACGCGACGGCGCTGCCCCTCCTTCGCCAGCTTGCCTATCAAGGAAACGCCCAGGCGCAATACAGGCTAGGGAGCATGTACGATGAAGGTCGGGGTGTTGCCCACAGCGATGCCGAGGCGCTGAAGTGGTATCGCATGGCCGCCGAACAGGGTAACGCCAGTGCTCAATACGATCTCGCGTTGATGTATGCCGAAGGCCAGGGCGTCGCGCAGAATTATGCCGAAGCGGCGAAGTGGTACGTCAAGGCCGCCAACCAGGGCGACGCCGACGCACAATATAATCTCGGCGTGATGTACGGCGAAGCGCAGGGTGTCGCGCAAGACTATCTCGAGGCCGCGAAATGGTTCGGCAAGGCCGCCGAACAAGGCAACGCCGCCGCGCAATATAATCTCGGCGTCATGTATTTTGTCGGCCAGGGCGTCACGCAGGACGCTGCGGAGGCAGCGAAGTGGTTTCGCAAGGCCGCCGAGCGGGGCGACGCCGTTGCCCGGTACAATCTCGCTATCATGCTCAACAAGGGACAGGGCGTGCCGCGGAACGAGGCTGAAGGGCTGCAATGGTGCATCAAGTCTGCCGAGCAGGGTTATGCTCCCGCGCAAAACATTCTTGGGCTGGCTTACGAGGACGGCAACGGCGCGCCACAAGATTACGATGCGGCGGCGAAGTGGTACCGCACGGCGGCCGAACGAGGTTACGCCCTGGCCCAACTCAATTTCGCGCGACTGTACGACCACGGCTACGGCGTTCCGCAGGACCCGGCAGAGGCCGTCAACTGGATCCGCAAATCCGCCGAACAAGGGTTCGCCTTGGCCGAGAACACGCTCGGCGGAAGGTATATGAGCGGTAAGGGCGTGGCGCAGGACACCGCCGAGGCGGTGAAGTGGTTTCGCAAGGCCGCCGAGCACGGCAACGCGGACGCCGAGAACACGCTCGGCACCATCTACGCCGAGGGTCAGGGCGTCCCGCGCGACTATGTCCGCGCCTATGCATGGTTCAGCCTGGCAATGCTGGCCGGTGATCAACGCGCGGCAGCCAACAGGGCCATTGCCGCACGGAATATGACCCCGGCCGAGATCGCCGCAGCCGAGCAGCTTGCGCAAGCAGCAAAGCCCGGCAAGTAGCCGCGGGCATGTCCGGTCTCGGGGCAATCTCGGAAATGGCGGTCGTTCGGCGTCGCGCATCACGTGCGGGACGGGCTTTCGCCCAAAACTCGCTATGCCGGTACGAGACGTTGCAGCTTCCGCCTGCGCCAGATCGATCCCACGATCAGCACGACGATCGCGCCCAGCAGCGCGCAGGCGATCTCGCCGCCGTTTACGCCGATGAACAGCGGGGCTACGCCGAGCAGCGCCAGCAACGCGTCGAATTCGGCGCCGGCCAGACTCTCGAACAGGCTTTGCAGTTTGGGATGGATCGCGGGATCGTTGGCGATGACGTCCCCGGCGATCCAGCCGAGCAACGCCGCGCCCGCCCAGATCAGGAACGGAAGATAGGTGATGACGGCCATGATCAGCGCCGCTCCCGCGATAATCAACGGGACGCTGCTCGCCAGCCCGATGATCAGGAGCGGGACGCTGCCATTGGCGGCGGCGGCGACCGCGATCACGTTGTCGAGACTCATGATGATATCCGCGGCCACCACGATCTGCACCGCGGCCCACAGATGCGACGCCGACGCGACGCCCTGCTCGTCCCGGTCCTCTGGCACCAGCAATTTCGCGGCGATGACGATCAATGCCAACCCGCCGGCCAATTTGAGATATGGCAGTTCCATGACGGTCGCGACGATCGCGGTGAAGATGATGCGCAATACCACCGCCGCCCCGGCGCCGAGGATCATGCCCCACAGCCGCTGGCGCGGTTGCAGTCCGCGGCACGCCAATGCCACCACCAGCGCATTGTCGCCGGACAACAGCACGTTGATCCAGATGATCTTGGAAAGCGCCACCCAGAACTGCGGATGATGGATTTCAGCGCCAAATTGCGTGAAAAATGCACCGATCGCGGAAGCGCCGAGAAATTCCGGGAACCAGTTCAATCAAACCTCCACCAGCGAGCGCGAAGGCATTCGCTAGCGCAAAATGGTGGGAGCGTCTGGCGGCGATTTGTCGCAAATCGCAAACGCGCTCGCTGACAGCAACAGGCCGTCGGAGAGTCCGAAATCGAGGTGTGTCAAACCGTCGCGGGCGCCGCGATCTCTTGCAGCTTGCGGCGGCGCCAGATCGATCCGACCACCAGCACAATGGTCGCGCCCAGCACGGCGAGCAGGAGTTCATCGATCTCGCCGTCGAGCTTGAGATGCTTCACAAACCCGAACATCGACGATGTGGTGTCGATATTCAGACTGACGTCGCCGTCGAGCAATTGGCGAAGTCGCGGCGCAATGGCGGGATCGGTTGCGATCACGTCGCCACCGATCCAGCCCAGCAATGCTGCGCCGAGCCACACCAGGATCGGCATCCGGTCGAGGATCATCATGATCAACGCGGCGCCAGCGATGATCATGGGAATGCTGACGGCAAGGCCAAGCACCAGCAGCGGAAGCTGGCCGTTGGCGGCGGCCGCGACCGCGATGACGTTGTCGAGGCTCATGACGATGTCGGCAATCACGACGATACGGACGGCGTGCCAGAGGCTGGTGCCTTCCGTGATATCACTGCCACTGTCTTCCGGCACCAATAGCTTGGCTGCGATCGCCAATAGCGCCAGGCCGCCGATCAGCTTCAGATAGGGCAGCACCATCAAGGTCGCGACGATCCCGGTGAACAGGATCAGCAGGACCACCGCGATGCCGGCGCCGATCACCATGCCCCACACCCGCTGTTTTGGATGCAGGCCCCGGCACGCCAGCGCAATCACCAGCGCGTTGTCGCCCGAGAGCAGCACGTTGATCCAAATGATCTTGCCGACCGCCAGCCAGAACGACGGTGTCTGCATGTCGGTTTTGAATTGCGTGAAAAACGCACCGATATCGGCGGGATCAAATATCTGCCATAGCCAATTCAAAGCCGAACCTCCCCTGGCACAATCGGCCGCCCCCGCGGCTATGACCGGCTAAAATGTCGCGCCATCGCGCGCGTCAATCAACCGACGATTTCGTTGCCGGAGAAGAATTGCGCGATTTCGAGCGCGGCAGTCTCCGGCGCGTCGGAGCCGTGCACCGAGTTTTCGCCGA
Source organism: uncultured Alphaproteobacteria bacterium (assembly GCA_963836765.1). Classification (GTDB taxonomy): domain Bacteria; phylum Pseudomonadota; class Alphaproteobacteria; order Rhizobiales; family Xanthobacteraceae; genus Bradyrhizobium. The sequence continues at coordinate 86,351 of CAWILG010000013.1, forward strand.
TCGACTTCGCGTGGGCCTTGCGGATGGTGCCCTCGGCCGCCTTCGACGGATCGGTGGCGCCCATGACATCGCGATGCTTCAACACCGCGCCGTCGCCTTCCAGCACCTGGACCACGACCGGGCCCGAGATCATGAAGTCGACCAGTTCGCCGAAGAACGGGCGGGCCTTGTGGACGGCATAGAAGGTTTCGGCCTGCTCGCGCGTCATGCGAATGCGCTTCTGGGCCACGATCCGCAAGCCCGCCTTCTCGATCAGCGCGTTGATCGCGCCGGTCAGATTGCGCGCCGTCGCGTCGGGTTTGATGATCGAGAAAGTGCGTTCAATCGCCATGATTTCGTCCTTGAAAGACCGGTGGAAGTTGCGGCGCTTATATCGGCGCCAACGGCGAACGGCAAGCGATCGAATGGCGCCGTAACGCCCTGAATTACAACAATTTCACGAAGGTGAACCCTTTCTGCAGCGGCCGTCCCGCTTTCGTTCACCTCTGCCGGCGTAGGCTCGTCTTCGATCGGACACCGCGCAGGCTCGCTGTTCAGCTCACGGGGTGTCACGGGAGATCTCACCTAGGGCGCACAAGCGGCGCCGAAACCTTGAGGAGACGATCATGTTACGCAAACTCTCGCTTGTCGCAGTTGCCGCGGTTGCACTGGGTGCGGCCGCGCTGGCGCCGACCTCCGCCTCTGCCTGGGGTGGCTGGCATGGCGGCGGTTTTCACCACGGCTGGGGTTGGGGTGGACCGCGCTTCTATGTCGGCGGGGCCGCCTATTACGGCGGCGGCTATGGCTACGGCGGCTGTTACGTGCGCCGCCTGGTCCCGACCCCCTGGGGCCCGCGGTGGCGCCTGATCAACCGCTGCTACTGATCTGAACTGACCTCCCCTGACTTAGCCCCGGCCATCCGCCGGGGCTTTTTTCGTTTCCCGGGGGAACCGATCGGAAGATTCCTTGCGCCAAACCGGATGATTGGCCGCCGGGCGGAAACAAATGACGGCTTCACGACTTGGTTCAGCGAGAATTCAATTGGACCGTACGAATTGGAACTCGCATGACCAGCCAAATCAACAGCCAGCAGGACGAAATGGATCACCGGACGTGCCGATCGATCTGCGACGCCGTCGGCGAAAGGCTGCAGCAGAACATGCGCCCCGATTACTCTCCCTCCTCCCATCTGCAGTTATTGATGGACGAGTTGCGCCGGCGCGAGCGCGAGGGTGGACCGGGGGCGTCGAATTAGGGCCTGTTCGGTTCCGGTGACATCAGAACAAGGCTCCTCAAACGCGGCGGGCGTCACTGCAACGCTGCCCGCACCATGCGCTTCTGCTCCAGGCTATCGTTGTCGACCGCAATCACGTTTTGCCCGTTGGCATCCTCGTAATTCATCACGACCACCTTCAGTTCTGCGCCGGGCAGATCCTTCAATTGCGGATCGCTCCAGTTGCCAAAACGCGGCTGAATGGTCAGTTGCTGCTTCTCGCGCGGCTCCAGGCCGCCCTTGAATACCTGCACGAATTCCCGCCTGGCCCAGGGAATGGAACGGTTCGGCGTCGTCAGAACGCCACGGAAATAGATGCTCGCGATCGGAGATTTGCCGCCGTTGCGAACCGCAAATTCGATCACCGGCTGCTCGGCATAACCGCTTCGCCGCCAATAATATCTCGGCGAAGTGACTTCGATGGCTCCCAATACGTCCTCGACGTTCGGCAGTCTCGCTTCGGTCTGCGAAATTTCGGCGTCCAGTTTCATGGACAGGTTCTGGATGATGGTCGCAGCACTCCTGCCATTGATCTTCGGCCCGAGCCGGTTGATGATTGTATATGGATTGACCAGGTTCGCCCTGGCGACGGCGCTGCCGGGCACTTGCGCGGCGATTTCAGCCCCCGGCGTGCTCTCCAGCAATAGATACTTCAGGGCGATCTCCAGCCGGCGCAGATCGTCGTTGCTCAGCTTTGCCCTGATCGCAGCCGAGCTTCTTTGAAAGGCGTCCCAACTCGACGTGTCGAATACCGGATCGAAGATGCAACCCGAGAGCAGGAAGCAGCACAGGATGGTCAGGCTCAACCGCTTCATCATCTTGCCCGCACGCGATCGTTGGTGACGCCAACACGGCAAATCTTCACCCAACGGCTCTTTAAGGTCGAAGCCATCAACAAAAGGTTGAGCGAATGGGTTCGCACCCGTCGCTGCTTAACGATCGGTGAATCGACCCGCGCGCATTGCCCGGGTTGGCGCCGCCTTTTGGCGAATCGAGCGGAATTCCGCTTTTTTTGGCTGAAATCCGGATTATATTTGCCGAATAAACGGTTGCGTTTAGAGGCGGCACCGGTGACAAGGCCGCATGCTTTCAATCACTGACATATCGATCCGGATCGCCGGACGGCTTTTGATCGACGACAGCTCGGTTCAGATCGTGCCGGGCGCGCGCGTCGGCTTTGTCGGCCGCAACGGCGTCGGCAAATCGACGCTGTTTCACGCGATCCGCGGCGATTTGCCGACCGAATCCGGCAGCATCACGATCCCGCCGCGCTGGCGCATCGGCAGCCTTGCCCAGGAAGCGCCCGACGGCCCGGAAAGCCTCGTCAATGTCGTGCTCAAGGCCGACCTCGAGCGCGATGCGCTGCTGCACGAGGCCGAGACCGCGCACGATCCGCACCGGATCGCCGAAATCCAGACCCGGCTGGTCGACATCGACGCCCATTCCGCGCCGGCCCGGGCGGCGGCGATTCTGAGCGGCCTCGGATTTTCGACCGCGGACCAGGCGCGGCCGTGCTCGGAATTCTCCGGCGGCTGGCGCATGCGCGTAGCCCTCGCCGCGACATTGTTTTCGGCGCCGGATTTGCTGCTGCTGGACGAGCCCACCAACTATCTCGATCTCGAAGGCACGCTATGGCTGGAGGATCATCTGGCGAATTATCCGCGCACCGTGATCGTCATCAGCCATGACCGCGATCTGCTCGACACCTCCGTCGACCAGATCCTGCATCTCGATCGCGGCAAGCTGACGCTCTACAAGGGCACCTATTCCTCGTTCGAGGAACAGCGCGCGACGCGCGAAATGCTCGATGCCAAGCACGCCAAGCGCCAGGCCGACGAACGCAAGCGGCTGCAGGCCTTTGTCGACCGCTTCAAGGCTAAGGCTTCCAAAGCCCGCCAGGCACAGTCTCGCGTGAAAATGCTGGAGCGGATGAAGCCGGTCACGGCACTGGTGACGCAGGACGTGCGCGAGATTTCGTTTCCGGCGCCTGACAAGATGCTGTCGCCGCCGATCATCGCCGTCGACGACGTCTCGGTCGGCTACGATCCGAAAAGCCCGGTGCTCAACCGCGTCACGCTGCGCATCGACACCGACGACCGCATCGCGCTGCTCGGCTCCAACGGCAACGGCAAGTCAACGCTGGTCAAGCTTTTGGCGGGCAAGCTGCCGCCGTTCTCCGGCCACGTCACCCGCGCGGAAAAACTCTCGGTCGGCTATTTCGCGCAGCATCAGGTCGACGAGCTCAACCTCGACGGCTCACCCTACGATCACGTCCGCAAGCTGATGCCGGATACGCCCGAGAGCAAGGTCCGCGCCCGCGTCGGCGCGATCGGTTTCTCCGGCAAGGCCGGCGACACCGTGGTCAAGAGCCTGTCGGGCGGTGAAAAAGCGCGGCTGCTGTTGGGGCTCGCGACCTTCTTCGGCCCCAACATGATCATCCTCGACGAGCCGACCAACCATCTCGATATCGACAGTCGCGCGGCGCTGGCGGAAGCGATCAATGATTTTCCCGGCGCCGTTATCATGGTCTCGCATGACCGCTATCTGATCGAAGCCTGCGCCGATCAATTGTGGGTGGTGGCCGACCGCGCGGTGACGAATTTCGACGGCGATCTCGACGACTACCGGCGCATGGTGTTGTCGGCGCGCGGCATGCGCAGCTCTTCGCGCGATCGCGGCAACAATGAGCGCGGCAATGGCCGCGACAAGCCGGAACGCGCCAAGCCGGAAAAGCGGACGCCGCTGAAACAGCGGATATCCGAGGCCGAAGCCGAGATCGAACGGATCAACGGCATCATCGCCAAGATCGACACGGCGCTGGCGCTGCCGGACCTGTTCACGCGCGACCCGAAGCAGGCAGCCCAACTCAGCAAGGCACGCGCGGGTGCGGCGAGCGCCTTGCAGCGGGCCGAGGAAGCGTGGCTGGAGGCGAGTTCGCAATACGACGAAGCGACGGGGTAAGCTTACGTCGCCGCCGGCTTCTTCTTGGCCTTCGGCTTTGCGACTTTCGGCTGCACCACCGGCTCGGGGCCGCGCTCGATCGAGGTCAACCGTCCGGCGGTGAAGGTGTAGATTCCGGCGCGCTGGCCGTGCGAATAGTTGACCACCGCCACCCGGTCGCCGCGGCTATTATTCGACAAATTGACGCTGTCGGGCGCGCCGATGCCGCGCACCACGTCGCATTCGGTATGACCGAGCGCCACAGTTCCCGACGTGGATGGCGCCGGTCCGCCAGCGGCCAGCGCGTTGGCATCCGCAGCCCCGGGCGGCGGCGCCATGCCCGGACAACCGCCATCGGCGCTGACGAAATCCTCGGGGCCAACCGGCTTGTCCGGAGTGAGCGGCGGCGTTTCGATCGAGACGTTGCGCACGAACACCCGGCCAGTGCGCGAAAACCAGTCCGCATCGCGTGACAGAAGGTCGGACGCGCTCGAGCAGCCCGCCATCACGGGGGCAAGCATCAACAACGCCAGCAGTGGTTTTCGCTTGTTAGTTCCGTCTCGCACGCTGAACCAGGCTCCTGCCGCCGGAGCCAGTTCGGTTCAGGACCGAGGCTCCCGCTTTCTGTTTTACTGTCTTACCCGTATCCACCCCGCATCAGGCCGGGGGCGGGCTTTCACTTGAAAATGCTTTAACTACTTGTCCGAACATCACTTTGCGGCATGACCGTGGCTGCCCGCAAGGCCCGCGTCAGAAACCGCAAATTATCATTAATTGCCTTATATCGCTATTGCCGCCGCTGCCAGCGGCCCCGCTCGTCAACCTGCCAATACGTCACCTCGAACCCGCGCGCCTTGCAATCGGTCCAAACGCCGCGCGCCGCGGTCAGCGCCTCGGCGTCGTCGCCGTTGAACACCAGGACCAGGCGCTCGTAGCTGTCGGAGTCGGCCGGCAACGCGGCGTTGTCGATCAGGAACCTGACATTGGCACGATTCGGATTGCCCTCCTCGATCGAGAGGATGATGGGCTGATCCGGCGCGTCGCCGGCGCGCCAGGTGGCGTGCGGCAGGAACAAATCGTCGCTGTAGGTCCACAGATGCGCGTCGAGCGCGTCGGTGCGCTCCTGCGAGGTCGATTGCACGACCACGCGCCAGCCGCGCTCGATCGATTTTTCGAGCAAGGGCGGCAGCACGCTTTCGAGCGACATGTTCTGCAGATGGTAGAACAGGACTTCCGTCATGCGATGGCAGCTACTTTTTGGTTTCGTAATACTCCGTCACCAGCCGCTCCAGCAGGCGAACGCCGTACCCCGAACCCCAGGAGTGATTGATGTCGGTTTTCGGCGCGCCCATCGCGGTTCCCGCGATATCGAGATGCGCCCATGGCGTGTCGTCGACGAAACGCTGCAGGAACTGGGCGGCGGTGATCGATCCGCCGTTGCGCGCGCCGGCGTTCTTCACGTCGGCAAATTGCAAGTCGATCATCTTGTCGTATTCGGGTCCAAGCGGCATGCGCCAGACCCGCTCGCCGGTCTCGATCCCGACCTTGGTCAATCGCTCGGCGAGTTCGTCGTTGTTGGAAAACAATCCGGCATGCTCGGTGCCGAGCGCGACCATGATCGCACCGGTAAGGGTCGCCAGATCGACCATGAATTTCGGCTTGAACTTCTTGGCCACGTACCAGAGCACGTCGGCCAGCACCAGACGGCCTTCGGCGTCGGTGTTGATGATCTCGATGGTCTGCCCGGACATCGAGGTGACGATGTCGCCCGGGCGCTGGGCGTTGCCGTCGGGCATGTTCTCGACCAGGCCGATGGCGCCGATCGCGTTGACCTTGGCGTTGCGCGCCGCGAGCGCGTGCATCAGCCCGACCACGCAGGCCGCACCTCCCATGTCGCCCTTCATGTCCTCCATGTTGGCGGCGCCCTTGATGGAAATGCCGCCGGTATCGAAGCAAACGCCCTTGCCGACAAAGGCCACCGGCGCCTCGCCCTTCTTGCCGCCGTTCCAGCGCATGATCACGGTGCGGCCGGGCCGTGCCGAGCCCTGGGAGACCCCGAGCAGCGCGCCCATGCCGAGTTTTGTCATTGCCTTGACGTCGAGAATCTCGACGTTGACGCCGACCTTCTTGAGCTGGCTCGCCCGGCGCGCGAATTCTTCGGGATACAGCACGTTCGGCGGCTCGTTGACGAGCTCGCGCGCGATGATCACGCCGTCGACGATATGCTGCTCCGGCGCGAACGCTTTTTTCGCGGCCGCGACGTCGCCAACCGCGATCGAAACGTCGGCGCGGACCGGGCCGTTGTCGCCGTCCTTCTTCTTGGTCTTGTAGCGATCGAATTTATAGGCGCGCAACCGGATACCGGACGCGATCGCGGCCGCCGCATCCGGCGCCATCGCGCCGTCGGCGAGTTCGGCGATCACGGTCACGGCATCGCTGCCGGCGTTCAGCCGGCCCGCGATCACGCCGCCGAATTTGAGAAAATCCTTCTCCTTGAGATCCGACGGCTTGCCGGTGCCGACGACGATCAGCCGCGGCGCCTTCAGCCCCTCCGGCGCCAGGATGTCGAGCGTGGACCCGCTCTTAGCCTTGAACGCGTTGGTCGCCGCCGCCCGCTTGACGATGTCGGCCGCTTTGCCCAGCGCTTTGCGGGCCGCCGCGCCCGGCTTCAACGTGTCGTCGCAAAACACCACCAGAATGCCGCGGGACGCAGCGGAAAACGGGACAAAGCCGACCTTGACGGCGTCGGACATAGGTAAATCCTCCAGGAATTCAGGGCTGTTTGCGGAGCCGGATCGGCCGCCAGGTTAGATCTGTTCAGACAAGGTACTCGGAATGTTCTGTTCGATGACGGCCCAAATCGTTCGGGACATGGGGTTTTGACCACTATGACCTGTCTGCGGCCACGCTGCCAAGCACAGCAGTGGCCGGGAGGTCACATCCGGTGAATTATTAACCATATGGCAAGGGTGCCACGGCCCGGCCATTTTGTTGACGGATCAAAGGGATGGTAGTGAGAGAGTAGACGACTGGACGATTAACGGCGCGGCCAAAGGGGAACCCCCAACAGGGATTGGCCGGATCGTTTGTCTGGGGCGCAAGGTGGGATCGTGCGGTAGCCGATGGGGTCGATCGACAAGTATATCTTCCGCACGACGCTCGCGTCGTTTGCGCTGGTCCTGGTCAGCCTGACGGGCGTGATCTGGATTACGCAGGCGTTGCGCGGCATCGACCTGATGACGAGCCAGGGCCAGACCATCATCACCTTTCTCGGCATCACCAGCCTGGTGATTCCGGCGCTGGTCCTGATCATCGCGCCGATCGCGCTGATGATTTCGATCTCGCACACGCTGAACAAGCTCGCCACCAATTCCGAGATCATCGTGATGAATGCCGCCGGCCTGTCGCCGTTCCGGCTGTTCCGTCCGTTTCTGTACGCCACCTGCGTGGTGGCGCTGCTGGTCGCCTTCATCGCCGCCTATCTCGCCCCCGACGGCATGCGCCAAATCAAGCAATGGGACGCCGAGATCACCGCCGACGTGCTGACCAACATCCTGCAGCCGGGCCGCTTTGCCCAGCTCGACACCAACCTGACGATCCGGATCCGCGAACGCCTGCCGGGCGGCGTGCTCGGCGGCATCTTCGTCGACGATCGCCGCGATCCGAAGGAACGCGTCACCATCATCGCCGACCACGGCACCGTCATGAAGAACGGCAACGGCTCGTACCTCATCCTCGAGGACGGCAATCTCGAACGCTTCGAGGCCGGCAAGCGCGACCCCGCACTGGTGGCGTTCGGCCGTTATGCCTTCGACATGTCGAAATTCTCCAATCAGGGCCGCGACGTCGCGCTCGGGATTCGCGAACGCTACCTCTGGGAATTGATGTCGCCCTCGCCCGACGACCCGATCTATCAGCAATTGTCCGGCCAGTTCCGCGCCGAATTGCATGACCGCTTCATGTCGCCGGTTTATCCCTTCGCCTTCGCCGCGCTGACCTTTGCGTTTCTCGGCACCCCGCGCACCACGCGCCAGAGCCGCAATTTCTCGATCGGCGGCTCGATTTTCGCGGTGTTCGGCCTGCGCATGGCGGGATTCGCCTGCTCGGTGGTGACGGTGAAAACCCCTGCCGCGGCACTGCTGCAATATTCGATGCTGATCGCTGCGATCGCGATCGGGCTGTGGATGATTCTCAGCGGCGTCGTGGTCGAGCCGCCGGCCGCGCTGATCGAGGCCATCAACAGATCGAACGCGCGCATCGCGCGTCTGTTCGGACGGCCGGCCGCCGCATGAGCATGATGACCAACACGCTCGGGCGATATTTCGCCGGCCGCTTCGTGGTCGCGGCGGTGGGCGTGTTTGCCAGCATCTTCGTGCTGCTGGTGCTGGTCGATTACATCGAGATGGTGCGCAAGACCTCGGGCCTCGTTGGTGCGTCTGCCATCACGATTGCGGAGACGTCGCTGTTCCGGGTGCCGCAATTGCTGGAAAAGCTGATGCCGTTCTGCGTCCTGATCGGCGCGATGACCTGCTATCTCGCGCTGTCGCGGCGGCTTGAACTGGTGGTGGCGCGCGCCGCCGGCGTTTCCGCCTGGCAGTTCATCGCTCCGGCACTGGCAAGCTCGATCATCCTCGGCGTCGCGGCGACCACCGCCTATAACCCGATGTCGGCGAACCTGCGTGAGCTCTCCAAGCGGATGGAGGCCGAACTGTTCGGCTCGGCGCCGGGCGGCGGCATCCAGGACGCCTCCGGCTTCTGGCTCAATCAGGTCAACAGCGAGGGCCATTCGATCATCAACGCCGCCCGCAGCGAGCAGCAGGGCGTCCGGCTGACCGGCCTGACCGTGTTCCGATTCGATCCGGAGCTCCAGTTCAAGGAACGAATCGAAGCGCGCGAAGCGTCGCTCGAAGAAGGCCGCTGGGCCTTCAAATCGGTGCGCCGATTCTCCCTCGACAAGCCGCCGGTCGACCAGGACAATTACTATCTCGAGACCACCCTGACCCCGGCCCAGGTCCGCAATAGTTTCTCCACTCCAGAGACTGTGTCTTTTTGGCAACTCCCGGGCTATATCCGGTCTTCGGAGAGTTCGGGCTTTGCGACCGCGGGCTACCGTCTGCAGTACCATAAGCTCATCGCACAGCCGTTTTTGCTGGCTGCGATGGTGATGCTGGCGGCTTCCGTCAGCCTTCGCTTCTTCCGGATGGGCGGCGTGCAAAAGATGGTTTTGAGTGGCGTGGGTGCAGGCTTTCTGCTCTACGTTCTGTCGAAAGTTACTGAGGATTTGAGCAAGGCTGAGTTGATGCATCCCATCGCCGCCGCGTGGTTGCCCGTGTGCGTGGGCGGCCTCACCGGCTTTTTGGCCTTGCTGTACCAGGAGGACGGGTAGTGGCCGTTGTCGCCGCCCTCCAGAGTCGGTCGCCTGCGTTCAGGCGGCGCACCCTCGTGCGCCGCTATCGGGATCGCTTGGGCGCGGCGCGCGGGCTCCTGATCGCCCTGCTGTTCGCTTTCGCCCTTGCCGGCGCGATCGGCGTTGCCGCGACGACGCCTGCCGGCGCGCAAAGCTTCACCTACAATCCGCGGCCGCCCAGGCCGACGCCGCCGCCGGCCAAGACCGACGGGCAGATGCTCGTGCAGGCCGTCGAGGTCGACTACGACTACAATAACCAGCGCGTGTCGGCGGTCGGCAACGTGCAGATGTTCTACAACGGCACCAGCGTCGAGGCCGACAAGGTCATCTACGACCAGAAGACCAAGCGCCTGCACGCCGAGGGCAACATCCGCATGACCGATGCGGAAGGCAAGATCACCTACGCCAACATCATGGATCTGAGCGACGACTACCGTGACGGTTTCGTCAATTCGCTCCGGGTCGACACCGCCGACGCGACCCGCATGGCAGCGACCCGCGCCGACCGGTCCAGCGGCAATTACACCGTGTTCGAAAACGGCGTCTATACCGCTTGCGCGCCGTGCAGGGACGATCCGAAAAAGCCGCCTCTGTGGCAGGTCAAGGGTGCGCGCATCATCCACGACCAGACCGACAAGATGCTGTATTTCGAGAACGCGCAGCTTGAGTTCTTCGGCGTGCCGATGGCGTACCTGCCCTATTTCTCGACGCCGGATCCCACCGTCAAGCGCAAGACCGGTTTCCTGATGCCGGCGCTGAGCTCGTACACGCCGTTCGGCTACGGTATCGAAACCCCGTTCTACTGGGCGATCGCGCCGGACTACGACGCGACCTTCAGCCCGCGCTTCACCACCAAACAAGGCGTGCTGTTCCAGGGCGAATTCCGCCAGCGCCTGCTGGACGGCGCGTATCAGATCCGCGCCTATGGCATCGACCAGCTCAGTCCCAGCACGTTTGCCGGCCTGCCCGGCGACCGCCAGTTCCGCGGCGGCGTCGAAACCAAGGGCCAGTTCGCGCTCAACGACAAATGGACCTGGGGCTGGGACGGCGTGCTTCTGTCCGACTACTACTTCATGTCCGACTATCGCCTCGCCCAGTACAAGGATCCGCTCGGATCGTTCCTGAGCCTGCCGACGGAAGCGATCTCGCAGCTTTATCTGACCGGCGTCGGCAATCGCAGCTTCTTCGACGCACGCACGATCTATTATTTGAGCTTCTCCGGTAACCAGCAAAACGTGCCGGTGATCCATCCGGTCATCGACTACAACAACGTGATCAACAGCCCGATCTTCGGCGGCGAGTTCAGCTACAAGACGAATTTCACCAGCCTGACGCGCGACACCGCGGTGTTCGATCCGATCACGACATTGGCCAACACCGCCGGCCTGTGCACGACGGCGTCCGCCGACCCGCTGGCGCGGATGCCGTCGCAATGTCTGTTGCGCGGCTTCCCCGGCACCTACACGCGCCTGACCGCCGAGGCGCAATGGCGGAAGTCGTTTACCGACCCCTTCGGCGAGATCTGGACGCCGTTTGCGATCATGCGCGCCGACGCGATCAATTCCTCGGTTTCGAATCAGCCGGGTGTTTCGAATTTCCTCCCGGTCGGCGACACCCAGGCGTTGCGCGTGATGCCGACGGTCGGCCTCGAATACCGCTATCCCTTCATCAACGTTCAGCCCTGGGGCTCCACCACGATCGAGCCGATCGCACAGATCATCATTCGTCCCAACGAAACCTACGCCGGCAAGCTTCCGAACGAAGACGCACAGAGCCTGGTGTACGACGCCAGCAACCTGTTCGAGGTCGACAAATTCTCGGGCTATGACCGCGTCGAAGGCGGCGGCCGCGCCAATGTCGGCGTACAGGCGACCACGCAGTTCGATCGCGGCGGCAGCGTCAACGTGCTGTTCGGACAGTCCTACCAGCTGTTCGGCCTGAATTCCTTCGCGGTCGCCGACGCCACCAATACCGGCCTCGATTCCGGCCTGCAGAATTCGCAGTCCGATTATGTCGCCCGCGTCAATTATTCGCCCAACCGCACCTATACGTTCAGCGTGCGCGCCCGCATGGATGAGGCGACCTGGCAGATCAACCGCTTCGAGGCCGAGGGCCGCGCGTCATTCGACCGCTGGTCGGTCAGCATGATCTACGGCGACTATGCCGCGCAGCCCCAACTCGGCTACCTGACCCGCCGCGAAGGCATCCTTGGCAGCGCCTCGGTCAAGGTGGCGACGAACTGGGTGGTATCGGGCTCGGCGCGCTGGGACCTTGAAGCCAACAAAATCAACCAATATGTCGTCGGCGCAGGCTATGTGGACGACTGCTTCGTGCTGGCCGCCAACTATGTCACGTCCTACAGCTATTCCGCCGGCTCGACGCCGCCGGTGCTCAGTCACGCGTTCATGCTGCAGATCGGCCTGCGGACCATTGCCACTTCGTCCTCGGTGGCCGGCAGCACCGGTATTCAATAACGCGGGATTCGACCTTGCCGGAGAATTCCCGCGGCATCGCGGATCGAATGGGTTGATACGGCTGATATGATAATGACGACCTTCAAGCTCAGACCTCACCGCCTCCGGTCCTTGATCGCCGGCTGCGCGGCCGCGCTTGCCATTCTGATCGGCGGCCCCTCGCCGCTACGGGCGCAGTCCGTCGCCGTCATGGTCAACGGCGACCCCATCACCAATTACGATATCGAGCAGCGCACCAAGCTGAACTTCCTGACCACCCACAAGCAGATGTCGCGGGAGGAAGTGATCAACGAACTGATCGATGAGAAGGTGAAGATCAAGGAAGCCAAGAAATTCGGCGTCGATCCCACCTCCACCGATATCGAGCAGTCCTACGGCCAGATGAGTTCGCGGATGCGGATCACGCCCGACCAGCTCACGAAATCGCTCGAGAGCCAGGGCATCCGCCCCGACACCCTCAAGGCCCGTATCAAGGCCGAGATGGTCTGGACCAGCCTGGTGCGCGGCCGTTACAAGGAAAGCCTCCAGGTCGGCGAGAAGGACGTCGCCGCTGCGGCCCAGGAAGGCGGCGACGGCACCCAGGTCGAGGCTTTCGAATACAAGATGCAGCCGATCGTCCTGATCGTGCCGCACGGGTCCGCGCCCGCCGTCATCGAGTCGCGCCGCAAGGAAGCCGACGCGCTCCGCGAACAAGTCCAGACCTGCGACGAGGCCAATTCCTACTTCAAGTCGATGCAGAACGCCGCGATCAGGGATACCGTGACCAAGACCTCGGCGGATATTCCGGCCCCGCTTCGCGAGGTGCTCGACAAGACGCCGATCGGTCATCTGACCGCGCCCGAGGTCACCAAGCAGGGCGTCGAGATGGTCGCGCTGTGCGGACGCAAGCCGACCACGATCGATTCGCCGAAGAAGAAGGAAATCCGGGACAAGATGTACGCCCAGAAGTATGAGGCGAAGTCGAAGGCCTATCTGCAGGAAGTCCGCAAAGCCGCGATGATCGAATATCGTTGATGCATGGCAAAGCCCCTCGCGCTGACATCCGGCGAGCCCGCGGGCATCGGCCCCGACATCGCCATCGCAGCGTGGCTGCGGCGCAATGAACTGGAGCTTCCGCCGTTCTACCTGCGGGGCGATCGCGGCTCTCTCGCCGAGCGGGCGAAAATTCTCGGCCTGAAAGTCGAACTCGCCGACAGCAGCCCCGAGGACGCGCTCGCGGCATTTTCGAGCGCGCTGCCGGTGGTCGCGACAGGCGAGCCGGCGACCGCCCGCCCGGGCCAGCCGGACGCCACCAGCGCCAACGCCGCCCTCGCTTCCATTCGCCAGGCCGTCGGCGACGTCATGGCCGGCAGAGCCGACGCGGTCGTCACCAATCCGATCGCCAAAAGCGTGCTCTACCGCGCCGGCTTCCTTCATCCCGGCCACACCGAATTTCTGGCCGAGCTCGCGGCGAATGGCGGCCGGACGCCGCAGCCGGTGATGATGTTGTGGTCGCCGGCGCTGGCCGTCGTGCCGGTGACGATCCATGTTTCGCTGCACGACGCGCTCGCGCAGCTCTCGAGCGACCTGATCGTCAGGACGGCGCGCATCGCGGTCGCCGACCTCAAGGCGCGCTTCGGCCTTTCCAAGCCGCGTCTGGCCGTCTCGGGACTGAACCCGCATGCCGGCGAGGACGGCTCGCTCGGCACCGAAGATATCGAGATCGTCGCACCTGCCGTCGAAATCCTGCGCGGCGAAGGCGTCGACGTCAGGGGGCCGCTGCCGGCGGACACCATGTTCCACGCCGCGGCGCGCGAAAGCTACGACTGCGCGATCTGCATGTATCACGATCAGGCGCTGATCCCGATCAAGACGATCGCCTTCGAGGATGCCGTCAACGTCACGCTGGGATTGCCGTTCATCCGCACCTCTCCGGATCACGGCACCGCCTTCGACATTGCCGGCACCGGCAAGGCCAACCCGTCGAGCCTCGCCGCGGCGCTGCGGCTCGCGGCGCGCATGGCGGCGGCGCGCACGGCATGACCGCGATCGACGATCTGCCGCCGCTTCGCGATGTCATTCGCGAGCACGGATTGTCGGCGCGCAAATCGCTGGGTCAGAATTTCCTGCTCGACCTCAATCTCACGGCGCGGATCGCCCGCAGCGCGGGCCCGCTCGAAGACGCCACCATCATCGAGGTCGGGCCGGGCCCCGGCGGCCTGACCCGCGCGTTGCTGGCGCTGGGGGCGCGGCGCGTCATCGCGGTCGAGCGCGACGAGCGCGCGTTGGGGCCGCTGCAGGCCATCGCGAAGCGATATCCGGGCCGGCTGGAAATCGTCCTCGCCGATGCGCAGCGGTTCGATCCCCGGCCGATGCTCGGCGGCGAACGCGCAAGGATCGTCGCCAACCTGCCCTACAACATCGCCACCGCATTGCTGGTCGACTGGCTGTCGATCGAACCCTGGCCGCCCTGGTACGACATGATGGTGCTGATGTTTCAGCGCGAGGTGGCCGAGCGGATCGTGGCCTGCGAGAACGACGAGGCCTATGGACGGCTCGCGGTGCTCGCCAACTGGCGGGCCGAAACCAAAATCCTGTTCGATATTTCGCCCGCCGCTTTCGTGCCGCAGCCAAAGGTCACCTCCTCGGTGGTGCGATTGACACCGCGCAGCGCACCCTTGCCGTGCGAGCGCCGGGCGCTGGAACAGGTCGCCGCCGCGGCATTCGGTCAGCGCCGCAAGATGCTGCGGCAAAGCCTCAAATCGCTGTCGGTCGACCCGGCGCGGCTCGCTGCGGCCGCGGCCGTCGATCCGACCCGGCGCGCCGAGACCATTCCGGTTTCCGGTTTTGTTGCCATGGCCCGTGAATTGACCGATATACGAAATACAAAATCGGACGGGTTCCGGGGAGAAACGTGAGCCGAGGTCAAAATGGAGACAATCCAGCGGCAAACTCGCGTGGTGATGATCGCAGCGGCCGCTGTCTGCGCGGTCTATTTTCCAACCGCATCCATCGTCGGAAACTCTTACGTGCCCCGCCCGGTCCCGCCAGGCGCGGTGCAGGCAATTTTCGGATTCGAAAGATTGTCGGCCGATGGTTTCGGATATCTGTGCCGACAGCGGAATTTCAGCCTGCGTCCCGAGGTGATTATTTATGAAAATGACAAGCCGCTGCCGGGACCGGGTAACGCCACAATGCGCGACATCGACAGCATCGGCCGCGGAAGATATGCGCAGGAGAACGGCAAGGGTTTCGTGATCTCGGCCAGTGACAACAGTAATCCTCGCGGCAATGGCAAGGACTATTGGATTGTGATCCCGCCACCGCGCCGCTAGACGGCGACGCTGCGACCGCCTGAAGTGAGGTTCGAATTGGAAAAGTCTCCGCTACGCGCGGCGGGAGCAGAAATATCGAAGCTGCAAAGAACCTGACCGCGCCAGCAACAGAGCTTGAAGTACCCATTGAACGAGTGATGAACTGCGCCTAATCAAGTGTCCATAAAGTCAAAGGAAGCCGCTTCCATGCCATTGATGCGTCGCCAGTCCCTGGTCAAATTCGATGCGCCGTTGTGTGAAACCATCGTCGACACGCCGAAGCCGCAAGGCAGAGAAGTGCTGGTCCGCATCGAACGTTGCGGGTTGTGCCATTCCGACCTGCATATCCAGGACGGCTATGCCGATCTCGGCGGCGGCAAGCGGCTCGATACCACGCGCGGCATGACGCTGCCGTTCACGCTCGGCCATGAGATCGCGGGCCTCGTCGAGGAAGTCGGCCCGGACGCTTCGAAAGAGCTGATCGGAAAAAAGCAGGCGGTATTCCCCTGGATCGGCTGCGGCCAGTGCCGCGATTGCCAGAACGGCGATGAAAACCTTTGCGTCAAGCAGCGCTTTCTCGGCGTCTCGATCGACGGCGGCTTTGCGACGCACGTGCTGGTGCCCGACGCAAAATATCTGCTCGACTACGATCCGCTGCCGGTCAATCAGGCCGCGACCCTGATGTGTTCGGGGGTCACCGCCTACGGCGCGCTGAAGCGGCTGGTCGACCGCCCGCGGCAACGCAATCTTTTGCTGATCGGGCTCGGCGGTGTCGGCATGATGGGGCTTTCGTTCGCGCAGGCGATGTTCAAGCAGAACATCGCGGTCGCCGATCTGAGCCCTGCCGCGCGCGAAAGCGCGTTGAAGAGCGGCGCGGCCGTGGCCTACGATCCGGCTGAAACCGACGTGGTCAAGCGCATGATCAAGGAGACCGAAGGCGGCTTTGACGGCGTCGTGGATTTTGCCGGCAACGAAAAATCGATGGCTTTTGCGGTTTCCGCGGTCGCGCGCGGCGGCAAGATCGTGATCTCCGGCCTGATGGGCGGCAATTTCAGCCTGCCCATGGTACAGTGGGTCTACAAGCGCATGACCATCGAAGGTTTTATGGTGGGAACGCTGGCGGAGGCGAAGGAATTGATGGCGCTGGCACGCGCCGGCAAGATCAAGCCGACGCCGATGAAGGAAGAGCCGATGGCCGACGTCCAGAAATGGATCGAGGAATTGCGGGCCGGAAAAGTCGTGGGACGTATCGTGCTGAAGAACTGACGCGGGGACGTCTCGCCGGCCTCACCCGGAAAAAAAATGGGGAGGGCGTGAATGAAGTGGAGGAAACGTTCGGCAACAACGGCATTGGCCGCGCTCGCGCTGGCCTTTGCCGCGACATCGGCTTTCGCGCAGAAACATTACGGCCCCGGCGTCACCGACACCGAAATCAAGATCGGGACCACGACGCCCTATAGCGGTCCGGCATCGGCCTATTCGGCCGGTGCGATTTCCGCGACCGCCTATTTCACCATGATCAACGAACAAGGCGGCGTGAACGGGCGCAAGATCAACTTCATCAGTCTGGATGATGCCTATAGCCCGCCGAAAACCGTCGAGCAGATCAGGCGGCTGATCGAGAGCGACGAAGTCTCGTTCCTGGTCAATCCGGTCGGCACCGCCACCAACATGGCGGTGTTCAAATACATCAACCAGAAGGGGGTGCCGCATCTTTTCATCGGCACCGGTGCTACCGTTTTCAACGACCCCGAGCACTATCCGTGGACGATGAGCTGGACGCCGCATTACGCCTCCGAAGGCGAAATCTACGCCCGATACATTCTGTCGACAAAACCCGACGCCAAAATCGGCATCCTGGCCCAGAACGACGACCTCGGCCGCGACTATCTCATCGGCTTCAAGCGTGGGCTCGGCGACAAGGCGTCGACCATGATCGTGTCGACGCAGGCCTACAACACTTCCGATCCGACCGTCGATTTACAGGTGGTTTCGCTCAAATCCTCAGGCGCGAACGTCTTCGTCATCATCACGATCCCCAAATTCTCCGCCCAGGCCATCCGCAAAGCCTATGACATCGACTGGCATCCGCAGGAATTCGTGGTCAGCGTCGGTTCGTCGATTGCGGGTGCGATCAAGCCGGCCGGATTCGAGGCGGCCAAGGGGATCATCTCCGCAGCCTATCAAAAAGACCCCGCGGATCCGCAATGGCAGGACGATCCGGCCATGAAGGCCTGGAACGTGTGGATGGACAGGTACAACCCGCGCATCAACAAGAGCGACTATTACGCGCCCTATGGCTACAACATAGGTTACGCCGTCGTGCAGCTGCTCAAGCAGTGCGGCGACGATCTGACGCGCGAGAACATCATGAAGCAGGCCTCCCATCTCGACATGGAGTTGCCGCTGCTGCTGCCGGGCATTCGGCTGAGGACCAGCCCGACCGACCTGCGCCCGATCAAGCAGATGCGGCTGGTGCGCTTCAATGGCGAGCGTTACGTGCTGTTCAGCGACGTGATGGAGAGCAACTGAGCGCGGCGGCGCCGGTTTGCCGATGTCGCGAACATGCCTGTTTTTAGGCTTCAGCCCGCCTCATGTGAGGCGGGCCGCAAGCCCGAATTAAGCCCCATCCTTTCCGGAATTGCGGCCTATTGCGACCCAGATGTTTAACGAAATTTGAACGCGTACAGCTTCGCGCAGCATCACCGGGGGACGGCCATGTCAAACCGTGCAGCAAAATTCGTCTCGGCACTATTCGCCGGCCTTTTGGCGGGCGCCAACTTCACCGCCGTTGCGGAGAACGCTGCCAAGCCGGCGGACAGCTGCTTGTCCGGACCGCAAGGTGCGGTGCCCGCGGGCGGCCATTGGTATTATCGCGTCGATCGCGCCACCAAACGTCATTGCTGGTACCTCGGCGATGAGAAAGACAAGACGGCGGCGGCAACCCCGCAGGATGCAGCAGCGTCCACCGCAGCCCCGGCGGCCGTTGCGGCTCCGGCAACGAATCCGCTTCCGGTTCCGCCGCAGGCCAATGCGAGCGTGCCCAAATCGATTGCCGACGCCCACGCCGAATTGCCCGCCCCGCAAGGGCGCGCCGATCAGGCTGCCGGTGTCAACGTTCAACCAGGAAACAGCAGCGGGGCTGCGGCAGCAGCAACCCAGAATATCCCGGGCGCCGCCGCACCGGATGCGGCTGCGCCGCCATCGATCGTGACGTCGCGCTGGCCGGATTCTACCGGTGTCAGTCCTTCGGACAATCTCCGGCCTGCCGCCGCCAATCCGCCCTCGGGCACACCGGCGAATGCCCGGCCGGCGCCGCAGCCCGCAGCTTCCCCGATCGCCCTCGCAGCCGCGGATTCCACTTGGCAAAAGCAATCCGGCTCGACCCAGATGCTGTTGATGGTCATGGCCGGCGCGCTGGCGCTGGCGGGCATCACCGCCAGCCTGGTATTCCGCTTCGCCCGCGCGCGGGTGCAGCCCGAAGTCTGGGGCGAGCGGCGCGCGATCTGGGATTCCGTCGACGCCGGCCGCCCATCCCGCCCGTCACCATCGCTGTTCCCGGATGAGAATGTCCCGAGATGGCGCGATCCGGTTTCGCGCGATCCGCGCGCGCCCGACGATCCGGAGCGGCGGGTGCAGGAAATGCTGGCGCGGCTGGCGCGAGGTGCGGCGAACTGAGGCTTTATTTTAACGCGTTTTCTTCACGCGAACCGGCGTCCACCCGGATCAAGTCGGGGGCCGGCTTCGCTTGAAAACGCCATGTCATTTTTGCAGCTGGCGCTGCAGGCCGCGGACGAACTCGGTCAGCCCGGTGCGGCGTTCGCGCTTGAGCCGTTCGGCCTTGAGGATCGACTGCACCTCGGCAAACGCGTCGTCGACGTGCTGGTTGACGACGATGTAGTCGTATTCCGCCCAATGGCTGAGCTCATGCGTCGCGCGGCTCATTCGCCCGCGAATGACCTCGTCGGAATCCTGCGCACGGGTGTGCAGCCGCTTCTCGAGGTCGGCGGCCGATGGCGGCAGGATGAACACGCTGACCACGTCGGCGCGGGCCTTTTCGCGCAATTGCTGGGTGCCCTGCCAGTCGATGTCGAACAGCACGTCCTGGCCCGCCGACAGCGCGGCCTCGACCGGCAGACGCGGCGTGCCATAGCGGTTGTCGAACACAGTGGCCCATTCGAGCAATTCGCCCTGCTTGGCCATCGTCTCGAAGCGGGTCTTGTCCACGAAGAAATAGTCGCGGCCGTCGATCTCGCCGGGCCGCATCGGCCGCGTGGTAGCCGACACCGACATTTTCAGGCCGGGCATACGATCGATCAGCATCCGCGACAGCGTGGTCTTGCCCGCGCCCGACGGCGACGACAGCACGAACATCAGCCCGCGCCGCTCAACTCCGTCGAAACCGCCAATCGTCATCGATCACTCCAGATTCTGGACCTGTTCGCGGAACTGCTCGACCACGTTCTTCATCTCGAGCCCGGTATTGGTCAATTCGAGGTCGTTGGATTTCGAGCAGCAGGTGTTGACCTCGCGGTTGAATTCCTGCGCCAGGAAATCGAGCCGCCGCCCGACCGGCCCGCCCTTGCCGAGCATCTCGCGGGCCTGCGCCACGTGCGAGGCGATGCGGTCGAGTTCTTCGCGGATGTCGGCCTTGGCCGCGATCAGCAGCGCCTCCTGGTTGAGGCGGTCGGGATCGAAACGGTCGGAGGTGTCGAGCAACGCTGCGATCTGTTCGGCCAGCCGCGCCTTGATCGCCTCGGGCTTGCGGCCGGGCGCCGCCTCGGCCTTGCCGGCAAGTTTTTCGATTTCATCCATCCGCTGGGAGAGGATCTGACCGAGGGTAACGCCCTCGCGGCGGCGCATCTCGACCAGATGGCCAAGCGCCTGCTCGAACGCCGCAGACGCTGCGTCCCGCGCAGCCTTGTCTTCCTCTTCGTTGCTTTCGGGCTCGACGACTTCGATCACGCCCTTGATGCTCAACAGCCCGTCGATGCTCGGCGCCACCGCATCGATCTTGCCGGCGAGCACGCCTGCGACTTTCACGATCGAGGACAGCACGTCCTCATTGATGCGGATGGTCGAGACCGCGTTGGCCCGCTTGACGTTGAGATTGGCGTACACGGTTCCCCGCGAAAGTACTTCGCCGGCGCGCTTCTTGGCGAACGCCTCGAGTTCATCCCATCCGGGCGGCAGGCGCAGCCGCAAGTCAAAACCCTTGGCGTTGACCGATTTCAACTCCCATTCGAATGTATACGGGCCGCTGGCGCCGTGGCTCCGGGCAAAACCGGTCATGCTCGATAGCGCCATCGCGTAAAACTCTCTGACAGGGGGATGTGAGACTCGCAAGCGGACTGCGCGACCTTAAAACGAATTCCGTGAAAGTGGAATTACGTTCCGGCGGGAAGGCCTCTCGACCGGAGGTTTTGGGCTAGCGCTGAACCACCGGCGGCGTCGTGATGGATTGCGCCGCGCCCTGGCGCGCACCGGCGGGCCGCGCCGGCTTTTTCGGCGCCACGGGTTTTGTCGTCGCCGTCGGACTGGTGTCAGCCGGTGCGGCGGCAGCCGGCGGCGGCGGCGCGTCGTCGGCCGGCTCAACCGTATCGTTCTGGATCTGCTTTTCCATCGAGCGCAGCTTGACGACGTTCTTCTGATGCTGGTCGTAGGTTTCGGTAAAGGCATGGCCGCCGGTACCGTCGGCGACGAAGAACAGGTCGCGGGTACGCGCCGGATTGGCGGCGGCCTCCAGCGAGGCGCGCCCGGGATTGGCGATCGGCCCCGGCGGCAGGCCGTCGATCACATAGGTGTTGTAGGGCGATGGCTGCTGAATCTCGGAGCGCTTGATCGGCCGGCCAAGCGTTCCCTTGCCGCCGACCAATCCGTAGATGATGGTCGGGTCGGACTGCAGCTTGATCTTCTGCCGCAGCCGGTTGACGAACACCGCGGCGACCCGGCTGCGCTCGTCGGCCTTGCCGGTCTCCTTCTCGACGATCGAGGCCAGCACGACGAGCTGTTCAGGCGACTTGATCGGAACGTCCGGATTGCGGCGTTCCCAGATTTCCGCCAGCACGCGCTTCTGCGCCTGCTGCATCCGCTGGATCACCTGGTCGCGCGTGGTGCCGCGCGGGAATTTGTAGGTCTCCGGCAGCAGTGTGCCTTCGCGCGGTATTTCCCGCACCGAGCCCGCGAAAATGTCGTTGTCGGTGAGCCGCGACACGATCTGCTCGGAGGTCAGGCCCTCGGGAATGGTGACGGCGTGCTGCACCACCTTGCCCTCGACGATGGTGCCGATGACGTCGCGCAGGCTGGCGCTCTTCTGAAACGCGTATTCGCCGGGCTTCAGCTCCGAGCGCGCCTTCAGGGCGAACACCGCGCCGATGAAGGCCCAGCGATTATTGTCGATCACGCCTTCACGCTGCAGGATATCGGAAATGTCGGTCATTCCCGCCCGCGCCGGAATGTTGACGACCTTGTCCTCCGTCAGCGGACCGGGCGCCTCCAGCTTCTGCCTGCCGTAGTAATAGCCGCCCCCGGCGGCGATCATCAGTACGATGAGAATGGTGATGATCGCGTTGCCGACCACGACGAACGGATTGCGGGCGCGCTCCGACCGCTTCGGCGGCGGCGGAACCTGTTCGGGCTCCAGCGCGGCGCGCGGACTGCGTGGTGAAATGGGCGGCCTCTCACTCATCGATGCAACCTGAATCCTGCCGGTTCAATGGTGGCCTGACAAACCCCTGCCCTGCCAATAGCATACGCCCACGCTTCTCGCATGATCCGCCAGGTTGTTGGCGGTTTGGCGACAAGATCATGCGCCACTTATAGTTCGGAGCGCGATCGGACGCAAAACCGGGTCCGGCTTTTGCTGATCGCGCTCCGGAGTCATCACCGAATACGGCAAAACGGTGGAGAGGGCTTTAACACTTGCTAACCAGTCACGCGCCGAACGATCACGGAAGCATTGGTGCCCCCGAAACCGAACGAATTCGACAGCGCGACATTGATCTTACGTTTGCGCGCCGTTTGCGGCACGAGGTCGATCGCCGTTTCCACCGACGGATTTTCGAGATTGATGGTAGGAGGCGCGACGTTGTCCCGAATCGCAAGAATGCTGAAAATCGCCTCGATCGCGCCGGCTGCGCCCAACAGATGTCCGGTCGACGATTTGGTCGACGACATCGACACCTTGGAGGCCGCGTTGCCGAGCAGGCGCTCGACCGCGCCGAGTTCGATCTCGTCGCCGATCTGCGTCGAGGTCCCGTGCGCATTGATGTAGTCGATGTCGGAAGCGGCGATTCCGGCGCGCTTCAGCGCGGCACTCATGCTGCGGAAAGCGCCATCGCCGTCGGGCGCCGGCGAGGTAATGTGATAGGCGTCGCCGGACAATCCGTAGCCGGTCACTTCGGCGTAAATCTTCGCACCGCGGCGCTTGGCGTGCTCATATTCCTCGAGCACCACGATGCCGGCGCCCTCACCCATCACGAAGCCGTCGCGATCCTTGTCGTAGGGACGCGAGGCCCGTTCCGGCGCTTCGTTGAAGCCGGTCGACAGCGCCCGCGCCGCGCAAAATCCCGCCATCGCGAGCCGGCAAATCGGCAATTCCGTTCCGCCCGCCACCATCACTTCGGCGTCGCCGAGCGAAATCAGCCGGCTCGCGTCGCCGATTGCGTGTGCTCCGGTCGAACACGCCGTCACCACCGAATGATTGGGACCCTTGAGGCCGTGCTCGATCGAGACATAGCCGGACGCCAGATTGATCAGGCGCCCCGGAATGAAGAACGGCGAGACCTTGCGCGGTCCGCGTTCTTTCAGCAGCAGCGCGGTATCGGCAATGCCGGACAGGCCGCCGATCCCCGAGCCGATCAGGGTGCCGGTCGCGCACTTGTCCTCTTCGCTGGCGGGATGCCAATCGGCATCGTCGAGCGCCTGGCGCGCGGCGCACATCGCGAAGATGATGAAATCGTCGACCTTGCGCTGGTCCTTCGGCTCCATCCACTGGTCGGGATTGAAGGTGCCGTCGGAGCCGTCGCCACGCGGAATCACGCAGGCGATCCGGCTGGAGAGATCGGCAACCTCGAAGGTCTCGATCTTCCTGGCGCCGCTCTGGCCGTTTAGGATACGCGCCCAGGTTGCGTCGACGCCGCAGCCGAGAGGCGTAACCATGCCCAGCCCAGTGACGACCACCCGCCTCATATCAAAAACTCCAGCGCGCCACTGGCAGCCCATAACAAGAAACCGGGCGACCGCGCGACCACGGCCCGTCCGGCTTCAATGCGCACCGCGCGGGGCGTCAGCTTTTCGCGTTCTTTTCGAGAAACTTGGTCGCGTCGCCGACGGTCAAAATCGTCTCTGCGGCGTCGTCGGGAATTTCGCAACCGAACTCTTCTTCAAATGCCATCACAAGCTCGACGGTGTCGAGACTGTCGGCGCCGAGGTCGTCGATGAAACTCGCAGCGTCGACCACCTTGTCTGGTTCGACACCGAGGTGCTCGACCACAATCTTCTTAACCCGCTCGCCAATCTCACTCATCGTTCAACCTCGTGCTTGTTCCATTGGACCCGACCCCAAGACGCCACTAGAGACGATACGAGCCATCGTGGTCGTTAAACTTCCTTCGCAATCGCGCATAGTCTTGATTCGGCCCGGTGGTAGCCGACAAAGGCCCGGCGAACGGCAGGCGTCGCCACGCCAATATACAGGGATTCAAATTCCTGCAATGGCCTTCTTTGCCCATCCGTTGCTGGTTCGGTTATCATACTTCCCTGACCTTGACTACAAGCCTCGCCCGGTTGCCCGAAACCGCCCGTCGACGCATCGGAGCGGCCGGTAACCGGCTCAAAACATGGCCATTCCGCCATTGATGTGGATCGTCTGTCCGGTCACGTAGGCGGCCTCATTGGAGGCGAGATAGACCGCCGCCCCGGCGATGTCCTCCGGCGTCCCCAGCCGTGCCGCAGGAACCTTCGTCAGGATGGTTTCGCGCTGCTTGTCATTGAGCGCATCCGTCATCGGGGTCTTGATGAATCCGGGTGCAATGCAATTGGCGGTGACGTTGCGCTTGGCGTATTCGGCGCCCAGCGTCTTGATCAGGCCGATGATGCCGGCCTTGGAGGCGGTGTAATTGGCCTGCCCGGGATTGCCGGTGACGCCGACGATCGAGGTGATCGCGATGATGCGGCCAAAGCGCTTGCGCATCATCAATTTGGTCGCCGCGCGCGCGAGGCGAAAGGTCGCGGTCAGATTGACCCTGATGACGTCGTCCCAATCCTCGTCGCGCAATTGCACGAACAGGTTGTCCTTTGTGATGCCGGCATTGGCGACGAGGATGTCGACCTGCCCCATGGCCGCTTCCGCCGCCGGCACCAGCGCCTCGACCTCGGCCGCATCGGAGAGATTGCACGGCAGCACGTGGACGCGCTCGCCGAGCTTGCCGGCCAACGTATCCAGCACCTCGCGGCGCGTGCCCGAGATCGCCACCGTTGCGCCCTGCGCGTGCAGCGCCTGCGCGATGGCGCCGCCGATGCCGCCGGTCGCGCCGGTCACCAGCGCCGTCCTGCCCGTCAAATCGAACATCAATGTCTCCTTATGCGGAATGCGCCGCCGCCAGCGCATCCCTTGCCGCTGCAATATCGTTCGGCCCGCTGACCGACACGCCGATCGCGCCGTCGGCGATGCGCTTGACCAATCCGCTCAGCACCTTGCCGGCGCCGATCTCCAGGAATCGCGTGACGCCGTGGCCGGCCATATAGGCCACAGATTCGCGCCAACGCACGGTGCCGGTGACCTGCTCGACCAGGCGGCGGCGAATCTCGTCGGGATCAGTGATGGCCGCCGCCAGCACGTTCGACACCAGCGGTGCCGCCGGCGGCTTGATCGTCACATCGGCCAGCGCCTTCGCCATCGCCTCGGCGGCCGGCTGCATCAGCCGGCAATGAAACGGCGCCGACACCGGCAGCAGCATGGCGCGCTTGGCGCCCTTGGTTTTGGCAATCTCGAGCGCGCGCTCGACCGCAGCCTTGTCGCCGGACACCACGACCTGCCCGCCGCCATTGTCGTTGGCGGCCTGGCAAACCTGTCCCTGCGCCGCTTCATCGGCAACGGCGACCGCCGTCTCATAGTCGAGCCCGAGGAGGGCTGCCATCGCGCCGACGCCGACCGGCACCGCCTTCTGCATCGCCAGCCCGCGGATACGCAACAGCCGCGCGGTATCGCTGACGCTGAGGCTGCCGGCCGCGGCCAATGCGGAATATTCGCCGAGCGAATGGCCGGCGACGTAGGCGGCATCCCGCCCGACCGAAAAGCCGGCTTCCGCCTCCAGCGCGCGCAAGGTCGCAATCGAGACCGCCATCAAGGCCGGCTGGGCGTTTTCGGTGAGCTGCAGGGTCTCGGCCGGACCATCCCAAATGATGGCCGTCAGCTTCTCGCCCAGCGCCGCATCGACCTCGTCGAACACCGCCCGCGCGGCCGGAAAGGCTTCCGCCAGGGCCTTGCCCATGCCCACGGACTGCGACCCCTGGCCCGGAAAGGTAAATGCTGCGGTCATTTTTGCCGGAAACTCCCTTGAAGTGCAGCCGTAAGACACCGGCTTTCGGCGCGCTGTCAAGCCGGATGGATGCTGCATTTGCACAAGCAATCGCCTGTCAGGCAAAATGTTTACGCTGTCTGGAACTTGGCCCCCGCGCTTAAGCGGTCTTAAATAGCCGACGCCATAACTGGGACAATGGCATCCACAGTCTCACCGACATCGACGGCTTCCGCTCCCGCCGGGCAACCGCAGCGGCTCTGGTTTCACGTGCAAGGCTGCGCCGACTGGCTGCTCGCCGGCCCGCTTCCGTTGCCGGATGATATCCGCAACGAGCTGCTTCAACAAAGGACGAACAAGACCAGGACGTTCGTGGTGGCGGTGCTGGCATCCTTGCTGATCGCATCGATTGCCGCCGCACTGACCGGCGCGGCATGGGCCTATGCCTGGGTGCTGGCGGAATTGGTTCTGGGCGGCACCAGAATTTACCTGATGATGAGTGCCATCGCGCGGGCGAAAGCAGACCGGCGCGTCGCGCCGAACATCACGCCGATCTGGGCCGGGCTGACATCGGTTATCCTGATTTCCGCCGGCTGCTACCAATGCGTCGGATCGGGGATCTTGCCGCTCGCTCTGATGGCAGGCATCGGGCTTGCGAATCTGGTTGGCGGAATTGCCTCGCGCAATGCCGGGACCCCGCGCTACGGAATTCTCCTGATTTGCATCCTGACGCTTCCGTTTGCGCTGGCCACGATCCTGTCGCCGGTCCCGTTCCTGTTTCTGATCGGCCTGCAAACGCCGGTTTACACCGCCGGGATGATTTTCCTGCTGCTGGAAAATCACAAGATCCTGCTCGACCTCCACCACTCCGAGCGCAACAATCGCCAGATGGCGCATTACGACCTGCTCACCGGTCTTCCCAATCGCGCCCTCAACCTGAAGCTATTTTCTGAATTGCTCGATGGTCCGTGGCCGGAGGCGGGATCGCCCGGCTCGAAGCTCACCGTGTTTTGCCTGGATCTCGATGGCTTCAAGGGTGTCAACGACAGGTTTGGACATGCGGCGGGCGACGCCGTGCTCGTCGCGGTGGCGGACCGCCTGCGCGCCAGCGTACGCGACTCCGATTTCGTCTGCCGCATCGGCGGCGACGAATTTGTCATCCTGCTCCCCAACATCACGGACGGCGAAGCCGCTGCGGTCGCCCGGCGGATCATCTCGCGGGTTTCAGAGCCGTTCGAGTTTGCCCCGACCGCCCGCGTCGGCGCCAGCATCGGCCTCGCATCGGCGCCACGTGACGGGGTTACCGCCGACGAATTGCTGAGCGCCGCCGACCGCGCGATGTACGAGGCCAAACGCCGCGGCAAGGGCGGCTTCGTGATCCACGCTTCTGAAGCCGAAATGGTGACTTCGTCCCGATGGCGAAGGCTTCGGCACTGGCCTGCTAGAGCGGTTCACGGATTATTTGAATCGGGAGGGATTCCGGTTCTTTGGCGAATATGATTTAAGATGCTGGCTGGGCTGGAGGCCAGCATCTGATGGTCCGACCTCTTTCCAATGATTTGCGCAAGCGTGTGGTTACGGCGGTCTCAAACGGCGAGAGCTGCCGGTCGGTGGCGTCGCGGTTCGGTGTTGCGGTGTCGTCGGTGGTGAAGTGGTCGCAGCGCTGTCGTTCGACAGGCTCTTTTGAGCCCGGCAAGATGGGCGGTCACCGCAAGCCGATGCTTGATCCACATCGGGCGTTCATCGTGAAGCGGCTGAACCAGACGCCGCATCTGACGCTGCACGCCCTGAAGGACGAATTGGCGGAGCGCGGGGTCAAGGTCTCGCACAACGCGGTCTGGCTATTCCTGCGCCGGGAGGGGCTGCGGTTCAAAAAAACGCTGTTCGCTCTTGAACAGGGCCGTTCCGATGTCGCCCGCAGACGGCGGCGCTGACGAACGCGGCAGGCCAGCCTGGATCCGCAACGCCTGGTCTTCATCGACGAGACCTGGATCAAGACCAATATGGCACCGTTGCGAGAGTGGGCGCCAAAAGGCGAGCGTCTGCGCGGCTTCGCGCCGCACGGCCACTGGCGCACGATGACGTTCCTCGGCGCGCTGCGATGCGACAACTTCACGGCACCTTGCGTGTTCGACGGACCGATCAATGGCGAGTGCTTCCGCGCCTATGTTGCGCAAGTGCTTTTGCCAACGCTGAAGCCGGGGGACATCGTCATCATGGACAATCTCGGCAGTCACAAGTCCGCCGAGCAGCGGCGCATGATCGACAATCGAAGCCCGTGAATGCAGTAACTACTTCGCAAACGTTGGATACGCTTCAATCAAACCGTGAAACGCTCTAGACTTCAGTTTTGACGCGTTTTCTTCACGCGAACCGGTATCCGCTTCGCCCGAAAGCGCTTTAGAAACCACCCGCCTTTTGATCGCCGCCGACCTCGGCCCCGGCGCGCGCACGGCGCACACTGCTCACCAATTGCCCCGGTCGGTCCTCATGGTTCGGCTTCGCGGTCGCAAGCCGCAGCACCGCGGCATAATTCGGCTGCACTTCCATCCGGCTGGCATGCCGGCTTTCACTGAGAATGCGATGAACCCGCGGCAGGTTGTAGCAGGGGACATAGAACAGCAGATGATGCTCGAGGTGATAGTTCACGTAATATGGCGCGATGAACAGCCGCTCCAGCACATTGGCGTGCGTGGTGCGCGTATTCCGCAACGGATCGCTGCTGTCGGGAACGACGGCGTGTTCGGCGATGTTGCGGATGCGGGTGATCACCATCATCCAGGTGAGTAGCGGCAGCAGCCACAATAGCGGATAGGCCCACCACACACCGGCAGCCGCAAGGCCGGCAAACAACATTGCGTTGACCGCAAATTGCGGACCGAGCTTTTCCCAAAAATGCGCGGCGCGCTGCGACAGCGGCCATTCCGCCGGACCAAGTGCGTTGAGCAGCTGCGCCTTGCGCTGCTGATAGCCGGTCTGGCCGGTGATATCGCGGAAGAACTTGCGGCGATAACTGACGCTGGTGATCGGGAATGGCGCCGATAGGATGAGATCCGGATCGTCTTCCTGCTGCGTGCGCGCATGATGCTGCAGATGATAGCGGCGATAGGCGCGGGTCTCGGCGAAAATCGGAAAGGCGCAGAACCACTGGCTCAGGGTCAGATTGACCTTTTCGTTGGCCGACAGGCAGCCATGCGCACCGTCGTGCATCAGGATGGCGAGCCCGAGCTGTCGCGAGCCGATAATGCCCACCGCCAGCACAAAGGTCAGCGGATTGGGCCACCACGCCACCAGCGCGATCGAGCCCAATATCAGCGCCCACGCATGCGCGATCAGGGCCGCGCCCTTCCAGGTCACGCGCCGGCGCACGGCAATCAACTGGTCCTCGCTCAGAAAATCACGGGCTCGCATGCGAAGCGCGGTCATGATGAGGTCTCCCCGTCGGGCGATTCTGAATCAGCGGCGGCGCGGTCGCCAACAAGGCGCAGCCTCGTGCTGTCGGCGCCGGGCGGTGCGGTCGCCTGATCGCCCAGCACGCGCAGCATCTCGCGGCACATCTCCTCGGCCGAACGGCCCATCGCATGGCCCTCGACCATCACGCCGATCGCGATCGCCCAGAACCGCCGCGAGCTCGCGTCGGGATCGCGCAGGCTTTTCCAGCCGTGACGCTCGATCTGGCCGGCATAGGCGCGCATGCCCTCGCCGTGCAGCCGCTCGATGGTGCGCTCGACCAGCGGTGCGAGATCCTGGCGGCGGCGGGTGAGGCTCAGCGCCTCGGTAAAGAAGGCGACCGAATCCGTCGCCGTGACGGTCTCGACCAGCGCGCGGGTGTAATCGCGCGGCGCATCGGCCTGCAGCGCCGCCTGTTCGGCGGCGCGCGCCACATACAGCATCTCGCGGCAGGCGGCCTCGACGAACAGCGCCTCCTTGGTGCGGAAGTAATAGGTGATCTGGCTTGGGAACGCGTCCGCGGCGGCCGCGATGTCCGAGATCGAGGCGCCGGCAAGGCCATGTTCCCTGAACAGGCGGCTGGCGCCGTCGAGCAGCCGCGAGCGCATCTGGCGCCCGGCAAGGCGCGTCGCGCGGGCGGCGTGCCTGGGGTCCTCGGGCGCCATTTCCAGGGCGGTCTGAACAGATTTGGGGGCCATTTTACCTCCGATTTCTTATTTGTATGCTATACAAACAAATAAATCAAGATCGCGGATTTGGGACCCTCTCTGTCCTTGCCTTGGCGCCCAAAATCCTTATAACCCGCGCATCCGTGGATCCCGGCCGGGAGCTGAACGGACGGTCTCAGCAATTTCACCTTTGGCGATATTGATGTGGCAGGGCCAGTCGGCCCGTCGTCCCGTGCTTCCGCCTTCTGAGCATTATCGAGTCCTTTCCGAAGGTCTCGAAGGGCTTGCCGCCGGGAACCGCGCTAACACAGGAAAGGACACCCATGCCTCTTTATGAGCATGTTTTTCTCGCGCGTCAGGATGCGAGCACCACACAGGTTGAAGAACTGACCACCCAGATGACCGGCATCGTCGAAGGTCTCGGCGGCAAGGTCGTGAAGATGGAAAACTGGGGCGTGCGTTCGCTGACGTATCGCATGAACAAGAATCGCAAGGCGCACTTCGTGCTGCTGAACATCGACGCGCCGTCAGCTGCGGTCACTGAGATCGAGCGGCAGGAGCGGATCAGCGAAGACGTGATTCGCTATCTCACCGTTCGCGTCGAAGAGCACGAGGAAGGTCCCTCGGCGATGATGCGCAAGGCCGATCGTGACCGTGAGCGCGACGATCGCGGCGGCGGTTTCCGCGGCGACCGCGAAGGCGGCTTCCGGGGCGACCGCGAAGGCGGTGGTTTCCGTGGCGGCGATGGTGGCGGCTTCCGGGGCGACCGTGGCCCGCGTCGGCCGCGTGACGACGAAGCAACCGCAGCGGTTGAGGAGTAAGAATCATGGCTGAAGCTGGTGCACGCCGTCCGTTTTTCCGCCGCCGCAAGACCTGCCCGTTCACGGGTCCGAATGCGCCGAAGATCGACTACAAGGATTCCAAGCTGCTGATGCGTTACGTGTCCGAGCGCGGCAAGATCGTGCCGAGCCGCATCACCGCCGTCTCCGCCAAGAAGCAGCGTGAACTCGCGCGCGCCATCAAGCGCTCGCGTTTCCTCGGTCTGTTGCCCTACGTCATTCGCTAACGAATACCCTGGTCCGCGGCTTAACCGTCGCGGACCAGATTTCTTCATAAGGCTTCCGGGTCGTCCGGTCGCCGATGGTTGGGGTTTTGAAACCTCTAACCGCTCGAAAGGAGCGGGACAGCTGATGATCGCGATTATTCTCATTGCGCTTGCGGCCGGCGCTGCGTCGGCACTGATGTTCGCCTCGATCGTCTCGGGCGCGCTGATCTCATTGCTGCTGTTCAACCTGACGCCGCTGCCGCTGATGGTGGCAGCGCTAGGATGGGGTCCGCTCGCCGCTACTATCGCCGGGATCGCGGCGGCTACCGGCCTCGGCGCGATCTTTGGCCTTTCCTCCTGCATCACCTTTGCGCTCGCCTTCGCCTTGCCGGCGTGGTGGCTCGGACACCTCGCGCTGCTCGGCCGGCCAATTGCCACGGGCTCCGCGCCCGACAGCGAAACGGCCGCGCTCGAATGGTATCCGGTCGGGCGGATCCTGCTCTGGATCGTCGCCGTTGCGGTGATGATGACGATCGCCTCGATGCTCACGCTGGGCTTTGACGGCCCGACCATCACCGGCGCGATACGCTCAACCTTGGTGGGCATTCTGGAGCC
This sequence comes from uncultured Alphaproteobacteria bacterium, assembly GCA_963836765.1. Classification (GTDB taxonomy): domain Bacteria; phylum Pseudomonadota; class Alphaproteobacteria; order Rhizobiales; family Xanthobacteraceae; genus Bradyrhizobium. The sequence continues at coordinate 118,015 of CAWILG010000013.1, forward strand.
AACGGGTGTCGCGGCCTCGGACGGCAGGATCGATGCGCTGGTTGCGATCATGCCGCCGATGGCCACCATTGGCGCGACGATGACGCTGACGCTCAATCTGTGGCTCGCTGCGAAGATCGCCGCGACATCGGGCCGATTGCACCGCCCCTGGCCTGACCTGAAAAACACCGCGCTGCCGCCGATGACGCTTGCGGCATTGTCGGTGGCCGTCGCGTTTTGTTTTGCAGGCGGGTTGCTGGCGATCGTGGCGCAGGTCGTTACCACCGGCCTGATGATGGCCTACGCCCTCACCGGCTTCGCCGTGATGCACACGCTGACGCTCGCATTGAAGTATCGGGCGCTCTGGCTGAGCTGCACCTATGCCGTCGTCATGGCCATCGTCTGGCCGATCCTCGCGATGGTTGCGCTGGGCCTTGCCGACTCAGTGTTCGGAATTCGCCAACGCTATCTGCGCGGCAGGCCGCCGCCGCTCCCCGTATCCTGAATCATCGATCCCTCAACCCTCAACACTCACCACCCAAGGAGAACGAATATGGAAGTCATTTTGCTGGAACGCGTTGCCAAGCTCGGCCAGATGGGCGAAGTTGTCCGCGTCAAGGACGGCTTTGCCCGCAACTTTCTGTTGAAGCGCGGCAAGGCGCTGCGCGCGACCGCCGACAATCGCTCCAAGTTCGACGGCATGAAGGCCGAGCTCGAAGCCAACAACCTCAAGGCCAAGGGCGAAGCGACCAAGGTCGCCGAGAAGATTGACGGCCGCAATGTCGTCGTGCTGCGTCAGGCCTCGGAAACCGGCCAGTTGTTCGGCTCGGTCAGCGTGCGCGACATCATCGCTTCGTTCGAAGCCGACAAGGTGATGATCTCCCGCAGCCAGGTCATGCTGGACGCGCCGATCAAGACCATCGGCAAGCACAAGATCGCCATTGCCGTGCATCCGGAAGTCGAAGTCAGCGTCAGCGTCACCGTGGCGCGCAGCGCCGACGAAGCTGAGCGCATCAACCGCGGCGAGGATATCTCGACCCGCCAGGAAGACCAGGATGCCGCCGCCGAAGCGCTCAAGGCCGCCGGCGAATTCTTCGATCCGGAAGCCCGGCACGACGACGAGGAGCCGGCGGCCGCGGCCGACGAAAAGTAAGCCTTCTCGTTACGTCTGACAGCTCAAAGCCCGGCCTTGATTTAGTCAGGCCGGGCTTTGGATTCGTGCCGCCGCCCTGTCGTCGAGCATCGCAATCGACGCCAGCGCCGTTGCGGTGTGGCGAATCGCAAAGTCTATTGGGAGATCGGCGGTGCGGGTGGTCCCGCCGGGGCGACCGGCGGCGGCGCGGAGGCCGTTACGGCCGGCGGCGTTGGTGGCGCAGGCGAAGCGGCAACCGGCGATGGGCTCGCGGCCGGCTCGGGCGTGCTGGCGCCGGTCGCCGTGGCTGCGGGGGGTGCCGGCGTGACCGGCGGAACCGGATCAGGCCGCAGCGCGGGCGGCTCGCCGCCAACGCTCTCTTTGGGCGCCTCGACCTTGGCGGTCTCGGACTTGCTCTCGCCGGCCGGCTTGGCGGCCTCGGGCTTGTCGCCCTCGCCCTTGGCGGTATCGCTCTTGGCAGCGTCGCCGCCCTTTGCGGATGCGTCGTCCTTTGCGGCCTCGCCCTTGGCCGGCTCTTCCATCTTGGATGGCTCTTCCACGGGCGGTCTGCCCCGCTTGCTCAGCTTCTGCTTGGCGCCCATCCGGGGCTCGGTTGTGGCCTGCGCGGGGGTCTGCCCATCCGTCGGCTCGCCCGGCCGGGCCAGCCGCCTGTGGCCGGGGCGGCCGGGTTCGGCGAGCGGCGAAACGCCATCGGCGTCCGGCTTGGCGGGTTCCTGCGCTGCTGCGGCCGGATGTTGCCTGCGGCCAAACCGATCGAGCTGATCCGGCGGACCGGCGGGCTTGGCCTCCTGCGTCGGTTTGGCCTCCTTGCCGTCCTTGCCCTGCTTGGGCTGATCCTTCGCTTGGTACCTTGTGTCGGTCGCACCATTCGACACCAGGTACGAGGACAGCACCGAGGCCATGTCGCTGCTGGTGGTGTAGTGCTGACGCAAAAAGCCCGGCAGCGACGAGGCCGGCACGGTCTTCAGGAGGCCACGAGGGCTCTTGTGGCAGGCGGTACACGTGCCCGCGAAAATCTGGGAAGGGCTTTTGCCGGCTTCGAGATTCGTCGCCTGCGCATGCGCCTCGCCCGCCGCCAGACAGCCGATCAGAAGCATCACCGTCGCTAAACTGAGCGCTCGGCTCAACATCTAATATTCTCCAGATTCGGAAATAGCTGCCCCGCGTCCACGGTTGCGGCGGTCACCTTTTAGCCGATTATCGCGCGAATGGAAGCACGCTTGTGACGCATCTGCGTGATTGTCACATTTGGGAATATCCGCTTTGACTACAACGCAGTAGCGCGCGGGCATCGCCATTCTTATTATCTTTGTGACGCACATTGGAACCATCATTTCCGCCGTGCGTCGGATATCAGGGATGGTTGTTCCATTGGTGGTTCGATGGATCGTTTGCTGCGTTACTTCCTTGGACAGTTCGTGCGTCGCGGTTCGATGACCTTCACGACCGCGAATGGGGCCACATTTACCTGCGGAGACGGAGCCGGCCGGCCGGTGTCCGTGCGGTTCATGACCGCCCGCGCGGAACGGCGGATCCTCCTCAATCCCGAACTGGCGCTCGGCGAAGCCTTCATGGACGGCACGTTCGTGGTCGAGGACGGCTCGATCGCGGATGCGCTGGCGATCCTGTTCGATCAGCCCGACATGGTGCCGCGCTGGGCCCGGCTGCAATGGTGGCTGCGCTATCTGGCACGGCATCTCAGGCAATTAAATCTGCGCGGCCGCTCAAGAGATAATGTCGCCCATCATTACGATCTCGACGGGCGGCTCTATTCGCTCTTTCTCGATGCCGACCGGCAATATAGCTGCGCCTATTTCGAAACCCCGGACATGAGCCTGGACGATGCCCAGCTCGCCAAGAAACGCCACCTCGCCGCAAAACTCCTGATCGGGCGCGGCGCCCGCTTGCTCGACATCGGCTCGGGTTGGGGCGGCCTTGGCCTCTATCTGGCTGAAATGAGCGGCGCCGACGTCACCGGCATCACGTTGTCGACCGAGCAGCTCGGGGTTGCGAACGCGCGTGCGGTCGAGAAAAACCTGACGCGATCGGCGAAATTTTTGCTAGAGGATTACCGCGACATTCCGGGCTCCTTCGACCGCATCGTGTCGGTCGGCATGTTCGAACATGTCGGCGTTGGCTTCTACGAAACCTTTTTCAAGCGATGCGCCGAACTGCTCAGCGACGACGGCGTCATGATGCTGCACTCGATCGGCCGTTCGACCGGCCCCGATGTGACGAGCCCGTGGGTCACCAAATACATCTTTCCCGGCGGCTACATCCCGGCCGTCTCAGAGGTCATTCCGGCGATCGAAAAAGCCGGGCTGCTGGTCTGCGACATCGAGATTCTGCGGCTGCATTACGCAAAGACGCTGCAAGCCTGGCGCGAGCGCTTCATGGCGCGCCGGGAAGAAGCCGTGCGGCTCTATGACGAGCGTTTTGCCCGGATGTGGGAATTCTATCTGGCGGCGTCGGAAATGTCGTTCCGCAAGCAGAACCTGATGAATTTCCAGATCCAGCTTACCAAGCGCCAGGGCGTGGTTCCGATTACCCGCGATTACATCACGCGGGAGGAGGCACGGCTGCGCGGAGTCGAGCAGCGAAAACAGCCGCGGCTGCAATTGGCGGGTGAATAGGCGAAGATCTCAGTTCCGCAGGCTGTAAGCGGTGCGTAATAGCCAAAACCCGACGCCGGACGGGCAAGTTGCGCCCGCAGGGCGGTCAGCACGAAGGGATCGCAGGGCGCCGCGCGGAGTTCCGGCCGGGAAACCTCTTCCATGGCGTCGATCAGCGCCGACAGCCAAAGGGTCTGCTCGGTTCCCGTTCGCCACGTCCTGAGTTGTTGCTGACCCATCGTCTTTCCTTGCCCGACCGTTTCCAACGCGGAAGCGGCCCGCCTGTTCCCACCCACCATGCCGCGAAGAAAATTCGGCGGATGTGATCTGCTTCACATTGGCCACCGGCGGCGTGTCGTAGACCTCCGCCATGGCCGAGAAAACTTACCCAGCTTCGTTCGATCCACAGCGCGACATCGGGACCGATTACGCCTTGATCGCTACTGGTGTCGGCGCCGCGCTGATTGCGTTGATCTATCTCATCCTGATTTGATCAATCGCTAAGATCGGGCCCGGAACGCCCCCTCACCCTTGGATTAGGTATGTCCAAGTGGCGGCAAGGTTCAGGCTGCCTTAAAATATTGCCCGACATTTTTAGGATGCCCTGCGGTATTACGGCCCGCCCGCCGCCCGCTTCCGGCCAAAACCCGTCAAGGAGAATGCGCGGCCCGATCCGGGATTCACACATCGCGTTGTGTGAATCGTGCATAAGGCACCTTCGCACTTCCGCTGGGCACGAGGGTGGCGCTTTATCGCCGCCCCGCTTGTCGGAAATCCTAACAAAGCCAAAAATCCGAAGAACAACAACCGCTATGGCCCTGACTGATTCGAACGTCCTCAAGCTCGCGCCCGATGCCGGAACGCCGGCCTATCGTAGCGCACCGCACAATATCGAGGCCGAACAGAGCCTGCTGGGCGCTATCCTGGTCAATAACGACGCGTTCTATCGGGTTTCGGACTTTTTGGAGCCGAAACACTTCTTCGAGCCGATCCACCAGACCATCTACGAGACCGCCGGCAGCCTGATCCGGATGGGCAAGGTCGCCACCCCGGTCACGCTGAAGACGTTCCTGCCGACCGAGACCGACATCGGCGGCATGACGGTCGGCCAGTACCTCGCCCGGGTCGCTGCCGAAGCGACCACGATCATCAACGCGCAGGATTACGGCCGAACGATCTATGACATGGCGCTGCGCCGCGACCTGATCCGGATCGGCGAGGACATGGTCAATGTCGCGTTCGACGCGCCGGTGGATTTTGCGCCGCGCGCGCAGATCGAGGACGCCGAACGGCAGCTCTACGAACTCGCCGAATCCGGCCGTTACGACGGCGGCTTCCAGCGCTTTTCGCAGGCGCTCACGGTTGCCGTCGACCTCGCGGCAAAGGCGTTCCAGCGCGACGGCAAATTGTCGGGCGTCGCTACCGGCCTGCGCGATCTCGACACCAAGATGGGCGGCCTGCAGGCGTCCGACTTGATCATCGTCGCCGGCCGCCCCGGCATGGGCAAGACCGCGCTCGCCACCAACATCGCCTACAACATCGCCAAGGCCCATCGCGCCGAGGTCCAGCCCGACGGCACCATGAAATCCGTCAATGGCGGCATCGTCGGCTTCTTCTCCTGCGAAATGTCGGCCGAACAGCTCGCCACCCGTATTCTCGCTGAGCAGACCAGCATCGCCTCCAGCATGATCCGCCGCGGCGGCATCACCGAGAGCGATTTTGAGAAAATCCGCGACTATTCGATCGAGTTGCAGTCGCTACCGCTCTATGTCGACGAAACCGGCGGCCTGTCGATTTCGCAGCTCACCGCGCGGGCGCGCCGGCTGAAGCGGCAGAAGGGCCTCGATCTCATCGTGATCGACTACATCCAGCTGCTGTCGGGGTCGGGAAAGAAGGGCAACGACAACCGCGTGCAGGAAGTCACCGAGATCACTACCAACCTGAAGGCGTTGGCGAAGGAACTCAACGTTCCGATCATCGCGCTCTCGCAGCTCTCGCGTCAGGTCGAGAACCGCGACGACAAGCGCCCGCAACTGTCCGACTTGCGTGAATCCGGTTCGATCGAGCAGGACGCCGACGTCGTGATCTTCGTGTATCGCGAGGAATATTACCTTGCCAACAAGGAGCCGCGCATCGGCACCCCCGAATATGAAAAATGGCAACTCGACATGTCGCTGGTGCACGGCAAGGCCGAAATCATCATCGGCAAGCAGCGCCATGGCCCGACCGGAACCGTGGAAGTGCAGTTCGAGGGCCAGTTCACGCGGTTCAGCGATCTGGCTCCGGACAGCCACATGCCCGACCGGATCTGAACGCGCCCGGGTTGAACCGCCGCTGCGCGGGGCGTAAAAAGCGGCATGAACATCGCCCCAGACCCGAAATCGATCCCCGAAAGCACCCTGCTCTCGCCCGAGGCGAACCAGGCCGCGGCACTCGCCAGCGCCAGCGGCGTGCTGACCGTCGACCTCGACGCCATCGTCGCCAACTGGCGCAAGCTGGAGAAGACCGCCGTGCCGGCCGAATGCGCCGGTGTGGTGAAGGCCAACGCCTATGGCTGCGGCGCCGAGCAGGTTGCGCGCGCGCTCGCCGGCGCCGGCTGTAAGACCTTCTTCGTCGCCACGATCGAGGAAGCGCGCGTCGTCCGCGCCGCGGTGCCGAATGCCGCAATCTATGCGCTCAGCGGCTTCTTCCAGAATACCGGCGAGGAATTCGCCAAGACTGATTGCAAGCCCGTGATCGGCGACCTCAACGAACTCGCCGAATGGGATGTGTTCTGCCGCCGCTCCGGCTGGTCGGGCGGCGCGGCGATTCATATCGACACCGGCATGAACCGGCTCGGGCTGACGGTATCGGAGGCGCAAGGCATCATCCCGCGCATCAACGCCGGCGATCACGGCATCACGCTGGTGATGAGCCATCTGGCCTCCGCCGAACAGCTCAACAACCCGCTCAACGCCAAGCAGCTCACGGCCTTCCGCGAGATCGCCAGCCTGTTCTCGGGCGTTCCGGCTTCGCTCGCGAATTCTTCGGGCGTTTTCCTAGGCGCCCAGTTCCAGTTCGACCTGGTGCGGCCGGGAGCCGCGCTCTACGGCATCAATCCGACGCCCGAAGCCGATAATCCGATGCAGCCGGTGGTCGAATTGAAGGCGCGTATCGTGCAAATCCGCAATGTCGAGAAGGGCGAGACCGTGGGCTACGGCGGCACCTGGACCGCGCGGCGGCCGACGAGGATCGCGATCGTTTCCGCCGGATATGCCGACGGCTATTTCCGCGCCGCCAGCGCCAACGATGGCACCCGCGGCGCCGAAGTGGTGGTCGCGGGCAAGCGCTGCCCGATCGCGGGCCGCGTCTCGATGGATCTGATCGCGGTCGACGTCACCGATCTCGAGAAAAACGCCGCGCGGCGCGGTCATTTGGTGACGCTGATCGGCGACGGCATCACCGTCGATGAACTCGCGCATCATTTCGGCACCATCGGCTACGAGGTGATGACGAGCCTCGGCCGGCGCTTTACGCGAATTTACAAGGGCGGCGAAGCGAAGGCGGAGCCAGTCGCAGCGCCGGCCACAGCAGCGAGCGAACCAGCTGCAGCAACACCGACCTGACGTTCAGTCAGGTCATGAAAATCGCGACCTTCAATATCAACAATGTCAACCGCCGCCTGCCGAACCTGCTGCGATGGCTGCGTTCCGCAAAACCTGACGTCGTGGCCTTGCAGGAATTGAAATCGACCGACGCCGAATTTCCGGTTGCCGCGATCGAGGAGGCCGGCTACGGCGCGGTGTGGCGCGGCCAGAAGACCTGGAACGGCGTCGCCATTCTGGCGCGCAACGCCGAGCCGGTGCTGACGCGGACGGCGCTACCCGGCGACACCGACGACCACGAGGCGCGCTACATCGAAGCCGCTGTCCGCGGCATCATCGTCACCAGTATCTACCTGCCAAACGGCAATCCGCAGCCCGGTCCGAAATTCGACTACAAGCTCGACTGGTTCAAGCGGCTGCGCGCACACGCGGCAAAATTCATCAGGCAGGACATCCCGGTCGTGCTGGCGGGCGACTACAACGTCGCGCCAACTGAACTCGATATCTATCCGACAAAGTCGTGGGACAAGGACGCGCTGATCCAGCCCAGGAGCCGTGCCGCATTCAAAACGTTGGTCGCGCAGGGCTGGACGGATTCCATCCGCACGCTGCATCCGTCGCAGCCGATCTACACGTTCTGGGACTACAAGCGAAACCGCTGGCCGCGCGACGCGGGCCTCAGGCTCGATCATCTGCTGCTCAGCCCCGCGCTGGCGCCGCGCCTGATCAAGGCCGGCGTCGACCGAAAGCTCCGCGGCGAGGAAGGCGCCAGCGATCACGCGCCGGCGTGGATTGTGTTGCGGTAGCTCATCACACCACCTGCGCTGCCTGTCCTAGAAGGTAAGCGTGTTGGACGTTTCTGCCTTCACTTGGCGCCAATACAGGGATTACGAACTCGTTGGCGATAACAAATGCGCGACTGACGCCCCGCTTCCCCGGGGATTTAAGCCCACGTCATGTAGCTGTCAAACGGGCTGAGTACAGGTTTTGCATGAATTACGGACCCGCCACTATTGCAACATTGCGTCGCGCCCTCGACGAAGTGGTTTGCGACGTCCGCTTCCATCCCTGCAAATCGGCTTCGGCCCTCGAAGTTGCCGAACATCTGCTGGCGTTGGCCGCGGCCGGTGAGCGTGACCTGGAACGTCTGAAAGGTTCTGCCCTGCAAATGCTGAGCCGAAGAGCCGAGCAGTCGCGGCGCGAGGCGGCCTAACTCGAAGCCTGTTTCGTCCAGCGCTGGAACTCGCCGCTCCGCCCCCGGGGCGAATGAAGGGGAATAGAGATGAAACGTCGCGTTGCCATCGTGCTTTCCCTCTGCACGCTCATGATGGTCGCCTATTTTACCGCGAGCAAATGGCTGATCCGCCACCAGACGCTGACCTTCTTTGACATCCTGCGCAGCGAGCGGCCGGTCTCCGTCGATATCGCGGTTCGCCGCGACCGCGAAATGGAAGCCATCGCCGAAATGGTCGAGCTGCCGGTGGTGATCCTCAGCCATGGCAACACCGTCAAGCACACCGAATATTCCTTCCTCGCCAACACGTTTGCCGCGCGCGGCTATCTCGTCATCAGCATTCAGCATGATCTTCAGACCGACGATCCGATGGTGACGAAAATAGGCGAGGAATATGTCGGCCGGCGGCCGCAATATAACCGCGGCATCTTCAACATCCTGTTCGCCATCGACGAAGTGAAAAAGGTCTACCCGAACGCGGATTACCGCAAGCTGACGATGGTCGGGCATTCGAATGGCGGCGACATCTCGATGTATTTCGCCGAACGGCATCCCGACCTGGTCAAGAAGGTCGTGACGCTCGACAATCTCCGGGTACCGTTCATCACCAATGGCAAGATCAAAATATTATCGTTCCGGTCGAAGGATCCGGTGTTCAAGGCCGATCCCGGCGTCGTTCCGGATGAAGATACCTGCAAGAGGGCCGGCATTACCGTGGTGAAGACGGAATTCCAGCATAACGACCTCAGCGATCGCGGCCCCGATCAGGCCAAGACGGCCATTCAGGCGATGGTCGGAAAATTCCTCGATGACGACGGCTCGCTCCAGCCAGGCGAAACAACCACCCAGGCTCGGGCCGACCCGATGGGACTGATCACGGCTTCTGCGCCGCCCTAGCCGTAGCTGTCGGACCCCGCTGACATCACCACAAATTCTTGCCGTCGATGACGGTCACCGGCACCGCGTCGAGTTCGACATCGTCGAACAGCCGCGCATTGACGCCGACCTTGGGATTTTCGAAATCCGGCTTGCCGGTCGACCAGTCCGGTGATTCCGAATAGGTGCCGCAGCCGCAATTGGCGCAGAAATGATGTTTTACGGTGCGGCTGCCCCACCGGTAAGTTGCGACGTTTTCGGGCGGCGAGGTCAGGCGGAATTGCGCGGGCGTATAATAGGCCCACAGCGCGCCGCGTTTTGCGCACAGCGAACAGGTGCAGCGGGTCACGCCGGCCGGCGCCTCGCTGACCTCGAATTGCGTGTTGCCGCAATGGCAGCTTCCCTTGATGGTCACGATCCGTTTCCTTTTCAAAATGAGCCGGCTTGGCTGCGGTTCGTAACCTGAGCCTGCTGCCAGCATGGTGTCAGCAGCCGGCAGGCTGGCGCCCGCTCTCGTGACCCCGCCAGGACGGCCGGCTTTGCGCTGGCCGCCGTTGCCAAAATCGCTACGCTTGTTTTACCCGCCGACACGAATCGCAAAGACACAATCCTTGGGTTTTCTGTTCGTCCTCATCGTCGGCCTGATCGCCGGCACCATCTCGGGCATCGTCGGCACCGGCTCGTCGATCATGCTGATGCCGGTGCTGATCTATCAGTATGGGCCGAAGCAGGCGGTGCCGATCATGGCGATCGCCGCCGTGATGGCGAATTTTTCCCGCATTCTCGCCTGGTGGCGCGAGGTCGACTGGCGCGCCTGCGCCGCCTATGCGCTTCCCGGCATTCCCGCCGCGGCGCTCGGCGCGCGTACGCTGCTGGCGTTGCCCTCCCGTGCCGTCGATATCGCCATCGGCCTGTTTCTGATCGCGATGGTGCCGGTGCGGCACTGGCTCGCCCGGCATCAGCTCAAGGCAAAGCTCTGGCATCTGTCGATCGGCGGCGCCTTGATCGGCTATCTCACCGGCATCGTGGTCTCGACCGGCCCGCTCAGCGTGCCGCTGTTCCTGTTCTACGGCCTGACCAAGGGCGCGTTTCTCGCCACGGAAGCCGCAAGTTCGCTCGGGCTTTACCTCAGCAAATCGGTGACCTTCGAGCGCTTCGGCGCGCTGACGCCGGATGTGTTCCTGAAAGGCCTGATCGCGGGCTCATCGCTGATGCTGGGCGCCTTCATCGCCAAGCGTTTTGTGCTGCATCTCGAGCCCAATGCGTTCCGGCTGTTGATGGACGCCATCATGCTCGCGGCCGGCGCTTCGCTGCTGTGGTCGGCAGCGTTTTCGTAAGAGCGCCAGCGTGGCCGAAACCCGCGCCAAGGCGCTCGGCACCAACCCGAACCTCGTCACGCCGATGCAGGCCGAACGCTGGAACGGCGTTCTGCCGACCACGATGGTGCCGGGCTCGTCGGTACCGTTCGTGTCGTTGAAGTGAGCTCGTCTACACCGCGCGAAGCCTGAAACGTTGGTTTCGAACATTGTCGTGCGCATCCGTGCTATCGGACGAGCGATCGAACCTACCGCTCGTCTGGCGCTGGAGAACAGGGCAGCTCGAACATGACGTTATTCGAACTCTCTCTATTCGCCGATTACTTCCAGTTCTATATCCAGGATGAAGCTGCAACCGGTGACCTTTCTCAGGCCTGGAATGAAGAGGCGACTGACCGATTGCTCGCAGTAGCCCCCGCGACCGTCGGGATCGGCACAGTGCGGAACACGAATGTCCCGGTCACAGTGGAAATTCGCGAAGACGAGCCGGAAGACGACTCCGCTGAATGGGATCACGTCGTTGAAGCGAGTCTGGACGTCAACTCCGGGCGAATTGTTGTCGTCGGTTGCACCGACTACTTTCCTGAGAGCCGGACTGAAAAAGAAGCTGAGTGATTTCAGCCAGTTGTGATTCCTTCGGATTTGCGAAGATTCGAGGGAGAGCACGATGGTTTGGACTGAAATCACTCGTCGACAATATAGACGCAAGGGCCTGCGGTATGAAAGCGATACGACGGATGCGGAGTGGTTAGTGATGGAGTCGCTTCTGCCGCCTGCTTCAGCCCTCGGGCGTCCGCGTGCAACAGACATGCGAACGGTGATAGATGCGATCCTCTACATTGCGTCCACCGGTTGCCAATGGCGGCAGTTGCCCAAGGACTTCCCACCCTACTCGACGGTGCAGGGGTATTTCTACGCGTGGTCGCGCGGTGGAATCTTCGCCTCGCTCAACTACACTCTGGTCATGGCGTCGCGCGAGGCGGCTGGCCGAGAGGCGAGCCCGACGGCCGGAGTGATTGACAGCCAGTCGGTAAAAACCACGGAAAGCGGTGGCCCACGTGGCTATGACGCAGGCAAGAAAATCAAGGGCCGCAAGCGCCACATCGTCACCGACACCCAAGGCAACCTGGTCGGGCTCGTCGTGCACGAAGCCAGCATTCAGGATCGCGATGGCGCCCCGTGCGTCCTGGCTTCGATCCGCTCGCGCTATCCCTGGCTGCGCCACATCTTTGCCGATGGTGGTTATGCCGGAGATAAATTGCGCAAGGCTTTGAAGCGCATCGGCGAATGGACGATAGAAATCATCAAACGTTCCGACACGGCGCAGGGCTTCGAAGTTCTGCCCCGCAGATGGGTCGTCGAACGAACTTTCGCATGGCTCGGCCGCTGTCGCAGACTGGCAAAGGACTTCGAAGCCACCATCGCCAGCGCCGTCGCTTGGGCGCTCGTCGCCCACATCCGCACCCTCACGCGACGGCTCGCAAGATCTTGAGATTAAATGCAATCATTATGAGTCAGACACTGAGGCAAAGCGCATCGAGGTCGCGCCCGGTTCCTACCGGGTTCGAGCCTCTTACGGTGCGCTCGATATGCTCTCCAAAGACGGGCTTAGCGGGGACGATCGCTATAGGCTGCAGCTCTGGCCAGCCACCGCGATCACCGTTCGCATCCTGAAGCAGCGACTGAAATAGCCTCAAACCACCTTTAAGTTCGAAGTGTTTTGCGAGGCGAGGACGCCTAGTGGCGCGACCATCCCTCATTCCGTGCTATTGAGGGCTCCCGGATTCGGACCTGTTCTCCATGGCCAAAAACGCCCTTTCCTTTGTCTGCCAGAACTGCGGCGCGGCGTATAATCGCTGGCAGGGGAAGTGCAAGTCCTGCGGCGAGTGGAATACGCTGACGGAGGAAGATACCACCGGCGCGACCTCGATGCCGGTCTCGATCCGCTCCCGGCGCAAGGGGCGAACATTCAAGCTGGAATCGCTGACCGGCAAGAGCGAGGACGCGCCCCGGCTGTCGTCGGGGATGGCCGAACTCGACCGCGTCACCGGCGGCGGTTTTGTGCGCGGCTCGGTGCTGCTGGTCGGCGGCGATCCCGGCATCGGCAAATCGACCTTGTTGACGCAAGCCACCAGCCTGATGGCCCGCGCCGGCCATCGCGTGGTCTACATATCGGGCGAAGAGGCGGTGGCGCAGGTGCGGCTGCGCGCCGAGCGGCTTGGGCTGGCGGACGCGCCGGTGCAGCTCGCCGCCGAAACCTCGGTCGAGGATATCGTCTCGACGCTGTCCGAAGGCGCCGTGCCGCGGCTGATCGTGATCGATTCGATCCAGACCATGTGGACCGACACGGTGGAATCGGCCCCCGGCACCGTGACCCAGGTCCGCGCCTCGGCACAGGCGTTGATCCGGTTTGCCAAGAAATCCGGCGCGGCGATCATCCTGGTCGGCCATGTGACAAAAGACGGCCAGATCGCGGGTCCCCGCGTGGTCGAGCACATGGTCGACGCGGTGCTGTCGTTCGAGGGCGAAGGCTCGCAGCAATTTCGCATCCTGCGCGCCGTCAAAAACCGTTTTGGGCCGACCGACGAGATCGGCGTGTTCGAGATGACGGGCCTGGGGCTGCGCGAGGTCTCCAACCCCTCCGAATTGTTCCTGTCGGAGCGCGATCTCGGCAGTCCGGGCACGGCGGTCTTCGCCGGCATCGAGGGCACGCGCCCGCTGCTGGTGGAATTGCAGGCCCTGGTGGCGCCGACGACCCTGGGCACGCCGCGCCGCGCCGTGGTGGGCTGGGACCCGAGCCGACTGTCGATGGTGCTGGCGGTCCTGGAAGCCCATTGCGGGGTCAAACTGTCGGGTTACGACGTCTATCTGAACGTGGCGGGGGGCCTGCGAATCCAGGAGCCCGCCGCCGACCTCGCCGCTGCCGCAGCTTTGGTGTCGTCGCTGGTCAACGCGCCGCTGCCGACGGATGCGGTCTATTTCGGCGAAATCTCGCTGTCCGGCGCGGTGCGGCCGGTGGCGCAGACCTCGGCCCGGCTGAAGGAAGCCGCCAAACTCGGCTTCGGCCGCGCCGTGCTGCCCGAATCGGCCCGGGGCGAGGTCGGCGGCGACGCCGGTCTCTCCCTCAATACCGTGGGCGGATTGACCAGCCTGGTTGCGGATATCGCCGCGCGCGGCAGTCCGCGGGGCGCCAAAGAGGGCTCACGGGAGGGTGCTACTGAGAAAAATGCCACACCGGCCCGATTCCGTCGCGAGAACGGTTAAAGCGGCGTGACGGGACCTGCCCCCGCCGCTATACATCCGGCGCGCGGGACAGCGTAATTCCGGTCTTGCCGGATGCGCCATCTGACCGTCACTTAGGACGGCACCGACACGCCGATTCGCAAGGTTTTGAGAACGTACGAGCGGACCTGACCAGCCGATGCCGATAACAATACTCGACCTTGTCCTGCTCGCTGTGATGCTGATCTCGGGGCTGCTCGCGATGGTGCGCGGCTTCATGCGCGAGATTCTGTCGATCGCGGCCTGGGGCGCTGCGGCGCTGGTCACCCTGTATGCCTTCGCAAAGCTGCTGCCGACCGCCAAAACCTATTTCAACAACGACACGGTCGCGTCCGTGGTGGTGGTGGCCGGCGTGTTCATCGGTACCCTGATCGTGGTGTCCATCATCACGGTGCGGATTTCCGACATGATCCTGGACTCCCGGATCGGCGCGCTCGACCGCACGCTCGGGTTCCTGTTCGGCCTGGCTCGCGGCCTTTTGATCGTCGTGGTCGCCTACCAGTTCTTCGTCTGGCTGGTTCCCGACAAGCAGCGGCCGGACTGGGTCACCGGAGCGAAGTCCCGGATGGTGCTGCAGGGAACCGGGGAATGGTTAATGGCGCTCTTGCCTGATGACCCCGAGAACACCATCTTAAAGAGATTCAAGAAGAATAAACCTGAAGACGACCAGACTGACACCGACCAGGCAGCCCCTGCGTCCGGTGATGGCTACAGCAAGCCTGCGCGCGACAGCCTCAAAAAGCTGATCGAGAAACCCGCAGGCAAGTAACTCAGGGCCAAACGAGAGGCGATGGACGAGATGCAGAACCCTTCCGATCCCGCCGAGCAACTTGACCGCAACTCCGGTCCGATCGAATTGCAGGATGATCTCCAGGATTCTGACCTAAACGGCGACACGCTACGCGAAGAATGCGGCGTGTTCGGCATTTTCGGCCACCCCGAGGCCGCCGCCATCACCGCACTCGGATTGCACGCCCTCCAGCATCGCGGCCAGGAAGCCGCCGGCATCGTCTCCTTCGACGGCAGCCGCTTCCACAGTGAGCGCCGGCTCGGCCTCGTCGGCGACACCTTCTCCCGCCGCGAAGTGATCGAGCGCCTGCCCGGCAACGCCGCGGTCGGCCATGTCCGCTATTCCACGACAGGCGCCACCATCCTGCGCAACGTCCAGCCGCTGTTTGCCGAACTCAACGCCGGCGGTTTCGCGGTTGCCCATAACGGCAACCTCACCAATGGCCTGACGCTCCGTCGTGAGCTCGTTCTCCACGGCGCCATGATGCAATCCACCACCGACACCGAAGTGATCCTGCACCTGGTCGCGCAGTCCAAGCGCAGCCGCTTCATCGACCGCTTCATCGAGGCGCTGCGCACCATCGAGGGCGCCTATTCGCTGGTGTCGCTGACCAACAAGAAACTGATCGGTGCCCGCGATCCGCTCGGCATCCGCCCGCTGGTGCTCGGCGATCTCGACGGCCACCCGATCCTGGCGTCGGAAACCTGCGCGCTCGACATGATCGGCGCGAAGTATGTCCGCGACGTCGAGCCCGGAGAAATATTGGTGTTCGACGAACAGGGGGCGCACAGCCACAAGCCGTTCCCGCCAAAGCCGCCGCGGCCGTGCATCTTCGAATACATCTATTTCTCGCGGCCGGATTCCATCGTCGGCGGCCGCCCGGTCTATGAGGTCCGAAAGGCCTTCGGTGCGCAGCTCGCGCGCGAAAGCCATGTCGAGGTCGACGTCGTGGTGCCGGTGCCGGATTCCGGCGTGCCCGCCGCCGTCGGTTACAGCCAGCATTCCGGCGTGCCGTTCGAACTCGGCATCATCCGCAACCACTATGTCGGCCGCACCTTCATCCAGCCGACCCAGAGCGTGCGCGAACTCGGCGTGCGCATGAAGCATTCGGCCAACCGCGCCGCGATCGAGGGCAAGCGCATCATCCTGATCGACGATTCGCTGGTGCGCGGCACCACCTCGAAAAAGATCGTGCGCATGATGCGCGACGCCGGCGCCCGCGAAGTCCATTTCCGCTTGGCCTCGCCGCCGATCCTGTACCCGGACTATTACGGCATCGACCTGCCCGACCGCGGCGGCCTCCTGGCCGCGACGCACTCGCTGGAAGAAATGCGCGAGATCATCGGCGCGGATTCGCTGGCGTTCCTGTCGATCGACGGCATGTACCGCGCCATGGGCGAACCCGGCCGCGATCCCGCCAATCCGAAATTCGCCGACCACTGCTTTACCGGTACCTATCCGACCCACCTCACAGACCAGACCCAGGTCGAGCCGCAGCCGCGGCAATTGTCGCTGCTGGCGGAGGCGAGCTAGCTGTCGTCCCCGCGAAAGCGGGGACCCATAACCACCGGCCTTCGCTTTTTCGGACGCCACTGGACACGACCACCTTTCATCCCATAACCGTCACGGCGTATGGGTCCCTGCTTTCGCAGGGACGACGTCGAAGAGAATTACTTGATGCCCCGACCCCTCGCCTCCCGTATTGCTCTCGTCACCGGCGCCTCGCGCGGCATCGGCTATGCCACCGCACGTGCGCTGGCCAAAGCCGGCGCGCATGTCGTTGCCGTGGCGCGGACGCAGGGCGGGCTGGAAGAACTCGACGACGAGATCAGGAAGGACGGCGGCAGCGCCACGCTGGTGCCGCTCAACCTCACCGATTTCGACGGCATCGCCCGCCTCGGCGCGGCGCTGCATGAGCGCCACGGCAAGCTCGACATTCTCGTCGGCAATGCCGGTGTCGCCGGTCCGTCCTCACCGCTCGGGCATATCGAACTAAAGCCCTGGAACGACGTGATGGCGATCAACGTCACCGCGAATTTTCAGTTGATCCGCTGCATGGAGCCGCTGCTCAAACAATCCGACGCCGGCCGCGCCGTGTTCGTGACCTCGGGCGCTGCGAACAGAGCCGCCGCCTATCTCGGCCCCTATGGCGCGTCGAAAGCAGCCCTCGAGACGCTGGTGCGGACCTGGGCCAATGAAACCGCATCGACGCCGATCCGCATCAATCTGTTCAACCCCGGACCGATCCGCACCCGCATGCGCGCCACCGTGTTTCCCGGCGAGGATCCGATGACGCTGGATACGCCGGAGCAGGCCGCGGAATTCATCCTGCCGATGTGTTCGCCGGCATGGGCCGAGACCGGAAAATTCTACGATTACAAGACGCGCACGCTGATGAGTTTTCGCGCGCCGGCATAGCTCTCTCCACGTCATTGCGAGGAGCAAAGCGACGGGGCTGTAAGTATTTCGCCTGTGGCGGCGAACTGCAATGGGATTGGACGGGATGTGCGGCTCGTGCGGCATGTGATGGGAGGTGGATCAGGCCGTCTTCAGCGCGCGGCGGCAGCTAATGGCCCACATAAGGTTGTGGGTCACGGCATGAAGCCAACATGCGATGCGGACTTTGGCCAAGCCACGCAGGGCCATGCGCTCAAAGCCGCGGTTCTTCAGGCGGGCATGGGCGTGTTCGGTGTTACTGCGCCGTTTGTAGACCGCTTGGCCTTCTTCACTGTCCATGCGGGCGCGCCACTCCCTCAGGCATTGCGGTTCGGCTGCGCGGTTGCGTTCGTATCGCGCCTTGCTTGCTGGTTTGGAGGACGTCTTGCAGGCCGGTGGCGGACTGAACACCTGCATGGAGGGGTGAGTTTGCGCAAGCGTCGCGATGTCGGCGGCGGTCATCGCGCCGGTGTCGGCCAGCAGGCGGGTCGGCAGCTTGCCACAACGCTGTTGGACCTGCGCCACCACTGCCGGCGCAAGACCTCGATCATTACGCCGCTGGACCGGCTCGATCGCGACCACGAAGCCGCAGGCGCTCGCCACTTGCACGTTATAGGCGACCCGCACGGCACCGTCCGCCATCCGCATCAATGGCGCGTCCGGATCAGTCGTCGAGACACGCTCTTCCTTGGGTTTCTTGCCGCTCTTGCCGCCGCCGGCCATCACGCCGCAGCACCAAAAAAATGACGGGCCCGACGAAGCAATCCAATCTTTCTTTTCCGCGGCGCGATGGATTGCTTCGCTTCGCTCGCAATGACGGTCTCCGGCCGTTGACTCCTCCCCCTCCCCGCGATTGACTGCGTTGTCGAGCGGGAGAACCCGCCAATAAAATCCAGGGAGGAATACAAGATGCGGATGTTCAATCGCGCGCGCCCGATACCTGCCGCCAAAATTCTTAGCCGAGCCATTTTCGCCTGCGTCGCGGCCGCTGCACTGATCGCTGCGCCAGCGCTGGCGCCTACCGCGTACGCCGGCGACATTCCGACCTTTACGGTCGATGCGGCCTGGCCAAAGCCGCTGCCGAACAACTGGATCCTCGGCCAGGTCGGCGGCATCACCGTCGACTTGCAGGGCCATATCTGGGTGATCCAGCGTCCGCTCTCGCTGACCGATGACGAGAAAGCCGCGAGCCTCAACCCACCGCGCACGAAATGCTGCGTCCCGGCGCCGCCGGTGCTGGAATTCGATATTGATGGCAATCTGCTGCGCTCATGGGGCGGACCCGGCGAAGGTTATCAATGGTTCGGGAACGAACACGGCATCGCGGTCGATGACCGCGGATTTGTCTGGCTGACGGGCAATGCGCCCAACGACAGCCAGCTGCTGAAGTTCACGCTCGACGGCAAATTCGTCATGCAGATCGGCAAGATTGCGCCGCCCAAGGGAAGCAACGACACCACGCAATTGGGCAGGCCGGCTCAGGTTTCCATCGACAAGGAAGCTGACGAACTCTATGTCGCCGACGGTTACGGCAACCGGCGCGTCATCGTGTTCGACGCCACGTCAGGCGCCTACAAGCGGCATTGGGGCGCCTACGGCAATCCGCCGAACGACGACAAGCAGCCGCCCTACGATCCCAAGGCGCCGGTATCACAGCAGTTCGGCAATCCCGTGCATTGCGTCAAGATTGCCAATGACGGGCTGGTCTATGTCTGCGACCGCACCAATAACCGGATTCAGGTGTTCAAAAAGGACGGCACCTTCGTGAAGGAATGGTTGTACGAGAAGAACACGCTCGCCAACGGCGCGGTGTGGGACGTCGTGATCTGGCCCGATCCGAAACAGACTTACCTCTTGAGCGCCGACGGCGCGAACAACGAAATCCGGGTGCTGAAGCGCGACGACGGTACCGTGGCCGGCAGTTTCGGCCGCAACGGCCGCAGCGCCGGGCAATTCCACTGGATCCACGCCATGGCGATCGACGGCAAGGGCAACGTCTATACCGGCGAGGTCGACACCGGTAAGCGGATCCAGAAGTTCAAGCTGACCTCGGACGCGCTACGATAGGCGGATTGCCGGGAGCAGCGGAACCAACTAAGGGATCGCCCACCAGCCGGGTCAAGGCCTCGAACGAAGAAGGCTATCCCGCGACCACAGATGGAGGGAAACCATGACCACACTTACTGCGCGGCGCCTCGCCGCGTTGATCGCTGTTGCCGGCGTCGGCTTGGCCGCGCCTGCCTTTGCCCAGGACAAGACCGTCAAGATCGGCGTGTTGAACGACATGTCGAGCCTTTACGCCGACATCGGCGGTCCCAATTCCGTGGTCGCCATCAAGATGGCAGTCGAGGATTCCGGCCTCGTCGCCAAGGGCTGGAAGATCGACGTGCAGAGCGGCGATCACCAGAACAAGCCCGATACCGGTACCAACATCGCGCGGCAGTGGATCGACAATGAGAAGGTCGACGCGATCGCCGATACGCCGAACTCCGGCGTTGCCCTTGCCGTCAACAACCTCGTCAAAGAGAAGAACATCGTCCTGCTCAACTCCGGTGCGGCGACCGCCGATCTCACCGGCAAGGCCTGCACGCCGAACACGGTCTCCTTCACCTACGACACCTACATGCTGGCCAACGGCACCGGCAAGGCGCTGACCAAGGCCGGCGGCGACACCTGGTTCTTCCTGACGTCGGATTACGCCTTCGGCCATGCCCTGGAGCGCGACACCGCCGCGGTCGTCACCGCCAATGGCGGCAAGGTTTTGGGCGGGGTGAAACATCCGATCAACTCGTCGGACTTTTCGTCGTTCCTGCTGCAGGCGCAGTCCTCGAAGGCAAAGGTGGTCGGGCTCGCCAATGCCGGCGGCGACACCACCAACGCGATCAAGCAGGCGTCCGAATTCGGCATTGTCGCGGGCGGCCAGAAGCTCGCAGCGCTCCTGCTCTTCATCAACGACGTGCATTCGCTCGGCCTGAAGACCGCGCAAGGCCTGACCTTCACCGAATCCTTCTACTGGGACATGAACGACAAGACCCGCGAATGGTCGAAGCGCTTCCAGAAGCTGTCGCCGAAGGGGACCATGCCCTCGATGACGGTGGCCGGAAACTATGCCGCGGTCCTGCACTATCTGAAGGCGCTGGAAGCGCTCGGCGGCAATCCGCATGACGGCGCCAAAGTCGTTGCCAAGATGAAAGAGATCCCGACCGACGATCCCTTGTTCGGCAAGGGCCCGCTGCGCATCGACGGCCGTCGCATCATTCCGGCCTATCTGTTCGAAGTGAAAAAGCCGGAAGAATCGAAATACCCGTGGGATTACTACAAGCTGATCGCGACCATCTCGCCGGAAGATGCGGCCAAGCCGCTCGAGGCCAGCGAGTGTCCGCTGGTGAAGAAGTAGGGTCGTAGGGAGCGCCGCTCCCTCGTCTGCCCTTGAACAATGAACCCACGCCTTCTGGCTTGCTGCCAGGGGCGTGGGTATTTTTGCGCCCGCAACCGGCGCGCGAGATTTCGCCCATGCCCGTCGGCATAACCCGGGCATAAAATAATTGGCTTCGCGTGTCGGATGCGCGCCCTCACATTCGTCCTGGGGGCGCACATCGACAAACATTCGGAGCAAGAACCATGAGCCAGGCGTCCGAGACCCACGTCAGAGCGCTGATCGAGGCATGGGCGGATGCTGTCCGCCGGCATGATCTTTCCACCATTCTGGCTCATCACGATCCGGACATCGTGATGTTCGACGTCCCGCCACCGTTCCAATCGCGCGGATTGGATGAATACAAGAAAACCTGGGATCTGTTCTTCAGGTATCACGAGCCGTCGCAAGCCTTCGACATCGAAGAGCTCGCAATCACGGCCGGCGACGATGTCGCCTTCGCCGTCGTGACCATGCGGTGCGGCTCCGCCACGGACGACGGCCCGCCGGTGGAAGGCGGGTTCCTGTTCAGGTTGACCATCGGGCTGCGCAAGGTCGATGGCGACTGGCGCATTACACACGAACACCATTCCGTGCCGGCGACGGATTAAGGCGCTTTCGGGCGGAGCGGAGCTAGCGGGCTTTCACGCTCGAAAGCGTGCGTGCCGCGATCACCAGCGCCAGCAGCAACAGCGCCGACGCCAAATAGAACGGCGCGCCCGGCAGTTTGAACGGCGCACTCGTGCCAATGAACCAGGCGAATGTCAGCGTAAACAAAAACGGCCCGATCAGCTGCGAGACGCTCTGCACGCTGTTGGTGGCGCCCTGCAACCGGCCTTGCTGATCTGCGGCTACCAGTTGCGTGGTCAGCGCCTGGGTCGCCGCACCCGCAATGCCCCACAACGCCATCACGGGAATGCCGACCCAGAACAACGGCCCGCTTGGCGCCGCACCGAAGATGAAGAAGCCGATCGCGCCGCAGGCGAGACCGAACATCAAGGCGCGCCGTTCGCCGAACCGCCTGACGATCGGGCCGATGGCCGTGCCCTGCATCACCATGGCGCAAATGCCGACCAAGGCCAACGTGGCGCCGACCGTGGTCGTGTCCCAGCCATAGCGATAGGTCACGTACAGCACGAAGGTCGCGGGCAGCACGACATGCCCGAGCTGGGCAAAGAAATTCGCCAGCGACAGCCCGGCCAGCACGCGGCTCGAACGCAGCAACTGCAGCGCGCCGAGCGGGTTCGCGCTTTTCCAGCGGAACGGCGAGCGGCGCTCCGGCGGCAGCGATTCCGGCAGGATCAGCAGGCCGTACATCGCATTGGCAAAGCTCAAGCCCGCCGCGACCCAGAACGGCAGCCGCGGATCGAAGCCGCCGAGCAGTCCGCCGAGCGCCGGCCCGAGGATGAATCCCGCGCCGAAGGCGACGCCGATCTTGCCGAATACGGTGGCGCGTTTTTCCGGCGGCGTGACGTCGGTGATGTAGGCAAACGCGGTCGAGATGCTGGCCGAGGTGATGCCCGAAATCACCCGGCCGACGAACAGCCAGATCAGCGACGGCGCCAGCGCCATCAGCACGTAATCCGCCGCGAGGCCGAAATTCGACAACAGCACCACCGGCCGCCGGCCGAAGCGGTCAGACAGCCCGCCCAGGATCGGCGAGAAGAAAAACTGCATCAGCGCCCACGCCGTGCCGAACAGGCCGAAGATGCGCGCGGCGTTGGCGGTATCGTTGTTGACGAAACTTTCGATCAGCTTGGGCAGGATCGGAATGACGACGCCGAGCGCCAGCGTATCGAGCAAAATGGTGACGAAAATGAAAATCACCGCCGCGCCGCGCGCCGGCGGGGTTTCGACCGCGCCGTTCGCGGCCGGCTCGCTCATGAAGGCCGGCGGCGCTTGTGGGCGAACGGATTCTCCTTTTCGCGCAGCGAGATCCGCACCGGCGTGCCCGGCAGTTCGAAGAATTCGCGCATGGTGTTGACGAGATACCGCAAATAGGATTTCGGCACCGCGTCGGCGCGCGAGCAGAACAGGATGAAGCTCGGCGGCCGCGCCTTGGCCTGCGTGATGTAGTTCAGTTTCAGGCGCCGCCCCGACACCGCCGGCGGCGGGTTAGCGTCGACCGCCTGCTCGAACCAGCGATTGAGCGCCGCCGTCGGCACGCGCCGGTTCCAGACTGCGTAGGCTTCCTGGATCGCGGTCATCAGGCGGTCGATGCCCTCGCCCATCAGGCCGGACACCGCGACAACAGGCGCGCCTTTGACCTGCGGCAGCAGATGGTCGACATCGACGCGCAGCGCCGAGATCAGATTGCCCTTGCGCTCCATCAGATCCCATTTGTTGACGGCAATCACCAGCGCCCGGCCCTCGCGCTCGATCAGGTCGGCGATGCGCAAATCCTGCTCCTCGAACCGGTTCTGCGAGTCCATCATCAGCACGACGACTTCGGCAAAGCGGATCGCGCGCAGCGCGTCCGCGACCGAAAGCTTTTCCAGCTTTTCCTCGATCCGCGAGCGCCGCCGCAAGCCTGCGGTGTCGAACACCCGGAAATCGCGCCCCTGCCAGTTGATCTCGACGGAAATGGAATCGCGGGTGGTGCCGGCTTCGGGGCTGGTCAGCAGCCGTTCCTCGCCGAGCAGATGGTTGATCAGCGTGGATTTGCCGGCATTGGGACGGCCGACGATCGCAACCCTGATCGGACGGGTGGCGAGATCTTCATCGGATTCGATGACGTCGTCATCGTCGAACTCTTCGCTCTCCTCGACCGGTTCCGGCATCAGCACGCGCAGCGCGTCGTAGAGATCGCTCAGGCCCTCGCCATGTTCGGCCGAGATCTGCACGGGATCGCCGAGCCCCAGCGCGTAGGATTCCATCGCGCCGACCTCACCGTGCCGGCCCTCGCTCTTGTTGGCGACCAGCACCACCGGCTTGTTGGCGCGTCTTGCGAAATCGGCAAAGGCGCGATCGTTCGGCGTCAGCCCGGCGCGGGCGTCGATCACGAACATCAGCGCGTCGGCGAGCGCGATCGCGGTTTCGGTCTGCTCCTGCATCCGCGCGGTCAGCGATCCCTTGGCGCCCTCGTCGAGACCGGCGGTGTCGATGATGGTGAATTCGAGATCGCCGAGACGCCCCTGCCCCTCGCGGCGGTCGCGGGTGACGCCGGGCTCGTCATCGACCAGCGCGAGCTTCTGCCCGACCAGCCGGTTGAACAGCGTCGATTTTCCGACATTGGGCCGGCCGATGATGGCAAAGGTGAAAGACATAAGAAATCCGTTCGCCCGTCAGGACGCGGGTGTCAATGAGCTGAAAACAAAACCTAGCGCGTGAAGGTGCCGGTCGGCATCGGTGCCGGGAACGGTGCGGCGGATTGTTGTGCCGGAGCAGCCGGCTGGGCGGTCTGATCGGGCGGCGGCGCAGTGGTGCGCTTGCGTACGATCTTTTTGGGCTTGGGCGCCGGCGGTGCGGCGGCGGTGCCGGCCTCTTCCTCCGGCACGGCATCGGGATCGGCAGCGGTGGCGGCGGGTGCAGCCGCCGGCGCAGGCTCGGTGCCGGCCGCCGCGGGTGCGGCGCCCTTGCCCTTCGCCGATCGCTTGCCCTTCGGCGCCGGCGCCGGCTCGGGCGGCGGAGCCGCGGCAGCCGCTGCGGCGGCGTTCTGCTGGTCGATCTGCTCCTGCCGGGAGCCTTTGTACAATTCCTTCGGCACGCCCTGCTCGAGGCCCGGCACGCCATCCGGGAACACCGGCTTGCGCTCACCGGGCAGCTTTTTCTTGGTGTCGAGGAAGTCGAGCAGATCGGAGGGATCGAAATTGCTCAGGCCGCTCGAACAGCCCGCCAGCACGCCCGACAGCGCGATGACGACGGCGGCTGCGATCAAACGTTGTGAGCGGCGCATGGTCGATCTCTCACTCAACTCGTTTGCGATCAGCTCTTGGCGACCGGCGGAAGCAGGGCCTGCAGCGCTTCGGCACGCGAGCGCAGGCTCGGCGGCGTCTCGCCGTCATTGGCAATCTGATCCAGCCACTGCCGCGCCGCGGTCATGTCATTGGCGCGCCACGCCGACAGCGCCAGCAATTCGCGCGCGGTATGGCGGAAGGTCGCTCCCGGGGCGGCCGCGGCCTCGAGCCGCTGCAGCAGGTTGGGATAGGTGGAGGTTTCCAGCAGCAACTGGCCGGCGCGAACCCGCGCCAGTGCCTGCTCCGGCCCGCCGACACTGCGATCGGCGGCGATATCGTCGAACATCTTCGCCGCCGCCTGCGGGTCGCGGCTGGCGACTTCCCCAGCCACGCGCAGCCGCGCCAGCACGCGGTATCCCGCCGGCGCCTTGGCGACGAGGTCGGCAAACGCGGCTTCGGCCTCGGTATGCTTGTTCTGCTCGGAGAACTCGACGGCCTTGTCGAAGGCCGCACCGGCCTCGGCCGCCTTCTGGGCCTCCAGGTACTGATAGCCGCGCCAGCCGCCGACCGAGGCGATGATCAGCAGCGCGCCGGCGACGATATAGATCGAATACTGGTCCCACAGCTTCTTGAGCTGGTCGCGACGGACATCCTCGTCGACTTCGTCAAATAATTCAGACACTTAAAGATATCCCATCCCCTGGGGGCCGCATCCTGCGGCGGCAGCGCCATGCGCCCGACCCCCGCACAGCGGCGGCGTTACTCTAACGATATGGCGCTGGCAAGGCAAAGCCAGCCGGATCAAAGCGTTAACGGGGGGCACGGCGGGGCGGCCGGGCCGCGGCGGAATCAGGCCCGCGCTGTGGCGGGAGCGGCCGCAAAAGCCTCCCGGAGCTGCCGCTTGATCACCTTGCCATTGGCGTTGCGCGGCAAGGGCTCCGACGTCAGCGCCATGGTCTCGGGCACCTTGTAGTCCGACAGCCGTTCGGCGCACCAGGCACGCAGCGCCTCGCCACTGACCGCGTTGCGGGTCACCACGACAGCATGCACCCGTTCGCCCAGCACCGGGCACGGTTTGGCGATGATCGCGCTTTCGATCACGGCGGGATGGCTCGCAAGTACCGATTCGACCTCGGCGGAATAGATCTTCAGGCCGCCGCGGTTGATCATGTCCTTCTGACGATCGAATACGCGGACAAAATTCTGCGCGTCGATCGAGCCGAGATCGCCGGAATGCCAGAAACCGGCGGTAAAGCTCTCCGCGGTCGCTTTTTGATTGTTCCAATAGCCTTTGATGACCGACGCGCTGCGGATCCAGATTTCACCGATCTCGCCGCGTGGCAATTCATGACCGTCGCCATCCACGACGATGATCTCGGCGCCCGGACACGGCAGTCCGACGCTGTCGATATGGCTGGCGGTCAATTCGCCGGGCATGAGGGTCGACGGCGACGTGGTCTCGGTCGAGCCGTAACAATGCGCGAGTTTCAGGCCGGGTATCTTGGTGTCCAGCTTCTCGATCGTGGCGACCGGCATCGGCGCGCCGCCAAAGCCGCCGATGCGCCAGCTCGACAGATCGTAGCTGTCGAAATCCGGCTGCAGCAGGCAGAGATTGTACATCGCCGGCACCATCACCGTGTAGGTAACCCGCTCACGGGAAGCGACCTTCAGATATTCGGCCGCCTTGAACTCGGCCATGATGATCAACGTGCCGGCGCAGCGGACCATGGTCATGATGTTGGCGATGACGCCGGTGACATGGGCGAGCGGCACGGCGGCAATCGAGCGGTCCGCCGCCGTTAGTTGCAGGCAGGACACGAACACCATCGCCGAATGAACGACGTTGCAATGCGCGAGCATCGCGCCCTTCGGCCGGCCCGTCGTACCCGACGTGTACAGGATCATCGCGGTATCTTCTTCGCCGACCTCTGCGGGTGCCTGCGACGGCGCGTTGTCGCGCAATTTGGCGAACGGCGATGCGCCGTCGTCACTGACCGATATCCGATGCTTCAGATCGGGGACGTCGGCCGCATCCGGCAGGCGATCGGCGAGCGTCGCCTCGTGGATCAGCAATTTTGCGCCGCAGTCGGTCAGGACGTAGGCGATCTCGGGCTTTTGCTGGCGGGTCGAGAGCAGCACGGTCACCAGGCCGGCATGCGCCGCCGCAAACAGCGTCAGCACGAATTCGATGCGGTTGCCGAGCAGCACCGCGACGCGGTCGCCGCGCTGCAGTCCCAGGCTTTGAAACCCCGCCGCGATCTGTGCGGATTGCGCGGCAAGCTCGCGCCATTTCATTCGCCGCTCGCCGCACACCAGCGCTTCGCCATCGGGATTTCCGGCCACCGCGTCTGCGACCGTCGCCCAGATGCTATTGGGCCGCGCGCAAAATGCCGGCACGATCCGGTCGCCGAAGCGTTGCTCGAGCCGCATCGCGGGAATGGAGTGCTTCGACCAGTCCATCGTTCGCCCCGTCAGCTCTTGGTCTTCATATCGTAGACATGCTCCGGCCCGGGGAATGCGCGCGAGCGCACATCGGTGGCATAACCCTCGATGGCGGCCTCGATCGCGGGTCCGAGATTGCCGTAGCGGCGAACGAACTTTGGCGTCCGCGGCGACAGGCCGAGCATGTCCTCCAGCACCAGCACCTGGCCGTCACAGGCCGCACTGGCGCCGATACCGATGGTGGGAATGGCAATCGCCGCGGTGATTTTTCTGGCCAGCGGTTCGGCCACGGCCTCGATCACGACTGAAAAGGCGCCGGCGTCCGAAATCGCGTTGGCGTCGTTCTCGATCGGCCCCCAGCTGTCCTGGTCGCGGCCCTGCGCGCGGAACGAGCCGAGCGTATTGATCGATTGCGGCGTCAGTCCGATATGGCCCATCACGGGAATGCCGCGCTCGACCATGAACGCGACCGTCTCCGCCATCCGCACGCCGCCTTCGAGCTTCACCGCGCCGCACTGCGTTTCCTTCAATATCCGCACCGCGGAATGAAACGCCTGCTCCCTGGAAGCCTCATAGGAACCGAAGGGCATGTCGACCACGACCAATGCGTGGCTCGAGCCGCGCATCACTGCCCGCCCCTGTAGGATCATCATGTCGAGCGTCACCGGCACGGTGGTTTCGAACCCATGCATGACATTGCCGAGGGAATCGCCGACCAGAATGGCGTCGCAGTAGCGATCGACCAGCGCTGCGGTATGCGCGTGATACGATGTCAGCATCACGATCGGCTCGCCGTTCTTGCGGGCGCGGATATCAGGCGCCGTCTTGCGCCGGATGGCAGATTGAACCGACATATTTAAGCTCCAACCACGGGGACGCCGATCACGACCGGGTGGAACGCGAAAGCCAGCGCGAGATAGGCGACGATCCCGACCGCGACCGCGATCAAATCATTGCTGGCGCCGCCGACGGGGATCGGCGGACCGCCGGCGTCGGGGCGATGTTTCAGCGAAATGCGGTCGAACACCGCCCATCCCAGAAACGAGCCGAACAGGATGATCGAGCCGAGATCGCCATTGGCGAGCAGATGCGCCGCCGCCCACAGTTTCACGCCCGCCAGCATCGGATGTTTCAGCGTCGTGTAGATCCGGCCGCGGACATAGGACGCCACCACCAGGATCACGGCGGGCAGCATCAAGGCCACGGTGATATGCTTGAACGCCTTCGGCGGATACCAGACGTCAATCCATCCGGTGGAGCGATAATCGGCAAAACCCCAGACGATCAGCGCCAGGCCGGCGAGCGAGGCCAGCGTATAGACGATCTTGTAGCCGCCCTCGCCCATCGAGACGACGAACCGCGCGCGCAAATCGCGCTGGGTGGTGAGCGTATGGACGCCGAGGAACAGGATGAGGCCCAGGATCATCATCAGCAGTCCCATGATGTCCTCTCCCTGTGCGGCCGGCTTTTCCCGGTATCGCCTATCACTTTAGAGGCCAGGGCTGCAATGGCTCAGCCCATCACGGCTTCTGCGCCTGCGTGCCGAGGTCCCGATTGTCGACATACCGGATAGCGATCGGCCGCCCGGCCAACGCGCCACCGAGGTTGCCGGTGAATTTCAGCGGCAGGCAGGCATCGAGGGATGCATTGATCGCTTTCAGGTAAGTCTCTCGGGTATCGGCCGGTGTGCCCACAGTGGAAAAGGTCATGCGGGGTGCTGCGATCATCTCGCCCGAGCGTCTGAAGCTGAAGCGCACCGACATCTGCATGCCGGCGCGCGCGGCCTCCGCCGGCGGCGGCGACCAGCAGGACCGCAGGGCGGCAAAAAGGTCGCCGATCGTATCGAGGTCGTGGTCGGGCCTTTGGTATTTTGCGGCCTGATCCTGCGGCGGCACGGTTTCGATCGTGAGCTGCAGATTTTCGCCGTAGGGATAATCGATTTCGGGGATACAGGGACCGTGGTTGAACACGCTGCAGAAATACGGCGTACAGGGCCGGTGATCGAGCACGCTGCAGGGCGCGTGCGCAAACGGCGTGGCGTCAATGTGACGCCGATGCCATGCGCCAGCGTCGCCCGCGACGCTGATGGCAACGAAGGTAACGAACAGGCAAATGACGATGCGCCGGAACATCAGGCAAACCCTCCGGTGCGGCCAACATGATGCGCGCCCCGGCCGGGTTCAAGTCTGGCCGCGTTCACATCCCCGTATCCACAATCGTCATCGCCCAGCTTGACCGGGCGATCCAGTATTCCAGAGGCGGCTGTTGATTGGTCGAAAGGCCGCGGCGTACTGGGTCCCCCGGTCAATCCGGGGGACGACGAGTTGGGGAAGCCGCTTACGCCTTCTTCTTCACGTCCTTGACGCTGGAAAAATTGATGCCCTCGGCGCGCTCTTTGGTGTAGCCGAGATAAAATTCATTCTTGGCCAAGAACACCGGATCGCCATCGACGTCGTCGGCGACGCCGGAACCATTGGCGGCGATGAAAGCCTCCAGCTTCTTGCGGTCGTCGGACGAGATCCAGCGCGCCAGCTGGAATTCCGAGACTTCGAATTCCACCGGCAGCGTATATTCGGCATCGAGGCGCGCTTTGAGCACGTCGAGCTGCAGCGGGCCGACCACGCCGACCAGCGCCGGCGCACCGTCGCGCGGGCGGAATACCTGCACCACGCCCTCTTCCGACATCTGCTGCAGGGCCTCTTTCAGCTTCTTGGCCTTCATCGCGTCTGTGAGACGCACGCGGCGGACGATTTCCGGCGCAAAGCTCGGCACGCCGACGAAGGTTAAGTCCTCGCCCTCAGTCAGTGTGTCGCCAATCCGCAAGGTGCCGTGGTTGGGGATGCCAACGACGTCGCCGGCAAAGGCTTCGTCCGCCACCGAGCGATCCTGGGCAAAGAAGAATTGCGGGCTCGACAGGCTCATGTTCTTGCCGGTGCGGACCAGCTTGGCCTTCATGCCGCGGCTGAGTTTTCCCGAGCACAGCCGCGCGAACGCGATGCGGTCGCGGTGGTTCGGATCCATATTGGCCTGGATCTTGAACACGAAGGCGCTCATGCGCGGCTCGGCGGCCTCGACCTTGCGCAGATTGCTGTCCTGCGCGCGCGGCGGCGGCGCGAACTTGCCGAGGCCTTCGAGGAGATCGCCGACCCCGAAATTGCGCAACGCGCTGCCGAAATAGACCGGCGTCAGATGGCCCTCGCGAAACGCGTCCAGTTCGAACGGCTTGCAGGCTTCCGACACCAGTGCCAGTTCGTCCTTGATCTCCGCCACATCGAGATTGGCGTTGCGGCCGGCGAGTTCGGCAATGTCGATCTGTTGCGCGGCACCGGTCTTGGCGCCCCCGCCCTCGAGCAAACGGACGCCGCCATTGATGACGTCGTAGGTGCCGAGAAAGTCGCGGCCGCGGCCGACCGGCCAGGTCATCGGCGTGGTATCGAGCGCCAGCGTCTTTTCGATCTCGTCCAGGAGATCGAAGGTATCGCGGCTCTCGCGGTCCATCTTGTTGATGAAGGTGATGATCGGGATGTCGCGCAGCCGGCACACCTCGAACAGCTTTCGGGTGCGCGCCTCGATGCCCTTGGCGGCGTCGATCACCATCACGGCGGAGTCGACGGCGGTCAGCGTCCGGTAGGTGTCCTCGGAAAAGTCCTCGTGGCCCGGCGTGTCCAAAAGGTTGAACACGAGGCCTGCGAACTCGAAGGTCATCACGGATGTCACGACCGAAATGCCGCGCTCGCGCTCGATCTTCATCCAGTCGGAACGGGTATTGCGGCGTTCGCCCTTGGCCTTGACCTGCCCCGCCAGATTGATGGCGCCGCCGAACAGCAGCAGCTTTTCGGTCAGCGTGGTCTTGCCGGCGTCCGGATGGGAAATGATGGCAAAGGTCCGCCGCCGCGCCACTTCATCTGAAAGCGGCGACCGGGCTGGCGATTCGGCTGGTATGGCAATGTCGGACATAGGCGTGAGCGTTTGGCAGGGAAACACGACCGGATCAAGGAGCAAAAAACCACTTTGGATATAGGGACTTACTGGTCGGGCTCCAACCCGCCGTGACGTTTATCGCAACAGCACCACCGACCAATAGGCCAGCGCCGCCACGATGGCGGAGGCCGGAATGGTGATCACCCAGGCATAGACGATCGAACTCGCCACGTTCCAGCGCACCGCCGAGACCCGCCGCGCTGCGCCGACGCCGACAATGGCGCCCGTAATGGTGTGCGTGGTCGAGACGGGAACCCCAAGATAGGTCGCCATGAACAGGGTCGCCGCGCCCCCGGTTTCGGCGCAAAACCCCTGCATTGGCGTCAGCCGCGTGATCCGCAGGCCCATCGTGCGGACAATCCGCCAGCCGCCCATCAGCGTCCCCAGCGCCATCGCGGTCTGGCACGCCAGAACCACCCAGAACGGGATTTCAAAGTGATCGCCGAGGTGGCCCTGCGAATAGAGCAGCACCGCGATGATGCCCATGGTCTTCTGCGCGTCGTTGCCGCCGTGACCCAGCGAATACAGCGAGGCCGAGACGAACTGCAGAATGCGGAAGGCGCGATCGACCGCGAACGGCGTCGAGCGCACCGATAGCCATGACACGATCGCGACCAGCACCAGCGCCAGCAGAAATCCGACCAGCGGCGACAGCACGATCGCGAGCAGTGTCTTGCTGAGGCCGCTCCATACCGCCGCCGAGATTCCCGCCTTCGCCATGCCGGCGCCGACCAGGCCGCCGATCAGCGCGTGCGAGCTCGAGGAGGGAATGCCGAGCGCCCAGGTGATCAGGTTCCAGACGATGGCGCCAACCAGCGCGGCAAAGATCACGGCCGCATCGACGATATCGGGCTCGATGATGCCGGTGCCGATGGTGTTGGCAACATGGGTGCCGAACACCGCAAACGCCACGAAGTTGAAGAACGCCGCCCAGATCACGGCGTATTGCGGGCGCAGGACCCGGGTCGACACGATCGTGGCGATCGAATTGGCGGCGTCGTGCAGTCCGTTGAGGAAGTCGAACAGCAGCGCGACCGCGATCAATGCGACCAGAACCGGAAGACCAAGCGTGGCGTCCACTTGATGCCCCCGCCCTATACCTGTTCGATCACGATGGAGTTGATCTCGTTCGCGACGTCGTCGAAGCGATCGGAAACCTTTTCCAGATGCTTGTAGATCTCGGCGCCGACCACGAAATCCATCGCGTTGGCGTGGCGATGCTTGAGGAACAGTTCCTTCAGGCCGATATCGTGGAGATCGTCGACGCGGCCCTCGAGCTTGCCGATCTCCTCGGTGATGGCCGAGAGCATGGCGACGTTTTCCCCGATCGACGACAACAGCGGCAGCGCGCGGCCAACCAGATTGGCGCACTCGACCAGCAGCGTCCCCATTTCGCGCATCGGCGGCTCAAAGGTGCGCACCTCGAACAGCACCACCGCCTTCGCGGTCTGCTGCATCTGGTCGATGGCGTCATCCATCGCCGTGATCAGGTTCTTGATGTCGCCGCGGTCGAACGGGGTGATGAAGGTGCGGCGGACCGCGGTCAGCACTTCGCGGGTGATATTGTCGGCGTCATTTTCGAACTGATTGACGCGCTGGCAGAACACCGGCGTCTCATCGCCGCCGCGCAACATTTCCTGCAACGCCTGCGCGCCCTGGACGACCGTCTGGGCATGCCGGGCAAACAGGTCGAAGAACCGTTCCTCCTTGGGTAAAAAGGCACGAAACCAGCGCAGCATGGGGCTTGTCCATCGTTCCGGAACGGCCACGTCGGGCGGCCGTCACAAAACTGTCATAGACCATTCGCGCGGAAAGCGCCCCACAGCAGGCCCCCGGAAACCGGTCATCCACCGCTTTGTGGGTGTTCCCCGGCTCTGCGGAACAGCGCTACGCGCCGCACCGCGTCCGGGACACGAGACCTACAGCGACCGCCGGAAATAGTGTGCGATCTCCCCGATCACGCCGCGGCGGAACGTCAGCACGCAGGCGACGAAAATACAGCCCTGGATCACCGTCACCCACTGGCCGAAACCGGCCAGATATTGCTGCATGGCGATGATCACGAAGGCACCGACCACCGGTCCGAATACGGTTCCGAGGCCGCCCACCAGCGTCATCAGCACGATCTGCCCGGACATCGCAACTTCAACGTCGGTCAACGAGGCGTTTTGCGCCACGAACACCTTCAGCGAGCCGGCCAATCCCGCCAGCGTTCCCGACAGGATATAGGCGAGCAGCTTGTACTGTTCGGTCTTGTAGCCCAGCGATATCGCGCGCGGCTCGTTCTCGCGAACCGCCTTGAGCACCTCGCCGAACGGTGAGTTGATGGTGCGGAAGATCACCAGAAACCCGAACAGGAATCCGGCAAGCACGACGTAGTAAAGGACCGTCGAGTTGGCGAGGTTGAAAATCCCGAACAGATGTCCCTGTGGAACGCCCTGGATGCCGTCCTCGCCATGGGTGAACGGCGTCTGCACATAGACGAAGAACAGCAATTGCGACAATGCCAGCGTGATCATCGCAAAGTAGATCCCCTGCCGGCGAATGGCGACAAGGCCGGTGATCACCGCGAGCGCGGCTGCGGCACCGGTGCCGGCGAGAATGCCGAGCTCGGGCGGCACCGCCCAGACTTTGAGGGCGTGCGCCGTAACGTAGCCCGCCGTCCCCAGAAACATCGCGTGGCCGAACGACAGCAGTCCGCCATAGCCGATCAGGAGATTGAAGGCGCAGGCCAACAGCGCAAAGCACAGCGCCTGCATCACAAAGAACGGATAGATCCCGGTCCACGGCACGATCGCGAGCAACCCCGCCATCACGCAGAACGCGATGAGTTCGTCGCGCATCGCACGCGGGGTCACCGGAATTGTATCGTCGGTCATCGCTGTCATGTCAGGCCGCCCGTCCGGTCAGTCCCGTTGGCTTCACCAGCAACACCAGCACCATGAATACGAAGACCACGGTGTTGGAAGCCTCGGGATAAAAATACTTCGTCAGTCCCTCGATCACGCCGAGCGCAAAGCCGGTGACGATCGATCCCATGATCGAGCCCATGCCGCCGATCACCACCACCGCGAACACCACGATGATCAGGTTCTCGCCCATCAGCGGCCGGACCTGGTTGATCGGCGCCGACAGTACGCCGGCGAGTGCGGCGAGCCCGACACCGAGCCCGTAGGTCAGCGTGATCATCCGGGGCACGTTGATGCCGAAGGCGCGCACCAGCGTCGGGTTTTCGGTGGCGGCGCGCAGGTAGGCGCCAAGCCGGGTGCGCTCGATCAGGTACCAGGTGCCGATGCAGACCACGAGCGAGAAGATCACTACCCAGCCGCGATAGATCGGCAGGAACATAAAGCCGAGATTCATGCCGCCCTGCAGACCGTGGAATCCTCCGATTTGCGGATAATCGGGGATCGCATAGGGCAGACCGGACGAGCCGAAATAATTCTGGAACACGCCCTGAATGATCAGCGCCAGCCCGAATGTCAGCAGCAAGCCGTAGAGATGATCGAGGCCGGCCAGCCATTGCAGCATGGTGCGCTCGAGGATCATGCCGAAGATACCCACCACGATCGGCGCGATGATCAGCGCCGGCCAGTAGCCGATGCTGAGGTAATCATTGTTGAGCAGGAAATAGGCGACGAAAGCGCCCATCATGTACACCGCGCCATGCGCGAAATTGATGATGTTGAGCATGCCGAAGATCACGGCAAGCCCAAGACTGAGCAGCGCGTAGAACGAGCCGTTGATAAGTCCTACCAGAAGCTGTGCGTACAGAGCCTGCATCGATTTGGCTTTCGCTACCTCAAAGGGAAGCCCGCCGGCGGCTTGATCGCCGGCGGGCCATGATAGTTATTTCTTCAGCAACGCGCACTTGCTTTCCGAAAGCGGCGTGAACGCCTGGTCGCCCGGAACGGTGCCGACCAGCTTGTAGAAATCCCACGGGCCTTTCGATTCTCGACGGCTTCTTGACCTCGAACAGATAGGCCGAATGGATGGTGCGGCCGTTCGGCTCGATCTCGCCCTTGCCGAACAACGGATCGTCGGTCGGAATCGACTTCATCTTTTCCACGACCTTGATGCCGTCATGCGGATTGCCGCCGAGCGCATCCAGCGCCTTGAAATAGTGGATCAGGCCCGAATAGACGCCGGCCTGCACCATGGTCGGCGGTGCACCGTTCTTCATGCGCGCGGAGAACTTCTTCGAGAACGCCCGGGTCTGATCGTTCATGTCCCAGTAGAACGTCTCGGTGAAGTTGAGGCCCTGCGCGATGTCGAGGCCGATCGCCTTGACGTCGGTGAGGAACAGCAGCAGCGCCGCGAGCTTCTGGCCGCCCTTGACGATGCCGAATTCGGCCGCCTGCTTGATCGAGTTGGTGGTGTCGCCGCCGGCATTGGCAAGACCGATGATCTTGGCCTTCGACGACTGCGCCTGCAGCAGGAACGAGGAGAAGTCCGAGGTATTCAGCGGATGCTTGACGCCGCCGACGACCTTGCCGCCATTGGCATTGATGACCGCGGTGGTATCGCGCTCCAGCGCGGCGCCGAAGGCGTAGTCGGCGGTCAGGA
The DNA here is from genome assembly GCA_963836765.1 of uncultured Alphaproteobacteria bacterium. Lineage (GTDB taxonomy): Bacteria > Pseudomonadota > Alphaproteobacteria > Rhizobiales > Xanthobacteraceae > Bradyrhizobium. The sequence goes on from CAWILG010000013.1 coordinate 153,577, forward strand.
AGAACCAGGTGTCGCCGCCGGCCTTCACCAGCGCCTGGCCGGTGGTATGGGCCAGCATGTAGGTGTCGTAGGTCCAGTGCACGGTATTGGGCGAGCACTGCGCGTTGGTGAGATCCGAGGTCGCCGCGCCCGAATTGATGTAGACGCCGTTCTTCTCCTTCACCACGTTGTTGACCGCGAGCGCGACGCCGGAATTCGGCACGTCGACGATGACGTCGACCTTGTCGACGTCGAACCACTGCCGCGCAATGGTGGTGCCGATATCGGGCTTGTTCTGGTGATCGCCGGAGATGAGGTCGATCTTCCAGCCCTTGGCCGCGAGGCCGGAATCCTCGGCCGCCATCTGCGCCGCCAAGCGTCGAGCCCGGCGCCGCCGAGATCGGAATAAAGTCCGGATTGATCGGTGAGCGCGCCGATCTTGACGGTCTTGTCCTGCGCGAACGCGAAACCCGCCGAGGCAAGCGTCAGCGCGGTGCCGAGCAGAAGCGTCGAAATCCGATGTTCCTCATGCTGTCATCCTTTTTGGTTTTCTGGCTCGTGCCGTTCAGACGCCGAGATAGGTGTGGAGCTTGTCCATGTTGGCCGACAGCTCCGAATTGGCGAAGCCGTCGATCACCTTGCCGTGCTCGACGATGTAGTAGCGATCGGCGACGGTCGAGGCGAAGCGGAAATTCTGCTCGACCAGCAGGATGGTGAAACCCTCCGACTTCAGCCGCGCGATGGTGTGGCCGATCTGCTGGATGATGACGGGCGCCAGACCTTCGGTCGGCTCGTCCAGCATCAGGAACCGGGCGCCGGTGCGCAGGATTCGCGCGATCGCCAGCATCTGCTGCTCGCCGCCCGAAAGTTTCGTGCCCTGGCTGTTGAGGCGTTCCTTCAGATTCGGAAACAGATCGAAAATCTGATCGAGCGACAGGCCGCCGGCGCGCACGATCGGCGGCAGCAGCAGGTTTTCGCGCACGTCGAGGCTGGCGAAAATGCCGCGCTCCTCCGGGACAGAACGCGACGCCCATCCGCGCGATCTTGTCGGACGAGGCGCGGGTGATTTCCTGATCGTCGAAGCGGATCGAGCCGGTGCGCTTGCCGATGATCCCCATCACCGATTTCAGCGTCGTGGTCTTGCCGGCGCCGTTGCGGCCGAGCAGCGTGACCACCTCGCCGGCATTCACATTGAAGTTGATGCCGTGAAGGATGTGGGATTCGCCGTACCAGGCCTGCAGATCGCTGACCGACAGCACCTGCGTGTCCGCCGGTTTGCGCGGCGGCATCGGCCATTTTCAAATCAGTCATGACCGGCCCCCAGATAGGCTTCCTTGACGCGCTCGTCCTTGGACAGCTCGGCATAATTGCCTTCCGCCAGCACCTGACCGCGCGTCAGCACGGTGATGATGTCGGACAGGTTGGCCACCACGCTCAGATTATGTTCGACCATCAGGATGGTGTACTTCGCCGAAATGCGCTTGATCAGCGCCGCGATCTTGTCGATGTCTTCGTGGCCCATGCCGGCCATCGGCTCGTCGAGCAGCATCATCTCCGGGTCGAGCGCCAGCGTCGTCGCAATTTCAAGTGCGCGCTTGCGCCCATAGGGCATCTCGACCGCCGGCGTGTTGGCGAATTCGCTCAGGCCGACGTCGTTCGAGCAGTTCATGGGCGCGGCCGTTGAAGCGGTCGAGCACGGTCTTGGAGCGCCAGAAATCGAACGAAGAGCCGTGCTGGCGCTGCAGCGCGACCCGCACATTTTCCAGCGCCGTCAGGTGCGGAAACACCGCCGAAATCTGGAACGAGCGCACCAGGCCGAGGCGGGCCACATCGGCCGGCGCCATCGCCGTGATGTCCTGGCCCTTGTACAGGATCTGGCCCGCCGAGGGCTTCAGGAACTTGGTCAGCAGGTTGAAGCACGTCGTCTTGCCGGCGCCGTTCGGCCCGATCAACGCATGAATGCTGCCGCGGCGCACCTTGAGGGCGACGTCGCGAACGGCAAAGAAACCCGCGAATTCCTTGGTCAATCCGTGGGTTTCGAGAATGAACTCATCGGCCAAACAAATTTCCCCCATCAGCCCAGCCGCGAAGTCCCCTCGCGCGTGGCCAATTTTTTCCCTGTCGGGCAGGCTCTCCCGGACGTCCTTGGAAACCGTCCCGGACCTGCCGCCTCCGGGCCGGAATATGCCGTCAACGGCGGGGATTAGGCAAGGTGGAAAGCTGGGCAGGGGCACGAGCGCGGCCCCGGTTCCGGATCCGCCATTAGTCGAATTGCGCGATCGACGCGATTCGGTCGATTCGCCGGCCGTTTCCGGCCGCTCCGAGCGCACCGGAAAGTCGTCGTTAACGGTGTTTTGCTGCAATCGGTCGCTTTCATAGAATATTTCCGCCTCGGGCGGATGCATCACGCGATTTACAGTCGGACAGGGATCGCGGCCTTGGATTTCGAAAGCGCCAACCATCGGTCGTCAAATCGATCAAGCAGCGCGATCTGCTGAACACCTGGCTGCGGCTTTATGCCCGCGACCAGTCGCTGCCGCGCATCGAGGAATATCAGCCGGCGCGGATCGAGGATGAACTTCCCGACCTCGTCTTCTACACCGTCGATACGCAGCCAGACGCCGCCGCGCCTGACGATCCAGAGCGACGGCACGCGGATGTCGAGCGCCTATGGCAATACCGGCAAGGGCCGCTATCTCGACGAGTATCTCGGCGCCAGGCTCGCTCCGATCGTGATGCCGGTCTATTACGAATGCATCGCCCGCCGCCTGCCCGCCTACACCATCGCCAATATCGATGACATCTACGGGCGAATCGTTGCCTATGAGCGGCTGCTGCTGCCGTTCTCGGACGGCGGCAACGTCACCCACATCATCGCATCGCTGAAGACCATCAGCGAGGATGGCGGCTTCGAGATCAGGAATCTGATGCGCGGAAACGACAAGCTGCCGGTGCCGAAACTTCGCACCATCATCGACCGCGATCTTTTCCATCGCGCGCCCGGCCGCATTCCGTCCGGCGACGTGCTCGAATTCGGTTAGCTGCCGATGGAATTCGCAAGCGCCGATCCCTCGGTGGTCAGGTCGATCAGGCAGCGCGATCTCCTGAACGCGTGGCTGCGCGCCGCGGCCAGGCACCGGCCGCTTCCCGCTGCTCGATGATTTCCAGCCGGACCGCGTCGCCGACGAACTCGCCGACATGATGGGATTTGACGTCGTCGGCGAGGGCGACGGCGCGCGCTTCCTGATCACCCAGGAAGGCGCCCGGCTGACCGCCACCTACGGCAACGAGCACGTCGACCCGTCGAAGCGGACCAACCGCTATCTCGACGACGCGATCGGGCCGGAACGCTATGCCAACGTGATCGCGCTGTACCGCGCCTGCCTGGCGCACAAGCGGCCGGCCTATTCGATCTCGATGGTGCAGGACGCCGACGGCAAGGACGTGTCCTACGAGCGGCTGCTGCTGCCGTTCGGCAGCGGCGACGCCGTCGAACAGATCGTCGGCTCCTACAAGAGCATCAGCATCGAGGGCGGCTTCAAGATCAACAACCTGATGGGCCTGAAGCCCAAGGCCGTGCCCGTGATCCTGGTCAGGGCCATCATCGACCGCGAATTCGTGCCGAGCCCGGCCGGACCGGCAGCGCTTCCGACGAAGTCGTCGAGCTGGATTAGGCCTTTGCGCCCGCGCGCCTTCGACGCCACTTCCTTCTCGTAGATCTCCGGCTTGAACCCGACCAGCAATTTGCCGCCGAGATCGAGCACCGGCCGCTTGATCATCGACGGCTGCGCCAGCATCAGCGCCAGCGCCTTGCGCTCGTTCAGGCCTTCCTTGTCGCTGTCGGGCAGTTTGCTGGAACGTGGTGCCGGCGCGGTTGAGCAGCGTTTCCCAGCCGAGCTCGTCGGACCATTGCTTGAGCTTGTCCTTGGCGATGCCCGCGGTCTTGTAGTCGTGAAAGTCGTAGGCGACGCCATGGCCGTCGAGCCAGGCGCGCGCCTTCTTCATGGTGTCGCAGTTCTTGATGCCGTAGATGGTGATGGATTTCGTCATTCCGCCCCGCCAAATTGATCTTGATCGTCCATGCCGTCTAGCCGCGCCCGGCTCGAGCGCCTCGCCGAGCTCGATCGGATGCGCCATGGTCTCGTGCAGCTTGTCCTTGTCGAGTTCGCCTTCCGAGCGGCTGATGACGATGCAGGCGACGCCATTGCCGATCAGGTTGGTCAGCGCGCGGCATTCGCTCATGAACTTGTCGATGCCGACCAGGATGGCGATCGACTGGATCGGTATGTCAGGCACGATGGAAAGCGTCGCCGCCAGCGTGATGAAGCCCGCGCCGGTGACGCCGGAGGCGCCCTTCGAGGTGATGATGGCGACGCCGAGAATGCCGAGTTCCTGCCAGATCGTCAGATGGGTGTTGGTCGCCTGCGCCAGGAACAGCGTCGCCAGCGTCATGTAGATATTGGTGCCGTCGAGATTGAAGCTGTAGCCGGTCGGGATGACGAGGCCGACCACCGGCCGCGACGCGCCGAGATGCTCCATCTTCTGGATCATCTGCGGCAGCACCGTCTCCGACGACGAGGTGCCGAGCACGATCAGCAGTTCGTCCTTGATGTAGGCGATGAAGCGAATGATCGAGAACCCCGACAGCCGCGCAATCGCGCCGAGCACGAGCAGCACGAACAGCATGCTGGTCAGATAGAAGGTGCGCGATCAGCGCGATCAGGTTCCACAGCGAATTGAGGCCGTAGGCGCCGACCGTAAACGCCATCGCGCCGAACGCGCCGATCGGCGCGAGGCGCACGATCATGCGGATGATGCCGAAGAACATCTTGGCGGCCTGGTCGACGGCATGGGAGATCGGCTCGCCGGCCTTGCCGAGAAAGGCGATGGCAAAGCCGGAGAGGATCGAGACCAGCAGCACCTGCAGCAGATCGCCGCGGGCGAGCGCGCCGAAATAGCTGTCGGGAATGATCGCCGAGCAGATGCGCGACGATGCCTTCCTCCTTCGCCTTGGTGACATAGGTGGCGACGGATTTGGGGTCGATCGAGGCCGGATCGATGTTGAAGCCGTGACCGGGCTGAAGCACTTCGCCGACGAGCAGGCCGACGGCCAGCGCCACCGTCGAGACGGCCTCGAAATAGATCAGCGCCTTCAGGCCGACGCGGCCGACGCGCTTGAGATCGCCCATCGAGGAAATGCCGTGCACGACGGTGCAGAAGATCACCGGCGCGATCATCATCTTGATCAGCGCGATGAAGCCGTCGCCGAGCGGCTTCAGCGCCTTGCCGAGATCCGGATAGAAATAGCCGATCAGGACGCCGAGCGCGATCGCGATGAGAACCTGAACATAGAGGATCTTGTACCAGGGCTGATGATGGACGACGGGACGGATCGCTTCTGTGGTCATGGAGCACTCGGAAGGGGGAACGGAGGAAGGTCGTGGGCCATCATGGGATAGAGCCGCGCGGCGGACAACGAAAATTCATCTCGCGGCGCATCAAGGTAATGTCATGGCCCCGCGGCAGGACCGCCTGCGGTCCTCGTTCGCAGCGTGGCCGCAGCCCCGTTTTTATTCAGAGCGGATCGGCGAATCTATCATAAACTGCTGTCGCATTCGCTGCCGGGAGCCGACGATGGAATTCACCGCGCTGTTTCTCGCCACCGCCATTGTCATGCTGGTCGCCTGGCGCGGCCCGCGTCCGCTCGCACTCGGTCTGTTCGCCGCCGTCATGGTCGCCTGCGTCGCGACCTACCTGCACCACGCTACCGATACCCTGAAACTGTCGTTCTGAGACAGCCATGACCCAAACCCGCGCCGTCACCCTGAATGCGCTCAGCCTTTATGCCGTAGCCCTGGTGCTGGCGGCGGCGTTTGCGGCCCAGCTCATACTGCACGAATTGCCCTGCCCGCTGTGCCTGCTGCAGCGCGTCCTGTTCGCGACGCTGGCCATCGGCCCCATCCTGAACATCCGCTTTGGACCCCGTCCCAGCCATTACGCGATGTCGCTGCTCGCGGCCGTGGCAGGTGCCGTGGTTTCGACCCGGCAGGTGCTGCTGCACATCATGCCAGGCGATGCCGGCTACGGCTCGGCGCTGCTCGGCTATCACTATTATACCTGGGCGCTGGTCGGCTTTATCGCGGCCATCGTCCTGCTCGCTTTCATCCTGCTGTTCGACCGGCAGTTCGACGACACGCGCACCGCAACCGATTTCCGGCGGCGCCTTCGCGCAAGGCGCGGTGTGGCTGGTGATCGGCCTGACGGTGCTCAATGTGGTCTCGACGCTGCTGGAATGCGGCTTCGGCGCCTGCGCCGACAATCCGATCGTCTACGAACTGCTCAAGCGCGCCGCTTAAGGCCGTTTTGGAATGTTCAGGCCACGCTCCACGGCAGGACGCGCCAGGCCGCGTTCCAGCCATGCCGCGACACCCTTGAACCGGTCGAATTCGACGAGTTCGCGCGGCGCCGTAAAAGCCGATGAGGTTGCGCACCCAGCCCAGCATGGAAATATCGGCAATGGTAAAATCGTCGTCCATGATCCACTGCCGTTCGACCAGCCGCGTTTCCATCACGCCCAGCAGCCGTTTGGATTCCGCGACATAGCGCTCGAGCGGCCGCTTGTCCGGAAAATCCTTGCCGGCGAATTTGTGGAAAAAACCGACCTGGCCGAACATCGGCCCGATCCCGCCCATCTGGAAGTGGACCCATTGAATGGTCTGCCAGCGCCGTGCAGCGTCCGACGGCAGCAGCTTTCCGGTCTTCTCGGCGAGATATTGCAGGATCGCACCCGATTCAAACAGGCCGAGCGGCTTTCCGCCAGGTCCATCCGGATCGAGGATAGCCGGGATCTTGCCGTTCGGATTCAGCGACAAGAACTCCGGCGTCTTCTGGTCGTCCTTGTTGAAGTCGACAAGATGCACTTCGTAGGGCAAGCCGATCTCTTCCAGCATGATCGAGACCTTGACGCCATTCGGCGTCGGCAACGAATAGAGCTGAAGGCGGTCGGGATGTTGGGCTGGCCAGCGCTTGGTGATCGGAAAGGCGGAAAGATCGGACATCAAAACTCATTCTTTGCGTGGTTTCTATTGACTGGCTAATGTACGGGCCTGTCCGCAGGTGGCAAGGGCCGGCGTTACGCATGAACGATCATCAGACGACGGAAAAACTCGGCCTGACCGACGCGGAGCTTGCGGTTCATCCGACCGTGTATGCGGCCGATGCCTTGAAGGATCGGGTCGTGATGGTGTCGGGCGGCGCCGGCGGCATCGGCCGGGCGATCGTCTGGCTGTTCGCGCGGCTCGGCGCCCATGTCGTCGCCGTCGGCCGCAATCAAGACAAGCTCGATGCCCCCGCCGCCAATCTGGCCAGCCGGCATCTGAAGGCATCGGTGCACGTCGCCGACATCCGCGAGCCGGACGCGGTCAATGCGCTGTTCGATGCTGTTTGGGCCGCGCACGACCGCCTCGATATCCTCATCAACAGCGCCGGCGGCCAGTTTCCGCAACCCGCGATCGATTTTTCGATCAAGGGCTGGAACACCGTCATCAATACCAATCTGAACGGCACCTGGTACATGATGCAGGCTGCCGCCCAGCGCTGGCGCGACCACAAGCATCCCGGCAGCATCGTCAATATCGTTGTCGTCACCACGCACGGCCTCTACGGCATCGCGCACACGATCGCAGCCCGATCCGGCGTCATCGGATTGTCGCGCGCGGTCGCCGTCGAGTGGGCGCCGCTCAACATCCGCGTGAACTGCGTGGCGCCTGGCGCGATCGAGACCGAGGGCTGGAACGTCTACACGCCGGAAGCCCGCGCCGCCTACCCGCGCTCCAACCCGATGATGCGCGCGGGCTCGCCCTGAGACATCGCGGAGGCGAGCGTCTATCTCGCCGGGCCATCGGGAAAGTTCGTCACCGGCGAGACGCTGACCGTCGACGGCGGCGGACAATTATGGGGCGAGACCTGGACGACGGGGAAGCCGAAGTATTTTGGCGGCGAGGTTGAGTGAGGGCGGAGCCGGAGACCGCGGAGTCACGTTCGTTTCTGCAACACCGTGACATGCAGGCGCCGGCGAATCTCCATCCCCTGCCGCTGGTAGAGCGCGATCGCAGATGAGTTGTTGGAAAAGACGTGCAGGAACGGAATCTCTCCCCGCGCCATGATCTGGCGGGCAACCGCGCCGAGCAGCATTTGCGCGTAGCCGCGGCCGCGGTGATCGCGATGGACGCAGACGGCCGTCATCTCGGTGTAATTGCCCGGCTTCATCCGCTCGCCCGTCATCGCGATCAGCTGTCCATCGATCCGGATCCCGAGAAACGTGCCCAGTTCGTGCGTACGCGCCGCGAAGGGACCGGGTTTTGTCAGCTCGGTCAACGCCAGCATGTCGGGTACATCGCCAGCGCCGAGCGTGGCGATCTCGACGCCCGGGATCGCACTTTCCGCCGGCGTGCCAATCATCTGCTCCCCGGTTTCGGCCAGCAGTATCTTGAACTCATCGGGTGCTGTCACGGCGTCGGGCGTGAACAACACCGCGATTTCGGATCCGGACAGGATCGCGGCAAGCGCGGAAAAACTCCGCGCGGACATGTCCACCAGGTCCGCAAATGGCCCGATCGCGGACGGATAGCGCAATGCCAGCGCGCCACCTTCCGCCAACGCCTGCTGCCGGGTCGTCAGTGCACTCCAGATCGGACGATCGAGCGGGTGCATCAATGCGCCGGGCAAGTTTTCATTTGCCGCGGGCATGCTGATCGAAGGTGCTGAGCACGGCGAGCGTCATCGCGGTGACGCCGGTTTCGATGGTCGGCTTCGGCACCGGCGCAAACAACGGCGAATGGTTGGACGGCAATTCAGGGCCGGTGCCATTGCTTGCCGCGACGAACCGCTCCGGCTCGTAGACGCCGATGTTGAAAAACATCGACGGCACCCCGGCATTGATGAATTCGGAATAATCCTCGCTCGGCGTACCCGGCGGCGAGGTCCTGAACTTGTCGCCGAATGCTGCCTTCAGCACCTTCTCGGCGGTCGCAACTACCTCTGGATCATTCATCACGGCCTTGGCGCCTTCGGTGATCTTGATCTCGGGCACCGGTGCATTCGACATCGCGGCGGCGGCTTTCGCGGTCCGCTCGATGCCCGCCAGCATTTTGGCGCGCACCTCCGGCTTGAAGGTGCGGATGGTTCCACGCAGCAGCACGTCGTCGGGAATGATGTTTTCAGCCGTTCCGCCCTGAATAGCGCCGATACTGACCACGCCGAATTCGGTCGGGTCCTTTTCGCGGCTGATCACGCTCTGGACGTCGACGACGAAGCGCGCGGCCATCATCACGGGATCGATGGTTCGCTGCGGCGCCGCGCCATGACCGCCGCGGCCATGGAACGTGATCTCGAGGCTATCGGAATTCGACGAGCCAATGCCGACGCGATAACTGATGTAGCCGTAGGGGAAAGGCCCGTCGTGCAGGGCAAAGCCGAAATCCGGCTTCTTGAATCGCGTGAACAGGCCATCGGCCAGCATGGCCTTGGCGCCCCATCCGATTTCTTCGGCGGGTTGGGCGATAAACATCAGGGTGCCCTGCCATCGATCCTTGAGATCGACCAAAGTCTTTGCCGTGCCCACCCAGCTCGCCATATGGATATCGTGGCCGCAACTGTGCGCCACAAATGTCTCCCGGCCGTTCCAGGTCGTCTTGTCGTGGCTTGCATAGGCAAGGCCGGTTTTCTCTTCCATCGGCAACGCATCGAGCTCGGTGCGCACCATGATGGTGGGGCCGTCACCATTCTTGTAGATCGCAACCAGCCCCGTCTTGCCGACCTTCTCGGTAACCTCGAAGCCGAGCGCACGCATTTCAGCGGCGAGTTTTGCCGCGGTCTTGACCTCCTGGAAGGCGATTTCCGGATGCGCGTGAATGTCCTTGTAGAGCGCATCGAGTTTTGGATAGTCGGATTCGACCGATTTTTCGATCGCGGCCTTGAGGCCAACGACGTCCATCTCCGCATGCGCAGGCAGGAAAGTCCCCGCACACAGCGCGGCCGACATCAGGAAGGTTTTGAAATGCGTCATGGCACTAACGCTCCCTATGTGCCTGAACCCGGATCTCGCGATCGAACGCGAATTGCACGAGACTTGACAGCTTGAACCCACGATGGATAGGTGTCTAGCCGGTTGCGCCGTCATCGAGGCTCACAATCACGGCAGCATTGGCGATGATAATGGAATCGCCGCCCTGCTCGGCAGGAATTTCCAGCCCGCCCTTCACCGCCGTGACCGTCACCGTGCCGTAAGGCAGCTCTTTCGCCACCGCAGCTGCGTCAACCGAGCCTGGGTCCGGCACGCCGATCGTGACATCGACGAACATGTCCTTGGCGGTCTTGCCCAGCATCCGGAAGAACCCCAGGCTGGAGTGGCGGATCGCGTCCGAAACCGCCCGTTTGGCGGCCTTGGTGGCATCGCGTCCGTGAACGTAAACGCCCATGCCCATTTCGGTGATACAGCGCACGCGTGCCATTGGTTTTCTTGCTTTCGTTAGGATCGGTGAAGCCAATAAGCTTCCGCCAAGTCGCAGAGTCAATCCATTGCGGCGCATAGCCAAGTCGCGCGCCGCCATTCACCGCGGCGCGGCCTTATTTCGGCGATGGCATCGCAGCGCGGCTCCTTCGCCGGCCGGAGATCAGCTCCAGCCAGGGCGCTGAATGGAAGGCACTCATCAGCAAATACATCGGCGTCATTCCGCTCAGCGGCGACGCGGCCGCGCAGAGCATCTCCGGCGGACCGCCGGCGGAAACACCGCTCAGCAACGCCATGATGGCAAAGGTCGGCGCCGCCGCGAGGCACAGCCAGTCGGCTGCGCCGCGTGCGGCGGGACCGCTTTCACTACGGATCATGCCGCTCGCGCGTTCGCCGGTGCAAGCCTCGCCCATACCTTCTTTCCGGCAAACAGCCATGGTTGCGTCAACGACAGCCATGGCGCACCTCATCGCTCGTCGTACTGGTCGTGGTGGCGCCACCACAGGCCGGTCTCGTTGCGGCCCATGGGGGCGCGGTCGAGCCACTGGTACATGCCCCACAGGCCGTCCAGTCCGCGCGCATAGGTGGAGTAGGTGTGGTAGACGACGCCGTCCTCCTGCGTGAACGCGCTCATGCCCGGCCGCTGGCGCATGAAGCCCGCGGTGTCGGTTCCGGCCATGGTAGCGAAGGCGACAGGCCCAGCGCCGGCGGCTTCCGGCTTCGCGTCCAGCGCGTGGCTGCTGCGCGCGTAATTGTACTCGATGCCGCCAGCGCGCTGTTGCTGTTCGGTGATCGAGACGTTGAAGTCGAAGTTGAAGTCGCCGCCCTGCGCGGACGCCCACGGGAACGTCCATCCCATCCGCTGCTTGAACGCCTGCAGTTTTGCCAGCGGCGCCAGCGACACTGCGGAAAGCATGACGTCGTGATTCGCCAGATGGATGGCAAAACCGTTGAAGCCATCGGCGATCGCCGAGCAGGACGGACACCCGGCACTGTAGTCGGGTCCGAACATGAAGTGGTAGACGAGGAGCTGTGAGCGTCCTCTGAACAGGTCGGCCAGCGAGGCGTCTCCTTCATCGGTCTCGAATCGATATGCCTTGTCGACCCGGACCCACGGCAGCGCCTGACGCCGCCGCGCCAATTCGTCGCTGCGCCGCGTCAGGTCCTTCTCCGCCTCGAGCAGTTCGAGCCGTCCCGTCAGCCATTGTTCACGGGTTCCGGTCATGTGGTTCGTCATCGCTCTTTTCTCCCGTCGTTTGCCGCGCGCATCGTGCTGCGATACGGCTTGCTGCTCGGTGGTCGTGAGATAGATTAAGGCCCGATATCGGAGGGGTGGGAGTGACAAGTGTGTCGGGATTCAGATGGACTCGCTGATCACGGCCGCCGCGCGCGCGCTTGCGGCGGGTGATCCCCTCGGCGCACTGAACCGGGTCGCCTTGCGCGACGACGCACCGGCGCTCGCGCTCCGGGGCATCGCGATGGCCCAGCTCGGCGATCTCGTTCGCGCGAAAGCGCTGCTGCGGCGTGCGGCGCGCGGCTTCGGTCCGAAGGAGGCGGTGGCTCGCGCCAGATGCATCGTCGCGGAAGCCGAGATCGCGCTGGTCTCGCGCGACCTGGGCTGGCCCGCGAAAACGCTCGACGCCGCGCGGGTGACGCTCGAAGCGCATGGCGACCGGCTGAACGCCGCGCATGCGCGGTATCTCGAGGTCCGGCGCCTGCTCCTGATCGGGCGGCTCGACGACGCCGAGCGTATGCTCGCAAAACTCGACCCCGCGCCCTTCCCGCCGGCGTCGCGGGCCGCCCACGAGCTGGTGGTTGCGGGGATCGCGATGCGACGCCTGCACGCCAAGGCGGCGCGCACAGCCCTCGCCCGGGGCGAGCGCGCCGCGCGCCAGGCCGGCATCCCCGCGTTGGCGGCGGAGGTCGAAAGCGCGTTGCTTGTGCTGAACACGCCGGCGGCACGCCTGATCGCGCGCGGCAAGGAGCGCCCGCTGCTGCTCGACGAGGTCGAGGCGCTGCAGGCGTCGAAAGCGCTCGTCGTCGACGCCTGCCGACATGTCGTGCGTGACCCGCGCGCCGCGGTTTCGCTCGCGCGGCGTCCGGTGTTGTTCGCGCTAGCCCGCGCGCTGGCCGAGGCATGGCCCGGAGACGTGCCGCGGGACGTGCTGGTTGCCCGGGCGTTCGGCGGCAAGCACGCCGATGAATCGCATCGCGCCCGGCTGCGGGTCGAGATCGGCCGGCTGCGCACCCTGCTGCGGACACTGGCCACCGTGAACGCGACCAACCAGGGGTTTGCACTGACGCCGCGCCACGCCCGCGAGGTCGTCGTGCTGGCGCGGCCGGTCGAGGAACGCCATGCGGCCGTGCTTGCCTTCCTCGCCGACGGCGAATCGTGGTCGAGTTCGGCGCTGGCATTGGCGCTTGGCGCCAACCAGCGCACCGTGCAGCGGGCGCTCGATGGGCTTGCCGCGGCCAGCAAGGTGCAATCGTTCGGCCGCGGCCGGGCGCGCCGCTGGATGACCCCGCCGGTCCCGGGTTTCGCGACGACCTTGTTACTCCCCGTACCGCTGCCGGGCGACTAGGATGCGGGCATAATCAGGATGAACCCATGAAAAAATCAGCCGCCGAGATCATTCGCGAGTATGGACCGCTTCCGGGTATCGAACGTATCGGCGGGGTCACGTTTGACGGCCGGCACGTCTGGCTTGCGTGCGGCGACAAACTGAATGCGCTCGATCCCGAGAGCGGCAAGACGGTGCGCGCGATCGATGTCCCCGCCCATGCAGGAACGGCCTTTGACGGCCAGCATCTGTTCCAGATCGCCGAGGACCGCATCCAGAAGATCGATCCGGACACCGGCCGCGTGCTCTCGACGATTCCGGCGCCCGGCGGCGGCGGCGATTCCGGGCTTGCCTGGGCCGAAGGCGCGCTCTGGGTGGGACAGCATCGGGAACGCAAGATCCATCAGATTGATCCGGAAACCGGCGCCATCCTTCGCACCATCGATTCCAACCGCTTCGTCACCGGCGTCACCTGGGTCGATGGCGAACTCTGGCACGCCACCTGGGAAGGCGACGCCTCCGATGTGAGGCGGATCGATCCCGAAAGCGGAGAGGTTCTGGAGCGGCTCGAGATGCCGCCCGGCGTTACCGTGTCGGGGCTCGAGTCCGATGGCGGCGACAGGTTCTTCTGCGGCGGCGGCGGCAGTGGAAAGCTGCGAGCCATCCGCCGGCCGAAGCGAGGCTGAGTGGCTGACCGGTTCAGCTATCGACCGGCTTGTTCGAATCCCCCGAGAGCAGGCAGGGATACAGCGGCCTGAAGGCAAACTTATCGTCGCCCTTGCCCCGGTCGAAGCAGAGCACGACATCATAGCGGTCGGCATCCCACTTGGTCGGCAGCTTGCCTTTGCTTACGGGAATCCGGGGCAGGATGTCGGAGATAATCGCCTTGTGCTCCCAGCACACCAGCGCGACGCCTCTCAGCGGCAGCAGCGCGTCCACAAGGTGTTTTTCGTCTCCCTTGCCAAAGCCTTCCTTGGGCTTCTGACCGAGGCGGACCGCCAGCGCCGAAATGGTTTCGGCGGGACGACGGCTCGGCCCCTTGTTTGGATCCTTGTCGCTTCCGGGCGTGGCGGCGTAGATCACCTGCGGCGCGGGATAGTCTTTGCTGGAAAGCCCGGCGCCGAACAAGGCAGCCCAGGCCCCGGCGCGTTGCCATCCGCGGATCACCAGCGACTCCGTGTCCGACACGCCATCGTCCATCAGGCCCGGCCCGGGCCAGCTCTCGCCAGGCTTTTCACCATGACGAATGATAAAGATCGTGAGTGCGTCCATCTCCGGCCTCATCGAAGTTGTCGTTCTGAAACTTTAGCGAAGGATATTCGGTCGCGCAATTATTGAGATGTATATCACAATATTTCTACTAAAGACTGTTTGTGTATTTCGATCCATTCACAGGGATTGCCAAGCCCGCAAATGTCAATCCTCCGGCAGCGTGAAGACCACGCAAGGCGTGGCGATGCCGCGCAGTTCGTGCTGACCGAGCGAGATCAGCGTCATGCTCGTCTCAGCCGCAACCGCGCCGGAGATCAGTACACTGCGACCGAGGGGCCGGCATAGCCCTTCGAGCCGGCTGACCAGGTTGACGGCGGGACCGATTGCGGTGAAATCCAGCCGGTCGGCGGTGCCGATGTTGCCCCACAACATTTCGCCGAGGTGCAACGCAGCGCCGAACGGCAGCGGCGGCAAGCCTTGCTGTTGGCGTGCCTTGTCCAGATGGGTCATGCCGGCTCGAGCCGCGCCGACGGCGCTGAGCGCGGCGTCGCAGGCGGCGGAAGGCGATCGCTCGCCGATCGGAAAAATCGCGAGCACGCCATCGCCGATGAATTTCAGTACCTCGCCACCGAAGGCGTGCACGGCGCCGGCGATGCGGTCGAACCAGGCGTCGAGTGCTGCGACCCCGCCTCCGGCGCCATCGTCTCGGACAGGGCCGTGAAATCGCGTAGATCGCCAAACAGCAGCACCGCGCGGATGGTCTCGCCGATTTGGCGCCGCAGCCGTCCCGCCAGCACCTGCGCCGCGCTGCGTCGGCCAAGATAAGCTTCGAGCAGCGCTGCGAGGGTCGATCGCGTGGCCAGCACGGCGAGCGGTGCCGCGGCGAAACGCGCCGCCTGGTGCAGCATCGCGGATTCCTGCCCGGTGAGCGGCCGCGAGATCGACCAGCCAAGCTGCGCTCCCTCCGGCGCGAGGTCCAAATAGCGGCACCACCAGCGACGGTGTTCGCTTTTCTCACCGATCCCGACAAAATCCTGCGCTGGATGGGCACGGAGGCGACGATGGAACCGCGTCCCTGCGGCCTCTACCTCGTCAACGTCACCGGCAAGGACGTCGCCCGCGGCAGGTTCACCGAGGTCATTCCGGTCCACCGCCTCGCCTATACCTTCGGCTGGGACGAGCATGACAAAAATGTGCCGCCGGGCTCGAGCCTGATCGAGATCGACCTGATTGATCATGAGGCGAACGGGACGCTGTTGCGTATGACCCACAGCGGCCTGCCGGACGCTGCGTCCTGCGCCAACCATGAGAAGGGCTGGACCCACTACTTCGCAAGGCTCGCCCAAGCCGCCTCCGGCGGCGATCCCGGTCCCGACACCAACCGCAAGGTGACCTGACGGATCCGGGCGCAAATCGTCGATGCAACTCACGCGGCGATCGCCAGGGTCATTTCTTGCCTTGCGGATGGATCGTCTCGCCGCGCTTGAGCATTGCGACGAAAGCCTCGATCTTCTTCTTCCGTCCGGCCTCGGTTTTCATATTGTGAATGCGAAAGGCCAGTGCGAAGCGGTTCTGCGCACTGAGTTTCGCCAGCATTGCTTTTGCCTTGGGTTCGGCATCGATCGCGGCCTGCAGATCCTCGGGGATCTTCATGTCCTTGCCGCCCTTATAGGCGCGTGCCCAGCGCCCGTCGGACTTGGCCCGATCGACTTCCTTCAACCCGTGCTCGGTCATCCGGCCTTCGTCAATCAGCCGCGCCACGTTATCGACGTTGATCTGGCTCCAAATGCTTTTCTTTTTGCGCGGTGTGTAGCGCTGGAGATAGCTGTTGTCGTCGAAACCTTTGCGGAGGCCATCGATCCAACCCCAGCACAGGACGACGTCGATCGCTTCTTTCGCATTGATCGATTTGATCCCCAAATCCAGTTTGTGGATCTTGACCCAGATTTCTTCTTCCTTGTCATGGTGCTTGCCCAGCCACTTATAGAAGCTCCCGGAGTCCTTGAACGCACGGATATTATCGGGATTGATTTTGACGGGTGCCATCAGCAGTCCTTGGCGGCGGGCTAGCTACTTCCCGGCGCAAAATTGATGCTTTCGAGCCTTTGGTCAACAGCGTTCGGCAAAGAAAAACCCGCCGGGGTGGGCGGCGGGGGTCTGAAGCGAGCAGTAATGGGGGCGAGGCTTACGGGGCAGCTCGCGCGCTCATGACGCGACCGATGTTGAGGAGATTGTCGGAGATCACACCGAGGCCGACCCAACGCTGCATTCCGTCGTCGGACCTGTATCGGCAACGATCGAGGCCATTTCGCCGCTTGACCACACTGATGCGTCCCTCGCATCCGGTGCGCCATTTCTGGCCGTTGCGGAACCAGCGCTTCTTCTGCTCGCGTTTGCGCTCAGGACTCTTGCTCGAGCGATTGGGAATGCACACACGCTTGACACCCATCGCTTTCGCCGCCGCCTCATTCCTGGCGGAATAGAACCCGGCATCAGTCGCCACCAGTCGCGGCACGCGCCCCAGCTTGGCCTGGTGGGCTGCGATGGCTGGGATCAGGAGATCGGAATCATTGGGTCGCCGAGCATAGACTTCATAGTCGACGATGATCTGGTTTTCCGCTTCTTGCAGCTTGATCATCTTGCCGAACTCGTTGGGCTTGCCGGCCTTGCCCTTGCGGATGACCTCGGTCGAGGGCTCGAACACGCTGAGAATCTTGCCTTCGACGTGTGTGTCGCCATGGACGATACGCGCCCGCGTCTGATGCATCACCCGACGAACCAGCGGCAACATCCTGTCGAGCTCCTCGCGCAAACCCTCCAATGCGATCTGCTGCACAACGTCTGCGGACCACTTCACTCGTTCCGATATTTCCTTCGAGAAGCGCTTCGCCTGACCCACCACCCGGCTCGTCGTATCGAGTAACCGGCGATAACGCTGCTGCAACCGGTCCCTATTGAGCGGACCTTTGGCGCGCGCTATTCGCGCGATCTCGAACAGCCGGAATTTCACACTCCGGCTGCGGTCGCGCAGTTTGGTCCCGACCGCGCCCGCGATCTCCGTAATCTTCTTCATGGTGCGGGTCAGCACCCGCACTCCATCCCCCAACAGCGTGCTGTCTGTCGGATGGTGGATGTTGGTTTCCACCACGGTCGTGTCCACGCGCATTCGTCGCCCCGCAACCACACCATTGTGCTGCGCTATTTTCACCAATCGATCGTGGATCTGCCTGAGCGCCCGTGGCCCGACCGCCACGCCCCATCGCCCCATGGTCTTGGCGTCCGGCATCTTCCCGCTGCCCACTCGAGTAAAGTCTCGGTACACGAGGTTGGCGCGCACCTCGCGTTCCAAAGCGGCATAGCTCAGGTTCCGGATGTGCTTGAGGACCAGCAGACGTAACACCACCTCGGCCGGCGTACCGAGCCTGCCGCGGCTACGGCTCTTGGGATGCCGCTTCGCCAGCGCTTCGTAGACCGCCGCCACAATCTCTTCGTCCGCCAGCGCCTGATCGGCATACTCCATCCAGTCTTCGCGCAGATCACTCACTTCCTCGGTGATAAACCCGTCGCCGAAGCTGAGCTGCGCCCGCCGCATCTCAATCATCTCGCCGCCCCGCGCGCCTTCGATGCGGCTCTGGACGTAGCAGCTCATGATTGAGCTCGCAGATCTCCTCGATCGCCTGCTTCAGCTTCTGATAATTGTCGAGCCAGCGGCGAACCTCGGCGACCCGTTCGCGACGCACGCTGAACTGCTGCGTTCGCCCGCCGGCGTATGTCACGGTCAGCACGAACACCTGGTGCCCTTCGCCGCGAGCGCATTTAGGACAGCCCTTGGTATGTCGGACGGTGCGCTCCAGCAACGAACCGCGCAGCAACTCGCCGGTGGCCGGCAGCTTGCCGACGAGCTTGTCGCGCGCTCTAAGGGTTCGCTCACGAATCATTCATAAGAATGAATCAATGGCGGCCAAACAAGTCAAGCGCCGATCCGTTCGACCTTGCAGTTTTCCGCCGATCGGCCGACTCTGAACCCTGACTACGTCCACCTAATTTTGCGCCGGGAAGTAGCTAGCGATCGGCCAATTTGCAACCTGGCTCCGGCCTGATCTCTCCAAGCGCGCGGACGGTGACGAGCTCGCGCCCCTGGGTCTTGGCGATGAACATATTCATCGTCGCGTAGTGATTCTGGTCGATCGTCACTGGCCCAGTCGGCGACGGAATGACCAGCCCCGCAAGGGCGTCGACGATGGCCTCCTTGTCGACCTTGCCTGATTTCTCGATCGCCGCCTTGAGCGCGATCAGCGTGTTGTAATGTGTCACAACATAGTTCGACACCACCGCGTCGGCTCCGGCAGCGGCCCGCACCCTGGCAACGAACGCCTTGACGGACGCCTTCTCGCTGCTCGCAACGGAAGACACCACCGTGAACATGTTCTGGCCCTTGCCGCGGAAAATGCCGAGATCGACCTCCGACAATCCGAGAAACGCGACAGTCGTGTTCGTCAGCAATCCCTGTTCGTCGGCCTGCCGGATGAAATCCATGCCGTCGCCTTTCAGCGCGAACAGCAGCACCTTTGCCTTGGCCGCCGCCACCTGCGCAATCAGCGGGGTGAAATCCGTCTCGGTCCCCAGCGTATATTTGACACCAACGACTTTGCCGCCGAGCTTTTCGATCAGGGGCTGCGCAATATCGAACATCTGGTGCGGCCAGACCCGGTCGGCGCCGAGCAGGAAATAGCTGTTGCCAAAGGCTTGATTCATATAGGGCAGCAATTGGCCGAGCTCCTGGTTCGGTACCGTGCTGAACGCGAAAACATACCGGCTGCACTTGCCGCCTTCGAAGTTGGTGGCGTAGAGCAGCGGCGTTTTCAAGTTTTCCGCGACCGGCACGATCGCGTTCAGGTTTGCCGAGGTGATGGGGCCGACGACCGCCACGACGCCGTCGCGTTCGATCAATTCGTGCGCGGCCGCTGCAGCAGATGCCGGCCTGGTCTTGTCGTCCGCGTAGATCACCTCGATGGGCCTGCCGAGAATCCCGCCGGCCGCGTTGATGTCCTTGACGGCGAGGTCAAGCCCGAGCTTGGCCTGCTGGCCGTAGAGTTCGACGCCACCGGAAAACGGCAGCACCGCACCAATGCGGATCGGCTCGGCGGCAGCGGCGCCGGTTGGCGGACTAAACCCCGCGTTAACGACCAGCAGCGCGAATGTCATGCATTTGATGGACCGCAACGCCATGCGCGTTTTCCCCTCCTCGCCGGATGCACCTCTAATCGCAGCCGCTCACGCATGCGCCGCCGGCGTCAAATGCCATTGTTTTTCCGCTCAGGGAGATACGCACCGGCGCTTTGGTTGCCTTGATGAACGTTTCCGTCCTGGTGCCGGCAATGATCTTGCCATCCTTGGTCGCGGCCTCATTGGCATGGGAGGCGATGACTTCGCGTGGTTCGATCAGGGTATCGACCGCCGCGGCCGCCTCTTTGGGGCCGGCCGTATACACGTCGCCGATATTCATTACCGCCAGCTTCGGCTTGTAATAATCGTGAACGATGGTTTTTTGATCGGCGATGATGCCGGTGTCTCCCGACAGGTACACCACGAGGCCGTTCGAGAAGGTCAGGACATAGCCGTTGGGCGGACCAAGATACGCGGTCAATCCGTTTTCCTTCAACGCCTGCGCATACGAGCCTTCGAGGAACTCCGGATCTAGTCCATTGGTGTGCGCCGCCGGTACGGTGGCAAAGGTCACGCCACCGACCTTGCGCGATGCTCCGAAGCGCAGCAGCAGCACCTGTGAGGCCTCGCCGCCCGCGGCGGCCACTTTCTTTGCGAAGAATGAACCCATTTCACCGCCGACCAGGAATTTTGCCTTCTTGGCGACGACGATGTTCACGGTGTTGGATCGCGGCGTGACCTTCGCGGAGATATCGGGAGCGGCGCAGCTGCCGACATTGGCGGCGGGCTGGATCGCCTCGCCGAGATGATCGGCATGGGCGTGGCTCAACAGCACGACATCGATCTTGCCCAGCCGCGGGTCGTCCGGCCCCCGCACCGTGCGCCCGGCATCATAGAGAATGCGGGTGCCATCGGGATCTTCGAAGACCATGGCGCGATCGAACGCACAAAATTCCCCGTCATGGCTGCCAAGCGGGGTGATGCGGACCAAATCAGCCGCATGAGCGGTCGCGGTCAGTAGGTTGACGGTCAGAAGGCCAATAGCCAGCGATACGAATATCATGCGCGTAGTTTCACTTCTCACTGGGAGGCCTCGGTCGTTCATCATTGCTGGTGGCGTTTCATGGAAGATCACCGATAGACGTTTCCGTACGAAATACAAATTGGCTATCTCACCCCTCCTCCGCGGTCGCCTTGATCAGATTGTCGCGCAGCGTCACGACGGTTTTCTGCAGCCGCGCGAAGTCGTCGGCCTTCAGTCCGCTCGATTTCACCAACTTCATGTGCATGCCCTTCTCGCGCAGCTTTCGGCCGGCGTCAGTGAGGTTGACGCGCACCTGCCGCTCGTCGGCGGGATCGCGCTGCCGGTGCAGATAGCCCATCGCTTCGAGTTTTTTCAGGATCGGCGTCAGGGTGTTGGATTCCAGGAACATCTTGTCGCCGAGTTCGCTCACGGTCTGGTCGTCCTGCTCCCATAGCGCCACGATCGCGATCCATTGCGGATAGGTCAGGCCGAGTTCCTCGAGGCCCTGCCTGTAGGCCCGGCCGTAGGCGAGGTTGGCCGAATAGATCGCAAAGCACAGGAAGTCGGCGAGGCGCCGGTCACCCGCGGCCGGCTTCTGCCTCGCTTTTGAATTGTCTCTGGAACCGTCTTTCAGCGTCATGGGTCACCCCTTCCGACACGAACATGTGAAGTCTCGCATCCATATATATCGCATCCGCTTAAATCGGAAGGGTTGACATCGGAAGCCTTTGGGCATTTTATACATCGTACACGAACAGATCGTATGCGATATAACTGATCCCTTAAACCCGAGATCGAGCGAGGCCTGCCTCTCTCGTCCACCAAGGAGCACTTCCATGACCACCATCGACAAGGTTCATTCCACCGCCAGGACCCGTACCACGTTCCTCAAGGCCATCGCGGCAGCCGCATTGTTGTCGGCGCTCACGGCAACCCCGGGATTCGCCCAGGCCGTCATTGACGAGCCGGGTGCATTCGCCTTCGTCCATCCCGAACTGGATGTTCTCAACGGCGGCGCCCCCACCCCGACGGCAAGGTTGGCCGCGGAGTTGCCGGTTTCGTCGAGCCATATCTCGAGCTTCGCGCAAATGTCAGGACATGCCGGGCATCTGCACGACTGAACGTTGCTCGTCCGAAAAGATGCGGCGCACGCTGGGTGCGCCGCCCGCCAGACATAAGGAGAGAACGATGACCAATGCAGCCACATCCCCGAAAGCACCGACGGTCGACCTGAAGCTTGAGATCGCGGTCATCCCGGTTTCCGACGTCGATCGCGCCAAGGCATTCTACACGAACCTCGGCTGGCGGCTCGATGCCGACTTCGCCGCCGGCGACGATTGGCGCGTGATCCAGCTCACGCCGCCGGGCTCGCCGGCTTCCGTCATCTTCGGCAAGAACGTCACCGCCGCAGCCCCCGGCTCCGCCCAGGGACTCTATCTGATCGTCTCCGACATCGAGACCGCCCGCAACGAGCTGCGCAGCCGCGGCGCGGACGTCAGCGAAATCTTCCACCCCGTCGGCGACAAGCACACTGGCACCGACGAGCCATTTCTGTCGGGGCGACACCGGGTCAGCGGTCTCGATCCCCACCGCGGCAGCTACCGCTCCTTTGCCTCGTTCAGGGATCCCGACGGCAACGGCTGGCTGCTCCAGGAGATCACATCGCGATTGCCCGGACGCGTCGATGCGCACGGCGCGACATTCGCCTCGTCGGCGGATCTTGCCGCTGCGCTCCGGCGTGCGGCGGCCGCGCATGGCGAGCACGAGAAGCGGAACGGCGGCCAGCACGATGCGAACTGGCCCGACTGGTACGCCGACTACATCGCCCGCGAGCAGGCCGGCGAGCCGCTGCCGGATTGAGCATTCACTGACCGATGTCAACGGGGATCGCAGGATGATGACGACGCGAAAGCTCCTCATATTGGGTGTGCTGTTGATCGTAGCACTTCTGGCCATAGCGCAATTCAGCCCATCGCTGCTGTTTCGGTGACGAAACAACCGCGGCCAATGCGCCTCTCGATAATTTGACAACATGATAATCGTCATTCCATTGATCGGCGATGCCTCATGAATAGCTCAGCAGTAGTTTCCTGATGAGGAGAACTGCAATGACCAAGCAAACCGAAACGTTCGCCGGGAACCATCGCTATCAACTCGTACACGGCGACGATGCCGATTTCGTCGCCTACCAGCGTCATCTCGGCCATGGCGTCTGGCAGACGTTTTCGACGTGGATGATCCCGCACCCGCCCTGCGACTGAGCCAATCCGCCCGCCGCGAAGCCGTGAGGGGGACCTTCATGCCGGAGCCGGTTCGGGCTCGGCCTTCGCGGCGAACGGCCTGAAGGTCATCGCGATCACGAAGGCGCCGAGGCCGAACGCCCAGGAGCCGATATAGAGCCAGGCGTAGCTGGCAAAGGTGTCGTAGATCAAACCGCCGGCCAGCGGCCCGGTCGCCATCCCGAGGCTGCCGGCCATGGCGGTGCCGCCGATCACGGTGCCCATCATCCGCAGCGGAAAGTTTTCGCGCGCCAGCACGGAATAGAGCGGCATGGTGCCGGCATAGATGAAGCCGAACACCGCGGCGACGGCGTAGAACGCCGCAAGCTCGCGCACGAAGACATAGCCGAGCGCGCCGAATGCCTGGGCGAGCAGTCCGAGGACCAGCACGCGCTTGGCGCCGAAGCGGTCGCCGAGCAGGCCGAACGCGATACGGCCGCCCATCCCCGCAAAACCCTCGACGCTGTAGATCGTCACGGCCGATATCAGCGGTATGCCGCAGCTGACGGCATAGCTCACCGTGTGGATGATCGGGCCCGAATGGGTGGCGCAGCAGAAGAAGTTCGTCAGCAGCAGGATGATGAACTGCGGCGAGCGCAACGCTTGCGCCAGCGTCATCCCGGATTGCGATGGACTGTCGCCGGCCGGGGCGGCATGCGCGGCTTCGAGCGCCGGCGCGCGGCGAACCAAAAGCGCGACTGGAATCATGATGCAGGCGACGACCGCGGCCACGATCAGCATCGAGGTCCGCCAGTCATGATTCGAGACCAGCCAGGCCGCCAGCGGCGACATGGTCATCGGCGCCATGCCCATGCCGGCCGACACCAGCGAGACCGCGAGGCTGCGATGGGTATCGAACCAGCCGGTGACCGTTGCCATCATCGGCGCGAAAATCGCGGAGATCGAGCCGCCGACCATCAATCCGAACATCAATTGAAACGCGACCAGCGATGTCGCCCGGCTGGCCAGCGCCAGGCTGGCCGCCAGCACGATCGACCCGGTCAGCACCACCGGCAGCGGCCCTATCCGGTCGGACAGGGTGCCCCAGGCCATGCTGGTGCAGGCCATCGCCAGGAACCCGATCGTCATGGCGCTGGACACGCCGGTGACCGACCAGCCGGTATCGCGTGCGATCGGTTGCAGGAAAACCGGCAGCGAAAACATGCCGCCGATCGCGACACAGCCGAGCAGGCCTCCGGCCGCGACGATCACCCAGCGATAGCGAGAATGGGTCATTCCAGGTCTCCAGTGCAGCTCCCTCTGGATGCTAGACGAACGAGACGGGCCGGAACCGACAGGCTGACGGCGTGGCGGCTGATTTTTTCGGCGGTGGAACCACAGATACCGTGGGCGCCAGCGTTCGGGTCACCTCGCCCGCCTTGCGGGGAGAGGTCGAAGCCGAAGGCTTCGGGTGAGGGGGACTCTCCGCGCACTGAACTCGTGGAGAGTCCCCCTCACCCCGACCCTCTCCCCGCAAGCGGGGCGAGGGAGAAGTTGACCATTCGCGCCAATCTGATCCCATCCGACTCTAGCCGCTGCGTTTCCGGAAGGCGGCCTCGCCGGCGTCCGACACCTTGACCCATTTCGGATCGGGCGCGGCGTCGGGCACGTAGCTTTCGTTCCAGTTCCACCATTTGTACGGCCGGGTCTGGGGATAGCCCTCCGGCGAGTCCTCCCACTCCTCCTGACGCCCTAGCGCGGTCATGTCGAGATAGCTCCAGACGGTGCCCAGCGTCTCATCGCCGCGGCTGTTGATGAAGTAGGTGCGGAAGATGCGCTCGCCGTCGCGGATGAACGCGTTGTGGCCGTGCCATTCATCGACGCCGAAGTCGGCATCAAAACTGTCGGTGATGGTGACCCAAGGGATGTCCCAGCCCATCCGCGCCTTCAGGCGCGCGATGTCGGCCTGCGGCGCGCGCGAGGCATACACCAGCGTCGTGTCGCGCGCGTTCAGATGCGCGAGGTTGGAGACCTGATCGGCCCCGAGCGAACAGCCGATGCAGGCATGCTCCGGCCAGCCGTGCACGCCGGGCTCGAAGAAGGCGCGGTAGACGATCAGTTGACGGCGGCCCTGGAACAGGTCGAGCAGGCTCGCCTTGCCCGCGGGCCCGTCGAACGCATAGGATTTTTCCACGGCAAGCCACGGCATCCGCCGCCGCTCGGCGGCCAGCGCGTCGCGGGCGCGGATCATCTCCTTCTCCTTGACGAGAAGTTTTTCGCGCGCAGCATTCCATTCCTGCGGCGACACAATCGGTGGCGTGTTCATGGCGGGCTGTCCTTGTTTGCGGTCTTTCGCGGCTGATGGAATGCTGGTCATTGCAATCTCCTGACTGGAGCGATCTCCGGTGAAACGCGGAACCGTTCACGGCCGATCGCTCGCTGTTCGTGGAAGCAGTATCGCCGCCGGACCTCGAACCGTGGGAGTGACAAATGTGACGCGATTATTGGCTCGGCCGCGTGACATGGAAATTCAACCTGACGCCCCCGGTTCCCTGCCTCGGATCTTTTTAAGACGTGAGGATATGGCTCCGCATTCTCGCGGCATGAACTGCCCGAGGCTTGCGCCATCCTAAAGCCCTCCTTGATTGGCAGAGGGCGCAGGGAAAGCCGGGTGCGCGCTGCACCCGCGGTCTCGCGTGCAATTTGCACAAAATAATGCGCACACGAGCATACAGGTTCAGCGGAGAGCATCCGGCCTTCCCTGCGCAGTGGTTTTACGGCTTACTTCGTGCTCTCCTCGGTGACCGGCTTTCTTGCCACCGTCGCCGCGCCGGAATGACCCAGTGCAACTTGACGCCAGCATCGGGGCGCCGGAACACACGACTTCGCCGTACGCCAAAGCCACGTTCGTCTTTCGTGACATCAGCGTCCACCGCATCCCACCGCAACGTCCGTGACGATCGCGACCCGCCCCTCTCTTGGGTGAGACGCGCGGAGAAAAGCCATTGATTTGCCCGACGAGGCAAGAGGATTTTTTTCTTATGATGGGCTTGACAGGTTTTGAGTGATTTGCCCGACAGGCAATCCGCCCGGCTTTCAAACGCATAACCATGCGCGCTACGAATGCCGCGTTGCCGGCCGCCGTTCACCGGCATAAACAACACATCACATGACCATTTGTACGATCGTCCGCTATCCAGATCGCCGGCTTGCGCTCGCAGCGCAGCTCGTGACCGTGTTCGACGACGCGCTGCGCGAGTTAGCCAGCGACCTGCTGCAAACCATGCACCGCGCCGGGCATCGGAATCACCGCGCCGCATATCGGCATCTGCCTTCGCGTGGTGGTGCTCGACCTCGACCCGGTCGTTGGCGCGCGGACCTATGTCAATCCCGAGATCATCTGGGCCTCGCCCGAGATGATCATGCACCGGGAAGGCAGCGTCTCGATGCCCGGGGTCAATGACGACATCCAGCGTCATGCCCGCGTCCGGATCAGCTATCACGACGTCGGTGGCAACGCGCAGAGCGAGGAATCCGACGGTCTGCGCGCGGTTTGCCACCAGCATGAGACCGATCAGTTGAATGGGGTGTTCTGGATTCAGAGGCTGTCGCGGCTGAAGCGCGAGCGGTTGATCAAGCGGTTTGAGAAGATGTCGCGGAGGTGAGATGAGTTTGGCGAAATGTGCTCTGCTATTCCGCCGACCGCCCTTCCTCACTTGGTTGAGGCCGCAACCACTTGAAAAAACCACTTTGCTCGGTTATGTATATCCCAATTGGATATACATCAGGATAGCGCTATGACTAGTTCCACGGTGTTTACCAGCAATCGCAGCCAGGCGGTCCGGCTGCCCAAGGCGGTCGCCTTTCCCGAGGATGTGCATCAGGTCGACATTCTCAAGATCGGCCGCAGCCGCCTGATCGTACCGCAAGGCAAGCGATGGGACGATCTGTTCCAGAGCGGTCCGCGCGCGAGCAAGGATTTCATGGCCGAACGCGAGCAGCCCCTGGCCGAGAAGCGTGAGCCGCTCTGATGCTCGGCTACATGCTCGACACCAATATCTGCATCTACGTCATGAAGAATTATCCGCAGGATTTGCGGGAAAAATTCAATTTGTTGGCCGAACAACTCTGCATATCCAGCATCACACTCGGCGAGTTGCACTATGGCGCGGAGAAGTCGGCGCGCCGCGCCGACAACCTGCTGGCGATCGAAAACTTCGTGGCGCGTCTCGACGTACTGCCGTTCGGGCCCAAAGCGGCGGCGCATTACGGTCAAGTCCGCTCCGAGCTGGAGCGGGCCGGAACGCCGTGCGGTCCGCATGACATGCAGATCGGCGGTCATGCCCGCAGCGAGGGGTTGATCATCGTCACCAACAATTTGCGCGAGTTCAGCCGCATGCAGGGAATCAGGGTCGAAAACTGGGTTTGAGTCAATCCGAGGATCGTCGATGGGAGCCGAAATGCGGTTGAGGAGACTGAGAAACGCTTCAAACCGCTTTGCGGAGGAAGCCCAGGAATCCGTGGCCATGGTTCAATTGCAACAATAATGCGCAGCAGTTCGCAAAGGAAATCCGTCGAAAGCTCCGACGGCTTTATCATCTTTATGCCTTGGGTCACACTACCTAAGAGTGTACGGGTTGGTCGCTATCGTTTTTGTCCGTTGCGTTTGGACGATGTAAAGACAATCGTCGACCACGACATGGTAGCAACAGTAGAGAGCGCCTTGAAATGTTATGTTCAAAAGAACGGAAAACCCATTGAGAGCTGCACGATTGTTCTTCGAGCTCGCCATCCCCAAGCTTGGAATATCCCTCGCGAGCATTGGAATCATGCGAGTAGTGCGGCCAAAACGCTCGCGTTAGCGTGCTTGTCCGAACAGCGTTTCTTAGAGGGACATTTTAGCCCGCATCTAAATGCAACAATGTTTCATCTGGTTGGGCAAGGCGTCATTGCCGGATCGGACCAGATCGCCCCCTTCTTCCCAAGGCGTGGAGGCGGACTCCAAATTGGAGGGTTGCGCTTTAAGGACGTCATGTTCCAAAGGCCGCCTCAAATCGAAGGCACCGACTGTAATACAATCAACGACCAACTCATAAGAGCTCTGGAAAAAGCCAGACGATCCAAAACCTTCACCGCTGGTGCTATCGATTCTTCGCCTGAAGCCTTTCTGCTTGCCAACGCCGAAACACCTGAGCTGGATTGGAGCAGTTGCATCATGCTCTCGGCGATTGCTTTCGAGCGACTTCTCGAGCCTTCGCGCACAAGCATTGGCGACAGCTTTCGCGAACTATTGGGCACCATTTTCAAGACTAACGATTGCGGAAGCAAAGCGAATTAAGCCAGATCAAAGATTTGAAGCCGAACAGAAAGGATGGCCGGCACACCGAAAATGGATGAAAGAATTATATGAAGCCCGCAGCGCGGTGGCACATCGAGGTCGCCGCTCCGAATTCAGTCAGAATTGGCTGGACTGGCAGCACCTGGTCATAGCTGCTTTTGCATACCCTCTGATTGTCAAGTTGCGGCTTGCGGAGGATGGACTTTACTCACCGAGTGATCGGGAACTTGGCGCCTACGAGGCATTCGATCAGCTCCTCGATAGCAATTGGGGAAAGGGTTGGAGCAAGCCCGCGGAGTGGTCGAGCATCTTGTCGATGGCTGAATCGACCCGCGCGCTGCATAAGATAATAGTCCGAGCTATCGAAAAACAGGAAAAACAAAGCCGGATGGAGCATAAGGCTTAGCGTGCCTGTTTTGGAATCTGGCTATTGTCGCGCATGATCGAAGACCTTTGCTTCTACTCCCACTCAATCGTCCCCGGCGGCTTCGACGTCACGTCATAAACCACCCGGTTAACGCCCTTCACCTCGTTGATGATCCGCGTCGCGGTCTCGCCCAAAAATTTCATCTCGAAGGGATAGAAATCCGCGGTCATGCCGTCGGTCGAGGTGACCGCGCGCAGACCCACGACGAAATCATAGGTGCGGCCGTCGCCCATGACGCCGACGGTTTTCACCGGCAGCAGCACCGCAAAGGCCTGCCAGATGGTGTCGTAGAGGCCGGCCTTCCGAATTTGGTCGATATAGACGGCGTCGGCCTTGCGCAGGATGTCGAGTTTTTCGCTCGTGATCTCGCCGGGGCAGCGGATCGCGAGGCCCGGACCGGGGAATGGATGGCGGCCGACGAAGATTTCGGGGAGACCGAGTTCGCGGCCCAGCACGCGGACCTCGTCCTTGAACAGTTCGCGCAACGGTTCGACCAGCTTCATGTTCATGCGCGCCGGGAGGCCGCCGACATTGTGGTGCGACTTGATGGTCACCGAGGGGCCGCCGGTGAAGGAAACGCTTTCGATCACGTCGGGGTAGAGCGTGCCTTGCGCCAGAAAGTCCGCGCCGCCGATCTTCTTGGCCTCGACGTCGAACACGTCGATGAACAGGCGGCCGATGGTCTTGCGCTTCACTTCGGGATCGGTGACGCCTTCGAGCTCGCCGAAAAACTGCTTCGACGCATCCACATGCACCAGCGGGATGTTGTAGTGGTGCCGGAACAGGTCGACGACGGTTTTTGCTTCATCCAGCCGCAGCATGCCGTGATCGACGAATACGCAGGTGAGCTGGTCGCCGATCGCCTCGTGGATCAGCACCGCGGCGACGGCGGAATCGACGCCGCCGGAAAGGCCGCAGATCACCCTGCCCTTGCCGACCTGGGCGCGGATTTTTTCGATCGCTTCCTCGCGGAAGGCGCGCATGGTCCAGTCGCCGGTGAGGCCCGCGACCTTGCGGACGAAATTGCGGATCAGTTTGGCGCCATCAGGCGTGTGCACCACTTCGGGGTGGAACATCAGGCCGTAATATCTGCGCTTCTCGTCCTGGATCACGGCGAACGGCGCGTTCGGCGAGACACCGGCCACCGTAAAGCCCGGCGGCATTTTGGTGATGCGGTCGCCATGGCTCATCCAGACCTGATGCTTTTCGCCCATGCCCCACGCGGACTCGAACAGCTTGCTCGGGGCTTTGACCTCGACATCGGCGCGGCCGAATTCGCGGTGATGGCCGCCCTCGACCTCGCCGCCGAGCTGGGCGGCCATGGTCATCTGGCCGTAGCAGATGCCGAGCACGGGAACGCCGGAATCGAAAATGGCTTGCGGCGCGCGCGGCGAGCCCGCCTCGTGCACTGACTCCGGGCCGCCGGAGAGGATCACCGCCTTCGGCTTCATTTCCTTGAAGGCCGCTTCGGCCTTCTGGAACGGCACGATTTCGGAATAGACGCCCTCCTCGCGCACCCGGCGCGCGATCAGTTGCGTCACCTGACTGCCGAAATCGACAATCAGAATCTTGTCATGCGCCGAGGCCAGGGTGGGCGTCGACTCTGCTGCTTGCTGTGCTGCTGTCATGGCAAGCAGATACGCGACGGGGGCCGGGCTCGCAACCGCGGCAAAGCACTGGCCCACATTCTTCTGCAGGCATGGACAAGCGTATTTAGGTCAGTATTATTGACATAATTTGCCGCAAAGGCAAAATGGGAGGAAAACATGCCGACCGCACACGACGCCACACATCTCGCTGCGCTTGGGCGCGAATGGATCGCCGCCTGGAATTCCCGCGACTTGGAGCGGGTGCTGACACTCTATGCCGAGGACTTTGAAATGACCTCGGACAAGATCCAGGCCCTCGGCTTCGATTCCACTGGCACATTAGCGCGGCAAGGCCAAGGTCCGGACTTATTGGGGCAAAGGCGCTGACGCTGCTGCCCGATTTGCATTTCGACCCTGATCGAACCTGTCATCAGCCCGGACAGTATCGTGGTGTTTTATGCCAACGAGCGCGGCGCGCGAATTTGCGAATATCTGCAGCTGGGTGCGGCCGGCAAGATCGTGCAGGGCTCGGCCAATCATCTGGCGCATTAGGGCAACGCCGTCATTGCGAGCGAAGCGAAGCAATCCATCTCACAGAGCAAAGGAAGAATGGATTGCTTCGGACGCTGCGCTCCTCGCAATGACGTGGATGGAGTTGGACGCCTTCTTCGGCAGCTACACAAATTAGGACACCCGCACATGAAAATCCCCCCATCGCCCTTCACCGTCACGGAATGGAGCCACGTTCCCGTGACGGCCATCCCGGCGAGACCGGTCAGGCGCTGTGGCGCAGCTGAACATCGGCGATCTCAGGGTGCGGATGGTCGAGTATACGCCGGGTTATCTCGCCGATCACTGGTGCGACCGCGGCCATGTGCTGTATGTCTCGAGGGCGAACTCGATACCGAATTGCGCGACGGCCGCACATTCAAGTTGGTGCCGGGGATGAGTTACCAGGTGTCGGACCTCGGCGATGCCGCGCATCGGTCGTCGACCAAGACCGGCGCAAAGATTTTTATCGTGGATTGAGAGGCGCGTAGTCCATCCCCGTCATTGCGAGCGCAGCGAAGCAATCGATCTCGCAGCGTAAAGGAAGAATGGATTGCTTCGTCGCTTCGCTCCTCGCAATGACGGGGATGAAACCCTTCGGATTACGACGCTTTCTTCAGCACCGAGACGAAAAACCCGTCCGTGCCCGTCCGGCGCGGGGTCATCAGCCAGCCTTCCGGCGATGCAGCGCGGCCTTGGCGAAATCTTCCGCCTTGTCCCACAGCACGCTCGCGGTCTGTTCCGGCGGCACCACTGAAAACTCCGGATGGCGTGCGAGAAAGCTGCTGATCTGGTCGCCGTTTTCCGGCGGCAACACCGAGCAGGTGATATAGGCGATCCGGCCGCCCGGCTTCACCAGCGCAGCCGCGCGATCAAGCACTTCGACCTGGTCCTTCAGCCGCACTTCGAGCGCGCCCGGGCGCATCCGCCATTTGGCGTCGGGATTGCGCCGCCAGGTGCCGGTGCCCGTGCAGGGCGCGTCGATCAGCACCAGATCGGCGGAGGCATGGATATCGGCGAGCGTATCGTCGGTCGCCTTTCGGCGTGCGGACATCGGCGTTGTGGACGCCGGCGCGCGACAGCCGCTCATAGATCGGCGCCAGCTGGCGCTTGTCGTGATCGGTCGCGATCAGCCGGCCTTTGCCTTGCATCATCGCCGCCAGCGCCAGCGTCTTGCCGCCGGCGCCGGCGCAGAGATCGATCACCTGCTCGCCGGGTTTTGCCGCCGACAACAACGCGGCAAGCTGCGAGCCCTCGTCCTGCACTTCGATGGCGCCCTTGATAAAATCCTCCTCGGCATGGATGCCGGGATTGCGCGCGTCGGCGCCGAGTTCGATGCGCAAGCCGATCGGCGACCACGGCGTCGCGCGCGGCGCCGAGATGGGCCAGCGACGGCAGGATCTTTTCGCGCTTGGCCTTCAGCGTGTTGACGCGCAGATCGAGCGGCGCCCGGCTCGCCATCGCGGTCGCTTCGGCGACGCGGTCGTCGCCGAACACTTGCGCCAGATAGCGGATCCAGCCATTCCGGATAATCGCCGGCGATGTGCGCCGGCGCGTCGTCGAGGGAGCGCGAGGTCAGCGCCGCGCGCTCGGCCTCGCTCAGCGGCTCCGGCGCAAAGCGTCCGCCGTCGCAGAGCGCTGGCGATGGCCTCGGCATCCATGCCGCGCTCGAGCTTGAGCATGCCGAGCACGCGGGCGCGCGGCGTATCGGCGTCCATCAGCCAGGCGCTCGAGGCGCGCCGCCGCAGCACGTCCCACAGCAGGCCGGAGATCGCGGCGCGGTCGCCGGAGCCGGCATAGCGGTGCGCGGTGCCCCACTCCTTCAGCGCCTTCGCCGCGGGAACGCGCTGGGCGTCGATGGTCTCGATCAGTTCGATGGCTGCGGACAGCCGGGCAGCGGGAGTCATTCAGGGCTTTCGGTTAGAGAGGGGCGCGTTCAGATCAGCAGCAGGATCTTCAGCGCGAAATAGATCCACATCGCCAACAGCACCAGCACGCCGGCAAACCACCCCAGCGCGCGCTGCCGCACGTTGTTCGAGGTGACGAAAATTCCGGCATGGGCAAAGCGCGTCACCACGAACACCCAGGACATCAGCACGATGAAGAGATCGGCGTGGCGCAGCGGCAGCGCCAGCGCGATCAGGATGTAGAACAGCAGCGGAATTTCGAACTGGTTGCTGAAGCAATTGCCGATCTGGGTGGCACGCGTCCGGCCAGTTCGGCTGGCGCGAGCGCGATGTCCTTGAGGCTGGTTTCCCGGCGCCTTCAGCGCCCGGCCGCGCGCCGTCGGCCATCCACAGCAGCAGGGCGAAAGTGAGACCGACCAGCACGAAGACCGGCAGCAAAACCATTTGAACCGACATGAAAATCTCCCCCCGGGGCTGAAGCGCGAACTCTAGCTAATAGCGGTCGCGCACCCCGCCTGACAATGAAACCCGGTCCGGCGGACTTGAACCACAACTCGCAGCTTCCGTGACCAACTAGCTAGAGTTCCTGCGATTTCTGGCCCAACCGGCCTTGACGCGACCCCGCGAGATAGCGCGATGAACATCACCTCCCCGATCCTGGCCGGCGCCGCCGACGTCGCCGAATTGCCCGGCGATGCCGTGACCTCGTTCCTCAAAATGGTGGGGACCGCGACCGGCCTGTTCGACGACAGCCCGGACGGCGGCCTCGGCCTCGCCATGTCGGCGCTGGCAGGCGTCGCCGCCGCCCTGGCGGTCGCCATCGTGCTGTCGGTCTATTTCCGCAGCGGCTACCGCAGCCGGCGCGATATCTTGAAGCACGGCGTTGCCGTCACGGTCGTGCTCGCGCTGCTCGCCTTCGTGGTCTACGACATCGGGATGCGGCGCTGGCCTATCTCGGCATCAACCCGACCAAACCCGCGGTCGAATTCGAAATCCGCCTGCCGCGGGCCGCGCCGACGGCCATCGCCGATAGCCAGATCGAACGGCGCACCAATCGCATTCAGACGATTGCTCAGATGCGCTATCGCGTGCACTGAGCATCAACGCGCTGGCTGCAGCCACGCGCGATTCAAACAGTTTTTCAAATAAACCTTCAAACAACGTTTGCCGGAACTCCGGATCGAGCGGTCGATCGTCGCTGGAATTTCATCATTCCGTCGCCGACAAATATATAATCGGCGGCGGAAGGAATGCCGCATGCTCGAATTTCGCCTGACCCAGATCTCCGACACCCATCTCGCCCGCCGCCTGACAACGCTGACCGCGAATTTTCATCGTGTCAGCGAACATATCGACGCGACGCGTCCCGATCTCGTGCTCAACACCGGCGACGTCGGGTTCGATGGCCCGACCCATCGCGACGATCTCGAATTCGCCCGGACGGTGCACGACGCGCTGCCGGTGCCTTGCCGCTATCTACCGGGCAATCACGACATCGGCGACAACCCGACCGCGGTCGGTCCCGTGCCACCCCAACTGACAACGGAAGCGCATGTGCAGAATTTTCGCACCGTCATCGGCGAAGATCGCTGGCGGTTCGAGGAAGCCGGCTGGTGCTTCATCGGTCTCAATTCGCTGATCATGAACACCGGGCTCGACAGCGAGGCCGAGCAGTTCGACTGGCTCGCCTCACGGCTTGCGCATGTCACAACGGCAAGCCGGTGGCGCTGTTCGTGCACAAGCCGCTTTTCCTGAACACGCCCGGCGATCCCGAAATTGAGGCGTCCGGGTTCCGCTACGTCCCCGAACCCGCGCGCCGACGGCTGATCGACATGCTCGACAAGGTCGATCTGCGGCTGATCGCCTCGGGCCACGTCCATCAGCGCCGCGATTTCACTTATCGCCATGTCCGTCATGTCTGGGCGCCGTCAGTCGCCTTCGTCATTTCCGACACAAAACAGGAAGTGATCGGCATCAAGCAAACCGGGCTGGTGGAATACCGGTTTGCACCTGACAGCTTCGAGGTGCGTCACGTCAGGGCGAAGGGCCAGGTCGATATCGATCTGGATTCGCTGCTCAGGTGAGGGCTGGGTCCGCCGCCCGGCGCGGCGGACCGATGCCGATGATCCGGACGCCCGCTTGAACTGCGAAGCTCCGCGAGGGGCCGTCAGTATCCCTGCACGGAATAGGCGGGCGCGACGGGATAGCAAGGCGGTGCGGTATCCCACGGGGCCGTCGCGAAGGCGCCCACGCGCGGCGCCGGATTGCAGGACTGCCCGCCGGGATAGACCGGCGCCGGCGCAGTGCCGACGTCGGAGTCCACGGCATAATGCCGCGTCACGTGATGCTCACGAGCCGCGACAGGTGTTGCCAGCATGGCGACCGCGATAAAGCCGGCCGATAGAACGGTAAGGTTGGTCATTGATCTTCTCCAGGAATGAGAGAGGCCAACGATGAACGGCCTCCCGATATGAAACATGGGAAGTCAACGGCCCGCTTGAACGACACGCCCTCTCACCTTGTTTCAACGCCGCGTAAGTCGGGCACGCGATAACCTCACGAATTGCGGCGTCGCGGTTGATCTACGATGCGACGGTTACGCCTCGTCCGGCCCGACGCGCACCAATTGCTTGCCGAAATTCGCGCCCTTCAGCAGGCCCATGAAGGCGGCCGGCGCGCTGTCGAGGCCTTCGGTGACGAACTCCTTGTGCTTGACCTTGCCCTCGCGGACCCAGGTCGACATGTCGCGCAGAAAATCGCCGTGACGCGCGGCAAAATCGCTGACGATGAAGCCGCGGATGGTGAGCCGCTTGGTCAGCACGCTGCGCATCATCGCCGACGCCCATTTCGGCGCTGATGCCTCGGTGTCGTTGTAATGTGCGATCAGGCCGCACACGGGCACGCGCGCGAAGGCGTTGAGCAGCGGGAACACCGCCTCGAACACCGCGCCGCCAACGTTTTCGAAGTAGACGTCGATACCCTTAGGGCAGGCCTCTTTCAGTTTTGCCGCAAGCTGCGGATCGCAATGATCGATGCAGTCGTCAAAGCCGAGTTCTTTTTTGACGTAGTCGCACTTGTCCTTGCCGCCGGCGATGCCGACCGCGCGCGCCCCCTTGATCCGCGCGATCTGTCCGACCGCCGAGCCTACCGCGCCGGAAGCCGCCGCCACGACGACGGTCTCGCCAGACTGCGGCTTGCCGATATCGAGCAGGCCGGTATAGGCGGTCATGCCGGGCATGCCGAGCACGCCGACCGCGGTCGAGATCGGCGCGATCTTCGGATCGATCTTTGCAAGACCCTTGCCGTCGGAGATCGCATGGGTCTGCCAGCCGGCGCGCGACAGCACGATGTCGCCCTTGGCAAAGCCGGGATTGTTGGATGCCTGGACTTCGCTGACCGTGCCGCCTTCCATCACGCCGCCGATCGGTACCGGCGTGGCATAGGACGGCCCGTCGCTCATGCGCCCGCGCATATACGGATCGAGCGACAGCCAGATCGTGCGCAACAGCACCTCACCCGCGCCGGGTGATGGGGCGCTGTATTCCTCAAGGCGGAAATCGGAAGCCTTGGGCTCGCCGACGGGGCGGGAGACGAGAACGACGCGCTTTGCCTGCGACATGATTGTTTCCTCCGGTTTTGTTGTTTTTCGTCATTGCGAGCGTAGCGAAGCAATCCATTCTTGCCAAACAAAAGCTGGATTTGCTTCGTCGCTTCGCCCTCGCAATGACGACCTGTATTCTAAAATATCAGGCCGCGATTTTGGCGAGGGCTGCTTCGAACGCAGCAGCGGCGCTCGGCAGATCCGTGAACGCAAGCCCGCTATCGGCGGTCTGCTTCTGCGCTTCGGTCGCGGTCGGACGGATTTCCGCGATCGGCTTTCCGCCATCAAGCAAGGCCAGCGGCGCGATCACGTGAAACTCATGGGTTTCGACCGGCTGGTCCTTCAAGAGGAATACGCCGAGCGACACGATATCCTTGCCGCGCCGGTATGAAATATAGCGGTCGACCGCAACCGAGCCGTCGCGCTGCATGCCGCCGAGTTTGGCGTAGCCCTTGGAGTCCAGCAGCTTGTGGGCCTTGAAACCCTTGACGCCGGCGGATCTGGCTTTCGCGGTCTCCTCCGACAGATCGTATTTCGCGGCCATCGCCTTGCCGATTTCGGCGAGCTGTTCCGACATCGTGTGCTCGAGTTCTTTCACCTCGGTGCGCGGCTTCGACGGATTGCGCGGCTTTGAGGTATCGCGCTTTTCCATTTCGGCTTTGCACAGTGCTACGATGTCGGCGGCGGATTTCCGCTCGGCATTGGCGAGCAGGTTTTTCAAATCCTGCTTTGAAAGCGCTGCAACTCGTTCGTCGGACCAATCGACCATATTCAATTAAACCCCGCCCGGATAGTTCGGGCTTTCGCGTGTGATGGTAACGTCGTGGACGTGGCTCTCGCGCAAGCCGGCGCCGGTGATGCGCACGAACTGCGCCTTCTCGTGGAATTCGGCGAGGTTTCGCGCGCCGACATAGCCCATCGCGGCGCGGAGGCCGCCGGCGAGCTGATGCATGACGTTGCCGACCGGGCCCTTGTACGGCACCTGGCCCTCGATGCCCTCGGGCACCAGTTTCAGCGTGTCCTTGATGTCTTGCTGAAAATAGCGGTCGGCCGAGCCGCGCGCCATCGCACCGACCGAGCCCATGCCGCGATAGGCCTTGTAGGAACGGCCCTGCCACAAAAACACTTCGCCCGGCGTCTCGTCGGTGCCCGCCAGCAACGAGCCGACCATGGCGATGTCGGCGCCGGCGGCGAGCGCCTTCGCCAGATCGCCGGAATATTTGATGCCGCCGTCGGCAATGACAGACACGTTAGCCTTCTTCGCGGCTTCGACCGCATCCATGATCGCGGTCAGCTGCGGAACGCCGACGCCGGCGACAATGCGCGTGGTGCAGATCGAGCCCGGCCCGATGCCGACCTTGATCGCATCCGCGCCCGCATCGATCAGCGCCTGCGCGCCTTCCTTGGTCGCGATATTGCCGGCGATCACCTGCACCGCGTTGGACAGCCGCTTGATGCGGTTCACCGCCTCGAGCACCCGCGAGGAATGGCCATGCGCGGTATCGACCACGATCAAATCGACGCCGGCATCGATCAGCCGCTCGGTTCGCTCGTAGCCGCCCTCGCCGACGGTGGTCGCCGCGGCCACCCGCAGGCGCCCTTGCGCGTCCTTGCAGGCCAGCGGATGCGCGACCGCCTTCTCCATGTCTTTCACGGTGATCAGGCCGACGCAGCGATATTGGTCGTCGACAACCAGCAGCTTTTCGATGCGATGCTTGTGCAGCATACGCTTGGCCTGGTCCTGGCTGACGCCCTCGCGCACGGTGACGAGATTTTCGTGCGTCATCAGTTCGGAAATCTTCTGGCGCGGGTCGGTCGCAAACCGCACGTCGCGGTTGGTAAGAATGCCGACCAGCTTGCCGGGCACGCCCTTGGCGGCGCCGGTGACAACAGGGATTCCGGAGAAGCCGTGGTCAGTCATCAGCGCCATCGCGTCCGACAGCATGGCGTCGGGACCGATGGTCAAAGGATTGACCACCATGCCGGATTCGTACTTCTTGACCTGCCGCACCTGGGCGGCCTGGCCCTCGACATCGAAGTTGCGATGGATGACGCCGACGCCGCCGGCCTGCGCCATCGCGATCGCCATGCGCGCTTCGGTCACGGTGTCCATCGCGGAGGCGATGATCGGAATATTGAGCGGTATGGCGCGGGTGACGTGGGAGCGGATATCGGCCTCGGAGGGCAAGATATCCGACAGACCGGGCTTTAGAAGCACATCGTCGAACGTGAATGCTTCGCGGATTGCCTGCAGTCCCTGCGCCATTGCCAACTCCTTCTGGCGGCCACCCGCCGCGATATGATTTACGGATGAAATTCGCCTTCGGCGATGCTACCGGCATCGCCGTCGAATCGAAGCCCATCGGTGGGGTTGACGGCGGTCGATAGCATGGCGGGACGCCGAATCAAAGCGTTTGCCAGCCATGCACAGGCTTTTTGCCAGCGCCCCTTTCGGAGCGCTAGCGCGAATACCCCGGCGGCGGCCCGTGCCGGCGGATCGCCTCGACCACCTCCCGGTGCCGGCGGTCTTCCCGCTTCATGTGCACCGCGATCACCGCATGCGCCGAGGGCACCAGCAGCAGGACATGGAAAACCAGCCCGAAAACCGCGCAAAACACAATCAGGACCAGGTTGAAAATCGCCGAAAAGGGCTGTCCGTTCAGGAGCAGCCCGACCGGCGGCAGCAAAGCGGCCAGCAGGTAGATCATCGCAAGCCTCTCATTCTCGCAAGATTCGGGCACCTGGCACGGTGCATACCAGCGTCACGCAGAATTTAGGTGGTCCTCCGCCTCAAACAATAGCGGAAC
The DNA here is from genome assembly GCA_963836765.1 of uncultured Alphaproteobacteria bacterium. Taxonomy (GTDB): domain Bacteria; phylum Pseudomonadota; class Alphaproteobacteria; order Rhizobiales; family Xanthobacteraceae; genus Bradyrhizobium. Next base: position 192,466 of record CAWILG010000013.1, read on the forward strand.
CGGGCGCTAGCGCGGCGGAAACGTGGCTGGCGCAATCAACCGTACGATCCTAGTCGATCAAAAGATCAATTGGCACACCCAGCGCGCGGGCGAATTTCTTCTGCAATTCGGCGGGTCCCTTGCGCCGGCCGGTCTCGATCTCGGACAGATAGTTCTGGCTGATGCCGACCGCCACAGCCAGTTCGCCCTGGATCATGTCGCGCCATTCGCGGATAACCCGCACCGCATTTTCGCCATTTGCGAGCCGATCAGCCACGGCCTTTGGCAGTGCGACTTCACGGCCTTCCTTGAGGGCGCGAGCGGAATGGCGGACGATCCGGCTCGCGGCGGCATCTTCCTGTGCCTCGGCGGCGAGGGCAACCAGCCGGTCATACTCGTTGCGCGGCAGCACGGCGAGATCGTCACCACCGGGCGTGTGGATGAACTGGACATTGCTTTTTGCGGAACCGGCTTTTGCCATAGCGCCCTCTCAGTCATAAATCTCACGACGGTGCCCGACCGCGTGAACCGTTATGGTGTTGGCTTTCATCGTGAACAAAATGCGCCAGTCGCCGGATCGCAACCGCATTCCGGCGGCGCCTTTGAGCGCTTTCACATCGCCGATCCCGGTTTCCGCGAACGCCGTTAATTTGAGATCGATTTGCGCCCGCGTCGACGCGGAAAGCTTACGCCATTGGCGAACGGCAGCGGATGTGAATTCGATCTCCTTCACAGACCTACCATCGCACAATGCGATAGAAAAATCAAACATTAAATCGCACAATGCGATGTAGAAAATCAACGACGGTTCCCGCAGGATTTTGGCGTCGCACGACGTTCCGCGATAGCCTCGTCGCCGTTGCGGTGTTAAGCCGCAATTCCCATTCCTTGTTTTCCTCCCTCCCTCAATTCGATGAACAAACAACGCCTGATCCCGCTCATCGTGGCCACCGCCCTGTTCATGGAAAACATGGACTCGACGGTCATTGCGACCTCGCTGCCGGCGATCGCGGCCGATATCGGCACCAGCCCGCTGACGCTGAAGCTTGCGATCACCTCCTATCTATTGTCGCTGGCGGTATTCATTCCGGCCAGCGGCTGGACCGCCGACCGCTTTGGAGCGCGGATGGTGTTCTCCATCGCCATCGCCGTCTTCATGCTGGGATCGATCGGCTGCGCATTGTCGACCTCGGTCACCGATTTCGTGATCGCGCGCATCCTGCAGGGCCTCGGCGGCGCGATGATGACGCCGGTCGGGCGGTTGGTGCTGCTGCGCTCGATCGACAAGAGCGCGCTGGTCAATGCGATGGCGTGGGTGACGGTGCCGGCGCTGATCGGCCCAGTGATCGGCCCGCCGCTCGGCGGCTTCATCACCACCTATTTCTCCTGGCACTGGATTTTCCTGATCAATATCCCGATCGGGCTGCTCGGCATCTTCATGGCGATGAAGTATATCGACCCGATCCGCAGCGAAGACCCCGAGCGCTTCGATCTCAAGGGATTGATGCTGGCAGGAATGGGGCTCGCCGGCATCGCCTTCGGCCTCTCGGTCGCCGGCCTCAATCTCTTGCCATGGACGATCGTCGCGGGCCTCGTGGTCTTGGGCTCGATCTCGATGACGCTCTACGTCATACATGCGCGGAAGACCGGATCGCCGGTGCTGGACTTTGCAATGCTGCGGCTGCCGACGCTGCGCGCCGCCATCATCGGCGGCTTCCTGTTCCGGCTTGGCATCGGCGCGTTGCCGTTTTTGCTGCCGCTGTTGATGCAGGTCGGTTTTGGCCTCTCGCCGTTCCAGTCGGGCATGGTCACGTTCTCATCGGCGGTCGGCGCCATGGGCATGAAGACGCTGGCGGCGCGCATCATCCGCACCTTCGGTTTCCGCAACATGATGACGATCAATGCCGTCGTCAGCTCGGTCTTGCTCGCGGCCTGCGCGCTGTTCACGGTGACGACGCCGCTGCTTCTGATCTTCCTGATCCTCGTGGTCGGCGGCTTCTTCCGCTCGCTGCAGTTCACCGCGATCAACACCGTCGCCTATGCCGAGGTCGACCCGCCCCAGATGAGCCGCGCCACCACGCTGGTGAGCGTCAACCAGCAACTGGCGGTTTCCGCGGGCGTCGCGGTCGGCGCGTTCGCGGTGGAAAGCAACCTTGCCTTGCACCACGCCACCGAACTGACCGCCGAAATATTCGCCCCGGCATTCATCGTCGTCGCGGTCATTTCGGCCGTGTCGTCGTATTTCTTCTGGCAGATGCCCGACGATGCCGGCCACGAGATTTCGGGCCGCCAGGCGGTCGAGATTTCCAGCCGTAAGGGCGCCGCCAGCGCCGCCACGAAGATCGCCACCGAAGATACCCAGGACGCACGCGACCAGCGATTGGGGTAGAATGATCGCCAGCGTCGCTGCCGGAGGACGTTCGCGCAAGATGCCGAGAGAGACGATGACACCCCCTTTCATTCCCCAGATCTCGCTCTATCGCCGTTGGCTCGCCGATCATCGTGGCCTGCATTTCTCCGACTACGAGGCGATGCGGCGATGGTCGGTCACCGACCTCGACGCCTTCTGGCATAGCATCTGGGATTATTTCGACCTGCAATCGCCGACGCCGCACCTCGCGGTGCTGGCGCAGCGCAAGATGCCGGGCGCGGTCTGGTTTCCGGGGGCGCAGGTCAATTACGCGCGTCAGGTGATGCGGCATGTCGAGGCGGCGGAGGCCGCGGGTCAGCCTGCGATCGTCAGCAGCGGCGAAGACGGTGTGCTCAGAGAGACGAACTGGCCCGAATTGCGCCGCAAGGTCGCGGCCCTCGCCCTCCATCTGAAAGCACAGGGCGTGGGCGCCGGCGATCGCGTCGCCGCCTACCTTCCGAATATCCCCGAGACCATCATCGCCTTCCTTGCCACCGCGAGCATCGGTGCGATCTGGAGCGTCTGCGCGCCCGACATGGGCGCACCCGCGGTGATCGACCGCTTCAAGCAGATCGAGCCGAAGGTGCTGATCGCCACGGACAGCGTCGTTTACGCCGGCCGCCGGCATGACCGGCGTCCGGTCGTCGCGGAATTGCGCCGGTCGCTTCCGACGGTTCAGCATTTCATCCTGCATCGCGACACCGCCGATGGCGCAGCGGCTTCCGATCCGCTGCTGTCGGATATTCTGGCAGGCAGAAGCCGCGAGATCGATACGTTCGAACCAGTGTGGCTGCCGTTCGATCATCCGCTCTGGATCGTTTATTCGAGCGGCACCACCGGGCTGCCAAAGCCGATCGTTCACGGCCATGGCGGCGTCATGGTCGTGGTGCTGCCGCTCAACGTACTGCACAACGATATCGGTTGCAGCTACCAGCCGAATTCGTTCGGCGAGCGCTTTCACTGGTACAGTTCGACCGGCTGGATCATGTGGAACTGCCAGGTCAACGCCCTGCTCGCCGGCACGACGTGCTGCATTTTCGACGGCAGCCCCGGAGGATCGAAGGAAAAGCCTGATTGGACCACGTTGTGGCGTTTCGTGTCCGACACCAAGACGACGTTCTTCGGCGCCGGCGCGGCCTTCTTCGCCAGTTGCGCCAAGGCCGAAATCGAGATCGCCGCCGTCGGCGACCTTTCGAAACTGCGCGCGCTGGGCTCGACCGGCTCGCCGCTGAGCAAGGACACCCAGGAATGGTTCACCGAGCGCTTCGCTACGCTGGCGCCGGTCAACGCCAACAAAGCGCAGGCCGAGATGCGCTGGGCGAACATGTCCGGTGGTACCGACTTCGCCGGCGCCTTCATCGGCGCCAATCCCGAATTGCCGCAGGCCTCGGGCACCATGCAGTGCCGGTTGCTGGGCTGCGCCGTCGAGGCTTTCGACGAACAGGGCCGCGCCGTGATCGACGAGGTCGGCGAACTCGTCTGCACCGAACCATTGCCCTCGATGCCGCTGCGCTTCTGGAACGACGACGGCGACGCCCGCTACCGCGGCAGCTATTTCGAGACCTATCCGGATAATTACGACGGCACCGGCCGCGGCGCGGTCTGGCGTCATGGCGACTGGCTCAAGATTGGCCCCGACGGCACCTGCACCATCTACGGCCGCAGCGACGCCACCATCAACCGGCACGGCCTGCGCATGGGAACGAGCGAACTCTATTCGGCGATCGAAGCGCTGCCGGAGGGTGCTGGATTCCATGGTCGTCGACCTCGAATATCTCGGCCGCGAAAGCTACATGCCGCTGTTCGTGGTGTTGCGCGACGGCGTGATGCTGGACCGCGCCATGCAGGCGCGGATCAATGCCGCGATCGAGGCGAGCCTGTCGCGCCGCTTCCTGCCCAATGAAATCATCGCCGTTCCCGAGATTCCACGAACGCTGTCGGGAAAGAAGCAGGAATTGCCGATCAAGAAACTGCTGCTCGGCCAGCCGCTGGAGAAGATCATCAACAGGGACGCGATGGCCAATCCAGGATGCCTGGACTGGTATCTCAGGTTTGCGCGGGAGTCGTTTGGAAAGACGCAAGCGCCGGCGCCGAAGCCCGGATGAGCCAACGGGACGGCGCGCGCGCCGTCCCGTTGACCCGCAGCCCGACGCGGGGTCACGCCAGGAAAAACCCGTCATGGGCGTGGGCGAAGGCCGCCAGCGCGTTGTGATCGACCGGTGTGTTGCCGTTGCTGACGTTGAAGGTAACCGTCTGGCCGGCATTGAGCGAGCCGTCGGGGTTATGTCCATGGATCGTCTCGGTCACCGCAGTGTAGTCGAAGGCGAGCGCGGTATCGTGACCACCGTCGGCGGCATAGCCCGCCAACGTGACGTTGTTGAGCCTGAGGTCGCAGACCTTTTGCAGTTGCTCCTCGCCGGTCGACTGCAGCCCGATGAGTTCGATGCTCGGGATATGTTTGCCGGTGGCGGCGTCCTTGAGCAGGGTCACGAGACCCGGCGACACGCCGGCAACGTCGACCATCAAGGGATCGAACTGCGCCCTGCCGGTGGCCGCTCCAGCGCCGCCACTGGCGAGCCGGGTCAATTCATTGAAGGTGAACTCGTCGACCCTGAAATCCCCTTGATAGCCGTCGATGGTCGAGTCGCCGGTCGCTCCATCGACCCTGAGCAGATAGGTCAGATCAGGGCCCTCATGGGAATGCGCAAACGCCGCAAGCGCGTTGTGGTCGACCGCGGTGTTGCCGTTGCCGACGTTGGCCGTAAACGTCTGGCCCGCGTTGAGCGCGCCGTCGGCGTTCTGCCCCTTGATCGTCTCGGTCAGCCCCGTGTAGTCGAAGGCCACCGCGGTATCGTGGCCGCTGTCGGCGGCATAGCCGGCCACGGTGACGTTCTTGAGCGTGAGGTCGTAGACCTTCTGGTGCTGGCCGTCGCCAGTCGACTGCAATCCGACGAGTTCCACGCTCGGGATGTGCTTGCCGCTGGCGGCATCCTTCAGCAGGGTCGCAAGCCCCGGCGTCAGCCCGGCGATGTCGACCATCAGTGGATCGAACTGCGCGTTGCCGGTCGCAGCCCCACTGCCACCATTGGCGAGCCGGGTCAACTCGTTGAAGGTAAACTCGTCGACGGTGAAGTAGCCCTGATAGCCGTCGATCGTCAAATCGCCGGTCGCGCCGTCGATCCTGATGAGATAGGTCAGATCGGGTCCTTCGTGGGAATGGGCAAAGGCCGCAAGCGCGTTGTGGTCGACCGGGGTGTTTGCGTTGATATGATCGACCGCAAAGGTCTGGCCGGCGTTGAGCGAGCCGTCGGCGTTTTGCCCTTTGATCGTCTCCCTCAGGCCGGTGTAGTCGAACGCGATTGCCGTGTCGTGGCCGCTGTCGGCGGCATAGCCGGCGATCGCGGCGTTGGTGAGCGTGAGGTCGTAGACCTTTTGCAGCTGGTCCTCGCCCGTCGATTGCAAGCCGACGAGTTCGACGCTCGGAATATGCTTGCCGGTCGCCGCGTCCTTGAGCAGGGTCACGAGTTCCGGCGACAACCCGGCGATATCGACCATCAGCGGATCGAACTGCGCCCTGCCGGCGCGGGCACCGCTGCCGCCATTGGCCAGATTGGTCAGTTCGTTGAAGGTGAATTCGTCGACGGTAAAGTAGCCCTGGTAGCCATCGATCGTTAAATCCCCGGTCGCGCCGTCGATATGGATAAGATAGGTCAGCGCGGGGCCGTCGTGGGAATGCGCCAGGGCGGCGAGTGCGTTGTGGTCGACCGCGGTGTTGCCGTTGCTGATGTTCGCAGAGAAAGTCTGGCCCGCGTTGGGCGAGCCGTCCGGGTTTTGCCCTTTGATCGTCTCGGTCAGCCGGGTGTAGTCGAACGCGATTGCCGTATCGTGACCACTGTCGGCAGAATAGCCGGCGACGGTGACGTTGTTGAGCGTGAGGTCGTAAACCTTTTGCAACTGCCCCTCGCCGGCCGATTGCAGCCCGACAAGTTCGACGCTCGGAATATGTTTGCCGGTCGCCGCATCCTTGAGCAGGGTTGCAAGCCCCGGCGGCAGCCCGGCAATGTCGACCATCAAAGGATCGAACTGCGCCACACCGGCGCGCGTACTGCTGCCATTGGCGAGCCGGGTCAGTTCGTTGAAGGTGAACTCGTCGACGGTGAAATAGCCCTGATAGCCGTCGATCATTAAATCGCCGGTCACGCCGTCGATCCGGATCAGATAGGTCAGATCAGGGCCTTCGTGAGAATGCGCCAGGGCCGCAAGCGCGTTGTGGTCGACCGCGGTGTTGCCATTGGTGACGTTGGCGGAAAATGTCTGGCCTTTGTCGAGCGAGCCGTCCGGGTTCTGCCCTTTGATGGTCTCGGTCAGCCCGGTGTAGTCGAAGGCGACCGCGGTCCCGTGGCCGCCGTCGGCGGCATAGCCGGCCACCGTGACGTTGGCGAGCGTGAGGTCGTAGACCTTTTGCAGCTGTCCCTCGCCGGTCGATTGCAACCCGACGAGTTCGACGCTCGGAATGTGTTTGCCGGTGGCGGCATCCTTGAGCAGGGTTGCAAGCCCCGGTGACAGTCCGGCGATGTCGACCATCAGCGGATCGAACTGCGCCCTGCCGGCGCGGGCGCCAGCGCCGCCATTGGCCAGCCGGGTCAACTCATTGAAGGTGAACTCGTCGACGGTGAAGTAGCCCTGATAGCCGTCGATCGTCGAGTCACCCGTGACACCGTCGATCCGGATCAGATAGGTCAGATCAGGCCCTTCGTGAGAATGCGCCAGGGCCGCAAGCGCGTTGTGGTCGACCGCGGTGTTGCCGTTGGCGACGTTGGCGGTAAAAGTCTGGCCGGCGGTGAGCGAGCCGTCGGTGTTCTGGCCTTTGATCGTCTCGGTCAGCCGGGTGTAGTCGAAAGCGAGCGCGGTATCGTGACCGCTGTCGGCGGCATAGCCGGCCACCGTGACGTTGTTAAGCGTGAGGTCGTAGACCTTTTGCAGCTGCCCCTCGCCCGCCGATTGCAGGCCGACGAGTTCGATGCTCGGAATATGCTTGCCGGTCGCGGCGTATTTGAGCAGGGTCACGAGACCCGGCGACAGCCCGGCAATGTCGACCATCAAGGGATCGAACTGCGCCACACCGGCGCGCGCACTGCCGCCATTGGCCAGCCGGGTCAGCTCGTTGAAGGTGAACTCGTCGACGGTGAAGTAGCCTTGATAACCGTCGATCGTTAAATCGCCGGTCACGCCGTCAATCTTCAAAAGATAGGTCAGTGATTGATTTGCCATCGATGATCTCCAAAATATTGGAAGCGATTAGCAGTTACCCCCCAGTCCGATGCACCATATCCCCTGTTCAAAATCTCCTTTTAAGAATAGCCACGGGAAGCCCAAGAGCGCATATGAACTCGTTCACACAGGGCAGCGCCCAGAGCCGGTGCCCACGAGAGGGGCGCACCATGAAACTTCACCGACGCAGATTCCTTGAACTCGCAGGCGCCGTTGCCGCAGCGCAAACCTTGCCGCAACTCGCGTCGGCGGAGGATTATCCGGCACGGCCGGTACGCATTATAGCCGGTTTTGCCGCCGGTGGCGGGGTCGACATCACCGCACGGCTGATCGGCCAGTGGTTGACCGAGCATCTCGGCCAGTCCTTTGTCACCGAGAACCGGGCCGGCGCCGGCGGCAATATCGGCACCGAGGCTGTCGTGACCGCAGCGCCCGACGGATACACGTTGCTGCTCGCCACCGTCCCGAACGCAGTCAACGCCTCGCTGTACGAAAAACTCAATTTCAACTTCATCCGCGACACCGCGCCGGTCGCCGGCATCATCCGCGTGCCGATGGTCATCCTGCTCAATCCATCAGTGCCGGCCACCACCGTTCCAGAGTTCATCAATTATGCAAAAGCCAATCCGGGCAAGGTGAACATGGCCTCCGCCGGCAATGGCAGCGCGCCGCACATGGCCGGCGAGCTGTTCAAGATGATGGCGGGCGTCGACCTGGTCCACGTCCCCTATCGCGGCCAGGGGCCGGCGTTGACCGATCTGCTCGGCGGCGAGGTGCAGGTGCTGTTCGCGACCGCGCCCGGCACCACCGATTACGTCAGGACCGGCAAGCTGCGGGCGCTGGCGGTGACATCGGCCGCGCGCGCCGAAGTGCTGCCGGAATTGCCGCCGGTCGGGGATTTCGTGCCGGGCTATGAGACCAGCCAGTGGTACGGCATGTGCGCGCCGAAGAAGACGCCGCAGGACATCGTCGAGCGGCTCAACAAGGAGATCAATATTGCGATCGCCGAGCCCGCGATGAGGGCGCGGCTGGCGGCGCTGGGCGGCGAGCCGCTGCCGGGTTCGCCCGCGGATTTCGGCAGACTGATCGCCGATGAAACCGACAAATGGGCCAAGGTGGTCCGCGCCGCCGGCATCAAGCCGGAGTGAGATCGCGACGCATCACCGCACGATGCAGCCGAGGATGCGCGCGGCGCGGTCGATTTCTTTTTCGCTCCACGCCGCTTCTATACGGTCGGCTTCGCCACGCCGCGAAATCCCATCGCCAGCACATAGCGCTCGGAAGAATCCTGCCGGCTCGAGGCCGGCTTGACGTGCTTGACGGTAGCAAAATCGCGCTTGAGCTCGGTCATCAGCGTCGCATCGGCGCCGCTCTGAAACACTTTTGCCAAAAACGTGCCGCCGGGGTTGAGCACGTCGGCGGCAAAGGCGGCGGCGCCCTCGACCAGGCCGATGATGCGAAGCTGATCGGTCTTGCGGTGCCCCGTGGTGTTGCCGGCCATATCGGACATCACGACGTCGGCGCGGCCGCCCATCATCGCCAGCAGTTTCGCGGGCGCATCGTCGGCCAGGAAATCGAGCTGCGCAAAACTGACGCCCGGGATTTCCGGCATCTCCAAAAGATCGATCGCGACCACCTTGCCCTTGCCATTGGCGGCGCCGACGCGTTTCGCCGCGATCTGACTCCAGCCGCCGGGCGCGGCGCCGAGGTCGACCACCGCAATACCCTGCTTGAGGAAGCGGTATTTGTCGTCGATCTCGATCAGCTTGTAGGCCGCGCGCGAGCGCAGGCCGTCACGCTTGGCCTGCGCCACATAGGGATCGTTGAGCTGCCGCTCCAGCCACAGTTTTGACGACAGCTTGCGCTTGCCACCGCTCTTGACCGTGACGTGCAACCGGCCGGTGGTATCTTTCGCCATATAGGTTATTGCTTGCGTTGGTGTGATTTTCTCCCTCCCCCCGCAAGCGGGGCGAGGTGATTCAACGCTCTAGCACGCCCTGAGCGCGCCGTCCTCGCGCATCATCTCGACCAGCATGCCTTCGCGTAAGCCGCGGTCGGCGACGCGCAGGCGCGGCAACGGGAAGGCGTCGCGGATGGCGTCGAGAATGGCGCAGCCGGCCAGCACCAGATCGGCGCGCTCGACGCTGATGCAATTATTGCCGGCACGCTCGTGGTAGCTCATGGCGAGCAGGCGCGCGATCACCTCGGTCACGTCGGAATCATTCATCCAGATGCCGTCGATGCGGCGACGGTCGTAGCGCGCGAGATTGAGATGGACGCCGGCCAGCGTCGTCACCGTGCCCGAGGTGCCGAGCAGATGCATGTCGCGCAAATCGGCGCCGTGTTCGGCCGCGAACGGCGCCACATATTGCGCGACCTCCGCGACCATGCGGGCATAGGATTCCGGCGTCACATCCTTGCCGCCGAACTGCTCGGCCAGCGTGACAACGCCGTGCGGGATCGACATCCAGGCTTTTATGCGCGGTGCCGCGTTGTGCTCGTCCGGATCGCGCTCGATCCGGACCAGTTCGGTCGATCCGCCGCCGATATCGAACAGGATGGCGCCGCGGCCTTTTTGGTCGAGCAGCGGCGAGCAGCCGATCACTGCCAGCGTTGCTTCGGTCTCGCGATCGATCACTTCCAGCTTGATGCCGGTTTCCTTTGCCACACGCTCGCGAAAATGTTCGGCATTATCGGCCGCGCGGCAGGCTTCGGTCGCGATCAGCCGCAGCCGGCGCGCCCGGCGGTAGCGGATCTTGTCGCTGCAGATGCTTAAAGCCGCGATCGCGCGTTCGATCGCGGCCTCGCTGATGGAACCGGTTGCGGAAATGCCTTCGCCGAGGCGGATGATCCGCGAGAACGAATCGACCACGCGGAACCCGTCCCCGGAGGGACTGGCGATCAGAAGCCGGCAGTTGTTGGTGCCAAGGTCGAGCGCGGCGTAGATGCCGTTCTCCAGCCCCGCCGCAGTCAACCCGGACGGGCTTCCGCGGACCGCAAGGCCGTCGCGAAGCCGCGTGTCTTCCTTCATCAAAACTGTCTTTCCGCGGGCCTCAGGCGATCCGCCGAAGAATGAATGTTCACGGAAACTTTAGCAGCGCCAAGGGCCTGCGCAACAACCCATCACATAGGACCATGCCCAATCAGGCGTTGTCGCGGGGGGACCGGTGCGTTATCTGGTCGGAAGCCCCCATATCAGCGCAAATCGGGGCATTTCAGGTAATTTTCATGCAAGATCATACGTCTCCCGCTTCCCTCGAAAACGCTATCGCACTGCAAAAATACGGTGTGGGACAGCCGGTCCGCCGCAAGGAGGACGACACGCTGGTGCGCGGCAAGGGCAAATATACCGACGATTTTGTAGCTCCCGGACAGGCCTATTGCTGGATGGTGCGCTCCAGCCACGCCCACGGCCTGATAAAGGGCATCGACACCACGGCCGCCAGGGCGATGCCGGGCGTGCTCGGCGTCTACACCGGCAAGGACCTTGCGGCGGCGAATTATGGCTCTGACTCACTTTTGATGAAGTTCAAGCGCCGGCTCGCGTTGGTTTCACAAAGAAATCAACATGATGCAGCGAGCCCTGCGACCGTCGGCCCTGATCCCTCCTGGGTTTGATGTGGAGAGCGCCATCTGTGACGGCGCCGCGACCGTGATCACCGTCCGTCCCACGAGCGACAAGAGTCCCTGTCCCGGATGCGGAGCCAGTTCTGGGCGGATTCATAGCCGATATCAGCGATGCCTCACTGATCTGCCTCTGGCGGGGCGGCCGGTTCGCCTGATGGTCGTGGCGCGCCGCTTCCGCTGCGTCACTGTTATGTGCGGTCGACGTATTTTCACCGAGCGCTTCGATGACGGGGCTCTGGCGCCGTGGGCGCGGCGAACGGCCCGGCTCGATCTGCTGGTCCATCACCTTGGGCTTGCCCTGGGTGGCCGCCCGGCGGCGAGTTTTGCCCGTCGACTTATGCTGCCCGTGAGCAACGATACATTACTTCGGGTCGTGCGAAGGCGCGGTTGCCAGCCCTTTGCTGTGCCGAGCGTGATCGGTATCGATGACTGGGCCTGGCGGCGCAATCAGCGGTACGGAACAATCATCTGTGACCTCGAGCGGCGACGACCGATCGCCCTGTTACCCGACAGAGAGCCAGCTACCGCACAGGCTTGGCTCGCGGGGCAGCCGCAAATTGCTGTGGTCGCGCGCGATCGCGGCGGTGGTTACGCCCTTGCTGTAGCCAAGGCGCTCCCGCAGGCCACCCAGGTCGCTGACCGCTGGCATTTGATGGAGAACGCCAGCCACGCCTTCCTCGATGCGGTCCGCAAATCCATGCGCCAGGTTCGTGTGGCGGTCGGCGCCGCCACAATAAATCCTGCCTTGCTGACCGCCGCCGAGCGCATCCAGTACGAGGGCTATCTACGGCGTGAGGATACCAACGCGGCAATCTTCAGACAGGCTGAGACGGGTGTCTCCATAAAGGAGATCGTGCGACTTACGGGACATAGCCGGGGCCTCGTCCGCAAGGTGCTGCGAGGTCAGCGAACGGATGTGTTCAGGGTGCGCGAGAGCTCACTCGAGCACCATCTGCCATGGCTCGACGCCCAGTGGGCTGCTGGCCATTGTAACGGAGCCGACCTGTGGCGTCGCCTCAAGGTGCTAGGCTTTAGGGGCTCTGAGCGAGTTGTTAGAGAGTGGGCGACACGCCGTCGGCGCGCCGAAACGCCCGATGCTCAAAATCTACAGCGCGTGCCGTCCGCCAGAACTATCGCCCGCCTGATGACCAATGGCCGCGATGCGCTATCAAAGTCTGAGACCGTTACCATCGCGGCGATCGAGCAAGGCGTTCCTCTCCTGGTGGAAGCTCGCGAAATCATCACCGCTTTCCACGCGATGATCCGCAAGAAGGCTCACGTAGATCTTGACCCATGGCTGGAACGAGCATGCGCAAGTCTCGTCGCGTCCTTCGCCAACGGCATCACCAAAGACAAGGCCGCCATCAGCGCTGCGATTACAACATCTTGGTCGAACGGGCAGACCGAAGGTCAGATTACCAAGCTCAAGCTCGTCAAGCGTCAGATGTACGGCCGCGCCAAGCTCGACCTTCTTCAGGCCCGCTTGATCGGTGCTACATGATCACCAATGCACCAAAATTGCGTCAGAGCCGAATTATAACCCCTTCACCTGCGGCCTGCCGCTGAAGAGCCGCGACGGCTCGGCGCTGCTGCAGACCAACCGCCCGGCGCTGCCGACCGACAAGGTGCGCTTCGTCGGCGACCCGATCGCCTTTGTGGTTGCAGAGACGCTGGCGCAGGCGCGCGACGCCGCCGAAGCGGTCGAACTCGATATCGAGCCGCTGCCCGCCGTGACCGATGCCGTGGAAGCCACCAAACCCGGCGCGCCGCTGCTTTACGATCACATCCCCAACAATGTCGCGCTCGATTATCACTATGGCGACGCCGCCAGGATCGACGCCGCGTTTGCGAGCGCGGCGCATGTCACAAAGCTCGATATCGTCAACACCCGCGTCGCCGTGGTCTCGATGGAACCGCGGGTGGCGCTGGCGGCCTATGACAAGACGAGCGAGCGCTACACGCTGCAGGTCCCGACCCAGGGCGTTTCCGGCAACAAGGCCGGCTTTGCCAAGATCCTGAACGTGCCGCCGGAGAAGGTTCGTATTCTCACCGCCAATGTCGGCGGTTCCTTCGGCATGAAGAACATGAACTATCCCGAATACACCTGCATCGCGCATGCCGCGAAGGCGCTGGGACGTCCGGTGAAATGGACCGATGAACGCTCGACCAGTTTTCTCTCCGACAGCCAGGGCCGCGCCCAGATCATCCACGGCGAACTCGCGCTCGATGCCGAAGGCAGGTTTCTGGCCGTGCGCCTCTCCGGCTACGGCAATCTCGGCGCCTACATCACCGGCGTCGCACCGGGGCCGCTGTCGCTCAACACCGGCAAAAATCTCGCCAGCGTCTACCGTACGCCGCTGCTCGGCGTCGACATCAAGACGGTCCTGACCAACACCACGCTGATGGGCGCCTATCGCGGCGCCGGCCGGCCCGAAGCCAATTACTACATGGAGCGGTTGATCGACCGCGCCGCCGACGAGATGGGCATCAACCGCCTCACCTTGCGCAAGCGCAATTTCATCAAGCCGGCGCAACTGCCGTTCCCGGCCGCGTCCGGCGTCACCTATGACAGCGGCGATTTCGCCGGCGTGTTCAACAAGGCGCTGGAGATTTCCGATCACGCCAACTTTGCCAAACGCAAAAAGGAAAGCCACAAGGCCGGCAAGCTGCGCGGCATTGCGGTCGGCTCCTATCTCGAAGTCACCGCTCCTCCCAGTGGCGAACTCGGCAAGATCAATTTCGAGCCGGACGGATCGGTGAAGCTGACCACCGGCACCCTGGATTACGGCCAGGGCCACGCCACGCCGTTCGCGCAAGTGCTGTCGGCGCAGCTCGGCGTTCCCTTCGAAAAGATCACACTCGAACAGAACGACAGCGATCTCGTGCGCTTCGGCAACGGCACCGGCGGCTCGCGCTCGATCACGGCGACCGGCCAGGCGATCGTCGAGGCTTCGGCGCTGGTGGTCGCCAAGGGCAAGCAGGCGGCCGCCCATCTGCTGGAAGCGTCCGAAGGCGATATCGAATTTTCGGACGGCCGCTTCACCATCGCCGGCACCGACCGCTCGATCGGCATCATGGAACTGGCGCAGCGGCTGCGCGACGGCAAGGTGCCCGAGGGCGTGCCTGATACGCTCGACGTCGACCACGCCACCAACGAGACGCCGTCGACCTTCCCCAATGGCTGCCATGTCGCGGAAGTCGAGATCGATCCCGACACCGGCGTGACACGGATCGTGCGCTACACCGGCGTCAACGATTTCGGCACCATCGTCAATCCGATGATCGTCGCCGGCCAGCTGCATGGCGGCGTGGCGCAAGGCATCGGCCAGGCGCTGATGGAAGAAGTCAGCTACGACGAAAGCGGCCAGCCCATTACCGGCTCGTTCATGGACTACGCGATGCCGCGCGCGGAAGACATTCCGCTGATGGAAGTCGGCGATCATCCCTCGCCGGCCAAATCAAATCCCCTGGGCACCAAGGGCTGCGGCGAAGCCGGCTGCGCCGGCAGTCTGGTCTGCATCGTCAACGCGGTGATCGATGCGCTGTCCGAATACGGCATCACGGATCTCAACATGCCGCTGACCCCGGAACGGGTCTGGCGCGCGATCGAGGATGCGAAGAAGGCGAAGGCGGCGTAACTACGCCGCGGCGGCCTTCACCTCGCCCCGCTTGCGGGGAGAGGTCGAAGACCGAGCGCAGCGAAGACTTCGGGTGAGGGGGACTCTCGACGAGCTGAGTCTGCGGAGACTCCCCCTCACCCGGCGCTGCGCGCCGACCTCTCCCCGCAAGCGGGGCGAGGTAAGAGGCTACGCCGCCGCCTGCTCTCTTGGCTGGTAGATCGCAATGTGCTGGCAATGCGCCAATGGCGTTTTGCCGTTGCCGACCACCAGTGCATCGAGTTCGACGAAGCGGTGGCCTTTCTTGTCGTAATTGCCGGTGACTTTGGCACGCGCCGTGAGTTCGTCGCCGACCCCGGCTGCGGATAACAGCTGCATCCGCGTGCCCACGTGAATCCAGGGCCCGAGGATGGCGTTGTCGACCAGCACCTTGTTCATCACCCGCGGCAGCAGGCCGGGATGGCCGAGGCCTTCCCGCGCATAGATGGCATCGGTCTCGCGAATGTCGCCGAGATATTCCGTCGCGGCCTCGCCCGCCCAAATGCGCGGCACCGCTCCCAGCCATTTTCCCACCTGGTAGGAATTGGCGTCGACCGGCTTGCGATCCGGCACCGCCGCGACTTCGCTGAAATCCGCGAGCGAAAACGACGGCGCCGATGCCGGCAGCGACGCTGTGCCGGTGGCGCAGATCTCGCCGCGGCTATGCACCTCGATCGACAGCACGCCGTTACTCTCTTCGCCGGCGAGTTCCGCGATTTCGCCGTCATAGACCGGCTTGATGAAGCGGGCCTCGATCAGGCCGCGTTCGAGGAAGGCGCGGCCCCATTTTTCGACCGGCAGGTGCATCATATAGGCCATGACGTCGACGCCGGGGACCAGCCCGCCGGAAAATCCGAAGCGGCGCGCGACGGTGTCGTCGTGGATCTTGTTTTCGGACAGTTTTGAGGTGTTGTAGGCCGAGACGCGGTAGGTTTGCCGGCTGCTCATCTGCCTGTTTCCCCTTATTTCGGTGGCTTTTCTGAGCCCAATGGTACGCCAACAACGAACCATGGCAAGAGCTTGGCGTTTTTCTCGCAATTTTCCGTCCGATGGAGTACACGCGGGCCAACGAACCCAGCCTCCGGAACTGATGACCTCGAGCCCGACCGACCACCCGCATCTATATCGACGCCGACGCCTGCCCGGTGAAGGACGAGATCTATCGCGTCGCTGAACGGCATCGGCCTGCCGGTCAGCGTGGTCGCGGGCAATTTCATCCGCGTGCCGCAGGATCCCCTGATCGAGCGCATCGCCGCCGGTTCCGGCATGGATGCCGCCGACGACTGGATCGCCGAACGCGCCGGCAAGGGCGATATCGTCATCACCTCGGATATCCCGCTCGCCAGCCGTTGCGTCAAAGCCGGCGCCGATGTGATCGCGCCGAACGGCAAGCCGTTCTCGGAACAATCGATCGGCATGACGCTGGCGGTGCGCAATCTCATGACCGATCTGCGTTCATCCGGCGAAGTGACCGGCGGCCCGAAATCCTACGCACCGCGCGACCGCTCGACATTCCTGTCGGCGCTCGACCAGACCATTCGCCGCATCCAGCGCCAGCGGGCACAACAGCCCGCACCGAACCAGAATTGAGCTTGAGACCATGGCGCCACCGCTGATCCAGTTGAAAGATATCAAGCTGACCTTTGGCGGCACGCCGCTGTTGTCCGGCGTCGAACTATCGGTCTCGTCAGGCGAGCGCGTCTGCCTGATCGGCCGCAACGGCTCCGGCAAATCGACGCTGCTGAAGATCGCGGCCGGTCTGGTCGAACCCGACAGCGGCAGCCGCTTCGTGCAGCCCGGCGCCACCATCCGTTACCTGCCGCAGGAGCCGGATTTTTCCGGTTTTGCGACCACGCTGGCCTATGTCGAGGCCGGGCTCAATCCCGGCGACGATCATTATCAGGCGCGCTATCTGGTGGAGCAGCTCGGGCTCTCCGGCAACGAAAACCCCGCGCACATCTCCGGCGGCGAAGCCCGCCGCGCGGCGCTGGCGCGGGTGCTGGCGCCCTCGCCCGATATCCTGCTGCTGGACGAGCCGACCAACCATCTCGATCTCCGACCATCGAGTGGCTGGAAGGCGAACTGGAAAGCCGCCGCTGCGCGCTGGTCATCATCAGCCATGACCGCCGCTTCCTCTCCAACCTGTCGCGCTCGACCGCCTGGCTCGATCGCGGCCAGATCAAGCAGATCGATCGCGGTTTCAGCGCCTTCGAATCCTGGCGCGACGAGGTGCTGGCCGAGGAAGAGCGCGACCAGCACAAGCTCGACCGCAAGATCGTCAACGAGGAACACTGGCTGCGCTACGGCGTCTCCGGCCGCCGCAAGCGCAACGTCAAGCGGCTCGGCAATCTGCTTGCGCTGCGCGACCAGCGCCGCGACTATCGCGGCGCCACCGGCAACGCCAACCTCGCCGCGGCCGAAGCCGACAAGTCCGGCAAGCTGGTGATCGAGGCGAAGAACATCAGCAAGATCCTATGGCGATCGCAAGATCGTCGACGGCTTTTCGATCCGGGTCCAGCGCGGCGACCGCATCGGCATCGTCGGCCCCAACGGCGCCGGCAAGACCACGCTGATCGACATGCTGACCGGCGGCAGCCCGCCCGACAGCGGCATGATCCGGCTCGGCGCCAATATCGAAATGGCGACGCTGGACCAGCATCGCGAAAGCCTCGACCCCAAATCGACCCTGGCGGATGCCCTGACCGGCGGCGGCAGCGATCACGTCATGATCGGCGGCAAGCCGAAACATGTCGTCAGCTACATGAAGGATTTTCTGTTCGCGCAGGAACAGATGCGCACGCCGCTGGAAGTGCTGTCCGGCGGCGAACGCGGGCGGCTGATGCTGGCGCGTTCGCTGGCAAAGGCCTCCAACCTGCTGGTGCTGGACGAACCGACCAACGATCTCGATCTCGAAACCCTCGACGTGCTCGAGGAAATGCTCGGCGATTACGACGGCACCGTGATCCTGATCAGCCATGACCGCGATTTCCTCGATCGCGTGGTGACTTCGGTGATCGCGCCCGAAGGCGACGGCCACTGGATCGAATATGCCGGCGGCTACACCGACATGCTGGCGCAGCGCGGCGCAGATCTGAAGCGCGACGCGGTGAAAGCCGCAGAGGAGAAACGGGAATCGAAGGCCGGCGCGCCCTCGACCGCATCGAGGCGCCGGCTGAATTTCAACGAAAAGCACGCGCTGGAAACGTTGCCGAAGGCAATCGCGAAACTGCAGGCCGAAATAGCAAAACAGCAGCGCTTCCTTGACGATCCCGATCTCTACAAGAAGAATCGCAAGAAATTCGACCAGGCCTCCGACGCGCTGACGAAGGCGCAGAAGGAACTGGCAGAAGCCGAAGACAAATGGCTGGAGCTCGAAGTGTTGCGCGAAGAGATAGAGCAGGCATAGGCCGTAGAATATTTCTACCGTCATTGCGAGGAGCACTTGCGACGAAGCAATCCATTCTTTCTTTACGCCGCGCGATGGATTGCTTCGCTGCGCTCGCAATGACGAGGATGCATAACCGGAGGTCTCGATGACCACACCCCTCGCCGCCAAGATCGCCCGCGAATACGGCACGCCCTGCGCCGTGATCGACATGGACCGCGTCGAGCGCAACATCGCGCGCATCCAGGCCGCCTGCGATGCCGCCGGCGTCGCCAACCGGCCGCATATCAAGACCCACAAGAGCCCGCTGCTGGCGCAGATGCAGATCAAGGCCGGCGCCAAGGGCATCACCTGCCAGAAACTCGGCGAGGCCGAGGTGATGGCGGACGCCGGGATCGACGACATCCTGATCAGCTACAATCTGATCGGCGACGAAAAGATGGCGCGGCTCGGCGCGTTGCAGGCCAAGGCCAACATGACGGTCGCCGCCGACAATTCCGTCGTCGATTGCGCGGCCTGCCGCAGGCCGCCGCCGCATCCGGCCGTCCGCTCTCGGTGGTGGTCGAATGCGACACCGGCCGCAAGCGCGCCGGCGTCGAGACCCCGGCCGAAGCGATCGCGCTGGCGCGCGAGATCGCGGCCTCGAAGGGGCTGACGTTCGCGGGCTTCATGCTGTACCCGACCGAAACCGGCTGGGCCGACGCGCAGAAATTCTTCGACGAAGCGCTGGCCGGCGTCCGCGCCCATGGGCTCGACGCAACGATGGTTTCGACCGGCGGCTCGCCGAACCTGAAAAATGTCGGCAAGCTCAAGGGCGCCACCGAACATCGGCCCGGCACCTACATCTACAACGACCGCATGCAGGTCGCCGCCGGCGTTGCCGACATGGGACGATTGCGCGCTGAACATCTATTCCACCGTGGTCAGCCGCGCCGGCCCGGATCGCGGCATCCTCGACGCCGGCTCCAAGACGCTGACCTCGGATACCGGCGGCGGGCTCGATGGCCACGGCCTGATCCTCGAACATCCCGAAGCCAAGATCGCGCGTTTTGCCGAGGAGCACGGTTTTCTCGACCTTGCCCGCAGCAACACCCGCCCCAATGTCGGCGACGTCGTGCGCATCGTGCCCAACCATGTCTGCGTCGTCGTCAACATGATGGACGAAGTGGTGATGGTGCGCGGCGACGAGATCGTCGGAGTGCTGCCGGTGGCGGCGCGGGGGAAATTGCGGTAGTTGTTTCCGCCGTCATTGCGAGAAGCGCAGCGACGAAGCAATCCGATCTATCCGTTGTGCCGCGCTATGAATTGCTTCGCTTCGCTCGCAATGACGTGGTCAGATTTTTCGCGTAAGCCACTTCAACACGCCCCTTCCCGCCGCCGCCCCCGTCGCGAACGACGCCTGCAGCAGATAGCCGCCGGTCGGGGCTTCCCAGTCGAGCATCTCGCCGGCGGCGAACACGCCGGGCAAGCGGCGGAGCATGAAGTCGGAATCGAGTTCATCGAACGATAGGCCGCCCGCGGTCGAGATCGCGCGCACGATCGGGGCCGTGCCGGTAAGCTGGATCGGTACGGCGTTGATCAGGCGCGCGAGATCGGCCGGAGACAACGACGATAGCGACACGCCAGTGGCTTTCGCCGCCTCCTGCAACAGCCCGATAGCGACCGGTGAGAGATGCGCAGCCTTGCGCAGGAAATTGGAAAGCGATTGTTTGCCTTTCGGCGCCGACAGCCGCGCGATCAGGTCGCTCGGTTTCAAGATCAGGCCGTAGCGCGATGTGCAGCGTTGCTTTCCCCGACGCTGATAATGGCCTCGCGCAACTCGGCCGACAGCGCATAGACCGCGCCGCCCTCGATGCCGGTGCGGGTGACGATGGCTTCGCCGCGCACCGCTGTGCGAGCCGAACGTCAGCGCCACGCCTTTCAGCGGCTGGCCCTCGAAACGGTCGCGAAAAATGTCGGACCAGGCGACGGTGAAGCCGGAATTGGCAGGCCGGAGCGTGCGATATCTTCACGCCTTTGGCGGCGAGCATTTCGGCCCACGATCCATCGGAGCCGAGCCGCGGCCAGCTCGCGCCGCCAAGCGCCAGCACGGTGGCGGCGGCATCGATGACGCGCGGTCCGTCCGGCGTTTGAAACGACAGACGGCCGCTCGATCCCAGCCGGTCCAGCGGTGGCGCAGCGCGAACTGCACGCCCGCTGAATCCAGCCGCCGCAACCACGCCCGCAGCAAGGGCGATGCCTTGAACGCTTTTGGGAAAACGCGACCACTGGAGCCGACGAAAGTCGGCTGTCCCAGCGCCTCGCTCCAGTCGCGCAAGGCCTGCGGCGGAAACGCGTCGATGGCGGCCTTGAGATGCGGCATCGCTTCGCGGTAGCGCGCCAGGAATTGCGGCAGCGGCTCGCTGTGCGTGAGGTTGAGCCCGCCGCGCCCGGCCATCAGGAATTTGCGGCCGGCCGACGGCATCGCGTCGTAGACGGTGACGCCGCGCCGCCTTGCGCCAGCACTTCGGCCGCCATCAGCCCGGCGGGGCCGGCGCCGATGATGGCGACTTCGGTTCTGAATGTTTCGTCATTCCGGGATGCGCCCCTATGGACGCAGGCTCATGATGTGCAATTGCACATCGTAGCTCGCTCGTTTCACTCGCGCCCCAGAATGACGACTTTGAGGTCACCGTTCTAGAGCTTGATCCCCGCCCTTGCCGCCGCCTGCGCCGACATACTTCTGCGTCTGCTCGAATGCGCCCTGCAGCGCCTTGGCGCGTCGACATGTCGCCGATCTCGGCAAAATGCGCCGCGATGGCGTCGGGCGTCCAGTCGGACTGCGCCAGATTGATGCCTTCGGTCTCCACGATCTTGATCACCGCGAACGAGCCTGCGCCCGCGCCCATGATGGTGCGGGTCGGCGCGTCCTCGCTGAGCAGAAATTCCACCGCCGGCGTGATCGCCTCGGGGCGCATCAGCGCCAGCGCCTGCGGCGGCAGCAATTCCTCGGTCATCCGGGTCGCCGCCGTCGGCGAGATGGTGTTGACGCTTGATGTTGTTCTTGCGGCCTTCCTCGGCCAGCACGTTCATCAGGCCGATCATGCCGGCTTTGGCGGCGCCGTAATTGGCCTGGCCGAAATTGCCGAACAGGCCCGACGACGAGGTGGTGACGACGATGCGGCCGTAATTGCGGTCGCGCATGCCGGCCCACACCGCCTTGCAGCAATAGAAGGTGCCGACGAGATGCACGTCCAGCACTTTGGCGAAATCGGCGACTTCCATTTTGGTGAACGACTTGTCGCGCAAGATGCCGGCATTGGCGCAGAGCAGATCGACGCTGCCCCACTCCCTGGTGGCGCGCTCGACCATCGCCGTGACCTGCTCGAAATTCGAGACGTCGGCGCCGTCGGCCATCGCGATGCCGCCGGCTTTGCGGATTTCCTCGACCACGGTCTCGGCCGGCGACAGCGAGCCGCCGGTGCCGTCACGCGCGCCGCCGAAATCGTTGACCACGACTTTTGCGCCGCGGCTGGCCAGCCCCAGCGCATGCGCCCGTCCAAGACCATTGCCCGCGCCGGTCACGATAGCGACGCGTCCGTCAAACCTGATTGCCATGAGTGGTGTTCCTGGGTTCTCTCGTAATGCCCGGCCTTGTGCCGGGCATCCACGTCTTCTCGGTTGCTGCATAGCAAGACGTGGATGGCCGGGACAAGGCCGGCTAGGACGGGCATGTGAGTTAAGCGAAGTAAATCAGCCCGATCCAGTCCGCGACCAGCGCGGGCTTGTCCTCGCCCTCGATCTCGACGGTGACATTGGTGCGGGACTGCAATTCCTTGGGCTTGCGCAGCTTGGCTTCCGCGAGCGTAAAGCGGCCGCGGACGCGCGAGCCCGCCTTGACCGGCGAGATGAAGCGCAGCTTGTCAAAACCGTAGTTCACGCCCATCGCCGTGCCTTCGATGACCGGCATCACCTCATAGGACATGATGGACATCAACGACATCGTCAAAAAGCCGTGGGCGATCGTGGCGCCGAACGCGGTCTCCTTCTTCGCCCGCTCGGGATCGACATGGATGAACTGGTGGTCCTCGATCACGTCGGCATAGACGTTGATCCGATTCTGATCGACCAAATGCCACGAGGAGACGCCGATCTCCTTGCCCACCATGTTCTGATAGGCCTCAAACGAAACCGGCGGCTTTTTCCAGACTTCATTCATATTTCAGCTCTCCGACCCGGCGGTCCGCACTTTCTGCAGCTCCGGGAATTGTTCCTCGCGGAACTCGTGTCCGCGCAGCGCATCGCTGCGATTATCGTCATGTTCGAGCCGGCGCAACTGCACGCGGCGGATTTTTCCGGAAATCGTCTTCGGCAGTTCGGTGACGAGTTCGATTTTTCGGATGCGCTTGAACGGCGCCAGCCGGGTGTGCAGATGCCGGAAGATCGACAGCGCGGTTTCCGGCGTTCGCTCGGTGCCCGCGACCAGCAGCACGTAGGCCTTTGGGATCGCCAACCGAATTGGATCGGGGCTCGGCACAACCGCGGCTTCCGCGACCAATTCATGTTCGAGCAGCACGCTCTCCAGCTCGAACGGGCTGATGCGATAGTCGGATGATTTGAAGACGTCATCGGAGCGGCCAACAAAAGTCAGATAGCCCTCGTCATCGGCAAACACGACGTCGCCGCTGCGGTAGAGATCGCCGTCCGCACCCGATAGCTTGCCGTCGTCGCCCTGATAACCCTGCATCAGGCCGGCGGGCCGCTCCGCGCCGAGCACCAGCGTGACCTCGCCCTCCTGGGTCACATGGCCATCATTGTCGGTAATCTGGACACGATAGCCCGGCAACGGCCGGCCCATCGAGCCGACCTTGACCTTCTGCCCCGGCGAATTGCCGGCGAGTGCTGTGGTTTCGGTCTGGCCGTAGCCGTCGCGGATGGTCAGGCTCCAGGCGCTGCGCACCTGGTCGATCACTTCGGGGTTGAGCGGCTCACCGGCGCCGCAGACCTCGCGAAGCGCGACCTTGAAGGTCGCGAGCTTCTCCTGGATGAACAGCCGCCACACCGTCGGCGGCGCGCACAGCGTGGTGACGCCGCAGCGGCCGATGGTCGCGAGCAACGCCTTGGCGTCGAAGCGCGGCTGGTTGACCACGAACACGGTGGCGCCGGCGTTCCAGGGCGCAAAAAAGCAGCTCCAGGCATGCTTGGCCCAGCCCGGCGAGGAAATATTGAGATGCACATCGCCGGGCTGCAGCCCGAGCCAGAACATCGTCGACAGGCCGCCGACGGGATAGCTGCGCTGGCTGTGCCGCACCAGTTTTGGCTTTGCCGTGGTGCCCGAAGTGAAATACAGCAGCATCGGGTCTTCGGCGTTGGTCGGCCCGTCAGGCACAAATGTTTCGGAGGCGTTGGCCGCCGCCTCGAACGGCAACCAGCCCTCCTGCTTCGATGTTGCGCCGACCACGACGCGCACTAATTTGTCTGCGCCGATATCCCTAAATTTCCCGACCTGGTCCTGCGTCGCCACCACCACCTTCGCCCCACCGCGATCGAGCCGGTCGCGCAGTTCGTCCGGCGTTAATAACGTGGTCGCGGGGATCACGACGACGCCGAGTTTTATCGCCGCCAGCATGGTCTCCCACAGCGGCACGACATTGCCCAGCAACAGCAGCAGATGGTCGCCGCGCTTCAATCCCTGCGCACGCAGGAAATTCGCCACCTGATTGGAACGGCTCGACAGCACCGAAAACGAGAGTTTCGTTTCCTTGTCGCTGCCGGCATCGACGATCCACAGCGCCGCGCAGTCGCGGCCGTCGGCGTTGCGCGCGAGTTCCGCATCGAACCAGTCCAGCGCCCAGTTGAACGGCACAGGATCAGGCCAGCGAAAGCCCGATACCGCGGCATCGTAATCGGTGCGGTGCTTGAGCAGAAAGGCACGCGCATCCTGGAATGTCGTCATCCGTTATCCGTTATTTTCCGGCGAGGCCTCGAACGTGCTGGATAATTCCGGAAAAGTCGACCCCGCCGTTTCCGGCGGCGTCGAACGCCTTGTAAATCTCCTGCGCGTGCTTGCCGAGCGGCGTCGCAGCGCCCGCGGCCTTGGCCGCATCCTGCGCCAGCGTCAAATCCTTCACCATCAGCGCCGCTGCGAAACCGGGCTTGTAGCCGTTATTGGCCGGTGACGTCGGCACCGGGCCGGGAACCGGGCAATAGGACGTCAGCGCCCAGCACTGGCCCGACGAGGTCGATGCGACGTCGAACAGCGCCTGGTGCGACAGGCCGAGCTTTTCGGCCAGCGAAAAGGCCTCGCCGACCCCGATCATGGAAATGGCAAGGATCATGTTGTTGCAGATCTTTGCCGCCTGGCCCGCACCGGCGGCGCCGCAATGCACGAGTTTCTTGCCCATGTTCTCCAGAACCGGTTTTGCCGCCGCGAATGCCTTGTCGTCGCCGCCGCACATGAAGGTGAGCGTCGCGCCCTTGGCGCCGCCGGTGCCGCCGGACACCGGCGCGTCGACGGAGGCCATGCCGTGCTTGGCGGCCAGCGCATGCGCTGCCTTGGAATTTTCGACATCGATGGTTGAGCAATCGATGATCAGCGTGCCCTTCGCCATGGCGGGAATGACATCGGTCCAGACCGACATCACATGCTTGCCCGCAGGCAGCATGGTGATCACGGTATCGGCGCCCTTCACGGCCGCCACGGCGCTGTCGGCAATCGCAGCACCATCGGTTTTGGCCTGATTTTTCGAGGCTTCGACCAGATCGAACGCGATTACCTTGTGGCCGGCCTTGACCAGATTGGCCGCCATCGGCCCGCCCATATTGCCGAGGCCAATGAATGCGATATTTGCCATCTCGATTTCCTCCCGGACGTTTCTGTTTTGGTCAGCTGAATTTCAGTTCGTCGGCGCCGATCTCGGCGAAGTAAGGCGCCACCATCTCCGGCGTCACGTCCTCGATGCGCGGCGGCGACCATTTTGGACTGCGGTCCTTGTCGATCACGGCGGCGCGCACGCCCTCACGAAAATCGTCGCTGGCAAACACTTCCAGCGCCGCGCGATATTCCCGCACCAGGCAAACCTCCAGCGATGAGGCCGTCCGCGCCAGCCGCAACAGTTTTAGCGTTACCACCATGCCGCGCGGCGATTTCTCGTTCAGGGTTTTCAGCGTCGCGAGCGCGAGCTCGGAGCCGTCGCCCCGCAAGGCGGCGACGATATCTTCCATGCGGTCATGCGCAAACCAGGCGTCGATTTTGGCCTGGTTGGCCGCGACGGGGCCCGAGGCCGCTCCGGTCGCAAAGCCCTCGATCAGGGTTTTGACCTCGCCGGAGGTTGTCCCCGGGCGCAGTTTGGTGAGCGCTTCGCGCAGCGCCGCCAGTTTGTCCGAAGGTACCACCGCATCGGCAAACCGCGCATAGATCGCGTCGGGGCCATTCATGGTCTGCCCGGTCAGTCCAAAATAAGTGCCGATCTCGCCCGGCGAATGCGACAGCAGCCAGGTGCCGCCGACATCGGGAAAAAAGCCGAGGCCGACTTCAGGCATCGCCAGCTTTGTCTTTTCAGTCACGACGCGATGGGCGCTGTGGGCCGACAGGCCGACGCCGCCGCCCATCACGATGCCGTCCATGAAGGCGATATAAGGTTTTGGGAATTTGGCGATGCGGGCGTTGAGGATGTATTCCTCGCGCCACAGGATTTGGCCGAGATCGCCTTTCACCTTCGAGCTTTCCCAGAGCGCGCGGATATCGCCGCCGGCGCAGAGGCCGCGTTCGCCGGCGCCCTCGAGCAGGATCACCGCGACATCAGGATCGGCCTCGAATTGATCGAGCGCCCTGTCGATGTCGCGAAACATCTCCAGCGTCACGGCATTGATCGCCTTGGGCCGGTTGAGGCGGATGATGCCGGCAAAACCTTCGCGCCGCGCGATCAGGTCGCCTTCGGATTCGGTGATGGCAGCCGCGGCCGTCATCGCGCTCCCTCGATCAATTTGCGCGAAACGATCAGCCGCATGATTTCGTTGGTCCCTTCCAGGATCTGGTGCACGCGCAAATCGCGCACGATCTTCTCGATGCCGTATTCGCTGAGGTAACCGTAGCCGCCGTGCAATTGCAGCGCCTGGTTGGCGACCTCAAAGCCGACATCGGTACCAAAGCGCTTGGCCATCGCGCACAGCATGGTCGCGTCCGCGTCCTTGCGGTCGAGGGCTGCCGCCGCGCGCCATACGAAGGTGCGCGCAGCTTCCAGCTCGGTCGCCATGTCGGCGAGGCGAAACTGCAGCGCCTGGAATTCGTCGAGGCGCTTTCCGAAAGCTTTCCGCTCTTTCATGTAAGCGAGCGATTTGTCGAGCGCGTTTTGCGCGCCGCCGAGCGAACACGCCGCGATGTTGATGCGGCCGCCGTCGAGCCCGGCCATCGCGATCTTGAAGCCGATGCCTTCATCGCCGAGCCGGTTTGCGACGGGCACGCGGGCATTCTCAAAAATCACCGCGCGGGTCGGCTGCGCGTTCCAGCCCATCTTGCGCTCGTTGGCGCCGAACGAGAGCCCGGGCGTGTCGCCCTCGATCACCAGCGTCGAGATGCCGCCGGGGCCGTCGGCGCCGGTGCGCACCATCACGACGTAGAGGTCGCCCTTGCCGGCGCCGGAGATGAACTGCTTTTGGCCGTTGAGCACATAGTGATCGCCGTCGCGCACCGCGCGGGTGCGCAATGCCGCGGCGTCTGAGCCCGAGCCCGGCTCGGTCAGGCAGTAGCTTGCCAGCAGCTCCATGGTGCAGAGTTTTGGCAGCCATTTCTGGCGCTGAGTGTCATTGCCATAGGCGTCGATCATCCACGACGCCATGTTGTGGATCGAGATGAACGCCGACACCGTCGGGCAGCCCTGCGCCAGCGCCTCGAAGATCAGCGCGGCGTCGAACCGCGTCAACGCCGAGCCGCCGACGTCGTCGCGGATATAGACGCCGCCGATGCCGAGCGTCGCGGCCTCGCGCATCACGTCGACTGGAAAATGCTTCTCCTCGTCCCAGCGGACCGCATGCGGCGCGATTTTTTCCGCGGCGAATTCCCGCGCCATTTCGCGAACCGCAAGCTGGTCCTCGTTGAGAGCGAAATGCATCTTTGGTGGTTAGTTCATCGTCGGAATTGAGAACTCCGCGCCCTCCTTGACGCCGGACGGCCAGCGCGAGGTGATGGTTTTGGTTTTTGTGTAGAAGCGGATCGAATCCGGGCCGTGCTGGTTGAGATCGCCGAAGCCGGACTTCTTCCAGCCGCCAAATGTGTAATAGGCGATCGGCACCGGGATCGGCACGTTGATGCCGACCATGCCGACATCGACCTTGGCGGCAAAGTCGCGCGCGGCGTCGCCGTCGCGGGTGAAGATCGCAACACCATTGCCGTAATCATGGTCCGACGGCAGCGCCAGCGCTTCCTTGTAATCGTGCGCACGGACCACCGACAGCACGGGCCCAAAGATCTCTTCCTTGTAAATCCGCATGTCCTTGGTGACGTTGTCGAACAGGCAGCCGCCCATGTAGAAGCCGTTTTCATAGCCCTGCATCTTGAAGCCGCGGCCATCGACCGCGAGCGTGGCGCCTTCCTTGATGCCGATCTCGACGTAATTCCGGACACGGTTCAGCGCCTCTTTGGTGACCAGCGGGCCGTAATCCGCCGACGGATCGATCGAGGTGCCGATCTTCAGGGATTCCACGCGCGGAATCAGTTTCTCCATCAGCCGGTCGGCGGTGGTCTTGCCGACGGGCACAGCGACCGAGATCGCCATACAGCGCTCGCCGGCCGAGCCGTAGCCGGCGCCGATCAGCGCATCGACGGTCTGGTCCATGTCGGCGTCGGGCATGACGATGGCGTGGTTCTTGGCGCCGCCAAAACACTGCGCGCGTTTGCCGGTGGCCGCGGCGCGCTCGTAGATGTATTGTGCGATCGGCGACGAGCCGACGAAGCCCACCGCCTTGATATCGGGATCGTCCAAAATGGCGTCGACCGCTTCCTTGTCGCCGTTGACGACGTTGAGGATGCCGGCCGGAAGACCCGCCTCGATCATCAGTGCCGCCAGCATCATCGGCACGCCGGGATCGCGCTCCGACGGCTTGAGGATAAAGGCGTTACCGCAGGCGATCGCCGGCGCGAACTTCCACATCGGGATCATCGCCGGGAAATTGAACGGCGTGATGCCAGCGACGACTCCCAAAGGTTGCCGCATCGAATAGATGTCGATGCCGGGGCCGGCGCCTTCGGTATATTCGCCCTTCATCAGATGCGGAATGCCGCAGGCGAACTCGACCACTTCAAGCCCGCGCTGGATATCGCCCCTTGCGTCCGGAACGGTCTTGCCATGCTCGCGCGCCAGGAGATCAGCGAGCTTGTCGTAATCGCGCTGCGCGAGTTCGAGGAACTTCATCATGACGCGGGCGCGGCGCTGCGGATTGGTATTGGCCCACTCCACCTGCGCAGTCTTGGCGTTCTCGACCGCGGCACGAACCTCGGCCTTGGAGGCCAGCGCCACCTTGGCCTGGATGTCGCCGGTCATCGGCTCGAATACGTCGGCCGTCCGTCCGGACGTGCCCTTGACCTCTTTGCCGCCGATGAAATGTCCGATGGAACGCATGAATCTTCTCCTTGGGGCCTGGGAGCCTTTGTTTGACGCGTTTTCTTCATGCGAACCGGTATCCACTTCGCTCGAAAACGCTGTGGTTCGCTTTAAAGCCTTTTTGACCCGCATTTCCTGGGATACAAGTCCGATATATTGCACCATAGATGTGCGGAAATGCTGGATCAAGGCGGCGGAACGATCGACTGGGACGACTTCCGCTTCGTGCTGGCGATTGTCCGCGGCGGATCGGTTTCGGCTGCCGCAAAACAGCTCGGCGTCGATCATGCCACAGTGATCCGGCGTGTCGACCGGCTGGAGCGGCATCTCTCCGCAAAACTGTTTGATCGCCGCAAGACCGGTTATTTGCTGACCGAGGCCGGCCAGCGCGTCGCCGACAGCGCCGAAGTGCTGGAATCGACCATCGTCGCCAACCAGGAGGCGGTCGGCGGCTCGCGGGCGCATTTGACCGGCACGGTGCGGATCGGCGCGCCCGACGGCTTTGGCAGCCATTTTCTGGCCTCGCGGCTACTCAAGTTCACCGAGCGCTACCCCGATCTCGATCTGCAGCTGGTCGCCACCGCCCGGCTGTTCAGCCTGTCGAAGCGCGAAGCCGATATCGCGATCAGCCTGTCGATGCCCAAGGAAGGCCGGATCGTCGGGCGCAAGCTGCTGGATTACAGCCTTGGCCTCTATGCCGCGCCGGCCTATCTCGACCGCGCGCCAAAAATCGCCACCCGCAGCGACCTGCCCGGGCATCGCTTTGTCGGTTACATCGAGGAACTGCTGTTCACGCCCGAACTCGACTATCTGCCGCAAGTCTCGCCGAAAATTTCCGCCAAATTCCGCAGCGCCAACCTGATCGCGCAACTCAATGCCACCATCGCTGGTTTCGGGATCGCGGTGCTGCCGCACTTCATGGCGACGTCGCACCCCGAACTGCGCGCGGTGCTGCCGAACGAAGTCAGGATCACGCGCACCTTCTGGCTGTTGATGCACGCCGACAGCAAGGATCTCGCGCGGATCCGCGCGGTGGCCGATTACATCTACGAGACCGTGGAAGCCGAGCGCGCGCTGTTTAGCGGGCCGTGAACTCACCGCGTCGTCCTGGCTCCTGATGCGCAATTGCGCATATGGGCCGGGACGACGTGGATGGAGTGGCGCCCTCTAATTCACCCTTGCCTTCTTCGCCATCGGCTTGGCCGCCGCCGCGCGGCCGAGCACCGCCTCGCGCCCGGCGCCGAGGATCTCTTCGGAAAATTCGCCGCTGCCGGCGATGCGCGACAGCACCAGCGTTCCCATCATGGTCGTCAGCGCCGCGATCGCCTGCTTGCGCGCGGTCTTGCGCGGCACGTCTAATATCTGATCGGCCATCATGTCGATCATCTGCTCCAGCTTGGCGGCAAACGCCCGGCGGGTTTTGGGGCTTTCGCGGGCGATTTCGGCGCCCAGCGTCGGCACCGCGCAACCATGGCCGGGATCGTCACGATGCACCGGGGTCAGATAGGTCTCGACGATGGTGGCCAGGCGTTTGTCCGGCGGCGTCTGCTCGGCGACCTTGCGCCAGCGCTCGGTTGAGCGGTCCATCGCATAGCCAAAGGCCTCGATGACGAGCGCTTCCCGCGAATCGAAATGCGCGTAGAAGCCGCCATGGGTCAGGCCCGCCTCCTTCATCAGATCGGCGACGCCGATGCCGTGCGCGCCCTTTTCGCGAAGCCGGACCGAGGCCTTCTTCACGATCCGCGCGTGGGTCTCCTGCTTGTGTTCCTTGGAATAGCGCATGATGGTCTCATTGGATGTTTCTGGTCATATAATAACAGTTGTCTGTCAAAAAAGCTGCATCTATTTCGCCTTGGGCCCCTCGCCGATCATCGAAAAGGTCGCGGTCGAGTGCACTGCAAGATGCCCGGCGCCGTCGCGGACGAAGCCTTCGGTGTAGCTGGTCTGGCGGCCGAGTTTTACGACTTTTCCTTCGGCCAGAGTTGTCCCAGAGCGAACTGACAGCGGCCGCAGGTAGGTCAATTTCAGGTCGAGGGTGACCGCGCCCTGCCCCGCCGGCAGCATCGTCGAAATGGCGCAACCCATGGCTGTATCCAGCAACGCCGCGGCGGTTGCACCGTGCAGCAGGCCGATCGTGTTTTCGAGGCTCTCGTCGGGTTCCAGTTCCATCACGATCCGGCCCGGCTCGGCTACCGCCATGCTAAAGCCGATCAGCCGCGCCATCGGCGGCGGTGGCAGGATGCCGTCGCGGATTGCGCACATCGCCTCCAGCCCGGACATTCCGCCGGCGGCCTTCGCCACCGGCCCCGGCGCCTGCCAGTCCACCACGCGCTGCCGGCGGGTCGCGGGCGAAAACAGATCGACGCACTCGGTGATGGTCATGACGGCTCCATTGAATGATACTCGTCATATTACAGGAGCCGCCGCGCCTTCGCAACGCCCGCCGGCGGTCCCTTGACAAGACCATGCATTGTCCGGGAAGTGGCGCGATCCACCCCCCTCTTTGTCGGGACTTTCCATGGACATGCTCAATCCCCATTGCGGCGTCGACCGCGATCCGCGCGGCGTCGTTCGCCTGACGATCTGCAATGCCGGTTCGCTCAATATCCTTGGGTCCGCCGTCACCGACGGCGTGCGCGAGGGCTTTGAAAAGCTTGCCGGCGACGGGGATATCCGCACGGTGATCCTGGCCGGCCAGAGCGAAAAAAGCATGATCGGCGGCGCCGACATCAAGGAAATGGCAAAACTCGATCAAAAATCCGCCGAAGCCTTCATCACACGCCTGCGGGATCTCTGCGAAGCGGTGCGAAACTTTCCGGCGCCGGTGATCGCACGGCTGCCCGGCTGGTGCCTCGGCGGCGGGCTCGAGGTGGCTGCTGCCTGTGATTTTCGGATCGCCACCCATGACGCCATGTTCGGCATGCCCGAAGTCCGCGTCGGCATCCCCTCGGTGATCCATGCCGCGCTGCTGCCGCGGCTGATCGGCTGGGGCCGCGCCCGCTGGCTGGTGATGACGGCCGAAAATATCGACGCGCCGACCGCGCTCGGCTGGGGCCTCGTCGATATGGTCGCGCCGCAAGGCGGCCTCGATGCCGCGGTGGAGCACACGGTGAAGGCGCTGCTCGAATGCGGCCCCGAGGCGCTGCGGTCGCAAAAGGCGCTGCTGCGGCAATGGGAAGAGCTGCCGCTGACGGAATCCGTCAATTTGAGCGTCGGCGTGTTCGGAAAGTCGTTCCTGACCGGCGAACCGCAACGCCTGATGCAGGGCTTTCTGGATCGCAAGCGCTAGCGACGTGTCAATGCGCCGTCACGCGACGCCCCGCCCCTTTCATCAGAGATTTGCCGGCGCGTGCACCGGCCAGAGATCGGCGCGCCAATGCAGCGCGATCGCCATCATCGCGACAAATCCCGCGGCCGCATAGAGCGTGCCGGTCGCGGAATAGCCGATCAGATCAATCAAGCTGCCCGCTGCGAGCAACCCGAGCGGCAGGCCATAGATCACCATCATGCGCACCCCCATGACGCGGCCACGGAGATGTGCGCTGGCGTGGCGCATCAGCATGACGGCAGCCGAAATCATCGACATGCTCTGCGCCATGCCGGCAGGCACAAGGCAGGCCATCGCCACCGGCATCGTCCTGATCTCGACGAACACCAACAGCATCGCGTACCAGGCAAGCGTCGCGCCGATCAAGAGCCGGGCGATGCGTACGCCGCCGGCGAAAGTGAGCGTGATCGAACCGATCAGCGAGCCCACCGCGAAGCTCGCCGATAGATAGCCGAGACCGGTCTGGTCGGTATGAAAGATGTCGCGCGCCACGTAGGGCAGCAATCCATTGGTCAGGGGAAATGCGGTGAGATTGGCCAGGAACGCAACGCAAAGTGCGGCGCGCATGCCCGGTCCACTCCAGGCATAAACGATGCCCTCCTTCAGGTCCCGCAGCAGGGTCGAGCTGAGCGTATCGTTCGCCCCGTGATCGACTGCGGCATGAGATTTTTCCGGACGGGTCAGGCAAAGCATCAGAACGGCGGCCGCGAGATAGAAACAGGCGATCGCCACATACACAAAACCGATGCCGAGCGCAGCGAACAATGCCGCACCGGTCAACGCGCCGGCGATGCGCGCGCTGTCCTGGGTCGTGCGCGCCAGACTGATGGCGCCAACCAGTAGCTGTGATGGCATGATGTCAGCGAGCAGTGCGCCGCGCACACCGAGATCCGAAGGGCGGATCAGGCCCATGATCGAGACGATGATCATGACATTCAGCGGAGCCAAGTGGCCGGTCAACGCCAGCGTCATGATGGTCGCAGAGAGCGCGGTGTAGGCAAAGCGCATCGCGGCCAGAAGATCCCGATGCCCCATCCGGTCCCCGACCATACCGAGTACCGGCGCGATCAATGTCCCGACATATTGCAACGATGCGAGCACGGTCAGCAGCAGCACCGAACCGGTCTCGACCATGATGTACCAGCCGAGCACCAGCGTCTCGACCTCGAACGCCCAGGAGGTGAGCAGATCGGACGGCCATTGGAAGCGATAGTTGCGGATGTGGAATGGCGCCAGCGCGGAACTTCGCCCGGCTCCGCTCAAGACGCGATGACGCGTTTCACGGCGCTCCCTGCCCTTTTCTTGATTCTTTGGGAAAACTTCCCTGTTTGGGCAGCGTAGCGCCGGTGATGCCGGTGTCAATCGGCAGTCCGGCACGGAGCCATGTTCGAATTCATCCCGAACACGCCAATTTGTCATGACGGGCTCGGTTGCAATTTTTGCAACACATTATATTATGATCATAATCTTACAGCCCTGATGTCCCCTGGGAGATCCGCCATGACCGCCGCATCCGATCCCGTCGTCATCCTCTCCGCCGCCCGCACCCCGCTCGGCCGCTTCATGGGCGAGCTGTCGCCGTTTTCGGCGCACAAGCTCGGATCGCACGTGATCGGCGCGGCGCTGGAGCGGGCGAAGCTCGCCCCCGAACGAATCGACGAGGTGTTTTTGGGCAATGTGCTGCCGGCCGGACAGGGCCAGGCCCCAGCGCGGCAGGCCGCGCGCGGCGCCAGATTGCCGGACGCCACCGGCGCCACCACCATCAACAAGGTCTGCGGTTCCGGCATGAAGGCGACCATGCTGGCGCACGACATCATCAACGCCGGGTCGGCTGAAATCGTGCTGTCGGGCGGCATGGAGAGCATGAGCAACGCACCGTATCTTTTGACCAGGGCCCGCTCCGGTTATCGCGCCGGGCACGACCGGCTGATCGACCACATGATGATGGACGGGCTGGAAGACGCCTATGAGACCGGCCGTTCGATGGGCGATTTCGGCGAAGCCACCGCGGAAGCCTATCAGTTCACCCGCAAGGACCAGGACGCCTATGCGATGGAAACGCTGACCCGCGCCCGCAAGGCGGTGGAAGGCGGCGCGTTCAAGGCCGAGATCGCGCCGATCACGCTGCTCGAAAAGACCGGTCCGCGCATCGTCGCCAATGACGAGCATCCGCTGAAAGTCGATCCCGCCAAGATTCCCGGCCTAAAACCGGCGTTCCGCGCCAACGGCACCATCACGCCGGCGGCCTCCTCAGCGAATGCCGACGGTGCCGCCGCGCTCATTCTCGCAAAGCGTTCGCTCGCGGATCGTGATGGGTTGCGCTATCTGGCCGAGATCAAAGGCCACGCCACCCACAGCCAGGAGCCGCAGTGGTTCACCACCGCGCCGATCCCGGCGATCAAAAAGCTGCTCGACAAGGTCGGCTGGAGCGTCGGCGATGTCGATCTGTTCGAGATCAACGAAGCCTTTGCCGTGGTGGCGATGGCGGCCCAGCGCGATCTCGGCATCCCCAGGGACAAGCTCAACATCAACGGCGGCGCCTGCGCGCTCGGCCATCCCATCGGCGCGACCGGCGCGCGGCTGATCGTGACGCTGTTGCATGCGCTCGAAGCGCAGAATTTGAAGCGCGGCGTCGCCGCCCTCTGCATCGGCGGCGGCGAGGCCACCGCGATCGCGGTCGAGCGCATCATCCACTAGCACTTCTGGTGTATGTCCGAAAATGAGGGAAGTACGCCATTTCAGTCAAATGGCTTTTGGGTCAGGATGCGCTGGTCAGGCAAACCAGACGGAATATTCAAGAAAACCCCAAGAAAACTTTAAGCGAACCTCCAAGCAACGTCCCGGAAAACGCTGCATAAGGCGTCCAGATAAACCCGCAGCTAAATCTCCCAGTCAAACCTCTGAGGCTCAATGATCTCGAACTGGCTGTCGGCCGCCCTCGCCCGCCGCGACATCCATTACGGCTGGGTGATGGTCGGCGTGACCTTCCTCACCGCGCTGATCACCGCCGGCACCGTCGGCGCGCCCGGCGTGTTCATCGTGCCGCTGCAAAAGGAGTTCGGCTGGACCACCGCCGAGATCTCTTCCGCGTTGTCAATCCGCTTTATCCTGTTCGGGCTGATGGCGCCGTTCGCCGCCGCATTGTTGAACCGCTATGGCCTGCGCAATGTGACGCTGTCGGCATTGCTGGTCGTAGTCTCCGGCCTCGTCGCCTCGCTGGCGATGACAAAAGTCTGGCACCTGATGCTGCTGTGGGGCGTGGTGATCGGCGTCGGCACCGGCATGACCGCGCTGGTGCTGGGTGCTACCGTCGCCGCGCGCTGGTTTGTGGGGCGGCGCGGGCTGGTGGTCGGCATTCTCACCGCCAGCGTCGCAACCGGCCAACTCGTCTTTCTACCGCTGTTGGCCATGCTGACCGACCACTACGGCTGGCGCATTGCGCTCGGATTCGTCTGCATGATGCTGGGCGTCGCGGCCTTCGCCGTGCTGATGATCATGCGCGATCGCCCGAGCGATGTGGGTTTGCGGCCGTTCGGCGACGAAGGCACCGAGCCATTGCCGGCGCCGCCTCCGAACAACGCGCCGATCATGGCGGCGGCGCTCGGCACGCTGCGCGACGCTTCGAAATCGCGGGTGTTCTGGATTCTGTTCGCCACCTTCTTCGTCTGCGGCGCCTCAACCAACGGCCTGATCCAGGTGCACCTGATTCCGATGTGCCTCGATTTCGGCATTCCGCAGGTTCAAACCGCGAGCCTGCTCGCCGCCATGGGTATCTTCGACTTCTTCGGCACCATCGTCTCGGGCTGGCTGTCGGACCGCTACGACAACCGGTATCTGCTGTCCTGGTATTACGGGCTGCGCGGCCTGTCGCTGCTGTTCCTGCCCTTTACCAACTTCTCGTTCTACGGGCTGTCGCTGTTTGCGATGTTCTACGGCCTCGACTGGATCGCCACCGTGCCGCCGACGGTGCGGCTCACCGCACAGCGGTTCGGGCCGGAACGCGCCAATCTGGTGTTCGGTTGGATCTTTGCCGGCCACCAGCTCGGCGCAGCCAGCGCCGCCTTTGGTGCCGGTCTGTCGCGGACGATCTATGCGACCTATTTGCCGGCGTTCTTCGTCGCCGGCGCGCTCTGCGTCGTCGCGTCGGTGATCGTGCTGGCGATCTCGCGGCCGGTACCGAAGGTGGCGGCGGCAGCAGCGGCACCGGCGTGAGGTCTCTCAGCCGTCATTGCGAGCCAACGGGTCGGCGAGAAGCGCCGCCCGATGACAGGCTCCGCGAAGCAATCCATGCCTCAGCGGAGGAAGTATGGATTGCTTCGTCGGGGCTGTAAGTATTTCGCCTGTGGCGGCGAACTGCAATGGGATTGGACGGGATGTGCGGCTCGTGCGGCATGTGATGGGAGGTGGATCAGGCCGTCTTCAGCGCGCGGCGGCAGCTAATGGCCCACATAAGGTTGTGGGTCACGGCATGAAGCCAACATGCGATGCGGACTTTGGCCAAGCCACGCAGGGCCATGCGCTCAAAGCCGCGGTTCTTCAGGCGGGCATGGGCGTGTTCGGTGTTGCTGCGCCGTTTGTAGACCGCTTGGCCTTCTTCACTGTCCATGCGGGCGCGCCACTCCCTCAGGCATTGCGGTTCGGCTGCGCGGTTGCGTTCATATCGCGCCTTGCTTGCTGGTTTGGAGGACGTCTTGCAGGCCGGTGGCGGACTGAACACCTGCATGGAGGGGTGAGTTTGCGCAAGCGTCGCGATGTCGGCGGCGGTCATCGCGCCGGTGTCGGCCAGCAGGCGGGTCGGCAGCTTGCCACAACGCTGTTGGACCTGCGCCACCACTGCCGGCGCAAGACCTCGATCATTACGCCGCTGGACCGGCTCGATCGCGACCACGAAGCCGCAGGCGCTCGCCACTTGCACGTTATAGGCGACCCGCACGGCACCGTCCGCCATCCGCATCAATGGCGCGTCCGGATCAGTCGTCGAGACACGCTCTTCCTTGGGTTTCTTGCCGCTCTTGCCGCCGCCGGCCAGCGGGGGATCGCCCCCCTCGTTCTGGTCTTTCTCGTCCTTCGGCGTTGCTGCAGGATGTTTCGCCAACGCTGCCGCAACACGACGGGCGCGGTCTTCGGCTGCAGAGAGGCGACGCTTCGACAGCCGCCGCTCGCCCGCCGCAGAATCGGCCTCCAATTCCTGCTTCAACTCGGCAACCCTGATCCGGGCCTTTTCTTCCAATTCCACCAGGGTTTGCCTTCGCCGCATCGACGAGCGGCTTGCCGCGGCCCTGACCTTGGTACCGTCGGTGATGACCTCGTCCAGTGTGATCAGGCCTTCCTTCATCAAAGCCGCCAGACTGCTCGTCAGAAGGCGATCGAGGAACTCGCCGCTCTCCAGACGGAACTCCGACAGCATCGTGTGGTTCACCCCGACCCCGCCGCAGATCCAGCGATAGATCGTATGATGCTCGCACAGCCGCGCCAGCGCGCGGGCCGACCCAATCCCGTCGGCTGTCGCATACAGCCAAAGCGCAAGCAGAATGCGCGGGTCGGTCGCAGGCCGACCAGGTATCTCGCCACGCGCCTTGATGCGATCGTAGAACGACTGAAGGTCCAAGCCTTCCACGAAGGACCACACCGCTCGTACCGAGTGGTCGTCAACCACCAGGCTCTCAAGATCGACCAGCTCAAAACCAGCCTGCCGACGTTCCGCTTGCCGAATACGAATGTCCATCACGTGCTCCGAATCGATCCACGCAATGAATCACGCCGCAGCACCAAAAAAATGACGGGCCCGTCGCTTCGCTCCTCGCAATGACGGGACCTATGGCCTGATCGTCATGCTCGTCGATGGCCCCGGCGTGCGGATCGGTTCGGCGAGGCGCGCGAATTCGCACAGCAGTGACCGCGTCTTGCGGGGGTCGATCACTTCCTCGACCCAGAATTTTTCGGCCGAGCGGAACGGCGAGCGCAGCTTGTTGAGGCGGTCCTCGATTTCTTTCAGTTTCGCCGCCGGATCGTCCGCCGCGTCGATGTCGGCGCGATAGGCCGCCTCGATGCCGCCTTCCAGCGGCAGCGAGCCCCAATAAGCCGACGGCCAGGCATAGCGCATCGAGTAACGGTTAGCGGGCTGGTGCACGACGCCGGCGACGCCAAACGCATTGCGCACGATGATGGTGCACCAAGGCACTGTCGACTGGTTGACCGCGGCCATCGCGCGGACGCCGTGGCGGATGGTGGCGGATTTCTCTGCTTCGAGCCCGATCATAAAACCCGGACAATCCATCAGATAGACGACGGGCAGATGGAAGGTTTCGGCGAAATCGACCCAGCGCACCACCTTCTGGCACGCATCCGCGGTCCACGACCCCCCATAATGGAAGGGATCGCTGGCCAGCACGAACACCGCGCGGCCTTCCAGCCGCGCGAGCCCGGTGATCACAGGGCGGCCGAAATTCGCGGCCACCTCGAAGAACGAGCCCTTGTCGACGACGGCATCGATGATCGGGCGCATCTTGTAGACCTGACGGCGATTGCGCGGCACCGCCTTCATCAAGGATTCTTCGGCGCGCTCGGGATCATCGGTGCAAGGAGTGGTCGGCGGCAGGCCATACACCGACGACGGCAGATAGGACAGGAAGCGCCGGGCGCATTCAAACGCTTCTTCCTCGCTATCGACGGCATGGTCGATACCGCCGGCACGGGTCTGGATCTCGGCGCCGCCGAGCTCCTGTTTGGTCAAATCCTGACCGAGGCGTTTTACGACCGGCGGCCCGGCGACGAACATCGCGGAATTTTT
Organism: uncultured Alphaproteobacteria bacterium; assembly: GCA_963836765.1. Taxonomy (GTDB): domain Bacteria; phylum Pseudomonadota; class Alphaproteobacteria; order Rhizobiales; family Xanthobacteraceae; genus Bradyrhizobium. The sequence continues at coordinate 231,489 of CAWILG010000013.1, forward strand.
CGTCATCACCGAATAATGGGTCGCGGCCAGTCGCGCCGCACCGAGGCCGGCGACCGAGCCGAGCCCAAGGCCCACCACCGGCACCTGCGCCATATTCGCCGTCGTGAACCAGTAGGCGCGCGTGCTACCGACACCGCCCGGCAGATTGGCCGCGCCGCGGGTCTCAATCGTCTTCACCGAACCGCCGCCGCCGGAGCCTTCGATCACGCGGATGATCGGCAGGCGGAAATTATGCGCCATCTCCTCGGCCATCAGCGGTTTGGTCGAGATCGACGCATCGGCCGAGCCGCCGCGCACGGTAAAGTCGTCGCCGACCACGACTACCGGACGGCCGTCGATCTTGCCACGGCCGAACACGCAGTTCGCCGGCGTCAGATGTTTGAGTTCGCTGTTTTCGTCATATTCGGCGACACCGGAAATCGCGCCGACTTCGTGGAAGCTGTCTGGGTCGACCAGTTGGTCGATGCGCTCGCGAACGGTGAGCCGGCCCTGGTCATGCTGACGCTTGACCTTGTCAACGCCTCCCATCTCGCGCGCGAACGCTTCGCGCCGGGCGAGGTCGTCGAGTTCCGGCTTCCAGTTCATTCGTATCCTCCGTCTTGATGATTTTATTATTGTTATGGGGTGTCACCGGAAGCGATTTTCTTTCCAGCCGATTGACGAAGATATCGCCGTCGGCGCCTTCGAGCAGGCCGCCGATCGCAGCGCCCAGTTCCAGCATCCGCGGCGCTACTTCCCGGTGCAGCCGCTTCTCGTCATACATTGCGGAGAGCAGGCCGATCGTCGCCACGACATAGGTCTGATATTGCGGCGACCACAGCGGCACCGCGAGGCCGTTGATGTGCGGGCTCCACAGCCCGCAGGCGACGACATAGCCGTGTTCGCGCAGATGCCGGCGGTTACCCTCGATGCGCGGCTTCAGGATCCTGGCGCCATCCGGAACTTCGCGCTCCATCTCCGCAATCAGTGCGTCGCCGACATCGACGTCGAGGGCGGCGGTGTAGGCATGGCCCGCCGCCGTGCTCGCCATCGCGATCCGGCTTCCCGTGGTTTCATGCAGGCCGAGCGCGTTCGCCGCGCGCGCGAATTCGAGATAGACGAGATGAAACCGGTCGGGGATGACGAAGCCGACGGTGCCCGGCAATTGCTCTGCGATATCCTGCAGCCGCAGCCGGATCAAATTGCGAAGCTGCAACCCCTTCATCATCGAGGTGCTCATCGCCACCGCGCTCGGGCCGATGCGGTATTTCTGGTCGCGCGGCAGATAAACGAGCTGGCCCATCCGCGTCAGCGTGTGCGTGAGCCTTGAAACGGTCGATCGCGGCAGGCCGCAGCGGTTGGATATTTCGAGATTGCCGAGGCGGGCTTCGTGACCTTCGAAGCAGCGCAGCACATCGAAGGCGCGCGACACCACCTGAATCACATCGCCCTCGCCCGCCAGATCGCTGGCGAGCATTCCCTGTTTGCTAAGTCGCTCCGAGCGTCGTCCCATGGTCTGGCTCTCCATTCCGCCCCGCGGAATAAAATTCCACTTGCAGATCAAGCTACCTCAGGCAATCCTGAGCCACAACAAAAAGCCGTTCACGGGACGAAATTGTCACGTCAGGCGGTCCCGGAGAGTTGGCATGCCAGATATCAAGATCGTCACCGACGTCGCCGGCCGCGTTTGCGCGCTGCCCGTTGCATCAGGAAGCAGCGTCGGCGATGGTGACGAGATCGCGTTCGTTGAAGCCATGAAGATGGAAATACCGGTGACCTCGACGGCATCAGGGAAAATCAAGGCGATACTGGTCAAAATCGACGATATGATTGCCGAAGGCCAAGCCGTCGCCATCCTCGAAACCTGACCTGCGCGGCGAATAACTCACCCGCGATCATCTGGCCGGCGACGCCGGCGTCACTTCGGCTGGCCGTAGCTTCGTGCCGGCATGACCGGCGGTATTCCGCGATGACGGGATAGGCTAGGTCAAATGTTTCGCATGGCGAAACAAATCGGAATCCGTCAACCAACGCGTTTACGCCCGCCGCGTTTCGCGCAGCCGCGGGATCGAGTTGCGCGCACCGGGATTGCGCGGCAGAACGAGGACGATGCAAGTATTGCGCACCGGCGCCCACGCCTGGACCAGTTCGAAACCGCCCTTGCTGCGGTTCCTGAACGCCTGTCATGAGGAATACGCTGCGGACAGCAGCGGCGCGGTCGCCGATTACATCCCCGAACTCGGCAAGGCCGACCCTGCCCATTTTGGCATCAGCCTCGCGACCCTCGACGGCCACGTCTATGAGGTCGGCGACACCAAGATACCCTTCACCATCCAGTCGATGTCGAAACCTTTCGTGTTCGGGCTGGCCCTGGACACGCTTGGCGCCGGGCGTGTCGAAAGCGCGATCGGCGTCGAACCGTCCGGCGATCCGTTCAATTCGATCCGCCTCAACGCCGAGAACCATCCCTTCAACGCGATGGTGAATGCCGGCGCCATCGCCTGTTCCGGCCTGATCCACGAAGCCAAGGGCGCCGATGCGTTCGAATACATCCGGCAGGCGCTGGGCCGGTTCGCCGGCCGCGATCTCGACGTCGATGAAGCGGTCTATGCCTCGGAAAGCGCGACCGGCGACCGCAACCGCGCCATCGGCTATCTCCTGCGCACCAACGCCATCATCACCGACAACGTCGCCGCCGTGCTCGACGTCTATTTCCGGCAATGCGCGATCCTGGTGAATGCGCGCGACATCGCGGTGATGGCAGCAACGCTGGCCAATCGCGGCGTCAATCCGGTGACCGGCGAACAGGTGATGAGCGCCTACGCGATTTCGCGCACGCTGTCGGTAATGACCTCGTCCGGGATGTACGATTACGCCGGCGAATGGATCTACCGCATCGGCATCCCCGCCAAGAGCGGCGTCGGCGGCGGCATCTTGGCGGCGCTGCCGGCGCGGCTCGGGCTCGGCAGCTATTCGCCAAGGCTCGACAAGCACGGCAACAGCGTCCGCGGCATCAAGGTCTGCGAGGCGCTGTCGTCGCATTACGATCTGCATATGCTCAACCGCAGCGACAACGCGCGCAGCGCCATCATCGCCGACTACAATATCGGCGAAAATCCGTCACGGCGCAGCCGCCGTCCGCATGAGCAGCAGATACTCACCGCGCACCGCCAGGATGTCCGCGTCATCGAGCTGATGGGGACGCTGTCATTGTCGAATGTCGACTATGTCGCGCGCCGGATCGCGGCCGACCCGCGCCCGCAATTCGTCATTTTCGATCTTCGCCGGGTCACCTCGATGACGCGCGCGGGCGCCCGCCTGCTCGCCGAGGAATTCCGCGAACTGGCGGACTTTCATGTCACGGTGATCGTATCCGGCATCAAGCGGGCCGACGCCGAATGGGCGGCGATCGCGGAGTGGACCGCCGGCCTCGCCAACATGCGGTACTATTTCCTGCTCGATGCCGCGATCGAATGGGCGGAAGACCAGGTGGTCTATCGTCACGGCGGGTCGATCGATTTCTTCGAAGCGACCGAACTGTCCGAGCAGCCGCTGCTGGCGGGATTGACCGAGGAAGAGTTGACCGATCTCGCCTCGCTCGCCGCGATCAGGACCTATCAGCCCGGCGAAAAGATTATCAAAACCGGCGACGCCGCAACGTCGCTGTTCTTTCTCCGAAGCGGCGTGGTGCATGTCACCCTGCCCGACGGCATCCGGCTGGCGACGCTGACGGCCGGCATGCCGTTCGGCGAGATGGCGCTGCTGGAGCCGCGCCGTTCGGCGGACGTGCTCGCCGATATGGCGGCGACCGCCTATGAGGTGCCGCTGCGCGATTTCGAACGGTTTCGCGGGCAGCATCCGCGCGCCGGCGAACGGATCATGCGCAACCTCGCGCAACTGCTCGCCGAGCGCCTGATCCTTGCGAACGCCAGGGTCAATCTGCTGACGTCGACCTAGGAAACGTGCAGCGAAAACTGCTGCCTTGGCGCAATTAGACATAGAGCATTTTTTCCGACACCGCTTAAAAGTGCGGAAATTCATCAAATCAAACAGCATAGTCCTCGTCGCCGGCATTAATTAGCCCTTCTTAATTTAAGAGGAACTGTTTTGTGGTTTCCTTGAGCCCGCGCGCCCGGAAAGAGGCGAGATCACCAAACACCCCCCACCCGAACACGCTGCGGACTTCCACGATGCAGGTCGAACGGATCTGGGAATTCCTGCAGCGGTTAAGCCCATCGACGCAGAACTGCCTGCTCGCCGAGCTGGAGCGGCTGGAACTGTGCGGCGTCGATATGCCGGGCTCCGCAGACATCCGGGCCAGGCTGCGCGTCGAGTTGCGCAAGGATGGATCGCCGGAAGGCAGCCCCACTCCGTCCAGTTACTTTTTCGCGCCATTGGGGCCCCTGCTCGTCGACGGCGCGCCCGAGCACGACAATACGGGGAGAATCGCGCGCGGTTCGCTGGCCCCGATCTGGGAATGGATCGGGCGCGACCTGCTGCCGATCATGGCGCGCGACTACAATGACAAAATGGGCGGCTTGATCGCCATCAATAAAAACAAGGAAGCGCAGCTGGCCGCCGTGACCTTCCAGACCAAGGTGACAAAGGCGGTTGAGGGATTCCTGAAATCGCCCGAGACCGGTGAGCAGGCGCGCACCAAGCTCGCGGCCTATACCGCATCGCGTACCGCCATTGGCGACCTGATCAAGATCATGGCCGCGTTGCGCGCGCGTCAGGCGATTGCAAAGTTCAACGAAGCATTGCCGGCCAGGATTTCGAAATTCGACGACGCGCAGATCGGCAAAATCGTCGCCCAGCTCGATGCGTTCCGGAAGACCGACGCCCACGCGCTTCCCTTTGCGCTGGCGCTGGTCGGCACCCGCCTCAAGAAGCCCTGGCAGTTGATCTACCTCGCCACCAAGGCTGCACGCAGCAAGAGCGCGGCCGATGTCGCCGCCACCCCTTACGCGATCGCGGTGTCGATGGTGCTGGACCAGATCGACGACAAGCGTCTGGCGGTGCTTATTGCGCTGAAAAACAACCGCGTCATGGTCGCGCGCGATATTCTGGTCGATATCTACGACACCGAATATGCGTTGCGGATTCGCATCCGCGAACTCGACGAATCCGAATGGGGCAAGCGGCTGCGCCAAATCATGGACGAGATCGCGGTCCTGGTGGATGCCGAGGTGAGCCGGTTTCCCGATGAAGTCGGCCATGTCCTGACCTCGCGCAGCCTGCGAAAGCACGATCTGTTCGCCGGCCGCCTCGCCCATCTGGCCTGGAAAGCCCGCGATGCGATGGGCGATGCGCTGTCTTTTGCAAAGAGCTGATCGGACCGCAAGCTGGAAGCCAGGCTAAGCGCCGTTCTTGCCGCGCCCTGACTTCTCGCTGGCGCGGCGCAGCGCTTCGGCGAGAGCGCCGCCGCCTGAGGCCTCCTGCGGCTTGCGCGGCGCCTGCGAGGTCATCTGTGCCCGGGAAATATCGCGCGGCTTGCCCTCCGCCAGCTTCGGGCCCTTGGCGCCCACCTCGTCATCCAGACGCAGGGTCAGCGCGATGCGCTTGCGGGCCACCTCGACCTCCAGCACCTTCACCTTGACGATGTCGCCGGACTTCACCACCTCGCGCGGGTCCTTGATGAAGGTCTTCGACATCGCCGAGATGTGCACCAGCCCATCCTGGTGCACGCCGATATCAACGAAGGCGCCGAACGCCGCGACGTTGGTCACGGTGCCCTCGAGAATCATGCCGCGCTTGAGGTCCTTGATCTCCTCGACGCCTTCCTTGAACACTGCGGCCTTGAACGCCGGACGCGGATCGCGGCCGGGCTTTTCCAGTTCGCGCAAAATGTCGGTCACTGTGGGCAAGCCAAAAGTGTCGTCGACAAAGGTCTGCGGCTTCAACTGGCGCACGATCTCGGCATTGCCGATCAGCGCCTTGATGTCGCTCTTGGTGGCGCCGAGAATTCGTCTGACCACCGGATAGGCTTCCGGATGCACACCGGAGGCATCGAGCGGATCCTCGCCGTCATTGATGCGCAGGAAGCCGGCGCATTGCTCGAACGCTTTCGGCCCCAGCCGCGGCACTTCCTTCAGCGCCTTGCGCGACTTGAACGGGCCGTTGGCGTCGCGGTGCTGCACGATGCTTTGCGCCAGCCCCGAACCGATGCCGGACACCCGCGCCAAAAGCGGCGCGGAAGCGGTGTTGGCATCGACGCCGACCGCGTTGACGCAGTCTTCGACCACGGCATCGAGCGAACGCGCGAGCTTGGTCTCGCCGAGGTCATGCTGATACTGCCCGACGCCGATCGCCTTCGGATCGATCTTGACCAGTTCGGCCAGGGGGTCCTGCAGCCGCCGCGCGATCGACACCGCGCCGCGCAAGGTGACGTCGAGTTCGGGCAATTCCTCGGACGCAAAGGCCGAGGCCGAATAGACCGACGCGCCGGCCTCGGAGACCACGATCTTCGACATTTTCAGGTCCGGCAGCAGCTTGACGAGATCCATTGCCAGTCTGTCGGTCTCGCGCGAGGCGGTGCCATTGCCGATCGCGATCAGGTCAACGCGGTGGGCGACCGCGAGCTTGCCCAACGTCGCCAATGCCGCGTCCCATTGCCGTTGCGGCTCATGCGGATAGACTGCCGTGGTCGCCACCACCTTGCCGGTGGCATCGACGATCGCAACCTTGACGCCGGAGCGGAAACCGGGATCGAGGCCCATGGTGACGCGCGCGCCGGCCGGCGCCGCGAGCAGCAGGTCACGCAAATTGGATGCGAACACGCGCACGGCTTCCGTTTCGGCCAGCGTCCACAGCCGCATCCGCAGGTCGATGTTGAGATGCACCTAAATCTTGGTGCGCCATGCCCACCGCACCGTCTCCACCAGCCAGCGGTCGCCGGCACGGCCCTGGTCGGAAACCGCAAAGCGCTGCATGATCTTCAGCTCGTACGAACTCGGCATCGCAGTTGCGGCCGTCGCTGGCGGCTGCGCATCCGGCAGGATCTGCAGTTCGAGAATTTCTTCCTTCTCACCGCGGGACATCGCAAGGATGCGGTGCGACGGCAGCCTGTGCAGCGGCTCGCTGAACTCGAAATAATCCTTGAATTTCTCGCCTTCGGTTTTCTTGCCCTTGCGCACCGTGGACGCCATCAGCCCGCTCGACCACATCTGCTCGCGCAACGCCCCGATCAAATCGGCATCCTCGGCGAACCGCTCGACCAGGATCGCACGCGCGCCGTCAAGGGCTGCGGCCACATCGGCCACCTGCTTGTCGGCATCGACAAAACCTGTGGCGACGACTTGGGGATCGTTCTGCGGCTGCGTCAGCAGCAATTCAGAGAGCGGCTCCAGACCCGCCTCCTTGGCGATCTCGGCCTTGGTCCGGCGCTTCGGCTTGAACGGCAGATAGATGTCTTCCAGACGCCCCTTGCTGTCGGCGGCGAGGATCGCCGCTTCCAGCGCGGCATCGAGTTTGCCTTGTTCTCGGACCGAATTGAGGATGGCGGTACGGCGCTCTTCGAGTTCGCGCAAGTAATTCAGGCGCTCTTCCAGCGTGCGCAATTGCGCGTCGTCGAGCCCACCGGTGATTTCCTTGCGGTACCTTGCGACAAACGGCACCGTGGCGCCGCCGTCGAGCAGCGTCACGGTCGCCTCGACCTGCTGTTCGCGAACGCCGAGTTCCTGCGCAATCTGCCGATGAATGTTTGCCACGCGGGTTCTTTCCAAACAGGTCGCGGCGGCCAGGTGGTGCGCCGCGGGGACGCCGCTTATGGACCATGACAGATCAATTCATCAACCCGGCGCCGGAAAGAAATTGATCTGTGGATCAAGGCCATTCGGTGGCCGGGGCAATTCAGCCTGTCCGAAGCAGCATGCGCGTGTTGCGCGGCAAGATAACGGTGGATCGATCGCGCCGTAGTGTGTAGACGGACGCTTCCTCTGGGAGCACCCATGTCAATCTGCGGACTCGATTTCGGAACGTCGAATACGACGCTCGGCACCATCGAAGGCCTTGCGCCGGTTTTGGTGACGCTGGAAGCGGAATACACCACGATTCCCAGTGCGATCTTCTACGAGGTCGACGGTGCCGTGCTGATCGGCCGCAGGGCGATCGAGGCCTATGTCGACGGCGCCCCCGGCCGGCTGATGCGCAGCCTCAAATCGGTGCTTGGTACCTCGCTGATTGACGAAACCACAAGGGTCGGCCGCGAGCGGACCAGCTTTCGCGACGTGATCGCCTATTACCTTGGCGCGGTGAAGCGGCGTGCCGAACAGGCCACCGATCGCGAGCTGCGTGATGTCGTGCACGGCCGTCCGGTGCACTTTGTCGATAACGCACCCGATGCCGACCGCAAGGCGGAGGAAACGCTGCGGCAGATCGCGCGCGAGGTCGGCTTCGACGATGTCACCTTCCAGTTCGAGCCGATCGCCGCGGCGCTCGAATATGAACGCCAGATTACCTCCGAGGAAGTGGCCTTGATCGCCGATATCGGCGGCGGCACCTCGGATTTCTCGATCGTACGGCTCGGACCGGAGCGTCACGCCAAGGCCAACCGCTCGGCCGATATCCTCGCCAATGACGGCGTGCGCATAGGCGGCACCGATTTCGACCGCCAGCTCAGCCTCGGCGTCGTGATGCCGCTGTTCGGCTTCGGCAGCGCCATGAAACGTCAAGGGCTCGATGTGCCCTCGAGTTATTTTCACGACTTTGCGACCTGGTCGAGCATCAACCGCATGTACGAGCCGCGCGTGATTGCGGATATCCGCCAGGTCCGACAGGAGGCCAGCCAACCGGACCTGATCGACCGGCTGATACGCGTGGTCGACGAGCAGCGCGGCCATACGCTGGCGATGGAGGTCGAGGACGCCAAGATCGCGCTGTCCGACCAGCCCCGCGCCGACATCCCGCTGGAATGGGTCGCGCCCGGCCTCAGCGCCGAGATCAGCCGCCCCGATCTCGTCAGCCACACCCGCCAATTGGCCGAGCGTATCGCGGCCCGCATCAAGAATTGCCTCATCCAGGCGCGGCTGGCCGCCGATGACATCGACGCGGTGTTCCTGACCGGCGGCTCGGTGCGGCTCGCCCATGTCCGCAACGCGATCAAGAAGGCGGTGCCGTCGGCCCGCATCGTCGATGGCGATACCTTTGGCGCCGTCGGGAAGGGACTGACGCTGGAGGCGCTCCGGCGATATGGACCGCGGGAGTAGTCGGGATGGCGGCGCGGCTCTGGCGCCGCCGCCAGGTCAGCTCACTACTTCCGTCACCGGCTGCATGTCGATCGCAAAGGTTTCGAGAAACTTTGACGTCATGATGTAGAAGCCCACTGAAAGCTGCAGTTCGACCAGCGCGGCCGGCGTCAGTTTCGACGCGATGGCGTTGAAGGTCGCATCCGTCGGCTTGGGCAGCTTGACGATTTCATCGGCGAAGGCGAGCGCGGCGCGCTGCACCTCGTTGAAGCATTTGGCCGACTGCCAGTTCTCCAGCGCCTCGTTCTGCTCGTCGGTGACGCCAACGTTCTTGCCGATGCGCTTGTGGGCGACGATTTCATATGGCGCCAGACACAGGATTCCGGTGCGGGTGATCGCAAGTTCGCGCACGACCGGATCGAGTTCGCCCTTGTGGCGGATCGCGCCGCCGAGCCGGCAATATTGTTCGAAATAGCTCGGCGAATGCGCCATCATCCGGAAAATATTGGCGTTGCGATTCTTGCCGAGGATTTCACGGGTGCGGTCGCTGGCTTTCGCGGGATCGCTGTAGTCGATACGGGCCATTTCTCACCTTGGTTTTATTGTGATTATTTTCATTGAACGGGTTTCAAAAGCCTATCCGGCAGCTGACGCGGAAGCAACACGGCTGAGTCAAATTGCCGCCGCATTGCTGTTCGAACTTGGCACGGTCGATATTCGCTGAGTGGGGACTCAATCTAAGCGAATACTCGTCGCGGGGTGTTCCGAGTAAAAATGATGACCGTCGCAAGCGCGTTTCTGCGCGCAACGATGAGTCACGCCCAAGTCTAGGGAGACAAGGCATGAAGGAAGCCACCAAGAGGGCGGCCTCGGAGGCGCTTGCGCAAATGCTGGCGGTGACGGCGATGCTCGTCATCGCCGGCATAATCTTCTACTCGCGGTGAGAGCCGCCAACATGTGTACGTGTAGCATCCGCGTGATCGTGAAGAGCGTAAGCGACGAAGCAATCCAGATTAACAGTATTGCGTAGCTCTGGATTGCTTCGTGGTGCCTCGTTCAACGGCGCTGCAAGTTCACTTCGCTTTTGCAAAATATGGAACCAGCCGCCCGGCGAACGGCTGATAGCGCGCGACGACCTTGTCGCCGATGGCGAGATCGTTGTCGCCATGGGCCATCATGCGAAAGCCTTCGGCGGTATCGACCAGCACGATGTTGTAGGGAACATGGGCGCGGGTCTCCGGCGTTGCAGCGCGGCACACCAGCGACGTCGCGTACACCGTCCCTGCCCCGCTGGCGTGCTTTTCCGCCGGGTTGGGCGCACCACAGGCCGCGCAAAATCCGCGGCGGAAATACTGCACTTTTCCGCAGGCGCCGCATGATTGATAGACGATCGCCGTCTCGCCTTTGGTCCAATCCGCAAGTTTGTCGCTCATCGCACCCGCTCCAGGAACATGCTGACATGTGACGACAACACGCCGCCGTCGCCATGCAACAGCGCGATCGATGCGTCGTGGACCTGGCGATCGCTGGCACGTCCCGTCATCTGCAGATGGGTCTCGACCAGATGCGCCATCGCGCCGCCGACGCCGCAATGGCCGTAGCTGAGCAGCCCGCCATGGGTGTTGAGCGGCATCTCGCCGTCGCGGCTGAAATGACCGGAGCGCACGCGGACGGCCGCCTCGCCGCGCTTGGCAAGGCCCAGATCTTCCAGCAGCATCGCCAGCGTGATGGTAAAGCTGTCGTAGACCGCAGCATAACGCACGTCCGATATCGCAACGCCCGCCGCCGCCTTCGCCTTGGCGATCGCGATCTCGGCGCCGAGTTCGCTCAGAGCGGGTGCGGCCGTCACGTGCTGGTGGGTATGCGCCTGCGCGCAGCCGCGAATCCGGATGCGGGCCTCTGAGGTAGTCTCGCGGCTGATGACGAACGCAGCACCACCGTCGGACACCGGGCAGCAATCCAGCAGCTTTAGCGGCATCGCCACCGGCTTTGAGGCCATCACGTCGGCGACGGTGATCGGATCGTGAAATTGCGCGCCGGGATGAGTCAGCGCATGCTTGCGCATCAGCACCGCGAACTCCGCGAGGTCTTCCTGCGTCACACCATATTCGTGCATGTAGCGCGAGGCGACGAGGCCGTAATAGGCGGGGATGGTCGGTCCCAGCGTCACCTCGTAATCGGGGTGACCAACCTGGGCCAGCGCCTGGATCGAGGCGTCTCGGCTCTGCCCGGTGAGACGATTTTCGCCGCCGACCACCAGCACATGCTTGATGACGCCGGCTTCGACCAGATGATGCGCCAGCATGGTCATCGCAAGTCCGGTGGCGCCGCCGACCTGCACGGCGTGGGCGTAGGACGGCCGGATGCCGAAATGTTCGGCGAACACGGTCGCGAGCATGATGTGCGGCGAGACCGTCGAATAGCCGCAGAGAATGCCGTCGATGTCGGCGCGTTTCAGTCCGGCATCGGCAATGGCAAGCTCGGCCGCCTTGCTCATCAGATCGAGCGAGGACGAGCCCTCGTGCTTGCCGTAGGACGTGAGGCCCACACCGGTGATGAAGCTCATGTCACGGTTTCCAATTAGTCGTCATTCCGGGGCGCGGCGAAGCCCCGAACTTTGATGTGCAATTGCACATCAGAGAATCCATAACCACGATCGTGAGTATGGATTCCGGGCCTGCGCCAAGAGGCGCATCCCGGAATGACGGGTTGAGAGTTCCGGACTCGATCATCTCTAATACGACTTCGGCAGGCCGAGCACCCGCTCGGCAATAAAGCTGAGAATAAGCTGCGGGCTGATCGGCGCGATGCGCGGGATCAGCGATTCCCGCAAATAGCGCTCGACGTGATATTCCTTGGCGTAACCAAAGCCGCCATGAGTCATGACCGCCTGCTCGCAGGCGTGGAAGCCGGCCTCGGCGGCGAGATATTTTGCGGCATTGGCCGCCGGGCCGCACGGCATGCCCTGGTCGTATTGCCAGCCGGCGGACAGCACCATCAGCCAGGCGGCCTCCAACTCCATCCAGTTCTTCGCCAGCGGATGCTGGATGCCCTGGTTCATGCCGATCGGGCGATTGAACACGATGCGGTTCTTGGCATAGGCCGAGGCGCGGGTCAGCGCGATCTGCCCGAGCCCGACCGCTTCGGCCGCGATCAGGATGCGCTCGGGGTTCATGCCGTGCAGGATGTATTCGAAGCCGCGGCCTTCCTCGCCGAGGCGATCCTTGACCGGGATCTCAAAATTCTCGAAGAACAGTTCATTGGAATCGACGGGCTTGCGGCCCATCTTCTCGATCTCGTGCACGGCGACACGCTTCTTGTCGAAATCGGTATAAAAGAGGCTCAAGCCCTGGGTCGGCTTTTTCACGTCTTCCAGCGGCGTGGTGCGCGCCAGCAGCAGGATCTTGTTGGCGACCTGGGCGGTGGAGATCCAGACCTTCTGGCCGTTGACGAGATATCTGTCACCCTTGCGCACGGCGCGGGTCTTCAACTGCGTGGTGTTGAGCCCGGTATTGGGTTCGGTCACCGCAAAGCAGGATTTGTCGCGGCCGTCGATGATCGGCGGCAGCATCCGCGTGCACTGCTCCTTGGTGCCGAACACGACGACGGGATTGAGCCCGAACACGTTCATGTGCACAGCCGAGGCGCCGGACATGCCGGCGCCGGATTCCGCGATCGTCCGCATCATGATCGCAGCATCGGTGATCCCGAGGCCCGAACCGCCATATTCTTCGGGAATGCAGATGCCGAGCCAGCCCGCATCGGCCAATGCACGGTGGAAGTCGGCGGGATAGCCGCCCTCCTTGTCCTTCTTCAGCCAGTAGTGCTCGTCGAAATGCGAACAGATTTTTGCAACCGCGTCGCGGATCGATTCCTGGTAGGCTGACAGCGCAAAATCCATTGTCCCGGTCCTATGTGTTGGGCGCGGCCTTGGTGACGCCGTCGCGTAGCATGGCGGCGATCTCATCCGCGGAGAAGCCCGCTTCGTGCAAAATCTGCTCGGAGTGCTCGCCAAGGCGAGGCGCCAGCCGCGTCGTCTCGACCGGCGTTTCCGACCATGTCGCCGAGACCTTCATGTTGCGGATCCGGCCCTCGGTCGGGTGATCGATGACAGGAAAGAAATCGGTCGCCGCAATATGCGGGTCTGTCAGCAGGCTCTCGAGGTCGTGCATCGGCATGACAGGCACGTCGGCCGTTTCCAGAATATCGCTCCACTCGGCCGTGGTTTTGGTTTCGAGGATACGCGCGAGTTCGGCATAGACCGTATCGATGTTGACGGCGCGACCGGCAAAAGTCGCGAATTTCGGATTGCTGCGGAGGTCGCCGCGGCCGGTAGCCTTGAAGAAATTCTCCCACTGTTTGTCATTGTAGACGATCACGCAGATATAGCCGTCGGAAGTCTTGTAGGGCCGCCGGTCCGGCGACAGATGCCGGGCATAGCCGCCCTTGTCGAGCGGTGGCTCATAGGTGAGACCGCCCATGTGGTCGCCCATGACGAAGCCGGCCATGGTCTCGAACATCGGGATATCGACGCGCTGGCCGCGCCCGGTGCGGTCGCGATCGACCAGGCTGGCGCAGATCGCGCCGACCGCGGTCAGGCCCACGATGCGGTCGACCAGCGCGTTCGGCACATAACGGGGCACGCCGTCAGAGGTCTGTGCCATCAGTGCCGGCAGCGCGGTCGCGCCCTGGATCAGATCGTCATAGGCGGGTTTTGCGGCGTAAGGTCCGTCCTGGCCGAAACCGAAGACGCCGGCATAGATCAGGCGCGGGTTGATTTGCGAAACCACGTCGTAACCGAGCTGTAGCCGCGCCATCGCCTGCGGGCGCACATTGTAGACCAGCACGTCGGCGGATGTGATCAGCCGCAGCACAGCGTCGCGCCCGGCGGCTTTTTTCAGATCGAGACAGATCGAGCGCTTGCTGCGGTTGGTGTTGAGGAACACCGGCCCCATCCCGGGATGGCGGGTCGGCCCGATCTGCCGCGTCACGTCGCCGTCGAGCAATTCCACCTTGATGATATCGGCGCCGTAATCGCCGAGCATCTGGGTGGCATAGGGCCCCATCAGCACGGTCGTCATGTCGACGACCTTGATGCCTTGCAGCGGTCCCATGATTGCTCCCAGACAAGCGGCCATTTCCGGCCGCGTTATTGTTTCTGGGGTCTAGTAACGGCAGCGCGCAGCCCAGAGCAAGGGCGCCAGGCGTATGGGCGTATGCGCCGCGCCACCGGCCGGGCGGCGGCTATTTCTTCGACCGGGCGTCCCGCTCTTTGGTCAGCAGTTCGAGCTCTTCATTCTGCTGGGTGATGCGGTCGGCGATACGCGATTCGCTCCGTTCACCGGAAGCGCCGGCCGCCTGCTCGACCAGCTGCCGGATGTTGTCTTGAAGGATTGCGATCCGATCGTTGAGTTCGGACAGTGACAGCGAGCTTTCATTGCCCATGATGCGTCCTTCCGGCGTTGGCTGATCGTCGCGGCTAATCCAACCCTTGCTGGGTGGGCAAAGTAAAGCGTGCCCACCAACCTCCTCGCATAGGTAATGTTCCAGTGGCTTACTTCACCGGCTCCAGCAGCGAGACGTAATTCGCGACCGCCGCGCCGCCCATGTTGAAGATGCCGGCGAGTTTTGCGTTCTTGAGCTGCATGCCCTCGGGCGCCTGGCCGACGAGTTGCATCGCGCTCATCACATGCATGGAGACGCCGGTGGCGCCGATCGGATGGCCCTTGGCCTTCAGGCCGCCGGACGGATTGATCGGCAGCTTGCCGTCCTTCTGGGTCCAGCCTTCCTTGATGGCGCGGGCGCCCTGCCCGCGCGGCGTCAGGCCCATCGCTTCATATTCGATCAGTTCGGCGACGGTGAAGCAGTCATGGGTTTCGACAAAGGAGAGATCGGTCGAGCGTGACGCCGGCCTTCTCCAGCGCGCGCTGCCAGGCAACCGTGCAGCCTTCGAACTGCAAAATGTCGCGCTTGGACATCGGCAGGAAATCCTGCGCATGCGCGGTGGCGCGGAAATTGACCGCCTTGCCCATGGTCTTGGCGGTCTCGCTGTCGGTCAGCACCAGCGCGGCCGCGCCATCCGACACCAGCGAGCAATCGGTGCGCTTCAGGGGACCGGCGACAAACGGGTTCTTCTCGCTCTCGGAGCGGCAGAACTCGAAGCCAAAATCCTTGCGCATCTGCGCATAGGGATTGGCGACGCCGTTCTTGTGGTTCTTGGCGGCGATCATCGCCAGCGCATCGGACTGGTCGCCGTATTTCTGGAAATAGCCCTGCGCGATCTTGCCGAACACGCCGGCAAAGCCGCCGACCGTGTCGCCGTCTTCCGGCAGATAGGATGCCTTCAACAGGTTGCGGCCGATCTCCGGCCCCGGCGTCCGCGTCATCTGCTCGACGCCGACCACCAGCACGATTTTGGCGGCCCCCGACGGCGATCGCGCGGATGCCCTGATGCACGGCCGCCGAACCGGTCGCGCAGGCGTTCTCGACCCGCGTCGCCGGCTTGAAGCGCAATTTCGGATCGGCCTGCAGCACCAGCGAGGCGGTAAAATCCTGCGGCGAGAAGCCGGCGTTGAAATGCCCGAGCACGATTTCGTCGACATCGGCGGCCGAAATGCCGGCATCCGCCAGCGCTTCGGTCGCGACCTTGACCACGAGGCTTTCGACGGTTTCGGCGTCGAACTTGCCGAATGGCGTATGCGCCCATCCGACGATGCTGGCTGTCATGGTCGTTCTCCCTGTTACTGTTCGGCCCGGTTATGTAACCTATCTTGAGGCCGGTTTCAGCGATTTCATCGCCCGCTCGCACATGGCGGTTATGCCGGCCCAGTTGCCGGACCTGATATCGGCCGCCGGGCAGAGCCAGGAACCGCCGACCGCCAGCACATTCGGCTCGGCCAGCCAGGACGCCGCATTGGCCTCGCCGATGCCGCCGGTCGGGCAAACCCGGATGTTCGGAAACGGCCCTGCCAGCGCCCGCAGTGCCTTGATACCGCCGGACTGCTCGGCCGGGAAGAATTTGACGAGATCAAAACCGTGCGCCAGCGCCTGCATCAGTTCGGACGCGGTCGCGATCCCCGGCGCGAACGGCAAGCGGCTGGCGGCTGCGGCTTTCAGCAGTTCCGGCGTCGCGCCCGGGCTGATGCCGAATTTGGCGCCGAGCGCCTCGGCGCGCGCCAGATCGTCGGCGTTGAGGATGGTGCCGATGCCGACGATGGCGTCCGGCACATCCGCGATCATCGCCTTGGCGGCCTCGATCGCCACCGGCGTGCGCAGCGTGACTTCCAGCGTGCGCACGCCGCCGGCGACCAGCGCCTTGGCGAGCGGCACCGCGTCTTCCAGCCGTTCGATGGTGAGCACGGGGATCACGGTGCGCCTGCCTGAACAGGTCGGCGAGCTTTTCCTGTTTTGATGTCGCGGTCATGGGGAAGCCTTGCGAGAGAGTGTCGGTCTTGGCGATTTCCTGGGCGGCATGGCAGAGCGCGGGATGATGGCGCCGGGATAGCCATACCACGACGCCGGCGAGACGGTGTCCGGCGCGCGCGGCTTCGACCGGATCGGCGCCCGCGAGCCGGGCGGCGATATAGGCCGCCGCAAAGCTGTCGCCTGCCGCGGTGGTATCGACGACCGGGTTTTGTCACCGGCTCGGCTTTCACTTCGATGCGAAACGCCGGCGAAGCGCAGCATGCTGGCGGGCTCGGCGAGCTTCAGCACGACTTCCGGGCTCGGAATGCCCGCCAGCAGCGCCTCAGTTGCTTTCGTCCGGGATAGAGCGGCAGCAGATCCTCGGTCGAGGCCAGCACGATATCGGCAGCCTCGAAGGCCTCGCTGAAAGACGGCGCGCGCGATGTCGAGATCGGGCCAGCCGCGGGCGCGGAAATTGGTATCGAAGGCAAAGCGCGTCCCGAGCAGGCGCGCGCGCTTCAGCGCGGTCAACAGGCGCCCTCGCCCCTCCTCGCTCGTAGAGCGACAGCGTGATCGCCGAGAGATAGACGACATCGTAGCTCGCCAGCGAATTCAGGATGTCGTCGGTCTCGGGCAGATCCATCAGGCTGCGCGCGGCCGCGCTGTCGCGCCAGTGAAAGAACTGCCGCTCGCCCTTGTCGTCGGTCTGGATCATGTAGAGGCCGGGCAGTTTGCCCGCCAGCCGCGCAACCCGCTTGGTGCCGACGCCCTCCGCGGCCCAGCCGGCGATCATCTCGTCGCTCAGGGCATCGTCGCCAAGCGCGGTGATGTAATCGACGTCGACGCCGAGGCGGGCAAGATAGACGGCGGTGTTGAGCGTATCGCCGCCATAGCCGCGCGAAAACAGGCCGCCCCCAGAGCCGCCTTGAGACTTGCCCTGAGACATACCTTGGGCCTGCTTCAGCTCGATCATGCATTCGCCGATACAGGCTACCCGGGTCATGGCCGCACCCTGCGCGAACTTGGCTCGAAATCACGTCAGGCCGCGAACTTGCCGCCGAGTTCATCCTCGATGTGAATCCGGATGATGTCGTCAAACGTCTTCTCGGCGGTGGTGAAGCCGAGCTTGAGCGCGCGGTCGGTGACGAAATCGCGCGGCCAGCCGCTGACGATGCCGATGATGGTCGGATCGGGCACCCGCTTGATGCGCGCGGTGACGTTCTTGCCGGCGACGCGATCGAGCGCTGCGATCTGCTCGCCGACGGTCGCCGACAGCCCGGGCATGCTGAGATTGCGCCGCGGCGCCCATCGCGTTGAGGTCCATGGTGCCGGCGTGGACCAGAAAGCCGACCGCCGATTTCGGCGAGGCGTGCCAGTGCCGCACGTCTTCGGAAACCGGCAGCACCGCCTCCTCGCCCGCCAGCGGCTCGCGGATGATGTTGGAGAAGAAGCCGGAGGCCGCCTTGTTCGGCTTGCCCGGCCGCACGCAGATCGTCGGCAGGCGGATGCTGATGCCGTCGAGCAGGCCTTTGCGGGTATAGTCGTTGATCAGCAGTTCGCAGATCGACTTCTGCGTGCCGTAGCTCGTCAGCGGCGTATGGAAGAACTCGTCGCCGATCTTTTCCGGGAACGGCGCGCCGAACACCGCGATCGAGGACGTGAACACCAGCCGCGGCTTGTAGCCGCCGCCGACGGCGCGGATGGCATCGATCAGATACCGCGTGCCGTCGAGATTGATCCGGTAGCCCTTGTCGAATTCGGCCTCCGCCTCGCCCGACACGATCGCGGCGAGATGGAAGATCACCTCGGGCCGGTGCGCGATCAGCGGCGCGGCGGCGCCGGCATCGGCAAAATCGCAGGCCACGATGTTGATCGGGATCGTCGCGTTGGCGGGCTTGGCGGGCGCCACCACGTCCTGCAGCGTCATGCGCGTGATGTCGTGCTTGCCGAGGCGGCCGTCGCGCAGCAGCCGCTCGGTCAGTTTGCGGCCGACCATGCCGGCGGCGCCCAGAATCAGAATGTGCAAGACCCGTCTCCTTTTTGATTGTTCTTGAATATCAGAGCGCGGGCCTGCGCGCTCACTCTTTCACGGCTCCCGTCATGGCCGACACATAATGCTCGACGAAGAAGGCGTAAAGGATAACCAGCGGCAACGAGCCCGCCAGCGCGCCCGCCATCAGCGAACCCCAGCGATAGACGTCGCCATCGACGAATTCGTTGACGATCGCGACCGGCACCGTCTTGTTCGGGGTCGATTGCAGGAAGGTCAGCGCGTAGATGAACTCGTTCCAGCACAGCGTGAAGCAGAAGATGAAGGCCGAGATCAGGCCCGGGATCGCCAGCGGCAGCACGATCTTGATCAGGATCTGCCAGCGGCTGGCGCCGTCGATCAGCGCGCATTCCTCCAGCTCGAACGGGATGGTCTTGAAATAGCCCATCAAGCAGCCAGGTCGAGAACGGGATCAGGATGGTCGGATAGGTCAGGATCAGCGCCATCGGCGAGTCGAACAGGCCGTACTGGAACACGACGGTGGCCAGCGGAATGAACAGGATCGAGGGCGGCACCAGATAGGACAGGAAGATCAGGCCGCCGACCCAGTGCGCGCCCTTGTAGCGCAGCCGCACGATGGCATAGGCCGCGAGCACGCTGGCGAAGATCGACAGGATGGTGGCGCAGACCGCGACATACATCGTGTTCCACAGCCAGTGCGGATAATAGCTTTCGAACAGCAGCTTGTGGATATGCTTGAAGGTCGGATTCCAGGTCCAGAACGGATTGAACTTCTCGAGGTCGATCAGTTGCTCGTCCGGTTTGATCGCCGTCAGTCCCATCCAGTAGAACGGAAACAGCAGGATGAAGACGATGATCGACAGCGGCAGATAGAGCGTCACCAGCCGGCGCGGCAGCGACTGCAGATAGCTCATGCCTTCGCTGTTATCGACGCGGCGCCGGCGTCGACAGGATGGCCTTGAGATCGACGGGCTTCTGGGTCGCGGGAAGATCAGTCATTGTTTTCTCCCTGCTGCCACTTGCGGCGCTGCAGGCCGAACCACGACACCATGATCGCGGCGAGCAGGAACGGGATCATCGCGCTCGAGATCGCGGCGCCCTCGCCCAACTGCCCCGCGATGATCGCGCGCTGATAGGACAAGCGTCGCCATCAGATGCGTGGCGTTGACCGGGCCGCCGCGCGTCATCGCCCAGATCAGCTGGAAGTCGGTGAAGGTGAACAGCACCGAGAACGTCATCACGACCGCGATGATCGGGGTGAGCAAGGGATAGGTGATGTAGCGGAACATTTCCCAGCTGCTCGCGCCGTCGAGCGTCGCGGCTTCATAGAGCGAGGGCTGCACGGTCTGCAGGCCCGCGAGCAGCGTGATCGCGACAAAGGGAACGCCGCGCCAGATATTGGCGAAGATCACGCAGATCCGCGCCCAGGTCGTATCGCCGAGGAAGTTGATGTTCTGGGTGATCAGGCCCAGGTGCTTCAGCGACCACGAGATGATCGAGAATTGCGAATCGAAGATCCACCAGAACGCCAGCGCCGACAGCACGGTCGGCACGATGAAGGGGATCAGCACCAGCGCGCGCAGCATCGCCTTGAACGGCATGTTCTCGTTCAACAGCAGCGCCAGATAGAGGCCGACCGCAAATTTGATCGCGCTCGCGATCGAACGTGTAGAGCAGCGTATTGAAGACCGAGAGCCAGAAGATCGAGTCGTCCCACAGCCATTCGTAATTCTCGACGCCGATGAACTGCGCCGGGCCGGCCGATCTTGGCGTCGGTGAACGAAATCCAGATGCCCAGCCCCAGCGGATAGGCCAGGAAGAAGATCAGGAACGCCATCGCCGGCAGCATGAACCAGAAGCCGAGCCAGTTGCGGTTGGTCTTGATCTGGTCCCACGTCGTGGCCTCGCGGATCTGCGGCTTGGCTATCCGTGGTTGGAGCGCGATGTCAGCCATGGGCGATGTCCCGATTAATAGTGATGATGGAGCGGGCGGCGGTCGCCCGCCGCCCGCTCCAGTTCGATCAGCGATAGATGCGCTTCAACTGCCGTTCGGCTTCCGCCATGGCGGTCTTGGCGTCCTTGGCGCCGGTGCAGTAGTTGGCGAACATGTCGACCACGATGAAGTCGGCGATCGCGGTCGCCGCCTTCTCGCCGGGCGTGCCGATGCCGGAAGCCGGCAGCGCGCGCTTGCTGGCCTGGCTGAACACCTGCGTTCTTCGGATCGGCGGTCCACACCGGAGCCGAGTCGTAGGCGTTGAGCGTGTGGGTCAGATAGCCCCGCGCGCCCGACAGCCACTTCTCGAAGTTCTCCTTCTCCAGCATGAAGGCGATGAAGGCCTTCGCGGCGTTCGGATATTTGGTGAAGTTGAACGCCAGGATCGGAACCGCGAGCTGCAGTTCGGTCGGCTTGCCGATCGGACCGACCGGCCACAGCGCGTGATAGGTGTCGTCGGCGAGATCCTTCATCTTCGGATCGTCCTTGGCGGCGACATAGATCGAGATGCCGTTGGCGGTGCAGTAGAGTTCGCCCGACAGGAACGCCTTGTTGTTGGAGCCGTCGTTCCAGGACGCGACGCCGGGAATGAAGGTGTCGGACAGCGCCTTGCAATATTCCAGCGCCTTCGCGGTTTCCGGCGAGTTGATGATGACCTTGTCGTCCTTGTCGACGGTCCAGGCGCCGTGGCCCCACAGCATCCAGTGCAGCCAGCCGTTGGCGTCGCCGGTGGCGTGGCCGAGCGCGAAGCCGGCCGGGGTGTTGTTCGCCTTCAGCGCCTTGCACATCTCGAGGAAGCCCGGGAAGTCCGTCGGGAATTCCTTGAAGCCGGCCTTGTCGAGTCGCCGACTTGCGATAGGTCATGTAGCCGCCGATGGTGGCGACGGGAATGCCGAGCCAGTCGTTGCCCTGCTTGCAGGTCTTGGCGGCAGCATCGGTCCAGCCGCCGTATTTCTTGCCGAGATAGTCGGCGACGTCGTTCATCTTCAGAACTTTGGTCGGGAACAGCTGCGGCAGCGTGTGCAGGCCCCAGGCGAGATCGAGGCCCGAGCCGGTGTTGGCGGCAACGGAAGCCTTCGGCTGCACGTCCTCGAAGGACTCCGAGAACACGTTCATCTCGGTGCCGGTCGCGGCCTTGAACGCCGCGACCATGGCGTTGAACGCATCGTCTTCCGCCGGCACGAAGCGCTTCCAGCGCATCACGGTCAGCTTGGCGCCCGGCTCCGCCTTCCACGGCGCGGTCTGCGCCCAGGCCTTGGCGAAGTCGAGCAGCGCCGGCCCGGTCAGCGCGCCGGCCGCGGCCAGCGCGGTGCCGCCCTGAAGCAGAGAGCGGCGAGTAAAGTCATGCATAGTCCATCCTCCCGTTGAAATATTTTTTGGTTATTGCTCAGCTATTCAGTCGCTTGCCGGTCGTCTCGTCGAACAGATGCACGAGCGACGGATCCGGCTTGAGCCGGACCTTGTCGCCCGGACTGAATTGATGCCGCTCGCGGAACACGGCGACCACCTGCTCGCCGCCGAGCTTGGCAAACACCTGGGTTTCCGAGCCGGTCGGCTCGACCACGACGATCTCGGCCTCGGCGCCGTCATCGGCGATGGTGAAATGCTCGGGCCGCACGCCATAGACCGCCGGCTGGCCGTCGGAATTGGCGGGCGCCGACTGCCAGCGGCAGCTTGACGCCGTTCGGCCCTTCGAAGCTGGCGCTGCCGTTCGACTTCACCTTGCCCTTGAGGAAATTCATCGCCGGCGAACCGATGAAGCCCGCGACGAACTGGTTGGCCGGGCGGTCGTAGAGTTCGAGCGGCGTGCCCATCTGCTCGACGATGCCGTCATGCATCACCACGATCTTGTCGGCCATGGTCATGGCTTCGATCTGGTCGTGGGTGACGTAGACCGTCGTGGTCCGCAGCCGCTGGTGCAGTTCCTTGATCTCGGTGCGCATCGCGACGCGCAGCTTGGCGTCGAGGTTGGACAGCGGCTCGTCGAACAGGAACACCTGGGGATCGCGCACGATGGCGCGGCCCATCGCGACGCGCTGGCGCTGGCCGCCGGACAATTGCCGGGGATAGCGGTCGAGCAGCGGCGTCAGCGCCAGGATTTCCGCGGCGCGGTTGACGCCGTTGGAGATTTCGTCCGTGCTGGCGCCGCGCAGCTTGAGCGAGAAGCCCATATTGTCGGCGACCGTCATATGCGGATAGAGCGCGTAGTTCTGGAACACCATCGCAATGTCGCGCTCTTTGGGCTGGACATTGTTGACGACGCGGTCGCCGATCGAGATCGTGCCCGAGGTGATGTTTTCGAGCCCCGCGAGCATCCGCAGCAAGGTCGATTTGCCGCAGCCGGAGGGGCCGACCAGCACGACGAACTCGCCGTCCTCGATCGGGATCGACACGCCGTGCAAAACTTCAAAATTGCCGAACGACTTTCGCACGTCGCGAATCTGTACCGACGACATCGCACTTCCCTCCCTCATTTTATGTTTCTGGCGGCGTACGACCGAAGCGCCGCCACCGCTCTGTCTTTTTGACTTCCGACTTCGCTGAGCCGAAGTCTGGCGGACGGCATATCATCCGCAGTTTAGACGGTTTTGGCAATTGTTCGATTAGCAATCCGATGGTAGCGCTGTCAATATAGTTTGTTCGACGACAGTGCGTTGTGATATGAGCGCCGGATGGGACGAAAGCGCACGAAGCCCGGCAAAATCCGGCTCACCGAGGTCGCCAAGCTTGCTGGCGTCAGCCCGATCACCGCATCGCGGTTTTTCAGGAATCCCGAAGCGCTGTCCGTCGGCAAGCGGGAGCGGGTCGACAGCGCCGTGAAGGAACTCGGTTACGTGCCGAATCTCGCCGCGCGCGCGCTGGCCTCGCACCGCACCGAAGTCATCGGCGTCGTGATCCCCTCGCTGACCAACAACGTGTTCGCCGACGTGCTTGCGCGGCATCTACAATTCCTCGGAAGGCAGCCGCTACAGCATCCAGCTCGCCAATACCCGCTACAGCATCCTGCAGGAAGAGAAACTGCTGCGGCTGTTCCGGGCGCAAAAGCCGGCCGGATTGATCGTGACCGGCATCAACCAGACCGCGGAATCGCGCGCGATCCTGGAATCGATGGATTGCCCGATCGTGCAGATCATGGAGATCGGCGACAGCTCCGGTCG
The DNA here is from genome assembly GCA_963836765.1 of uncultured Alphaproteobacteria bacterium. Classification (GTDB taxonomy): domain Bacteria; phylum Pseudomonadota; class Alphaproteobacteria; order Rhizobiales; family Xanthobacteraceae; genus Bradyrhizobium. The sequence goes on from CAWILG010000013.1 coordinate 255,219, forward strand.
ACATGATGGTCGGCTTCTCGCATTATGATGCCAGCTTTGCGGCATTTCGCACCTTCTCGAGCAGGGATGCCGGCGGATCGGATTTCTCGGCGCGCGCATGGATCCCCGCGTGCAGCGGCGGTTCGAAGGCTATCAGATCCGCCATGAAGGCGGCCTCGCTGTTCGATCCGCGACCTCGTCGTCACGACGTCGGTGCCAACCTCCGTCACGCTGGGCGGCACGCTGTTCGCCGATCTCGCTCGCCAAGGCGCCGGATATCGATGCGGTGTTCTGCGTCAATGACGACCTCGCTCTCGGCGTCCTGTTCGAATGCCAGCGCCGGCAGATTTCGGTTCCCGAGCAGATGGCGATCGTCGGCTTCAACGACCTCGAATTCATGGCCTCCGCGGTCCCGTCACTGACCAGCGTGCGCACCAATCGCTACGAAATGGGCCGGGACGCTGCCACGATGGTGATCGAGGCGATCGAGGGCCGGCGGCCGGCGCAACCGATCGTCGACCTCGGATTTCAGTGTCATGGACCGCCAAAGCTCGGCGCCGCGGAGCTGACGCGCGCCGGTGCGCGCGCGACGGCCAGCCGTGGAAGGACAACCTTGGAAAAAGACAAAATGGTAGCGCAACCAAAAGTCTTGGACTAAGGTCGAATTCCCGGGCGGTGACGACGTGCAGCGGCCACCGGTTTGTAATGCGTTCGATTTTGCGCATGGTAGAAGTCGGAGCCCTCAACGGGCCCCAAGAACAGGCCTCACAAACGGCCCAAGAGTTTGCAGTGCGGGAGAAACCAATGAAAAAAAACCTCACCAACGGCACGATGCCGCCGGCAATGGCAAAGGCCGCAAACTCCGGTCCTGCGAGTGGTTCAACAACCCGCATAATCCGGGGATGACCGCGCTCTATCTCGAGCGCTACCTCAATTACGGCCTGACCCGGCATGAATTGCAGTCCGGCAAGCCGATCATCGGCATCGCCCAGACCGGCAACGATCTGTCGCCGTGCAACCGCCATCATCTCGAACTGGCGCACCGGGTCCGCGAGGGCATCCGCGCCGCCGGCGGCATCGCGATGGAATTTCCGATGCATCCGATCCAGGAAACCGGAAAGCGCCCGACCGCGGCGCTCGACCGCAACCTCGCCTATCTCGGCCTGGTCGAAATCCTGTTCGGCTATCCGCTCGACGGCGTGGTGCTGACCACCGGCTGCGACAAGACGACGCCGGCCTGCCTGATGGCGGCGGCGACCGTCAATCTGCCCGGCGATCGTGCTGTCGGGCGGTCCGATGCTGAACGGCTGGCACCAGGGCCAGCGCACCGGATCCGGCACCGTGGTCTGGAAAGCGCGCGAGCGGCTGGCCGCCGGCGAGATCGACTACGAGGAGTTCATGAACATCGTGGCCTCCTCGGCCCCCTCGGTCGGCCATTGCAACACCATGGGCACCGCCTCGACGATGAATTCGCTGGCGGAAGCGCTCGGCATGTCGCTGCCGGGCTGCGCGGCGATCCCCGCGCCCTATCGCGAGCGCGGCCAGATCGCCTATGAGACCGGCAAGCGCATCGTCGACATGGTCTGGGAGGATCTCAAGCCCTCCGACATCCTGACCCGCAAGGCGTTCGAGAACTGCATCGTCGTCAATTCGGCGATCGGCGGCTCGACCAATGCGCCGATCCATATCAACGCGCTGGCCCGTCATATCGGCGTCGAGCTGTCGATCGACGACTGGCAGAAGCACGGCCACGACGTTCCGCTGTTGGTCAACATGCAGCCGGCCGGCTTCTATCTCGGCGAGGAATATCACCGCGCCGGCGGCGTGCCGGCGGTGGTGCGCGAATTGATGGCGCACAAGCGCATCCATGAAGACGCCCTGACGGTCAACGGCCGCACCATGGGCGAGAATTGCCGCGAGGCCGCCAAACCCGACGGCGACGTGATCTGGAGCTACGACAAGCCGCTGGTGAAGGACGCCGGCTTCCTGGTGCTGCGCGGCAATCTGTTCGATTCCGCGATCATGAAGACCAGCGTGATCTCGAAGGAATTCCGCGACCGCTATCTGATCAATCCCAAGGATCTGAATGCGTTCGAGGGCCGCGCCATCGTGTTCGAGGGGCCGGAGGATTATCACGACCGGCATCGACGATCCCTCGCTCAACATCGACGAGCACTGCGTGCTGTTCGTGCGCGGCACCGGGCCGATCGGCTATCCCGGCGGCGCCGAGGTCGTGAACATGCAGCCGCCGGCGGCGCTGATCAAACGCGGCATCCTGTCCCTGCCCTGCATCGGCGACGGCCGGCAGTCCGGCACCTCGGGCTCGCCGTCGATCCTCAACGCCACGCCGGAAGCCGCCGCCGACGGCGGGCTTGCGATCCTTCAGACCGGCGACAAGGTTCGCATCGACCTCAACAAGGGCAGCGCCAACATCCTGATCTCGGACGAGGAGCTGAAACAGCGCCACGCCGAGCTCAAGGCCAAGGGCGGCTTCAACTATCCGGCCAACCAGACGCCGTGGCAGGAACTCTATCGCTCGACCGTCGGCCAGCAGGCCACCGGCGCCTGCATGGAGCTTGCCACGCGCTATCACGACATCGCCGGCAAGGTCGGCGTCGCCCGGGATAATCATTAGGCTATCGACCGTCATTGCGAGCGAAGCGAAGCAATCCATCTATCCCTCCGCGGAAACATGGATTGCTTCGTCGCTTCGCTCCTCGCAATGACGAAAAACAATAAACCAGGAGAAATCCATGTCAGATCGCCTGAAGGGCAAGCGCGCATTCGTGACCGCGGCTGCAGTGGGTATCGGCCGCGCCTGCGCGCTGGCGTTTGCGCGCGAAGGCGCCACCGTGTTCGCCACCGACATCGACGAGACCAAGCTCGCGGCTCTCAAGAACGAAGGCATCGCCGAGGTCGCAAAGCTCGACGCCCGCGACAGCGCCGCGGTCGCCGCGATGGCCAAGCGCGCCGGCAAGACCGACATCCTGCTCAATGCGGCGGGCTTCGTGCATCACGGCACCGTGCTCGAATGCTCCGACGAGGACTGGGATTTCTCGTTCGACCTCAACGTCAAATCGATGCACCGCACGATCCGCTCGTTCCTGCCGGGCATGCTGGAGTCCGGCGGCGGCTCGATCGTCAACATCTCGTCCGCCGCCGGCGTGTTCAAGGCCGCGCCCAACCGCTACGTCTACGGCGCGACCAAGGCCGCGGTCGCGGCGCTGACGCGCGCGGTCGCTGCCGACTTCATCACCAAGGGCGTGCGCTGCAACTGCATCTGCCCCGGCACCATCGAGACGCCCTCGATGCTGGACCGCGCCGCCGCCGCAGGCCCCAACGGCCGCGAGATGTTCGTCGCGCGGCAGCCGATGGGCCGGCTCGGCACCGCCGAGGAAATCGCCCTGCTCGCGGTCTATCTCGCCAGCAACGAAAGCGCGTTCACGACCGGCGTCGCCCACATCATCGACGGCGGCTGGACGCTGTAGGCAAGGACAACGTCAGCATGAACAAGATCGATCTGAACGGCCGCTGCGCCGTCGTCACCGGCGGCGCGCAGGGGTTTGGGCGCGCGATCACCGAGCGCTTCGTCGCCTCCGGCGCCAAGGTCGCGATCTGGGATCACGACCTGCCGTTCGCGGAAAAGACCGCGAAGGAAATCGGCCCCGCCGTCACCGCCTTCAAGGTCGACGTCTCCGATCTCGCCGCGGTCGAGAAGACCCGCGACGCGACGCTGAAGGCGCTCGGCAAGATCGACATCCTCGTCAACAATGCCGGCATCGCCGGCATCAACAAGACGGTGTGGGAAACCGACCTCGACGAATGGCGCAAGGTGCTGCGCATCAATCTCGACGGCCCCTTCATCTGCTGCAAGGCGGTGGTGCCGGCGATGATCGCCCAGAAATACGGCCGCATCGTCAACATCGCCTCGATCGCCGGCAAGGAAGGCAATCCCAACGCCGCGCATTACTCGGCCTCCAAGGCCGGCCTGATCGCGCTGACCAAATCGCTCGGCAAGGAACTGGCGCAGCACGACATCCTCGTCAACGCGGTGACACCCGCCGCGGCCAAAACCGCGATCTTCGACCAGCTGACGCAGCAGCATATCGACTTCATGCTGTCGAAAATTCCGAAAGGGCGTTTCGTGCTGGTGGAAGAGCTCGCGGCGATGGTGGCGTGGCTGGCGTCGGAAGATTGCGCGTTCTCGACCGGCGCGGTGTTCGACATTTCCGGCGGCCGGGCGACGTATTGAGATCGGAAACGCCATGACCCGGGAAGGCGGATGCCTGTGCGGCGCGGTCCGGTTCAAGGCCGAGGGCGAGCCGCTCAACGTCCGCATCTGCCATTGCCGCAACTGCCAGAAGGCGATGGGCTCGCCGTTCTTTGCCCGCGCGCTGTTCGACCAGCGGGCGCTGACGGTCGAGGGCGAAACCGCGCGCTATCCTTCCTCGGAAGTGCTCGAGCGGGTATTCTGCAAGACCTGCGGCACGCGGCTGTTTTCCTGGCGGACCAACGGCCGACCGTGGCGGGCGTCGCGCTGGCCGCCTTCGACGACCGCAACGCCTTTGCACCGACCGAGCACATCTGGGTCTCGGAAAAGATGGACTGGGTGCGGATCGACGACGGCCTGCCGACAATATCCGGAGCCTGGTTCCCCGGTACGCGGCGTGCTAGGCTGACTTTCCAGCACGCCAACCGGGGCCAATCGAATTGAACATCTCCCTCTACGACCTTTCGGTCTGGGTGCTGCCGCTGGTCATCGCCATCACCTTCCACGAGGCCGCGCACGGCTTTGTCGCCCACCGGCTCGGCGACAACACCGCCTGGCAGCTCGGCCGGGTCAGCTTCAACCCGCTGCAAGCATATCGATCCCGTTCGGCACCCTGATCCTGCCGGGCGATGCTGCTGCTGTCGCATTCGCCGTTCCTGTTCGGCTACGCCAAGCCGGTGCCGGTGAATTTTCGCAATCTGAACCATCCCCGGCTCGACATGGTCTGGGTGGCGCTGGCCGGGCCCGCCACCAACATCCTGCTGGCGCTGGTGGCCGCGTTCGCCTTCCATGCCCTGCCCTTTGTGCCCGCCAACGCCGCCCAATGGACCGCGGACAACCTCAAAAATGCGTTCCTGATCAATATCGTGCTGGCGGTCTTCAACATGCTGCCGATCCCGCCGCTGGACGGCGGCCGGGTCGCGGTCGGGATTGCTGCCGCGGGTGCTGGCCTACCCGCTGTCCCGGCTGGAACCCTATGGCATGCTGATCCTGATCGGCCTTCTGATCCTGCTGCCGGTGCTCGGCACCCAGCTCGGCCTAAATCTTGATGTTATTTCGGCGATACTGCGAACACTGACCGGCTATGTGATCGGCGCGCTTCTCTTCGTCACCGGCAACGCTTAAACCTGGATCAGGCAAGAAACGGAACGGGCAAGAAAAATCGGCTAGGGGCCATGGCGATCAAAGCTGCCGACATGTTGATCGCACGACGCGCCGACACCCGCGCGAGGGCCGACTTTGCGACCTGGAAAATGCTGGCCAAGCTCAACGGCGCCTCCGCCCTGCCCGCCGAGGCGCAGAACTTCCTCGTCGGCTACCGGCAACTGCTCGAGAAGATGACGGAGGCGGACGCCTCCGAAGCCACCATCCAGCTGATGTACAAGAGCTATTATGCCGAGATGGGCGGCGCCGGCACGCCGCCCGAGGTGCCCGCGCGCGCCAGCGAGCCGGTGGCCGACACCGGCAACGTCACCGCCTTCCGCCGGCCTCCGCCGGCCAAAGCCGAAGAAGCCGACCGTGCCGGGACGCGGCACCAAGCCGCGGCTTCCGGTGGCGCTGATCTTTGCGTGCCTCGTCGTGGTGTATGTCGGGATCCGGTATTACTGGCGGTAACACACCCGATTCCGCTTCGTTCAGTTGCATGTCGTGACAGCCCGATTTCGCGGCACCTGCGCGAGTGCGCACGCCGCATAAACTCCCCGCAAGATGGAATATTCGACCTTCGGACGAACCGTCGCGGCGGCTAGGCGGCGGGTCCAATGCCGGGCATAATGGTTGCTTCAATTTATCCAAAAATTTCAAAATCCTTGGAGGGGAAATGAAGCGAATCTATTGCAGCCGCTCGTATTGCAGCGCTGGCGATGACCACGAGCCTGGTATTTGCCTGCGGCGCGTTTTTTGCTGGCGGCGTGTTATTTGCTGGCGGCGCCTGGCGCAAACGCTCGACAAGGTCGTCAAGGTCGGAAGCCTCGGCGACCAGTCCGGTCTCTATGCCGATATCGGCGGCCCCGGCTCGACCGTCGCCGCCCAGATGGCGATCGAGGATTCCGGCTTGCTGGCCAAGGGCTGGAAGATCGATCTGATCTCGGCCGATCACCAGAACAAGCCCGACGTCGGCGTCAACATCGGCAAGCAGTGGATCGACGTCGAGAAGGTCGACGTGTTCGTCGATCTCGCCAGCTCCGGCGTCGGCCTCGCGATCGCCAACCTCGCCAAGGAGAAGAACGTCGTCAACCTGAACTCCGGTTCGGCGTCGTCCGACCTCACCGGCGCGCAATGCTCGCCGAACACGGTGCACTGGGTCTACGACACCTGGATGCTCGCCAACGGCACCGGCAAGGCGCTGGTGAAATCCGGCGGCGACACCTGGTTCTTCCTGACCGCGGACTACGCCTTCGGCCAGGCGCTGGAGCGCGACACCGCGGCGGTCGTCACCGCCAACGGCGGCAAGGTGCTCGGCGGCGTCAAGCATCCGCTCAACAATGCCGACTTCTCCTCGTTCCTGCTGCAGGCGCAGAGCTCGAAGGCCAAGATCATCGGACTTGCCAATGCCGGCGGCGACACCACCAACGCGATCAAGCAGGCGGCCGAGTTCGGCATCGTCTCCGGCGGGCAGAAGCTCGCGGGCATGCTGCTGTTCATCACCGACGTGCATTCGCTCGGGCTCAAGGTCGCGCAGGGCCTGAACTTCACCGAGACGTTCTACTGGGACATGAACGACCAGACCCGCGCCTTCACCAAACGCTTCAACGAGAAGTTCAAGAAGCAACCGCCGACCATGGTGCAGGCCGGCGTCTATTCGTCGCTGATCCATTACTTCAAGGCGCTGGAAGCGCTCGGCGGCAATCCGCATGACGGCCGCGCGGTGGTCGCCAAGATGAAGGAAATGCCGACCGACGATCCCCTGTTCGGCAAGGGCTCGATCCGCGCCGACGGCCGCAAGATCCACCCGGCCTATCTGTTCGAGGTGAAGAAGCCCGCGGAATCGAAATATCCGTGGGACTACTACAAGCTGATCGCCACCATCCCGGCGGACGAAGCCTTCATTCCGCTGGAGAAGAGCGTCTGCCCGCTGGTGAAGAAGAGCTGAGCGAGGCACCCGTCTAATGAGAAAATGCCGGCGAGCGATCGCCGGCATATATTTCCAATATCGATTTCGATGATCGGGCTTCCACTGACGAATAACACATGAGGTGCATCCATGGCGCCCTTCGCCTATGTGACGAATAATGGTTCGCGCTCGGTCTCAGTGATCGACACTGCCACCAATGCGGTCGTCGCCACTCCGTCGGTGGAGGGTGCCCCTCTTGCGGTCGCCATCGCCCCTGACGGGGCGCGCGCCTACATCACGATACGGGGCCAAAATCTGGGCTTCGTCGCGATCCTCGACACCGGCACCAACACCGTGACGGCCACGGTCCAGGCCACGGATTTCTTCATTGGCGGATTGGCAATGACGCCCGACGGCAAACACGCCTATGTCACCAGCTCCGGCAACGACCACGTGGTCAGGGTGTTCGACACTGCCACCAACAGAGTGACCGGCACCGTCCCGATGGACCTCTCCATCGACATCGCGATTACGCCCGATGGGAAGTTCGTCTATGTGACGAGTTTTGACGGTGTCACGGTGATCAATACCGCCACCAATCAGGTCGAGACGACCATACAGGTCGGCAAAGGCTCGTCGGTTACCACCGGCCGGGGTATCGCCATCACACCGGACGGGAACAACGCCTATTTGACGAATGGCGGCTCAAATACAGTCGCTGTCATCGACACCGCGACCAATACCGTATCAGCCACAATCAATGTGGGAATTGATCCCGTTGCGGTAGCCGTTAGGCCGGATGGAAAATGCGCCTATGTGACGAACCATGGCTCCGGCAATGTCTCGGTGATCGACACAGCTGCCAATACGGTGCCGGCCACAATCAATGTGGGGATCAATCCCGAGGGGATAGCAATTACCCCCGATGGGACACGGGTGTACGTAACGAATTCGGGCTCAGGCGCTAACAATGTCTCGGTGATCGACACTGCCACCAATAAAGTCATGGCTAGCGTCGCGGTCGGGACCACGCCATTTGGGCTAGCCATTAGTCCCGGCCCCTAGCGGGAGAAATCCATGAGCGACAGGATCGATCTGTCGGAAAAGCTGTCTTCGTTTTCCGAGCACTGGTCGCCCCGAACCATAGCACAGTTCAACGATTGCGATGTCATGGTCGTCAAGGTGAAAGGCGAATTCGTCTGGCACAAGCATGACGACACCGATGATTTCTTTCTGGTTCTGAAAGGCACGCTGGACATTCAACTCCGGGATCGAACCGTCACGCTTGGGCCGGGGCAAATGTACATCGTGCCGAAGGGCGTTGAGCATCGCCCTGTCGCCAAGGACGAAGTGCATTTGCTGCTGATGGAGCCGACCGGGACACCCAACACCGGTGATGTCGGAACCGCTGCGCCGCGCAAGTTGGCGTGAGCGGCAGGGTGAATGCGCCGCTATTTGCCTTCGGCGTTGAATGCGACAGGCACGAAGCGCTTCAACCCGAGGTCGGCGACCAGCGGCGGTGGTGGGGGTACCGGATCGGATCGTCGGATCATCTTGAGAGCGGCCTGGTCGAAAGCCGGTTGGCCGGACCCTTCGGCGATGGTTGCTGAAACCACGTGGCCGAGACGGTCAAACTCGACATCCAGTTTGACCTTTGCGTCTTTGGCCTTCACCCCCTCCGGATAGATCAGGTGCTTCTTGAGGTGGGCCATCAGCTTCTTCTCCCACGACACCTTGGCGAGCTGAGTGCTGTTTCCGATTCCCTGTTTCGGCGCTTTTGACGTGTCATCGAGACGGCCGTCGAGCCTGGGCGTTGCAGTCGCCTCCTGTGCGTCCGACGCCACTGACGCCTGGGTCTGCACCGCCGCGATCTTCGGATCGTCTTCCTTGGGTTTCCTGGATTCGTTCTGCGTCACCACCCGGTCCGGATCCTCGGCCTCGCTCGGCGTGTCCTTTGGCAGATCGGTTTCCTTGACCTCCGCCTTCTGTTCGGCGAGTTCTGGTGACGCGATGGCCGCGTCGACATCCGGACCCGGCGGCAGGTCGATCGGATCGGCGCGCGTCGAAGTCAGCTCAAGTCCGACTTCGATCGCCGGCGCGCCAAGCGAGTCCTCGTCCTCTCCGGTCTGCAGGTGGGCAATCGCGATGGCGCCGAATCCGAGATGCAGCGCAAGCGCGCCCACCGCTGCCAAAATCCACAGCCGCCGCGATGGTTTTTGTTCGGTCTCGAAGTCGGGCATCTCGGCGCCGTTGCGGCTCAGGGTTTTGGACTATCGGTGGCGGCCGGTGGCACCGCACCGCTGTCCGGCACACCCTCCAGCGCCACCAGCTTGATCTTCGCATAACCGCCGGCGCGCAGGATTTCCAGCACGTCCATCAACTCGCCATAGGGAACTGCGCGGTCGGCGCGCAGGAAAATCGGTCGGTCCTTGCTGACGTCCGCCATCGCGTCGAGCGAGCGCACCAGATCGATCCGCCTGACCGGGTTTTCCCCGATCGCGACCGCCAGGTCCGGCTTGATGCTGACATAGGTCGGCTTGTCCGGCTTCTTCTGAGGGGTCGCCGATGACGTCGGCAGATCGACCGGCAGGTCGACGGTCGAGAGCGGCGCCGCCACCATGAAGATGATCAGGAGAACGAGGATGACGTCGATGAACGGCGTGACGTTGATCTCATGCGATTCCGCAAAATCGCCGTCGTCATCGAGGTCGGTCTCTGCGAAAGAAACAGCCATCGTCTACTCCGCCGCCGCGCGCGAATGTGCGCCGCCGCTGACATGGGTACGATCGAGATCGCGCGACAGTAGCCGTCCCGCGGCACCCGACGCCATGCTGACCAGTTCGAGGTAGCCTTTCGTGACGCGCGTAAAATAGTTGTAGATGATGACCGCCGGGATCGCGGCGACGAGGCCGATCGCGGTCGCGAGCAGCGCTTCAGCGATGCCGGGCGCGACCACGGCGAGATTGGTGGTCTGCGATTTCGAAATCCCGATGAAACTGTTCATGATGCCCCAGACGGTGCCGAATAGTCCGACGAAGGGCGAGGTCGCGCCGATGGTCGCGAGCAGCCCCATGCCGAGCCGGATCCGGCGCGCTTCGGCGCGCACGATCTCGGCAAAACTCGACGCCGCGCGCTCCTTGATGCCGCTGTCGCTGGAAATGCCCGCCGACAGCCGCGCTTCGCGCATGGCCGCGGCAAGCAGGGACGACAGCACGCTGCCTTTTGCACCCAGTGCGAACTGCGCATCTGCCAGCGACCTGGCGTCGCTGATCTTGGCCAAGGCGCCACGCAGTTTGCGCTGAATGACCGAGAGTTCAACCATCTTGGCGATGAAGATGGTCCATGTCACGAGCGACGCGAAGGCGAGACCGACCATCACCGCTTTCACAATGATGTCCGCCGACATGAACATCGACCACGGCGACAGCTCGCGCAGCGCGACGGTGGTCGATTTCAACGGCCTGCCGCCATTATCGGCGGAAGTTGCAGTGGCATCGGAAGCCAAGGCTGCCGGCGCGGATGGAGCGACCGCTGATGGCGCTGGAGCCTGCGCCGTTGGCGCGGCTTGCGCCGGGATCGCCGGCGATTGCGCCAGCGCGGGGGCCTGCTGCGGCGCAGGAGTTGCTTGCTGTTGCGCCGATGAGGGCGACGCCAGCGACAACATCGCCAGTGCGAAGATCAAACCAGAGGTCGCTCGAAAAGGTGACATATTCATACTTCGGCCCGGTCGTGGATCGTTCAAATTGTTGACGCCGGCATCCGGTCGGTTGCAGCTTTTGCAAACTACCGAGATAAAAGCCGTGAGGCGGCCGATCGGGCGCGAACGCGTCGATGGCCGATCTCAGGAGACGGGCGGTGCGCGAGGCTGAAAGGCGACGCCGGCAGAACTCAGATCGACCGGCGCGGCGTCGATAATCAAATGCGAGAACGCAACGGCCTGCGGCCCCACCAGATAAGGCGGCGTCACGATCATCATTGCGTCGGCCAGCGCCAGTACGGCGCCGATGGCGCAGTCGTCGGTTAGCTGGCCATCGGGCGCATGATCCGACGAGGTATTCAAGGGAACTGCGCGAAAGGCGACCGCGCGCAAAGCTCTGTTCAATGCGTGCGTCGCCGCACTACCAGCGGCACCGTGAAGCGCCGATTGCTTCGCGACCGCCGGCGCCGCCTGCGCGTTGCTGGCGTGGAAATGTCCGAACGACAGCACAAACTGGACCGCGAGCGCGAAAAGCGCGAGCCGCGAGCCTCGTCTGATGTTTGATCGAAACCATTTCATGTCGGCATGCGCCTCGGCCGAAAACCATTTGATGTAATAGTATAACATCTCGCAGACCGCGCCTAGTGAAGTATTCATACTTCGGCCCAGTAGCGGATCAGGTTGTGATAGATACCGGTCAATTTGACCGTTTCAGGGTCATTTCGCCCCAGCCGCTCCACCAAGGCCTGGATCGCGGTATCGAGATCGAAGATCAAACTGCGGGCGTGAACATCCCGCACCATGCTCTGCAACCAGAAAAAAGACGCGACCCGCGTTCCCCGGGTGACCGGCGTCACCAGATGCAAACTGGACGCAGGATAGAGCACGAGATCCCCTGCGGACAGCTTGATTTCGTGGGAACCGTAGAGGTCCTCGACCACCAGTTCGCCGCCATCATATTCGTCAGGTTCCGACAAGAACAGCGTGACCGACAAATCGGTGCGGATCCGCAAGCCCGTGAGCGGGTCTCCCCTCACCGCGTTGTCGACATGGATGCCGAAATGGTGATCGTCGGCGGCGGCGTAGCGGTTGAACAGCGGCGGAAAGATTTTCAGCGGGATCGCGGCCGAGATGAACTTTGGGCTGGCGGTCAGCGCAGACAGCACGCGATGGCCGAGCTTGCGCGCGGCTTCGCTATCCGGTGGCAATTGCTCGTTGCGCTTCACCAGCGCCGATTGCGCGCCGGCGGTGGAGCGGCCGTCTTCCCACGCGCAGCCGTCCATGACGTGGCGGAAATCCGCCACGTCGGTCTTGCTCAGGACTTCCGGGATACAGATCAGCATATCGGTCAGAATCGCGCCGAAAGCACCATCGACACGGTGCGGCCGGGCGCCTCCAGAACGAACGGCGCAGCACTCTGGTACAGCGCGTCGTAATAGAGCTTGTTGAAGATGTTGCTGACGAACAGTTTTGCGGTCCAGTTCTTGTTCACCTTGGCTTCCGCAAAGGCGTCGAAGCGCCAATAGCTCGGCAACTGCGTGCCCTGGTTAGCGGCCAGGAAGGTGCCGCCGTAGATCTTGGAGCGATAGACCGCCTGGCCACCGAGTTCCCAGACGTCGGTGAACTGGTATTTGGTCAACAGGCTGAACGACTGGTGCGCGACGTTGGCGAGCGGAAGACCGACGTTGGTGGTGTACAGGATCGCATTCGCCGGCGGCACCAGCGACTTCGTTACCTCGGACTGCATCAATACGAGACCGCCGAACACACTCCATTTATCGGTGATCTTGCCGCCGGCCTCGAGGTCGATGCCGCGGATGCGATAGGCAGCACCGGCGCTGATGCAGGATACCGTCGTGCCTGCCGCCGTACCGGCGGGAAACGGGCACGCCGCTGTTGCAGTCCCCGACGTGACATTTCGCGATTCACGCGCATTGTCCTTCTCGGTCTGGAACAGCGCCGCCGTCAGCAGCAAATGCCGATCGAACAGCTCCCACTTGGTGCCGACTTCAATGGCCCGGTTCTGTTCAGGCCCAAAGATCTGGTTCGGATTGCCGTTGAGCGTTGGAGCCAGGCCGCCATACTGCACGCTGGTGCCGTCGAACTCGGCACCGACCGGGTTCGACGAAGTGGCGTACGCCGCATAGACGCTCGCGATCGGGAGCGGCTTGATCACCGCGCCCAGGTTGAAGTTCGGCAGATCATATTGCTGGGCCTGCGAGCCGAAGCTGTTGGCCACGTTGTTCACCGTCCCGAACCCGCTCACCTTGATCTTGTAGTCGTCGAGGCGCACGCCGCCGTTCAGGATGATGAAATCGTTATAGTTGGCGGTGTCGAGTGCGTAGACGCTCGTGGTGCCGACGCCGACCTTGGTCGGCAGACCCGCCAGCGTCGCGCCGCCGCCGACGTTCGCGAATGTGTACTGCGGACCGAACACGCTGACGCCCGTGACCGATCCGACTGCATTACCACCGGTCAGCGCCTCCGAACTGAGACCTGTATATTTGTCGATGGTCGCCAGCTCCTGCGACACTTCGAGGCCAGCCAACGCCGTATGCTTCCAGCCGGCAAGGTTGAATTTGTAGGTCGCCTCGGTCTGGTTCGCGAACGTGTTGGTGGTCTGATAGCGGCTCTGCGGATTAGCGCTCAAGGTCGACGCCGAGAGCGGATTGGCAAGGACCGGCGATTCCGGTAACGTCCCGATGTAATCGAGCACCGAACGCTGGATCCTGGTCTTGTTGTTCAAGGTCAGATCGGGTGTGATGTTGATCTCGCCGTTGATCGTGCCGATGTCCTGCTTGACCTTGTAGAAGTCGCGGTTGACGAAGCCGTAGAAATTGTTGCGGTTGACGCCGAAATCCGGAAATGGACCGCCCGCCGTGCTCGACGTGCTCGGCCGGTAATACGGCACGCCGAAATCCGGCAGGCCGTGCAGATTGGTGTGGATGTAGCTCGCGCTCAGCTTCACCGTATCGAGCGGTGTCCACTTCGCGGTGACGAAACCGCCGTCGCGGTCGTCCTTGATGTAGTCACGGCCGGCGACACCGGCATCCTGGAACAGACCGCCGGCGCGCACCGCCAGCGTCGGGCTGATCACCTGGTTGACGTCGAGCACCACCCGCTTGGTGTGGTCGGTGCCGAACGTGGTGTCCATGTTGTAGAAGCTTTTTTCCGTGGTCGCCTGCTTGGTCACGATGTTGATCGCGCCGCCGGTGGTGCCGCGGCCGGCGAAGGACGAGCCCGGCCCGCGTAAAATCTCGACCTGCTCGGTGAAGAAATTCTCGCGGACGCTGACGCCGGCGTCGCGGACGCCGTCGAGGAAGATGTCGTTGCGGGCGTCGAAGCCGCGGATGAAGAAGCGGTCGCCGAAGGCGTTGCCGCCCTCGCCGGTGCCGAGCGTGACGCCGGCGGTGCTCAGGATCGCCTGCTTCAGCGTGGTGGCGTTCTTGTCTTCGAGAACTTCCTTGCTAAGCACGGTCACCGTCTTCGGCGTGTTCAGGATCGGCTCGGGGAATTTACCCGACGCCTGCAGATGGTCGATTTTGTAGGGCGCCGCCGCGTCCGCATAGGGGTTGCGGTCGGCGCGCAGGCCGCCAGCATTGGGAAACGGCACGGCGGCCGCCTGCGCCGGCTGCGCGCCGCGCGCGGCACGGCGTAACGCGGTGCGGGCGCGGAGCTGATCCGGCGACGGTTTTGAGGCTGCGGGGCGCGGGCGTGCGACCGGCGCATCGACCGTCACCGGCGGCAGGCTGGTTTGCTGCGCTTCGGCGCCGGAGAATGACGCGACCGCGATCAGACCTGCGACCGCCGAAACCGTCTTGCCGGAATTATTATCAACCATCTGGTTGACCGAGTTGATCGCTCCGTCGAAACGCAGCGACCTCGGTGCTTTTGCCAAGTTCATTTACACGCCCCTGAATGAATTTCAGTTCGTGCGAGTTTTTTCGCGCGACGAACTGTCCCAAGGGGGTGGTTATCGACCGCAAAATTTCGGGTCAATGCGATTGCGGCGACAACGGCTTTGAATAGATCGAGATCATAGCGATTTTAAAATTGCTGTTTGAAACTGTTCTAAACTTACTTTGTAAGTGTTCTAATAATCGTTCCAAGGAGTTGTAAGAAACGCTGTAAAACCGGACATTGCATCCGTCGGTTGATTTTCGGCGAACGGTCAATCGGCGCTCGGCGGCTTCATCAGCGAAAACAATTCGTCGACCGTCGTTTGCGCGATCTGCCGCACGCGATCGGTGTTGTCCATGCCGGCGATATTGACGCCCTTCACCACCGCCTTGATCTCGTCGCGGAAGTCGGTGAGGAAGCGCAACGGATCGGGCGAGTTGTTGGCGACCCGCGCGATCAATCCCGTGACCAGGATCTGGCAGGCCATCATGCGTCCATTCAGCTCATCCATCATGCGCTCCGATCTATCAAACTGGGTAGCGCGCGATATGGACGACATCGCTTTGCGTTTCAACCAATTCGAAAAATGCGGTAGCTGAGATGCGGGTGACGCAGCGGTCGTCGTTCGCGTCAGACGAGCCGGTTACTTGACGGCGATATCGTGAGATTCGTCGAGGCTCTTGATGCGGTCCTTGACCTCGACCAGCGTATCGAGGCTGGTCTGCAGCGCATCGGCTGGAACGTCGCGCAGCACATCGGTTGCAATCGCATCGCGCAGGCTGTCGAGATCGTCGACGAGCTGGCGGCCGCTCTGGGTCAGGAACAACCGGTTGGCGCGGCGGTCTTTGGGATCGGGCCGGCGCTCCAGCAGTCCATGTTCGACCAGGCGATCGAGCAGCCGCACCAGCGAGATCGGCTGCAGTTCGAGCACGTCGGCGAGATCGACCTGCGGTCAGTCCCTCCTGCTGCCGCAGCCGAAACAGCACGATCCATTGCGCGCGCGTGGTGCCGCGCTCCTTGGCGCGGTTGTCGATGTAGTTGCGCAGCAGCCGCGAACTCTCGACAAGTTGCGCAATCGAGCCGGCGTTTCAGATCGAGCGACATGGATCAAATGGCTTTTCTGTCGACTTCCCGGGCCGCGTTCCCGGTAGTTATTCGGGCTGTTTTGCCGGGTCGTTTTTGGGTAGTTTTCCTGAGCCGTGAGGTCCCAAACCTTTCCAATTGTTTAGGATTCTTCAAGCTATAGTGTGTTTACACATTAAGTGCACGCATATTATATCTATGAACCTTGGGAACTGTTTTGAACACCCATTACTTGTTTTCCGAACCCATGAGCCCGCATGACCAAGTCGCGAACAATTGGTTGGGTTTTGCTGGTCGCTGCGGTCGGCGCGGCGGGCTATTTCGGCTGGCAGCGTCTCCACGGCGCGGACGCCACGCAGGCTAGCGCCGCCCAGAAGCAGGCTCCGGTCCGCAACGCCGTTCCGGTCAAAATCGCCCCGGTCGAGAAAGCCGACTTTCCGGTCTACCTGACCGGCCTCGGCACCGTTCAGGGTTTCAACACCGTCGTGGTCCGCACCCGCGTCGACGGCCAGATCAACAAGATCGCGTTCCAGGAAGGCCAGTTCGTCAAGGAAGGCGACACGCTGGTCGAGATCGATCCGCGGCCGTTCCAGGCCGCGCTCGACCAGGCCAAGGCCAAGAAGGCCCAGGACGAAGCCAATCTGGCCAACGCCAATCTCGATCTGCAGCGCTTTACCAAGCTCGGCGAATTTGCGACCCGGCAGCAGACCGATACGCAGCGTTCCACCGTGGCCCAGCTGACGGCGCAGATCGCAGCCGATACCGCGGCGATTGAAAATGCCCAAACCCAGCTCGATTACGCCACCGTCAAGGCGCCGATCTCCGGCGTCGCCGGCCTGCGCCAGGTCGACGTCGGCAATATCGTCAATGCCGCGACCCAGACCGGTATCGTGACCATCGCCCAGATCGAGCCGATCGCAGTGATCTTCACGGCCCCCGAGGATCAACTGCCCGATATCAAGGCAGCGCTGGCCGCAGCGCCGCCGAAGACCATCGCGCTGTCGACCGACGGCAAGCGGGTACTTTCCACAGGAACGCTGGCGCTGATCAACAACCAGGTCGACACGTCAAGCGGGACTATTCGGCTCAAGGCGGTGTTCGATAACAAGGACCATGCGCTGTGGCCGGGCCAGTCGGTTTCGACCCGGCTCTTGGTGGCAACGCTGAAGGATGCCACCGTGGTCCCCGACGACGCCGTCCAGCACGGAACCGACGGGCTCTACGCCTTCACGGTCAATCAGGAGAACAAGGCCGAGCTCCGCAAGATCAAGGTGACAATGTCGATCGACGGGCGTTCAGTGGTCGATGAGGGATTATCGCCGGGTGAGCAGGTAATCACGGCAGGACAATACAAGGTTTCGCCGGGCACGCTGGTTTCGACGGCGGTCGCAAGTTCGGATCCGGCCCAAGCCAAGGTCAAGCAGGAATGAGCGACGGGATTTCCGCGCCCTTTATTCGCTACCCCATCGGCACCTCGCTGATGATGGCCGGCATTCTCTTTGTCGGCCTCGTAGCCTACCCGCTGTTGCCGGTGGCGCCGCTGCCGCAGGTCGACTTCCCGACCATTCAGGTCGCCGCCAGCCTGCCCGGCGGCAGCCCGGAGACCATGGCCTCGTCGGTGGCGCAGCCGCTGGAGCGCCAGCTCGCGCAGATCCCGGGCGTCGCGCAGATGACGTCGACCAGCTATCTCGGCACCGCGGCGGTCACGATCCAGTTCGACCTCAACCGCTCGATCGACGGCGCCGCCAACGACGTCCAGGCCGCGATCAACGCCGCCAGCGGCCAGTTGCCGAAAAACCTTCCCTCACCGCCGACCTACCGCAAGGTCAATCCGGCGGATTCGCCGATCCTGTTGCTGTCGGCGACCTCGGACACGCTGCCGCTGACCACGGTCAGCGACGCCGTTGACGCCCAGTTGGCCCAGCAGATCAGCCAGATCTCCGGCGTCGCCCAGGTCATCATCGGCGGCCAGCAGAAGCCCGCGATCCGGGTCCAGATCGACCCGGCCAAGCTCGTCGCCAAGGGCCTGTCGCTGGAGGACGTGCGCAGCCAGATCGCGATCACCACCGTCGACAGCCCGAAGGGCAATATCGACGGCGATACCCGCGCCTTTACCATTTACGCCAACGACCAGTTGCTGGATTCCAAGGACTGGAACGACGTCATCATCGCCTACCGCAACGGCGGGCCGTTGCGGATCCGCGACATCGGCCAGGCCGTCACCGGTCCGGAAGACGCCAAGCAGGCGGCCTGGGCCAACGGCAAGCGCGGCGTGTTCCTGGTGGTGTTCAAGCAGCCCGGCGCCAACGTCATCGATACCGTGGACAAGATCAAGGCGACGCTGCCGCGGCTGGTCGCCGCGATCCCGCCCGCGATCAAGATCGAGGTCATCAGCGACCGCACCCAGACCATCCGCGCCGCGGTCGAAGACGTGCAATTCACCCTGCTCTTGACCATCGCGCTGGTCGTGATGGTGATCTTCGTCTTCCTGCGCAGCTTCTGGGCAACGATGATCCCGACGGTGACGGTGCCGCTCGCCCTGCTCGGCGCCTGCGCCCTGATGTGGGTGTTCGGCTATACGCTCGACAATCTGTCGCTGATGGCGCTGACGATTGCCGTCGGCTTCGTGGTCGACGACGCCATCGTGATGCTGGAAAACATCACGCGCTACATCGAGGAAGGCGAAAAGCCACTGGCCGCCGCCTTCAAGGGCGCCAAGGAAATCGGCTTCACCATCGTGTCGATCAGTGTGTCGCTGGTCGCCGTGCTGATCCCGCTGCTGCTGATGGGCGGCATCATCGGACGCCTGTTCCGGGAATTCGCCGTGACCCTGGCGATGACGATCTTCGTGTCGATGGTCGTGTCGCTGACGCTGACGCCGATGATGGCGTCGCGCTTCCTGCGCGCGCATAACGAGACCAAGCATGGCCGCTTCTACCAATGGAGCGAGAACGCGTTCGACGCGATGCTGCACGGCTATGAGCGCGGTCTTGACCTGGCGCTGCGCTGGAAACTTACGACGCTGATGATCTTCTTCGCCACCTTGGGGCTGTCGGTCTATCTGTTCGTCGTCATACCAAAGGGCTTCTTCCCGCAGCAGGACAATGGCCTGATTACGGGAACATCAGAAGCCAATCAGGACATTTCCTTCGCCGACATGAAGCGGCACCAGGAGGAACTCGGCAAGATCGTGATGGCCGACCCTGATGTCGCCACGGTCGCGATGGCGATCGGCGGCAGCGGCCGGGCCGGCAACAACGGCAATCTGTTCATCACGCTGAAACCGCGCAACGACCGCAAGGCGAGCGCGCAGCAGATCATCGCGCGGCTGCGTCCCAAGCTCGACAAGGTCGAGGGCGCGCGGCTGTACATGCAGGCGGCGCAGGACGTGCGGCTCGGCGGCCGCCCGACCCGAACCCAGTTCGAGTTCACGCTGCAGGACGCCGACCTCGGCGAACTGAACCAGTGGGCGCCGAAGATCCTGACGAAGATGCAGACCCTGCCCGAGTTGCGCGACGTCGCAACCGACCAGCAGACCAAGGGCACCACGCTCGAATTGAAGATCAACCGCGACACCGCCTCGCGCTACGGCATCCAGCCGCAATTGATCGACGACACGCTGTATGACGCGTTCGGCCAGCGCCAGGTGACGCAATATTTCACCCAGCTCAACAGCTATCACGTGATCCTCGAGGTGCTGCCGGAACTGCAGGGCAGTCTCGATACCCTGAACAAGATCTACATCAAGTCGCCGACGACCGGCGACCAGGTGCCGCTGTCGACCTTTGCGACCTGGACCAGCGTGCCGGTGCGGCCGCTGTCGATCAGCCACCAGGGCCAGTTCCCGGCGATCACCATCAGCTTCAACCTCGCGCAGGGCGTCGCACTCGGCCAGGCGACCGATGCAGTTCAAAAGGCGATGGTCGAACTCGGTGCGCCGACGACGCTCAATTCCAGCTTCCAGGGCACCGCGCAGGCGTTCCAGCAGTCGCTCGGCACCGTGCCGCTATTGATCCTCGCCGCCCTCGTGGTGGTGTATCTGATCCTCGGCATTCTCTACGAAAGCTACATCCACCCGATCACGATCTTGTCCACGCTGCCCTCGGCCGGCGTCGGCGCGCTGGCGATCCTGATGCTGTTCGGGTTCGACTTCAGCCTGATCGCGCTGATCGGCATCGTGCTTCTGATCGGCATCGTGAAGAAGAACGGCATCATGATGGTCGACTTCGCGATCTCCGCCGAGCGCGACGAGCATCTGAAGCCGGAGGCTGCGATCCGCAAGGCAGCCTTGCTGCGGTTCCGCCCGATCATGATGACGACGATGGCCGCGATGCTCGGCGGCGTGCCGCTGATGCTTGGCACCGGCACCGGTTCTGAAATCCGCCAGCCGCTCGGCTATGCGATGGTCGGCGGCCTGATCGTCAGCCAGGCACTGACGTTGTTCACGACCCCGGTGGTATATCTCTATCTCGACCGGCTCTCCAATGCCTTCGCGGGCTGGGGAAGATCGGACAAGAACGATCATGAAGCGCACCCGGACGAGCAAAGCTCGGTTAAACAGGCTGCCGAGTGACTTGACTTTGAACGCGTACCGGCACATCCGAAGGGTGTACGTTTCGGAGTGAAATCAGTGAAATTCCCGGTACAATTTATAGTCGTCGCAACCGTGGCGTTCGGATCGCCTGGCCTGACCCAGGCCCAGCAGACCCCCAAGGCCAAAACCCCACCCCACGCGGCGCAAGCCGCGCAGCCGGCGGCCCCGCAAGCCGACGCCGTCCCCGCCAACGCCCCGGCCGCTCCCGGCTGGGTCGCGCGGTGCACCAGCGTCAGCCGCGACGCGCCGCTGGAATGCGCAATCGAGCAAAGCGCCGTTCTGAGCAAGACCGGGCAATTGATCGTGCTGATCAACATTCGCGTGCCCGCCGACACCCACACGCCGGTCGCCGTCATTCAATTGCCCCTCGGACTTAATCTTCCGGTCGGCGCCAAGCTCCAGGTCGATGACGGCAAGACGTCCGACCTGCAGATCCTGACCTGCGAGCAGCGCGGCTGCTACACCAACGCCACGATTTCGCCGGAGCTGCTGGCCGCGATGAAATCCGGCAAGCAGCTGAAGATATCGTTCCAGAACATGGGCAAGGAAACCATCAGCATTCCGATGCCGCTGGCGGATTTTGCGGCCGCCTACGACAAGATCAAGTAACCTTCAACGCCATTCCGGGATGCGTCCCTTGGCGCAGGCCCGGAATCCATAACCACCATCGTGAGTATGGATTCTCTGATGCGCAATTGCACATCAGAGCTCTCGTTTCGCGAGCCCCGGAATGACAATTACTGCCGCGCCATCTCGGCATTGCCGACGGCCTCGCCGTCGAGCTTCTGGTCCTCATGCATGTCCACCGTCACCCGCAGCAGCCGCCCGGTGAATTCGAACGGCGCCTCGTAATGCGATACCGGGCTGGAGCGGTCGCGGCCGATATCAAGGCCGGACCATGAAATCAGGGTGTGGAATCCAAGCTGGGTCTGCAGCGACCCGGCGGGCTCGCCGTCGATCAGGAGCGTATATTCGCTGATCCCGGTTCGCGCGCCCTTGGCCGGCGGTTCCTTGCGCACCACGCGCTCGACATGGACGCCGAGCCGGCGCGCGCCGGCCGGAATCCTGCGGTTCGATGTCACGATCTCATGGCCGCCACCGATATTGAGATCGTGAACCAGCATGCCGTCCTTGACGTAGAGGCTGTAGCCCGAGGTCGCATCGCCATGCGCGATCAGCACACCCTCCGCATCGCCCTGACCGGGTTCGACATGGGCCTCGATGGTGTAACTGCGGCTGCGCACGTCGGGCGCGACGTCGGTCGGCACATGCCCCATGCCGGCGTGAAAGGTGAATTTATTGCGCGCGCCGTGGAATCGGGTAGCGTTTTCGGCAAAGCGCGGACCGAAGCGATCGTCGAGCGGCAGCACATTGTGCCTCTCGGCCTCGCGCCACCACAGTTTTATCATTTCAGCCAGACGTTCGGGCTCCTTCTCCCCGAGATCGTCGACCTCGGAAAAGTCGCGGTCGAGGTGAAACAGCTCCCATTTGTCGTTCTCGAACGGCGTTCCCGAGGGGTGGAAGGCGACGGCCTTCCAGCCGTTCTGCCAGATCCCGCGATGCCCGAACATTTCGAAATATTGCGGCGAGCTTTTTGACGGCGCCGATGCATCCGTGATCGAGCGGGCAAAGCTCTCGCCCTCGATCGGCATCTGGGCAACGCCCGCGATTTCCTTAGGGACGCTGACACCGACCAGTTCGAGCAACGTCGGCGTCAAATCGCTGGCATGAACGAACTGGTGGCGCAGTTCGCCCTTGGCTGCGATCCGTTTCGGCCATGACATCACGAAGGGATCGCGGATGCCGCCGCCATGGGTGTTCTGCTTGTAGCGGCGCAGCGGCGTGTTCGACGCCATCGCCCAGCCGTGCGGAAAGTTGGTGTGCGAATCCGGGCCGCCGATATCGTCGATCCGCCGCAGTTTTTCCGCCATCGGTTCGGGACGGAAATTATATGGCCCCATCGCGTTGACGAAGCCCAGCGGACCGCCCTCCTGGCTGGCGCCATTGTCCGACAGCACGAGGATCAGCGTGTTGTCGCGGATCCCGGCCTTGTCGAGGAATGCAACCAGCCGCGCCAGATGCCGGTCTGCATGGTCGAGCATGCCGGCAAACGCCGCCTGCAGCCGCGTGAACACGCGCTTCTCATCGGCCGAGTGCTCGTCCCACGCCTTCACGCCGTCGTTGCGCGGCGGCATTTTGGTTTCTGATGGAACGATGCCCATCGCCTTCTGCCGCGCCATGCGCGCCTCGCGCTCGGCGTCCCAGCCGTGCGCGAACATGCCGTCATAGTGTTTGATGATATCGGCGGGCGCCTGATGCGGCGCATGGCAGGCGCCGAGCGCGACCCAGGTCAGCCAGGGGATGTCGGGCCGGTCGGCGGTGTGATCGGCGATGAAGCGGATCGACTGGTCGATCAGGTCCTGCGTCAGGTGATAGCCGCTCGCGTAATTGCCGGGCGGATCGATATGGGTGTTGTCGGAAACCAGTTCCGGCGCGTATTGATCGGTTTCGGCGTCGAGAAAGCCGTAGAAGCGGTCAAAGCCGCGGCCGAGCGGCCAGCCGTCGAACGGGCCGGTGGCGCCGCTTTCGGTCAGCGGCGTGACGTGCCACTTACCAACCATGTAGTTGCGGTAACCGTGCGGCCGCAGCATTTCCGCCAACGTCCCCGCCTCGCGCGCGATCTTGCCGCGATAGCCGGGATAACCGCTGTCGAAATTGGCGAGACAGCCGACGCCGACCGAATGATGGTTGCGGCCGGTCAGTAACGCCGCGCGCGTGGTCGAGCACATCGCGGTGGTATGGAATCCTGAGTAGCGCAGGCCCTCGGCGGCGAGCTTGTCGATGGTCGGCGTCCTGATCGCGGAGCCAAAACAGCCGAAATCGGAAAAGCCGACGTCGTCGAACAGCACGACGAGGATGTTCGGCGCGCCCTGCGGCGGCTTTGTCGCCTGCGGCCACCAGGGTTTGGAACCGGCGATGGTCTTGTCGATGGTGCCGCCGAATGGCGTGGTGCCGCCCGTGCTCATGCTTGCCTCCCTGTTTCGCCACGACCGCGGTTGACCGCACGGTTCGCGTTTCGATTTCCGGCATTGCCCAAAACGATAATCCGAATTATGATTAGGATTATTGGGAGACGCAAGCCCGGATGCAGCCGCGACCGCAACAAATTGACCTGCCCGGCGTCACGCCGTCGCGGCAGAAACGCAGCCGCGAAACCACTCTCGCGCTGCTGCAGGCCGGTGCCGAACTGCTCAGGACGCGCAGCCTCGGCGAGTTGTCGATCGAGGCGCTGTGCGCCAATGTCGGCGCCACCGTCGGCGCGTTCTACAGCCGGTTCGACAGCAAGGAGGCCTACTTCAACGCGCTGATGGAACTGGCGGCACGCGACGGTGCGCAACGGCTGTCGGAACTGCCCGCCGCGGCGCTTCTGAAGGAGGCTGATCTCGCCAGCCGCTGCCGGATGCTGGTCAGCGGGGTCACCAGCTGGATCCGCGCCCATGAAGGCGTGCTGCGCGCCGCCCTCCAGCACGACGATACCAGGCCGGACCAATGGACCAGTTTCAAGGCGCTCGCGCGCGCCACCACCGCCCGCGCCACCCCTCTCCTGCTGCCGGCCATGGGCAAGGGCCGCACCGCCGCCAAGACCCGCGGCATCGCCTTCGGCTTTCAGGTAGTGCTGGGAACACTCGTCAACGCCATCCTGAACGATCCCGGTCCGCTGTCGCTGCATGATGACGAAATGGAAGTGCGGCTTTCGGGGTGCCTGCTGCTGCTGCTGGAGGCCGAAATGAAGGCGGGGCCGATCCGCTGATCGGGCGACGGAAAGCCGGTCAAAAAAAATCAGATCCCGTGTCGGACTTCCGTTCCCCCGTTCGTCCTCCAGAAGAGCCCAACGGACAAGGACATCCGCATGACCTCCATCACGCCATTCCTCTGGTTCGACAACAACGTCCCCGAGGCCGTCGCTTTCTACAAGTCGGTGTTTCCCAACGCCAAGGTCGAAGCGGTCAATGACTTCATGGCGAGTTTCGAACTCGAGGGGCAGAAGTTCAACGCCCTCAATGGCGGTCCCCAATACAAGTTCAACGAGGCGGTCTCGTTCTTCATCAGCGTCGAGACCCAGGAGCAGGTGGACTATTTCTGGAACAAGCTGACCGCCGATGGCGGCATGGAATCGAAATGCGGATGGCTCAAGGACAAGTTCGGCCTGTCCTGGCAGGTCGTGCCCACAGCACTTGGCCGCTACCTCCGCGATCCCGATCGCGCCAAGGCCAATCGCGCGATGCAGGCGATGTTGAAAATGCAAAAGATCATCATCGCCGACCTCGACAAGGCATTTGCCGGCTGATCGCGACACGCGCATCAACCCGTCCCAAGATACGCCTTCTGCACCTGCGGGTCCTGCGCCAGCGCCGCCGCCGTGCCCGACAGTACGCTTTTGCCGACCTGCAGCACGGTGGCGAAATCGGAGACTTCCAGCGCCAGCTCGATCGATTGCTCCGCGAGCAGGATGGTCAGTCCTTCGCGGTGCAGCCGGCCAAAGGTTTCGTACATCGATTCCACCACGGCCGGCGCGAGCCCCAGCGAGGGCTCGTCCAGCATCAACAGCTTGGGATCGCTCATCAGCGCGCGGCCGACGGCCAGCATCTGCCGCTCGCCGCCGGACATGGTCCCGGCGCGCTGGTTGCGCCGCTCCTTCAGTTTCGGAAAGAACTCGTAGACGCGTTCCAGCAGCGTCGCTGTGCGGGATTTGTCGCGCAGCGGCGTGGCGCCGAGCAGAAGATTGTTCTCGACGCTTTGCTGCACGAACAGCCGCCAGCCCTCGGGCGACAGCGCCAGACCCTTGCGCACGATGGCAAAGGCGGCCTGTCCGCCGATCGGCTCGCCGTCAAAACTGATCGATCCGGCATGCACCGGGATCAGGCCGGCGATCGCATTCAGCGTCGTGGTCTTGCCGCCGCCATTGGAGCCGAGCAACGCCACCACGCTGCCCTGGGGCACCTCGAGCGAAACGTCGGAGACGCCGATCAGGTCGCCGTAGTGAACTTCGAGATGCTCGATCTTGAGCAACGGCCCGGTCATGTCACAGGCCCGCCCATCAGCTCGATCGGCGTATGGCCCGCGGCCGCCTTGGCGGCGCGGGTGCCGAGATAGGCCGCGATCACGGCGGGGTTGGCGGTGACCTCGCGCGGGCTGCCGCGCGCGATCTCCTTGCCCTGATGGAACACCACCACGCGGCTCGCCAGCGACATGATGACTTCCATGATGTGCTCGACGATGACAAGCGTGATGCCGGAGCGATGGATGTCGCGCACCAGATCGATCGCAAGCTTGACTTCCTGCTGGGTCAGCCCTGCCATGGCTTCGTCGAGCAGGAGAACTTTCGGCTCGGTCGCCAGCGCCCGCGCGATCTCCAGCCGCTTGCGCCCGGGCGTGCCGAGCGAGCGCGCCGGCGCATCCGCCAGCCGGCTCATGCCGACGCGCTCCAGCACGGCGCGGGCTCTGGTTTCGGCCTCCTTGCGGTGCGGTGTACGCAGGAACGCGCCGATCATCACATTCTCCAGCACCGACATGCCCTCGAACGTTTGCGGGACCTGGAATGTGCGGGCGATGCCGAGATGGGCACGCGCCTCCGGCGTCAGATTGGTGATGTCGTGGCCCCCAAACAAAACCTTGCCGGAGGTCGAGACGAGATCGCCGGTCAGGCAGTTGAAGAAGGTCGACTTGCCGGCGCCGTTGGGACCGATCAGGCCGAGAATGTCACCCTGGTCCAGCGTCACGGAGGCGGCGTCGACCGCCTTGAAACTGCCAAAGGCTTTTGTGATGTCGCGGGCTTCAAGGAGCATGGGATGCTCCCGCCGTGACGTTTGTGTCGGATGCCTTGTGCCTGGCCCATAGCCGGTTGATCAGCGCCAATATGCCACCGGGCTGGAAGCGTGCGATCAGCACTATGATCGCGCCGTAGACCACGAAGGTGAGGCCCGCGCCCTTGCCGCCGAGCAAATTGTTGGAAATCTCTTCCAGCGGCACCAGGATCGCCGCTCCCACCAATGGTCCGAACAGCAGGCCAGCGCCGCCGAGCGCTGCCATGATCAGTATCTTGACGGAGATCAAAATGCCGAGTCCCGATTCCGGATCGACGAAGCCGAACATCGCAGCATACAGCGCACCGGCGACGCTGGTGAGCCCGGCGCTCAGCATATAGGCGTAGAGCTTGGTGCGCGCGGCGGGCGCGCCGAGCGAGCGCGCGGCGCGTTCACTGTCCTTGATGGCGCGCAGGTAAAATCCCATCCGGCTGTTGGTCATCCACCAGGTGATGCCGAGCGTAATCACGAGGATGGTGAGAAACAGATAGTAGTAGGGCAGCGCCGAGATGAACGAGAGATCGAACAGATTCCGCGGCACGGTCGGACCGCTGAGCCCGACCCCCGCCCCCAGATAGTCGGTATTGGTCACGATCAATCGCGATAGTTCGGCCACTGCAATGGTCGCCATGCTGAAATAGTGACCGGACAGCCGCAGCGTCGGAACGCCGATGACGGAGGCGATGGCGACGCTGGCAACGATGCCGACGGGAATGCCGACCAGCGGCGACAGCGCGAAATGCGCGTAGGCGCCCATCGCGGCATAGGCGCCGCAGCCGAAGAAGATCACGTGGCCGACCGAAACCTGGCCGGCATAGCCACCGATGATATTCCAGGCTGAGGCGGCGATCGCATAGAGCAGAACCAGCGCGCCGAGCCGTTGCTGGAACGGCGTCGAGAACAGCAGCGGATAGGCGATCACCAGCGCGAGCGCCACCGAGAGCCAGACAAAACGGCGCATCAGGATTTGCCCATCAGGACTTGCCCATCAAGGTTTGCCCATCAAGCCTTGCGGGCGAAACCAGAGAAAGCCGAGAAACAGCGAATAGACGATCATGTCCTTGTAGACCGCGCCGATCAGATATCCCGAGAGCGACTCGATCACCCCGATCAGGAGGCCCGCCACCAGCGCGCCGGGCACGCTGCCAAAACCGCCCAGCGACACCGTGACGAAGGCGACGATGCCGAGCGTCTCGCCGACTGTCGGCACGATGTAGAAGAAGGTCGCGATCAGCGCGCCGGCGAGGCCCGTGGCGCCTGCGGCGATCGCCCAGGCGATCGCCTGCATGCTGTCGGGACGGATCCCCATCAATTGGGCTGCGGTGGAATCCTCGGCGACCGCCAGCATCTTCGATCCCAATGAGGTGCGTGTCAGCAACAGATGCAAGCCGAGTGTCACCACCAGCGCGACCACGCCGGCGAGCAGCCGCGACGCCTGGATGCGGATGCCAAGGATGTCATAGGTGCCGCCGACCAGATTTTCCGGCAGCGACTGGAAATTGGCGCCGAACCACCAGAACACAGAATAGCGCAGCAGCAGCGCCAGCCCAAAGGTCCCGAGTATCTGCGCCAGCATCGGGCCCTTCATGATGTCGCGGATCAGGCCGAAATAGACGACCACGCCAAGCGTGGCGAGCAGCAGCGTCGCAATCGGCGCGCCCAGCAGCGGCCCGCCGCCGAGCAGCGTATAGACGACATAGGCCACGTACATGCCGAGCATGACGAAATCGCCATGGGCGAAATTGACGACATTCATCATGCCCCAGACCAGCGTCAGGCCGGAGGAAAACAGCGCGTAGACGGCCCCGAGCAGGAGGCCGCCGACAATTACCTGAACGAGAACAAAGGACATGGCGCCGCGCGTTGATCGACCAAAGCCGCCGTCATTGACGGCCAAACATAAAGGGCGGGACCGACGCCCCGCCCCTCGAAAACCTACCAGCCTTTATAGGGCGTGACCGGCGCTTTCTCGGCGCTGGCTTTCGGCCAGACCGCGACGTAGTTCTCGCCGTCCTGCAACTGGATCATCAGGCCGGCGGCCAGGATGTTCTGGCCCTTGTCGTCGAACTTCACGCCCTTGTAGCCCATCATCAATTGATCGGGCTTCAGATCAGTCGCCTTCAGCGCCGCCTGGATTTTTGCAGGGTCGGTCGAGCCGGCGCGATCGATCGCCTCGCACAGCACGAAAAAACCCTGCATCTGGCGGGCCGCGGTGTCGTCCATCTCGTCACCGCTCTTCTTCCTGTACATGTCGGCGATGATCGCCGTCGCCGAGCCCGGCGCGCCGACGCTCCAGGACGAGCGGTTGAACACGCCTTGCGAGATCTTGCCGACCGCCTTGATGAAGGACGGATCGGAATAGCCGGAATTGTCGGCGATGATCATCGGCGGTTTGTAATCGAGCGCCTGCATCGTTTTCTGGTACAGGATCGCGTCCGGCGCGTAGGCGATCATGATGACGACGTCGGGCTTCTTCTCCTTGAGCTGCAACACCTGGCTCTGCACGTCCGTCGCGTTCACCGCATAGGCGATGTCGAGCGCGGTCGACTGGCCCTTGTCCTTGAACGCGCTGGTCACCACGCTCGCGACCGAGGTGCCGTATTCGGTGTTGTCATGCACCAGTGCTACATTGTCGGTCTTGATCCCGGCCGCTTTCATCTCGGCGAGAAATTCGTAGTAGATCTTGGCGAAGTCGGATGCGACAGGCGTGACGCGAAAAAACCATTTGAAACCGCGTTCGGTGAGATTGGCCGCGACCGACTCGCCGTTGACGAAGGGAATGCCGTATTTCTCGGCGATCGCGCTCGCGGTCAGCGTGATGCCGGACTGATAGGCACCGGTCAGCGCCACCACTTTCTCTTCCGTAATCAGGCGCAGGGTCTGGTTCTGTCCGGTCGCGGGGCTGCCCTGGTTGTCGGCGAACACGACATCGACCTTGGCGCCGCCTAGCCCTGCAAGGCCGGCGTTCTTCGCCAACGGGAAATTGCCGAGTTCGGGATGCGCATTGTTGATGATGTCCATGGCGACTTCGAGCGCCGCCTTGGCATGGACGCCGGCGCTGGCGGCGTTGCCGCTCAGCGGAAACACAGCACCAATCTTGACGGTTTTATCCTGCGCCGACGCAGGGCCCGCGAGCGCGACTGACATCGCGGCGGCCGAAAGCAGCGCGACGATATGCTTGAAATTCATTTGAACGTCTCCGAAAGGTCCCACCCAATGCCGGGCATTTTTATCCGGGATGCGGTCAGGCATTGCAGCCGCCGCTCCCTTGTTTTCTTAAGATGGTCAACATTGCATGGCCGGTTGGCAGGGGCAAGTTGGCGCCGATCTCCGAGCGGTCGCCGACGCATTATCAATTGGTCGCTCGTGCCACCTCGACGATTGCTGTCTCGGTAGCTAATCGGCTTTCACGGCCACGTAGACGGTGTTGCTTCCTTCAGGGTCTCCTCGCAGGTTGTTGAAGGTCACGACATGGGCCGTGGACGTCGCAAAAGCGTCGGCGAGATCGCGCTCGAACATTTCATCCGGCGGATCGTTCGACCACAGCGCGAACACGCCGCCCGGATGCAGATGAGCGGCGAGCCGCGCCAGTCCCTCCGGCGTGTACAGCGCGGCGTGGCGCGAATGCAGCAGCTTGCGCGGCGAATGATCGATGTCGACCAGCACCGCGTCGAAACAGCGCGCCGGTGCTGCGGAATCAAAACCTTCGGCGGAATGTGACATTGCGAAGAAATCGCCATGGACGAGACGGCAGCGCGGATCGCCAGTCAATCCCTTGCCAAGCGGCAGCAATCCCTGCGCGTGCCACTCGATGACTTCCGAGAGCGTATCGACCACGATCAGAGATCGCACTTCGGTGTTTTCAAGTACCGCGCGCGCGGTGTAGCCGAGCCCGAGGCCGCCCACGACGATGTCGAGATTGCCGCGACGGAGCGCCGCCAATCCGAGCCGCGCCAGTTCGATCTCGGCGGCGGTGAACTGGCTCGACATCAGAAACTCGTCGCCGAGTTTGATTTCGTAGATGTCCACGTCGGACGATGGCGGCCGCCGCCGCCGCAAGGTGAGCAGGCCGATCGGCGTCGGGCGAAAATCCAGTTCCTCGAAAGAAAGGCTCATGCGCCAACCGACCTGACCGCCGCATCTGCGGCATCCTGAATGGCCCCCTGGATTTGCTGGGGCCCTGCTCCGCACCAAGCCCATCGCCGCGCGCTTGCCAAGGGACAGTCGAGGGATTGCCAAGGGCGGCGGCTAGCGAGTAGAAGGTCGCCAGACGCGCCGGATCAGCGAATCCGGCCGCGAGCAATTGCCCAAATGACCGACTAACCTATTGATGTCGTTAGGCAATTCTTGGGGAATGGTGTAACGGTAGCACAACAGACTCTGACTCTGTTTGTCTAGGTTCGAATCCTAGTTCCCCAGCCAACAAAATCAAAGACTTAGCCGAGTTTTTGATCGACAATCTTCCCAGAAATTCGAGCCGGGAAGACCATGGGAAGGTTCGAAAAACAGTTTAAGGTGGGCTCCCCGACGGAGTAGTCGCCATGTTGGACGCTTCATTTTCTCGCCAGAGAGCGCAAGAGGACCGCATCGTGGGGATGCGCCGGCAGCTTTTGATATTTGCCGTGGGGCTGGCGGTCATATTCATCGGCCTCGGCTCCGTGCTGTTGCAGCGAGGCTTCGGCAGCAACACCGCGGCGGCCGTTGTGCCTTCCGTCGCTCCCGCCGCACGCGAGCAAGTCTCAAACGAGCTCCTCGAGACGACGAGAGGTCTCCAGGTGACGCAGCAACAGGCCGTCGACCAGCTGCAGGTCGTTCAAGACCAACTCGTCGCTCAGAAGGCAGAAACGAAAAAGCTCTCCGAGCAGATCGCGTCCATGACCGAGAAACTAGAAGCCTTGCAATCGGCTATTTCCGCGCCGGTCCGCACCCCAGCGGCTAAATCGCGGTAGGCTAACCCAGCGGATAGTAGCCCCTTCCCAACTCTAGGAAGCCCGCTGGTGAGTCCGGCCGCTGCAGGCATGTGGCCTCGTCAGCATCAATTTTTGCGGGCCGGTTGGAGTCCCTAGTGCGTTTGGGGTGACTTATCATTCGCATTTCCCGGACTCGCCTTAGAGTGCTCATGCTCAGCAATCCACTTAACCGCGTCATATTCCGCAATGAAGCCCTTGATTACTCCCGTTTCGCCGTCGGGCCATAGAATATCGACCTCCCAGCCAGATCCGGGATTCTTCCGCGCCAAGTAAGTTGGTCGCTGCTCGAACATCCTTTGAATAATGTGCCTGTGACGGCCCGGTTCAAGACAGTCATCCTGCCAGATCAAACTGACTAGAAGGCCGATCGCCGGGCCTGCGTGACTTCTCTGGTGAGGGTTTGGCTTGCGGGCTGTCATGGTTGCCGGTCGATCGGCGCCAGCGCATGGGCAAGTCCGGGTGTCAAAAGAAACGGCCCCAGCCTCGGGGGGAGGATGCTAGGGCCGTCATTGGGGGTGTGACAGGCGGCTGTCACAATTTCCAAACTCGGGACATAACCACTTGTTCCTGAAAATCCCTGCCTCTCTTTGTTCATATGCGGTTTGTGCCAGCGGCCCTGCGGGCGGCCTATTTCGGCCAGCGCTGACCGACCTGTTTCGACCCTCAGTGGCCTAATTTGATTTTGATGGTGGCCTAATTTACTTTTGAGCCATGGAAGACAACCTGGAACTGCTGACCAAAATCCAAGAGCGGATCATCGAATGCCGCCGCATGGCATCGGAGACGGCAGACGCCAAGATGGCTCTGTTTCTCTATCGCTTGGCCGATGAGGTTGAAGCAGAGGCCCGCGAAGCGGACATGGCCCGAGTGTAAGGCCGCCTCAGTTGGCGGCCTCTCAATCGAGGCGCGGGACCGAAGCCCCGCGTCCTCGTTTATCCGCAGCATATCCACAGCATACCCACAGGGCCACTTCTCGGGATGCGGTGAGCGGCCACAGGGTCTTGCTGCGCAACCGTTCACAGGCCGCGAAAAACCCGCCGGCGACGTGACCGGCGGGCCTGTGGACCTGATCCCCGTCGGTCCTTACCGCTTCAGCCTTGCGGCATGAGCCGCTGCCTGTTGCGCTTTCTCATCGATCGGTGGCGCCGGCGCTTCATGATTTGCTCTCGATCCTGCGCTTTGACTGACGCACGGGATGCGCGGCGAGGAATGCCAAGTCGTCGGCGATTGATCGCTCGATACTCTCTGTTTTCACGTCGGTGTATGCATGTTGGCGCCTGGCTAGCGCAATTTGCTTCCATTTGACCGCCGCAACATCCGGCGCGGGAGTGAGAAGCTGCTTTACCATGGCTGCGCGCCACCTATTGACCATCGACCCGCAATCCTCGTGAGTGACAATGGCGTGAGAACGGCCCTCCGGCATTTCCCACCGCTGGACGCACAAAACGGCGTCGCCGAAATCTAGTCGCGCTCTCCAATAATGCGTCGCTGCCTCGGCCATACGCCAAACCTCGCGGCGGTCAGCGCGAAGATGCTCATTCTCGGCGGTTTTGGACAATGATCTAGCCGTGGCTTGCTCCTTCAGCTTGCGCTCGGGCCGCTCGCCCGCTGGCCGTTCGGCGGTGACTGCGTGGCCGGCAAACGCGGTGCCGGCCACGATCTTGAGGAACGGCGCCTTCATGATCGCACCGCCGTTTCTTCGAGACGGTCGCGATAGTTGCCGAAGGCGTCCTGCGTCATGATGTCGAGACGGCCGACCAGGAAGTCCACCATATCCGCGTGGTTTATCCCGGGTGGCATGATAGGGGGGCTCTGACAGATCGTTGTGAGGAGGGCCGTCATTACGGCCAGCTCCCAAATCGGCTGCTCGAGGTCGAAGTAGTAGTCCGCGCGGGCGCGCGTGCTTTCCTGCTCGGTGATCACTGCCCGAGGCAAGGCCGGGCTGAGGTCCGTGCTGATCTGCACGGTGGGCTGTGCTTTGATTTTGGACGCAGTTCGTCGTGGCGTGCTATGCACGCTGTCAGCTCGGGTCATTGGATCAGACGTCCTTTGTGGCTCGGGTTAGAGCCGGGGCGGAAGCTACAACTTCCCCTCGGCTTGCTTTTATGGTACACACTAATTATGGCGAAGTCAAATAAGGTAGTACCACAAAAAGACGCGCGGACGTCCGGCGACTGGTCGCGATCCCGTTACGGCCATCCGTTTAGCTGAGGCCTTAAAAGGTAAGCTTGACGCCTGGGCGGCCCAGCAACCGGATAAGCCCGGCCGCTCCGAAGCCATCCGCCGGCTGGTCGAGTTGGGCCTCAGGGCCAAGCCAAGGGGCTGATTTTTGCCGTACACGTACGGCGAGGCCCCAAAATGACGTTTTTACCTCAAGCCTAACGGTAAATTCACCGACCTGTTGCACGTTTCGGCCTTCTCGGGCGTTCCGCTTGTGCTACGAATGCCTATATCCGGCGACAGGTACAGTGATGGCAAAGAGCAGTAAACACCGACAACAGCCACTACCGAAGCCCCGAGCGCCGGTCTTCCCACCGCCCCCGTCGGCCAGCATACAGGTTCCGCTTGGCTACAATCCTGCAGGCCCCAAAGAGTCGATCGACATCACTGGATCAAAAGACGCTTGGAGTGAATTTACGCTTGCCGATGGCACCGTGATACGAGCCAAGGCCGTTGTGTTGGACGTAAAGAGGATGATCGACCAGTACAATGCTGACGGCGAGCCGATCTACGAATTGCAACTCACGATGGTCAACCAAGCGCGCGTGCCGGACAAATTAAAGAAAAAGGACTAGCGTCATGGGGATTCAATTAGCGGAGCGCGGGGCACAAATAGTGCAGCCGCTCGCTCGCGAGATTTGTCCTACCACAAAACCGGCTTCCGGCGGGGGGTGGGCAAAGATTGTGACGACCGCCAGCGGCAACGCAACCGATGGGCTGGTAATGATGGCCCACCACACCGCGTTGACCTTATCGAACGCCGCCACCGGACCGTCTTTCTACACAGTATCTTATGTCGGTGTGGCCAATCACAGCCTGGATTTTGTTGCAGAGATCCGCACAGCCGATGCGGCCGAGCCCGAGGCCACCTTCGACAATGTTGTCGACATGCTCGATTGGCTAAATCGCGAATAGTGGTTCATGGCCAAGAAGCCCAAGCGCGAGGAGACCAAGTGGGAACTCGCGCCAGGGTTTAAGGCATCGTGGGTCAAATATAAGAGCGATGCCCTCGACGAGGCGATCAAAACCTTCAACAAGCACAAACGTGCCGTGCCCGTAGAGCCGCTGCCGCCGGGCATGAAGGATCACAAGCTGACTGGCCCATTAAGCGATTACCGGGAGTGTCATTTAGAGGGCAACGTACTCCTGGTTTATAAGATGCTGCCCGGTGGTGCGATCAAGCTTATGAGGGTTTGCGACCACGACGATATCAAAGGGCCGAAAGGTAAGGCGTTGGCTGCCTCTTTCAAAAAGGCGTAGGCCTCTCCCTGCGCCCGGCTAGGCCGCCGTCTTTATCGTCGGCCGGGTCGCCGCACGCCGTCCTGGCGATTGCATCCGCTTCCCGGAAGCCCGGAATCCCGCCATAGGTTGAACGGGCCGAACAGTCAGAAATCAGCCGTCTCGATCCGCTTGCGATCGCGATGCGAGAGCCATTGGCAGACTATTCAGCGGCGTGACATTAATCGGTTGCTGAGATGAGCGCGCGTCGGCAATCAAGATCGCAAAGCCGGGCACCTGTGGCATGCCGGCGCCGCCCGACGTTCTGTCATTTTCCTCGAGCAGCGTTCGGGCGGAGGCAACGCGGGCAGCTGCGTTAGGGCCATCGAGTTCGTTGATCAGAGCGTGAGCGGCCTTGGCCTTTGCACAGTGCAGCAGCAATTTGAGTTCGCTGTTGTAAAAATCACGGGCGGCGGAATTGTCCCGCATTGCCTTGCGGATCGCGTCTGTCAAGCGTGTACGGGCGCTCCGCAACGACTTGGCGGCCTCGGTGCGCCAGAATCGTGACCGATCTTTCGCACAATCGCGATCGAGATGGCGGTCCGGCATCTTCGGCGACGTCAGGCCCGCGGCACTTGGTCGACCAACTCCGCATTGGCCGTGCCGCTGTTGGCGAATAGAACGGCCGCGCCGCGCAATCAAACTTTCTACGGGGCGCCACGTCCGGGAGAACACCTGATAGCGCTTGCATCAGCGACACGCCGCGCGCTATCGTGATCAATTGTGCGGCTCATGTGCCCACGACTTTCATCGGCTGCGCCGCGGGTCTGCGGTCGGTGCGAGGCCTACCATGCGCCTCCCTTCGCCTAGCGATAGACAACCGTATTGAAGCGCAGTCACATAAGATTGGAGTATTTATCTTTTTTGGGACGGCAGCTCGCCATCCTCTTCGCGCACGAGATGATATCGGCCGGCCATGCCGACGATCAACGTGCGGCATAGCGGAGAAATAACGAGCCGGTTGATGCCGCTCGGATTATCGTTCAGACGCAAAGGCGACGGCCTCGAGGCGGGTCGCAGATGTCGTTTGCCTTCACGGGCGCCGGCGTCACAGGCATGCCGTTGAACCTGAAAACGTCATACGCGCTCTGCTCGGTTGCCTGGCCCTTGTCGCGGCCCTTTGGGATCGCCAACGCAGCGGAAAGCGCAGCCGGCATAATGTTGTTCGAGAAACCGCTTGACCTTCGGGGCAAAGATGGTCGCGCCTTCGTTGAAGCCCAGCATTTCATGCTGCACGTTGATGCGCCCGTTGATTTCCTGTGCGAACAGCGCGGCCGGAAAGACCCGGCCGAAATCGAGCCACACCATCACGTCGTGTCCGGGCACGGGCCGCAGACGGATCGCGCGCGACGTGAAAGTCGCGGCGGAACATCGGCCACACCGGCGAGCCGTCGACCACGAGGATAGTTTCATTACCAAGGCGGTTATTGATCCAGTCAGCCGCGTTGCCGTCGAGCAGGTCCAAGTAATAGTCGGTCGCCAGCCAGCGCAGATTCTCCGCATCCAGATTGATCTCGTGCCGAATGAAATTGCCGCTTGGCGTCGCGGATCTTCACTGTCGCCGGCGGCTGCATGAAGAATCCCCAATGGCTCGGCCACTCGCAACGCGCGGCGTTCGTCGATCGTCAGCCCGTCGGGCAGATCGACCTGACCGGTCATCATCGCCAGCCAATGATCCTCATCAGGCGCGTTAGCGTCCGCGATCACGCCGTGCCAGGTTGCGCCGCCATCGGATTCCGCCGGGATAGCGATTGGTCCGTGATCGGATCTCGCGGAATAGCGATTTCCAGGTCGATGTATTGCGCTTCATGAATTGCGGCTCCGGTATAGTCCGCGGATCGTAGTTTCTTGATGTCGTCTTCGTCATCGAGCGCAAGAAAATCTACTTCCATCCGCACGTCACCGAATGCGATCTCGTGACGCGGCGGTGAGCCGAGCTTCACGTCGCCATATAGATTCGGCCGGCCACACGCGGCGCCAGGTCGGGATGGTGGTTCGCTTGAGCTCGGGAAACGTGTTGCGGACGATCGCCCAGCGCGTCCGCCGCAGCCCATCGCGCTGGCTCGGCGCCTGCTGCATCGCATGCCGGCCCAGGCGCCGGAACATCGCGTTCGTTTTGCCGGATCCGATCGGGCCCTGAATGATGTCGACCTTGTTGTCGGACATCAGATAATCGCGTGAGCGACCGCGCCGTCGGGCTCATAGAATTCGCGGCCGTGAGCGTCCGTCTTGATGATCGGCTGGCCCGCGGCGCGCACGTTCGGCCGCAATGTCCGCGATTTCAAGGGTGCTTCTCGAACACAGGTCATCCATATTTGCGCGGGCCCCTGCGTTTGCCTTGGATGATAACCCTGAGATGCGATTGCGTCGCTGGCGGACTGTCGGCTTGCGGCGGCAATTGCTTCGCTGCAATCCGCGAGGCGTTTTCCAGATATCCGGCAAAATCGACAACACCGCCCTTACGCCTTCGTGTTTCCCACCCTCGGCGGCCTGATTGGAGTGCGCCATCTTTACCGCGGCGTTGAGTAAGGAAAGGCCGCCCTTTTTGTTTGCGAGGTAATTCAGAATACTCTCGACCAATTTGTTGCTGGGAAGAGCGTGATTGTTCGGCCGCGCCTGGTTCTCTTGCCGCGGATTGTAGTTTTCGGCGATGCGCTCGAGCATCCGCGCCGTCTGTTCGGGATCTTCCTCAAAGCGGATCCGCAAACCTGCGCCGCGAATTGCGTCGAAGAATTTTTCGATACCAAGGCGCTTGACCATCGACGGCCCGAACACCTTGCCGGCCATTCCAGGAGAAAAATCACACAAGTGATCGAAGTCCTCATATCGTATTTTGAGGACCGTGCCCAAGCGCTCGCGGATGAATCCGAGCGCTTCGGTATAGCTGGTGATCGGCTCGTCGAGCATTATCCCGCCATGTCGTTCGGAGCGGGTGTTTCGGCCGGTCGTAGTCGAGCACGTGCGGCGTCGAGATCGACGACCTTTCTCACCGCAACGCGATCGGCGAGGCTATCGGTCGGCCGGCCTTGGAGAAAGAGCAGCGCCGAGGTGCGGGCGAGCGCGGCATCGTCGATGATGAACACGGATCAGCGCCCGTTCGGACTGCGCCGCTTCGGCGGTGTTCCGACGGCGGGACGGCCGGTGCCCCCTTCGCGCTGGTCGGGCTTGGCGTCGGCCACCCGGAGCACCCCAGCGCGGATTTCCGGCTCCTGGTTTGCAAGCGCGGCGCGGACGTCTTCTGAAATGTGGCCGTCGTCAAAATGCGAGGCGGGGCGATTGGGATTGCTCATGCGATCTCCTGGTCTGCGGTCTCGTCGAGCTTCCAGAAACCAACCACATCGGGGTCAGCGCTCGCGCCTGGTTTTGTGATCTGGCCCGAGCAGGCATGGCCCTGGGCCACGGCGTGTTTGGCCCGGTCGAGTAGCGTGCCGATTTCGAGGCGGTGATTCCGCGGGCTGTGATCGTGAACGTCGAACTCGATTTCGAGGCTGAAGCGCGCCATGTCGATTATCTCCTCCTGTTGCCGGGCGAACTCGCCCGCTCGGCGTATTCTTTCTTCTGGCCGTAGGACCACGAGTTGTACGTAGCGGCGTCGACGCCGCGCTCTTCCACGACGCGGCCGCTGCCGTTGAAACTGCCGACGCCCTGGCTGGCTATCTGGTGCTGCAGCTTCTGGAAAAAACGGACGTGCGCCGTGGTCGCCATGGTCGCGATGATCGGCTTGGCGTCGGCGTCGCCGACCTGAGAGCGGATCCAAGTCACGAGGCCGTCGATCTGTTGCGGGCCGGTGGTGCCGAGCGCGGCGAGGTTGGCGGCCTTGAGCTCGTTGTAACGCTGCTGGCCGGCCACCACGCCCTGCGCCTGGATCGCCACCAGCTCATTGAACGCGGACTGCGGGAGGCCGTGCTTGTGCGCCCATTGCTGGGCGGCGTCGATCATCGCGGCGCTCTCGGGATCGTTCTTCAGCGTCACCGCGGTGCCTTCCGGCAGATTCGCCGCGGCCGGGATTTCGATCTTGTAATCCCTCGGGTTGACCGGGACTTCGGCGCGGGCGAGATCGCGCTCGGCCTTGGCCTCGAGCATGTCCCTCACCTCGGCCTCGGAAACCTCGAATTCGCCGATTTTGAATTTCTCGCCGACGGTGGCTGGGTCAATCGGCGGGGCATCGGGGTCGATGGCGCCGCCGGCGTCGATCACCTGCCCGGTGGTGCGGTCCTTGAAGATCACCTCTCCATTGGCGCCACGGACCTGGATGGTCGTCGCGGGATCGCCCGGTGTCGCCGTCGCCAGCCGGTGCCGCTCGTTCGGCGACATGTTCGCTTGCTCGGCCGCCGTCGGCGCCGCAATGCGCGTCGGCTGCTTCGGCGGCTGCTCAGCGAGGCGCTGGGCTTCGTTATTAATCGGCTGGTGGAAGGGCGAGTTGTTCGGCGGGGCGGCCGGACCGCCGGTCGGATTTGCGGGATCAGGCATGTTCAGGCAACCATCCGTTGTGCGTGAAAGATTATGTTGGCCTCGTCCCCTTGCGCTTCCCGCACCGCTTCGTAGCCGTGCTGCAGAATGACAAGCTGAGAGAGGGTTTCAGATAGCTTCGCCTCACCGTCTGCAAAGCGCTTGATGATCCCGCGCCGCTCGGTCCGGATCGCCTCGATCAATGCCTTGATGTCCTGCTCGTGCTTGCCGGGTGGTGACAGTGGTGCCGACGGGGATTTGGTGCTCATGCGGCGTTCCGCTGTTCAGTCGAGCGTTTTGCAATGGCGTCCTCGACCAAAATTGCGAGAAACTGAGAGACCGGCCGGCGATCTTCGGCAGCCAGCGTCTTGATCATCTCTGCGACTTCAGGCTTCGGCCGAAAATTTAGCAGCGGTTTCGACATCGCTTGATCCCTTCGTTTACGACAGCATCGCCCGGAGCTTCGATCCGTGGCAAAGTACGAACGTACTCAGCGGCCAATTTTTATTGCGGCGGGTCGATCGGCTCGCGCGGCGCAAAAGCCAGATCCAGCGCAAGCACGTCGAGAATGCGCTGCACTGTGTCGATCTTCGGAATTCGCTTCCCGTTGAGGATGGCGCTGCAGTGGCCCTGCCCCAAGCCGGCCAGATGGTCGACGTCCAACTGTGTCAGCCCGCGCGCCGCGATCTCTGCACGTAATGCCCGGATCAGCCCGTCACTCATCGCGGCAACCATCGGCCGCAATTAATTTCCGGCGATTTCGACATCGCGGGCGGTTTTTCCGGAATATTTTCGGGGAAATTTTCAATTTAGCTTCCGGATAACGGGCGGAAATGATGCGCGCCCGATGTAGCAGCGGGCCGATCGACGACCGATTTTGCCCCCGCCGGTCGCCTGGCGCGGGTTCTGAAATCGCATCCACCACCCCCTCGATCCTCGCGCGCGCGGCAGAGGAACAAGCTGCTCCGTGTAATACCTTCCGAACGTGACCAACAGTCTGCGTCACTGCTCGCCGATAGCCATGACCTGCTTGATGTGACTCGATTATTCGCTCTGGCAGCGGTGCCAAGGCCACCATGGGAATGCCATGGGAAGATGGATGCAAGCGATGGGCCTCAGGGAAGCCCGTGGATGCGCTCGAACGCGGCCATGCTGTCAGACACCGCACCGCGGCTTCCAGCGAATCCAG
Organism: uncultured Alphaproteobacteria bacterium; assembly: GCA_963836765.1. GTDB lineage: Bacteria > Pseudomonadota > Alphaproteobacteria > Rhizobiales > Xanthobacteraceae > Bradyrhizobium. Next base: position 295,764 of record CAWILG010000013.1, read on the forward strand.
GGCGACCGCTGAGCCACCGGCGGCGCACGGAAAACATGGAGGTCGATGTCGCAAGCGCTGGACACCACGTTCCGGCTTCTCAGCGAACGCCCTCTCTTCCCGTTGCCGCATCACCTGAGGTTTGGCAGGGGTGAGGCAAGTGGGGCAACCTTGCGCCATTGCGCCATCAGTGCGCCATCGCCTTGGGGGGTAGTGGCGGTGCTCTGCGCCACCACCCCATGGGGTAGGCGCACGGTGGTGGTGGAGCAAACTGTTTTGCGCCACCGATGCGCCACCGGAAGTTGGGTGGTGGCGCATGTCAGCCTGGCCTCTTTGCGGGGTTAAGCCGAAGCCCTTTTCGTGGCTTGCGCTCGATTGGATCGTCGTAATCCTCGTTGTAGAGCACGCCGTTTTTGACCCATGTCTTGATGATCTCGCGGCATTGCGGTTCGGAGCGATCGACGCAATGGCGCATGATGATCGGCCAAGCGGCCCGGGTTGGTGCTCTGGCTGCGTCCGAGTAGCGCTGGCCGTTGGGCATGCCGGCGTCTATATCGGTCAGGGCGGCGTTGAGATGCTCGTTGGACAACCCGCCCCATGTCTCCGGCGGTGTCCATGGTTCTACCGTCTGCACCTCGTCGCCGTTCGGGTACAGTTCCGTCCCGTTACCGAGGCGCACGCCAACGAGCCGGAACCATGTGGCCTTACCAGCATGCGGGGTAATATTGACTTTTCCGCTGTCCATGCGGACCAGTCGGCGGCGTTCAGCCTCGCTTAGACCGAATGTCTTTGCCTCTTCTGTGGACATTGGAGTGAGGGTATAGACGAGCCGGCCGCCGTCCTTTGCAGCACTGGCGCCGCGTCCGCGGTTTGCATTGCCGGGTTCGGGTGTCCCCTTGGACATGTGGTGCGGAGTATCGACGGCCATATCATGTTTGATCGACAGATCGCTTAGTATCTGGATGACGTCATCGATCGCGCTGTTGCTGTTTTCGTCGACCGAATGGGTTTTGACGAATGGATCGAGGCTGACGATATCGATCCGCCGGGTGGCAATGGTGTGGGCGAGTTTTTGGGCAAGGCCTCCTATTGCCGGGCGTCCATGTTGATCGAGCGCTATCAACTTGCCGGCAGCCGCGCCGGGCGATGCCAGAAATAGCCACCCCTCCAATTCGCTTAATTCAATTCCGTGATGGATCAGGACAGCCTTGATTCGGCGGCGCAGCTCGTCGACGCCATCTTCCAGAGAAACAATCAGGAACTCGGCAGCGCTGGAAAACATGTTCGCCAGTGAGCGAGCGGCCGATAGCGAGTGAAATCAGTTGCGCATAGCGAAGCGCCGTCTTTCCTACTCCGCCATCTCCGAGCAGCGAACTGACAAACTGGCGACAGAATACGCTGCCGAGCAGCCAGCCGCGCGGGGGCGGGAGCTCGTGGTCCTGCCCGGCGTCCCATTCGCCAAGTGACAGGGACTCGGGCGCGCCCTTGCTGCTGGTATCACCGGGTTTGTCCCGCGACGCCTCATCGCTGGTAGCATCGTCGTGGCCGTTGAAGGGAACGGCAGCATCGATGACGCGCCGCAGGGCGTCGGGGCCCTGTTCTCGCAGAATCCTGTTGGCGTCCATCTTCATGCGATGCCTCCCGTTCGAGCCATCAGCACCTCGATGCCTCTTGCGATGAGGCGCCGTGCCAGTTCGATTGAGTTCTTCTCGCCGTTGGGGTCGTCGTCGACCATGACGGTGACGGATTCTACATAGCCCGGCACAAAATCCGCCATGGCGGGCAGACGTCCTGCCGTCCCGGCCGCCCATGCGCCGAGACCGGTCGTTTGGTGAGCGGACAGCGCGTCTTCGATGCCTTCAGCGATCGCGAGTCCGAGAAGATCGTTGGGGGCCGCCAGTATGATCGGCGAGGTGTTAGCGATGCCGATGGTCAACTTGTCGGCCTCGGTGCCCGCCTTGTCCGAACCATCGGGTTTAAGTTTCGTGATATGGATCCCGGTCACGGCCACATCGTCGATCACGAGATCGCCTGGCGAGGTCTCGCGGGCCATGCCGAAGGCCGCAATCATCGCCGGTGGGTGAACGTGAGTTGCCGGCAGAAATCCGATTGTGCGAGGCAATGGACCGGTGTAACCCCGGCACTCACGCAAGTACGTTTCAACGATCGATCGCGCGGGCGGCATGCGCTGAGACCAGAGCCACCGGCATTTCTTCTGGCTTTCGGCCACATCGATGCGCTGTCGCTCGGCAGCCTTGGCTTTCGCTTGCTCCAGCGCAGCAAGGTCTACGGCTGCCGCAGGCGCGGCCCGCTCAGCAGCCCGGTAAAATCCACCGCCGGTGAATTGGCAATGATTGCATCCGAGCTTGACGCCCTGCTGGTCGATGGTGACGCCAAGGCATTTCAACTTTTGATTGGCCTTCTTCCGCTTGGTCGAGCACTGCGGGCAGACGGCATAATATCGGCCCGGCGCGCTTGATGGCGTCGAGACGCGAAAATCGTGCAGGATGTCGGCGGCAGAGCGAAGCGCGGTCATGCGATGGCCTTCTCGGTGAACAGCGGAACAGCGTGGACGAATTCGCCCTGGCGCGTGATGCGAACGTGGGGCGGTTGCTGCAATCGCATTGGGGCAACGGCGGCGGCCTCGGCCGCATCGCCGGGGATCTGATGCGATGCTCCCTGGCGCAGCCGTCGGCGCCATTCCTGACGAGCCTGTTGGCCCGCAATGCCGGGATGCCAGGCGCAGAGCCACTCGCTCACAGTGCGAAAACGAAATCCGTCGACCTGGTATCGGATTTGAAGGCTGGCGGGACGTCCGAGCTTAAAGTGAAGCGTGTACGCCACGCCGCGGACCGGAAGCACCTGGGCGGCGCCGGTGATGACGGCGTGTCCGGCGGCCAGCGTCGACAGCTTATCGGTGTTACGCGGTTTTGGCCCTAATTCCGCATCGCAGATCGGACATGTCGTTGAGCCGACGTCGATGATGGAGTTGCAGCTCGGGCAGGTTTTCGTGAGCGGAGCATCGTCACCGGCGCGTGCGCGCTCGCCCTTTGCGCGGATGTGCGGCGCATCGATCGGGCCGAGCCGCGAGAAGTTGCCGGCGAAGTCGAGAACCAGACAGTTATTCTTGCCCGACGCGAGCCGCGTGCCACGACCGGAGCTCTGGACGTGCCAGACCGGCGAGCATGTCGGCCGGACGATCGCGATCATGTCGACGGCCGGCGCGTCGAATCCGGTGGAGAACACGTCGCAACCGACGAGGCATCGGACCCTGCCGGCCTTGTAATCGGCAACCAGGTCTTTGCGCTCGGTGCTCGGTGTGCGGCCGGTGAGCAGCCGGGCGTCGATCCCACGGTCGGTCAGCGCAGCGGCCAGGTGCTCGGCGTGATCTATGCTGACGGCGAAAACCAGCCAGGACTTCCGGTCGACGCCGTGCGCGACGATCTGATCGGCGATGCGGTCATTGAGCTCCCCGCGGTCGAAGCGGGCGAGGTCGCTCGCCGCGTAGTCGCCCCCGACGATGCGCAGGCCGGCGACGTCGAGACGCTCGATCGCGTCCCGCGGTCCGACGAGTGGGGAGAGATACCCGTCCGCGACGAGATCCAGATATTTAGCCTCGAGCGTGACCTCGCTAAACAGGCGATCGTCGCCTTCGGTCAGGCGGCCGCTGTCGAGTTGGAACGGCGTTGCCGTCAGGCCGAGCAACATCAGTTTCGGATTGCGCCGGCGTAGTTCGGTAAGGATCTTGTAAATTTGCCCGGACGCTTCACGACCGAGGCGATGAGCCTCATCGATCACAAGCATGTCGATATGGCCGAGTTGCTCGATCCTGCGCGCGAGGGTCTGCGGCGTGCCGACCACCACAGCTCCGCCGACGTCGACGGGGCCGAGTCCGGCGCACGCGAGCGACGGTGTCACCGTGTTTCCCGTCACGAAGGTCACCGCCGCGGCATCCTGCTGCACCAACTCGCGAGACGGCGCGAGGATCAGCGTCCGCATGCCGGCGATGTGGGCTCGGCGTGCTGCGTCGCCGGCAATGCGGGATTTCCCGGACCCGGTCGGCAAAGAGAGTAACGCCGCGTTGCCGGCCTTGAGCGCGGCCACCGCGGCATTGACTGCGAGCCTCTGATACGGGCGCAGGCTATTGCCGCAATTCGGGAGGGGTGCTATCTGGGCATCGAGCTGGCGGCCAAGCTGCTCGAAATCCCGGCCCGGGTTCACCGCAAGATCGGTGGCCTGGGCCGCAGCATTTTTGATCACGGTCTCAGGCGGCTGTTTGAGCTTCGCGGTGCCGCAGGTATCCGACGCTCACGCCAAACCGCCGCTCTGAAAGCTTGATGAGCGGATAGTTCCGCCTCACCGTTCGCTCAGACACGTTGTCGTGCATCGCTGCCACCGCGGTCGGAACCACCGCGGAGTCGGGCAGATCAGCAAATCGTTTCAGGATATCGTCGAGGGATGACACCAGCGCCTCCGTGATGACTTAACGTCACACAGAGGTACGTCCGCGGCAGCCATAAATCATTGGCGATGATTGGCGATGATTGGCTACTCGCCGCGCGCCTTCAATTCAGCGGCAATCAACTTGCGCAACCGATCGAGATTACCTTCAGGCGTCGGTCCTTCGGCTTTTTGATAGATAAGCTTGGCGGCTGCTAAGGGACCGGTAGCTTTGCCCTCCTGCAAGGCTTAAATCGCCTCCTGCAAAAGCGGACCGTCACTAGCCACCCGAAATTTTATCTTGAGGGGCTCCGGCCCATTTCTCGGCAGGGCTCTTCCGAACCCTCTGGCGAAAGCCGTTTCGAAAGTTCTGCGATCGAACCCATCACGAATGCCACGGACGCAATCGAGCCCATGGTTTTCGAGCCATTGTATAACTTCGCGGTGTTGACGATCAGAGCGGGCCGCCCGTTCCTCGGCCTGATAAAGCTGATCGGCGATTTCAGAAGGCGGCTTTGTGCCATCGGCAAAACGAAATTTATGGGCCTGCGTCATTTCCCATTCCGATGTGGTCATTGCCCCGACCCACGCGTCGGCAAATTGCTCTCTTCCAATGATCTCGATCACCTCGTTGCGTGGGATGCGGTCTTTCATGGCGGAAAGTCCATCACGCTTGGCGCTTGAGTGGTGAGACGTTGCTTTCGCGGTTTTCGACGATCGCCATCAGGTGATCAGCCCAGATCGCAAGCGCGGTGCGTTTCTCCGTCTCGTAGGCTTGGCGGTTGTAGATGCCGGCGACACCTGCACGAAATCCACTTACGTGATTGAGAATTACCTCGATAATGTGCGGCTGAATGCCGAGCCCGCTAGCGTGGGTGGCAAAGGATCTACGCAAATCGTGCGGCGTCCAATGCGGCAGCGGTTGTGCGGCCTTTTCGGCGATGCGCTTTTCCAGGGCATCTTTTGACTTGCCCCAGCCGGAAAACGGCCCGTCGCCGAATCGAAAAATCAAATCGCGCAATTCGCCGTCGGGGCCCGGCCGACGAGGCTGTTCCGTAATAATTGCTCGCGCTGGTTCCGATAGCGGGATTGAGTGCTCGCGATGGTTTTTGGTTCGGTCGGACGGAAGGACAAGAACATCGTTTTTCAACTCCGACCAACGCATGCCCGATATTTCCGCGGCGCGCTGGCCGGTGAGGGCGAGCAATTTCACGATCGCGCCGAAGTGGTCCTCCTCCAGCGAATTCCAAATTAGGCGCAGCTCGACCGGATCCAGCACGCGCTCCCGCGATTTCTCGTCCGTCCGCTTGGTGCCGGTGACGGGGTTGCTATTGACGAGGCCCTCCCCGATCGCCCAGCTGAAAAGCGACGCCAAACTGGTCCGTACGCGGTTAGCTGTGACGGCGTGCTTCGCCCGCACGGTGCTGATCACACTCGCGATGTCCCGCTGCTGGATCTTCGCCAGCAACAGGCCGTGCAGCGCCTTTGCGTGCGTCGTCAAATGACGCTTTGCTTCACTGTATGAGCGAGGCCTGAGACCCCTACCCTCCTTGCCTCCATGAGCCAGTTGAAACGCGAGAAATCGTTCGGCGACATCCTTGAAGGTGTCGGTTGCGGTTTCGCGGGCTTGCTGCTTCTCGCCGGCGGGATCATGGCCGAGCCGGACCTTGGCGAGAATGTCTTTCGCCTTCTCCCTGGCCTTGTCGACGCCTTGCAGTTCGACCTTGCCGAGAGACATGCGGCGCGTCTTCTCGCCGATCCCGTATTGGACGACGTAGACCTTCGACCCGCCCGCGCGCGCACGCACGCCAAAGCCGGGCACAGCGTCGTCGAATTCAATCCGATCGGTCTTTGGCGGTATCGGCGCGATGGCCCGGATCGATGCGGCTGTGAGCTTCATGAGACCCTCCAAATCGGAGGCTGGGAAGACCATGGGAAGATGCCGTGCGGCATCTCGTGTCTTCTCGTGTCCGACATGACTGTGTGTCTATGAGCTAAATCAGTGGTTTACAAGAGATGACTGTTTGTCTTGTCCACTTATGCACCGTTATGACCGGCATCAAGTCTGACTCTGACTCTGTTTGTCTAGGTTCGAATCCTAGTTCCCCAGCCAATATTTTCCTTTGTATTCCAGCGACTTAGCTGCACCCAACCAGCCGATCGGCTGGTTTCCGATCACACCGGACATGATCTTGCGGTCTCGCGGCGCCATGCGCCCGAGTCTTGAACAGGGTTCACCCTCAAAAATAAGAGGGCGCAGGGAATGCCGGGTGCGCGCTGCACCCGCGGTCTCGTGTGCAAGGTGCACAAGGAAGTGCGCACACGAGCATACAGGTGAAGCGGAGGCATCCGGCATCCCCTGCGTGATGGCTTTACAGCTTATGCCGTGCTCTCCTCGGCGACGAATTCGTCTTGTCACCGTCGTCGGCGGCTGTTGCGGCCGCCCGACCCGGTCGGGTCAGAGATAGCCACCGCCGACTTGGCACCAGCAACGGGTGTCGGAACCACACGGTTTTGCCGTACGCAAAAAACGTCGTTCGTCCTGCGCGCCAAACAATCGCTCACGAGGTTCAACCCGCCCTGCGACCGCATCTGCGCGCCGACGCTCTCGCGTCCACCACATCCCATCCCGCGTTCGTGACGACGCGCGACCGCCCCTCTTGCCGGAACGGGATGGCCGGAGATAGGCCGCTGATTTGGGGTCTGCGTGAAGCGAAAATTTGCCCGTCGTGCCAATTTGTCGCAAGGCGACGGGCAAGTGCGTGGAAGCAACGAACTTCGCGCGCTCGGGCCTCGCTGTTCTCGCCTATACTCGCGATTTCCGCGTCGGCATGGTTTGATCCCTTGCGCGCTATAGTTCATAGTATTATAGTACAGAGAACGACAGGTCGGAATTGAGAATATTCAAGACCAAACACTTTTCCCGCTTTGCCCGACGGGAACGGGTTTCGGATGTCGCGCTCCGTGAAGCTGTCGACCGCGCCGATGGACGCGGATTTGGGAGGCGGCGTCATCAAACAACGGGTGGCGCGGCCCGGATAGGGACGTTCGGGCGGCTTTCGCGTGCTGATCGCTTATCGCGCGAAGACCCGCTCGGTATTTCTGTTTGGCTTTGCCAAAAGCGCGCGCGGGAATGTCGAGGATGACGAACTCGCAACCGCACGGGAGATCGCGCGGCTCTGGCTCGAAGCGGACGGCAAGGCTCTGGCGAAGGCCCTATCAGAAGGCATTATTGAAGAGGTAGACCATGGCGCAGAAGAAAAAGATTAACCCGGTGGCGAAAGCCCTGCTGGAAACGGCGGGTGACATGCGGAAGGCCGGGCTCATGGACAAGGCCACCCACGAGAAGATTACCCTGCGGCATTTGGGAGCGACAGGCGCGCCCAAAGCCCCTCCGATCACCGGGCCGCAAATCCGGGCCATGCGCGAACGGGCTCAATTGAGCCAGGCGGTGTTCGCCCGCTATCTCAATCTGACCGTGGGTTACGTCTCGCAGCTGGAGCGCGGCGCGAAACAGCCGACCGGCGCAGCACTGGCCCTGCTCAACGTGATCAAGCGAAAAGGGATCGAAGTTGTTCTCTAGTGACCGCGAGCAACTGACGTCGACCGTATTTCGGTGAGAGTGCACAAAACTTCTGGTGAGTTAACTGCACCGTCACCGCCAAAACTGCACGCTACGGACGGCGTATTTCGAAGTAGGTTTTGCCCCCACGAAGAAAGCCCGCTCCCTCATAGAAGCGCAGGGTGGTCTCCCGCTTCGAACCCGTCGCCAACAGGACTTTGTAGCAGTCGGCCTGCCAGGCAACATCGAGCGCATGAGCAAGAATCCGCCGGCCGAGCCCCAGCCGACGGTAGTCGGCGTGAGTGACTACATTCTCAATCACCCCATATGATCTTCCGCCTCGAGACAGGTTAGGCACGATCGCGAGCATGCACGAAGATACAAGCAGTTCCGCTGCTTGCGCCACGACCACCCGGCGAGCGAATTGCGGTGCAGTCCTCTGCCTTTAACTCGATGATGTCAGGCTATCGGATTCTGCGCCGCTTTGCGCTTGCAGCGCTTACGGCGTCGCGATTAATCCGCTGGCTGTTGCAACTATCCAGCGGTTGCCCCAACGCACGATGGAGTCGATACGCCCGATGCCGGGCACCGTGTCGCCGCGCTTTGCCATCTGGACCCCACCAGGCCCTCCGAGGACCACCGTTCCGCCTCGAACGTCAAGAACCGTCCAACCCTCGATCGTCGTCGGTCCTGTCTCCGGCGCAGGAAGCATAGGTCCCTTGGGCGCTATCGAGCCGGTCGCAGTCATATCTGCCTGCTCCACCGATAATGGCGTCCCGTCCGACGCCGCGGCGAGAGGCTTGGCGGAAACGCTCGCTCCAACTGCAGCGATCTGGGTCGCGCCTGATGGGGTTCGCGAACCTGACGTGGATGTCGTCTTTCGGACACCGTCGATCTTCCCGCCCAACCTTGTTTCGGCCATTCGATGCGAGGGCGTTTCTGTCTGAGCGGTTGGAGTGAGGGCCGAGATATTTGCAAAACCGTACCAACCAAAGCCGCCAGCCCATCCCAATCCAAAGCCCGCAACCATTGCGCCAGCGACCAGCCAATGGGTGCGCGCTCGATCGTCCGGCTTCAACAATGCCAGGATTTCATCGCCATTGGGACTTGAGAAATCCCAGGGCTCCCGCGTCGCAGGCTGCGTCGGGACTTCGCTACGGCCGTCAATTCCAGCCGGCTCGATCCGTTCCAAGGTGTTCGCCTGGTGCAAATGCATGATCGGACTCCTCATGGTCCCCGATGATCATGCCTGGAGCTAAACCAATTATTAATGGCGAATCAGCCGCGGCACTTGGGCCGGAATGTATTGGGGGCGATCATTAATCGCGATGGAGCCGGATCGCCGACGTGACGTCAGGAATCACAGGGTGGTGACAGGTTCAGCTTTCTCAGGATTGGATCCAGCCCGTCCGAACGACACCGCTTGACGTCACTCACCTGGTTTGGCGGCTTGTCAGCGGCGTCCTTCTTCGATTGCTGTTTGATGCCGGCTCTATTGCTTGCGGCTTTGCCGTTAAGATCATGCGGATCGTGCCAATGACGGGGTATGATGCCGCGCTGCGGAGGAATGGCGGCTTGCTTTGGAGCTGGCGGTGGCAGATCGGCCCGGCCTTGTTCGCTCGGCTGAACATAGACAACATCGACCTTCTCGGCGGCAGTCGGCGTGTCCTGATCGACGACGAGCGGCAGGCGGTCAGCCTTGTTGCCAGCGACTACCGGCATGACAATTTCAGGCGCGGCCGGCGGCGCCGATTTCTTCGTAGTTGCAGCAATAGCGCCCAGTCCAGCCAGGCAGACCACGCCAAGGGCAACGGCTCTGATCACGTGGGAGCTCCCTTTGAGAGGCTCCAAGCCTTGTGATCAAATTGGTTTAGAATGAGGCCGCCCGGCCAATGTCACGGACCTCGTGCACAAGCTGGGTTAATGCACTGTCGCCGCACCCGGCGAGCGCCAGATGCGCCAAACGGCTCGAACCGAAAGCGCTGACGCTCTAAACTCGCTTTGGCCAGGCATCAGGTTCCAGGGCGTCCACCCGACAAAACGATCCGAGTGGCGCCTGCGAAAAGGAGCAGAGCATGAAGGGCGATAGAGAAGTCATCGAATACCTCAACAAAGCGCTGCGACACGAGCTCACCGCGGTGAACCAGTACTGGCTGCATTACCGCCTGCTCGACAACTGGGGCTACAAGGTACTGGCCAGGACCTGGCGCAAGGAATCGATTGAAGAGATGCCACATGCAGACAAGCTGATCGAACGTATCATCTTCCTCGATGGATCTCCCAACATGCAGACGCTGGAATCCCTTCATATCGGGAAGACCGTGAAAGGCGTACTCGACAGCGACTTGCAAGCCGAAGTGTCGGCGCGCTCCCTCTACACCGAAGCCGCGACCCATTGCCATTCGGTCGAGGACTACGTGACACGGGATTTGTTCGAGCAACTCATGCACGATGAGGAAGAGCACATCGACTTCCTGGAAACCCAGATCGACCTCGTCGCGAGGATCGGCCTTGAGCTATATGCCCAGCGTCATATCGGAGAGCTTTAGCCCCTCTCGGATCGCTCGCCAGATTCCCATCAGCGTCTTGAACCTGATATCTCCAGCCTTCGACCAATGCGCGGCTGCCGCGTGTTTGGGGACTGTGAAATGTCGAAGGCGACAACCCGGCGGTCATCACATTCGAAACCCGGGACATCTCGATGAAGACTTCGCTGACGTTCGCGTTCCTGATGCTGGCACCGGCCGCGGCTGGCTTTGCCCAATCTGCCGGGAAACAGGCCTGCAACGCCGAGGTCGACGTCACCGATACCGATCCGAAGGGCACCAATGTCAGGGCCACACCGGGCGGCGCGATCATTGCGTCGCTTCCCACCAGCGACGGCTGGATCGAGGTGCATCTCACCGGCCATTTCGATGACTGGTACGAAATCGACCGCGCGAAACTGATCGGTGCTGATCTGCCCGCCGGGGGGAAGACAATCTTCCACGGCAAGGGATATCTGCACAAAAGCGTGCTCGGCGTCAGCGGCGTGCAGAACGGTGGCGCCATCTATAGCGATCATGACGTCAAAAGCAGTCCGCTCGATCTCCACGCGGCCGGCGACCAGCAAGTGTACCTGCTGGGTTGCTGGGGTGACTTTCTCAGGATTCATGTCAAAAAGGGCACCGGCTGGACCATGCAGGCTTGCACCAATATGAACTCGACCTGTGTCTGACCTTGCCGATCCCGTTTCTTCCAAAGAGAGTTTGAAGATGAAGTCTTTTGCTGCGGGCCTGATGTGCCTCGGATTGACCGCCATGCCGGCCTTGAGCGCCGACTTCGACACAACCGAAAAGTCGCCATTGGTCGAACTGCATCTGCGGGTGCCCGAGACGGCGATCTCGATCGCGCCGCTGAAGCGAACGATCCTGGCGCTGTACAAGGGCGATGCCGATCAGGCCAAAACTGACGCCAGGGAGAACAAGCAAGACAACCCCGGCTTCGAGCCCTACAGCATCGACACGATCTGGCGTGTGACCTTCGAGAACGCGGCGGTGGTGAGCCTGTCAGGCGACACCAATTCCGACACCGGAGGGGTACATCCGAACGAGACCTTCCAGACCATAGTCTGGGACAAGAAGGCCAACCGTGCTGTGCCGATCGAGGCGCTGTTCGGGCCGGATCAGGTCAAGATGGCGCTGACCGCCATTGCGGAGGCCGCCGGCAAAGCCTGGACAAAAACCTACATTCAGCGCAGCGGGCAGAAGCCGGGAGAGGATACCGACCTTGCCGGCATCGGCATCGGCGCCGATCCCGAAAAACTCAAGACCTATGCGTTAACCTACGCCAAGGGACAGACGGCGGCCAATGGCATTGTGCTGCTGTACGGCGCCGGCCAGGTATGGCCGCATGTGCTGGGCGATTTTCGTCTGGCGGTGCCGGCTAGCGTGTTCACCAAATATCTCGCGCCGCAGTGGAAGGACGCATTCACCGCGGGCTGAGCCCCCGGTCTTGCCCCAAGGTCTTGCCGAACATCTGGCCCTCATCTTGCTCAATGCCGGGGAACGCGAACAACACATGAGCGGGATGTACCATGTCGGAACAGACATCTTCGGTTGCGGTTCGATTTGAGGCACTTGATGCACTGCGCGGGGTTTGCGCGCTGCTGGTCGTGCTATTCCATATCCCGATTTACCATGCGCTGAAGGACATCGGCGCGTTCGCCAATCTGCAATTCTGCGTCGACATGTTCTTTGCCCTGTCCGGCTTCGTGCTCTGCCACGCCTACGGCCAGCGCCTCAACGACGGCATCGACGGCGTCCGCTTCATGGCGATGCGGTTTGCCCGGCTCTGGCCGCTGCATATGGTGGTGCTGGCGCTGTTCGTGATGCTCGAATTTACCAAATTCGTGTTTGCCCGCGCCGACGGCTCGATGGCGCTGGATTCGCAGCCCTTTGCATCGGGACATTCGCTCTGGGAAATCGTTACTAATACCCTCTTTCTGCAGTCGTTCGGCCTGCATCCGGCGCTGAGCTGGAACGGGCCGGCCTGGAGTGCGGCGCTCGAATTCTACGTCTCGATCCTGTTCGCCGCCGTGGTGCTGCTGTTCCCGCGCCGGCGCAATGACGTGTTCTTTGCGCTCTGCCTGCTGGCCGGGATGCTGCTCTACATGGTTTCGCCCGGCACGCTGTTCGTCTCCGCCGATTGGGGAATCTTAAGGACCATCTTCAGCTTCTTCGCGGGCTGCCTGGTCTTTGACTGGCGCGTGCGCTCCAGCGGTCACCTGGCGGCGCCAAACCTGCTGGAGGCCTGCTGCGTGGTGCTGGCCATAGCCTTCGCGGCGACAACGCCGCCGGGCGGGACGCAATATGCCTTCCCGATCCTCGCCACGATCGTGATCTACGTGTTTTCGTTCGACCAGGGCGTCATCTCGGCGGTGCTGCGGTCGTCGGCGCTGCAGAAACTCGGGCTGTGGTCGTACTCGATCTACATGATCCACACTTTCGTGTTTCAACTGATCAAGATGGTCGCCTCCTTTGTCGGCCACAAAACCCACATCGAACTGGTGGGTTGGCACAACAACGAAAAACTGATGTTTTTGGGAACGCCGGGCCAGGCGCTGGTGCCGTCGCTGATCCTTTCCGTCGTTCTCGTCGTACCCGTTGCCGCGCTGACCTATCGCTGGATCGAAAAACCCGCGATGGATGCGGCCCGGCTGCGCATCGCCAGTCCGGCAATTTGGCTCGGCGCCGTCTCCGCGACCTCGGGCGCCGTCGCGATCCTGCGCCTGCGCGTGAAATCGCTGGTGCTTTCCACCGGCCGCTCGATCGCGCATGGCCTCGACGCTGCCGCCGCGATGTCGGGGCGCGCTGGCGACGGCATTCGAACGTGATGGAATCCGGACGCAATTTTCACATCTGCGAACGACGCCTGGCCTTCATGCTGTGCCTGGCGCCGTACGCGAAATAAATCGCCAGCCCGATGGCGAACCAGACCGCCAATCTGATCCAGGTATCGAACGGCAGGCTGATCATCAAAAGCAGCGAAATGGCGGCGCCGGCCGGGGCGACCAGCCAGATCGCGGGTGTTCTGAATGGCCGCGCCAACTCCGGCTCGATGAAGCGCAGCACCAGCGTGCCGATCGAAACCACGGTGAATGCGAACAGCGTTCCGATGCTGACGAGTTCGCCGACGAGGCCGATCGGCAGCAGCCCGGCGAGAATGGCCGAGATAATTCCGCAGCCGATGGTGGCGACATAGGGCGTCCGGAATCGGGGGTGAATTCTCGCGGCGAGCGGCGGCAGCAATCCGTCATGCGCCATGGCGCGAAAGATTCGGGGCTGCCCGAGCAGCGATACCAGAATGACCGAGGTCAGCCCCAGCACGATGCCGAGCTTGATGAGCGGCGAGAGCCATTTGATTCCGGCGGCATCGATCCCGACCGCGATCGGGTCCGGAACGTTCAGCCGGTCGTACGGCACGATGGCGGTCAGGACGAAACCGACCGCGACATAGAGCACGACGCAGATGACGAGCGAGCCCAAAATTCCGATCGGCATATCGCGTTCCGGCACCTTGGCTTCCTGGGCCACGGTGGAGACCGCGTCGAAACCGATATAGGCGAAGAACACCACCGCCGCGCCGCGGATCACGCCCGACCAGCCATAGACGCCGGCGCCGGTGTTTGGCGGAATGAACGCGCCGTCCGGATTGCCCGAGGTGACCCAGTTCGCGGTCGTGACGGAGGACGCCGCGCAGGCGATGAAGAGCAGGATGACGATCAGCTTGACGGCGACGATAAAGCCGTTGAACCGCGCCGACTCCCGGATACCGACGGCCAGCAGCGCCGTCATCACGGCAATGATGAACACCGCCGGCAGATTGATGATCGCCCCGGTCGACGACCAGGCATGGGCGTTGGCGTCAAAGTCCAGCGGCGCAGCAGCGAACCGCGACGGCAGATTGATGCCAAAATCCCTGGCGAAGCTGACGACATAGGCCGACCACCCGATCGCGACCGCGATCGCACCAACCGCGTATTCGAGAATGAGGTCCCAGCCGATGATCCACGCGATCAGTTCGCCGAACGTCGCATAGGCATAAGTATAGGCGCTGCCGCTGATCGGAACGGTCGACGACATCTCGGCGTAACAGAGCCCCGCGAGGGCGCAGGCGACGGCGCCGAGCAGAAACGAAAGCGTCACCGCCGGTCCCGCATTGGCGGCCGCGGCCTGCCCGGTCAGAATGAAGATGCCGGCGCCTACGATTCCGCCGATGCCGAGTGCGACGAGATTGAGCGCGGACAACGAGCGCTTCAGCGGCTGCACTTCCGCGTCATCCTCCCCAAGTGCGGCCTCCCGCAACAGCTCTGCGGCGGTTTTCCGGGCCCAAAAATTTGCCAACGGCCGTTCCCTCCCCCGAATCGCATCCACGATCACCGGACATCTGCGTCGCTGCCCGGCCCCAAGACGGTTAACACGATTTTAACGCCGGTTGCGACATAGTGCCTCGGGACGAGCGCCTTGGGCGCCGGAGAAGCCATGTTCGGGTCGATCATATTGCTGACGGGACCGGTCGAGCAGAGTGCGCTGGCGACCGTGTTGCGCCGGCACAATCCGCAGCTGATCGTGATGCCGGCGGAGACGGCGGCCGATCTGGCCGCGCTGGAAGATGCGCCGTTGCACCTGACACGGCTGGTCGCATTCGCGACGCCGGTGATCGTGCCGCCGAGCCTTCTCGGCGTTCTCGGTTATGGCGCCTATAATTTCCATCCCGGCCCGCCGCAATATCCGGGATGGGCCCCGGCGCATTTCGCGGTCTATGAACAGGCCACTGAATTCGGCACCACCGTTCATGAAATGGCCGAGCGCGTCGATTCCGGAGCGATCGTCGACGTCGCGATGTTTCCGATGCCGGCCGGTGTCGGCGTGAGTGCGCTCGAAAGCCTCGCCTACACGCAGCTGGCGCAACAATTCTGGAAGCTGGCGCCGACGCTGGCGATGGAATCCAGGCCGCTGCCGCGGCTGCCGCTGCACTGGAGCAACAAGCGAAACTCGCGCGGCGCCTATCGGACGATCTGCGACATCCCGCTCGATATCACCAAAGAGGATCTGCTCCGCCGCGTCCACGCCTTCGGCGGCAACGACTTTGGCATGTCGCCGACGATCCGTCTGCACGACGTCGAGTTTCGCGCGGTGGTCCCGGCGGTCCCCGCCAGCTAAAACCCACCGCCCGCCCGGCGCTACTGCCGGGACGACAAGTAGACCTGCCGGTAGCGCAAGACTTCGGCTGGCTTGTTGTCGCCGGTGACCGGCACCAGCGTCACCGAAAGACTTTCCTTGCCCGACAGGCCGGCGGCCTGTTCTGCCGACAGCGGAAAGCCGAAATTGCGCGTGATCGTCGGATGCAGACCGAGCGAGCGCTTTCCGGTGGACGGCACGATGATGATGCTGCCGACATAGCCGGGTTCAGGCCCTTTCGCCGGCGTCGTGATATCGGGCCGGTTGAGGAACACCTGAACCACGGCGCCGCGATCGGCAGGAATTTCCACGCCATCGACGCGCAGCACCAGGGTCGCAGGACTCGTCCCCGTCGCCAGCGCGGTAATGCGCGGCCTTACTTCGGCCGGCAGCGCGATCTGCAGCGTCGTCGGCTGCGACGGCAGCGCGCGCGACTCTGCGCCGGTATTGATCGCGGCCAGGGGAACGCTGAGCGGCGTCAGCTGCGCAACCCGGATCGGCTCCGCCGCGCCGGGCGCTACCGCTGCGACCGCGGCACCCGGCGGCCATTGCGGCGGCTGGTAGCGGTATCCCAGCGATTTTTCGGAATCGAGCACCTGGCTGATCACGATTCCGGTCCAGACCTGAGCCTGATCGTAAAAAAAGAACGGCTGCTGGTTGAGCCAGCGATCGTTGGACGGGTTGGCGTG
Organism: uncultured Alphaproteobacteria bacterium; assembly: GCA_963836765.1. GTDB lineage: Bacteria > Pseudomonadota > Alphaproteobacteria > Rhizobiales > Xanthobacteraceae > Bradyrhizobium. Next base: position 312,155 of record CAWILG010000013.1, read on the forward strand.
CCCGGGCATCGCGAGCCATTTGCTCCAGAGACGGTCGATATTGGCGTGGTGCGAAAAGAACACGGGATCGAAAGCTGCCGCGGCGAGCATCCCCATGTCGGCAAGGCCGGAAAAGTTCCTGGGGTCGGTGGTCCACAGATGCACCAGGCCGTGCGGGCCCGCCTCGAGCGTGCCCGCCTGCTGCGGCGCGTTGGCGGTCTGGGCGAATACCGGCAGTTCCTCGTTGCCGCTGCCGCCGAAATCCGAAAACGACTTTGCGCCGAGGATCGCGTTCATCGAGGTCGGACCGACGACGGCGGTCGGAATCCTGTCGTCCTTTCCGGCCGCGCGCGTGGTGTCGAACAGCGGATTTGGATTGAGGTCGGTCGGAAAGCCGTAAACCTCGCCGGGGAAACGGTTGCGCCCGGTCATGTCGTTCGGATCGTCCTTGCAGGAATCCCAATCCCAATAGGGCAGCGCGAACGAGGGATCGCCGATCAGCTTGCCGAGGATGGTTTCGTGGAAATAAAGATAAGCGCGATGCCAGGCGAAGAACCACCAGCCGCCATGGATCTCCATGCCGTTCAGGCTGTCGCCGGCGCCGCTGCAGTACCAGCAATGCACGGCGCCCTGCCGGTACCATCCGCGCGGGTCGTCGTTTTTGGTGAGCTTGAACAGTTCGGTATAGGCGGCCTTGAGACGGTCGACTTCGCTGGCGGTCAGTTCAAACACGCTCTTGCGAATCCGCACCGGTCCCGATCCCGGCGAACCGAAGGCGGCCGCCTGCCCGAACGGCACCGGCGGCACGCACTCGATCGGTATCGTCGGCGTCGGCGTCGGCGCCTGGGCTGCTTGCGACCAGGCCTTCCAGGCCGTGGTGGCGCCGGCGGCAAGCCCGGTGCCCACCGTAAGCGCCCCCGTGACAAAATCGCGGCGCCGCAGCTTGTTCGATGGCTTGCCGACAGGTTGTTGCGTTTGGTGATGGTCGGTCATGTCTGATCTCCTCCCATGATGCGAGGGGAACGCGCCGGCCGTTGAGCCGGCCGTGTTGACGAAAGACACTTAAGCCCGCGCGCAATTTATCACTCTTCCTGAGATTGCTCCATGTGAAATAGACTACACTCGGTTGCCAATTTTTGTGCGCGCCGTCATTTGGCGGTCACGACGCAGCTGGGTCTGCCGATGTCGAGGCCGGAACGCCTAAGCGCGCGGTGACACGGCGCTCCAGCGCCTGCTGACGTTCCGCTCCCTCACACGCGTTGCGCTTCATTAGGAACATACCTTCGCGCTCTCGCGGCGCGCGACGCGCCCGAGTCTTGCCAGAGGTCACCCTCGAAAATGAGAGGGCGCAGGGAATGCCGGGTGCGCGCTGCACCCGCGGTCTCGTGCGCAATGGAGAGTGGATGCGCGCACGAGCATACAGGCTCAGCGGAGGCACCCGGCATCCCCTGCGTAATGGCTTTACGGCTTATGCCGTGATCTCCTCGGCGACGAATTCGTCTTGTCACCGTCGTCGGCGGATTTTGCGACTTCTCAATCCCGGTCGGGTTTGAGTTGCCACCGTCGACTTGGCACCAGCAACGGGTGTCGGGACCACACGGTTTTGCCGTACGCTCAAACGTCGTTCGTCTTGCGCGCCTGCCAATCGCTCACGAGGTTCAACTCGCCCTGCGACCGCACTTCGCGCCGACGCTCTCGCGTCCACCACATCCCATCCCGCGTTCGTGACGACGCGCGACCGCCCCTCTTCTTGGAACGGGATGGCCGGAGATAGGCCACTGATTTGGGGTTTTGGCGAAGCGGAATTTTGCCCGTCGTGCCAATATGTCGCAAGGCGACGGGCAACGGCTGGCGAGACTTCGAGCACGATGATCGATGCCCGAGATCGGGATAGACAGAAGGGTAACACTTGTGTTACCCACATCGAATGGTTGAAATCCGCTACTATGTTGCCGCGGACAGTCAGGAGCCGTTCGCCGAATGGTTTGCGGAACTGAACCCGGTCGCGAGCGCCAAGATTGCCCGCGCCATAGCCCGCATGGAGCAAGGCAACTTCTCCAATGTGAAGAGCGTCGGCGAAGGCGTGCTGGAATACAAGATCGACTTCGGGCCAGGCTACCGGATTTATTTCGGGCGGGATGGCGACACGATCGTGATCCTGCTGACCGGCGGAACAAAGAAGCGGCAACAGCGGGACATTGATACGGCCCAAGACTATTGGCGGACCTACAAACAAGGCAAGCGCGGGCGGCGCTGAACGGAGACGGATGATGGCAAGAACAAAACCCTTTAAGGACCTCGTGCAGGCCCGGGCCAAAGCGGACAAGAAATTTGCCGAAGCGCTTCTTCGCGAAGGCATCGATGCCATGCTGAGCGGCGACGTCGAGACCGGAAAGACAATCTTGCGCGATTACATCAAGGCGACGGTTGGCTTCGAGAAACTGGGTGAGGCCACAGGCGCACCGGCAAAGAGCCTCATCCGCATGTTTGGCCCGCGCGGTAATCCGCAGGCCAAAAATCTGTTTAGCGTGATCGGATACCTTCAAAAGCGAGCAGGCGTGGAGTTACACGTCGCGTAAGGCGTACCGATTATGATGTCATCAACAAGCCGGACGGCGACAGATGCACGTGGGATTCAACGAGGGTAAAGCGTGCGACGCAATTTTGCGGAGCATTGAAGCACGTATGCGCGCACAACGGCAAAACTGCCGCTGGCCCGAGAAGGAACATCACACCGCCCCCGTCGAGTTGGTATGCGACATTGGCGGCAAGCAGTTCGCTTTTGAACATACAGGCGTTGAGCCCTTTGAAGGCTTCCTGCGGCTCCAGAACGACGCGCTCACGCATTTTAGGCCGCTTGAACAGCGCATCTCGGCCAGCTTACCGCCGACTGAATACTTAGAACTCCATATGCCGTTGAAGGCCACGGAGGGGTTAAGGGGAAAAGCCCTCGCCGAATTACAGAACGCCATTGCCGACCATATCTTCGCAAAAGGTCCGACGCTGCCCATTGCCCGAGACGGTCGTTATGTCCTGCCAATTCAAGTCGAGCGACCGCCTGGGATTCCATTTGATGTCTCGCTGCACAGATGGCGGCGGTCTTGGCAAGTGGTGCCCTTCAGGATTGTGCAGAAGATTAGCGAGGATTTGGAGGCTGGCCGCACAGCAAGGATATTGCGGGCCTGCCAGAAGAAATTTTCGAAGCTCGCAACATGGCGAAGCACTGGCGCGACCACCATCCTCGTATTGGAGGACAACGACATTCAGACAACCGGCTTTCACTTGGTGGCCGATGCTCTATTGCAAGCTGAGAAAGCCGTTCCGGGCACGAGGCCCGATGAAGTTTATCTCGTTGACACCTTTTCGAGCGCGTGGTGGGGGCACGTCATACGGGTCGGGACCAAAACGTTTTTTGATTTTGAAGACCACCATGGGCGGAGTTGGGAAATCGACCCGACAACCCTGGTTGACGCAACGAAGGATTCCTAATGCGCACAACAAAGCACATGGCACGCGAGATCAGGCCGCGTAAGGCCAAGCGCGTGGCAAGCAAGACTTCCATAAGCAAGGTCCAGAAACGCGCGTCACGCAAAATCTCGACACGCAAAAATAAGCGAACAGCCAACAAGTTCGGGTTCTCAAAACGAGCCGGACCAGCCGCGCTACCGAAAAGCCGATGCCTTTTTCACTACACGAGCGGCGAAGGTTTGATTGGAATTCTTCAGTCAGGCTCGATCCACGCAAGTCATTACGGCTTTTTAAACGATCGATCTGAGGGTGCCTCACTCCGAGAAATACTTCTTCCCTATCTAGTAAGTGAAACGCGCGAATTCCTACCCAAACTTGTCGACGCTGGCATTATCAAAGCCGAACTACTTGCCGCCCACGGCGACGGCTATTACGAAGCCGAGGTCGCCAAAATGTTCGACTCAATGGCATCCGCAACTGACAAGGTGGCCCCCTACTTCATCGCGTCGTTTTGCATGCACGAAGAAGGCACCGACCATCATTCGGATGGACTACTCAGCCAGTGGCGCGGCTATGCACGAGGCGGCTTCGCGGTTGAGTTTGATGAGTTTGAACTCGACGCGTTGACGAAACAAGAAAACGACAAATGCCGACTCCAGGGTATTCTGACAAAGGAGGTTCGATATCGCGACTTCAATAAATTTGTGGAGCCGGAACGATTTCAGGATTCGCCGCGACATTATTCAAAGCTGTTCTTGTGCAACTAATACCGAAAGCTGTTGACGTACTCGTTGAGATATTGGGAGACAGGTCAACAGACGACTTTGCTCGCCCATATCTAAGTACTGTGCCGTTCCTTAAGAACAGCAGTTTTGAGGAAGAACAGGAATATAGAATTGTCGCACTAAGCAATCGCATCGGTGTAGCCGGCCCATCCGACGAGAGGCTTTATAAGAACTTACATTTCCGCACGAGAGCGGATGGTCGTATCACACCATACATCAAATTATTCGACCAACTGGATGCTAAGCTTCCAATTAAATCGATTGTCGTCGGGCCGCATCCACATCAAGACGCTCAACTTGCCGGGGCTCGACTTGTCGCGGAAGAATGCCAGATTGAATGTGACATACGCGCCTCACGCATCCCCTTTAGAGAATGATCCGCCCGCGCGGAGAGGCGCGATGGTGCGCGACATTGCAGACGCAAGGTTGGCCTTCGCGATCGACCCTCGCCATCATTTCGGCAAGATCGATGCTGCTGCGTACGTCCCCTCACACCGGCGGCGTGCCATGGGTGTGGAACGACTCGATCGTCTTCAGCCCCCACGCCTGGCCCTTCTTGCGCTCTTCCTCGGTCCACACGATCGGCTTCCAGTCCGGGCGCGAGGATCAGGCGGGCGCCGGCGTTGGCGACTTCGACGCGGTTGCCGCCGGGCTCGTAGACGTAGAGGAAGAAGGTCTGCTGGATCGCGTGCTTGTGCGGGCCGGTCTCGATATGGACGCCGTTCTCCAGAAAGATATCGGCGGCGCGCAAGATTTCCTCGCGGCTGTCGAGCGCGTAGGTGACGTGGTGGAAGCGGCCCATCTTGCCGTAATGGTCGCGGGTATAGGCGAAGTCGTAGCTCTTGTTCGACATCGTCATCCACATCGCCGCTTCCGTGCCGTCGTTGAGCACGATCTGCTCGGTGGTCCGCAGGCCCAGATAGTTCTCGAAGAAGAGGCGGTTGGCCTTGATGTCGACCGCGAGGCAATTGAGGTGGTCGAGCCGGCGGACGTTGACGCCGCGCGCGGGAAAGCGCTGCGCCTGGTTCTTCAGCGCGGGCTTCAGTTCGGGCGGCGCCTGATACCATTCGGTCTCGTAATAGAGTTCGACGATATGGCCGTCGGGATCCCGGCAGCGGAACGCCGGCCCCTGCCCCATATCGCCATCGATCCAGCCGATGTCGAAGCCGGAACCTTTCAGCGCGGCGACGCGGCGCTCCAGCGCCTGCGGGCTGCGGGCGCGCAGCGCCATGTGCTCCATGCCTGAGGTTTTCGACGCCGTGAGCTTGAGCGAATAGCGCTCGTAATCGTCCCAGCCGCGCAGATAGACCAACTCGCCCTTGCCGGCCGCTGACCGTCATGCCCATGACGTCGACGAAGAATTTCAGGCTCTCGTCCGGCTTCGGCGTCAGCATTTCCATGTGGCCGAGATGGGCGAGATCGAAAATCGGTTCGGGGTGCATTGGCGGTCTCTCTGTAACGTAGTCAAAGTGCAGCGCGTCTATCAGTTTACGCGAATGGCGGGTACGGCGCACTTCGCCCTTGAACACGCTATGCGAGCGCGCGCGTTACGTCGTCGAACAACTCATCGACGGTGAAGGCGCGCGGGATGAGCCCCTGCTGCGCGGTGTAGTCGATGATCAGTTCCAGCGAGCGGCGCATCTCTTCCGCGCTGAATTGCGGCGCGGCGGCGACGCCCTTGGCCGACTCCGCGAGCAGCCGATGCACTTCCCGCACGGCGTCGGGATGCTTCTCGGACAGATCCGGCTTCACGACCACCATGTGGTTGATCGGCATCACGCTCGTGTTTGGCGAACCAGGCTTTCTCTTCGCGCGGCGACATCGGCGAACAGCGGCTTCAGGTCCGGATGATCCGATTTCTCGCCGAGCACCGCATCGAGTTCGCCGTCGATCAGCATCTGGATGATCTGCTTGCCCGCCGGCGCCCGCTTGGTGGTGTCCCTGAATTCGGCGACATGGGCATCCTCGAACGTCACCCAGTCGATCGAATTGAGATCGACGCCATAATCATTGGCGAGAATGCCGCGCAGCCATGCGCCGGTCGTGGTGGTGAAGGAGCGGATGCCGACGCGCTTGCCGTTGAGATCGGCCGGCGTCAGCGTTCCCCGCTTCGCGTTGTAAAGCGCATGGCCATGCTGAAACCGCGCCACCACCACGTCGGGCAGCAGCACCATCGGCTTGCCAAAACTCTTCGCCATCAGATAGGTGACGATCGCCATCTCGGAGACGTCGAACGCCCCTTCGCGGACCATCGGCTTGAAGCCCTTGTTGGTCGGCGAATAATCGACGAAATCGAACTCGACCAGATCGGATTTGATCGAGCCGCTCTTCAGCGCCGTGGTGCCGGGATGATCGCCGAGCAGCGTGCGCAGACGCATCGCCACCTCAGTCGTCCTCCGGCTCGTCGATATAGACGAGGCCCGCCTTCGCCAGCGGCTCGCGCATATTGTACATGTCGAGCCCGAGCACGCCGGCGGCGAGCTGCTTGCGCTTGCCGTCTTCATCGGCAAAGCGCTTTTCGCCCTTGGCGACGACGTCGGCGGCATCCCTGCGCCTGACCACCACGACGCCGTCGTCATCGGCAACCACGGCATCGCCCGGCATGACGTTGATGCCGGCGCAAACCACCGGCACGTTGACGGCGCCGAGCGTTGCTTTGACCGTGCCCTTGGCGGAAATCGCCTTCGACCACACCGGAAAGCCCATCTCGCGCAGCGACTTTGCGTCGCGCACGCCGGCATCGATCACGAGCCCGGTGACGCCGCGCGCCATCAGCGAGGTCGCCAGCAGATCGCCGAACATGCCGTCGGTGTTATCGGCGCTGCAGCCGACCACCAGGATGTCGCCGGGCTTGCACTGCTCGACCGCGACATGGATCATCCAGTTGTCGCCGGGATGCGCCAGCACGGTCACGGCCGTGCCCGCGGCCTCGGCACCGGTCCATACCGGGCGCAGATAGGGCTTCATCAGGCCGAAGCGGCCGTAGGCCTCGTGCACCGTGGCGGTGCCGAGCGCGCCGAGCCGTTTGACCAGATCGGCATCGGTGCGCTTGATGTTGCGGACAACGACGGTCTTCATGCCAGTTCCTCCAACGCCATCGGGAACAGCCGCTGATAGGCCTCGCCATAGGTCATGGCCTTGCCCGAATTGCGGCCGCCCTGCATGCCCCGCTGCAGCGCGACCCGCTCATAATAGGCCCACAGATGCTTTTGCGCCGCGAGAATTTCAAACGTCTTGCGCTTGATGTCCCAGACCTCGTCGATGTTGAGGATCACCTGCGGCTTGAAATTGCACATCTCCGGCTGGTGCGGCTCGAACAGAAACACCGGCGGCGCAGCGTAGGTGTATTCGGCCCGCGGCTTGTGGCCCATCGCCTGCGCCACGACCCGCGTTTCCTGCGCGAAGTGCCGCCGCCGTCGGGATGATCGAAATTGTAGGGATCCTCCAGCGCATGGGTGAGCACAAAGGACGGATTGAGTTTCGCGGTAGATATCGACCATGCGGTCGAAATGGGCGTCCGTCAGCCGCAGCGGATAATCGCCGGCATCGAAGAACTCGATCTCGGCGCCGAGCGATAGCTGCCGCCCGCTGCGCCTCGTCGCTTGCGGCCGGCCTTGACCTTGTCGAGCGTCATGCCCGGCTGCTTCCAGGCGAACTGGCTTTCGCCGCGCTCGCCGAACGCCAGGCAGACGATCTTGACGCGATAGCCCTTCTTGACGTGCAGCGCGATCGCGCCGCCGGCGCGCCAGACGAAATCGCCGGGATGGGCCGACACAACAAGTCCGGTCTTCATGGGATGCGAACTCCCCTTTTGGTTGGAATTTTCGAAACAGGGCTCTTGAATTTTGTCCTAGCTGTCGAATTCGAAAAGCCGGGCAGGATTGGTGACCAGCAGCTTCTGCTGAAACTCCGGCTCCGGCGCGAACAAGGGAACGAGGTCGACCAGATCGCCGTCGTTCGGCATCACCTTGACGTTGGGATGCGGCCAATCCGTGCCCCAGATGACACGATCCGGCGCCGTCTCGACGATGCGCCGGGCGAACGGTACCGCATCGACGAAGGGCGGACCGGCAGAGGATACACGCTCGCTGCCGCACACCTTGACCCAGCATTTTTCGTCACGCTGCATCAGGTCGATCAATGTCCTGAACGGGAGCTGATCGAGGCCGTCCGACGCCTTCACCCGCCCCATATGATCGATGGTGTAACGCACCGGAAGCTTCGTCAGCATGTCGGCATATTGGGGAAGGTCGATGGCGTCGAAGTGCAGATCGACGTGCCAGCCCAGCGGCGCGATCATTTGCACCACCCGGTCGAACACCCGCATGTCGGGGACGCCGCCGAGATGCCGGACGAAGTTGAACCGGCAGCCGCGAAAGCCGCCATCGTGCAGCACCTGCAATTCGCGCTCGGTAATCCCGTCGTCGATATTGGCGACGGCCCGATACGCCCCATTGCTGGCGGCGATCGCATCGAGCGCAACCCGATTGTCGGTCCCGTGCACGCTCGCATTGACGATCACGGCGCGTCCAACGCCGAGCTTGGCATGCAATGCCCTGAACGCCTCCAGCGGCGCGTCGGGAGGCGTATAGGGCCTGTCTGGTGCATACGGATATTTCGAGCCGGGCCCGAAGATATGGCAGTGCGCGTCGCATGCCAGGGGCGGCAGCTTGAACTTCGGGCTTTTCGTGTCCGGATCGGGCCCGGGAATCGTCGGCGTGAACATCGCTGGCCTGGCTGCACCTGAACAATCGGACGGGATTTTAGGTTTTGTCTTGTGTTGCAGTTCGTCGCCGCGCGGGCGCCGGCTGATCGAGCGCGGGCGCCTGGAACGATGCGACCGTCGCCCGCACCAGCTGCTCGATCGCATTTCCCGCATCGCCGCCGTCGGCGCTGCCGCGCGACAGGCGCGAGACGCGCTCGGGCGTTACCAGCGTGTAATAGAGCGCGCCGAGCAGGAAATGGCTGCGCCAGACGATCTCGTTCCGCGGGACATGCGGCAGGCTTTCGTGGATCGCGTCGATGAAGGCGTGACTGGTGTCGTCAAAGGTCTGCGCGATGATTTTCCGCGCGACTTCGTTGCCCTCGGCCGACATGACAGCGCGCAGCCGCGTGAACCGCGCGCCGCCGCCGGCGAGATCGTTGCCCGAGGAGAACGCGGGCAGCACATAGGCGCGGACGATCGCCTCCAGCCTGTCCTGGAGATCGCGAACCCGTTTGGCGGCCGCCAGCAATTCGGAGCGCCGTTGGTTCATCGGTCCGCAGTGGCGCCGGTAGATCTCCAGCAGCAGGCCGTCCTTGGTCTTGAAGTGATAGGTCACGCTGCCGGGATTGGCGCCGGCGGCCTGCGCAATGTCGCGAACCGACACGGCATTGAAGCCGTTGGTCGAGAACAGCTCCTCCGCGGCGGCAAGGATAGCCTCCCGCAAATTCGGCTTGCGGGCTGTGACGGCCTTGTCGGTGGCATTGCTGGTCGGCTTGCGGATCATGTGATTTGTACGTATGTACAAAAGATCAGGTCCGGTCAACAATAATAGTGGGCGTTGGTATTGGGCCAGACTATGCAGAAGCTGCAAAATGGGAGCTGGTGCTCAAGGCCGCCAACATTCGGGCGCAGTGAGCGCATCCGACGACAAGGACACATCAAGATGATCCAATCCAGACTGGTCCGCTCGCTCGTACGTTCAGCTAACAACGCCTTGCTCGCCTGCATCGCGCTCACCGCGATCGACGTGCTGTCGGCCCATGCCGGCAGCGAGACGGAGTTGCTGGCGCCAAAAGGCCATTTGCGCGTCGGCGTCTATCCGGGCAGCCCGACCTCGATGGTCGTCGATCCCGCCACCAAACAGACCCACGGCGTGGCCTACGATCTCGGAGCGGAGTTTGCGAGGCGGCTGCAAGTGCCGGTCGAATACGTCACGTTCCAGCGCGTTGCGGACGTCGTCAGCGCCATCAAGGACGGCGGGGTCGACTTTACCGTCACCAATGCCACGCCGGCGCGGGCGAACGACGCCAGCTTCAGCCCGCCTGTGATCTCGGTCGAGCTTGGCTATCTCGTTCCGGCAAACTCTTCGATCAGCGGCATCGACGATCTGGACCGGCCAGGCGTTCGTATTGGCGTCACCAAGGGCAGCACGTCGGAACGCACCCTGCCCGCCAAATTCAAGAACGCCAAAATCGTTCCGGCCGAAAGCGTCAAGCTGGCGGTTGGGATGTTCAGCCGCGGCGAACTCGACACCTATGCCACCAACAAGCCCACGTTGTTCGAAATGTCGGATTCGATGCCGGGCTCCCGAGTGCTCGATGGCAATTGGGGTCTGGAGCATATGGCCGTCGCTATTCCCAAGGGGCGCGAGCAAGGCCTGGCTTTCGTTGGTGCGTTCGTGAAGGACGTTCAATCCAACGGATTGCTGGAGCAGATTCAAAAGCAAGCCGGACTAAGGGGCGCGGTCAAGGCAGAGTCCAAATAGAATTCGACCGCCGCCCCTCTCTCGTCAGTCCTGTTCGTAGCCGTAGACCTCGGGCAGGATGAAGATCGCGGCCAATAGCCCGATCAGCGGGAAGATTGCGACGAACAGCGTGGCGTTGGCCTGCCCGATCGCTGCGAACAGCGAAGGGAACAGGAAGATCGCGAGGAACGACGGCAGCTTGACGAACATGTAGGCAAAGCCGCTCGCGGTTCCCCGATATTCCGGCTTCGCCACCATGGTCGGAATGGTCATGCAGTTCGAGGCGTCCCAATAATGGCCCCACAGCATGCCGGCCGCGGCGAACGGCAGCACGTATATATGGTCCGTATAGAGCGCGGCCGCGGCGATCAGCAGTGACACCAGCACGATCGAAAATCCGGCGATGCCGATGCCGCGATGGCCGATTTTCGGAGTCAGCAATGGTCCGACCCAGCCGGAAATGGCCGCAAACGAAAACAGCGCCATGGTGACGAGATTGTTGCCGAGGATGGAGGAGACGCCGACCATCGCGAACATCACAGGCAGATAGAACGCGAACGTCGAGAACTCGCTCGCCTGCGCAAAGCAGGCGATCCAGCCGTACAGCGTGGCGCGCCAGCGGATCGGGTCCTTGGGCAGATCGGCGAGGAAGGCCGCCGGGCGCGCCTTCGGCACCACGATGTCCTCGTTCGGGAGCATGTCCAGGGGATCGTTGTACATCTCCTGCGCGACCCGCTTGGCCTCGCGGAAACGGCCCTTCTGCACCAGCCACACGGCCGTTTCGGGCACGTCGTGGCGCATCACGAGGATCACGAACGCCGGCAGCGCGCCTAATCCCAGCGTCACCCGCCACACCGTCTCATGGTCGAGATTGAGAATGAGGAAGATCGCGATCACGCCCAGCGTCAGCACTTCGCCGACCGCGAACATGAACTGCCAGCGGTTGCCCATCACCTCGCGCTCGCCCTTGGCCATGGATTCCATGATGTAGGTGTAGCCGGTCGAGATATCGCTACCCAAGGGAACGCCGAGCAGGAAGCGAATGACGATGAGCCAGCCGACGTTGGGCACGAAAGCCTGCGCCAGCGCCAGGATGATGAACATCACCATCGTCACCAGGAACATGATGCGGCGGCCGATCTTGTCGGACAGCCATCCGCCGATCAGGGCGCCGATCAGCGCGCCGCCCTGGGTGCCGGCGGCCGCAAGCCCCAGCATCAGCGGATCCGGCTGAAACTGTTCGCGGATGAAGATCAGGACGAACGCGATGGAATAAAGATCCCAGGCCTCGACCAGGATCGAGGCCATCATCAGCCATCCGACCTTGTTGCCCTTGGGGCTATATCGGGTGATGAGGTAGCGGACGGCGCTATCCATCGCCGCGCGTTGTGGAAGAGCTGCCGTCGTCATGTTCGTTACTTCCCGTGCTTTTTGTAAATTCGCAATCGCTAAAGGCCGGGCAGCGGCTCGATGCTGCAATCAAGCAGCGCCGGATCGATGCCGGATTCCATTCCGTCAAACATCCCGTCCATGAAGTCGATCAGCACATCGACCGCAGCTTCCGCGCGATTGACCCGGCGGTTGGCGACGACGCCCAGGATCGCAAGATGGCTGTCGATGGTGCCGGACAGATCAGCCTGGCCCGGCATGTAACGGTGATGGATGAAGCCGATGCGGCGATAGATCGTGTGCAGTGGCTTTAGCGTATGGGCGAGGAATGGCTCGCCGGCCGCGGCCAGGATCAGCGTATCGATGCGGCGATCGAGGCTGTTGAATTCGGCGAGCGTCAGCGTGTCGTGCTTTTCCTTCAGCACCCGCTCGATCCGTAGCGCCTGATTGCGGTGCGAGAGGCTGGCGCGCTCGGCCGCGAGCTTGACGACGAAGCGCTCGATGTCGCGCCTGAGCTTCAGCAGCAGCCGCTCGCGCGCCAGATCGATCGGTGCGATCTGCAGGCCGTGACGGGGCCGGATGATGATCAGCGTATCGGCCGCGAACTGGTTCACCGCGTTGTGCACCGGCGTCCGTCCGAAGCCGGTGACGGCCTGCAGTTCCTGCACCGTCAGGAAACGTCCGGGCGTCAGCTGGCAATTGACCAGCAGGTCTTCGATCCGCTGGTAGGCCAGTTCGAAAAAGTTGATGCGGTTGCGCCGGCTCGGGGCGCTGCCCGCGTCCGGACGCACCAGTTCCAAAGCGCTTTTGCGCCGTGCCATCCCTGTTTCCTCCCCCGCATTGCCGCCGGGTCGCTATTCCCCGACGTGAACCATAAAACATATTGTGATATATTACAAGCAGCGCTAATCTGGCGCCCAACGCGGCCCGAAATGCGGTCGCAGCAACCAACAAGAGCCCTCCTCCGCGCTGGCCGGCCCGAGGGCCAGAGCCCATGGGAGGATGTCAAACGTGAAGATCATTTCGATCGAGACCCTGCGCACCGAAGAATTCGCCAATGTGCTGTGGGTCCGTGTGCACACCGACGCCGGCGTCATCGGCCTCGGCGAAACCTTTTACGGCGCCGGCGCGGTCGAGGCGCAGATCCACGATACCTTTGCCGGACGGCTGCTCGGCCGCAATCCGCTTCACATCGAGGCGATCCATCGCGACATGCTGAACCTGCCGATGGCGCAGTCCTCGACCGGCGTCGAATATCGCGCCGCTTCCGCGATCGACATCGCACTGTGGGACCTGTTCGGCAAGGTCTGCCATCAGCCGGTGCATCAGATGCTCGGCGGCCTCTGCCGCGACAAGCAGCGCATCTACAACACCTGCGCGGGCTATCAATATGTCCGCTCCACCAACATCAAGCCGGTGTCGAACTGGAACCTCGGTGTATCCGATGGTCCCTATGAAGACCTCGACGGTTTTATGAACCGAGCCGACGCGGTGGCCGAAAGCCTGCTGGAGAGCGGCATCAGCGCGATGAAGATCTGGCCGTTCGATCCGGCGGCGCAGGAGAACCAGGGCCTGTTCATATCAGCGGAACAGATGAAGAAGGCCGTCGAGCCGTTCGAAAAGATCCGCAAAGCCGTCGGCGACAAGATGGAGATCATGGTCGAATTCCACTCGCTGTGGAATCTGCCGACCGCCAAGAAGATCGCAAAAGTGCTCGAAGCGTACCAGCCGACCTGGTACGAAGACCCGATCCGGATGAACTCGCCGCAGGCGCTGGCGGAATATGCCCGCTCGACCGATGTCTGGGTCTGCGCCAGCGAGACGCTCGGGTCGCGCTATCCCTACAAGGACATGCTCGACCGCGACGCGATGCATGTGGTGATGGCCGATCTTTGCTGGACTGGCGGGCTCACGGAGGGACGCAAGATCGCGGCCATGGCCGAGACCTATCACCGCCCCTTCGCGCCGCACGATTGCATCGGCCCGGTCGGCTTCGCGGCCGCCATCCATATGTCGTTCAGCCAGCCGAACACGCTGATCCAGGAATCCGTACGCGCCTTCTACAGGGGCTGGTACAATGAACTCGTCACCAACATGCCTGATATCAGGGATGGATACGTCTATCCGATGGAGGGTGAAGGTCTCTGCATCGACCTTCTGCCCGCGGTGTATGATCGCTCCGATCTGACCGTGCGCCGCAGCAACGTTTAAGGATTTGGAATGTCGCAAGCCCTGTTCGATCTGTCCGGCCGCACCGCACTGGTGACCGGTTCCTCGCGCGGACTTGGCCGCGCCATCGCCGAGGGGCTGGCGAAAGCCGGCGCGCGGTTGATCGTGAACGGCGTCGATCCCGCGCGGGTCGAGACCGCGGTCGCCGACCTGCGCGCCGCCGGATACGCAGCCGACGGTTCGGCCTTCGATGTGACCGACGAGGACGCGATCGTCGCGGCCTTTGAGCGCTTCGACGCCGCCGGCATCGAGGTCGATATTCTCGTCAACAATGCCGGCATTCAGATGCGCAAGCCGCTGGTCGAATTCACTTCGGCCGAATGGCGCAAGGTGATCGAGACCAATCTCACCAGCGCCTTCGTGATCGGCCGCGAAGCTGCGAAACGGATGATCCCGCGCCAACGCGGCAAGATCGTCAATATCGGATCGCTGGCGAGCGAACTGGCGCGGCCGACGGTCGGGCCCTACACTGCGGCCAAGGGCGGCATCAAGAATCTGACGCGTTCGATGGCGGTCGAATGGGCCGCAAGCGGCATCCAGGCCAACGCCATCGGTCCCGGCTACATGCTGACCGACATGAACGAAGCCTTGGTCAACAACCCCGATTTCAACGGCTGGCTGATGTCCCGCATCCCCTCCAAGCGCTGGGGACGCCCCGACGAACTGGTCGGTGCGGCAGTGTTCCTCGCCTCACGCGCGTCCGACTACGTCAACGGCCAGATCATCTATGTCGATGGCGGCATGCTGGCTGCGATGTAGGCCCCACCAAAACCAAAAGCCAGGAGACCATCCATGCAAGCCGTCGTCATCCACGCGCCGAAGGATCTGCGGATCGACAGCTTTCCGGATTCCGCGCCGGGCGCCGGCGAAGTCCGGGTCCGGATCGCGGCCGGTGGCATCTGCGGTTCGGACTTGCACTATTATCATCACGGCGGTTTCGGCACGGTCCGGATCCAGCAGCCGATGGCGCTGGGACACGAGATATCCGGCGTGATATCCGCGGTCGGCCGCGACGTGCCGCATCTGGCTTCCGGCATGCGGGTGGCCGTCAATCCGAGCCAGCCCTGTAACGCCTGCCTGCATTGCCTCGAGGGCATGCGCAACCAATGCCTCGACATGCGCTTCATGGGCAGCGCGATGCGCATGCCGCACGTGCAGGGAGGTTTTCGCGAGAACGTCACCGTCGACGCGTCGCAGGCCATTCCGATCGCCGATTCCCTTTCGCTCGGCGAAGCCGCGATGGCCGAGCCGCTCGCGGTCTGCCTCCACGCCGGAAAGCAGGCCGGCCCACTGCTGGGAAAACGCGTGCTGGTGACCGGCTGCGGGCCGATCGGCGCGCTGATGGTCGTCGTCGCGCGCTACGGCGGTGCGGCGGAAGTCGTGGTGACCGATATCGCCGACGCGCCGCTGGCCGTTGCGCGCAAACTCGGGGCAAGCCTCACCGTCAACAGCGCGACCGAAGCCTCAGCGCTCGATCCCTACCGCGCCGGCAAGGGCACCTTCGATGTCCTGTTCGAGGCTTCCGGCAATCAGGCTGCGTTGCGCACCGCGCTCGATTTGATGCGCCCCGGCGGCATTATCGTGCAACTCGGGCTCGGTGGCGAAATGACTCTGCCGGTCAACACCATCGTCACCAAGGAATTGCAGTTGCGCGGCACCTTCCGGTTCGATCCGGAATTCGAACTCGCGCTGCGCTTGATGGGCGGAGGGCTGATCGACGTAAAACCGCTGATCACCGCATCGCTGCCGTTCCATTCGGCCGTCGACGCCTTCGAACTCGCCAGCGACCGGTCGAAATCGATGAAAGTGCAACTGACGTTTTGAGAGGCGCCAACCAGTCGGACGTCCGGAATCAATCAAGACAGCCAGGCCTTGCTGACCTCGCTTTCTTCAAATGATCGTTGATGATAGCGGGCGACGCCATCCTCGGGGTATTTCGCCAGGAATGCTCCGAGCCGTTCTTCCGCAGTTGCTGACGGTTCGTTTCGAAGCGCGGCATACACGATCTCCCATTCGCGGCAGAAACCCGCGTCCGCGCCGTCTCCTTGCTCGCCCGTCAATTCGTAGATCTCGAAGGCCTCAATAAAGCCCTTCGGACTGATGCGATCGACGCTGCGGAAGTGGAATCTCGAGCCCACGCGCTGCTTGAGGGCCGAACTGACGAGAATCGAAGTCTCGTAATTCTTGTTCAACCCTTCGAGCCGCGCCGCCAGGTTCACGGTTGCGCCGAGCGCCGTGTAGTTCATGCGATCTTCGGACCCGATATTGCCGACCACGGCTTCACCGGTATGCAGGCCGCACCGCGTTTGGTACACCGGCCATCCTTCGCGGTCGAACTCGGCATTCAACCGGGCGTTGGCGCGCTGAAACGCCAGCGCGGCGGCGCAGGCGTTGGCGGCGTGATCGGGATCATCGGCGGGCGCGTTCCAGATCGCCATGATCGCATCGCCGATGAATTTGTCGACGGTGCCTGAATGGCTCATGATTTCATGCGACATGGCCGCGAAATAGCGCGACGTGTACTGCATCACCCGCGTCGGATCTGCTTTCTCCGTAATCTCGGTAAAATTGACGACATCGGAAAACAGCAGCGTGACTTCCCTTCGGGTGCCGCCGAGCTGCAGCGGCGTTCCGGTTTCGATCAGCCGCTCCACCAGCCGCCGCGGCACGAAACGCGAGAATGTCTGCGTCACCGTGCGCATGGTGGCAACGGAACGGCCGAGGTCGTCGATCTCGCGGATGATCGAACGCACCGGCGGGGCGGCCGAAGGCTCGAACCGCTGGATCCGGTCGGTTTCCTCGGCCAGCGCCCGCAGCGATCGCGACAGCAGCGAGCCCATGAAGAACACGACCGGCACCATCAGCGCGACGAATCCAAGCGCGAAGGCAAACAGCCGGCCGCGTTCGGACAGGATGCTGGCGAAGAATTCGTCGACCGGCGCCACCACGCCGACGCGCATATTGGCCGGGCCGGCATAGGGGATCGGCTGGAACGCCGCGGCATACAGACGTCCCGCGGGATCGGCAAAGAGCTGTTCGGACATTCCGCCGGCGCGCCAGGCGCGGATCGCGCCGAGTACACCCGCCATGTCGGTCTCGCGCAGATGCGGAATCGTGCCGGAAACCTCACGTCCGATCATTTCCGACATACGCGGATGGGCCAGAATGCGGTCGTTGTCATCGAACAGGAAGGCGACGCCGGAAGGCGTCAGCTTCTCCCGTTTCAACACCTCCTCTGTCGAATCCAGCAGCAGATCCCCCGCAATCACACCGCTCCGTCCCTGATTCAAGGCCGACTGCACGGTGTAGCCCTGCTTTCCCGTTGCGAAGAAGACGTACGGCCCGGTCAGCCAGCTGCCATCGTGGCGTTCGGCGTCCTTGTACCAGGGCCGCTGGCGTGGATCGTAGTCGAGAGGACCCGGCAGTTCCCTTATCGTTTCGAGCTTGTCGGAAAGAAACAGTCTTCTCGATTTGACATGGGAAGCGTCGGACCTCGAGATCACGACCAGCCGGAACGCGGCCTGCTCGGGCGCCTCCAGCCTTGCGCGCGCACCGCGCCCGGTACCGCCGATGTCGTCCAACTCGATGAACGAGCCGTCGTCGTAGCCGATATACAGGCTGAACAGCTGGTCATTATTCTTCAGCATGGCCGCGAGCAGTGCGTAGAGCGGCGGGTTGTTCTCGATCTCCACGGACCGGATCGGCGGTAGCGCATTCAATATTTCGAGATTGTCCCTCACCAGCTTCAACTGCGAACCGATCCGGTCCGCCGACAATTCGGCCACCTTGCCGATGAACTTGCTGGCAGCCGACTGGGTGACCGCCGAAATTCGAGCGAAACTGAGATAGACCAGCGTCAGGCCGATCACGAGCACGATGCCGACGAACAGCCCGATGATGGACGTCTTGAAGCCGAGCTGAATAGAACCGCCCCTTGCCGAAGTCCGTGCGTTGGAGAGCGCCATGGATCGGCCCCTTCATGTTCGGCCGCGTGTCGATAGCTAATTAAGTTGGCCGGTTTTGGTAGCACATCAAATGTCCGCTTCGTCTGCTTTTGTTCTCCTGTGGGCGGGGTGGGCAAGTCGTAGACTTGTCCATGCCGTCCACAGGCTCGCCGCCGAGCGGATTTAAGCGGCAATCGGTATGTCCACGGTCGCGCCTCTACGATCGTAGCGACCGAGACAACGCGGGCCGTGGAAGATGGCGTGGCTGCCGTCGTGGTATTGACGGACCTTGACCCGCGCCTTGACAAAGTGCGCGCGCAAAGGACTTGCCGGGATCTGCAGTTTCAAACGGTTGAACGACACACAATTGTCGTTGCCGACCTGGCGCTCCTCCTGCACGCAAAGAATCTCGCCGAGATCGATACCCGCAACCGCGACGAAAGCGCTGCCGTCCTGCTCAGGCTTGATGGCAAAGCGGGCGTTGTGGGCCGGGAGATAGACATCACGAAGAAACAAATTGGCCGCATCCGCCGTGGTGATCCCGGCCAATGCCAGCTCCTTGGTCAACCGGTCTTGCAGCGTATGAAAGACACGCTCGGAACGGCCCCGCGCTTGCGGAGAATAGGCTGCGATATGTTCGACACCCAGATGCGCCAGCGCCCGGCCGACCTGGGTCAGTGCCGCGCGATCGACCGCACCGCCAGCCGTCGCCGTATGAAAGTAATGCGAGCCCCGATCGGTGTAGAGGCTCAACGGTAGGCCGTGCCGGCCAAACACTTCTTCAAGCGCGCGGAAGGTCGAGGCGGTACTTTCTTCCTCCACCAGGAACGCCGAATAGATCGCGCTCGTCGCGTCATCCAGGGTCACGATCAGATCGAGCATCGGCTGCCCCGCAAGCCATTGATGCCGCGACCCGTCCTGATGCAGCAGCATGCCGGGCAACGGCCGACGCGGACGCTTGCGCCGATGCGCTCCGCGGCGCCGGGCCTTCTCCAAAAGCCCCTTCGACTGCAGGAAGGTCTTGGTCCAGGTGTAGCTCCAGTTGAAACGATGATCCTTCACCAAGTGCTCGTGAAAATGCTTCGCCGTGAAGCCGGCGTAGCGCGTGCGGTAAAGCGCTTCCACCTCGTCCGCACGGTCAACCGGAACCCGCCTGCCGGAAGCCTTGCCCAGCCGCCGGTCCAGTAACCCCGCCTCGCCATCCTCTTCGTAGCGCTGACACCAGCGCCGGAACGTTCGTTCCCCGACACCCAAAAGCTCCGCAGCCTCCAACTGGTTGAACTCCAAAGCCTCGTACCGACCTAAAATGTCCAGAAATTTGATCATTCGCACACCCTGAAGCGCTTCCGTCCGGCGCATCACATGCCCCTCCAAAGGGCACCAAAATTACCGGACAGATCGTGTGCTACATAAACCGGACATATCGTGTGCTACCGACACTTCATGTTCGGCCGCGTGTTCAACTCACTCAAAACGGATTAATATAGTTGGTGATCGCGATCTGGCGCAACAGCACCTTGCGGATGACATGAAGCGCTTGCCCGCGTCCGGCAGCGTAATCGACCGGCCCACGACCGGGGGCCGGTACGACTGTCACGCCTGCTACTTGATCCCGCGCTGCTGCAGCTGCTGCTCGATCAGCTGGTTCACGCCGGAGCGGATCTTGTCGATGCTCTGGGCCCGTTGCCCCGCCTTCGCCCGGTCGTCCTTGATGTCGTCCAGCGTCTCATCGAGGATATTTGTCGGATTGAAGCTTGGCGGGAACGAACGCGGCGGGAATTCCTTGAACGTCATCACGAACGCGCCGACATCGTCCATCGCGCCGTAGACCTGCCCGACATGGTTGAGCTGCCAGTCCCAGAAGGTATTGGACGTGATATCCGCCCGCTCGAACGGGTCCTGCAGCAGAT
The DNA here is from genome assembly GCA_963836765.1 of uncultured Alphaproteobacteria bacterium. GTDB lineage: Bacteria > Pseudomonadota > Alphaproteobacteria > Rhizobiales > Xanthobacteraceae > Bradyrhizobium. The sequence goes on from CAWILG010000013.1 coordinate 332,308, forward strand.
TGAATATCTTCTGCAGACGAAGCTTGGTGAAGGGCTCGGCCCAGACCTGCATCGTCCCGGGTGAGCGTTGTTCGGCGTAGACATATTTGTAGTCGCCCTTGCGCAGGCCCACCAACAGACCGTCGTCGTCCGAATAGAAAAACTTGTCGCGGGCGCTCTTGGTGCCGTTGTTATTCCCGGCGGTGCCGCTGACGTTGCGCAGGAACGCGCTCTGGTCGAACCCGTCCAGATGGACCTTGTAATTGATCCCGTTTGCCGTGTAGCCGGCCTTGAGCTTGTTGACGATGTTAGGCTCGCCGGCCGCAGCACAAAGTGTCGGTATCCAGTCGTTGTGGCTCATTAGTTCGTTGGTCACCGTGCCGGGCTTGATGACGCCGGGCCAGCGCACCAGGCAGGGTACGCGGAAGGCGCCTTCCCAGTTGGTGTTCTTCTCGGAGCGGAACCAGGTCATGGCGCCGTCCGGCCAGGAGTTCATGTGGGGGCCGTTGTCGCTGGAATAGACGACGATGGTGTTGTTGGCGACACCCATATCATCCAGGGCCTTGAGCAGGCTGGCAACGGTGTCATCGTGCTCCAGCATGCCGTCGATGTACTCGCTGTCACCGTGGGTGTAGCGGCCACGATGATCGGCGCGGACGTGGGTGCGCAGGTGCATGCGGGTGCCGTTGAACCAGCAGAAGAACGGCTTGCCTGCCGTTTGCTGGCGCTTCATGAAGTCGATGGCGGCGGCCGAGGTCTCGTCGTCGATGGTCTCCATGCGTTTTTTGGTCAGCGCGCCGGTGTCCTCGATGGTCTGCTTGCCGATCTTGCCGAAGCGCGGATCGACCGTGGCATCGTCGCGGTCGGTGGCCTTGCATTTCAGCACGCCGCGCGGCCCGAACTTGGCGAGGTAGCTGGGGTCTTTCGGATAGTCGGGCAGTTCCGGCTCTTCCTCGGCATTGAGGTGATAGAGATTGCCGAAGAACTCATCGAAGCCGTTCACGGTCGGCAGCAACTCGTTGCGGTCGCCGACATGGTTCTTGCCGAACTGCCCTGTCGCGTAGCCGAAATTCTTGAGCAGGCCGCCGATCGAGGGATCGAGCTGGCTCATGCCCATCGGCGCGCCGGGAAAGCCGACCTTGGTCAGGCCGCTGCGGATGCCATGCTGGCCGGTCAGGAATGCCGCGCGGCCGGCAGTGCAGGACTGTTCGCCGTAGTAATGAAGAAACTTGATGCCCTCGCGGCCGATGCGGTCGATGCCCGGGGTCTCGTAGCCCATCAGTCCGTTCGAATAGGCACTGATGTTGGCCACTCCGACATCGTCGCCCCAGATGATGAGGATATTCGGCTTGCCGCCGGAAGGAGCGGTCGGCGCGGCCGGCGCTGCGGCTGGCGCGGCCTTCTGTGCCTGCGCCAGTGCCTCCGATGTCATCGTCGCTGCGGCCACCAGCGCCGACGAACCAAGCAAGATATTGCGGCGGCTAAGCGTGCGGTCTTCGGTCTCGTTCGATGACGGCCCGTGACGGTCCTGGTCTTTAGTGTCGTCGGGCATTTTTCTTGGCTCCTTCTGCACTATGAGGACTGACTTCTTATTCCGCGGTCTGTGTCCTCCTCACGCAGCGGAATCCGACGTGGCTGGTCGATGTGTCGACCGGCTCGGCGTGGCGTGCGGCCGGCCGATAGCGACGGCAGTAGTTCGGCGCGCAAAGATGCGAGCCGCCCTTTATTACTTTCCGAGGAATACGGATGGAGGGTTGACATAAATCAAAGCTGCCCTCCTCGCGGCCACCGCGCGGATTCTGGGGAATGCAGCACGCCTTGGGCGCATCGGCCTCGTGCTTGTTTGACCAGAAGTCCGAGGTCCACTTCCAGACATTACCGATCATGTCTTGCAGTCCGTAGCCGTTCGGCGGAAACGCCGTCACCGGCGAGGTGCGCTCGTAGCCGTCTTCGTGGAGATTCTGCAGCGGGAAATTGCCCTGCCAGATGTTGGCCATGTGCACGCCGCCGGGCACCAGCTCCTTGCCCCAGGCGAACTCGGCGCCGTCGAGGCCACCGCGCGCGGCAAACTCCCACTCCGCTTCGGTCGGCAGATCCTTGCCGGCCCATTTCGCGTAGGCCAGCGCATCCGAATAAGACACGTGCACCACGGGGTGATCGTGCAGGATATTGATATTGCTCTTGGGCCCATACGGGTGCCGCCAATCGGCACCCTGCATGAAGGTCCACCACTGGGTCCAGTCGCGCAGGTCGAAGGTCGAATGCGGCCGCACGAACACCAGCGAGCCGGCGTAGAGCATGTGCGGCAGCGCGCCGGGATAGTCGTTCGGGTCGGGCGGGATCTCGGCGGTGGTCTTGTGACCGGTCGCCACAACGAACCGCCTGAACTGACGGTTGGTTACCGGCGTGCGGTCGATCCAGAAGCCGTCTACCGTCACCCGATGCGCCGGCGCTTCTTCGCGATAGTGATCGTTCGAGCCCATGCGGAACATGCCGCCGGGAATCCAGACCATGTCGCCGGTCCGGCTATCCTGCGATGGCCGTTCGTCCTGCTTGATGTCGGTCCGCAGTTCCGTCATGGGGCACTCTCCAACCAGGTGCAGTTACGGGCAGACGTCCCAAAAGCCCTGTGTCCGGTCTGGATCGGTGTAGTACCAGCAGCAACCGGGCGCCGGCGGTGGTCCCGCCCAAGCTGCCGCGGTGGCTGCGACGACGAAGCCGATCGCGGCACCGGCTGCGATCGCGCCGCCGGGACGCCAGTGGTAATGGGCGGGTCGCACCCAGCGGGTAGCACCGCCTCGTCTTGCTACGGCACCACCGCGCTCGACGACGTCAATGAGTTCCCTATCGTGTCTGAATTGGTGTTGAGGCGAGCTACCCGGTTGGAGAATGAGAGCAGAAGCGGGCTCAGCTGTGAGGATGGTTACAACAGCGAACAGGCTAGCTGCAGATGCATTCGCGCGCGCTGGCCGTGCCATAGCAATTTCCTTTACGTCAGTTGGGATCAAGGACGCGGCGCAGCACGGATCAATTCGGTTATCGCGATGCTAAGACGACTTTGCGGACTTGTGATGTGCAGTTTGTGCCAATCTAAATCGCCGCGAATTTCAGACTTAACGTACGCTGCCGTAAATCAGTCAATCCGCCACTTGAGTGCACATCGTTGTTTTGGAAATTTTGAGGAAAAGCTTCGACGCCGCTTTGGAAATCGCGGCGAGGTTTTCGTGCAACGGCGCAACGCAAATTTTTCCTCTTTCGGCAAAATTCATTGTCCTCGCGCTGCCGTTGTGGCTACATAACCGCGCTGAGGGGCAGGGTTGTGCGTTGAGTCGCTTCCGTAAGGGATGTGGACCGTGAACCGGCCGATCTTGGTCAATACCTGCACCCTGGACAGCTTCGAGGGCATGCACCAGGCTATCCAGGGCTCCCACGTCGACGTGATGCAACTCGGCCGTGGGAAGTTGCGCGGCTCACTCAGTCATGTCGGCATTGGAGATTTCTCTCTCAGCATCGGCTCATTTTCGGTGGGCCTTCGGACGCAACGGGTCGCGACCGACGACAAGCTTGTGATCGGTATGCTGCTGAACTCGCGGGATCGAGTGACCCATTGGTCTTTCGATATGCGGCCGGCGGATGTCCTGGTCATGCCGCCCAGCACCGAGCATGAAGGAAGCTTCCATGGCGCCTCGGCCTACGCCGCGATCCGCTTCGATCTGGCCGAGATCGCCGCGCTATTCAAAGGCGAACCAAGATTGAGCGATCCAGCCACATGGCTCAGCAAAAGCCACTATCGGGCCGATCCGTTGATCGGCAATGCGGCGACGCGCCGGCTGCCTCTGCTCGTTGCCCGTTTGGCGCGGCAGCAGGCGACGTTGTCCGACCGCGCCGCCGATTTCTGGAAGCGGTCAATTGTGGACGCCGTTACCGGAACGATCCTGCATTCGTTGCCTCCGGACACAAGAGGACCCCTGCCCTCGGCGATACAACTGGTTCGGAACGTCGAGGCCTATCTCGATGCTTTCAGCCTGCGACCCGTGCACATTTCCGAAATCTGCGCTTTTTTCAACGTCTCGCGGCGAAGCCTCCATCGCGCGTTTTACGACGTTCTTGGACTCGGTCCCCTGACGTTCCTGCGCCACAAGCGGCTTTGTGCGGTCCATTCCGTCTTGCGGGACGCCGACCCCGCGTCGGTCACTGTCGCCATGGTCGCGATGCAGCAGGGTTTTATCGAACTCGGAAGGTTCGCTCACTACTATCATTCGCTGTTTGGCGAATATCCGTCGGATACGTTGGGCAACCGCCATTCAAAAGGACGGCAGCATACGGGACCGAATGACCGCGTGAGACGGTCAGTACCGGTTCCCTGAATTTGATCACTCCCGGACATCGCGGCGCAAGTTTCGGTGGGGGGCGCCAGGCCGCCACATCATTTGACCGGGAACAAAAGCGCGACAGTAGCCCGCAATTGCCAAGCCGGAGTGCCGGTCGGACGTATCGCATTGTAGTAGCCCGATATCGATGCGTTCACCGGTTGGTCACCCACTCTGAAAAGGCGACCGACGCCGCCGCCGATCGGCACAGTCCACTGCTGCCCCGATGCCGCAAGCCAGTTGGAAGTGATGATGGGTGCTGTGGTCAAGTACCAGCCGTGCGCCATGTTGTAGTTGAGAAAGGGCTGGGCGAGGAAGGTGTTGACGGGCGACCGCAGCGGATTGCCGCCGATCGACCACTGGTTATTGAGCAATACACCGATTACCCAGTGTCCCGGAGTCACCAGGAAGACGGCCGTAGGGCCGAACAGAAATCTTCCGGTTCCGAGAATAGGATCGTTGGCGGACGGAATGGTGAAGACTGACCAGCGCCCCAGATGAGTTCACCCGGATGCGCTGGAGAAAAAAACAGCGATTGAGTAATGTCGCCAACGCCATTGGTATTGCTGTCAAAGAACGGGCTCGGCTGGCTCACCAACGGAATGATGGTGCGTGAAATCAGGTTCCAGTCATCGTTCAGATGCATCGGCACTACGGGCTGAATGTTGTATACTTCCTGCGTGCGATTGAATGGTCCAGTATTGAAATTGGTGTTGCTCTCGAACGGCACGCTGACCAGGTCCGCGATCGGGTTTTGTGATTGCTTCTGCAGTTCTTCGTCTTTTGGAGCTTCGCGCGAATGCTTCGGCGCCTCGGCCTCCGCGGAAAGGCCGCTCTCGAATTTATAATTGATCCCGGCTTTGACCATTTGAAGGTCGCGGTTCAAAGCCACCGAAGGGAGCGTCGGAGAATTCCAGTTTGATATCCCGAGATAATCGTATTCGAGTTTGACGGTCCAATGCGACTTGAAGCCGTATTCGATACCGGCACCGGCCAACCAGCCGCTGCTGGTGCTGGACCCGTTCCAAACTGTGCCCGGGAAGTTCAAGGTTGCGTTGCTGTTGACCCAGCCGCCGCCGAGCTTTCCGAATACGAGCCATCGATCATTCACGACGCCGACGCGGCCCGCCACGGTGCTGATCCAGTGCTGGTCCACAAAGCCCAGTGTCGGAGCAGGAAGGACCGGATGAGCAAAGGCGGCACCATCGAAATCACCCTCGACACCGAATAGAAAATGCCCGGCCTGGAAATTATAGCCCGCCTGCACGCCGCCAATGAATTCGGATAGGCCGCCATACAGATTGTTACCGGGAATGTTCAGACTGCCGTTCGACCATCCTCCGCCGAAATTGACGCCCACATAAAGCCCCGACCAATTATACGGCGGCGCCGCGATCGGTTGTTGGTACACCGGGGCTTTGACCGGCAAATCCGATGCAAGAGCTGACCCGCTCGACAATCCTGCAGCAACGATGGCCGCAACGAAAAGCTTCTGCAACGTAGCCTCCTGAAGGTAGGCCACAACTCCAAGCATACTTCCACGAGCACCCTCTCGCCACCCGCGTCATTTGATGCGGGTCAATCCATGCGTGTTTTTTCGATGCGGTGGCATTTTGGTAACACGGAGTTTCCTCTTTAGCCGCGCCACATTTATTCCACTATCATGGCAAGCGGACGAATAAGACGCAGCGTCTTTGCGTAGTCGCCTCTGGCATGCGCATCACGCGCATCCTCGAACGTGCCCGCAACCGCAGGTGCGGCAAAGGCAGACATCAGAACGATGACGGCAATCGCGCGCTTGAGTTTCATGGTCCGGCAACTTTGCTCCTGGTCGTGCTCGATCACCAATAAGCCGTCGTGACATGGTCACCTCATCAGCCGGGAAGCTCATGCGAAGGCGGCACCCTGTCTCGTCAGCGAGCGCGCGAAATGGGCTTACTTCATTGGTTATGCCAGGAGCATCTGCACTCCGGCGATACCCTCGCGATAGCGCCTGTGGCTCTTTGGTCGCAGTGTTGATCTTTTTTCTGGCGGAATCGATTCTAGCCGAAGTTGAATGGTGAGCCCCGCCGGCCCTTGGTTTATGGTGTCACCGAATTTTGTCGGAAGGCGGCCCACCAAGGAGCCCAATATGAGAGCGAGAATCGCACTTGCCGCGGCGAAAAGTAGCCGGTCAATCTCGGCACATCGACGCAAACTTGGCATTGCTGCAATCGCCTTGACGTCCGCGATGACGTTTTCTTCCAATAGGGCGTTGGCCGACGAAAGCGGCGTCAGCTTTTGGATCCCCGGCCTCTTTGGAAGCCTCGCGGCCACACCGCAACAGCCGGGTTGGGCGCTGGCGGACATTTACTACCACACCTCAGTATCGGCCGGCGCCGACGTCGCGCGTGCGCGTGAATTCACGCTCGGCAGGGTTCCGGGCAACCTTACCGTAAACGCAAATCTGAATTTGAATATCAACGCCACCGGCGATCTGGGCTTTGTGCTCCCGAGCTATGTATTCGCGACGCCGGTACTCGGCGGCCAGGCGTCAGTGTCCCTCTTGGCGGCCTATGGCGTTGTCGGCACCAGCCTGGCGGGGACCTTGTCAGGCGTAGTCACGGGCCCGTTCGGCACCAGCGTCCCATTCGCGCGATCCGACACCATCAGCGACACGACATGGGGCTTCGGGGATCTCGCGCCGATGTTCCAATTGAAATGGAACGCCGGCGTCAACAACTTCATGACCTATGTCACAGGCGACATTCCGGTTGGCGCTTATCAATCCACGCGCCTGTCGAACATCGGCATTGGACATGGCGCGATCGACGCCGGCGGTGGCTACACCTATTTCAATCCGCAAACGGGACACGAGTTTTCAGGCGTGCTCGGCTTCACTTACAATACCTCCAACACGTCCACGCAATATCAAAGCGGCGTCGACATGCACTTCGACTGGGGTGCTTCGCAGTTCCTGTCGAAGCAGGTCATGGTCGGCCTCGTGGGCTACGCCTACAAGGAACTCGGCTGTGACAGCGGTTCAGGCGACCATGTCGGGTGCTTCCAGTCCCAGGTGGTTGGCATCGGCCCCCAGATTGGATTCCTTTTTCCGGTCGGCGACATGCAGGGCTACCTCAATTTTAAGGCGTACGGCGAATTCGCTGCGGAAAACCGGCCAGCAGGCTGGAATACCTGGGTGACCTTCTCGATCTCGCCGCCCGCGCCTGGAGCGCCTCCAACAACAAAACCCCTCGTCAGGAAATATTAGGTACAACCAAGTTGCGGCTTGTCGGTTGTTTAAAAACGGGATCGATCCTGCGCTGCTCCAATGTCTGCAATTGGCAGAGGCTGTGCAAACACTCGCTTGTGGCGTGAGGGAATATGGCGAGTTTGACGCCGACAACCGTCCGCACGACTGGAACACCTGGCTGACATTCTCGATTTCGGAGGCCGTGCCGGGCAGGATGACGCCGACCAAACATCTCGTGACCAAATAGCCTGCGCTAATCCGCTTCAGGCCGCCGATACCGCGCGGCTCCGGTGCGTGCGCAGCAACTGGCGGATTTCGACCGCTGATATCGCGGGGCTGAACAGATATCCCTGCATCTCGGTGCAGCCGAGGATGTGCAGCAATTCCGTTGCTGTTCGGTTTCGACGCCTTCCGCCGTCGTCGTCATGTCGCTGGCAGCGGCGATGTTCACGACGGCCTGGACGATCGAGGATGAGGCGACCGCGCCGGCGATGATCCCGGATGAAGGAGCGATCGATCTTGATCTTGTCGAACGGAAACCGCTGCAGATAGCTCAGCGAGGAATAGCCGGTGCCGAAATCGTCCAGCGCGATGCGCACGCCGAGCTTGCGCAACTGGTGCAGCACTTCCAGCGCCGCTTCGTCATCGCGGATGAGCACGGCCTCGGTGATCTCGAGTTCGAGCCTGGAGGCGGCAAGGCCCGAGGCAGCCAGCGCCGCCGCCACGTTGAGCGCCAGCGTCTGGCTCTTGAACTGGACCGGCGAGACGTTGACCGCGACGCGGACGTCGTCCGGCCAGTTGGCCGCCTCGGCGCAGGCGGTGTTGAGCACCCAATGGCCGAGCTGGTTGATCAGGCCGGTCTCTTCCGCGATCGGAATGAATTCCGCCGGCGAGATCATGCCGCGTTCGGGATGGCGCCATCGCAGCAGCGCCTCGCAGGAGCTGACCTTGCCGTCCTCGAGATTGACCACCGGCTGGTAATAGGCCTCCAGGCTGCCATCGTTGATCGCCTGCCGCAGTTCGAGCTCGAGGCTTCGCCGCGCCTTGGCGCGCGCATCCATGCCGGCCTCGAAGAACCGGTAGGTCCGCCGTCCGTCGCCCTTGGCGCCGTACAGAGCGAGGTCCGCATTCTTCAGCAACTGGTCGAGATCCAGCCCGTCGCCGGGGGCTAGCGCGATGCCGATGCTGGCGTCGGTCGTGATCAGGTGACCGGTGCATTCGAACGGCTGCCTGATCGCGGAATGGATGTCATTCGACGAGCTGGCGTGGTTTCCGACTGGCTTCTTGATGGCGGTCTGAATGACGGCGAATTCGTCGCCGCCGAGCCGCGCCGCCACGTCGGTCGTCCTTGAGACAGTCGCGCAGGCGGTCGGCGACGCCCTTCAGACAGCTCATCGCCGATGGGATGCCCGAGCGCGTCGTTGATGCTCTTGAACTCGTCGATGTCGATATACAGCACCGCCAGTTGCTCGCCCGGCCGATCGCCTTCAGCGCCTGTTCGAGCCGCTCGCGAAACAGCACCCGGTTCGGCAGGTCGGTCAGCGCGTCGTAATGCGCCAGATGCGCGATCTTCTCGTCGGCGCGCGTGCGCTCGGTGATGTCTTCGATGGTGGCGACCCACCCGCCGCCCTTCAGCGGCCGGTTGACGATCTCGATCGCCCGGCCGCCCGGCGCTTCCGTGAGCTGACGCGTGGCCTTGCCGAGCGATACGTTGTGGATGATCGCGTTGCAGAATTCATCGACGTCGCCGTCAAAGGATCCGGTTTCCTTGCGGTGCGCGATCAGCCGCTGCATGGTGCAGCCCTGTTTGACCACCTCCGGCGACAGTCCGAACATCTCGATATAGGGCTGGTTGCAGATGATGATCCGCGCCGATGCGTCATAGAGAACAAGGCCTTGCGGGATATTGTTCACGGCGATCGCGAGCTGGCGCCGCTCGCGCCGCCAGCCGCTGGCTCGGACAACCGATGGCGCCTCAGCAGCAGGCCGACGATCGACGGCGAGGACGGCGACAACCGCAAGCAGTACGCGTTCGCGCAAGCTCCAGGTCGCCAGTTCGCCGCGATCGCAACACGAGGATCGCCGCCACGAGCAGCGACCGGCGCAAAAGGCCGAGCCATCCGACCCTCCCGGCCTTTTCAGCCGGACTCGCAGAACCGCCCGGCGACTGATAGCCGCTATCGATACTCACCTGGTGCCCTCCCAGCGCGAGCAACGTTACGCAGGACAGATGGAAGGCGCGTTACAACTTGCGGTTAGCAATCGGTTACCGCGATCCAATGGCCAGATCCAATCTGCGATCCGGGACCGGAGGTTACCGGCACGCGACCGCCTGGCCGGGCTCTCTCCATCGAGATGGTAAACGAAGGATTAAGCGCGAAGCGCGCGCGTCGCGCGCGACCGAAAGCGAAAAGCGCTGATTTTCCAGCATAACCGGCGCTGAAGCGGTCGCCGGGGGTGCGGCGGCAAAACAAATCCTGACCAAGATGCCGCAGATTTAGCCAATCCGGAACCCGCGCCGGTTTAACCGTTTCGCTAGCCCGGCTCGTCATAATGCGGGCCAGACCCAATTCATGACATGCCAGGTTTAACACTGTGACATCCTTCGGACGTGTGATTTCGGTGCGCGGCTCCCTCGCCCGGGTCGGACTTCTGGCGGTCAAGCCAGATGGCCGTCTCCGAAGTGCGCGCCACCGTCGGCCGCTTCATCAGCATCCGCTGCGCAAATTCCACCATCGTCGCCATGATCACCGAAGTGTCGCTGCGAGGACCTGCCGACCTCCGACAAATATATCGCCAGCGCCTCGGTCGACCTGCTCGGCGAAATCCTCGGCGGACGACCGTCCCAAATTCCAGCGCGGCGTCACCAACTATCCGACCATCGGCGATGCCGTCGACCTGATCACCAACGCAGGAGCTGCGCACGGTCTATGCGCCGAGCGGATCGGACCAGATCAATATCGGCACCCTGCAGCAGGACCCGTCGGTCATCGCCTATGTCGATATCGAGGAAATGCTCTCCAAGCATTTCGCGGTGCTCGGCTCGACCGGCGTCGGCAAATCGACCGGCGTGTCGCTGCTGCTGAACGAAATCCTCAAGTCGCGGCCGAACCTGCGGATCTTCCTGCTCGACGTCCATAACGAATATGGCCGCTGCTTCGGCGACCGCTCGCTGGTGCTCAACCCGCGCAACCTGAAACTGCCGTTCTGGCTGTTCAATTTCGAAGAGATCGTCGACGTGCTGTTCGCCGGCCGGCCCGGCGTGCCGGAGGAACTCGACATTCTCGCCGAAGTCATTCCGATGGCGAAGGGCATCTATACCCAGTACCAGAACTCCGACCGGCTCGGACTGAAGCGCGTCGATCCCAAGGCGATCGGCTACACCGTCGATACGCCGGTGCCCTATCGCCTGGTCGATCTGATTTCGCTGATCGACGAACGCATGGGCAAGCTGGAGAACCGCTCGTCGCGCATCATCTATCACAAGCTGATTTCGCGCATCGAGACCGTGCGCAACGATCCGCGCTACGCCTTCATGTTCGACAACGCCAATGTCGGCGGCGACACCATGGCGGAAGTCATCAGCCATCTGTTCCGGCTGCCCGCCAACGGCCGGCCGATGACCATCATGCAGCTCGCCGGCTTCCCCGCCGAAGTCGTCGATTCCGTGGTGTCGGTGCTGTGCCGCATGGCGTTCGATTTCGGGCTGTGGAGCGACGGCGTCTCGCCGCTGTTGTTCGTCTGCGAAGAGGCGCATCGCTACGCCTCCGCCGACCGCAACATCGGCTTCGGGCCGACCCGCAAGGCGGTCTCGCGCATCGCCAAGGAAGGCCGCAAATACGGCGTCTATCTCGGCCTCGTCACGCAGCGTCCGGCCGAACTCGACGCCACCATCATCTCCCAGTGCAACACGCTGTTCGCGATGCGCCTTGCCAACGACCGCGACCAGGCGCTGCTGCGCTCGGCGGTCTCGGACGCCGCCGCCAATCTGCTGTCGTTCGTGCCCTCGCTCGGCACCCGCGAAGTGCTGGCGTTCGGCGAAGGCGTGGCGCTGCCGACCCGGCTGCGCTTCAAGGAAGTGCCGATGCATCAACTGCCGCGCAGCGAAGCCACCATCGCGACCGTGCCGTCGGTCTGCCGCCGGCCACGACATGCATTTCGTCTGCGCCGTGCTGGAGCGCTGGCGCGGCGCCACCTCGCATCGCGACGTGCCGAACGATCCCACCATCAACGACCGGCCCGCCGCGCGCACGGTGCCGGTGGAAGCGCCGATGCTGCAGCCCTCGCTGGGGCTCGATCCCGACCGCTTCTCGCTGCTGAAAAAGCCGCTGCGCTGAAAGCGCATTCCAGCAAGCCAGCCCTGCGCCTTGCGCCGAAGCCGCCATCGACTATGGTTTCGCTGTAACCGCATCACGCGGCCATAGCCGGAACCCGTTCATGACGCAGCCGATCGCCAAACGATTTCCGACGCCCTCCCTCGACAAGCTGCCGGACGATATCCGCACCCGCATCCTGGCGGTGCAGGAAAAGTCCGGCTTCGTTCCCAACGTCTTCCTGACGCTGGCCTATCGTCCCGACGAGTTTCGCGCCTTCTTTGCCTATCACGACGCGCTGATGGACAAGGACGGCGGCCTGACCAAGGCCGAACGCGAGATGATCGTGGTGGCGACCTCCAGCGCCAACCAGTGCCATTATTGCGTGATCGCGCACGGCGCGATCCTGCGCATCCGGGCCAAGAACCCGCAGATCGCCGACCAGATCGCGGTCAACTACCGCAAGGCCGACATCACGCCGCGGCAGCGCGCCATGCTCGATTTCGCGATGAAGGTGAGCGCGGAGGCGAACACGGATTTCGGAAGCGGATTTTGCCGCGATCGCCGGCCACGGCTTCAGCGACGACGACATCTGGGACATCGCAGCGATCTCGGCCTTCTTTGCGCTGTCGAACCGGATGGCCAACGTCACCGCGATGCGCCCGAACGACGAGTTTTACATGATGGGCCGGCTGCCGAAATAGAAACGAGCACGCCGGACGCTAATCATCCGTCGCCGGCCCGCACCAGCCGGGCAGATAGATCGCGTCCTTGCTTTTGACGAGAGCCAGCGCCTTTCTCCATCGACCTTGGCGAAATTTTCTTCCACGCTCTTGCGCGACATTTTCCGGCGCAGGAAATCCGCCCACAGGAATTCGCTGAACGGCGTGGTGTCCTTGGCAAAGCCGCCGGCGCGGCGCAGTTCGCCGGCGAGGCTGCGGAACGGATCGTCCTTGAGGTCGGCTACCGATTTCGGAATGTCCTTGAAATGCCGGCGTTCGCCCTTGGCGTCGTACGGATAGACCCATCGCTTGTTGTCCATCACGCCCCAGAACGCGTCACGCTGGACCATGGTGAGATCGCCGATCACGGTCACCAGGATATCCTTGACGCCTTCGTCGTGCAGCGCACGCGCCAGATGATGATGGTCGACCACGTAGTAGTTCCGGTCCGGCCCGAGAACCACCGGGATCATGTGCTTGCCGAGCAGTTCGGCGCGCTTCTTCGCCGACTTGTGCTCGCGCCAGCGCTTGCGCTTTTCCTTCACCTCCCGCATTCCGACCGTCATCTGGGTCGGACGCAGCGAGAGGATCGGGACCGGCTTGACATATGGTTCGCGCGTGTTGGCCATGACTTGAAACCTCGTATTTGGCTGGCAAAAACTACTCTGAAACCGGTTCCATTATGCCATGATGGCCCCGGCGATCAAATGCCCGGCGCCGCCTCCACGAGACTTGCTAGAGATTTGCGAGAGATTTGAAACCATGGCCAAGAGCGCGAACGAACGAACGTCGAAGGCCCGGGTCGTGCGGCTCGGCGGCCGCGAGGTCATCACCGAAGGCTTGAATCTCACATTTCTGGGCCGACATCAGCCATCGCTGCATGACGGCGTCATGGCCGGCCTTTATCGGCGGCGCCGCTCCTGGTGTTCGTCGCCTTCAACGCGTTCTTCGCGACGTTCTACTGGATCGGAGACCAGCCGATCTCCAACGTGCCAGGACGGCGCCTACATCGACTACCTCTATTTCAGCATCGAGACGCTCTCGACCGCCGGCTACGGCGACATGCATCCGCAGACCCATTACGGGCATTTCATCGCGACCGTCGAACTGTTCACTGGCATCTTTTCGATGTCGTTGATGACCGGGTTGATCTTCGCGCGCTTCTCGCGCCCGAGCGCCCGACTGCTGTTCGCCGACAACCCCGTGATATCGGATCACGAGGGCAAGCCGACCCTGATGATCCGTCTCGCCAACGAACGCCACAACATCATCAGCAATGCCACCGCCAGACTATGGCTGTTCAAGAGCACCGTCAGCCGCGAGGGCCAGCCGTTTCGGCGGTTTTACGAGCTGCCGCTGACGCGAAACGAGAGCCCGGCGCTGGCGCTGAGCTGGACGCTGTTTCACGAGATCGATGAGAGCAGTCCGCTGTTCGGACTCAATGCAGGTGACTTCGAAGCTCTCACCATCGCACTCGTCGTGATGGTGTCCGGATATGACGTCGTTGCAGCGCAAACCGTGCATGCGCGCAAGACCTACGATCATCCCGACATCCGCCTGGGATATCGCTATGCGGAAATCCTCGACACCACGGAAGACGGCCGGCTCAGGGTCGACTACGGCCGGTTCCATGACACCGTGCAGGGGTAGACCTGCACCCAGGGTGCAGCAGTAGACCTCCACGCGGGCGCACCAATATTTTACGTGAGGTGCGGCGCGAGCGTGTTAAACTGGATCATAACGCCTTCGGACCGACAGCAGTGAAAACCCAGCGGCCTATTACCAGGGATGACGAGCACGTCGTGCTCAAATTCCGGCCGCGTACATCGGCCCACCCGCCGGGCCGGCAGGACGTACCGGGTGACCAAGCGAGTATCCGGCAGGCCGCCAGCGATCTGTCCCGCTACGAGCGGCCCCGTGATGAGCCGGACGACTTCCGTCATCGCATGCTGGCGAATATTGCCGCCTTCGCGTTCACCGTGGCGTTGACCGCGATCGGGATCTGGCTTGCAATGAGCATCGCGGACCTCCGCAAGACCCAGGATTGCGTACTGATGGGGCGCCGCGACTGCGCCCGGATTTCGGTGGCGCCGCACGGCTAGATTGTGGAACCGGCCGGCAATTAGCCCATAAGTCCGTCCCAGCCGGGGAAGCCAACCTCCATTGAACTCAGGGCTCCGCTCCGATATACGGGCACTCAACTCCGGCCGGGGGGCATCGGGCGTTCCGGGCCGACGCGCCCGCCCGCCCAAGCCGCTCCAGGAATTATCTCCAATATATCAAAGGCTTAATGATGTCTTCCACATACGATCAGATCGCCAACATTATCGCTGAGACCTGCGACATTCCACGCGACACGATCAAGCCGGAGAGCCACGCCATCGACGATCTCGGGATCGACAGTCTGGACTTCCTCGACATCGCCTTTGCGATCGACAAGGCGTTCGGAATCAAGATGCCGCTCGAAAAATGGACCCAGGAGGTCAACGACGGCAAGGCCACGACCGAGCAGTATTTCGTGCTGAAAAACCTCGCCGATCGCATCGACGAACTGGTCGCCGCCAAGAACGCGGGAACGGGCGCGTAATCGCCCACCATGGACCTTGATTATTTCAAGCTGATCGACCGCATCGTCGACCTCAACCTCGCCGAGCGCACGATTACGGTCGAGGCGCAGGTTCCGCAGCAGCACACCATCTTCGAGGGGCATTTCCCCGGCTTTCCGATCATGCCCGGCGTGCTGCTAACCGAAGCGATGGCGCAGAGCTCCGGCTGGCTTTTGCTTGGCGTGTTGAAGTTCGAGCGCATGCCGTTCCTGGCCATCGTGAAGGAAGCCAAGATGCGCGGATTCGTCAGTCCCGGTCAGCTGCTGACGATCGAGGCGAAGGTCGAACACGAAGGTTCCGGCTTTGCGGTCACGAAGGCCAAGGGCCGCGTCGGCAAGGAGTTGAAGTGCAGCGCCGAAATAACCTTCGGCCTTGCCCCCTTCCCCGACCCTGCCTTCCGCGTCCACATGGATGCGATGGCCAACAAGATCGGCTTCCCGCTGCAGGCGATGACGCATGACTGAGCCGAAATCACCTGACGCGAAGGAAGTCTGGATCACCGGCATCGGCATCGTGTCCTCGCTCGGTGAAGGGCTCGACGCGCACTGGGATGCGCTCAACGCCAAGCGTATCAACGTCGACGAGAAGCGCTTCGCGCCCTATATCGTTCATCCGCTGGCGCCGGTGAGCTTTGACGCCCAGATCCCGAAAAAGGGCGATCAGCGCCAGATGGAGGCGTGGCAGCGCATCGGCACCTATGCCGCCGGGCTGGCGCTGGATTCCGCCGGCGTCAAAGGCAACCAGGAAATCCTCTGCCGGATGGACATGGTCATCGCGGCCGGCGGCGGCGAACGCGACATCGCCGTCGACATGGCAATCCTGAACGCCGACGCGCAGGGCAATTCGAGCCCCGGCTTTCTCAACGAACGGCTGATGAACGACCTGCGGCCGACGCTGTTTCTGGCCCAGCTCTCCAACCTGCTCGCCGGCAATATCGCCATCGTTCATGGCGTCTGCGGCACGTCGCGCACCTTCATGGGCGAGGAAGCCGCAAGCATCGACGCGGCGCGGATCGCGCTCGCACGCATCGAGGCCGGTCAAAGCGACATCGCGCTGGTCGGCGCCGCCCATAATGGCGAACGTCCGGATCTGCTGATCCTTTATGAATTCGGCGATTTCAATCTGACCGACAAATTCTCACCCGTCTGGGCGCGCGAGAACAACAGCGGCTTCGCGCTGGGCTCCGCCGGCGCCTTCCTGGTGATGGAATCCAGGGAACACGCCGAAGCGCGCGGCGCAAAACCCTACGCCAAGCTGACCAGGGTGGTCGCCGATCTCGCGCAGCGCAAGCAGCCGGGCGCGGTGACGAAATCGCTGGAAGCGCTATGGCCGAAGCTCGGTAACCTCAACGACAATGGCAGCCTTATCACCGGCGCGACCGGCGTCGAGCCCGTGACGTCGGAAGAGAAAGCCTTCCTGCGCCAGCATCCCGGCTTCGCCGTGCGCGCGACCGGCACGACGTTCGGCCACACGATGGAAACCCAGTTCCCGCTGGGCCTGGCGCTCGCAGCACTTTCGATCTCCCGCGGCGCGCTGTTTCCGCCCAACGATCCGACCGGGTTCGAGGTTGAAAAGTCCGATCCGCCGACCCAGATTGTCGTGGTGGGGGCCGGTCACTGGCAGGGCGAAGGCATGGCCCTGGTCGAGGCGATCAAGTAGGGCAAGACCTTAAGCGCGCTCTGGCGCGGAATCGACGGGGAAACCATGGCAGCACCACGCGATAAATTCGGCAGGCCGATCGTCGTCGTCACCGGCATGGGCATCGTCACCTCGCTCGGCGCCGGCAAGACGGACAATTGGAAGAAGCTGACCGCAGGCGAATCCGGCATCAAGACCGTGACGCGTTTCTGCGTCGACGGCCTGAAGTCGACGATGGCCGGCACGGTCGATTTCGTCACCGTCGAGCCGTTCTCGTCGACCGGCCTGTCCGAGCGTCTTGCCGAGATGGCGACCGAAGAAGCGCTGGAGCAGTCCGGAATCGGCAGCAAGGGCGATTTCCCCGGACCGCTGTTTCTGGCGGTGGCGCCGGTCGAGACCGAATGGCCGCAGCGGCTGGAAGTCGGCCGCGCCATCGGCAAGACGGAATTCGACATTCAGGACGTACTGCGCGCCAGCGGCGGCGGCAGATTCGCGGAATACCACCATCGTTTCATGTTCGGCTCGGTGGCTGGTCACCTCGCCGAAACCTTCGGCACCAAGGGATCGCCGATTTCGCTGTCGACCGCCTGCGCGTCCGGCGCGACCGCGATCCAGCTCGGCGTCGAGGCGATCCGGCGCGGCGAAGCCGACGCGGCGCTTTGTGTCGCGACCGACGGTTCGGTCAATCCGGAAGCGATGGTCCGCTTCTCGCTGCTGTCGGCCTTGTCGACGCAGAACGATCCGCCGCAGGCCGCCTCAAAGCCGTTCTCGAAGAACCGCGACGGGTTCGTGATGGCCGAAGGCGCCGGCGCGCTGGTGCTTGAAAGCTATCGATGCGGCGATGGCGCGCGGCGCGCCGATCCTCGGCGTCGTCGCCGGCTGCGGCGAATTGACCGACTCGTTCCACCGCACCCGCTCGAGCCCCGACGGCAAGCCGATCATCGGCTGCATGCGCAAGACGCTGGCCGATGCCGGCATGACGCCCGAGCAGATCGACCACATCAACGCGCACGGCACCGCGACGCCGGAAAACGACAAGATGGAATATCTCACCACCGCGGCCGTGTTCGGCGAACGCGTCCAGCAAATTCCGGTGTCGTCGAACAAATCGATGGTCGGCCATACCATTTCGGCGGCCGGCGCGGTCGAGGCCATCTTCTCGCTGCTGACGCTCGAACATCAGCGGATTCCGCCGACCATCAATTACGAGATGCCGGATCCGGCGATCCCGTTCGACGTGGTGGCGAACAAGGCGCGCGACGCCCGCGTCACGGCCGTGATGTCCAACTCGTTCGGCTTCGGCGGGCAGAATGCCTCGCTGATCCTGACGCGTGAACCGGTCTAGCGGGCCGCGCGTTCGCACCGATGAACCGCCTGCTCCTTCGCACCAAGGCGCGCCTTCGCGACGCCGCCAAGCCGATGACCGAAGCCGCCGTCGGCGCGCTGACGGTCGGCATGCTGCGCACGACGCGCTATTTCGATCCGGACAAGACCGCCAATTTGTTCGGCCGCGTCACGCGCTTCATCGGCCGGAGGCTGCGCGAGGACCGGATCGGCCGCGACAATCTCAAGGCCGCGTTCCCGGAAAAATCTCCGGAAGAGATCGAGACCATTCTGGCCGGCGTCTGGGACAATCTCGGCCGCATCGGCGCCGAGTTCGCCCATCTCGACCACATCTGGGACTACGATCCCGATCATCCGGAAAAGCCCAGCCGCGTCGAGTTCTCGCCGCGGACCAAGAACATTGTTCGACCAGCTCAGGGATGACGGCAAGCCGGCCTTGTTCTTCGCCTGCCATCTCGGCAATTGGGAACTGCCCGCGCTCGCCGCGGTCGCGCACGGGCTCGATGCCGCGATCCTGTTCCGGCGGCCGAACATCGAATCCGCCGACCGCGCCATCGAACAGATCCGCGCGGTCAAGATGGGCACGCTGATTCCGGCCGGCCGCGACGCGCCGCTGAAGCTCGCCGAAGCGCTGCAGAACGGCCAGCACGTCGCGATGCTGGTCGATCAATATTTGACCAACGGCGTCGAGGTCACCTTCTTCGGCCGCAAGACCAAGGCCAATCCGATGCTGGCCCGCCTGCTGCGGCAGGTCGATTGCCCGATCCACGGCACGCGCATCATTCGCCTGCCCAACAACCGTTTCCGCGCCGAACTGTCCGAGGAGGTCAAGCCGGTGCGCGACGACTCCGGCCAGATCGACGTTCAAGGCACGATGCAGGCGATCACCGACGTCGTCGAAGGCTGGGTCCGCGAATATCCGGAACAATGGCTGTGGCTGCATCGAAGGTGGCGGTAGCTACCGCCCCGTCTTCACCTTGGTCCAGAGCCGGTTGATGACGCGCTGGGTGGCGGGATCGCGCGCGGTGATCACGAACAGCTTTTTCAGCGTCGCCTCATCCGGATAGATATTCCTGTCGTTCAGGATTTTCGGGTCGACCAGCTTCTGGCTCGCCAGATTGCCGTTGGCATAAGACAGAAAATCGGAATTCTTGGCCGCGACGTCGGGCCGGTAGAGATAATTGATCAGCTCATAGGCTTCCGCGACATTTTTGGCGTCGGCCGGGATCGCGAGATTGTCGAAGAACATCTGTGCGCCCTCCCTGGGGATGGTGTAGCCGATCTCGATGTCGTACTTGGCCTCGGCGGCACGGCTGCGCGCCTGCATCACGTCGCCGGACCAGCCGACCACGAAGCAGATCTCGCCGGAGGCCAGCGCGCTCAGATATTCGGAGGAGTGAAATTTGCGGACATAGGGCCTGATCTTGATGACGAGATCGGCGGCCTTCTCCAGATCGGCCGGCTTGGTGGAATTCGGATCGATGCCGAGATAACCCAGCGCTGCGGGGAGAATATCGTCGGCGGAATCCAGCATGTGGATGCCGCAATCCTTGAACTTTGCGAGATTCTCGGGCTTGAACACCATGTCCCAGCTGTCGATCCTGGCATCGGGCCCGAGTATTCTCTGCGCCATCTTCACGTTGTAGCCGATGCCAGTGGTGCCCCACATGTAGTTGGCGCCGTAATTGTTGCCGGGATCGTAGGTCGCAAGCTCCTTCGTTATCACCGGCCAGGCATTGGCGAGGTTGGGCAGTTTCGACTTGTCGAGCTTCAGGAAGACCTTTGCCGTGATCTGGCGCTGCAGGAAATAGCCGGTCGGCACGACGACGTCGTAGCCCGATTTGCCGGCCAGCAGCCGCGTCTCCAGCGTCTCGTTGGCGTCGAAGGTGTCGTAGACCACCTTGATGCCGGTTTCCCTGGTGAAATCCTCCAGCACCCCTGGCGCCATGTAGTTCGACCAGTTGTAGAAGTTGACCGTGCGCTGTTCGGCCCTGGCGGGCGACAACAACAGCACCGCGGCCATCGCGCCGACGAATGCAATGGAATTTCGGGACTGATCGCGCATTGCTACCTCTTCCGGCGATGCACCGCGTCCGACAAACGCTCCAGCGCGGTATCCAGCGTTGCGTCCTTCTTGGAAAAACAGAACCGCACCACCGATGTCACCGCATCCTGCTCGTAGAAGGCAGACACCGGGATCGCAGCGACTTTATAATCGGTCACGATACGTTTGCAGAAATCCACATCGGTTTCGTTGAGGCCGAGCGGCGAAAGATCGACGGTGAGAAAATACGTCCCTTGCGATTTGAGGACCGGGAAGCCGATGCTCTCCAACCCCTTGGTGAGACGGTCCCGGCTCCGAGCCAGATCCTTCCGCATGTCGTAGAAATATTCGGCCGGCTTGCCGAGGCCATAGGCGACCGCGGCCTGCAGATTGGGCGCCGTCGTGAAGGTGAGAAACTGGTGCACCTTGGCGGCCACGCGCAACAGCGGTGGTGCTGCGCAGACAAAGCCGATCTTCCATCCCGTCAGCGAAAAGATCTTGCCGGCGGAGCCGACCTTGATGGTGCGGTCGCGCATGCCCGGGATCGTGATCAACGGGATATGCTCGCGGCCGTCGAACACCACATGCTCCCAGACCTCGTCGCAGATCGCGATGGTGTCGAACTGCTGGCAGTACCGCGCCAGCAATTCGAGGTCCTCGCGCGGATAGACCACGGCGGCCGGGTTGAGCGGGTTGTTGAACAAGCACCGCCTTGGTCTTGTGGCTGAAGACGCTGGCCAGCATCTCCTCGGTCAGCCGCCAGTCCGGCGGTTCGAGGCGCAACAGACGCGGGATGCCGCCGGCCTGGCGGATGATCGGAAGATAGCTGTCATAGACCGGCTGGAACACGACGACTTCGTCACCGGGCTCGACCACGGCGAGAATGGCCGATGTCAGCGCTTCGGTGCCGCCCGAGGTCACCATCACCTCGGTCATCGGATCGAGGGCGAGCTTGTGCCAGCGTCCGTAATGGTCGGCGATCGCCTGCCGCAGTTCCGGGATGCCCATCATCGACGGATACTGGTTGTAGCCGTTGATCGACGCGTCCGCCGCGGCGCGCCTTATGTCCTCGGGGCCGGGATCGTCGGGAAAACCCTGGCCGAGATTGATGGCGTTGTTGTCGCGCGCGAGCTGCGACATCGCCTCGAAGATGGTGACCGGAAGGTCGGCGAAGACCTTGTTCATGGACGTCATGGCAAGGATCAGCCGCCAGCCCTGGTCGGCATTCCCGCAGCCTTCCAGCCCAAAATGCCTCCGGCGAGATGCTTGTCGTAAGGCAGGCCCGCGGCCTGGGCAGCCAGCGAGGCCGTCACCGACCGTTTGCCGGAACGGCAGGCGAAGACGACCTGCTTGCCCTCGGGGTCGGGAATAGCCGCCGGGTCGAAGGTCGAAAGTGGAACCACGACGCCGCCGGGATAGGCCTCGACGGCGACCTCATCGGGCTCGCGGACGTCGACGAGCAGATAGCGTCCGTCCGCCATCCCCTTCGACACCTCCTCCGGCGTTAAATCGTGCACCTGATGATCCGCCACGCGCATATCCTCCCGACAGCCTTTTGGCTGACTTTAGCTCCGCCATTGCGGGCGCAAAGTCGCCTCTCGCGCGATGAAAATCAAGCGCTGTAAACGGCTTAAAGACGCGGTTGAAGCTAGATCGTGACCTGCGTGCCGACCTCGACCACCCGCCCGGTCGGAATCTGGAAATAGTCGGTAGCGTCGTTGGCGGAGCGGCTCAGCCGGATGAAAAGCAGGTCCTGCCAGCGCGGCATCCCTGAATGCGCGGCCGGCTTGAGCGCGCGGCGGGACAGGAAAAACGACGTCGACATGATGTCGAACTGCCAGCCGAGCTTGCGGGCGATCGCCAGCGTCTTCGGCACGTTGGGCGATTCCATGAAGCCGAACCGCAGCGTGATCCGGGAGAAGGTCTCGCTGAGCTGTTCCATCCGTACCCGCTCGGCCGGATCGATCCGCGGCGTCGGCGCGGTCTCGATGGTGAGGATGACGTTCTTCTCGTGCAGCACCTTGTAGTGCTTCAGGCTGTGCATCAGCGCGGTCGGCGCGCTCTGGGGATCGCTGGTCAGGAACACAGCGGTGCCGGAAACCCGCTGCGGCGGCCGTTTTTCCAGCATCGCCACCAGGTCGGCCAGCGGGAATTCCAGCTTGCGCGATTTCTCGAACAACAGCCGGCTGCCGCGCCGCCACGTGTACATCAGCAGCATCACGATGCCGCCCAGCGCCAGCGGCACCCAGCCGCCCTCGAGCACCTTCAACAAATTGGCCGCAAGGAAGGTGAGATCGAGAAACAGAAACGGCGCGATCAGCGCGGCGGCCGCGATCGGCGACCATTTCCAGACCCGCCAGACTACGACAAAGCCCATCATCCCCGTGACCACCATGGTGCCGGTCACGGAAATGCCGTAGGCCGACGCCAGCGCGCTGGAGGAACGGAACAGCAGCACCAGCAGCATCACCGCGATCATCAGCAGCATATTGATGCGCGGAATGTAGATCTGGCCGGAATGCGATTCCGAGGTGTGGCGGATTTCAAATCGCGGCATCAGACCGAGCTGGATGGCCTGACGCGTCAGTGAGTAGGCGCCCGTGATCACAGCCTGGCTCGCGATCACGGTCGCCGCGGTTGCCAGCGCGACCATCGGGATCAGCGCCCAATCCGGGAACATCAGGAAGAACGGATTCTCGATTCCCTTGGGATTGCCAATGATCAGCGCGCCCTGCCCCATATAATTCAACGCCAGCGACGGCAGCACGATCAAGAGCCAGGCAGCCTGGATCGGCTTTTTGCCGAAATGGCCGAGGTCGGCATAGAGCGCCTCGGCGCCGGTGACGGCGAGGAATACCGCGCCCAGCGTCACGAAGCCGATGACGCCGTGATGGATCATGAATGAAACCGCGTAGAGCGGATTAAGCGCAAGCAGCACTTCCGGATGCCGAACGATCGGGTGCAAGGCCGCGATCGCAATCACGGCGAACCAGACGCACATTACCGGCCCGAAGAAGGCCGCGACCCGCGCGGTGCCGCGCGATTGAACGGCAAACAGCACCAGCAGAATGACCACGGTCAGCGGCACGACATAGGGGTCGAAGGCGGAGGTGACGAGCTTGATGCCTTCGATCGCCGACAAAACCGACAGCGCCGGCGTGATCACGGCGTCACCGTAAAACAGCGCGCCAGAGATGATCCCGAGCAGAACGATGGCGCCGGCGCCCTTGCTGACCGCGCGTTGGGCCAGCGCCATCAACGCGAGTGTGCCGCCCTCGCCGTGGTTATCGGCGCGCAGCAGGATCACCACGTATTTCAGCGTGACGACGACGATCAGCGCCCACAGGATCAGCGAGAGAACGCCGAGCACCGCCTGGGTGGTGACGCCGCCTTCGGTCGCACTCGCGGCGACAATGGCTTCGCGGAGCGCGTACAGCGGGCTGGTGCCGATGTCGCCATAGACGACGCCGATGCTGCCGAGCATCAGGGCATTAAAGCCGGCCGTCGAATGCGCTTCCCCATGTCCGTTGGCCGCGGGCGTTTCCGCCGCGGTGATCGTACTCTCGGACGACATGGGAAGGGGCCTCTATTGTTCACTGCACAATGCAGGATCGCAGGGCTATACCCCCACCGTGAATGCATAGGTTAGACTGTATTCAGGCCTCCGGTATGCGTCAAACGCATGGGTAACGGCACCATAAACTCCAAATCCGATCGAAAAATCAAATGGTTACCTGTGTACCGACCTCGACGACCCGTCCGGTCGGAATCTGGAAGTAGTCGGTGGCATCGTTCGCCGAGCGACTCATCGCAATAAACAGGTGATCCTGCCATTGCGGCATGCCGGACTGCGCGGAGGGCTTGAGCGAGCGCCGCGAAACGAAGAACGACGTCGCCATGATATCGAATTGCCAGCCGAGCTTGCGCGCGATCACCAGCGCCTTGGGCACGTTCGGCGATTCCATGAAACCGAAGCGCAGCCGCACGGTGGAAAACTTGTCGCTGACCTTGTCCATACGAACGCGTTCGGACGGATCGACGCGCGGCGTCTGCGCGGTTTCGATGGTCAGGATCACATTGTGCTCGTGCAGCACCTTGTTGTGCTTGAGGTTATGCAGCAGCGCCGTCGGCACGAAATTCGGATCGCTGGTCAGAAACACCGCGGTGCCCTTGACGATGTGCGGCGGACGCTTTTCGAGACTCTTGATCAGGTCGTTCAGCGGCACCTCGATGCGGCGGGTCTTGCTGATCAGGATCGCAGCACCCCGGCGCCAGGTCCAGATCATCACCGCCATCGTCGCGCCGAACAGCAGCGGCACCCAGGCGCCTTCCAGCAGCTTCAACAGGTTTGCGCTGAAGAAGGTCATGTCGACGACGACGAACGGCAGAATGACCGCAGCCGCGGTCGCGACCCGCCAGTTCCACAATTTCCAGATCACGACAAATCCCATGATCCCGTCGGCGACCATGGTCGTGGAAACGGCGATGCCGTAGGCCGAGGCCAGCCCGCTCGAGGTGCGGAACAACAGCACCAGCAGCAGCACGCCGATCAAAAGCAGCCGGTTGACCCGCGGCAGATAGATCTGTCCGGCGTGGGTCTCCGAGGTGTAGCGAACCTCGAAGCGCGGCAGCAGTCCGAGTTGCACCGCCTGCCGGGTCAGCGAATAGGCACCGGTGATCACCGCCTGGCTGGCGATGACGGTCGCCGCGGTCGCCAGCGCCACCAGCGGCAACAGCAGGATTTCCGGCACCATGCGGTAGAACGAATTTTCGATCGCCGCTGGATCCGACAGCACCAGCGCGCCCTGCCCGAAATAATTGATCAGCAGCGCCGGCAACACGAAATAGAGCCAGCCGGCCTGGATCGGCTTGCGTCCGAAGTGGCCGAGATCGGCATAGAGCGCCTCGCCGCCGGTCACGGCGAGAAACACCGCCCCCAGCGTCACCAATCCGATGGTGCCATGGGAGAGCAGGAACTTGATCCCATACCAGGGATTGATCGCCGCCAGCACCGACGGATCGTCGCTGATGTGCACCAGGCCCATTACCGCCAGCGCTGTGAACCATACCACCATGACCGGACCGAAGGCCGAGGCGACGCGCGCGGTGCCGCTGCGCTGCACCGAGAACAGCAGGACCAGGATGACGATCGTCAGCGGCACCACATAATGTTCGAGCGCAGGCGCCGCGAGCTTGAGGCCCTCGACCGCCGACAGCACCGAGATCGCGGGCGTGATCATGGAATCGCCGATGAACATCGAGGCGCCGAGGACGCCGAGCGCCAGCAGCGGCCAGCTTCTGCGGCCGAGCGCCCGTTGACCCAGCGCCATCAAGGACAGCGTACCGCCCTCGCCGTTATTGTCCGCGCGCAGCAGTAGCAGCACGTATTTTGCGGTGACGACGATGAACAGCGACCACAGGATCAGGCTGAGCACGCCAAGCACGATGACGCGGGTCACCGGCTGGCCGTGGGCCGCACCGGCCACGGCTTCGCGGAACGCATAGAGCGGCGAGGTTCCGATATCGCCGAAGACGACACCGATGCTCCCCAGCGTCAGCGCCCAAAAGCCCGAGGTGACCGGCGCCTCATGGGCCTCGGTAGATGTGACGCTGACAGCCATGGCGGAGGAAAAACGCTCTCACGGTTGATTTGATCCGGGCGGCTATCGACGCTTCCGCGTTGCCTGTCAATCAGGCAACCATAGCACCGTGCAAAGCAGGCCCAGCCACAATTTCCAGACGGTAATATAGTAGTATTGCTACGGCTTCAGGCCTGGCGGAAGCGGCGGAGCTTCACGCATCAACGTGATGGTCACGCGACGGTTCGCCGGCAGCGTCGGATCGTCGGGAAACAGCGGCTGGCTGTCGGCCTTGCCGGAGACCGCAAAGATGTGGGACGGCGGCAGCCCCTCGCGCTCGAGGATCTGGCGCACCGCGTTGGCGCGATCGGCCGAAAGATCGAACGCTCCATAATCGCTTCGCGCAGGCACGAAGCCGGCCGCGGTGTGGCCGAGGATGGAGACCCGCAGCGGCGTCGCCCTGAGCGGGGCCGCGAGTTTCTGGATCAGCCGCCGCGTGCGCTCGTACGGCTCCTTGGAGCCGTCAGCGAACATCGACCGGCCGTCCTGATCGACGATTTCGAGGTTGAGACCCTCGCTGGTCTCCTCGAACATGATGTGCTTGGACACTTCCGTCAGTTCCGGCATGTCCTGCAGCGCCTGCCGCAACGAGGCCGAAGCCAGCGCGAATTCACGGTCGACGATGTTGCGGGCGCCGTCGGTCTGGGTCTTCTGATCGGGGGTCGGTGTCGCCGATAATTCTTCGGGCGTGACATGATCGATATTTTTCAGCATCGGCCGCGTCGGCAGGCCGTCGGATTCGACGATGCCGGAATAGCGCACCTGGGTCTGGACGCCGAACGCGTCGCGCATCGAACCCGCGACGATCTTGAGCTTGTTGTTGTCCATGGTGGAAAAGGCGACGAGCATCACGAAGAAGCTCATCATCAGGCCCATGAGGTCCGCGAAGGTCACGAACCAGCCGTGCCCTCCGCCATGTGCATCGCCGCGTTTTTTCTTGGCCATTGCTTAGCTCCGGATCGCCGTCAGCCGCGAAACTATGCGGGAACCGGTTCGCCCTCTTCGTGGCGATGCTTCTCGGGCAGATAGGCCAGCAGCATTTCGCGCACCAGCGCCGGGCTCTTGGAGTCGCGGATCATCAGGATGCCGTCGATGATGAGGGTGCGGTTGGTCTCCTCATCCAGCAGCTTGCCGTGCAGCTTGTCGGCGATCGGAAGACAGAACAGGTTCGCGACCAGCGCGCCGTACAGCGTCGCCAGCAGCGCGGTCGCCATGAACGGGCCGAGCTTGGAAGGATCGGTCATGTTGGCGAACATCTGCACCATGCCGATCAGGGTTCCGATCATGCCGAACGCCGGGGCGCAGTCGCCGATCGCGCGGTAAATCTTGCTGCCTTCGTCGAGATGCATCAGGAAGTTGTCGCGGTCGCGCTCCAGATTGTCGCGAATGAATTCGAGATCATAGCCGTCGGCGACGTAGCGGATTCCCTTGGCAAGGAACGGCTCATCGGTCTCGACCTTTTCCAGGCCGACCGGTCCCTGCTTGCGGGCGATTTCAGCGATGCGGGCGAGTTCGTCGACCAGGTCGCGTGCGGACAGGCGGCTCATCGTGAACGCAAACTTTGCGCCCAGCGGCAGGCCATGCATCATCACGCCCAGCGGAAAGCGGATCATGGTGGCCGCAATCGACCCTCCGAAAATGATGATCACGGCATGTTCGGAGACGAACATGTGCAGATCGCCGCCCATGAGCACCATTACTGTAATAACAGCGATGCCGGACAGCAGCCCGACACTCGTCATGATATCCATGGGAGACTCCAACGCGTACGCAACACCCGGCCGTCCTGGACGGGACGCAGCCCAAAACGGACCACGTGCGCAAACCCTACGTCGCCGCCATTAAAGACGCGTAAAGGTTAAGCGCTCGCACGGCCGTACAATTCCCCAATCAGCGCGCATTTGACGCGGCTGGCCGCAAGACCGGAAAGCCGGATTTGCGCCACGGCACGATCTCAACCTTTTGCTAACCATGATTTTCGGCGCCGCCGTTCGCGAACACCCTGGAGGCCAGGACATCCGAGGCCTCGAGCGACATGATGTCCTCGGCGCTCAGCACGCGGTCGAGATCGGCGACGAGCCGGCTGGCCTGGCGCAGCCGCATGCGGTCGAGCGCGTTGCGGATCGACCGTGCATTGGAAAACAGCGGCTGGGCCTTGCGCAGCGTGATGTAACGCACGAACGCTTCCCTCGCCCCAAGGCTGAACCTGTAGTTCATATCTCCAAGCATCAGATCGGCGATCGCGAGCAATTCATCGTCGGCATAATCGGGAAAGTCGATGTGATGGGCGATGCGCGAGCGGAAACCGGGATTGCTGCCGAAGAACTTGTCCATGCGGTCGCCGTAGCCGGCCAGGATCACCACCAGGTCCTCGCGCTGCGATTCCATCACCTGCAGCAGGATCTCGATCGCCTCCTGGCCGTAGTCGCGCTCGTTGTCCGGCCGGTGCAGGTAATAGGCCTCGTCGATGAACAGCACGCCGCCCATCGCCTTCTTCAATATCTCCTTGGTCTTGGGCGCGGTGTGGCCGATATATTGCCCGACCAGTTCGTCGCGCGTGACCGACACCACCTGGCCGCGGCGCACGAAACCGAGCCGGTGCAGGATGCTGGCGATCCGCAGCGCCACGGTGGTCTTTCCGGTGCCGGGATTTCCGGTGAACGACATATGCAGTGTCGGAACTTCCGACGTCAGCCCCATTCGCTTGCGGATGCGTTCGATCAGCAGCAGCGAGGCGATTTCTCGAATCCGGGTCTTGACCGGCTTCAGTCCGATCAGTTCGCGATCGAGCTGGGTGAGGATCTCCTCGATGCCGACGGCCTCGAGCTCCTCACGGAGGTTGACCTTGTCTGTCATTGCCACAACATCCAGATCCATCTGCAAAACCCTTGGCGCGCGCCACGCGCGCTCATTCCCGGAAATAAAAAACTCCGCCGCCGCTTTCACAGCGACGGAGCAGTGCATCCGGCTACGGCAACGATGGGGGGCAAATCGCCGCCGCCGGCCGGATCGAGGAATTAGCGGTAGCGCTGACCCTCTGGATGATCGGCGGCGTAGGATGTCGTGGTGTAGCGGATGTTGCGGCCATCGACCTCGTGCCGCTCCAGCCGGAAGCCGGGCTCGTCCTTTGGCCGGTTGACGATGAAGGACAGCCGCAGCGATTCCCAGCCATGGCTGGAATCGAACGCCGACATCCGGATGTAGCTGTTACCATAGACCTTGCGGCATTCATTGAGCTCCATCATCACGCCGGCAGCGTCGCGGAGATCGAACATCGGCAATCCCCACATCTCCCAGAAATTGTTGCGGGGATGCGGGTCGTCGGTGAACTCGATGTTCACCGCCCAGCCCTTGCCGAGGCAATACTGCACCTGGCGGGAAATCTGCTCGTCGGTGAGATCGGGCAGGAACGAGAAAGCGCCTTGCGTTATTCGCATGATATTTTCTCCTTACATCGAGACGCTGGCGGTGGGGGCATAGTCCGGCATGTCGGTCGATTCGTAATTGAAGGTGACGTCCTTCCAGACCTCGAGCGCGGCCTTGAGCGGCGTGCAGGTCGCCGCCGCCCTGGCGAGAATTTCCGACCCCTCGTGCAGATAGTCGCGGCCCTCGTTGCGCGCGAGGATCATCGCTTCCAGCGCGACGCGGTTGGCGGTCGCGCCCGCCTGGATGCCCATCGGGTGGCCGATGGTGCCGCCGCCGAACTGCAGAATCACGTCCTCGCCGAGATGATCGAGCAATTGGTGCATCTGGCCGGCGTGAATGCCGCCGGACGCCACCGGCATCATCTTGTTGAGGCTCGCCCAGTTCTGGTCGAAGAACACGCCGTGTTCGAGTCGTGCCGGATTGAAGTCCTCGCGGCAGATGTCGTAATAACCGCGCGTGGTTGCGGGATCGCCCTCCAGCTTGCCGACCACCGTGCCGGCGTGGATGTGGTCGACGCCGGCAAGCCGCATCCATTTCGCAATGACGCGGAAGGAGACGCCGTGATTGCGCTGCCGCGTATAGGTGGAGTGCCCTGCCCGGTGCAGATGCAGGATCATGTCGTTGCGCCGCGCCCATTTCGCCATCGACTGGATCGCAGTGTAGCCGATCACGAGATCGATCATGATGATGACCGAGCCGAGTTGCTTGGCGAATTCGGCGCGCTCGTACATGTCCTCCATCGTGCCGGCAGTGACGTTGAGATAGGTGCCCTTGATCTCGCCGGATGCGGCCTGCGCCTTGTTGACCGCCTCCATGCAATAGAGGAACCGCTCGCGCCAATGCATGAACGGCTGCGAGTTGATGTTCTCGTCGTCCTTGGTGAAATCGAGCCCGCCTTTCAACGCCTCGTAGACTACCCGGCCGTAGTTGCGGCCGGACAGACCGAGTTTTGGTTTCACGGTGGCGCCGAGCAGCGGACGGCCGAACTTGTCCATGCGCTCGCGTTCGACCACGATGCCGGTGGCCGGGCCCTGGAACGTCTTCACATAGGCGACCGGCAGCCGCATGTCCTCGAGCCGCAACGCCTTCAAAGGCTTGAAGCCGAACACATTGCCGATGATGGAGGCCGAGAGGTTGGCGATCGATCCGTTCTCGAACAGGTCGAGATCGTAGGCGATGTAGGCAAAATACTGCCCCGGCGAATTCGGCACGGGATCGACGCGGTAGCATTTGGCGCGGTATTTTTCCGCCGCCGTCAGCCGGTCGGTCCACACCACCGTCCACGTCGCGGTGGAGGATTCGCCGGCCACCGCCGCCGAAGCTTCGATCGGATCAACGCCGTCCTGCGGCGTCACCCGGAACAGCGCGATGATGTCGGTGTCCTTGGGTTCGTAGTCAGGCTCCCAGTAACCCATCTTCTTGTATTCCATCACGCCGGACTTGTAGCGATCCTTGCCGCGGACGGTCATCGATAGGTCATTCATGGCTGTTCTCCTTCAAGGTACTGGGACGATGGCGGATCGAAAGGCATCGGTCACTCGGCCGCCTCGACCATGCCGCCAATCCGTGGGTCGAGCGATCCTGAGCGATAGCGCCGGGCCATCTCCGACAGCGGGATCACCTTGATCCCTGCGGCGTGACCGGCGGTGCCGAATTGTTCAAAACGCTCGCGGCAGAGGTCGCGCATCGCATCCATCGCCGGTTTGAGGAATTTGCGCGGATCGAATTCGTTTCTGCTTTGGGTTGCGACCTTGCGGAACTCCGCTGTCATCGCCAGCCGGCAGTCGGTGTCGATATTGACCTTGCGGACGCCGTGCCGGATGCCGCGGGCGATTTCCTCGACCGGCACGCCCCAGGTCTGCGGCATCTCGCCGCCGAACTCGTTGAAGATATCCTGCAGCGGTTGCGGCACGGAGGACGAGCCGTGCATCACCAGATGCGTGTTGGGCAGCCGGCGATGGATTTCCTCGACCACCAGCATCGCCAGGATGTCGCCGTCCGGCTTACGCGAGAATTTGTAGGCGCCGTGCGAGGTGCCCATTGCAATCGCCAGCGCGTCGACCTTGGTGGCGCGAATGAAATCGACCGCCTGGTCCGGATCCGTCAGCAATTGATCGTGGCTGACCTTGCCTTCGACGCCGTGGCCGTCTTCCTGCTCGCCGCCGCCATGTTCAAGCGAGCCGAGCACACCCAGTTCGCCTTCCACCGAGGCGCCGATCCAGTGCGCCATTTCGACCACGCGCCGGGTGATATCGACATTGTAGTCATAATCCGCCGCGGTTTTTGCGTCCGCCTTCAGCGAACCGTCCATCATCACGGAGGTGAAGCCGTGCTTGATCGCGGTCGCGCAGGTCGATTCCTCGTTGCCGTGATCCTGATGCAGGCAGAGCGGGATCTGCGGATGCATCTGTTCCAGCGCGTCGATCATCCCCGACAGCATGATGTCGTTGGCGTAGGAGCGCGCGCCGCGCGAGGCCTGGATGATGACGGGCGCATCGACCGCCGCGGCCGCCTCCATGATCGCGAGCCCCTGCTCCATATTGTTGATATTGAAGGCAGGCACGCCGTAGCCGTGCTCGGCCGCGTGATCCAACAATTGCCTCAGCGTAATTCGCGCCATTGGAGTTCCTCTCAATTCCCTCTTGGTGTCATGAACAGGTCGCCGCCATCCTCACCCGCGCGATGCAACGCAGCGCCGCTTTCGCGACTCCGTCCGCGGTGATGCCGAATTCGCGATAGAGCGTTTCCGCCGGAGCGGAGGCGCCGAAGCCGGTCATGCCGACGAATTCGCCGTCCTCACCGAGCCAGCGCGCCCAGTCGCCCTCGACCGCGGCTTCGACACCGATCCTCGGAACGCGTCCGAGAACCGGGGTGCGGTATTCACGGGATTGCTGGCGAAACAGGTCGAAGCACGGCGCCGACACCACGGCGGCACGGACGCTGACACTCGCCAGCAGCTCCGCTGCGTGCAACGCGATTGAAACTTCGGAGCCGGTGGCGATCAAGGTAACATCGCGGCCGTCCTCCGGTTCAACCACGACGTAAGCGCCGAACGCGACCAGATTTGGCTCGCTGCCCGCTTCGCGGAAGGTCGCTAACGCCTGCCGCGACAGGCACAGCACCGACGGACTCGTCTGCGAGCGCAACGCGCAATCCCAGGCCTCCGCGGTCTCGACCGCGTCCGCGGGACGAAACACCAGCAGATTGGGAATCGCCCGCAGCGATGCCAGATGCTCGACCGGCTGATGGGTCGGACCGTCTTCGCCCAATCCGATCGAATCGTGCGTCATCACATGGATGACGCGCACCCCCATCAACGCCGCCAGCCGGATCGCGGGGCGGCTGTAGTCGGCGAAGGTCAGGAACGTGCCGCCATAGGGGATGAACCCGCCATGCAGCGCGATGCCGTTCATCGCCGCCGCCATGGCGTGCTCACGGATGCCATAGTGAATGTAGCTTCCCTCGAACTGGCCGGGCCGCACCGGCTGGTGGGTCCTGGCCCGCGTCAAATTGGAGTGGGTCAAATCGGCGGAGCCACCGAGAAAATTCGGCAGCGCTTCGGCAATGGTGTCGATCACCAGCTGCGACGCCTGCCGGCTCGCGATATTGGGCCGCTCGGCCGTGAAGCGATCGCGGATCTGCGCCATCGCCTTTGTATAGCCGCACGGCAGATTGCGATTGAGCGCATCATGAAACGGCGAGCGAGCGCTGGCGTTGAGGCGCCTGGTCCGCTCGATCCAGTTGCGGCGCGTGTCGTGTCCGCGCGCACCGATCTCGCGCCACTGCTCGAGCACGGCTTCGGGAAGCTCGAATGGCGCGTGCGGCCAATCCAGCGCGGCGCGTGTTTTGGCGATCTCCTCGGCGCCGAGCGGCGCGCCATGGGCTTTTTCGGTACCCTGGCGGTTCGGCGCACCGAAGCCGATCACCGTGCGGCAGGCAATCAGCGACGGCCGGTCATTGTTGCTGGCGCGTTCGATGGCGGCCGCGATCGCCTCGGGATCGTGGCCGTCGACGCGGCCGGCCGACCAGCCCGAGGCCTTGAAGCGTGCAAGCTGGTCGTCCGAACAGGACAGCGAGGTCGCGCCGTCGATCGATATCTGATTGTCGTCGAACAATACGATCAGCCGGCCGAGCCCGAGATGCCCGGCGAGCGAGATCGCCTCATGGCTGAGGCCCTCCATCAGACAGCCGTCGCCGGCGATCACGTAGGTGTAGTGGTCGACGAAATCGTCGCCGAACCGTGCATTCATCAGCCGTTCGGCCAGCGCCATGCCGACCGCGGTGGCGATGCCCTGCCCCAGCGGCCCCGTGGTGGTTTCGACGCCCGGTGTGTGCCCGTATTCCGGATGACCCGGGGTCTTCGATCCCCACTGCCGGAAGGCCCGCAGCTCATCCGACGTGACACCCTCGTAGCCTGTCAGGTGCAACAGCGCGTATAGCAGCATCGAGCCGTGACCGGCCGAGAGCACAAAGCGGTCGCGGTCCGGCCACGCCGGATCGGCGGGATCGAATTTGAGGAAGCGCGAAAACAGCACGGTGGCAACGTCAGCCATGCCCATCGGCATGCCCGGATGGCCTGACTTGGCCTTTTCAACGGCGTCGATCGCCAGGAAGCGGATCGCGTTGGCCATTTCCGCATGCGTTGCATCCGGGCGGCTTTCTATGCAGGACAGAGCTGGAGCGGTCATACCGTGCGCCTCTTTCGTTCCATCAGTTGCAGGATCAGCGGGGTGAGGATGAGCTGCATCGCCAGGTCGAGCTTCGACCCGTGAATCACGATCGAGTTGGCGCGCGACATGAAGCTGTTGGGGATCATCGACAGCAGATACGGAAAATCGATCCCGCGCGGATTTTTCAGCCGGATCACCACCATCGATTCGTCGGGCGTCGGTATCCAGCGCGCGATGAACGGATTCGACGTATCGACCGTCGGCACGCGCTGGAAGTTGATGTCGGTCTCGGCGAATTGCGGGCAGATGTAGTTCACGTAATCCGGCATCCGCCGCAGGATGGTGTCGGTCACGGCCTCCTGGGTGTAGCCACGGTCGCTGCGGTCACGGTGCAGCTTCTGGATCCACTCCAGATTGATCACCGGCACGACGCCGATCTTGAGATCGGCATGCTGCGCGATATTGACCTTCTCGGTCACCACGGCACCATGCAGCCCTTCATAGAACAGCAGATCCGACTTTTCCGGCAAGGAGCCCCATTCGGTGAAGGTACCGGGTTCGGCGCCATAGCGCTTGGCTTCCTCGTCGTCGTGGACGTAATGACGCGTCGTGCCGGTGCCGGACTCGCCATAGTCGCGAAACACTTTCTCCAGTTCCTCGAATAGATTGGTTTCCGGGCTGAAATGGCTGAAATGCTTGTTGCCGCACTCGGCCTGCTCCGCCATTTTGGTGCGCATCTCGAAGCGGTTGTAGCGATGGAACGCGTCGCCCTCGATATAGGCGGCGGCGACTTTTTCGCGGCGAAAAATGTTCTCAAAGGTCTTCTTCACCGACGTCGTGCCGGCGCCCGATGAACCCGTGATCGATATGATGGGATAGCTGCGCGACATCTGATGGATCCGGCTTCAGCGAAACAGGCCGCGCCGCGCAAACAGCGGCGCGTCGCTATGGTCAAACATCGGTTCAATGCCCTCATGAATGATCGAGACGTCGCGAACGCCGCGCACCGAGCCCATGATCAGCGGCACGCGCTGATGCGGCGTCTTCGCCGCCAGTTCCAGGATGCGGCGGCGGCCGGTGGTCGCAGCGCCGCCCGCCCACTCCATGACCAGCGCCATCGGATGGGCTTCGTACAGCAACCGCAATCGCCCTTCGCGATAGCCGGGACGCGCGTCGGCGGGATAAAGGAACACGCCGCCGCGAACCAGGATGCGGAGCGACTCGGCCACCAGCGAGCCGATCCAGCGCATGTTGAAATCCGCGCCGCCGCCGTTGCTGCCGGCGAGGCATTCCTCGATATAGGCGCGGACCGGTCCGTGCCAGTGCCGGTGGTTCGAGGCGTTGATGGCGAATTCAGGCGTGTTGGGCGCAATCTTCACGCCCTGCGCGATCAGCAGGAACTCGCGGGCCAGCCGGTCGAGAATCAGGATATCGACGCTCAGGTTCAGCGCCAGCACCAGGATGGTTTGAGGGCCGTACACCACGAACCCCGCGGCGCATTGCGCCGTGCCGGGTTCGAAGAAGGTGGAGAGCACGTCGTTGCCGCGCGGTCGGATCGAGAAGATCGTTCCGATCGAGATGTTGTTTTCGAGATTGGCTGATCCATCGAGCGGATCGATCGCGACGCACAGCGGCGCCTCGGCATCAAACACTTCGGGCAGTTCCGACTCCTCGGACAGGACGGCGGCGACCGGCGCGGTGCGCAGCGCGCTGCGCATCATCTCGTCGGCGGCGACATCGATATCCTTCTGCAGATCGCCGTCGGGATTGACGCCGCTGTGCCGTCCGGTGATGCCGGCCAGCGGCCCGTCGGCGATCAGGATGGCGAGGGTGATCGAAGCAGCGGCAATCGCCTCGATCACGGTGGCGACCGCCGGCCCGTTCGATGCGTCCTGCACCGCGCGGTCGAGATGCGAACGCAAGGTCACGCGCTGATCCATGGCCGTTCCCTGTCACCGCCCTCTGTGGGGCATTTGCGAAGCGCGATGCCGGTCGGCAGCGCACCCTGCAACAACACTCCAGTTTGCAAAATTAGTGAAATTTTCTTATCTTTGGTTTGAGCAAAGTTTTCCTTATGACGGGGGATGCCGATGGCCAGCCGATTTCCCAGGGAATTGACCATTCGCCAGCTCCGCGCGCTGGCCGCCGTCCATCGCGATCGCTCGGTGACAGCGGCGGCCAAGCAGCTGCATCTGACGCAGCCGGCCGTCACCCTTCAGATCCGCAATCTGCAGGCGCTCGCGGGCTTGCCCCTGATCCAGCGCACCCCTGACGGCATGCTGTTGACCGATGCAGGACGCGAGGTGCTTGCGCTCTCCGAGCGGATCGAGGCTGCGATCGCCGATTGCGAAACCACGCTGGAGATGATGGCGGGAAAAACCGCGGGCCGCATTTCGATCGGCGCCGTCTCGACCGCAAAATATTTTGTGCCGTTCATGATCTCCGGCTTTTCAAAACTGCATCCCAACATCGACGTCACGCTTTCGATCGGAAACCGGCAGGAGATCGGCACCGCCCTGCACGGCTATGATCTCGACTTCGTCATCATGGGCCGCCCTCCGGCCGACATCGATATGGACGTTCACCTGATCGGTGATCACCCCCATGTCATCATCGCGCCCACGGCGCATCGGCTGGCGCGAAAGCCCCGCATCGCGCCGGGCGAACTCGCCGGCGAAACGTTTTTGACGCGCGAGCCAGGATCCGGAACACGCGGCCTGATGGAGCAATTGTTCGAAACATCGGGCATTCGTCCCAAGATCGGCCTCGTCATGAGCAGCAACGAGACCATCAAGCAGGCCGTGATCGCAGGCCTTGGTATTGCATTCATCTCGGCGCACACGGTGGCTACCGAGCTCGACGAGCGGCGGCTGGTGACGCTCGACGTCGACGGCCTTCCAATCGTCCGGCAATGGTTCGCGCTTTCCCGCAAGGACAAGGTCCTGCTGCCGCCGGCCCGCGCGATGCTGGATTTTCTGAGCGCGCGCGGCGCGGAATTTTTGCCGCGGACCCATGGCCGGATCAGGCTGACCCGCACCACCGCACGCGGCAAGCGCCGGTAATGCGCCGTTTGCATTCCGGCGCTGGCTGGTCTTAATCTGCGCGCGCGCCGCGATCCCTCCTCACGCGGTTGCCGAATGGAGCGTCGGTGGTGGCAGTTACAATGCGGATAGGCACGCGCAAGAGCACGATGGCGCTGGCCCAGACCGAGGATATCGCGCGGCGCCTGTCGATCGCAGCCCCCGAACTGAACGTCGAGATCGTCAAGTTCGAGACCACGGGCGATACCGACCAGACCAGCAAGCTCCTGGTCCATGGCGGCAAGGGCGGCGCGTTCGTCGCTGAAATCCGCGCCGCCGTGGTATCGGGCCGGCTCCACGCCGCCATGCATTCGCTGAAAGACATGCCAGGCAATGAGGATACGCCGGGGCTGGTGATCGGTGCGACCTTGGCGCGCGATCCACCGACCGACGCGCTGGTGTTGCGGCCCGGCGTTTCGATCGAGGATATCAGGCGCTCGCGCGGCATGGGTTTCAAGATCGGGACCAATGCGGTGCGGCGCGCGGCCTATGCGCGGCGGCTGTTTCCGGAGATCGAGGTGATCCATTTTCGCGGCGCGGCCGATACCCGCGTCCGCAAGCTCGATGCTAAGGAAATGCAGCGCCTGCCCGGTGGCGGCGAGGTCGGACCGGCCGACGCGCTGATCATGGCGCGGGCCGGCCTTGAGCGCGTCGGTCTCGCGGACCGTATCGCCTGCGAACTATCGCCCAGGGAAATGCTGCCCGCGGTCGGACAGGGCATCGTCGCCGTGGAGTGCGCGATCGATGATTGGCAGACGCGGCGCTATCTCGCGCTGATCGACGATCCCGCCGCGCATCTGAGCTGCGACGCCGAGCGCGAGGTGTTGTGGGTGCTCAATGGCCACTGCAATTCGCCGATCGCGGGCTATTCCACCATCGAAGGAACGGAAATGACGCTCACCGCCTCGGTATTGGACGAAGCCCGCGACGGAAAATTCATCGAGGTCACGCGCACCGGTCCCGCCAACCGGCCGCGCGAACTCGGCCGCGCGGTTGGGCTCGAACTGCTGCACAAGGGTGCAGCCGATATCATCGCCCGCACGCGGCCTGAAGCGTAGGACAGCGGATCAGCCCTTATACGCCCGGACCCGCTTCACCATCTGCTCGACATGCGCGATCGGGGTTTCCGGCTGAATGCCGTGGCCGAGATTGAAGATCAGCCGGCCCGCCGCATAGTTCGACAGCACGTCATCGACCGCTCGATCGAGCGCGTCGCCGCCGGCGATCAGGACCAGCGGGTCGAGATTTCCCTGCACCGCGACGCGGTTTTGTACGTTGTTGCGGATCAGCGTTGGCTCCGCGGCCCAGTCGATACTGACCGCATCGACCTGAGTGGCCTCGACATAGGACGGCAGCAACGCGCCGGCGCCGCGCGGAAAGCCGATGATCTTTGCATCGGGCACTTTTTTGCGCACGCCCGCAACAATCCGTTTAGTCGGCTCGACCGACCACCGCTGGAATTCGCGCGGCGGCAGCACGCCGGCCCAGGTGTCGAAAATCTGCAGCACGTCGGCGCCGGCGTTGAGCTGTCCCAGCAGATACTCGATCGAGTTCTCGACGATCGCATCGATGATCTTTGCGAACGCTTCGGGATGGCGATAGGCCATCATCCGCGCCGGCGCCTGGTCCGGCGTGCCTTGGCCCGCCACCATGTAGGTCGCCACCGTCCATGGCGCACCACAAAATCCGATCAACGCGATTTTTGGATCGAGCTCGCGGCGCACGCGGCGCAAAGCCTCATACACCGGTTCAAGCTTGGTGAAGTCGGCCGTCGATGCCAGCGTCCCTACCTTGTCGGCCGTATCCAAGGGATCAAGCCGCGGGCCCTCGCCAACCTCGAATCGGACATCGCGTCCGAGCGCGTAGGGAATGACCAAGATATCCGAAAAAATGATCGCGGCGTCGAAGGCAAAGCGGCGGATCGGTTGCAGCGTCACCTCGACGGCGAATTCGGGCGTGAAGCACAGATCGAGAAGGCCGCCGGCCCTGGCGCGGACTTCGCGGTATTCCGGCAGATAGCGCCCGGCCTGCCGCATCATCCACAACGGCGGAACCGGCTGGCGGCGGCCGGACAGCACCTCGATAAAGGGTTTTGTGGTCGGAGACTGGGTCAAGCGGCGCTTCCGGTGTTGGTCGACAGGTCAGATGGTCCGTTCCGATACACTGCCGATGCGGTCTTGGCCACGGCGCACTTGAAAAATCGCCCGATTGCGTCAGACCGCCGCAAGGCCCGTCAATTCGAGGCTGAGCGCCTGCAGACGCTTCCGCGCCGCCGCGTCATAGGCCTGCGGATTGGCTTTCATCTCGTTCATGCCGTTGAAGAAGAGGCCGCTCTTGCTGGCCACGTCGTCGCCGGTCACGAGGTGCAGGATCGCATCGCCGCCCTGCTCGACCGTCGACATCGGCGTGATGCCGCCCGCCCGCACCATCGTGGTGTTCATGTAGGTCGCCGGATGCAGCGAATTGACCGTCACGCCTGAACCCTTCAGTTCCTCAGCGAGATCGATCGTGAACATGATCTGCGACAGCTTGCTCTGCGCGTAGGCGCGGCTGCCGCTGTAGTTTTTGGTGATCATCACATCGTCGAAATCGATCGGATGCTGGCCGAGCGAGGCGACATTGACGATGCGCGACGGCGCGCTCGCCTTCAACAGCGGCACCAAGCGACGCGCGAGCAGAAAGCCCGCGAGATAATTCACCGCAAAGCGCAGTTCGTATCCATCCCTGCTGGTCTGTCGAGCAGGCCCCTCGTTCTGCGATCCGATCCCGGCATTGCTCACGAACACGTCGAGCCGCTTGTGATCGGCCAGCACCGCATCCGCCAGCTTCCGCGCCTCGGCAAGCGATGACAGATCGGCCTGATAGAAGGCCGGCTCACGGCCCGCGGCCTGCTTGATCTCATCAGCCAGCTTTTTGGCTCGCGCCGTGTCGCGGCCGTGGGTCAGCACCTTCGCGCCGGCGACGGCCAATTTGGTCGCGACGTATCGACCGACACCACCGGTCGAGCCCGTGATCAATACCGTCTTGCCGTCCATCTTCATGGGAGGTGTCAGTGAATCTCGGCCGACTTCTTCAGCGCCGCCTTCAGCTTTTCCAGCGAGAAATCCTTACTGCGCGCGATCTCAAGGATCGGCGTCTCGCGGCGACCGCAGAGTTCCGCGGCATCAGGGATTTTCGCGGCGATGTCGACCGGGATCACGATCGCGCCGTGCTGGTCGGCATGGATAAGATCGTCGGAGCGCACCGTCATTCCGGCGACGCGCACTTCGCCGCCAAAGTTCTCGGCATGGACCCAGGCATGCGACGGACCGATCGATCCGGCCAGCGCCTGAAAACCCGGCGCCCATTGCGGGATGTCACGAATGGAGCCGTCGGTGATGACGCCGAGGCAGCCGAGCGCCTTGTGCACGTTGCTCTGCACCTCGCCCCAGAAGGCGCCGTAGCCGACATCGGCGCCGTCGATATCCTGGATCACGGTGATGCGCGGGCCGAAGCCGGTGCCGACATATTCGTAATATTCGATGCGGCGCCTGGCCTGCTCATCGGCCGGAAGGCCGGACTTCAGCACCGA
Organism: uncultured Alphaproteobacteria bacterium; assembly: GCA_963836765.1. Classification (GTDB taxonomy): domain Bacteria; phylum Pseudomonadota; class Alphaproteobacteria; order Rhizobiales; family Xanthobacteraceae; genus Bradyrhizobium. The sequence goes on from CAWILG010000013.1 coordinate 372,942, forward strand.
ACGGATCGTCACGGTGCGGGCATAGCCGACCATCGGCGGCAAATCGGGAAACGGGCATACCAGCGGCTTGGTGGTATAGCCGATCAGGCGGCGCTCGGGCGCCACGATTTCCATCGCATTGCAGATCGTCGGCGTGTCGTAGCGCGCCAGGGCTTCGAGAACGGACGCAGGCAGCGGGGCGGTAGCGTGTTTGTTCACGGCGTTTCTCCTGATGTTGCACCGGCCATTTCGAAAGCCGTGGTTCATCAAGCCCTATAGCCGAGATTGGGGTCGAACCCAACTCGGCGATCGCTCATGGCAGATATCTTGGCGGATATTGGGCAGATACTTCGGCAGATACTTGGGCAGATACTCGGGATTGAACCCGTGCAAGCGGCTCAGTTCAGCCGGCCCGGCCGTTCCTGTTCGGCATCGGTCGCGGCCGGCGCGAAAGCGGCCGGCGCAGGACCCGGCGGTACGGCATCATTCGTCGGAGCAGCAGCCTGCGCGGCCGCGGCCCGCTCATGGTCGCGATAATTCTTCCATCCCAGCGGCAGGCTCAGGAGATACAGCACCGAGCCGAACGACAGGATGAGCCAGGGATAGCCGACCAACAGCGCTATGAAGAACACCACCGAGACGAAAACCGGCAGCACCATTTCCGGCGGCACCCGCAAGCGCACTGTCTTGCCGGAAAATACCGGCAGCCGCGACACCATCAGGAATCCGATCAAAAGCGTATAGAGCGCTGTCAACGTGGCAGGCGGCTTCGGCGTACCCAAAAATGCCAGGTAGATCGGCAGCAGCACCGTGATCGCGCCCGCCGGCGCCGGTACGCCAGTGAAGAAATTCGCCGCGAAGGCCGGCTTGTTCGGATCGTCGATCGAGGCGTTGAAACGGGCAAGCCTCAAGCCGCCGGAGATCGCAAACACCATCGCCGCGATCCAGCCGCCATTGTTGAGTTCATGCAACTGCCAGAAATACAGGATCAGGCCGGGTGCGACGCCGAAATTGACGAAGTCCGCGAGGCTGTCGAGTTCGGCACCGAATTTCGACTGGCCTTTGATCATGCGCGCGACGCGGCCATCCAGAAAATCGAGCACGGCTGCGAATGCGATAGCAGCCACCGCGAGTTCCATCCGACCTTCGGTCGACAGCCGGATCGCCGTCAGCCCGGCGCAGATCGCCAGCAGCGTGATGAAGTTCGGCACCAGCATCCGCACCGGAATCGGACGAAACCGGCGGCGGCGTAGTTCCGGAGATTGGGGGTCTGATGGCAACATGGCTCGCTAGTATATAGCAGGCGCCAAGCCCCTCCGCCATCACGGCCGGGAACCAGCTGATTCCCCGCGCTAAATGGTTAATCGGCCCGGTAGGTCCGCGCGGCGTCGGCGGACCGGAAATCGGCCAAAATGGTCTCGCCGGCGACCGCGGTCTGGCCCTCGGAAACCAGCGATTTGGTGCCTTCGGGCAAATAAACGTCAAGGCGCGACCCAAACCGGATCAGCCCGAACCGCTCGCCGGCGCCGATCGACTGCCCCTCGCGCACGAACGAGACAATCCGGCGCGCCACGAGACCCGCGATCTGGACCACCCCGATGCGCCCGTTTGCGGTCGAGATCACCAGCGAGTTGCGCTCATTGTCTTCGCTGGCCTTGTCGAGCTCGGCATTGATGAAGGTGCCCGGCCGGTACGCGATCCGGTCGATCCGTCCCGCCACCGGGCTGCGGTTCACGTGGCAATTGAACACGCTCATGAACACCGAAATCCGCGTCAGCGGCTTGTCGCCGAGACCAAGTTCTGCCGGCGGCAACACCTGCGCGATCATCGAGACCCGCCCGTCGGCCGGCGACACCACGATGCCCTCGCGCACCGGCGTCACCCGCACCGGATCGCGGAAGAACAGCGCGCACCAGACCGTCAACAGCGTCCCGATCCAGCCCAGCGGCGTCCATATCCAGAACAGGACCAGACTTGCGAGAGCAAAGCCGCCGATGAAGGGATAGCCCTCGGGATGGATCGGGGGGATTTGCGCGCGGATGGAATTGCCGATGGACATGGGGGCTCGCTGTCATCTTTCCCACTCCCATGGCGGGAGATGGAGCTTTGTTCGGTTATTCTGCGGCGGTCGCCAAGGGGTCATCAACCGGCGGCGGCGCGCGGTTCGGCGCCTCGTGCTCGTCGTCGATCTGCGCGAGTTTTTCCCGCGCCTCCTCGGCCTCGCGCTGCCTGTTCCACATACTGGCATAAAGTCCGCCGGAAGCCAAAAGCCGGGCATGGGTTCCGCGCTCGGCGATCCGGCCCTGATCCAGCACGATGATTTCGTCGGCGCCGACGATGGTCGAGAGCCGGTGCGCGATCACCAGCGAGGTGCGATTGCGCGAGACCCGCTCGAGCGATTCCTGGATTTCGTGCTCGGTGTGGCTGTCGAGCGCCGAGGTCGCCTCATCGAGCACCAGGATCGGCGGCGCCTTGAGCACGGTGCGCGCGATCGCTACCCGCTGCTTCTCGCCGCCGGACAATTTCAGCCCGCGTTCGCCGACCTGGGTTTCGTACCCTCTTGGCGACATCTTGATGAAAGTGTCGATCTGCGCCAGCTGCGCCGCCGCTTCCACTTCGGCATCGCTGGCGCCCCAACGGCCGTAGCGGATATTGTAGCGGATGGTGTCGTTGAACAGCACGGTATCCTGCGGCACCATGCCGATCGAGGCGCGCAACGAGGCCTGCGTGACGTTTCGGATATCCTGGCCGTCGATCAGGATCTTGCCGCTGGAGACGTCATAGAGCCGGAACAGCAGCCGGGAAATCGTCGATTTACCGGCGCCGGACGGACCGACGATCGCGACCGTCTTGCCGGCCGGCACCTCGAAGCTGAGGCCTTTCAGGATCGGACGCTCGGGATCGTAGGCAAACCTGACGTCGTCGAACCGCACATTGCCCGAACTTACGACCAATGGCACAGCACCGGGAACATCCCTGATCTCGGGATTGCGCGAGAGCACGTTGAACATCTTCTCGATGTCGATCACCGCCTGCTTGATTTCGCGATAGACCATACCCATGAAATTCAGCGGCTGGTACAACTGGATCATCATGGCATTGACCAGGACGAAATCGCCGACCGTCTTGTTGCCGTTACGCACGCCGAGCGCGCACATCAGCATGATCGAAGTCAGACCGGCCGTGAAGATGATCGCCTGCCCGGTATTGAGGACCGCCAGCGAAGTATAGGTCTTGACGCTGTTGTGCTCGTAGCGCTCCATCGAGCGATCGTAGCGTTCGGCCTCGCGCTGCTCGGCGCTGAAATATTTCACCGTCTCGTAGTTCAGCAGCGAGTTCGATCGCCTTGGTGTTCGCCTCGGTGTCGGAATCGTTCATCTTGCGGCGGATCTCGATCCGCCATTCGGTCGCGATATAGGTGTAGTACATGTAGACCACGACCGTGATCGCGGTGACGAGCACGTAGCGCCAGTCGAACTGCCAGAGCAGCACCGCCATCAGCAGCGACACCTCGACGATGGTCGGGATCAACTGCAGGATCACCATCCGTACGATCACTTCGATGCCGGTGCGGCCGCGTTCCAGCACGCGCGTCAGCCCGCCCGTCTTGCGCTCCAGATGGAAGCGCAGCGACAGCTCATGCATGTGGACGAAGGTGATGTAGGCGAGCTTGCGCACCGCATGCATGGCGACGCGGGCAAAGATGCCGTCGCGCCATTGTGTCAGCACCGCCATCAGGACCCGCACCGCGCCGTAGCTCGCGGTCATCAGCAGCGGCGAGGCGATCAGCCACATCGTCCAGTTCGACGGCTGCACCGGCGCGCTGGGCGTGCCGTTGAGCGCGTCGATCGCCCATTTGAAGGTGAAGGGCACCGACAGCGTCGCCAGTTTGGCGATCAGCAGCAGCACCATCGACCAGACCACGCGCATCTTCAGATCGACGCGATCGCCCGGCCAGATATAGGGCCACAGATGCACCAGCGTCCCGATCAGGGTCGCCTTTTCAGGGGACGTGCCGGCAGGGGATGGTGCGTCGTCGCCGCGCGGGTGCGAATCGGTGTGGGCCATTACCGGGGCGCCTCAGGCAGGCCGGCGCGCCGGTTCGCTGTTACGTGATTTCCAAGGATCTGCATTCTACCCGTCATATAGAGCGTTTAAACGCCGGGTACAGCCTCGGGGAGCAATTCTTTCGCATTCTGCAGGCATTTGCGGGCCGATTTGGCCTTGGCAGGGGATACACCGGACTTGACGCATTTTACGTTGCAGTGCCACATAACCGCATGAATCAGATCAAAACCGTCTGTGTCTATTGCGGCTCCGGCCCCGGCACCAACCCCCGCTTTGTCGAAGCCGCCACCGCCCTGGGCAAGGTCTTCGCCGAAAACGATATCCGCCTCGTCTATGGCGGCGGCTCGATCGGCCTGATGGGCGCGGTCGCCAAATCCGTCCTCGACCATGGCGGCGCCGTCACCGGGATCATTCCCGATTTTCTGAGGGCGCGCGAAAACGCGCTGACGCGCGTCCAAGAGATGATCGTCACGCCCGATATGCACGAACGCAAGCGGCTGATGTTCGAACGCTCCGACGCCTTCATCGCGCTCCCCGGCGGCATCGGCACGCTGGAGGAACTGGTCGAACAGATGACCTGGCAGCAGCTCGGCCGGCACGCCAAGCCGGTGTTGCTCGCCAACATCGATAATTTCTGGGAGCCCCTGCTCTCGCTGCTTGCGCATATGCGCGCAACCGAGTTCATCCGTCCGACGCTGCCGCTCGACGTGCTCACGGCCGACCGGGTCGAAGATATTCTGCCGCGGCTCCGCGCCGCCGCCGCCCGCGCACCCAAAGGCAGTGAGGAACTGGCGCCGGAAGTGGCGCGACGACTGTAGGGCTGCGCCGCGCTCACTCTGCTGGAAACGTCACCGCCTCGATGCGGTTGCCGTCGGGATCGACGACGAACGCCGCGTAGTATTTCACCCGATCATGCGGGCGCAGCCCAGGCGCACCATCGGAGCGGCCGCCGGCATTGAGCGCTGCGGCATGGAATGCGTCGACATCGCCGGTCGATTTGGCGCGAAGACAGATGTGGGTGCCGCTCTCCGGCGCGACCGGCGCCATGCCGGCGCGCAGATTGATCCAGAACTCCGGATAGTTCTTGCCGAAGCCGACCGTCGCCGGGCGCGTTACGAGGCGCGACAGCCCGAGCGTTGCGAGTGTTGCCTCATAGAAGCGCGCGGATCGTTCGAGGTCAGCGACGCCGACGGAGATGTGGTCGATCATGGAAGGCCCCCGCTTTCTCAGCGTCATTGCGAGCGAAGCGAAGCAATCCATACTTTCTTTGCCGCGCCATGGATTGCTTCGCTTCGCTCGCAATGACGGCTGAGATCGTTAATCCCTCACGCCGGCGCGCCTGACTTCACCAGCTTGTAGATCACCGAATCCATCAGCGCCTGGAACGAGGCGTCGATGATGTTGGGCGACACGCCGATCGTGGTCCAGCTTTCGCCCGCCTCGTCCTCGCTCTCAATCAGCACCCGCGTCACCGCTTCGGTGCCGCCGTTGAGGATACGGACGCGATAGTCGATCAGCTTCAGGCCTTCGATGTATTTCTGGTATTTGCCGAGGTCCTTGCGCAGCGCGACGTCGAGCGCATTGACGGGTCCATTGCCTTCGGCCGCCGAGATCAAATGTTCGCCGGCGACATCGACCTTCACCACCGCCAGCGCCACCGTGACGCGCTGGCCGTTGGCGTTGTAGCGCTGCTCGACATTGACGTCGAACTGCTCGACCCGGAAATATTCCGGCACTTTTCCGAGCGTGCGCCGCGCCAAGAGATCGAATGAGGCGTTGGCGGATTCGTAGGCGTAGCCGGCGGCCTCGCGCTCCTTCAATTCGTCGACCAGCCGCGCCAGTTTCGGATCGCTCTTCTCGTAGGCGATGCCGGCCCGATCGAGCTCGGCCATGACGTTGGAGCGGCCGGCCTGATCGGATACCAGCACCTTGCGATGATTGCCGACCAATTCGGGCAGCACGTGTTCGTAGCTGTGCGGATCCTTCATCATGGCCGAGGCATGAATGCCGGCTTTGGTGACGAACGCGCTTTCGCCGACATAGGCGGCGTGGCGATTGGGCGCGCGATTGAGCATGTCGTCGAGCGCCCGCGACACCTTCATCAAGGTCGCCATCTTTTCAGTAGTGACGCCGATCTCCAGGGCATCGGAAAATTCGCTTTTCAGCCGTAGCGTCGGGATCAGCGAACACAAATTCGCGTTGCCGCAGCGCTCTCCGAGCCCGTTCAGCGTGCCCTGAATCTGGCGCGCGCCGGCGCGCACCGCGGCCAGCGAATTGGCCACCGCCTGCTCGGTGTCGTTATGGGCGTGAATACCGACATGACCACCGGGGATATGCTTGATCACATCGCCGACCATGGTTTCGATCTCATGCGGCATGGTGCCGCCATTGGTATCGCACAGCACCACCCAGCGCGCGCCGGAATCATAGGCCGCCCTGGCGCAGGCCAGCGCAAAATCGGCGTTCTCCTTGTAGCCGTCGAAGAAATGCTCGCAATCGACCATCACCTCGCGCCCAGCGGCTTTCGCCGCGCCGACGCTGTCGCGGATCGAGGCGAGATTTTCCTCATTGGTGGTTTCGAGCGCGACGCGCACCTGATAGGCCGAGGCTTTTGCGACAAAGCAGATCGCGTCGGCCTTGGCTTCCAGCAGTCCCGCCAGCCCGGGATCGTTGGAGGCCGAGCGGCCCGGCCGCCGCGTCATGCCAAACGCGGTGAAGCGCGCGTGGTCGAGCTTTGGCCGCTGGGCAAAGAATTCGGTGTCGGTCGGATTGGCGCCGGGATAGCCGCCCTCCACGTAATCGATGCCGAGTTCGTCGAGCATCGCTGCGATGATCTGCTTGTCATGCAGCGTGAAATCGACGCCGTTGGTTTGCGCGCCGTCGCGCAGCGTGGTGTCGAACAGATAGAGGCGTTCGCGGCTCATGATTGGCCTCCCGGCGCAGCACCTTCGGCCAGCGTCTTCTGCATCGTGGTATTGGCAAGCCACTCGCCATTGACGGTAACGGTGTTGCGCTGCTTGCCGACATAGCCGCGCTTTGCGAAAAACTCCGCCGAATTGTCGCTGGCATCGACCGTCAGGCTTTTCGCGCCACGGGCACCCGCGAGCTTTTCCAGCGCGTCGCACAGCATCGACGCGATACCCTGCCCGACCACACCGGGATGAACATAGAGCAGGTCGATATGATCGGGGCCTTTGAGCGAGGCGAAGCCGACCGGCGAGTTCTGCAGCGTCGCGATCAGCGTGAGCTGGCCGGCGAGCCGCTTGCCGAATTGCTCTTCGTCCTCGGCGGCGGCCGCCCAGGCTTCCTGCTGCGCCTCGCTGTAGTCGTCGCCGGTCAACTCCGCGATGGCGGCGACAAAGATCGCGGCCAGCAGCGGTGTATCCGCGGCAAGAAACGGCCGTAGCGCAGGTTTGGGCAATGCCTGTCCCATCGCGTCAACACACTCCGAACGGTTTTACGTGCCTGGTCATCGCGCGACCTCCCAGGTGGTGCCGTCCTTGGAATCCTTGATGACGACGCCCATTGCGGCGAGTTCGTCGCGGATGCGGTCGGACTCCTTGAAGTCTTTTCGGGCGCGCGCGGCGGTGCGATCCGAGATCAGGCCATCGATTTGCTTCGCGTCGATGCCGCTCGCCTGCTGCTTGCGCGCCTTCCAGTCCGCAGCACTCTCCGACAGGAAGCCGACCAACCGCAGGGAAGCAGCGAACCGGTCGCGATCCCCATCGTTTCCGGAAGCCGCACTATTCCGCAAACCGTGCAGCGACGCGACCATCTGCGGTGTATTCAGGTCGTCCGACAGCGCCGCGATGACGGCATCGGAGGGCCGCCCGCCCTTGATATCGGCGGCGACCCAATACCAGTCGTCGAGCGTCTTGGCGCTTTCTTCCAATCCCTTCAACGTCCAGTCCATCGGGGAGCGATAATGCGCCTTCAACATATTGAGGCGCAGCACTTCGCCCGGCCAATCGGCCAGCAACTCCCGGATCGTGACGAAGTTGCCGAGCGACTTCGACATCTTAGTGTCTTCGATCTGCACGAATTCATTGTGCATCCAGTAGTTCGCCATCGCCGGCGTGCCATGCGCGCAACGCGACTGCGCGATTTCGTTCTCGTGATGCGGAAAGATCAGGTCCAGACCACCACCGTGGATATCGAACACGTCACCGAGATACGCCGCACTCATCGCCGAGCACTCGATGTGCCATCCAGGGCGGCCCCTGCCCCACGGGCTTTCCCATCCGGGCTCGTCGCCGGACGATTGCTTCCACAACACGAAATCGCCCGGATTTTTCTTGTGCGCATCGACCGCGACGCGCGCGCCCGGCCGCTGCTCGTCCAGCTTGCGGCCTGAAAGCGCACCATAGTCCGGCATCGACGCGGTATCGAACAGAACTTCGCCGCCCGCTTCATAAGCATGGCCACGCGCGATCAATTGCCTGATGAGCGTCACCATGTCGGTCTTGCCGTCGGCGCGCGGCAGCACGAAATCGGTCGCGCGGGGTTCGAACGTCGGTTGCAGTGAGCCCAAAGCCGCGGCGTCGGCGTAAAACTGCTTGGCGGTCACTTCCGTGACCTTGCGGATCGCCTCGTTCAGCGGCAGGCCCGGAAAATCCCGCACCGCCCGCGCGTTGATCTTGTCGTCGACGTCGGTGATGTTGCGGACATAGGTGACGTGCTCGGCGCCGTAGAGGTGCCGCAGCAGCCGGAACAGCACGTCGAACACGATGACCGGGCGTGCGTTGCCGATATGGGCGAAGTCGTAGACCGTCGGTCCGCAGACATACATGCGGACATTCGAGGGATCGAGCGGCGTGAACGGCCGCTTCTCCTTGGTCAACGTATCGTAGAGGCGCAATTGCATGGATATCCCGTCCGTTGCGGCCGGGCGTCGAGTGATCTCATGTTGAGAAAAGACGGCCTCAGCCAGCGAATCGCTAGCTAATAATCTCGCGGCAAATGCTGCAGATGGCGAGGAGACCATTCATGGTTCCCACCATGTCCCAGCCCGGGGGACGCCGTCAAGGGCCTGCTTGCGCCTGTTTTGAGACCAATTTTGACCGCCCAGCCCCCCCGCGCCGGCCTCATGGTTAATCGTTATTAAGGCTTTGGGTTTACCTGATAGAGCGCGGTCCCCTCTTTCCCCGGTGCACCATGCGACCCTTGTCGGCGATCATTGCCTGCGCATTCCTTCTCGCCGCGTCAGCCGCCTTTGCCGACAGCCGCGTCTTCATCATCGCCAATCAGGCCGACAGCTATGGCGTCGACCAGTGCCTCGCCAAGGGCGAGAAATGCGGCGCCCATGCCGCCCGCTCCTATTGCCAGTCACGGGATTTTGCTCAGGCCACCGCCTACCGGCGGGTCGATCCCGACGAGATTACCGGCGCGGTTCCCGGGAACGAGAAATGCACCGGTAACGGCTGCGGGGAATACGTCGCCATCACCTGCCAGCGCTGAATCGGCTGCCGGCGACCGATTGCAGTGGCTGCTTTGCCACACCGGCGCCCCGGAAACGACGTGACGCTGCCCCGAGAAGCAGGTATGTGAGGCGGCCTTGGCATGGGAAGCGGTTTTGGCCGCACCTTGCCGCTTTGGCCGCGCCTTTCGGTTTACAAAACCGCGCGGATTCGCTCTCGATGGCCGGATATGCCTGAAACCCTTAACTCCTCCTCCCGCTGGATTTTGACTTGCGCCATGTTGATCGGCCTCATGCTGCCGAGCACGGGCGCGTTTGCGCAGATGAACCCTGGCGCTCCGCCGCCCCCCGCACCGCCGCCGCAACAGCAGCAGGCGCCACAACAGCCGGGCGCGCAGACCATCCCGATGTGCATCCGGCTCGAGGGGCAACTGGCGACCATCGACCGCGGCGCCGGCAGCGGCGATCCGGCCAAGGACGACCAGATTCGCCGCTACCAGGATGCCGCCACCAAGCAGCAGGCCGAACTCGATCGCGTCACGCTGCAGGCCAAGCGGATGGGCTGCGACAGTTCCGGCTTCTTCTCGCTGTTCAACGGCCAGTCGGCGCAATGCGGGCCGGTCAACAACCAGATCTCGCAGATGCGCGGCAATCTCGATCAGATCACGACCAGCCTCGAGCGCCTGCGCTCCGGCGGGATCGGCGGCGCCGACCGCGAGAACCAGCGCCGCTCGGTCCTGACCGCGCTGGCGCAGAACAATTGCGGCCCGCAATACGCCAATGCGGCGCGGGGTCCGGGCAATTTCATCGACAATCTGTTTGGCAACAACAATCCGGGAACGCCCGGCGTCGATATGGGTCCGCAATCCGGAACCTTCAGAACGGTTTGCGTGCGCACCTGCGACGGCGCCTATTTCCCGGTCTCGTTCGCCACCGTGCAGGCGCGCTTCGCTGACGACGAGAAGACCTGCAAGGCGCTGTGCCCGGCGACGGAAGCGAGCCTGTTCGCCTACCGCAATCCCGGCGAAGACATCAACCAGGCGGTCTCGACCACCGGCCAGCCCTACACCGCGCTGCCCAATGCGTTCAAATTCCGCAACGAGTTCAACCCGTCCTGCGCTTGCAAGGCCGCCGGCCAGACCTGGTCCGATGCGCTGAAATCGGTCGACGACAAGGCCGCCGTCGAGCAGCAGGGCGACATCATCGTCACCGAAGAGAGCGCGAAGAAAATGCAGCAGCGCGCCCAGCCGCAGCCGACCAAAGGTGCTGCGCCCAAGAAGAGCGCTGCCCCCGCCGGCACCACGGCAACCGCGCCGGCAGCGGCACCGGCCGCGGATTCCACAGCCCCCGCCGGCGACCGGCCGATCCGCACCGTCGGCCCGACCTTCATTCCGCCGAAGCAGTAGTTTCAGCCTTCGAACGCGTCCATCGAGGCACGGCCCGCGCGCGACAGCAGCGTGGGGTCGGGTTCGGGCAACGCCTTGCCGTAATCTCGAAAGCGGTTGGTGATGGGATAGCGGCGATCCCTGCCAAAATTCTTTTGCGTGACCTTGACGCCGGGGGCTGCCTGCCGGCGCTTGTATTCGGCGATGTTGAGCAGGCGATCGATCCGCGTCACTACCTCTGCCGGGAAACCGGCGGATATGATCGAAGCCAAAGGCTCCTCGCGCTCGACGAGGCGCTCCAGGATCGCGTCCAGCATATCGTAGGGCGGCAGCGAATCCTGGTCGGTCTGGTTCTCGCGCAGTTCGGCGGTCGGCGGCCGTGTGATGATGTTGACCGGTATCACCTCGCCCGACGGGCCAAGCGCGCCTTCCGGCTTCCATTCGTTGCGCAGGCTCGAGAGCCGGAACACTTCGGTCTTGTAGATATCCTTGATCGGATTGAAGCCGCCGTTCATGTCGCCGTACAGCGTGGCGTAGCCGACCGACATTTCCGACTTGTTGCCGGTCGTGACCACCATCGCGCCGGTCTTGTTGGAAATCGCCATCAACAGCGTGCCGCGAGTGCGCGCCTGCAGGTTCTCTTCGGTGATGTCGCGCGGTAGGCCTGCGAAGGTGCCGGACAGGATCTTCTCAAAGCCGTTCACGGCATCCGCGATCGGCAGCACCTCGTAGCGGATGCCGAGCGCTTTCGCGAGCTTCGCCGCATCGTCCAGCGACACCTGCGCGGTGAATCGAAATGGCAGCATCACGCCGCGCACGTGCGTCTGCGCCCAGCGCGTCGACCGCGATCGCTGCGCACAGCGCGGAATTGATGCCGCCGGAGACGCCGAGCAGCACGCCGGGAAAGCCGTGTCTTGCGCACGTAATCGCGCAGGCCCAGCACGCAGGCGGCGTAATCGGCCTTGTCGCCTTCGAGCAGCGGCACGATCGGCCCGCTGCAGCGCCAGCCGTCGGCGCCCTTGGTCCAGCGCAAGCGTCGTGATGCTCTCCTCGAACGCCGGCAACTGCGCCGCGACCGAAAGATCGGCATTGAGCGCGAACGAGGCGCCGTCGAAGATCAGTTCGTCCTGCCCGCCGACTCTGGTTCAGGTAGATCAGCGGCAGCCCGCTTTCGGTGACGCGGGCGACCGCGATCGACAGCCGCAGATCGTTCTTGTCGCGCGCGTAAGGCGAGCCGTTCGGCACCACCAGGATTTCCGCGCCGGTCTCGGCCAGGCACTCGACGACGTTTTCGTATTCCTCTGACTCTTCCAGCCAGATGTCCTCGCAGATGGGAACACCGACCCGCACGCCCTTGACCGTCACCGGGCCGGCCGCCGGTCCGCGCGCGAACAGGCGCTTCTCGTCGAACACGCCGTAATTCGGCAAATTCGCCTTGAAACGCAGGGCTGCGATACGGCCCTCGTCGAGCAGTGCGACACGCGTTATAGAGCTTGCCGTCCTCGACCCAGGGCGTGCCGATCAGCATGGCCGGGCCGCCATCAGCGGTTTCGCGCGCCAGTTCCTCGATCGCTGCACGGCAGGCCGACTGGAACGCCGGTTTCAGCACCAGATCTTCCGGCGGATAGCCGGCGATGAAGAGTTCGGACAGCACGACGAGATCGGCGCCGTCGGCCTTGGCCTTCTCGCGCGCGGCGCGCGCCTTGGCGGCGTTGCCGGCGACGTCGCCGACCGTCGGGTTCAACTGGGCCAGCGTGATTGTGAACTGCGGTTCGCTCATGATGCCAATGGTGCCTTGCACAAGGCCAAACTTCAATCGCTCGGGTTTAGATCGCGCCCATGCGTTCGGCGAGGGCAAACAGCCAGAACAGGCCGGCCATGACCAGCGCGACGCCGACCGCCGCCGATCCCATGTCCTTGACCCGCCCGATCTGCGGATCGTGGTCGGTGGTCAGGCGGTCGGCGAGCTTCTCGATCGCGGTGTTGAGCAGTTCGACCACCAGCACCATCACGACCGCCGCGACCAGTTCGACGCGGCGCATCGCGGTGGCGCCGACCAGCCATGCCAGCGGCAGCGAAAGCAGCCAGCGCGACCAGTTCCTCGCGAACGGCCTGCTCCGAACGGATCGCGAAAGCGAGACCGTTACGCGTGTTGATCGTGGCCCGCCAGAATCGCAGCAAGTCAAAGTCCCGCTGCGGCCGGCATCGGCTTGCACCTTGCCGCCGCGGTCCTGCTTCAGCAGTTCGGCGATCAGGAAAGCCATGTCGATCGATTGTTCGGCGTTCAGGCGGGGATCGCAGACCGTGTGATAGCGGTCGTTGAGATCCTCGTCGGTGATGGCGCGCGCGCCGCCGATGCATTCGGTGACGTCCTGCCCGGTCATCTCCAGATGAACGCCGCCGGCATGGGTGCCTTCGGCCTGATGGATCGCGAAGAACGATTTCACTTCCGACAGCACCCGGTCGAACGGCCGGGTCTTGTAGCCTGACGTCGAGGTGATGGTGTTGCCGTGCATCGGATCGCACGACCAGACCACGATCGCGCCCTTCCCGCTGCACCGCGCGGATCAGGCGGCGGCAGATGATCGCCGACCTTGTCGGCGCCGAAGCGGTTGATCAGCGTCAGCCGTCCCGGCTCGTTGTCGGGATTGAGCACGTCGATCAGCTTCAGCAATTCGTCCGGCTTCAGCGACGGGCCGCATTTCAGGCCGATCGGATTCTTGATGCCGCGGAAATATTCGACATGGCCGTGGTCGAGCTGGCGGGTGCGGTCGCCGATCCAGATCATGTGGCCCGAGGTCGCGTACCAGTCGCCGGTGGTGGAATCGACCCGGGTAAAGGCCTGCTCGTAGCCGAGCAGCAGCGCCTCATGGCTGGTGTAGAAATCGGTGGCGCGCAGTTCGGGATGGCTTTCGAGATCGAGGCCGCAGGCGCGCATGAAATTCAGCGCGTCGGAAATCCGATCGGCCAGTTCCTTGTAGCGGCGGGACTGCGGCGAGTCCTTCAGGAAGCCGAGCATCCACTGATGCACGCTGCCGAGATTGGCAAAACCGCCGGTCGCGAACGCGCGCAGCAGATTGAGCGTCGCCGCCGACTGCCGGTAGGCATTCAACTGGCGCTGCGGATCGGGGATGCGCGCTTCCGGCGTGAAGGCGATGTCGTTGATGATGTCGCCGCGATAGCTCGGCAGTTCGACGCCGTTGATCTTCTCGGTGTTGGACGAGCGCGGCTTTGCAAATTGCCCGGCGATGCGGCCGACCTTCACCACCGGCAGCGCGCCGGCATAGGTCAGAACGACCGCCATCTGCAGCAGCACGCGGAAGAAGTCGCGGATGTTGTTGGCGCCGTGCTCGGCAAAGCTCTCGGCGCAATCGCCGCCCTGCAGCAGGAAGGCCTCGCCGGCGGCGACGCGCGCCAAGCGCCTTTTTCAGGTTGCGGGCCTCGCCGGCGAACACCAGCGGCGGAAACGTCGCAAGCTGCGCCTCGACATCGGCCAATGCCTTGGCATCGGGATAATCGGGCACTTGCAGCACCGGCTTGGCGCGCCAGCTATCGGGTGTCCACCGCTCGGACATGGCGTTAACTCCTGAGCAAAAACCGCTACTTATCGGCAGGTAGCGAAGGGCCGGCGTTATACACAGGCTGATCGCCGGACCGCCAGTTGGATTTCCACTTCGCCGGTCAAGCCCTTGCGGCAAAAGCCGAATTCGCATTTGCTGTGGCGCTCGCGAAAGCCAGGGAGGAGATCGCGGTGGCCGAGCCGGGCTTGGACGACGTATTTGCCGACGACATCACTTTGCCTGCGGCGGATGGCTATCCGCTGGCTGCGACGCTGTTTTTGCCGCGCGGCGCCAAACGCCATGCCGTGCTGATCAATTCGGCGACCGCCGTGCCAGCGCAAGCTCTACCGCGGCTTTGCCGGCTATCTCGCCAAGCGCGGCTGCGCGGTCCTGACCTATGATTACCGCGGCACCGGCGATTCCAGGCAGAAGGCCATGACCGGCTACAACCAGCCGAAATCGCTGGTCGGCTTCAAGGCCTCGATGTCGGACTGGGCGGCGCAGGACGTCACCTCCGCGGTGTCGTGGATGCGCGAGCGCTACAAGGCGCTGCCGTTCGCCTATGTCGGGCATTCCTTCGGCGGCCAGGCGCTCGGGCTGCTGCCGAACAATGCCGAGATTTCGCGCGCGCTGCTGATCGCCGCCCAAGCCGGCTACTGGAAGCTGATGGCCTCGCCCGAGCGCTTTCGCGTCTATGCCATGCTGAATTTCGTCGGCATCCCCGCTGACCCGCGCGCTCGGCTACATGCCGGGCTGGGCCGGCCTCGGCATGGATCTGCCCAAGGATGTGTTTCTGCAATGGGTCGGCTGGGTGATGAGCCCGCGCTATCTGCTCGGCGATCCCACACTCACAGCGCTGCAGAATTTCCCGAAATACAAAGGCGCGTTGCGCGCGCTGTGCATGTCCGACGATCCCTGGGCGACGCGGCCTGCGGTCGAATTGCTGTGTTCGGGATTTACCGCGATCAAGCCCGAGATCATCACGGTGACGCCGGCGGATACCGGTTCTGCCAGGATCGGCCATCTCGGTTTCTTCCGTACCGAGCATCGCGACACGCTGTGGCGCGGGGCGGCGGAATGGATTGAGGCGGCGGAGTAGTCCCCCGTCGTCCCTAGTGCGCAGCGCTCCGAAACGGCTCAGAGCACGAATTTGATGCCGAACATGCGGCCGCGGCGCCAGACCACTTCGCAGGGCTGGCGTTTTGGATGATCCGGCACCAGCGCCAGTTTGAACCGGTCGGAGACGTCGATCTCGGCGTCGGTGACGATCCGGGCGCCGCCCGGCGACACGTCCATCACGACGCATTCGGTCTTCGTCATCTCATCGTCGACCGTGAGCCAGGCCACATGCTTCTGCAGTTGCCGCCGCGGTTCGCGCTGGACCTTGGCCCTGGGCGCATCAACAGTCATCGTGACCATCCGTCGTAGGATTAGCTGGTCATCAGATTTACGGGGTATCCCGTGAAGGTCTTGTTAGGACATTGGATTGGAATTTATCGGTTTTCGCTGGCGCACCCGCGTGCCCGCGATAGGCGGTTTACACTTTGCTAACGCGCCGGCGCGCCGGTTTTTTCGCGATCGTGAACTCGGCCGCTAACCTTGCGACGTTGGCGGTTCGACATCGGGCGGGTGAGGGCTTGGGTCCGGGACATGCTCGACCCGGGCCTTGAGATCGACGGCCTTTTCGACCAGCGCCGCCGCCACCTGCGGATCCGACGTTGTCTGGGCGAATTTGAGAAGGATGGTTGCCTGACGCTTTACATATTGCCTGCCGACCACTTTTTTATCCCCGGTTGCCTGCCCCGCGTGGATATGCGGAAGGCCGGGAAATCGTTCCAAGGCAACGTTACAAAGTGAACATTATTTTTTGTTCCATCGCAGATGCCGCTTTTTTAAGCGGCAAGTTCGCGCCGAAATTGGAACCCGGCGACGGCGCGGACGTCGAATCCATCGCTTCCGGCTAAACGCCCCCCAAGGCCGGCTGGAAGAAAACCCCCCACTGGGTTGGCGCCCCCGCGGAGCGGTTCTATCCCCCGCGCCGGGGTCGTTTGTGCGGCCCGACCGCGCGCAAAAGAAAACGGCTCCAGCAGGGGAAAACCGGGGCCGTGAGTTTAAGTCGATGCACCGGGGCGGCCCGGTGCACTTCCTTCAACGACCCGGCTCGCGCGCCGTTCCAATCGCTTCGTCAAATGCGGCATACGAAAAGCCCGGCTGTTACGCCGGGCGATCGCAAGTATCGATTTAAGTGATGCAACGGGCTCAGATTATGCGGAAGAAGCGCGTGGTGTCTGTGCACAACGTAACACAGCGATTTCGTGCGAAACGAAAATCGAATTCGCACGTGCCTTCAAACGCAGCTGGCTGCTGCGCCAGGAACAAGCGTGCTCGATGTGACTTGAACCATGGGCCAACCCAATGCAAGGCCTGCACGGTCCCGCATCGATAACCCTCAACCCCCAAGGTGGGACCGTGCTTCTCTGCCGGAGTTGTTCATGGATCATCTGACCAAAAAGGAGCAGGCGGACCGCGGCAAGATCAACATGCATGATCCCTCCGAGATAAAATGCTGGACCAGGGAATTCCGCGTCTCCCCAGAGGAATTGCAGAAGGCGGTCGAAAAAGGTCGGCAATTCGGCTGCCGCGGTCTGGAAAGAACTGGGACTTCTCGGCAGCGCGCATCGATAACGATTTGCCAGGAAAGGGCTGCCCTGCAAGGGTTTCTGTCCGCCAGCGGACTCAGGAGCCGGAGCCGGAGAGTTCCGCATAATCCGATCAGAAAAATCGGAGGTGTACCGTTAAGCCAATGCCCGACGCCGACGAACACCGCCGCCTCGGCGACATCGAAAACCGCATAGCCGAACAATTGCCGCCCGGCGCCCGCAAGGATGCGCATCGCCAGAAAGCCCGCGACCATGAATCGCGCGCGCATTCAAACGACTGGCGCGATTCGAATTTGCACAAGCCGGAGTAGCGGGCGCGCGGGTTAGTCCATCGGGTGGGGAAAACGGGAGGACGGCCGATGCGAAGCTCAGTTCTCGTTATGGCAGCAACCGGGATGGCATACCTGTTGTTGTCGTCCGCTTCGGCCCAGGCGCCGGCAGCGCAGGGTACGGATGCCACGGCGGGACAACAGGCATTCAACAATGCTTGCCGGACCTGCCATACGGTGACGGAGGGAGACAACCGCCAGGGCCCCAGCCTGTATAAGATCGTCGGACGGAAAGCCGGATCGCTACCGGACTACGACTATTCCAGCGCGATGAAGCAGGCGGGCTTCGTCTGGGACGCGGACAAGCTCGATCGTTTCATTGCAACCCCCGATGCAATCGTATCCGGCAACAACATGAAGCCGTTCAGCGGCCTCGCATCGGCCGATGACAGGGCAAAAATTATTGCGTTCCTGCAGTCCGGCGCGGCCGGTCAATAATCATCCGGCCTGATGCAGCATCCCCTACTCCGCCGCCGCTTCCCTCACATGCCGTGCCGTCGGCGTTCGCATCGTCACCAGTTCTTCCGCTGCGGTCGGATGCAGCGCCACCGTAGCGTCGAAATCGGCTTTGGTTGCTTTCATCTTCACGGCGATGCCGACGGCCTGGGTGATCTCGGCGGCACCGTCGCCTACGATGTGGCAACCGAGCACGCGGTCGGTCAGGCCGTCGACGACGAGCTTCATCAGCACGCGGGTGTCGCGGCCGGACATTGTCGACTTGATCGGGCGGAAATCGGCCTTGTAGATGTCGACATGGGAGAATTGCGCGCGCGCCTCCGCTTCCGTCAGACCGACGGTGCCGACTTCGGGCTGCGAAAACACGGCGGTCGGAATGGTGGCGTGATCGACCTGGACCGGACGCTTGCCGAACACGGTGTCGGCGAAGGCGTGGCCCTCGCGGATCGCGACCGGCGTCAGGTTGTGTCGGTGGGTGACGTCGCCGATGGCGTAGATGTTCGGCGCTGACGTTTTGGACCAGCCGTCGACCGCAATGCCGCCGTTCTTCGGGTTGAGCGCGACGCCGGCCTTTTCCAGCCCGAGGCCTGCGACGTTCGGATGCCGGCCGATCGCGAACATCACCTTGTCCGACGCGATGCTGGAGCCGTTCGACAGATGCGTGGTGAAATCGCGGCCGTGCTGGTCGATCCTGTTGACGGTGCAGCCGGTCAAAATGGTGATGCCCTGCTTCTCCATCTCGGCGCGCAGATGGGTGCGGACATCCTCGTCGAAACCACGCAAGATGTTGTCGCCGCGATAGACGACTGTCACGTCCGAGCCATAGCCGGCAAAAATGCCGGCGAACTCCAGCGCGATATAGCCGCCGCCCTGAATCACGATGCGCTTGGGCAATTCGGTGAGGTGAAACGCTTCGTTCGACGAGATCACATGCTCGATGCCGGGAAACGCCGGCCCGTGATTGGGCGCGCCGCCGGTCGCGATCAGGATGTGCTTTGCGGTGACGGCTTCGCCGGTGGCGAGGCGCAGCGTGTGGGCGTCTTCCAGCACGGCGCGGGTCTTGACGATGCGCGCGCCTGATTTTTCGACATTGGCAGCATAGATGCCCTCCAGCCGCGCGATCTCCTTGTCCTTGTTGGCGACCAGCGTCGGCCAGTCGAACGTCGCTGCCGGAATGGTCCAGCCGAAGCCCGCGGCATCGTCGATCTCATGGCGGACGTGGCTGCCCATCACGAACAGCTTTTTCGGCACGCAGCCGCGGATCACGCAGGTGCCGCCCATGCGGTATTCTTCGGCGACCATGACTTTTGCGCCGTAGCCGGCGGCGATGCGGGCGGCGCGAACCCCGCCCGAACCGCCCCCGATGACGAACAGATCGACGTCGAACTCAGCCATGGCAATCCTCTGCTTCTTCTCCCTCGCCCCGCTCTTGCGGGGAGAGGGTTGGGGTGAGGGGCTCTATGCGCGAGCGGAGTCCGTCGAGAATCCCTCTCACCCGGATTGCTTCGCAATCCGACCTCTCCCCGCAAGCGGGGCGAGGTAAGAAAGACGATCAGATCTGCTTGCCGCGCTTGCGCATCTCGGCGCGGAATTCGCCGTTGATGGTTTCGGCAAAACTCTGCGCCCACTGGTTCATATAGGACATGCTGAACTGGATGGCGCGCGGTTCGCTCGCCAGCAGCTTCTGGCCGAGCGGCGATTTGTAGAAGGTGACGAGATCCTTCAGCTCCTGCTCGGTGAATTCGTTGGCGTAGATGTTCGCCATGCCCTCGCCGATTTCCTTCTCACGTCCGGCGAGCTTCTGGGCGATGATCACGGCGACTTCGCCGAGATCCTTTTGATAGTTGAGGTTGCTCTGCAGCAACTGGTCCTTGGTCTGCTGCACCAGAGTGGGAATCGCGTTGGCGTACATCGCGCTCGCGTTCTTCATGGCCAGGATTTCCTTGGCCGCTGCAATCGCGGCCGGAGAACCCTGCTTGAGCGGCGTCGATGTGGGCGGCTGCTGCTGCGCCATGGCGGGAGCGCCCGAAAGCGCCAGTCCCAGAGCCACACCTGCAGCCGCCAAAATTCCCGAAAAACGCTTCATTCCAATTCTCCCAAAATTGCGGCGCTAGCGCCGTTCAACTACGCGAATTCCCTGCGCGCCCGCCAGGACGGCGATGCTGGCAAGGCCGATGAATAGACCGTGTTCGACGACGCCAGGGATCAGGCTGAGCTCGCCCGCCAGACGCGGCGCGTCGTTTATTCGCCCGAGATGGGCATCGATGATCCAGTGGCCGCCATCGGTGACAAAAACGTGGCCATCCCTGCCCTTTCGGACCCCCATTTGCCCGGAAACGCCACTTTCCGCAAATGCCGCGGCCATGGCGCGCTCGGTCGCCGCCAGGCCGAACGGGATCACTTCCACAGGTAGGGGGAAACGGCCGAGAACATCGACCCATTTGGTGTCGTCGGCGATCACGATCATGCGATCCGACGCGGCCGCCACGATCTTTTCCCGCAACAGCGCGCCGCCACCGCCCTTGATCAGATTGAGCGCGGGATCCATCTCATCGGCGCCGTCGACGGTGAGATCGAGCCGGTCGATGTCGTCGAGCGTGGTCAGCGGGATTCCGCATGCTTGCGCCTGGGCGCGGGTCGCCTCCGAGGTCGGCACGCCCACGATCTTCATGCCGGCGCGGACTTTGTCACCGAGCAGATCGACGAAATGTTTTGCGGTCGAGCCGGTGCCGAGCCCGAGCTTCATGCCGTCCTGGACATGCTCCAGCGCGCGCGCCGCGGCTTGCCGTTTCAATGCGTCCATGTCCACGTGACGACGATGCCTCTCAAATCCTGCCGATCCTGCAAATCCTGCTGATCTTGCAAATCCCGCCTGGTCTTGCGGGCGCATATCTAGCGTCGTTTTCAGGCAAGGAACAGCGCAATAAGCGTCTCTCGCGACCAGGATCAGGGCGCCTGGACCTTGTCCATGGCCGCCAGTATCGCGGCGAACCGCCCCTCGACCTCCGCGCGAGAGCCTGGATGGGTGAAAATGTAGAACTCGTCGGCGCGGATAGCGGCAAGCACGCGCGCGGCTACGTCGTCCGGCTCGAGCCCCGCGTCGATCATCCGTTTGATCTCGGCGACCATGGCCGCTGCCGGGCTTTTGGGATCAGGCGCCCGCGCCGGACCGTAGCGCTCCGGCCGGTTGCGCGCGCTCTCACCGATACCGGTGCGCACAAAACTCGGACACAGCACGCTGACGCCGATGCCGTGCGGCTTCAGTTGCGCGGCGAGGCCCTCCGACATCGCGACGACAGCGAATTTGCTCGCCGCATAGGGGCTGAAGCCGAGGCCGCCATTCATGCCCGCCATCGACGCGGTGTTGACGATATGGCCGCCTTCGCCGTGGTCGCGCATATGCGGCAGAAAACTTCTGATGCCGTGCAGCACGCCCATCAGATTGACGTCGAGCACCCAGCGCCAGTTGTCGAGCGAGATCAGGTCGATGCCGCCGCCGGCGGCGACCCCGGCATTGTTGCAGACGACATGGACATGGCCGAACGCGTCGAACGTGGCCTGCGCGGCGCGCTCGACGCTTGCGGGATCGGCGACGTCGCAGACGGTGCCGCAGACGTCAGGCCCGATCGCCTGCAGGCTTTTCACCGCGGCCCGCAGCGTTTCGGCCTCGATATCGGCCAGCATCACCTTCATGCCGTTTTGCGCGAACGCGCGGCCGAGCGCCAGGCCGATACCGCCGGCGCCGCCGGTCACGAAAGCGGTCTTGCCGGCCAGTTCTCGCATGTTCCGCTCCAGTATTTTTTGATTGCCGATCATCTCTACTTGCATGATCGCGCGCGGACCGATAGCCAATTTCCGATGACCCCTCCCCGCATGCTCGTATTCGATCTCGACGGCACTTTGGTCGACACCGCGCCGGACCTGATCAGCGCCCTCAATTACGTGTTCGATCGCGAAGGCCTGGCGCCGGTGCCGCTGGATTCGGCCCGCAACATGATCGGCGCCGGCGCGCGCAAACTGCTCGAGCGCGGGCTCGAGGTCGAGGGCCGCGTCATGAGTGTCGGCGACATCGATCGTCTGACCAAGGTTTTCATCGATTACTACGCCGACCACATCGCCGACGCCTCGCGCCCGTTCGACGGCCTGGTCAGCGCGCTCGACGATCTCGAGGGCCAGGGCTTTCGCTTCGCGGTCTGCACCAACAAGCTGGAGTGGCTGTCGAAGCGCCTGCTCGATCAGCTCGGACTGAGCCCGCGGTTTGCCGCGATCTGCGGCGCCGACACCTTTGGCGTCTCAAAGCCGGATCCGGCGTTCCTGCGCGAGACGGTCAAGCGCGCCGGCGGCCAGATCGCTGCGACCATCATGATCGGCGATGCCGGCCCCGATGTCGGCGTCGCCCGCCGCGCCGGCGTTCCCGTGATCGGGGTCGAATTCGGCTATACCGACGTTCCGATCGCGGAACTGAAACCGGACCGGCTGATCGCGCATATGCGCGACCTGCCGGCCGCCGTGGACAGCCTGATCCGGGCCAAGGGAACTTCCTAAGCTGCTGACTTCGCAGCAGTATCGGAAATCACCCGATTCGGGCATTAACCATCCTTTAACGAATGCCGCTGCCGCGATTGCGCCTCTGTTTTCACGCTCTTATGGTCGCCGTGGGGATTGTGGCTGTTGGCCGCAGTAGAGTGATTGATCATGCGTCGTGTTATCGCGATTGCCGTTGCCGGGATGAGCCTGGCCGGATGTTCCTCGTTTTCGCTCAATTCCTTCAAACCCACGCCGCCGCCCATCCAGGTTCAGCTCGAATCAGCGCCGCCGGGCGCCGATGCCGTGACCTCGCTTGGACCGGGCTGCAAGACGCCTTGCTCGGTCTCGGTGCCCGCGCCCGACGCCGGCTTCTCCGTCACCTTCAACCTGCCAAGATTCCAGCCGGCGACCGTGACGGTGCAGGTGATCCACAACCCCGGCGACTTCTCCACCCCCGCTTCCACCACGATCGATCCCAGTCCGGTGTTTGCGGAACTCAGGCCCGCGGGCCCGCCGCCGAAGGTGCACAAGGTGATGCGGCCGAAAAAGCCGAAAAAGCCCAAGGCAGCGCCTGCCGACGCAGGCTCGCCGTTCCCGGATCCGAGCGCCGCACCAGCGGCTGCGGCACCCAAGCCCGCCCGCTGATCGCTTGCACTGCACACACCGGCTTACACATTGTGAGCCGGTGTCATCGTGCCTAGATTGTGCTAGCGGGACAGACGGATGTCGCGGCTGTCACGCGACACGAGGCACTTTCCAGTAAGGCATTTTTCCAGAATGAGCGGACCGTTGAGCACTCCGGAACTGTTTGCGCCGATGACCGACCCGTTCGGCCGGACGATCCTCTATTTGCGCGTGTCCGTCACCGACCGCTGCGACCTGCGCTGCTTCTACTGCATGTCCGAGGACATGACGTTCCTGCCCAAGGCCGACTTGCTGTCGCTGGAAGAACTCGACCGGCTGTGCTCGGCCTTCATCGCCAAGGGCGTGCGAAAAATCCGCCTCACCGGCGGTGAGCCGCTGGTTCGCCGCAACGTGATGTCACTGGTGCGATCGCTGTCGCGGCATCTCGGCACCGGCGCGCTCGATGAACTGACGCTGACCACCAACGGCTCGCAACTTCAGCGCTTCGCGGCCGAATTACACGACTGCGGCGTGCGCCGGGTCAATGTCTCCATGGATACGCTGGACCCCGCCAAGTTCCGCGCCATCACCCGCTGGGGTGATCTCGACAAGGTATTGGCCGGCATCGAGGCCGCGCGCGACGCCGGTCTTGCCGTCAAGATCAACGCGGTGGCGCTGAAGAACATGAACGAGGACGAGATCCCCGCGCTGATGGAATGGGCGCACGGCAAGGGCATGGCGCTGACGCTGATCGAGGTGATGCCGATGGGCGACATCGGCGAAGGCCGCATCGACCAGTATGTGCCGCTATCGCTGCTGCGCGCCCGGCTCGCCAAATCCTACACCATGACCGATCTCGCCGACGACACCGGTGGCCCTGCCCGGTATGTCCGCGTCAGCGAAACCGGCGGCAAGCTCGGCTTCATCACGCCGATGACCCATAATTTCTGCGAGTCCTGCAACCGGGTGCGGATCACCTGCACCGGCACGCTGCACACCTGCCTCGGCCACGAGGATGCCTCGGATTTGCGCCGGCCGTTGCGGGCGTCCGCCGACAACGACCTGCTCGCCGCCGCGATCGATCGCGCCATCGGGCTGAAGCCGAAGGGCCACGATTTCATCATCGACCGCCGGCACAACCGCCCAAGCGTCAGCCGCCATATGAGCGTGACGGGCGGCTAAGGATGCGGCTGAGACCTGCCGCCGCAGCGGCCGAACCCCGGCCGTTGGGGCAAATTCCCGTTCAACATCAACAAACTTCCAATTGACGACGGCGCTGCCCGCTGGTTTGGTGCGGCTGCTTCATGCTAGCCCGGCTAGATAAGCCGACGCGTCCGACGGGTGCAGACAAGACGGCAGAAGCGCTATTGGGGGAGGACTATCGTTGCAATCGCTCCTGCGAATGAGCCGTGCTTTCACGCGATCTGGCTTCACGCGATTCGGCGCTGCGCGCTTTTCGCGCGGTGGCGGCGCGATGTCAGTTGAAACGTTCGGCGCGCTTTGATGGCGAGCGCCCAGGAGACCACGATGCGCCCATTGCTGGCACTGAGCACCGCGATCGACATGCTCAATGAAAAGATCGGCTACGTCTGCAATTGGCTGGTGCTGTTCGCCTGTGTGGTCAGCGCCGCCAACGCCATGATCCGCTACGCCTTCGGCTACTCTTCGAACGGCTGGCTCGAACTGCAGTGGTATAGTTTTGCCATCCTGGTGATGTTCGGCGCCTCCTACACCTTCAAGCGCAACGAGCATGTCCGGGTCGAGATCTTCTATCTGTTCCTGACCGAGCGCGGCCAGCTCTGGCTCGACATGATCGGCACGCTGTTCTTCCTGATCCCGTCCTGCCTCTTGCTCAGCTATCTGTCCTGGCCGTTCTTCCACCAAGCCTATGAGGTCGGTGAAATGTCGGGCAATGCCGGCGGCCTGGTCCGCTGGCCGATCAAATTCGTGATTCCTGCCGGCTTCGTGATGCTGGCGTTGCAAGGCGTCTCAGAGGTGATCAAGCGGATCGCCGCACTGCAGGGCTATGTGACGATCGATGCGAAGTACGAGAGGCCGACCCAATGATTACGCTTCAGATGATGCCGCCGCTGATGTTCGGCGGGCTGGTTCTGGCGATGCTGATAGGCTTCCCGGTGGCGTTCACGCTGGCCGCGGTCGGGCTCTGTTTCGGATTCCTGTCGATCCATCTCGGCTTCTTCGACATGAATTTTCTGCAGGCGATCCCTGGCCGCGTGTTCGGCAGCGTGCTGTCGAACGAGCTGCTGCTGGCGATCCCGTTCTTCACCTTCATGGGCGCGATCCTGGAGCGCTGCGGCCTCGCCGAAGACATGCTGGATTCGATGGGCCAGCTGTTCGGCCCGATCCGCGGCGGGCTCGGCTATTCCGTCATCATCGTCGGCTTCATCCTCGGCGCGATCACCGGAACGGTGGCGGCGCAGGTCATCGCCATGGCGCTGATCTCGATGCCGGTGATGATCCGCTACGGCTACAACATGCGCTACATCACCGGCGTGCTGGCAGCCTCGGGCACCATCACGCAGCTGGTGCCGCCGTCGCTGGTGCTGATCGTGCTGGCCGACCAGCTCGGCAAGTCGGTCGGCGACATGTATCTCGGTGCCTGGGGACCGTCGATCTTCCAGATCATGCTGTTCGCCGGCTATACCTTCGTGCTCGGCCTCGTCAAACCGCATTACCTGCCGCCGGTGCCGAAGACCGAATTGACGCTGACCGGCTGGCCGCTCTGGAAAAAATGCCTGATGGGCATCATCCCGTCGGCGGTGCTGATCTTCGTCGTGCTCGGCACCATGATGATGGGCCTCGCAACACCGACCGAAGCCGGCGCCATGGGCGCGATCGGCGCGATCGTGCTGGCGGCGATCCATCACAAGGATTTCAGCAGGGCCGGCCAGCAAGATCCTCATCATCGGCATCATCGCGCGCCGGTATCGGCACCATCGTCGGCATGTTCTTCACCGAAAACCTGCTGTTCAAGCTCGCGTTCGCCGTCACCTATCTCGCGGTGGTCTGGATCTGTCTCGAAGCGGTCCGCATTCCGGAGCTGCGCGACCTGATCAAGCAGGGCTACGAGACCACCATGCGCATCACCACCATGGTCACGTTCATCCTGATCGGCTCGACCTGCTTCTCGGTGGTGTTCCTCGGCGTCTCCGGCGGCGTCTGGCTGGAGAATATGCTGACTTCGCTGCCCGGCGGCGTCTGGGGTTTTCTGATCTTCATCAATCTCTTCATCTTCTTCCTGGCGTTCTTCCTCGACTTCTTCGAGATCGCCTTCATCATCCTGCCGATGATCGCGCCGATCGCGCAGAAGGTGCTGGCGCCGGTCGTAGGTCCGGATGCCGCGCTGATCTGGTTCGGCGTCATGCTCTGCGTCAACATGCAGACCTCGTTCCTGCATCCACCGTTCGGCTTTGCGCTGTTCTATCTGCGCGGCGTCGCGCCCAAGGAGGTGAAGAGCTCCGACATCTACTGGGGCGCCATGCCCTGGATCGGGCTGCAGGCGATCATGGTCGTGCTGGTGATCGCTTTCCCGATCACGGTGACGGGCCTGCTCGACAAGCCGCTCAATGTCGACCTGAACAAGGTCAAGATCGAAGTGCCGCAGATCGACCTGCCGCCGCTCGATTTCGGTCCGCCGCCGAAGCAATAGCGAATTGGATTTACGCAAAATGAAAACCCCGGAGCTACCGCTCCGGGGTTTTTGATTGTCTTCGATCCGCCGACGGACGCGATCAGCTTTGCGAGTGGCGCGCCATAAAACTGTCGTAGCCGACTTCGGCGACCTGGAACCAGGAATAGCCGTTGTTGGCGTAGTTGGTCAGCGACTCATAGACCTTCTTGAAATTCACGTTGGTCGCGGAGACTTCGTTGTGCAGCTCCTTGGCCGCCCTGAAGGAAGCATCCATGATCGGCGGCGAGAAGGCGTGCAGCTTGGTGCCGGCGGCGAGCAATTTGCGCAGCGCCATCGGATTGACCGTGTCGTACTTGGCCATCATCCAGTTGTTGGCGAAATGACCGGCCTGTTCGAGCACGCTTTGATAGTATTTCGGCAGCGCGTTCCATTTATCGAGATTGATATAAGCCAGCAGCATCGGGCCGCCTTCCCACCAGCCGGGATAGTAGTAATGCGGCGCGACCTTGTGCAGGCCGAGTTTTTCGTCGTCATAGGGACCAACCCATTCGGCCGCATCGATGGTGCCTTTTTCCAGCGCCGGATAGATGTCACCGCCCGCCAGTTGTTGCGGCACGCAACCGAGTTTCTGCATCACCTTTCCGGCAAAACCGCCGATGCGGAATTTGAGGCCCTTGAGGTCGTCGACGGTGTTGATCTCCTTGCGGAAGAAGCCGCCCATCTGGCAACCGGTGTTGCCAGCGAGCAGCGACGTGACGTTGTAGCCCTTATAGAACTCGTTCAGGAGTTCCTTGCCGCCGCCAAGCATGTACCAGGCTTGATTGAGGCGCGAGTTCGGTCCGAACGGTATCGACGAGCCGAACGTAAAGGTCGGGTCCTTGCCGAAGTAATAATAGGAGGCGGTGTGTCCCATTTCGACGGTGGCGCTCTGCACGGCGTCAAGCACCTGCAGGCCGGGAACGATCTCGCCCGCGGCAAAGGTCTGGATCTGGAATTTGTTGTCGGTCGCTTCGGCAACCACCTTGGCCATCATCTCGGCGCCGCCATGCAGCGTATCGAGCGATTTCGGCCAGCTCGTTGTCATGCGCCACTTGATCTCCGGCGTCGACTGCGCGATCGCCGGCGCTGCAATGGTTGCTGCGCCCGCGACGCCTAATCCGGCGACCTTGATAAAATCTCTTCGCTTCATCGAATCCGTCCCTTGTGGTTGCGTCAGCGAGCCTTCGTGTCGAGGCTTGCGGCCAGCATGGAACATCCCTTGCATGATTTCCATCCCGAACTGGCCGGCGCAACGCAAAAAGCCCGGCTTCCAAAGGGAAATCAGGCGTTTCTTGCTACTAAAGGTTTAGAGTCTCGGCTCTGATCGCACACTATTCAGCCAGTTCGCGCATCACCTTGATCAGGTCGGATTTGCCCTCAAAGCCGATGCCCGGCAGGTCCGGCATCACAATATGACCGTCCTGGACGCGAACGGAATCGGGGAATCCGCCGTAAGGCTGAAACAGATCCGGGTAGCTCTCATTGCCGCCGAGGCCGAGGCCCGCCGCAATGTTCAGCGACATCTGATGCCCGCCATGCGGGATGCAGCGCGACGGCGACCAGCCGCACTGGGCCAGCACATCGAGCGTCCGCAGATATTCGACGAGCCCGTATGACAGCGCGCAATCGAACTGCAGCCAGTCGCGATCCGGCCGCATGCCGCCGTAGCGCAACAGGTTGCGCGCGTCCTGGTGCGAGAACAGATTCTCGCCCGTCGCCATCGGGCCCGGATAGAATTCCGATAACGCTGCTTGCAGCGCATAATCGAGGGGATCGCCGACCTCCTCGTACCAGAACAGCGGATAGTCGCGCAGCATCTTGGCGTAGGCGATGCCGGTCTCGAGATCGAAACGTCCGTTGGCGTCAACGGCGAGCTGCGCTTGCGAGCCGATCTCGTTCAACACCGCCTCGATCCGTCCGCGGTCCTCGTCGATCGGCGCGCCGCCGATCTTCATCTTGACCACGTTGTAGCCGCGGTTGAGATAGCCGCGCATTTCCGCCTGCAGCGCAGAATTATCCTTGCCCGGATAATAGTAGCCGCCCGCCGCATAGACGAAGACACGCGGATCGGCCTCGCGTCCCTTCTTTTCGGCGAGCAGGCGAAACAGCGGCTTGCCCGCGATCTTCGCGACCGCGTCCCAGACGGCCATGTCGAGCGTGCCGACGGCAACCGACCGCTCGCCGTGCCCGCCCGGCTTTTCGTTGGACATCATCGCCGCCCAGATGCGCTGCGGATCGAGATTGGTGCCGGAATCGTCGAGCAGGCTGTTGGGTTCGGCCTCGACGATACGATCGCGGAAGCGCTCCCGGATCAGGCCGCCCTGGCCATAGCGGCCGTTGGAATTGAAGCCGTATCCAACCACGCGGCGACCGTCGCGCGTCACATCCGTGACCACGGCGACAAGGCTCGCGGTCATCTTCGAGAAGTCGATATAGGCGTTGCGGATCGGTGAAGCGATCGGCTTGGTGATTTCGACGACGTCGACGATACGCATCGTATTTTCTCTCGCGTCGATATGGTCCAGGATTTTACGATGGGTCCGGAGTCCAGCGCCAGCCGTTACCCGCCCCGGATCAAGTCCGGAGCGGGCTTTCACTTGAAACCGCTAGGTATCAGCCGCGCGTGCGCGAGCGGATCATGAAGCTGTCAAACGTGTATTCGGCGACCTGCCACCACAGATACTGGTCGGACCGATAGGCTTGCATCGCGTCGATCGATTTCTTGAAATCGGCGTTCTTGGCCGAGATCTCGCCCCACAATTCGTTGGTCGCCTTCAGACAGGCTTCCAGCACTTCGGTGGTGAACGGACGCAACTGAGTGCCGCCGGCGACCAGACGCTTCAGCGCCGACGGGTTCTGCATGTCGTAGCGTGCCGCCATCCAGCTGTTGGCGTTCGCCATGCCATTGGTGAGGATCGCCTGATAATTCTTCGGCAGCGAATTCCACTTTTCCAGATTGCAGAAGGCGTGGACCATCGGACCGCCTTCCCAGAAGCCGGGATAGTAGTAGTACTTCGCGACTTTCTGGAAGCCGAGTTTTTCGTCGTCATACGGACCGACCCACTCGGCCGCATCGATGGTGCCTTTTTCCAGCGCCGGATAGATGTCGCCGCCGGCGAGCTGCTGCGGCACGACACCGACCTTCTGCAAAACCTGTCCGGCGATGCCGCCGATGCGGAATTTGAGGCCGGAGAGATCGGCAACGGTCTTGATCTCCTTGCGGAACCAGCCGCCCATCTGCGTGCCGGTGTTGCCGCAGGGAAAACCGATCACGCCGAACTTCTTGAAGAACTCGTTGCCGAGCTCCATGCCGCCGCCCTGATACCACCAGGAATTCTGCTGGCGCGCGTTCAGGCCGAACGGCACCGAGGCGTAGATCGCAAAGGTCGGATCCTTGCCGACGTAATAATACGAGACAGTGTGGCACATCTCGACGGTGTTGTTGGAGGTCGCATCCAGCGCCTGCAGCCCCGGTACGATTTCGCCCGCCGCGAACACCTGGATCTGGAACTTGTTGTCGGTCATTTCGGCGACGTATTTGGACAGCTCGGCCGCGCCGCCATAGATGGTGTCGAGCGATTTCGGAAAGCTCGACGTCAAGCGCCATTTGATTTCAGGGGACGATTGCGCGATCGCCGGCGAGGCAACGGCTGTCGCGGCAGCACCGGCCGCTGAAACCTTCAAAAAATCACGACGCTTCATTCAGGCATCTCCTTAAAGTCAGGGCGTTTCCCATATTTAAAGTCTGGGCGTTTCCCATATTTCCTCGAGCGTTCCTCCGGCGGGGCGAATTCCACGTGGACCGGGGCGCTCTGGCCGGGGCGCTTTAACACGGAAGTTGGTCAGCGAAAACGCGACAAAGGCATGACTGCACCGATTAAACGAAAGTCGTATATGGCACGTCCCGATGTTCCCGGGATCGCCGACCCAATTTCATGCGCGTTCTCTCCTCGCGGCCGCGATGCGCCCGAGCTTTGCGAAGGCTCTCCCTCAAGCGAGGGAGCCGGGAATGCCGGGTGCACGCTGCACCCGCGGTCTCGTGTGCAAAGCTGTGCGAAAAAACGCACACGAGCATACAGGTTCAGCGGAGGCAATCCGGCATTCCCTGCGCAAGGGAAAATAAATAGTTCTATGAAGTTCTGTAGAGCCGTGTGCAGTTCGCATCTTATTGATCGCGCGAAAATATCCCCATAACGTCCCATATCGCTTCATAGGACTTGCCCCACACGTTTGGGACACTTCGGGGATACAAGACATGGCACGCAAGCAACGCAACAGCAGTCTGGAAAGCAGGACCGCACGCCTGAAGCTCGCCGTCCGGCGCCGGCCTTATCCCGGCGCGAAGCTCGCGCGCGGCAAGCAGATGCAATACCGGCGCAACAAGGGCAACGGGACGTGGCTGCTGAAGGTCAGCGATGGTCACGGCAAACCATGGACCAAGGCCTTTGCCCAAGCCGACGATTTCGATGACAGCGACAACAAGACGATCCTGACCTTCTTCGAAGCGCAGGACATTGCAAAGGGCTTGACACGCGGCGAGCACGGCAGCGACGATTTCGCACCGATCACGGTCTGTGGCGCGCTGACCGCCTACAGGGCCGATCTGGAAGCGCGCAGGGCCAATCCCTACAACGCCGAATGGCCGCGCGTGCATCTCACCAGTGTGCTGCTGTCGAAGCCGGTGGCATTGCTAGTGCCCGCCGAACTGAAGAAATGGCGCGACGGCCTGCTGGGCTCGATGGCATCGTCGACGATCAACCGGCTCTGTGCTTGCCTGTGCGCCGCGTTGGAGCAGGCCGCCCAGCACGACAGGCGCATTCAGAACCGGGATGCTTGGGAGATTGGACTGGCCGCTCTGCCCAATGCGCAAGCCGTGCGCAACGTCATCCTGCCCGACGACAAGGTGAGCGAATTTGTCGCCGCCGCCTACGGTCTCGATGAGAAGCTCGGGCTGCTGACCGACACGCTGGCGGTTACTGACGCACGTCCAAGCCAAGCCGTACGTTTGCGTGTAGAAGATTTGCATGATCATCCGGTGCGGCCGAAGCTGATGATGCCGAAGTCTGCCAAGGGTGGCGAAAGAAACCGCGCCGAGAAAAAGCTGGAGCGGTACAGCGTCCCGATCACCGTTCAACTGGCGACCAGACTGAGAGAGGCAGCCAAGGGCCGGGCCGACGATGCGCCGCTGTTCTTGCAAGGCGACGGCCGCCCGTGGGGCGATAATCCGGGTGCAGGCTATCATCGCGAGGTCAAGCAAATTGTCAGCTCCATCGGTGCCGATCCCGACGCGACGATGTATGCGTTAAGACACTCGTCCATCGTGCGGATGCTGAAGGCCAACGTGCCGATCAGGCTGGTGGCGTCGCTCCACAACACCAGCACCAAGATGATCGAAAAGCATTATTCGAAATACATCACCGAGCACAGCGACGAGATCTCGCGCCACGCGCTGCTCCACCATGAGCCGCCGGCCGCCGACAACGTCGTCGCACTGACGAGGTGAGAGGCCGTAAGCGACGGCGCCAGACCCTGCCCGAAAAGGAACCAAATAAATTTTTTTTGAAGGAGCACGACCAGCCCGTTAAGCTGACCCTCTGCGCGGATAGGGTGCTCCCGAAAAGGCGGTTTCGCACCGTTCTGCCGCGTCGCCCGCTTGCGGAGGCACCATATGGAGGTTCCATGTCGCGCGATCAGTTCGAACGCTTTGTCGATGCCATTGGGAACCTTTTCATCGAGGAGATGCGCAACCATGATCCGCCATCTGCGCATCACATCCCTCACGACCTTGCAGCATGGTTCCTTGAGGGCGCCGCGCACTTTCTAAATGGTGATGTAGGGAGCCTCGACCGAACGCTCGGCCTGCGCCGGCGGCGCGGGCACCCCGTCGATCCCAACAAATCGAAAAATTTCGAACTGGCGGAGAAAGCGCTGACGAGGAGAATGCAAGGTAGGACGTGGAGCGAAATCAATAACGAGATTTTTGCAGACAGAGCACAGTCGCCGGACGAACGGCATATCCGAACAATCGTCGACCGTTACAAACCGGTCGTCATGCAAAAGTGGCGTGAGGATCTTCGCCGGCGGTGGCTTGCAGGTTCTGAAGCGCGGGACAAGAGGAGCATTCAGAAGAACAAGGTAAAAGGCAAAAGCCGGACCGCTAATTCTGGGTAATTAGCGGTCCACTCCTGCGGATCCCTTCTGGCGCATATTGTCCGCATAATTCCGGACAATGCCTTGGAGGGTCTTCCATGATCACCACCGCCATTTCGAAGCCGCCAGCTATTCCATCGCCCATGCTCTCGGTCGCCGAGGCCTGTGAATACCTCAAGGTTCGTAAGTCATTCTTGTACGTGCTGATCGGCAGTGGCGACCTGCCGGCACGCAAGCTCGGCACGCGCACGTTCATCTTGAAGTCTGACGCGGATGGTCTCATCGAAAGTCTTCCGCAGATGCCCATCCACGATGCACGCACCATGGCCGAAGACGGGTGCCAGACGCTGTCGTATGCCGACATCCGCACGAAAGAATAACCGGCGCCGAACGAATTCAGCGCCGGTCAGAATAGGTTAGCATCCAGACAGATACTAATCTAATTCCGCAAGGCGCATTCGCCAAGTGGCGCCGGCCCTCAATCTCAGAGGAGCCGAGCATGCCGAAATCCCGCACCCAATCCGCAACCGCACCACCAACGCCGCGCCTGGCGCTCAGTATCCCCGAGTTTTGCGAGGCCCACGGCATCAGCGAGGGATTCTTCTACAAGCTGAAGAAGAAGGGTGAAGGCCCGCGCGAGATGAAAGTTGGCGCGCGCACGCTGATCACATTCGAATCTGCAGCGGAATGGCGTCGCGCGCGGGAAAACCAGCACGGCTGCGGCCGCCACGAGCTGCCGGATCGCTGAAAGAAAAGTCCGCCGGCACAGTTCCTTGGCGGGAATCCACCTCGCTGATCGATGCCTAAACTTAGACGGATGAACGGCGAAATCAACAGGAAGATTCCACTCCAGCGTCCGCAAAATTCGACCTCGGAGACTGCCATATGATCGCAACTGATCTCCCGCTGGTTACAGGCCTACACATACGGCTGCAGCGGAAAATCGACGTTCCGTGCGGTGTGTGCGGCCAATCGGTTGTCATGATCAGAAAAGGCGATGGACCGCATGTCGCAAGCCTGCATTGCGCAAGCTGCAATCGCCATCACGGGTGGTTGTCAACAGCGATCGCCGATTTGCTGGTGGAGATGATCAAACGGTTTGGTCGGCCACCCGAAGCCATCTCCATCCGCAATCCGGAATTCGCGCAAGCGAATGCGACCGCGGATTGGGTGCACGCGCGGTCGCAATGTCAGCACCCTGAACCCGACATGAAAGGTACCTAATATGTCAAATGAATCGGACTTCGACGATCTATACGGAAGTAAATACTATTCTACCCCCGACCTGCATGGCGGAACGCCGCGCCACCGGATCGGCAAGGTCGCTCTGGCAGAATTGAGGGAGAAGGACGGCGGCACCAAGCGCAAATACCTCGCCTATTTCGAAGGCGTCGAAAAGCCGCTCGTGTTGAACAAGACCAACGCGCAAAAACTGGCGGCAGCGTACGGCAAGGACCATTCCAAATGGATCGGGATGGAAGTCGAGCTCTACGCTGAAATGACTGGGCTTGGCAAAGAAGGCGTGCGGGTGCGTCCGCTGAAGCCGACCGGAACTTCCGATCTGAATGACTCGATCAATCTCTAAGAACCTGCTGGCGGGGCCTTGCTGACAACACGGCCCCCCATTCTTTTGCGAGAAGCTCTATGCAGCTTGCAGGCTGGCAGATTCTGGACGCCGCCACGATGCAGCGCAAGCGCCTGCTACAGGCTGGTTATTCGCCGATCCCAACTGAAGGCAAGAAGCCGCCGATCGCCGGGTGGCAAAATCTTGACGCCGGCGAAGGCGATATCGATAGCTGGTTTCATCAATATCCGCAGGCCTTAAATACCGGGGTTTTGACGCGCACCACGCCGGCGGTCGATATTGACATTTATGATCCCGACGTAGCGCAAGCTATTGAGGCGATGTTGTGGGATATAGTGGGCACCCGCGGCATGGTGCGCTTCGGTGAGGCGCCGAAACGTGCCGCGCTGTTTCGAACCGAAACCCCATTCGGGAAGATTTCGACGCCGGTCTTCACCTCGCCGACCGGGCGGCGGCATCGGGTCGAAGTATTGTGCAGCGGCCAGCAAATCGTGGTGCTGGGCACCCATCCCGGCACCGGCAAACCCTATTCCTGGCACGGCGGCGAACCCGGCGATGTGGTCCGTGCCGATCTGCCGGAACTCACCGAAGCTGTCGCGCGGGAAGTCGTCGCCAAGGCCACTGCTGTCATGCGGGCGCAGGGTTGGATGGAGGACGTCTCACGCAAACCCAATGGCAACGGTGCAAACTATGGTGGTGATAACGTCGGCGAATTCGACACGATCTATGGCAGCCGCGAGCGGAAATATGCGTTGTCCGCGCTGCAGGGCTGCGCCGACGAGCTGGCCGCTATGGCTCCGGATTCCGGC
Source organism: uncultured Alphaproteobacteria bacterium (assembly GCA_963836765.1). Classification (GTDB taxonomy): domain Bacteria; phylum Pseudomonadota; class Alphaproteobacteria; order Rhizobiales; family Xanthobacteraceae; genus Bradyrhizobium. The sequence continues at coordinate 408,181 of CAWILG010000013.1, forward strand.
CGAAACGACAAGCTCAACGCACTAGCGTTCCGGTTGGGCACCATGTCGGCGCGTGGTTGGATTAGCCGCGGCGAAGTAGTTGATCGACTGTTTGCGGCTGCCGTCGCCTGCCGACTGGTTGCCGATGACGGTGAAGCCGCTACCCGCGCGACCTTGGAATCCGGTCTGGGCAGTGGCGAATGTATGCCGCACCCGGATCTCACAAACGAAACCTCGCCGTCGCCGCAGCTAGCCGACAATGCCAATGAAACGCTTCCATTTTTGGATATGTCGCAGTGGGACACCGAGCCGGCTCCGCCGCGCTTGTGGTCCGTGCGCGACCGGATTCCGCTGCGCCAGCCGGCCTTGTTTTCCGGTGAAGGCGCGATCGGCAAGACGCTGCTGGCATTGCAACTCTCGGCCGCACACGTGCTCGGCCGAGATTGGCTGGGCATGCTGCCCGAGCCGGGGCCCGCGATCTATTTCGGTGCCGAAGACGACGCTGACGAGATTTGCCGCCGCATGGGGGACATCGCCGCGCACTACGGTGCGACCTTCGCCGATTTGATCGACGGTGGCCTGCATCTGCTGTCTTTTGCCGGAAAAAACGCTCTCCTGGGCGTGGCTAATCGTGCTGGCATCATCGAACCAACCCTGTTGTTCCACCGCCTCCACAAGGCCGTTTGCGCCATCGAGCCAGAGACGCTGGTAATCGACACGAGTGCCGACGTTTACGCCGGCAATGAGAACGACCGGATGCAGGTTCGCCAGTTTGTTGGCCTGCTGCGCGGGCTGGCAATCGAAGGGAATTGCAGCGTCTTGCTTTGCAGTCACCCGAGCCTCACGGGCATCAATACCGGAACCGGGTTGAGCGGCAGCACCGGCTGGCACAACTCGGTGCGGGCCAGAATGTTTTTTAGGACGGCGACCACGGCCCAGGGTGAGGAGCCGGACCCTGAATTGCGCGAATTGCTATTCATGAAGAACAACTATGGCCCGATCGGCGCCCGCGTGCTGCTGCGCTGGAAGAACGGCGTATTCGTGCCGGAGCCGTGCGAAGGCTCGCTTGAGAAGGCCGCCGCCGAACGGAGAGTTGAAGACCTTTTCCTAACGCTGTTAACCCGGTTCAACGGGCAAGGCCGCAACGTTAGCGACAAGGTCGGGCCTTCCTACGCCCCCGCGCTTTTTGCAAAGGAACTGGAAGCGAAGACCAGCAGGGTCGGAAAGGACACGCTCGCGTCTGCCATGGCGCGCCTGTTCAGTGCCGGTAAAATCCACATGGAGTCTTACGGCTACCGGTCCCGGGGGACATTTCGGATTGCTGCAGGGCAAAAACCATGACTGCCGAACTCCTAAATTCAGTAAAACTGCGGGTTTCTCTGAATAGGGCGAACGCTATTTTGCCAATAAGCCTGCCGCGCAAGCCTTTCTGATGACTGCCGAACGTACTGCCGAACGACTGCCTATCCACTGCCTAACCACTGTGTGTCGCACCCCCATACCCCCCTGTGCGTAGCACAGCACAGGTGCTGCGCTCGCCTATGGGCTCGCTTCACCTGGCTGGCTACTCAAAAACAGCCGACGTGAATGGGACCCCCTCGACGAGTGGTATCGCCCGTTGTCGAGCCGCACCCCGATCAAGGCACGCTCGTGGACGTGCCGGACTTGGCGGTAAGAGGCAGCACGAGGCATTCGCCGGTCGGGTCGAATTGAGTTATGTTGGGCTCACTCCCAATGAACCGGTAGGATGTCTGACCCGGACATCAAAGCCGGAGTGCTGCCTCGCACTGGACCGCACCTCGGACCGTAGTTCCATCGGTGAATTATTAAATTATTAGGAGTATGCTCAAATCGATCGCGCTCCGGGGCGATCCGCTTCTGCGGCGTGAGATCGCAGAGAAACCGACCGGCGCGTCTACAGGGGTACCCCCAAGCTAAATGCCGAAAGCACCAGCAGATTTGAGAAGTTTGGCCAGAAGCTACACCGAGATGGGCGTCCGGGTGCTGGCGGGCATCGCCAATTCCGAAAAGCATCCCGCGTCGGCCCGCGTGGCCGCCGTCACTGCGCTGTTCGACAGGGGCTGGGGTCGACCTGATCAGCAGCACGCAGGCGCCGATGGTGGCAACATCACCGTCGTGATCAGGCAACTCATTGATGTTGAAGGCGGCGAAAAGGAAGAGCCGTCGCTGTTGCTTGAGCACGAAGCGCGGAAAAAATAGGACCTTTTCGATCAGCGGGTATTATACCCTGACATCCCCCGCCTCCACGGGTTACGCCGATGCCTTGGTCCTCTGGGTTGGATTTGGTTGCGAGCATTAGATTGATTTGAATCGTGCGGTTCGGCTGTGAGCCAACTCTGCTCGACAGCTATTGCAGCGCCCGCCAAATCGTCGCTTCACCACACTCGTACTCGCGCGCCAACTCTGCCATTGTCTCGCCGGCAGTGTAGCGCTCGGCGATACGCCTGCGCTGGCTGTGATCGAGTGCAGTCGGCCGGCCGAACTTGGTCCCCTTTCGTTTTGCCCGCTGAATCCCTTCTTCACACCGCTTGCGGATCAGGTTGCGTTCGAACTCGGCAATACCGCCCATGATCGTCATCACCAATCGGCCGACGTCGGTCGTGGTATCGCACCAGCTCTCACCGAGCGAGATAAAGCCACAGCCGATCTCCTGCAGTTCGTGCAGGATATTCTGCAGGTCGCGGCTCGACCGCGCCAGGCGGTCTAACTTGACGACGGTCACCACGTCACCGTGCTTGAGGGCTTTCATCAGCTTCGCGAACTCGGGCCTTCCGTTGGTCGACTTGCCCGATGCCTTCTCGCTGAAGATCCGTTCGCAGCCAGCGGCCTTTAATGCCTCGACTTGAGCCGCGTGGTCTTGAGTGTTCGAACTGACTCTGGCGTAACCGAATTTCATCGTAGTGCCCCATTTTGAAAGCGTGAGTTTTGGAATCTAAAAGCTGCGTTGGCACAAGGGCAATCTAAATCTTCCGCAATCTACACTTTTTGAAAGTTGCCGATGGATGCACGCGAACAGTCTCCACGATGATCCATGCCGCTAAAATTAGAGCCGTCTGGCTGACTTAGCGCGAGCCGCCAGCGCGTTGATTTTGCCTCCTTGCAGACACCAACGGAATGCCGGGAACGCACCACAGGGCTTCTATCGCGATTTTGGGAAAACCCCGTCAGCGCGTGCCTATGGCTAGGCACAAGGAGGGGGTGGGTCCCCCCCCCCGGGGTTATTGCCGGGATGGAATCGCCTTGGGACTCCGGTACCGGTTATTTGCCCCATGTCCTCGCGCTCGAATATGCAGCCGGTGCCGGCGAGGGCCTCGATCAGCAACCCCTCCGTCCTGACTCACAGCAAGTCGCCTGTGCGTTATTTTTCCTCCGCCGCGTAAAGGCCCCAGCGGAAATGCCGACGACTCACCGCGGCGCTCCTGAAGCGATCAGCGCAACGACTGGCGAAGTGTTGAGCCAGAAGGCTGCCGCAGTTGGTGCCACCAATTGGTGCGGTAATCAGTCCGGCGGCGTCAATCTAACCGCATCTGTTACAGTTGCCCTCGGGATGGCCGTATAAAGCAAGCTTTCGTAATATCGTTTTAACGCGAAGCGCGTCAGCACGCCGATAGCGGACGCAAGCGGCACGGCAATTAAAAGGCCGACGAACCCGAACAGGTAGCCGAATGCGAATAGCGCAAACATGATCCAGACCGGGTTCAAGTTGACGCGCCGGCCGACGAAATAGGGCGATAGCAAATAGTCTGACAGCGTCTGGCCGACGAAGAAGATCGCCGGGACTATCCAGATGACGGCCCAATGCGGCCAGAACTGTGCAATCGCAACGCACGTCGATATGACGAGCCCGCCCAGGGAGCCGAGATATGGCACGAAGCTTATCAGTCCTGCCGCAATGCCGATCAGGAGCCCATGCTTGAGCCCGAGCAAGGACAGCGCTGCCGCGTAGAATATAGCGAGGATCAGGCACAGCATACCCTGACCGATCACAAAGCCGCCGATCGTGTCGTCAATCTCGCGGGCAAGAGCCCGGACAGTATCGCGCTGCGCCGGCGGTATCCAGTTATCGATAACCGCTACCATCTTCTTCCAGTCATAGATGAGATAGCAGGCAACGATCGGAGTTACCACCAGGAGGGAGAAGGCCGAGATCAGCGCCCGGCCTCCGGTCCAAACCGAACGTAGAAAATCTTGGAGCCAGGTAGTCGCCAGTGTAGTCAGTTCCCCGAACGACTGCTCGGCGTAGGCTAAGCCGTCACCGACAAGCTTGCTCAGCCACGGCCGATCTGGATCGGTCGCGAACCCCTGCACCCTTTTGATGTAGAGCGGAAAATTATCGATGAAATAGGCAAGCTCACCGACAACGATCGGGGCGATCAGAATGATAAGCGCGGTCACGCCGACAACGAACAACCCGACGATGGTTAGCGTCGCAATGAGGCGGTTCATTCCGAGCCGTTCCAGCCGGGTGGCCAGGGGGTCAAATAGATACGCCAGTAGCATGCCGGCGACGAACGGCAGCAGGACTTCGCGCAATAGAACGACGGCGACGACGACCGCCGCCAATACCGCTATCCAGAATGCGACGGGCCGAGTGAGGTTCATGGTTCATGCTTACATATAGCCGGCCGGGACGATATCCTGCGCACATGCATGACCCGCGGTCGGGTACTTTTCGACCGGTCTGGCAGGGAGATCACACTTTGGCACAGAAGTATTACTTTGTCAGTGACTTGCACATGGGTGGCGACGGTCAATTGCAGCATTGCGATTACGCCGCGGAGTTCATCGAATTCTTGAAGGAGTTGGAAACGGAAGACCCCGACACCGAGTTTCTGATCGTTGGCGACACGTTTGGCTTCTGGGAGCTCACGCTTGTGCGCGGGGTCGAAAGGCTTGCGCACATCATACAGGCGCACCAGGCGATTTTCGATCAACTCAAGGCTACCGGCGCGCGCATCAAGGTGACCATGATGGTCGGGAATCACGATTATGATCTCGCTTGCGCTCCCGCCTTTGTGGAGAAACTTCAGGCATACAACATCCATCTGGACCCGAGCCTAGCCCTGATCCGCGCGGTGGGCGACAAGAGGATATGGATCGAACACGGACAGCAGCGCGATCAATTCAACAGCTTCCCTGAATATGGCAACGCTTACGCTCTCCCGATAGGCTACTTCATTACGGAAACCTTCGTCAGCGGAGCCAGCCGCTATTCGGACTTCGGCCGGGGAGACTGGCTCAAGGACATCCGCTCCGTGGGCACGATGCAGATTCCCGACTGGATGCTGTCAAACTACTTCTACCGCGAGATGAGTGTTGCGCTACGCTGGGTGCTGCTGCCTTTCCTGCTGCTGGCCGGCGTCACGGTGATAGCGATTCTCGGGGAAATCCTTCGGGTCGCGGGCATCTTCGATTACAATATCATATTTCACAACCCGCTGATGAGCAGGCTGGGGATCATCGACAACGTCCTTCAGGCCGTGATCACAATCAACTCCCTATTTTTGATTTTGTTCGGTATCCCTGCGTTGGTCGTCGAACGTGACCTCATGCGAACGTTGCATCGCTTTCGTCTACAGACGAGCCACGGAGCAACCCCGAACCTCGATTCGGAAGCGCCCTACCTTAGAGGAGCTCAGGAGGTCTTCCAGGCAGATGACAAGGTAGCGGTATTTATTTTCGGACACACGCATTCGGCGTTCCTGCGGCGACTGGGTCCCGCCGGTCAAGTCGTCATCAATACGGGTACGTGGCTGAAGCTATTGTCCCGTGTTCCGGTGCGCTTTGGCTTGTTGCCCGCGGTCTATTATCCTTCGTATCGCTTGAATTACTTCCGGATCGAGAAGGAAAACGACCAACTTGTGATCGACTATGTCGAAATTCCCAAGAAGCCTGAGCGCGAACTTACTTGGCTCCAGCGTCTCGTGCTCTTGGGAAATCTGCCCAAGTCACCAGAAGCAATCCCCGGGAGGACGATTATCGATCTGTAATGCGTTGCTCGGCGATGGGTATAAAAAAGCAGTCTCCCTACGATCGTCGCAAGCCCCTTATGGATCAACGAAGTTAAGCGTCTGCGGGGCTGTACAATGGTGGTGCTCTCGGAAAGGAATTCACGTTTCATCCGCGGCCTGATCAAACCGACACAAGCTGACGAAATGCCCGTAAGGCAAGTGGATAAGCCACCCGACCGGCATGTCGTTTTTTGTTGGAGGTGGGCGTTGTTGCAGGTGTTCACTGCGGTTCGTAGCACGTTGAGACATGCCGAAGGACCGAGAAATTGTCCGGTCATCGGATGTAGATCGGAAGTGATTGTCAGACGGTCAAACCGGCCCGTAACGGACCTCGGCTCCGGCCCCTGCAATACGCCCGTCGATCTCGCTGCGAAGCGCAACGAAATCAATGGGTTTAGTCAGGAGCGCCTCCGCGCCGCCTTCCAGGGCTTTTCGCCTCGTACTGTCGTCGCCGTAGGCGGTGATCATGATGACGGGGACGTCGGGTCGTGCCGCCTTGGCTTTCGGCAAAAGCTCAAGACCGGTCATTCCAGGCATGTTGATGTCGGAAAGGATCAGGATCAATGATGCGCACGCCGCGTCACTGATGAGGTTAAGGGCGCCGTTTGCCGATTGGGCAAAATCCATCGTAAAGCGGCCGTCGCGGATGTCGCGTCTGAATTGCTGGCGAAACAGCGCCTCAACGTCGGGTTCGTCGTCGACAACAAGAATAAGCAAGCTCATTTGTCTGCCCCTGCTTTGCCCGTCGCTGCCATGCGCGGAAGAATGACTTTAAATTCGGTGAATTCGCCGGGGCGGGTGTCGACCTCGATCGACCCGCCGTGTTGCTTGACGACAATGTCGTAGCTCAACGAGAGACCAAGACCTGTTCCTTCGCCGGCAGGCTTCGTCGTAAAGAAGGGATTGAACATCTTTTCCTTTACCTCCGGCGGAATCCCGGTGCCGCTGTCACGGATCCTGATCTCCACGCTGCCGCCGAGGTTTTTGGTCGCGGCAGCCAGGGTGGGCTCATAACCATCGCCATCGACCTGGGCTTTACGTTTCGTCGCCGCATAAAAGCCGTTGGAAATCAGGTTCAGAAGCACCCTTGTGATTTCCTGAGGAAACACGTCGATTTCGCCGGCGTTGGGATCAAAGGACCGATTAAGGGTAATATTGAAGCCCTGTTTCTCGGCCCGCGCACCGTGATAGGCAAGGTTAGGGCTTTCTTCGACCAGGGCGTTGACATCGACAGGTCTGTGCTCACCCGAGCCCTGGCGCGAGTGCAGCAGCATGTTCTTGACGATGGCGTCGGCGCGCTTGCCGTGCTGTACGACCTTTTCGAGATTGTCCTTCAGCAAGCCGGTCAATTCATCGACTTCTCCCCGAACCTTGCTGTCCATCGCGACCGGCTTGAGCACGTCGTTCAGTTCGTCGGTTAGTTCCGCCGACAGCGCCGAGAAGTTATTGACGAAATTGAGCGGGTTCTTGATCTCGTGCGCGATGCCTGCCGTGAGTTGGCCGAGCGAGGCGAGTTTTTCGGTCTGCACCAGGCGGTCCTGCGCGGTGCGCAATTCGTCGAGCGAGCGGGTCAGCTCGCCGGTACGATCACGCAATTCGTTCAGCAGCCGTGTGTTCTCGATCGCGATCACGGCCTGCCTGGTGAAGTTCTCCACCAGCGCGACCTGTTTGTCTGTGAACTGGCGCACTTCCTGGCGAATAATCGTGATCGAGCCCAACAGCTCGTCGTCTTTCAGCATGGGCACTGTCAGCATCGTCCGGGCATTGGCGATATCGGCCATTCCGACAATGTTGGGAACACCGGCCTTGTAAGCCGGGCTATTCCTGACGTCCTCGACCCGAACTACCCGATGCGTTTGGGCGATGGTCTCAAGCGCCGTCCCCGGGTGCGGGACAATCGGCGTCCGCTGGCGGTAGGCCGAAAATTCGGGCGGAATGTTGTGGTGGGCGACGAGATTATACTTTTCGCCATCCCACAAATTCATGGTGCCGAAGTTTGCGCCGCAGACACGCGTGGCACTTTCGAGCATGGTCTGGAAAACCGGCCCCAGTTCGCCCTGGGATGATGAGATAACCTGCAGCACTTCCGACGTCGCGGTCTGCTGCTCCAGCAACTCGCTGAGGTCGTCCGTGCGCTGGCGCAATTCTTTGAGTAATCGCGTGTTTTCGATGGCGATGACGGCTTGCTTCGTGAAAGTTTCGACCAACGCAATTTGCTTGTCGGTGAATGGCCGAACCTCCTGTCGATAGATGGTAATTACGCCGATCAGCTCGTTTTCCTTCAACATCGGCACAATTATGATGCTGCGAGCACCGGCAACATCGGATATCTCGACAACGGTTGGAGCGCCTGCGAGGTACGCAGGGCTCTTTCGCACGTCTTCGATATGCACGGCCTGATGGGTTCTGACGACGATGGCTTGACCGCTTTCCGGATGCGGACGGCTCACCCTGTCTTTTCGCAGAGCCGCGAAGGACAACGGCACATTGTAATTCGCAGCCGTCCGGAAAGTCTCGCCGTCCCACAAATTCATCACGCCGAAATTCGCCCCACAGACCCGTGTGGCATTCTCGAGCATTTTCTGGAACACCGGTTCCAGTTCGCCGGGCGAGGCACTGATGACCTCAAGAACCTCGGAGGTCGCTGTCTGCTGCTCCAGCGACTCCGTAAGGTCGCGCGTACGCTGTTGCACCTGCTCGAACATGCGCACATTGCCGATGGCGATCACCGCCTGATCTGCAAAAGTCTGGAGCAGCGCGATCTGCTTGTCGGTGAATGGTTGGGCCTCGATGCGGCGAAGTGCAATTGCTCCGATGCTCTGGCCTTCGCGCAGCATCGGCACGCTCAAGATGCTACGGAAACCGTCGCGGCGCGAGTGTTCCTGCCCTTCCGGGAACTCCGCGCCTTCGTCCGAAAGCACGTCATGTATGTGGACCGGCGTCCGGTCGATGACCGAGCGTCCCGTGACCGAGGAGCGACCGATGCGGAATTTGTCCAGCCTTACAGCTATCGGTCCCTGGTGCGCGCTGAAGCGCAAGTCGTCGCCATCCTTCATGAGCACGACCGCGTCATACGCCTCGCAAAGCTCGCAGGCGCTTTCAACGATGGCCTGGAGGACCGGCCCGACATCGGTGGGCGAGGATGCAATGACACTGAGAATATTGGCGCTGCCGGTCTGATAGGTAAGGGCCTCGCTGAGATCGCGGGTCTTGGCCTGCACTTCATCGAACAACCGGACGTTCTCGATGGCGATCACGGCTTGGTCGGCGAAGGTTTGCAGCAACTGGGCGTGATGATCTGCGAACGGGCCGGGATCCTTTCGGGTGACGGTGATCATGCCAAGCGGCGTTTCCTTGCTCATCAGCGGCGCGTTCAACACACTGCGAAAGCCCCGCGCCCGAGCCAATTGCTTCATCCGCTCATCTGGCTCGGCTTCGGTGTCAGGGACCTGCACGACCCCACCGGCATGCGCCCGCTCAAAGGGCGGAAATTCGGCGACGGGACGCGGAAATGAGGCTTTCAGCAATTGGTCGCCGGCCGGGCTTGTCGGTGTGAAGGCTACGACGTGAGCGACGCCGTCGACGAAGCGAAACACCACGGCCGAGAAAGCGCCGACCAGCCATTTGGAGCTGGTCGCTATCGCATCGAACACCGGCTGCACGTCCGAGGGCGAGCTGGCGATCACCTTCAGTATCTCAGCCGCTGCAGTCTGCCGCTCCAGTGCCTCTCTCGTCTCGTTAAACAGCCGCGCGTTTTCGATGGCGATCACGGCCTGGTCGGCGAAGGTTTCTAGCAAGCTAATCTGCTTGTTGCTGAACGGCTGCACCTCGGTGCGGCGGAGCACGATGGCGCCGATGCTCTCGCCTTCGCGCAACAGCGGCACACTTAGGATAGTTCGGTGACCCATGCGTTGCGACAGTTCACGGCCGTCGGGAAATTCGTTGCCTTCGGCGAGCAGGTCGTGTACGTGCACCGGCTTCTGGTCGATAAAGGCGCGACCGGCGGTCCATCGTCGATTGATCGGCCATTTGTCGATACTCATCGGTATCGGACCATGGTGTGCGCCAAAGCGAAGTTCGTCTCCCTCTCTCAGCACCATGACGGAATCATAGGCCCCGCAGAGCTCGCAGGCGCTTTCGACGATGGCTTTCAGCACAGGCTGGACGTCGGTCGGCGAGGACGCGATCACGCTGAGGATGTTGGCGCTGCCGGTCTGGTAAGTGAGCGCCTCGGAAAGATCACGGATTTTTGCTTGAACCTCATCGAACAGCCGCACGTTTTCGATAGCGATCACGGCCTGGTCGGCGAAGGTTTGCAGCAGGCTGATCTGCTTATCGCTGAAGGGATGCACCTCGGTGCGACGGAGCACGATGGTTCCAATGCTCTCGCCCTCACGCAACAATGGTACGCTCAGAATGCTGCGGGTGCCGGTGCGGGCCGTCCTTTGGCGGGTGTCGGGGAATTCGTCGCCTTCGGGGGAGAGCAGGTCGTGCACGTGCACCGGTTTCCGGTCGAGGAACGCTCGTCCGGCAACCCATATCCGGCTGAGCGGCCATCTCTCCATATCAATCGGTATCGGTCCGTGATGCGCGCTGATGCGCTGGCTGTCGCCATCCTTCAGGAGCACGACGGCATCGACGGCCTCGCAGAGCTCACAGGCACTCTCGACAATAGCCCCAAGAACCGGCCCGACATCGGTCGGCGAGGATGCGATTACCCTCAGGATATTGCCACTGCCCGTTTGATAAACCAGAGCCTCGGAGAGGTCGCGAGTCTTCGCCTGAACCTCGTCGAACAACCTTACGTTCTCAATGGCGATCGCCGCCTGATCGGCAAATGTCGTGACCAGCTCGATTTGTTTGTTGTTGAAAGGACGCACTTCGGACCGCATCAACGCAAGTATGCCAATTGGTACACCTTCGCGCAGCATCGGAACGCTGAGGATGGCGCGGAAATCGCCCAATCGCTGCGCCTCGGTAAAGGTGTATTCGGGGTCTGCCCGAACGTCGGGGATATGAACCACGATCCCTTCCAGTAGTGTCCGCCCACCCGCAGAGCCTCGATCAGGCACGACGGGAACGGTTCTGATGAAATTCATGAATTCGTTGGATAAACCATAGGATTCCGTACGAAAAAATACTCCTTCTTTTTGCCGCGTAATGGTGGCCTTGTCGGCGTCGCAGAGTCGAGCCGCCGATTCTACGAGCGTTTGCAGTACGGTCGGCAGATCGAACGCCGAGCGGCTGATCACCTTGAGAACATCGGCGGTAGCGGTTTGCTGCTGAAGCGATTCGGTCAGATCCTCCGTCCTCGCCTTGACCTCGTCGAACAGCCGGACATTCTCAATCGCAATCACCGCCTGGTCGGCAAAAGTTGATACCAGTTCAATCTGCTTGTCGGTAAAAGGCTCGACCTTCGGTTTCAGGATTGCAATAACTCCAATCAGTACTCCTTCTCCCAGCATTGGGACGCAGAGCGCCGAACGAAAGCTTTGCTAAGTCAACAGTTCGCGCTGATCATATTCCGTGTCTAATAAAACATCGTGGACATGGCAGACCTTGAGATCAAGGGCAGCCCTTCCCGCTAACGATCCTCGACCCGGTCGCAAAGGATTCTCTTCGAGGAAGGCCCGGAATCCTGGCCACGCGCCGTGAGCGGCAGCAAAGCGTAAGAACTCGCCATCATATCTATATACGTGCCCACGCGTCGCTCCACAGAGCTGGATAGCGCTCGCCAGCAGGGTTTCAAGAACAGATTCCAAATCGCGCTCCACGTCGAGAGTGGAGCGGCTGATGACTTTCAGTACGTCCGCCGTCGCAGTCTGCTGCTGCAGGGATTCGCTTAGGTCGTCAGTGCGCGCTTGCACCTCGTCGAACAACCGCACGTTCTCGATGGCGATCGCCGCCTGATCGGCGAACGTCTCCAACAGAGCGATTTGACTATCGGTGAATGGTCGCACCTCGAGCCGATAAACGAGAATTACTCCCAACATCTCATCCGCTTTGAGCATGGGAACCGTAAGTATCGTTCGAAAAGGTTCCACCTGGCGCGACCCGTAAGTGTGCTCGGGGTCGGTCTGGGCATCGAGCACGTGGACGCTGCGTTGCTCGAGGGCGGCGCGCGCAGTGGCGCTGGCCCTTCCGGGCAAGATTGGATTTAGATCGACGAAAGCCCTGATTTCGGCGGAGGTGTTGTGGGTGGCCACAACACGCAGGTATTCACCATCGAAGCGAAAAATGAACGATCGTTCGGCCTCGCACAGCCTGACCGCGTTCTCGGCCAGCATCTCAAAAACGGGCTGGAGATCATACTTGGATCGACCGATAACCCTAATCAGTTCTCTGGTTGCGGCCTGCTGTTCTCGTGCCTCGGCGAGTTCGTGCTTAAGTCTCGAATCTCCCTTATTTGCACCGACTTCCGCCGGCCCCCGTTTGCGCACTGTCGAAGCTTTATGTCCCTTGACGGGTCGCCTGCGCACCGCTTGTCCGCGCTTCACCATTAATGTGCGCTCCGGCCGGAAACAGCTTTAAGTAAGAAACTGAATATCGGCCAAGCCTACTCAATTGGTGAGCGGCCGTACAGCAGCCAGGCCACTACGACTTTCGGTTTTGGCACTTTTCGGACCTGGCAGGCTCAGCTGACCACTTCCGTTCTTGTTGAGGGTTTCGGATGCCGGCCGATCGCGGCGCTGCGGCTTGGACCGAGGCCGGCGTCCGAAAGCCGCCAAGGAAGGAACCCGCGGGAAATGTCAGGCGGTGGCGCGGCGAGCGCTGCGCTATGGATTTTTGTGTACGACGGAAGTGCGTGCTGGCAACCGACACTGATGAGTGTGCTGGCTGACGACGTAGCGGCGCATGATGGGTCGGTCGCAGGTAGGTGAATTTGGGATAAGCCAGCAAGATCGATGGCGAGTGTGACTTCGTAAAAGCATATTTGCGCAAACACCGCCGTTACGGATCGAGGGCCGGCGATCAAGAACGGGATTTTCAATCTGTGAGGTTGGCCATGTGATCATGACGTATCGATCCTGATCACGGTTGGCGGCGGCGGTCTGTATTGAGGTGTCGAACCGCGGTTGAAGGTCTCGATGATGTTCATGCGCCCGCCGCAACACGGGCACGGATGGGTGGTCTGGTCGTTTGCCGTGGCGCTATCGGGAGCCTGCTGCTTCTGCGCTTTTTGCGCAGGGCGTACCGCATCGATCAGTTCACGCGCTCGCGCGATGGTCTCGGCCTTGGTCCCACTCGCCAACAGCCCGCAGTGCCTGATGCGGTGGAAACCGTTCGGCAAGACGTGGATGAGAAATCGGCGGATGAACTCGCCCGGGTTAAGCGTCATGCTCTTGTAGCGGCCGGATCCCTCGATCCGATAGTCTTTGTAGCTGAACGTGACGCCGGTCGCGTTGGCGGCTATAAGGCGGCTGCTGGAGATCGCGACCCGGTGGGTGTAGCGGGACAGATAGGCGAGTACCTGCTCGGGTCCGGCGAATGGCCTTTTGCTATAGACGAACCACTTGGTCCGATGCAGCGGCGCGAGATAGGCCTTGAACGCGGCTTTGCAAGCGAGTTGGGCGTGGTCGGCGAAGAACTGCAAGCGGCCGGTCTCGTGTGCGGCGAGCAGCATCTGAAGCATCAAGCGGCGGAACAGTCGGGACAGGACCTTTACCGGCAAGAGAAAGTTTGGGCGGCAGCCGACCCAGCGGGTGCCGTCGAGCGATATCCCACCACCCGGCACGATCATGTGGACGTGTGGATGATGGGTCATCGCGGAGCCCCAGGTGTGGAGCACCGAGGTGAAGCCGATCTTGGCGCCGAGGTGCTTGGGATCGTCTGCAATCGTGCGCATTGTCTGTGAGGAAGCTTTGAACAGTAGATTGTAGACGACGGCCTTGTTCTGGTAGGCGATTGCGGCAATCCGCGCCGGCAGCGTGAACACGACGTGAAAGTAAGGGACGTCCAGCAGTTCTGACTTGCGCTGCTTCATCCATGCCAGCGCCTGCGAGCCCTGGCACTTGGGGCAATGTCTATTACGGCAGCTGTTATAGGCGATCTGCGTGTGAGCACAGTCCTCGCAACGCATGACATGGCCGCCGAGAGCCACCGTGCGGCAGCTCTCGATCGCCGACATCACCTTCAACTGGCCAAGGCTGACGTGACCTGCATTAGCTTTACGCCAGGCGGGCCCGTAGTCGCGAAAGATATCCGCGATCTGAAGGGCGGGGCGAGCCATGATCGCCGTGGCTTATGCCGGCGGCTTGTCCTCCGGTGTCAGCGGCGTGAGCCGATCCAACGGGCTCATGACCGCGCGGATCACGTTGGTGGCCACCTGTGCGTAAAGCGCGGTGGTGTCCACCCTGGCATGCCCGAGTAAAACCTGAATCAAACGGACATCGGTCTTCTCTTCGAGCAGGTGGGTGGCAAAGCTGTGTCGCAATGTATGAGGCGACACTCGCTTTTTGATCCCCGCCCGATCGGCCGCGACATGAACGACGCGATTGAATTGCCGCGTCGTCAGCGGCAGCAGCGGATCACGGCCCGGAAACAGCCAGACCGTGGGCCGGGCGATACGATACCAATCGCGCAGTAGCTCCAATAGCAGCGGGGAAAGCATTGCAAAACGATCCTTGCGCCCCTTGCCCTGCTCGATGCGCAGCAGCATCCGCTCGGAATCGATGTCCGACACCTTCAGCGCCACGACTTCGGAAACCCGCAGTCCAGCGCCATAAGCGGCGCTCAGCGCGGCCTTGTACTTCGGCCCGGGGGCGGCCTCCAGCAGCCGTGCGATCTCCTCCAGGCTCAAGATTACCGGGATCCTGCGCGGCTCCCGCACGAAGGTGAGGTACCTTGCCAGCTCGGGGCGGTCGAGCGTTACGGTGAAGAAGAAACGCAACGCCACAACCGAGCCATTGATGCTTGGTGCCCGGGCGCCGGTCTGTGTCTGGTGTAGCTGGAAAAGGCGAAGATCTTCAGGCGTGGCCGTATCTGGCGCGCGGCCGAGAAAGGCTGTGAAAGTCCTGACGCGTCGGATATAGTCATTGCGCGTCTTCTCGACGAAGTTGCGCACCGTCATGTCTTCGATCATGCGCCGGCGCAGCGGGTTGATGGGCTTCTCGCTCATTGGGAGCTCCTGTCTTGAGGTTGGAGTTTGTGAACCCCCGATCCTCAAGACGGAGCGACCGCCCGTCACCTGTGCTCGTTCAAATAGTTACCGCCGAAGACGTACCCCCCGACCGCGCCGCCAGCACCTCCCGCGTGAGCGGGTTCGTTCTTTGGGGACAAAGCGGACTTTGCAGCGCGACAATGAAGCTGAGGCAATACGTCTTCTCATCAAGATTGTCGCGCTACAGGACTTCCCGGTTGAGACCTCGGACTTCCGATTTTGTGGCACATTTCGGACATGCCGGGACAGCCAGACGATGTCCGCTTCTCTAATCGGCCCTTTGAGGTCAAGCACTTTCAGACTATCCGCCAATGCGGTGTTGATGTCGCTCGCGGGCTCTTGCTTCTCTTCGGAATCGGCACATGGGCCCTTCCACCATGGGATCCGAGGACGAGGCGGAACAATCTTTTGGACGACCTTGCCGTCAGTGTGACGGCAGGTCCAAGCGGACATACGAACTCACCTCATCCATCGTCCCGCGAGGGACATCCTTCCACCGGTTGGCGGAGCTCTAGTTTTCTCCTATCGGGTTTGATCCTGAGCGGTTTTCATGCTGCTGCCGCGGCTTGCTCCCGGGTCCACCGGAACTCGGTGCCGTCAACCCAGATGCGGTGCATGATCACGGCCAGCCGGCGAGCCAGAGCCACGATCGCCTTTTTCATCCCGCGGCGCCTCGCGATCTGCATGGCCCACGCTTTGAGCCATGACCATTTTTTTGAATGCATCATGCTTTGAGCTGCTTCGTAGAGCATCGTGCGCATCATCTCGTCGCCGCAGCGCGATATTTTACCGCTCCAATCGATCTCACCCGATTGATACCTGGCGCACGTCAGTCCAAATACCGCCCCGACTGACTTGGATTTGCGGAACCGGGCTGGCACATCGACGGTGGCGCGATAGGTCAGCGCCACCACGGGGCCGACACCCGGGGTCGTCATCAGGCGCCGGCAGACCTCATCCTCCCGGACGATAGCCAGCAAGCGACGGTGCAGGATGACGATCTGTTCACGGAGCACCCGCCGGACGATGAGCAGCGGTTCCACCAGTACCGCCAAGTCGGGGGTATTCTCGACAAGCTCCTGGATGCGGGCCTCGAACCTCACCTTGCCAACCATTCCGACCTTGAGGCCGAAGTTGCGCAACGTACCTCGCAGATCGTTCTCGATGGCGATGGCCTTCGACTGCAGAAGCTTGCGATGGGTCAGCAGCATACGCAGTTTCTGACTGCGGAGCGTCTTCACATGCACCGGACGGTACAGTCCCACCCGGATCATCTGAGCGATGCCGCGCGCGTCGTTGCGGTCGGTCTTGTTGATCTGCGCCTTCAGCACCGCCCGCATGTGCCGCGTCTCGACACAGATCACCGGTAACTCGGCTTCGGCGAGAGCGCTGAAGAGCCATTGCGACAGCGGCCCGGCTTCCAGTCCGATCCGCTTGAAGCGGTAGGTGGGGTTCCCCAGAACCTTCAGCAGGGCTGCAGGTTCGCTCGCTACCTTCACTTCCTTCACGATCCTGCCCGTGTCATCCACAATGCAGATGCTGGTTTCCTTGACCGATACGTCCAATCCACCAAAATGATCCATGCTGCGCTTCTCCTTCTGATGCTTGAGGTCGTCACCAAGGACCTCGTTTTCACCATCAGCCTGAAGCGCAGCACCCAAAATCTTCAGCTATCCACAAGCTGGGCCGGCCGATTACACCATCTGTTAGGGGTAGACCGGAAGTCGCGTTTCGGGGCCATCAGGGCAGCTTTTGTGAAGGTTTTCGGATGCCGGCCCCATGAAGGTGGCGGCGCGCGCACGGGGCCGGCGTCCGCAAACCTCCAAGGGAGATGCTATGGGGCGGGCGTCGACGAGGATATTGCATCCGTCGACGTTGATGGAAACCGATGGAGAGCAACCCCATGCAGAAGTTGAACGACCTGAGCCGATCCCTCACGCCTCTCAAACCGGATGGCACGCTGAGCGCCGTGATCGAGATGAGCCTTTCGAGCTGGCTCGTTGCGGGGATTGTGCCTGGCATCGAGCGCCAGCCATTGAAGAAGCTCGAGGTCGACGAGAGCACCTTGCTGAAGCTGCTCAATCGCTGGCGAGAAGAGGCGCAGAAGTCAGGACACAGGATCGAACGCATCGCGGTCGCCTTCGAGGCCGGCCGTGATGGCTTCTGGCTGGCGCGTTGGCTCAGGGCGCGCGACATCGAGGCCCACATCATCCACGCATCGAGCGTAGCCGTATCGCGCGAGCACCGGCGCGCCAAGACCGATCGTCTCGACACCGAGTTGCTCAAACGCGCCTTTCTCGGCTGGCTGCGGGGCGAGCGTGATCACTGCAAGATGGTCGCGATCCCGACAATCAAGGACGAAGATGCCAAACGACCCAACCGTGAGCGCGAGAGCCTTGTCGGAGAGCAAAGTCGGATCGTCAACCGAATGAAAGCAGCGTTGGTTCGGCTCGGCATCCGCGGCTTCAATCCCAAGTTAAAGAAGGCCGTCGAACGCCTTGACGGCCTGCGCACACCCGAGGGCGAGCCGATCCCGCCCAACACGCTGGCTGAGCTGCGTCGCGACATGGCGCGCCGACGGCTCGTCAGTGATCAGATACGGCAGATCGAGGATACTCGCCTTGAACGTCTCGAACAGGCGCCCGGTGATGGACCACACGCAATGGTGCGCTTGTTGGCACGGGTGATCGGGGTCGGTATCGAGACGGCCGACATGCTGGTGCAGGAAGTGCTGTCACGAAACATGCGCGACCGACGGGCCATAGCGCGTTATGCCGGCCTCACGGGCTCGCCCGACGAGAGCGGCAGAAAACGCCGGGAGAAAGGGCTGGCCCGTTCCGGCAACGCTCGGGTTCGACGAGGCATGATCCAATTGGCGTGGCGATTTCTCATGTTCCAGAAGGACAGCACCTTGGCGCAGTGGTTTCGAGCCCGCACCGAGAACGCCCGCAGCACTCGCAAGACCATGATCGTGGCCTTGGCGCGCAAGCTACTGATCGGCCTGTGGCGTCTCGTGCGGGAGGGCGTGGTGCCGGACGGCGTCGTTCTGCGCCCGGTATCATGAGCGGAAGTCGCCGAAGGCATCCAACAATTTCGGCCTTGTCCGCCCGCTGGTGACGGGTCGCCGATGACGGTTCGAGGTGGCGGGGTCCCGACGTGTTTCCTTGGCTTCAATGCCGAAATGGAGAATGGGTCCGCCGCCTCGGAGCTTCGCTGCCGATGCGCATGACTGCATCATGGTTCGGGTCCTTGGACCCACCGGATACAAGGTTGTGGCGCGATTGATCGCGCCCGAACGCGGGCTCCCCTCTGATCGTCATCCCGATCGCACCAAGCGTGCCGTCGTGCTCGAAGCTGTCAAGGTGTGGCCTGGCAACGGCGGAGCTTGTCGGAAAGGGTTGGTGCGACGGCCAACCTTGACAGCTTCTGTGCGCGCCAGCGGCAAGCGAGGTGCAGGTCGGGACGAAGAAACGGGCTCTCAGATCGAACAAAGAAACTGACGAAGGAAAAAAGATGCGCCGACCTATCGCCTATTGAAACGCCTCCTTGACAAAGCCCATACAAGGAAACCGCGGGAAGGGATAGGTGGGTGGTGCGGCGTGCGCTATGGGGATTTGAGTGCCGCGGATGAGGTGTGTGACTGGAGCCAATCCGATTGAGCAAGTTGGCCGACGGTGAAGCGGCTCATGATTGAGCGGCGGGTGGCGTCGAAGGCTGTGAATTGGCGGATGATTTGAGACGAGAGCTGGATATCTGAGCGCGCTCTGCCGTGGCCGGTTGAGAGCCGGCGAGCGTGACGAGCAGATTTGCGGGATTGTGATGCGGTCATGAGGTGTCGATCCTGATTGCGATCGTTGGAGCTGTCGGCCGATGCCGTGGCGTCGCACCGCGCGTAAAGACCTCGATGGTGATCATGCGACCGCCGCAGCATGGACAAGTCGGCTTGCTGGGATCGACGGCGGCACCGGTTGGCTTGCCCTGAGGTTTTGAAACGGCGAGCAGGTCACGCGCGCGGGCGATGTTGTCGGCGCAAGAGTTTTTGGCGAACAGGCCATAGTGGCGGATGCGGTGGAAGCCGCGTGGCAGCACGTGGATGAGGAAGCGGCGGATGAACTCGCCGGTGGCGAGCGTCATGCGCTTGTATCGATCGCGGCCCTTGATCCGATAATCCTTCCAATTGAAGGTGACACCTCGCTCGTCGAGGGCGGTCAGACGACTGTTGGCGATGGCGACACGGTGGGTGTAGCGCGAGAGATAGGCTAGCACCGCCTCGGGCCCGCCGAACGGCCGCTTTGAGTAGACGACCCACTCGGCCTTGCACAGCGGCGCCAGAAAGGCCGCGAAGGATTGCGCATCGGCGAGATGCGCATGTGGTGTTTGCGGAAGCCGCGCACGCGCTGCTCCGTCCATCCGTTGCCATACCCCGTCGGCTTGCCGGAACGATTGAGGAGGCGTGCGATCTGTCGATCCGGCATCAAACGCGCCAGCTCGCGCACCAGCGCGATCGTATCTTCACGCAGCGGCCAATAGGGTCGACCGGCAGCATTCAATCTCAGCTTGACTTGTAGGGCAGTGTGATCGCCACCCTGCCAGTGAAGAACCATGTTGATGCCTGCGCCTTCCTTGCGCACCACGATCTCGTTGAGCGCCGTGCGCAATATCCGCTTGCGCGTAACGGCTGTGGCGCCTGGATGCGACCAGGCCAGCTCGAGGTCGGCGCCGAGCTGCATGAGTTGCTGTCGCTCCCTTTTGCCCAGCGGTGGGGGCTTGGCCGCGACAATTGCAGCGATCTCGCCTTCTATTCGGTGGATGGCCTGCAATGCCTCGTTCCAGCGGCGCTCCAGCTCGCCGGCCACTAAGCGATTGGCGGGGTCGACTGCATCGTATTGCCGACGAGCATGCGCGGCCTCGTAGCGCGCCTGTTGAAGCGACAGCTCAAGCTGCCTTTGCGCAGCCGATGTCTCGCACGTCTGGGTCTCGATCGCCTTGACGGCGGCATCAGTGCCGAGCGGCTTCAGGATACGCAGCACTTCCGCGCCAACGGCAGCATCGATGCTTAAGCCGCTGATCGAGATGCAGCGCGCCGTGCCGTGATTTGTGCGAGCGCCGTAGCAGCTGTAGCGGCCGAGCTTGCCGCTGTAGGACACATGCAGTTTGCGGCCGCAATGACCACAGCGCAGGAGTCCGGGCAGCAACAGCTCTCCGCGCCGAACCGCTCCCTTGACGGTGGCGCTGCCTTTGCCGGTGGCGTTGTTGGCGATCACGCGCTGGTTCCTCTCGAACTCCTCCCAGGTGATGTAGGCCTCATGATGATCCTTGATCAGTACATCCCATTCGCCCATCGGCCGATGCACGCCACGCCTCACGCGCTTGCGCCCCTGCTCGACGCTCACCTTGCTCGTCGTGCGCCCGAAGGCATAGGCGCCAGCATAAATCGGATTGGTCAGAATGTTGTGCACGATATTGTAGGCTGGCAACCTCCAGACGACACCGCGCGCCTCGCCAGCGCGCGACTTCACGGGCAACTCGATGCCTTCATCGCGAAGCCAGATGTGGACCTGACGTGCGCTCTGGAACTCGGCAAATTTTGCGAAGACGATCTGCAATGCATCCCGGACGCGCTGGTCGGGATTCTTCTCGATCCGGTCGCGCCCGACTTTGACATAGCCGGCAGCAACACCGAGGACTAGCGCACCGCGGCGCGCCTTCTGCTTCAACGCTTCCTGCGAACGCTGGCGAAACAGCGACAGCTCAAGTTCGCTCATCGTCCCTTTCATCCCAAGCAACAGCCGATCATTGGGATGCCGAGGATCGTAGATTCCGTCCTCGTCGACGATGATCGTTCCGACTAATCCACAGAACTCAATCAACGTGTGCCAGTCACGGCCGTTGCGCGCCAGTCGCGATACCTCGATCGCGAGCACAGCGCCAACGCGGGCTTCGCAGATTGCAGCCAGCAAGCGCTCGAAGCCCGGCCGAACGATGCCGCCGCCCGAACGGCCAAGATCATCGTCGATGACCTCGACCGTGGTCCAGCCGAGCTGACGGGCTCGATCCACGAGACCATATTGCCGGCGTCGGCTCTCCTGATTATGCGTCAGCTGATCGGCCGTCGACTGTCGGATGTAAACATAGGCGCCGCGCGCAAGATGCTCAGTCGTGATCTTGCTCATCGCCGCTCTCCACGTTTGCCAGGGACGAGGCGGAACAATCTTTTGGACGACCTTGCCGTCAGTGTGACGGCAGGTCCAAGCGGACATACGAACTCACCTCATCCATCGTCCCGCGAGGGACATCCTTCCACCGGTTGGCGGAGCTCTAGTTTTCTCCTATCGGGTTTGATGCTGAACGGTTTTCATGCTGCTGCCGCGGCTTGCTCCCGGGTCCACCGGAACTCGGTGCCGTCAACCCAGATGCGGTGCATGATCACGGCCAGCCGGCGAGCCAGAGCCACGATCGCCTTTTTCATCCCGCGGCGCCTCGCGATCTGCATGGCCCACGCTTTGAGCCATGACCATTTTTTTGAATGCATCATGCTTTGAGCTGCTTCGTAGAGCATCGTGCGCATCATCTCGTCGCCGCAGCGCGATATTTTACCGCTCCAATCGATCTCACCCGATTGATACCTGGCGCACGTCAGTCCAAATACCGCCCCGACTGACTTGGATTTGCGGAACCGGGCTGGCACATCGACGGTGGCGCGATAGGTCAGCGCCACCACGGGGCCGACACCCGGGGTCGTCATCAGGCGCCGGCAGACCTCATCCTCCCGGACGATAGCCAGCAAGCGGCGGTGCAGGATGACGACCTGTTCGCGCAGCGCCCGCCGGACGATGAGCAGCGGCTCCACCAGTACCGCCAAGTCGGGGGTATTCTCGACAAGCTCCTGGATGCGGGCCTCGAACCTCACCTTGCCAACCATTCCGACCTTGAGGCCGAAGTTGCGCAACGTACCTCGCAGATCGTTCTCGATGGCGATGGCCTTCGACTGCAGAAGCTTGCGATGGGTCAGCAGCATACGCAGTTTCTGACTGCGGAGCGTCTTCACATGCACCGGACGGTACAGTCCCACCCGGATCATCTGAGCGATGCCGCGCGCGTCGTTGCGGTCGGTCTTGTTGATCTGCGCCTTCAGCACCGCCCGCATGTGCCGCGTCTCGACACAGATCACCGGTAACTCGGCTTCGGCGAGAGCGCTGAACAGCCATTGCGACAGCGGCCCGGCTTCCAGTCCGATCCGCTTGAAGCGGTAGGTGGGGTTCCCCAGAACCTTCAGCAGGGCTGCAGGTTCGCTCGCTACCTTCACTTCCTTCACGATCCTGCCCGTGTCATCCACAATGCAGATGCTGGTTTCCTTGACCGATACGTCCAATCCACCAAAATGGTCCATGCTGCGCTTCTCCTTCTGATGCTTGAGGTCGTCACCAAGGACCTCGTTTTTCACCATCAGCCTGAAGCGCAGCACCCAAAATCTTCAGCTATCCACAAGCTGGGCCGGCCGATTACACCATCTGTTGGGGAAGACCGGAAGTCGGTTTTCGGGGCAGTGAAGACCGTTGTTGACCCGACCCGGACATCGTGTGCGCAAGGGTCGAGCGCCACGGGACCTACTTCAAGGCGGTGATGACTTACCTTTCCGCCATGAGCCGGGTGGCACGCCAACGTATCTCTTGAAAGCACGGTTGAATGCAGCCTCGGACTCGTAGCCGACCTCGGCTCCCGCTTGTGCAACGCTGACTCCCGGGGTGGTCAGATGCCGGATCGCGAGTTGCATGCGCCAGCGGCCGAGATAGAGCATTGGCGAAACGCCAACAAAATGCGCGAAGCGATCGGCGAAGACTGATCGCGAAAGTCCGACTTCGTGGGCAAGCTCAGCCAGGGTCCATGGCTTTTCCGGCTGCCCGTGGATGAGCCGCAACGCACCTCCAACATGTCGATTCTTCAATCCAGACAGCCAACCTTTCGAATCGTCCGGAAGATTAGCGATGTACTGGCGCACCACTTCGACAAACATCAGCTCGGCAAGCCGCGCGAGCAAGCTTTCGCTTCCAGCACCGCCACGTCCGGCCTCTTCGGCAGCGACGCGAAGCATGTTGGATAACCAGCTTTGTGCCGCTGCAGACATTTGGCTGAGGAGCATGCGAGGCAGGGCTTCGAGGAGCGGATTGAACGGTCGCGCATCGCAGCCGAAATAGCCGCAAACCAGGTGGCAGTAGTCGGCGCCGTCGTTGTGCAGACGGGTCACGATCGGCAGGGGCCGGTCTTTCGGCCGAGCGTATTCCTGGAGGTCAGGAAGACCGCGCATGCCTGGCGCGGAGCTCAAGACATTGGCGTCGCCCATCGGGTAGATGACGATATCACCGGCATTGAAGCGCCTGCTTGAGTTAGACCCGTCGGCCAATCCGGCCCAGCACGAGCCCGACAGGATGGCATGGAAGCTGATCACATGCTCGGCATCCGGCATGACCATGCCGGCGATGGCAGCCGAGCCCGGTGACTCACCGACCCAAGGCGCTTGGAGATGCCGCTCGAAAAAGATGGCACCGGTCAGGCGCACCGCCTTCAGCACATCCGAAAGAACATCCATCGCGGCGCGCCTCCTCGTCTCGGACGATCGAGCAAGAAAAGCAGACAAAGGGGTATACCAGCACAGTCAGGCGTACCGTACAAATTGGCCGCTTTGGTGCGCGCCAAAACAGCCGACTTCGGCCGTACGGACCCGCATCGAGACCAGGAGGTGCTGCAATGGAATCAATGGAATCAGCAGAGGCAGCAAGCCATGAACCGGCTGCGCCGGTCGGTGTGAACCACATCGTGCTCAATGTCCGCAACATGGACGAGAGCCATCAGTTCTGGACCGAGGTCGTTGGCCTGCGTCTTGTCGGCAAATTCAGGCAACGGCCTGGGCGGAAGATGTGGTTCTATAGCGGCATCGGTCCCGATGGTCTCCATCACCACGATCTTGCGCTCGTGGAGAACCCGAACCTGCCGCCGCCTCCTGCCGAGTGGGGGATGTGGGACATGCCGATGGCGATCAACCACGTTGCGATTGCCTATCCTAGCCGCGAAGATTGGTTAAGCCAGCTCGCCTATCTCCAGGAGAAGGGCGTGAAATTCGATCGGCGCATTGACCATGGCATGACCCACAGCCTCTACCTGCACGATCCCAATGGATATGGCGTGGAGTTGGTCTACGAACTACCGCGCGAGGTCTGGGAGGGTGACATTGACGCCGCCCTGAACTTTGCTGAATTGCGGCCGCACGACGGACCTGAAGCTCTAGTTGATCGGACGGACGTCCCGACGTTTGGCGAGCAGTCAAGATTTCAGCAATGAATGCGGGGCGGGAATCGATCTTAAGGTCTGCCCTTGGCACTTTTGAGATATGCCGACCATTCCTGACAAAGTCCGCTCCCGGCGGAAGAGCCGAAGTCGTCGGTGTTCGGTCAAACCGATCTGACATCGAGCGGCGAACGGCTATTCCTCGAAACGTGAACCGCTTCACATTTGTAATCCGCGTCCTATGCTTGCTTTACTAACCATGGGCTGTTCTCAAAGAATGGAGGAGGCTGCAATGCGTGAACCAAACCTTGAAAAGTTGAACGCACTGGTAGGAAAGCTGGTCGGCGACCTCGGCATCTCACTTGGCGGCGCAAGCATATTGCTCGGCGATCGCCTCGGCCTCTACAAGGCGATGGCGGATGGTGCTGTGATCACTCCGTCCGAGCTTGCCAAGAAGACCGGTCTGCATGAGCGTTACGTGCGCGAATGGCTGTCCGGGCAAGCCGCCTCTGGATACATCGATTACCACCCCGAAAAAAATGCGTTCTCACTCTCGGCCGAGCAAGCCATGGCGTTTGCCGAGGAGGGGTCGCCAGCGTTCTTTTCCGGTGCATTCGATGTCGTGCAGTCCGCTTATCTCGACGAACCTAAGGTCGCTGAAGCGTTTCGAACTGGGAAAGGCGTTGGTTGGCACGAGCATTCGAAGTGTCTTTTCTCGGGCACCGAACGCTTCTTCAGGCCGGGCTATAACGCCAATCTAGTTTCGAATTGGATTCCGACGCTCGAAGGCGTCGAAGCGAAACTGAAAGCTGGCGCCAGGGTGGCCGATGTCGGATGCGGCCACGGCGCCTCTACGATCGTGATGGCGCAGGCTTACCCCAATTCAGAGTTCTTCGGGTTCGATTACCACAAGCCTTCGATTGAACGCGCGAAGGTCCTGGCGCAGGAAGCTGGGGTAGGAGACCGCATCACGTTCGCGCAGGCCAGTGCCAAGGATTTTCCGGCGAAAGACTATGATCTTGTGGCGTTCTTCGATTGCCTGCATGACATGGGCGACCCTGTGGGTGCGGGTAAACATGTCAAGGAAACGCTGGCCAAGGACGGGTCGTGGATGATCGTCGAGCCGTTTGCTCATGACAATCTCAAGGACAATCTCAACCCCGTCGGCTGCATCTTTTATCATGCCTCGACATTCATTTGTACGCCGGCATCACTCTCTCAAGAAGTGGGTTTGGGACTAGGTGCGCAGGCAGGTGAGAGCAGATTGCGTCAGGTCGCGACTGAAGCGGGCTTCAAGCGCTTCCGCCGCGCGACCGAGACGCCATTCAACATGATCTTCGAAGTGCGTTCCTGATTGATCTGAGCAACGGTGCGCATCAGCCGGGATGCCGCAGGAAATGCGGCTCCCAGAGCCTTGCATTCACGCCGGATTGATGGCGCCTATTGGCACTTTCGGACCTGAGCGTGTGGCCTGAAGATGTCGGCTATCAGGGGTAAACCGGACATGCCGCACGGTCGGGTCGAGGTCTCAGTTGGACCCACAAGAGACATCCGCGAGCTTCTGGCGATGGTGGTTCAGCCCTATCGGATGATCATTTGAGCCGATAGGATAACGCTTTCTCAAGCGGGGACGGACATGCAGCGCCGCGATTTCATGACGCTACTCAGCGGCGCGGCTGCGGCGTTGCCGCTTGCCGCGCACTCCCAACAACCGGCAGGACGTATCTACAAGGTCGGATACCAGTCGATCGCATCCCGGGAGCAAACGCTCCATTTCGTTAAAGCGTTCGAGGATGGCCTGCGGAGCCTTGGCTACCGCGTCGGCGAGAATGTCATCATTGAGTACCGCTTCGCTGATGGCCAGCTGGAACAGCTGCCCGCACTTGCTGCGGAGCTAGTCCGGCTCGGCGTGGACATCATAGTTGCCACCGGCATCAATCCGAGCGCGGTTGCGGCCATGAAGGCGACCACAACCATCCCGATCATCATAACAGGTCTCGATCCGGTCCGTGCCGGGCTTGTCGTCAGTCTGGCACGTCCCGGCGGGAACGTTACAGGGCTTACCGTTGATGCTGGGGGCGAGATTTTGGGCAAGCGGTTTGAGTTGCTGAAGGAAACGCTGCCAAACCTCTCGCGTCTGGGCATTCTTTGGAATCCGGACGTTGAGTTCGTTCGGAGCCGCCAGACGTCGATGATTGAGATCGCCCGAACACTCGGGTTGACGACTATTCCGGTCGAAGCACGTGGGCTAGAGGCACTTGAACCAGCGTTTGCAACGATGGTGAGGGAGCGCGCGCAGGCGTTCGTCATGCAGGGAGATAGTGTGCTGTTCAACTATCGCGGGCAGATCGCAGAAATGGCATTACGGAACCGGTTGCCAGCCGCGGCCATCCAGAGAGAGTTGGCAGACGCGGGCTTCCTTCTGAGCTACGGTGCGGATATTTCAGATATCTATCGTCGGTTAGCCGGTTTCGTCGACAAGATAATTAAGGGTGCAAAGCCTGCCGACCTACCAGTCGAACAACCAACCAAGTACGAACTGGTAATCAATTTAAAGACCGCAAAGGCGCTTGGGATCATTATCCCACCGACACTTCTTGCTCGCGCCGACGAGGTGATCGAGTAGAGGTGTTAATTTGCTGCGGTGCATGAACCGTCTGTGGACGGCTCCTCCACCGGCACATCGGTGCCATGGATGTGGGGGCTGTTAAGGCTCCCACGATGGAGAGGAGCGAGCCATGCAGACGATAACGACAATCGGTTTAGATATCGCCAAGTCGGTCTTCCAGGTTCACGGCGTTGACGCTGGCGGCCAAGTGGTCATCCGTCGTCAACTGAAGCGGCGCCAGGTGGTTGCGTTCTTTGAGAACAACATGTCTGGTCGGCATAGAGGCTTGCGCTTCATCGCACCATTGGTCGCGCGAACTCCAGGCACTCGGTCATACCGTGCGCTTGATGCCGCCAGCCTACGTGAAGCCCTACGTCAAACGGCAGAAGAATGACATGGCCGATGCAGAAGCGATTTGCGAGGCGGTCGCCAGAGCCAACATGCGGTTCGTGCCAACCAAGACAATCGAGCAGCAGGGCTGCCTGATGCTTCATCGCACCCGCCATATGTTCATCCGCCAGCAGACCGCAGTGATTAATTCGATCCGAGCGCACCTCGCCGAGTTTGGCATTGTCGCCCCGGTCGGGCGTAAAGGGGTGACAGAACTGCTGCACGTTGTTGCCGACCCGAACGACAAGCGGGTGTCAGAGGTTGCCCGCGCGTGTCCTGCTGCGCTCGGCGGTCAACTACTCAGTCTCAAGCAACAGATTGTGGAGTTCGATCGAATGATCATGGCCTGGCATCGGTCCAACCGGTCGAGCAAACGCCTTCATTACATTCCCGGGGTAGGTCCGATATTGGCGACTGCTCTGGTCGCCAGTGTTGCTGACCCCAGCACCTTCCGGTCAGCGCGTAACTTCTCGGCTTGGATCGGGCTGGTTCCGAAGCAGTACTCAAGCGGAGGCAAGCAGCGGCTCGGCAGTATCAGCAACAGGGTGATCGCTATTTACGCAGCCTGTTCGTGATCGGCGCGCTCGCCGTCATCCGGTATGCCAAGATCCATGGCACCAAGCACCGACCCTGGCTCACGGCATTGCTGGCGCGGAAGCCGGCCAAGGTGGCCGCTATCGCGCTTGCCAACAAGATAGGGCGGATGGTCTGGGCCATGATGGCCAAAGGCGAACGCTACAAGGAACCCATCGCGCTTGCGCGGTAAACGAGATCGCGCCGGACAACCGGCGTGATGTGAGGGTTGGGAGGGCGAACAGCACCGGTCGATCCGGCGATCAGGACAACCCACTCGTGCCATCGCATTGTTTTCGAATGCGTCTTTTTGACCGGGACCTGATCCGCGGAGGGCATTATGGCCAGCGGTCATGTGAACCGCATTGAAAAGCCGAACACATGGCAGCACCGACCAAGCCTGCGGCGTGAAGAAAGTCCTTGCCAATCCGGAGCCGTCCACACATGGCACTTTTCGGACCTGGCTGGCCCGGCTGACGATGTCCGTTATTGTTGAGGGTTTCGGATGCCGGCCGATCGCGGTGCTGCGGCTTGGACCGAGGCCGGCGTCCATTGTTGAGGGTTTCGGATGCCGGCCGATCGCGGCGCTGCGGCTTGGACCGAGGCCGGCGTCCGAAAGCCGCCAAGGAAGGAACCCGCGGGAAATGTCAGGCGGTGGCGCGGCGAGCGCTGCGCTATGGATTTTTGTGTACGACGGAAGTGCGTGCTGGCAACCGACACTGATGAGTGTGCTGGCTGACGACGTAGCGGCGCATGATGGGTCGGTCGCAGGTAGGTAAATCTGGGATAAGCCAGCAAGATCGATGGCGAGTGTGACTTCGTAAAAGCATATTTGCGCAAACACCGCCGTTACGGATCGAGGGCCGGCGATCAAGAACGGGATTTTCAATCTGTGAGGTTGGCCATGTGATCATGACGTATCGATCCTGATCACGGTTGGCGGCGGCGGTCTGTATTGAGGTGTCGAACCGCGGTTGAAGGTCTCGATGATGTTCATGCGCCCGCCGCAACACGGGCACGGATGGGTGGTCTGGTCGTTTGCCGTGGCGCTATCGGGAGCCTGCTGCTTCTGCGCTTTTTGCGCAGGGCGTACCGCATCGATCAGTTCACGCGCTCGCGCGATGGTCTCGGCCTTGGTCCCACTCGCCAACAGCCCGCAGTGCCTGATGCGGTGGAAACCGTTCGGCAAGACGTGGATGAGAAATCGGCGGATGAACTCGCCCGGGTTAAGCGTCATGCTCTTGTAGCGGCCGGATCCCTCGATCCGATAGTCTTTGTAGCTGAACGTGACGCCGGTCGCGTTGGCGGCTATAAGGCGGCTGCTGGAGATCGCGACCCGGTGGGTGTAGCGGGACAGATAGGCGAGTACCTGCTCGGGTCCGGCGAATGGCCTTTTGCTATAGACGAACCACTTGGTCCGATGCAGCGGCGCGAGATAGGCCTTGAACGCGGCTTTGCAAGCGAGTTGGGCGTGGTCGGCGAAGAACTGCAAGCGGCCGGTCTCGTGTGCGGCGAGCAGCATCTGAAGCATCAAGCGGCGGAACAGTCGGGACAGGACCTTTACCGGCAAGAGAAAGTTTGGGCGGCAGCCGACCCAGCGGGTGCCGTCGAGCGATATCCCACCACCCGGCACGATCATGTGGACGTGTGGATGATGGGTCATCGCGGAGCCCCAGGTGTGGAGCACCGAGGTGAAGCCGATCTTGGCGCCGAGGTGCTTGGGATCGTCTGCAATCGTGCGCATTGTCTGTGAGGAAGCTTTGAACAGTAGATTGTAGACGACGGCCTTGTTCTGGTAGGCGATTGCGGCAATCCGCGCCGGCAGCGTGAACACGACGTGAAAGTAAGGGACGTCCAGCAGTTCTGACTTGCGCTGCTTCATCCATGCCAGCGCCTGCGAGCCCTGGCACTTGGGGCAATGTCTATTACGGCAGCTGTTATAGGCGATCTGCGTGTGAGCACAGTCCTCGCAACGCATGACATGGCCGCCGAGAGCCACCGTGCGGCAGCTCTCGATCGCCGACATCACCTTCAACTGGCCAAGGCTGACGTGACCTGCATTAGCTTTACGCCAGGCGGGCCCGTAGTCGCGAAAGATATCCGCGATCTGAAGGGCGGGGCGAGCCATGATCGCCGTGGCTTATGCCGGCGGCTTGTCCTCCGGTGTCAGCGGCGTGAGCCGATCCAACGGGCTCATGACCGCGCGGATCACGTTGGTGGCCACCTGTGCGTAAAGCGCGGTGGTGTCCACCCTGGCATGCCCGAGTAAAACCTGAATCAAACGGACATCGGTCTTCTCTTCGAGCAGGTGGGTGGCAAAGCTGTGTCGCAATGTATGAGGCGACACTCGCTTTTTGATCCCCGCCCGATCGGCCGCGACATGAACGACGCGATTGAATTGCCGCGTCGTCAGCGGCAGCAGCGGATCACGGCCCGGAAACAGCCAGACCGTGGGCCGGGCGATACGATACCAATCGCGCAGTAGCTCCAATAGCAGCGGGGAAAGCATTGCAAAACGATCCTTGCGCCCCTTGCCCTGCTCGATGCGCAGCAGCATCCGCTCGGAATCGATGTCCGACACCTTCAGCGCCACGACTTCGGAAACCCGCAGTCCAGCGCCATAAGCGGCGCTCAGCGCGGCCTTGTACTTCGGCCCGGGGGCGGCCTCCAGCAGCCGTGCGATCTCCTCCAGGCTCAAGATTACCGGGATCCTGCGCGGCTCCCGCACGAAGGTGAGGTACCTTGCCAGCTCGGGGCGGTCGAGCGTTACGGTGAAGAAGAAACGCAACGCCACAACCGAGCCATTGATGCTTGGTGCCCGGGCGCCGGTCTGTGTCTGGTGTAGCTGGAAAAGGCGAAGATCTTCAGGCGTGGCCGTATCTGGCGCGCGGCCGAGAAAGGCTGTGAAAGTCCTGACGCGTCGGATATAGTCATTGCGCGTCTTCTCGACGAAGTTGCGCACCGTCATGTCTTCGATCATGCGCCGGCGCAGCGGGTTGATGGGCTTCTCGCTCATTGGGAGCTCCTGTCTTGAGGTTGGAGTTTGTGAACCCCCGATCCTCAAGACGGAGCGACCGCCCGTCACCTGTGCTCGTTCAAATAGTTACCGCCGAAGACGTACCCCCCGACCGCGCCGCCAGCACCTCCCGCGTGAGCGGGTTCGTTCTTTGAGGGCAAAACCGACCTCCCGGTTGAGTAGCCGACTTCTGAGTTTGACCCAGGCTGTGTGAAAACGCGCCTCCGCGACGGATGCGCAGAATTGTTTTCTCAATTGCCTTCTTCCGAAAGAGGCTGCCAGTGCAATCGATTCCGATATCGACGAAATCGAGATGGAAATTCTACGCGCAAGTTGCGGATCGGAGTTTTCACACAGTCTGGACCCGGCTCGGACATTTTTGAGATAGCAGGCGTGGTAATGCTGCTAACATCGCCTCTTCGTGGCTGGGGAGTTGGCAATGACGGCAGATACAAGCTTTAGCGTCTTGACTGGTAATAATATCGAGACGCGCAGAGTAAAAGCGGGAGGTGTCATTTTCCGTGAAGGTGAGCAGGCTGACGAGCTTTTCGTTATCAAGAGCGGGTACGTGCGCATTCAAATCGGCAACAGAACAATCGCCGATCTAACGGTTGACAATATTTTTGGTGAAATGGCATTGATTGACAGCGAGCCTCGGAGCGCGACTGCCGTGGCGATCACCGACGTTGAGCTTGTTCCGATCTCGGAAAAGCAGTTTCTTTTTCTTGTAAGCCAAACCCCGTATTTCGCCCTCAAGGTCATGAGGGTCCTCGCACAACGACTAAGGGTGACGAACAAGTCCCTTGAATGATCTTTGGCGATGTCCGAGCTAAGTCCGCTTTGAGGTTTAAGGCGGAAATCGAACCTCGGAGGCGTCAGGGCAGCTTTTGACCCAGGCTGTGTGAAAACGCGCCTCCGCGACGGATGCGCAGAATTGTTTTCTCAATTGCCTTCTTCCGAAAGAGGTTGCCAGTGCAATCGATTCCGATATCGACGAAATCGAGATGGAAATTTTACGCGCAAGTTGCGGATCGGAGTTTTCACACAGTCTGGAACCCAAGCTGAAAGTAATTATTGTTGAGCTTTGTCTTTCTGCGCGTGACTGTCAGCAACGTCGCTTCTCTGGCAATCACCATTGGTAAAGCCGCTGTTTGTGTAATCGAGGGGACCGCCGCTTTCTTGCTTGTACTTGATCAGGATGTCCTTGCAGACGATTTGCTTGGTCTCGAGATTGCCGCCGCAGGTGAAGTTCGCGGGGTCGCTGGTGCTGCCTGAGCCACTATAAATAGCGGTTTGCGGATAAGGGCAGATCGGGCGGACGATCCCGGGCCTGATCGTCGCGTTGAATTGGGTCGGCGACACGCCGTTCTCGACCCAGTTCACAAGCGCCGGGAAAAACTGGACACCCGCCGTACCGCAATGCCCCGCGGCCGGTATCCGGAACAGCCGATAGAACTTCTGCACGTTGGTGAAGTCGATCGGACCGCCTTGGCCACCCGCCTGGGCAATGCTCGGGGTATAGCGCGCGCCCTGTTCGCGGTAATACTTGATCACACCGCGATGCATGATGAGATTATCGTAAGCGCCAACGTAGCTGAGCACCTTGCCGCCCTTCTTACGGAACGCGTCGAAAGTGCCGACAGTATCGGTTTCGTCAGCAAGGCTGATGCCCGGCAAGAACTGGTTGGTCGATCCATCTTGCGCAATGCCCGCATAGGACTTGGTGCCACCCGCGCCGAACAGGGTCGCCGTGTGCCAATCGAAGTTGCGGTCGTGCTCGTCCCAATGCATTTGGGTCCCGGCCAAAGCGAACAGAGAAGTCCCGTTCCACGTCGTTGTAGGGCTTCCAGGGTCGCTGTGGTACCAGATCTTTTTGCCGTCCTTATCGCGCGCGCCGTCCCAGATCTTGTCCATCGCTTGGGCTTGCCCTGGCGTCAGACAGTTTGGATCGGCCGAGGTGCCGCCGTTGGCAGCGCAGATCGCTCCTTTGTCGTTGACCGCGCTGTATTTGCAGGCGCGCGGATCGTCAACGATGCCGTCCGCAATGCCATCAAGGCTGTCGCACGCTGCTGTTGCACGGGCGGTCGCGAAGTTCTGTTTGGCGGCGGGGATCACACCGCCGGCCAGATCCTTCATAGCAAACTGGCCCCACATCTGCGCTGTCTGGAACCGTGTCCAGTAAATCGCCGGGGCACCCGCCAAGATGCCATCGAGCTCATCGGCCAGCTCTTGCCCGAGCAGATAACCTTGGCGTCCACCCGTCGAGCAGCCGTTCCAATAATTGTACAAGGGCGGCGTCCCGTAATAGGTGTTGGCAAGTGACTTCGAGAGTAGAATCTCTTGCTTGAGACCAACCCGGCTCCAGTCGTCGATGAAGGTAACGTTGTAAGTGCCGTTGAGATTGACCCCCGGCTCGCAATCGCCGCCGACGTGGCCGCCGTCGGTGCCTGAACCCACATAGCCGGCATTGGTGGCCGAGGTCACGCCGAGGTTGCCCGAGCACCCGCCGCCACCGATCCCTTGCGTGCGGCCATTCCAGCGACCCTCGATGCCACCCGTTCCGCCGTCACGAGAATTATTTGGAAGTCCGACGACGATGTTGATGTTCTCGTCGGCGCTGCGGCCCCAGTTAATGTTGACGTTGCAAAATTGGGTAACCCCACTGCCAGACAGCGCGCTCGTAATGCTCTTGATGTAGGGGTCGAACACGATCCCGGCAAGCTGCGTGCACTGGAGGGTCGCAGCGGCGAAAGCGTTATTCGATAAGCCAGTTAGCACGAGCGTCGAAAGAGCAACGCCGCACGCCAGTTCAAGTTTTCTCATGACGCTTCTCCCTTGTTAATTGCTACACGTTCTTTGATTTCTAAGTGATTTCCAGTTCGAATGGTCGAATGTCAGCCGAACGTGGATCGGCGCGGCCCATACGTCGCGAGCCGCACCTAAGCGTAGAACCGAAATTTTTCCTCGAAGATTGACCTCGGCGAGCGGAAGCTGACGGGTGCGATAACGCATTGCTTGTCGCGCAACTACACCCACGCCCGGCCCCCAGTTGCCAATGCCGCGATAAGGTCTCGATGACGCTACGTTGGCGCCAACCGGAGTCAAGAAGGCGCACTAACGAATTGATCAGAATCCCTAAAATGTACAATAGAGGGGCTGCGGAGTGAGGGGGCCTATGACCCTACGGGCCTTTTAGAAGGCGCTGTCAGCTTCTGGAGTCCGCCCATAGGCCATCCCCCAGACGAGGCCCCTAGCCGGACCCCTGACCTAGGGCCTCTTTTGGAGGCCTGCTGGCGGGATTTAGGGACTCACCCATAGCCCTAAGCCGGAAAGCCTAGGGGAAGGAGCTTCCCTAGGCGTAGGCTATGGGCGGGCTTCCTATAGGGAGGCCATCGTGGAAATGGGTACCCCATTGGATACCCAGAACCGGAAATTAGTCCTAAGCCCTTCCGCCTTATTGGCGCTAAGTCCTTGAAATAATCGGCAATCCAAGCAGGATTCGAGCCTGCAACCCACGGAGTAGAAATCCGTTACTCGTGGTTCTTGAAAGTGCGGGAATATCGGCCGTTTGAAACGCAAAAGCTATTTTGAGCGACGCCCGCACCGACCGTGAAGGACCTAACGGAGTATCAGCCCGCGACCGCCGCCGCCTGACCGGCCCGGCCGTCACCAAAAACTGGAGATAGCACGTGCCGTTGCGGTGCAACTAATATGACGCAAGGACTGCAACGTACTAAGGATTGTGTTTCAGCTCACTGGTCCTTCGTTCTCCAGTGCGTCGATGACTGACCAGGTTTGCAGACCGACCACTCCGTCAACCGCGAGCCCGCGCTGCTGCTGGAGCTTCTTGACAGCGGCTTCCGTGTGGGTGCCGTAGCGCCCATCAACACCGCCCACATCATAGCCAACCAAACTCATTCGCTTCTGCGCGCGACGAACCGGCAGGCCGGTCGAGCCTATCTTCAACACGGGCTCGCTCTGGTCAGCCTCATCAATATTGATCCATGTTACCTTACCAACGATGCCGTCGGCTGTAATGCCCCTCGCTTGCTGAAATGCCTTAACAGCAGTGGCGGTCGTGGTTCCAAACACGCCATCGATCGGGCCGGGATCATGGCCGAGCGCTTTCAGAGCTTCCTGCAAATCACGCACCGCCGGATCAGTGGAGCCCTTCTGTAAATTAGGTTCTGCCATGCGCGCCTCCGTAAAACAGGTCCATACTGCCGACTTACCTATCCCGACAACATGCCGCTGACCAACGCCTGCCAAGTGATGGGACCGACAATCCCGTCTACGACGACAGATGGAACGTCGAGCGACAGAGCGTGTTGAAAGCCTCGGACCGTACTGTCCGTTTGCGGTCCGAAGATCCCATCCACCTTGAGTCCTTTACCGGGTTCGCCAGCACGGAATTGGAACTCCTCTTGGACGCCGCGAACTGCGTCGCCAGAGCTGCCTTTTTTCACCTGAATTATTAAAGTCGACCACGTCTGGGCACTCATTATCCCATCGGCTGTCATGCCCTTGCTGGTTTGAAATGCTTTGACAGCAGCTTCCGTAGCCGGGCCGAACATTCCGTCGACAGTGAGATTGTGACCATGCGCGCAGAGCAAAAATTGAAGGGTGCGTATAGGATGTCCTTGGCCGCCGTTCTGTACGACTGGCCACGGGCCGAGTGTGCCGGACATGGCTACTCCTTCCTTTATCGAGGATTACGGGGCATCTCATCTACTAGCGTGACCCCGCTTATGCTGTGACAAGGCCCGCTAACTTTGCCAACGTTGCCCCAGCTGCTCCTGCAGGAACCCACCAGGTCTGATCGCCGGCAACTCCGTCAACGCTTATGTTTTGTCGCGTTTGATAGGCACGCACGGCTGACTCTGTTCTCTGACCAAAGTTCCCATCGATCGGTCCAGGGTCGGTCGGTGTGTTTGGACCATCGAACGACTTGAGCCCCTTTTGCAATGCGGATACGGCGGGTCCCGTCGACCCACGTGCTAGCCTGGGCGTGTTCGGGTCTGCGGGAAGCGCTTGCCACGTCATCGGTCCGACCACTCCGTCTGGCGTAAGATTGTTTCCTTGTTGGAATGATTTGACTGCGTCCCGCGTTTTCGGACCGAAGTTACTATCGATGTCAGAAACATCCAGCTCTTTGGTCATCACGAAAATAATCTGCAGTCGCCGGACATCCGGGCCGGTGGAACCTATCGACAAGGTTGGTCCACTATTCATGATTTCCTCCACGCCTCTAAACCCACCCTGTTTATGTTGAGAGCAGGCCCAATTCTCTTCCGAGTCACAGGCTAGACGCAATACGCAATTACGGCAAATCGCCAGGCAAGGTACACTGCTGCCTGCGCGCCAGCAATGCATTCACCTGTGCGCGGTATCGCTGACTTTTCAGTAGTCGCCGGACAATACAATCTTCCACCATCTGTATCACATCTAGATCGTGACCGGAGCCTTCGTGCCCTACGAGGTGGTCGTGCCGACCGTGGAGCCATGCTCGATCGTCGTGATGCCGTCCGATACTGGCAGCATGATCTCCTTCTTCCGGTTTCGTTTAAGACGAGCTACCAGGCCGGTTGCCACCAGCGGCGTCGGCGGCGGCGGAATGGTACCAGTGCCGGCGATGGCAGAGCTAACCGCTCGGCCTTTTGCCGCTAGCGGTCGCATTCCTCGCGGGTGTCTGTCAGTTGCGCCCGTAACAGTTCGGAGACGGCACGCAAGGCGGCTAGCCGCCAAATCCATCGTCGCCTATCTTTGCCCCATGCGATCTTCATTTGAACCCTGCATCCCGACGCCCGGCACCAAGGTGCCGGACTCAAAAAACTGGATCCATGAAATCAAGCACGACGGCTACCGCCTGATCGTGCAGCGTGAGGGTCAGCGCGTGCGGCTATGGACACGCAACGGTCACGATTGGTCAGGCCGGTTTCCGCTGATATCAGAGGCCGCGTTGCGCAACCGCAATTCGTTGTTCGTGATCGACGGCGAGGCCGTGCTGTTAGGCGTCGACGGCCGCAGCGATTTCAACGGGCTGCATTTCCGCAAGCACGACGACGAAGTGCAGTTCTATGCCTTCGACATGTTGGTCAGCGACGGCGAGGATATTCGTCGTCTGCCGCTATCGATGCGCAAGACCAATCTGGCGCGGTTGCTGGCGCGGCGCGTGGACGGGATCTTCCTCAGCGACTTTGAACAGGGTGAGATCGGTCCGGATCTGTTTCGGCATGCCTGCCTGCTGGGACTGGAAGGGTTGGTGTCGAAGCTCAAGGACCGGCCGTATCGTCCCGGCCGGTCGCCGCACTGGGTCAAGAACAAGAACAGGCAGCATCCGGCGTTCAGTCGAGTGCTGGATCAGTTTGGCTGAGATTCGTGTATGGCCGGCTTAAACCGGGCCTTCGCTTCCTCGATCTCTGCATATTCTCTGGGGAATTTGGTCTTGGCCTCTACTTCCGTGTATTCGAGTTTTGCCCATAGCACGAACTGCTCACGGGATACGATGCTTGTCCCCGCGAAGTCGGCAACATAGACCCGGTCTCCTACGATGTTAGCAACGTGCTGAAGCCAATGGTTCCGGTAGTAATGTCCCTTCTGGATTTGCATCAGGAGGTGTTCCTCAAAATCGTTGCGCTCGCGCTTGTGGCCGTCGATTAGTCGGCCGGGGATCGATCTTGGTTCAATGACACCTGTGTGAGAGACCTTCGCCAGACCGTGGTCGCGGCCAGCACTTCGCGGACGCCGGTTCCATGCGCGATTTGTCGGGTGGTTTCATGTCCCAACGGTCGGCGCACCACCAGAGGGTGCATTGAGCTAAGTCAAAAGGGCAGCCATCCAGATCGTCCGCCGCGACAGGGGCATTACTCTTCCTGCGCAATGGCTTTACGGCTTATGGCGCGCTCTCCTCGGCGACGAATTCGTCTTGTCACCGTCATCGGCGGATTGAAGATTTTGCCGCGCCCGGTTGGGCCAACAAAATCTCCGCCGACTTGACACCAGCAACGGGTGCCGGAACCACACGCTTTTGCCGTACGCAGCCTCGCCGGTCGTCTGCACGCTGTGTTCGCTCACGGACCGAAGCCCGCCCTGCGAACACCACCACGCGCCCGACGCTGCCGCGTCCACCGCATCCCGCCCCGCGTTCGTGACGATGGCCAACGCCCCTCTATTGGGACGGGACGGCGGAGTTTCTATCGGTGATTTGGGAGGGGCGTCAAGCTAAATTTCTGAAAATCCGAAATAAGCCTGCTGACGCCTGCCTACCAACCTCAATTACGCAATTAGGGTGACAGTGCTCGACTGCACCCCATAAGTGAGACACGGTAATTTCTATTAGGGTGACAGTGCACTAAATAGACCTGTCGACTTGTCGTCCTTCTCAATGCATCATGCCGCATGGCCCGCCTCGCCCGTGTCGTCGTCCCCGGTCATCCGCACCATGTCACCCAGCGTGGCAATGGCCGCGCGCGGACCTTCTTCAGCGATGATGATTATGCGCTTTATCGCGACCTGCTCGCGGAGAATTGCCGCGCAGCGGATGTCGCGGTATGGGCCTGGTGCCTGATGCCGAACCATGTGCACCTGATCCTGGTGCCCTCCGATCCCGACGGGCTGCGCCGCGCGCTGGCGCGGGTGCATCGCAATTATGCCGGCATCATCCAGGCGCGGCGCAAGCGCAGCGGGCATTTCTGGCAGGGCCGGTTCGGAGCCGTCGCCATGGACGAGCAACATCTCGCCGCGGCGCTGCGCTACGTCGCGCTCAACCCGGTACGGGCGCGGCTGGTGGAGCGGGCGCAGGATTGGCGGTGGTCGAGCACGCGTGCGCATTTGCGCGGCAGGGACGACGGCGTGACCGCGCTGAAACCCGTCAGGGACCGCTTCCCCCACTTCGCCAATCTGTTGGCGAGCGAGCCGGAGACCGACCTGTTCGAGCGCCTGCGCGCCGCCGAAAGCATCGGCCGGCCGCTCGGCGACGATCGCTTTCTCGCGCGCCTCCAGCGGTTGACCGGGCGCGTCCTCAAAGCGGCCAAGCGCGGGCCGAAGCCGTCGGAGCCGGAAAAGGATTGACAAGGGTGATTGTCGAACGAGGAATTAAGTGTCACCGTAATTCTGGCAGGGCCGGTTCGGCGCCGTGGCCATGGACGAGCAACATCTCGCCGCGGCGC
Organism: uncultured Alphaproteobacteria bacterium; assembly: GCA_963836765.1. Taxonomy (GTDB): domain Bacteria; phylum Pseudomonadota; class Alphaproteobacteria; order Rhizobiales; family Xanthobacteraceae; genus Bradyrhizobium. The sequence continues at coordinate 447,389 of CAWILG010000013.1, forward strand.
TGCGCTACGTCGCCCTCAATCCGGTGCGGGCGCGGCTGGTGGAACGGGCGCAGGATTGGCGGTGGTCAAGCACGCGCGCGCATTTGCGCGGCAAGGACGACGGCGTCACCGCGCTGAAACCCGTCAGGGATCGCTTCCCCCATTTCGCCGACCTGCTGGCGAGCGAGCCGGAGACCGACCTGTTCGAGCGCCTGCGCGCCGCCGAAAGCATCGGCCGGCCGCTCGGCGACGATCGCTTTCTGGCCCGCCTGCAGCGGTTGACCGGGCGCGTCCTCAAGGCAGGCAAACGCGGGCCGAAGCCGTCGGAAGAGGGTTGAGAATGGTAATTAGCAAATGGGGAGTTAAGTGCACTGTCACCGTAATTCGAGAGCATTGGCCGGCCGCTCGGGGACGATCGCTTTCTCGCGCGCCTCCAGCGGTTGACCGGGCGCGTCCTCAAAGCGGCCAAGCGCGGGCCGAAGCCGTCGGAGCCGGAAAAGGATTGAGAAGGGTGATTGTCGAATGAGGAGTTAAGTGCACTGTCACCGTAATTCGGAAAAGGATTGACAAGGGTGATTGTCGAACGAGGAGTTAAGTGCACTGTCACCGTAATTCCGCAACACTGTTTCAGACGACATGACGGTGTCTATCTGGACGAGACGGGCCAACGTTTGCCCGGACGAGTGGCCGTGTGGCGAGTGGGGACTCGTTAGTTACCGATGGATAGATGATCACGTTAGCGATGCCCTGGGCATTCCGCGTGTTCCAGAGTCTTCGGACGATTGACGCATTTGCGATCAGGATTGCGGTGACAGTTTTGGACTGCACTGGACTGCACCCCATAAGTGAGACACGGCAATTTCTGTGACGGGCGTCGAGCGCTTGTCCCGCGATACCGCCCTTGCCCAGACGGTGGCTCGCGCCAAAGGAACGCGCTGGAACCCGCTCTACGCCGCCGCAATAACGCCCTGCAGCTGGTCGCGCACCTTGGTACCGATCGCGCGGTAAATCGCCGCGTGCGGGCCGTCCGGCTCGCTCGCCACCACCGGGTTGCCGGAATCCGAGGTGGTGCGAATCGACATGTGCAGCGGGATTTCGCCCAGGAACGGCACGCCCAGCCGCTCCGCCTCATGGCGCGCGCCGCCATGACCGAAGATGTCGGACCGGGTGCCGCACTCCGGGCACTGGAAATAGCTCATGTTCTCGACAATGCCGAGCACGGGCACGTTGACCTTCTTGAACATGGCGAGCCCGCGCCGCGCGTCGATCAGGGACAGGTCCTGCGGCGTCGAGACGATCACCGCGCCCTTCAGCGGCACGTTCTGCGCCAGCGTCAGTTGCGCGTCGCCGGTGCCGGGCGGCATGTCGACGACGAGAACGTCGAGCGTACCCCAGGCGACGTCGCGCAGCATCTGCGTGATCGCCGACATCACCATCGGCCCACGCCAGATCATCGCGGTGTCTTCTTCGACCAGAAAACCGATCGACATGATGGCGAGGCCGAAACGAACGATCGGTATCATCTTCTTGTTGTCGTCAAGCTGCGGCTTTTCGCGAATGCCGGTCAGCCGCGGCACCGATGGCCCGTAGATATCCGCATCGAGCAGGCCGACGCGCAGGCCGAGATCGCGAAGACCCAGCGCCAGATTGAGCGCGGTGGTCGATTTGCCGACGCCACCCTTGCCCGACGCCACCGCGATCACGGCGGCGACGCCCGGAATCTCCGACTGTTTGGACATCGGCGAGCCCGGGCTTTGCGGCGGCTTGTGCGCGGCCACCGGCTGCACGCCATGCGCATGGCGATGCGGTTGCGGCAGCGGTGGTGGTGCAGCGGCGCCCGGCTTGCGTTCGGCGGTCAGCGCGATCATGGCGACGGTGACGCCGGGAATGGCGCGCACGGCAGCTTCGGCCTGCGTGCGCACGCTTTCCCAGGCGCGGGCCTCGGCGGCATCGACATTGATCGAAAAGAACACCTTGCCGTCGGTGACTGTGATCGCCGACAGCACATTGGCGTTGGTCAAGGCGACGCCGCGCGGCGACCCCACCTTGGCCAAGGCATCCTGAACCTGTTGCTGCGTGACGCTCACGGCGCATCTCCTGGATAAATTAGGATGCGACCCTTAAAGCGTTAGCGGGCAAAAGGCTATATCGCCCGCATGTCATCCGCCCGCTCGGAGGGCGCCGCCTCGCCGCCTTCCTTGGCGGCCTCGTAGTTCAGTTCGATCATGACGCCATTGGGGTCATTGACGAATATCTGCCAGAGATCGCCGCCGGGAACCTGACGCGAGTCGTATTTGAACCCGCCGGACTGCAGCCGCTGCTTCATGCCGGCAAATCCCCGGCTGATGAAGGCGACGTGATGGACCACGCCGGAATCCGGCTTTTGCGGCTCATCGGTCCTGGAAATATCGACCAGATGCACCACCGGCTTGCCCTCCGAGTACATCCAGGCGCCCGGGAAGGCGAAGTTCGGCCGGGGCCCCTTTTCCAGGCCCAGCACATCCTCATAGAACCGGACCGTGTCGTCGAGTTTCCGGGTCCGGATGTTGAAATGATCGAGCACGCCAACGCTCACACCCATGCGATACACTCCCTTTTTTGTGAAGCTTGTTTTGGACGGCCGATCCTAGCACAAAACGGGCCCCGCGCGCCAAACCAAGGCGGTTGCCCTTCGCGGCGCAGGGGTTATGGTGCGGCCTCCCTCCTCCAGGAAGACGCCCGGCCCGCTCTTTTCCGCCGGCAAACCCCCAAGGTAATGGCCCGGAAGGGCAAACGATAAGGTAGCACACATGGCTAAAGTCGCTTTTCTCGGTCTCGGCGTGATGGGTTTCCCGATGGCAGGACACCTCGTCAAAAAGGGTGGCCACGAGGTGACCGTGTACAACCGCACCGCGGCGAAGGCCAAGGAATGGGCCGACAAGTTCGGCGGCAAGACCGCCGCCACGCCGAAGGCCGCCGCCGAGGGCCAGGACTTCGTGATGTGCTGCGTCGGCAACGACGATGATCTGCGCTCGGTGACGCTCGGCGCCGACGGCGGCTTTGCGGGCATGAAAAAAGGCGCGACCTTCGTCGATCACACCACCGCTTCCGCCGAGGTCGCGCGCGAGCTCGATGCCGCCGCCACCAAGGCCGGCTTCAAGTTCATCGATGCGCCGGTTTCCGGCGGCCAGGCCGGCGCCGAAAACGGCGTTCTGACTGTCATGTGCGGCGGCAAGGACGACGCCTATGCCGGCGCCGAGCCCGTGATCGCGGCGTATGCGCGAATGTGCAAGTTGCTGGGGCCGGCCGGTTCCGGGCAACTGACCAAGATGGTCAACCAGATCTGCATCGCGGGCCTGGTTCAGGGCCTCTCCGAGGGCATACATTTTGCGAAAAAGTCGGGGCTGGACGTCCAGGCCGTGATCGAGACCATCTCGAAGGGCGCCGCCCAGTCCTGGCAGATGGAAAACCGCTACAAGACCATGAACGACGGCAAATTCGATTTCGGTTTTGCGGTCGAATGGATGCGCAAGGACCTGTCGATCTGCATCGCCGAATCCCGCCGCAACGGCGCCAATTTGCCGGTGACGGCGCTGGTCGATCAGTTCTACTCCGAAGTGGAGAAGATGGGCGGCAAGCGCTGGGATACGTCGAGCCTGCTGGCGCGGCTGCAACGCTGAGCGGCTCAACCTCGACGACCGAGGTTCAGCACGGTTGAAGTCCGGATCAACCAGATCCGGACTCCTGATCGGAAGCCGCCTTCAGAGCGCAGACCGCTGCCGCGGTGCGGGTCTCGACCCCGAGCTTCTGGAAAATGTGCTCGAGATGCTTTTGCACGGTACGGGCGCTGATCGAAAGGATAGTTGCAATCTCGCCGTTGGTCTTGCCGGCCGCAACGAGGGCGAGAACCTCACGTTCACGCGCGGATAGCAATAACCTGGCGAGATCATCCGCACGCACGTCGACGCGGTCGGCCTTGATCAGCAGGTACCCGACGGTGCCGACGTCGGGATCGGGAATGAAATGCACGGTCAGCCTGGCGCCCGGACGCGACGCCGTGAACTGTTGTCCGTGGTTAACGGCCGGCCGCTCCAGGCCCCAATTCCGGCTGCGCGCAAGCCATGCCGACAATCGCGCCGGAAGGGAAGTTTGCGGGCCGGAGACGTCGGGAAAAAATCGCGCCAGTAGCCTGAGCGCCACCGGCGACGCATCCAGGATTCGACCGGCCAAAGAGATCCGCATCATCTGCCAGCCGCCATCAGCGGCCAGTTGATTGACGCATTTCAGCCCGACTCCGGCTTCCTCGCAGACGACGAGATTGCGGTACATGGCGGCAAGCGGCTGGCGAATGGCATCGAGCACGACGCGCTCGCCGTCGCGAAAGTCGCCACGTCCGCGATTGAATACGATGCTGATAACGTTGGCGCTGTCGATGCGCAGCGGCAGCGCCATCACGTAATTGATGCCGATGCGCCGATAATAGTCCGCGTGAAGCGCCGAATGGCGGAAGGCCAGCGTGCTCATGCAATCGGAAATCCGCTGGGTCGGCCCGCCCGGGTGTGAGCTGTGGAAGCGCACCAGCGGGTGCTCGCGAAAATGCCGATCGAATGCCGCCCGATCTGCCGGCGACAGCGCCTCCCCCTTGCGTCCGACCACCGAACGGGTGCCCTGCTCCAGGTCGCAAATACTCAAGGTCGTAAGATCGGAGCCGACCATCCCGGTCAACTGCTCGAGCGTCGCGTCAACGAAGGATCTGCAGTTCATGCCTTGCGCGGCCAGCGCCTGCAGCGCGCCAAGCGCGGCACGCAAGTCGCGATTGGGGAGGCTCGCGAGCAGTTCGGCCATGAGACAATCCAACCAGATTTGGACGCCGTCCCGATGCCGGAAATATATCGAATTCGCCTCCCCCTGGAAAGCAACCAGCGCGACCGCCCGGAACGGCCGCCGGAACGCTAGGCGGCGTGCTTATGGTCCGACGCGTAGTCGATCATGCCCTGGAAATCCACCACGACGACCGTTTCGTCGCCGATCACCCAGGCGTCGTGGCCGCTCGGAAGCAGCGATACGTCGCCCGGCCGGCAATCGAATTCCGTACCGTCGTCCATTCGGATCCTCAGTGTTCCCGCGACGTGATACTGAAAATGAGGTGCTTCGCAGCTCTGCGTCCCGACGATGGGTTGAACCGAGGTCGCCCACCGCCAGCCGGGTTCGAACACCGCGCGGCCGATCGTGGCGCCGCCAATTTTGAGCAATTCGAGGCGCCCTTTCGGAAACTCCCGCACCTCATCCGGCTTCCCAAAGTTTTTGAGTTCCGCTTGTTCCGTGATCGCGTTTGCGAGCTGGGCCATGGTTTGCTCCTGAACTGGGGGCTCGTTGATATCGCGCGGAAGGGTCAAGGACCGGGCTGCCCGACGCGATACGCAAGTTGGCGTATGCAGGTGCTCAGTTCACCCTGCAGAGGTCGTGCGGCAATCCGATGGAGCCGATGGCCGACAGGTTAATTTAACCCCGCGTTAACGGCACGGATGCAAGAAGTGCCTGTGCCGCAGTGGTTTCTTGCATCGGCAGTGTAACCGACTATCGGCGAGCTAATGCTGCGCGGTGGCCTGGACGGTCGCGGCCACACACAGAAATTTTGCATTCTTTGCGCTGGACACGCGGCATAGTCATCAAATAGAAAAAAGCAGACGCGGCATTCGCCGGGTCACCAACTCTAACCTCTACCCGGAATCAAACAATGAAAGCCCCGGACACAGCCTCAGGTTGGGTCTGATCTGTTTCATGTTGGTTTTGCGCTCAAGGGCGCGTGCGGTGGAGGCGATGAAAAAATCCCAGACCAAGACGACCGAGGCGGTGGCGCCCGCGCTGAACGCTGACATGCCGGTCAAGCCGGGGCCGCGCGAACTGCTGTCCAAGGCACAGGTTCTGGCGCTGGTCGGCGGCCCCGTCTATTCGACAATTTGGGGTTGGATGAAAGACGGCCAGTTCCCGCTGCCCATCGAACTAGGGCCGCCGAACAGCCGCTCCACCATGATCGCCTGGTATGCCGACGAGGTCCATCAATGGATCGCCAACCGGCCACGTCGTCAGATTGGCAAACAGTTGCATGAATTCCGAGGCACCGGGTCCGAGCCCGCGAAGCGTAGCGGGGCCGTCAAGCGCCGCGCTGTGGCGAAGGCGCCACGATGAAGCGCGTCGAGATCAACCCCGCGAGCGCGCCGGAAACCGCAGCACCGTCACCACCGCCGCCGCCTGCGCGACGTCATTCTCTGGCGGATCTGCACGCGGCGGGGCTGCGCCGGAAGGCATCATCCGACGACGATCGAAGCCGTGCCGATGCGGATCATCCGAACGCGCAATCATCTGATCGGCACCAACAATAGCGAAGCAGCTCGGCAAGGCACTCGTCATGACCTCGAACATAGACACCGACGTCGAAATGAACAACGACGACGAAATTTCCGAGGCCGACGCCGACGCCGCGATCGGTTTTGCGGGACGGCGCCGGCCGCTGAAGCTCGGTATCCATCTCGACATCATCGCCGTCCTCGGCGAGGAGATCGATCGCAAGCGGCTCGCCGTGGCGCTGAACTCTATGTCACTAACATCTACTATTTGCGGGCGCAGAGCGCTGGCCGCGATCGGATCGATCTCGACGGCAATCCGGCCGGAACCGTCACTGAGGACGCGGCCAAGCAGGCAATCGACCGCAAAGTGATCCAGCTCCAAGGCACCAGCCGCCAAGCGGCGAGATGTCCGGGCGAAAGGTCAAACCCGAGGCCGCGCCGGAACGGGAGCACCTTCGCCGCCTCCCCGTCTCCTCGCAAGGACAGTCTGTCGGCGCTGCGGGAAGCCGCGCGACGTCGGAAGCAAGCAGCCGACGCCGATCGAAGCAACGATCATGCGGCCGATCTGAGCGTGAACCGCGAAGCATCCCGGCAGTGAAACCATGCACTACAAACATGCGGTCGGAACCACAATGACAAACGAGGAATACAACGAGGAGGACCTGGAACGGATGCGCAAATTCAAGAAGTTCATGCGCGGGCGCGGTTTCGTGCTGGATCCGCGCGGCTTGGCTATAGCCCCTGGCAGCTCGATGCGAGACCACGGACCGGCGCGACAAATACGACGAGGAGAAATGAGATGTTACAAAGAATGGAAGCCGAGATCGTTGCCGGCGATGATCCGGAGCCCCTGATCAAGCGGCTTGCCGAACTCGGTTTCGAACTCGAGGTTATCGTCTGGCCGTACAACCACGGGGTCACGGTGGTCGCCGTCACAATGACCGACCTCGAGGAAGCTGACTTCTCCGCTTATGTGGACGAGCTTATCGAACCGTTCGACGGCCTCTGCATGGGGGCCGGCATCGTTTGGCGACCCTAACCCATCCCTGAACCTGGCGTGGTGAAGCGTCGCTTCCCGACCCGGTTTTGACGAGCAGCAAATTACGCGCGGCGACCGGCTCAAGACATTCAGGCTCGAGCGCGGCTACGGGACCCGCGGCACGGCGGCTGCGACCTGCCTGGCCTCACGCTCGAGACCGGGGGCGCGCGCAGTGCAGAGGGTCAATAAACGGTGGTATTTCCCGGTAAAAACCGACCTCGATAAGCTGCCGTTTCGGCGTCGTGGCAGCCTTGTGCACGGCAAATGTACCGGGCCGGCGAAGCCATCGCTTTCGATCGTGCTTGGAATGATGGCGCTGGCCATCTCGCACAAGTCCGAGGACCGGATTATCATCGATGCGATTTGCAAGCCCCCCCGTTCTCACCTGATGCGGTGGTCGATGACTTCGCGGCGCTCCTGAAATCCTACTGTGTCAACCGTGTGACCGGCGACCGATATGCCGGCAAGTTTCCGCGCGAGCTGTTCCGCAAGCATGGCATCGCGTATGACCTGGCCAAGCAGACCAAGAGTGAATTGTTTCGCGATCTGCTGCCGCTTTTGAACAGTGGCCGCATCGTCCTGCCGCACAATGATCGACTTCAAGGCCAGATCGTCGGGCTTGAGCGTCGCACGAGCGCGGTTGGCCGGGACACCATCTCGCATCCCGACCGCGGCCATGATGACGTGGCGAATGCCGTTGCCGGCGCGGCGGCGCTCTCCAAATTCGGCGGATACGATTCAAGCATGGCTTGGGTCGGGTGACGATGACTGGACTGCGAAGACCGCCAGTTCGATTCTCTAATCGAAATCTGAAAGTGCTTGATAAGCCAGGTAGCGAAGCGGCGTCGGATAGCCAGAAAGTGCTTTGAACTCAACCGGCCGATTAGAGAAGCGGAAGTCGTCGGTAAACCGTCAAACCGAAGATTGACCCGAGCGGACATCAGCTTACTCGAGCGCGACTGCGCTCGCCACCCGACCGTCAATCTCGCTGCGAAGCGCAACGAAATCGATGGGTTTTGTCAGAAGCGCGTCCGCGCCGCCTTCCATGGCTTTTCGCCTGGTATCAGGGTCGCCGTAGGCGGTGATCATGATGACGGGGACATCCGGCCGTGCTGCCTTGGCCTTGGGCAATAATTCAAGACCAGTCATGCCAGGCATGTTGATGTCGGAAAGGATCAGGATCAATGATGCGCACGCCGCGTCACTGATGAGGTTAAGGGCACTGTTGCCGGATTGCGCAAAATCCATCGTAAAGCGTCCGTCGCGAATGTCGCGTCTGAACTGCTGGCGAAACAGCGCCTCAACATCGGGTTCGTCGTCGACAACAAGAATAAGCAAGCTCATTTGTCTGCCCCTGCCTTGCCCGTGGCTACCATGCGCGGAAGGACAATGATGAATTCCGTGAACTGCCAGGGCTCCGTGACAACATCAATTCGTCCACCATACTGCTTGACGATGATGTCGTGCGTCATCGACAGACCAAGGCCGGTTCCTTCACCGGCGGGCTTGGTGGTGAAGAACGGGTTGAACATCTTTTGCTGCACTTCTGCCGGAATGCCGGTGCCGTTGTCACGAATGCGAATTTCGGCGGTGGTACCGAGGTTCTTCGTGGTGGCCCGGAGGGTTGGCTCAAAACCGGGTTCCTTATTCTCGGTTTTGCGCTTGATCGTAGCATAGACGCCGTTCGCGATCAGATTAAGAAATGCGCGGGTGATCTCCTGGGGAAAGGGTTCGATTGAGGCTCTCATCGAGAAGTGAATTGATATCCGCAGGTCGGTGCTCTCTGGAGCCTTCACGCGAATGCAGCAGCATGTTCTTGACGATGGAGTCGGCGCGCTGACCGTGCTGGACTACCTTTTCGAGATTTCCTTTTAGCAGATGCGTCAGTTCGTCGAGTTCCTTCCGCGTCTTATCTTCGAGAGCAACCGGTTTGAGGATATCGCTAACTTCATCGACCAATTCCCTGGAAAGTGTAGAGAAATTATTGACGAAATTTAGCGGGTTCTTGATCTCGTGGGCGATGCCGGCGGTGAGCTGGCCGAGCGAGGCCAGCTTCTCGGTCTGCACCAGCCGGTCCTGCGCAGTGCGTAGGTTGTCGAGCGAAAGCGACAATTCTTTAGTGCGTTCCTGTACCTGTTCAAAGAGGCGGACATTACCGATGGCGATCACTGCTTGATCGGCGAAAGTCTGTAACAAGGCGATTTGTTTTTCGCTGAAAGGATGCACCTCCTTACGGCGAAGCACAATTGTTGAGCGGACGTCTTCTCGATCCGAAAGTTAGATCGGCTTGATCTTTCGCCAGGCAAAACCCTCAGACGAAATCACCCCCAGTGCTATTTGAGATAGCCCAGGATCAGCAGGACAGCGGTGATCGTAACAGCGCCTCCAATTCGCGTGGCAATCTGAGCGAACGGCATCAATCGCATCCGGTTGGCGGCGGTCAGGATCGCTACATCGCCAGTTCCACCTTGGCCGCTATGACACGCGTTCACGATTGCGGTCTCGATCGGATACATGTTCATGAGCCAGCCGACAAAGAAGCCGGTCGCCATAATGGTCATGACCGTCGAGACGATCGTGATGATATTCGCGAAGTGAAACGCCGCAATCAGCTTGTCCCACGGTGTCAGCGCCACTCCGATGGCAAACAGGAGCGGATAGGTCATGGTGGTACGGACGAAATCGAAGACTACAAGACCACCAACTTGGAGCTTGGGCGAAACCGCTCGGGTCAGCTTGGCAAGTACCGCCAGAAACAGCATAGCAACCGGTGCCGGCAGCCCGAACAGGTGAAAGCAGATCACGCCGAGCAGATAGAGCGTAATGGCGGTGAGCCCGGCGGCCGCGATAGTGCTGACCCCGACCTGCCCGACGCCTTTTTCCGGCCCGCCTTCTCCGTGCCCGCCGTCGTCACCGGCCGCCTGGATGTCCACCTCACCCTCCTTAAGCGGTTGAAGCCGCCCTTCGCCGGTGAGATGTGGGTACTTCTTGCCGACAAAATTGAGCGCGCCAGAGAGCAGGATTGCCGTGAGGCTGCCGAGCATGACCGGCGGTAAGACCTGTGCGAAGACCTCACCCTGCGCGACACCGGTCAGGGCTGCATACCCAATCGATAACGGAATAGCGCCCTCTCCCACGCCCCCTGCCATGATCGGAACCACAACATAGAAAAAGGTGTGGTAGCTGCCGAGGCCAAGCGCAGTACCCACCGCAGTGCCGACAAGCGCAGCAACTACGGATCCGACGGAGAGTGGCACAAAAACTTTGAGGAAGCCCCTGATCAGAACGTCGCGATCCATACCAAAGATGCTGCCCACGATAATGGTTGCGATGAAGATGTAGAGAAAGTTGGTAGCTTTGGTGAACTCGACAATCGAGCTCTCCAACTTTGCCGGTATCAGATGGTAGTAAACAAGTGCCGAAGGAATAAACGTCGCAAAGATCGCGGCCGCTCCGATATTTCGCAAAATTGGTATCCGCTTGCCGATCTCGGCGCAGGTGAACCCGCCTAGTGCCAGAACCGCGATCATTGTCGGGCCGTCGGACTTGACCTCGCCCGTATAGACGAGTGTGGCCACGAGACCGACCAGCACGACGTAGATGGGAACGGGGATGATCCCGATACGAAAGTCGATCAACCGCCACCACCGCTCCGGCCAGAACCGCTGACCTATTTCCGGGCTATGCGATCCAGCTTCTTCGTGAAGGTCTTGAAGACTGCGCGTGCCTGACGGGATTGCGTCTGCATCTTGTGCTGTCATGTTCGCTCCCTCTGTGCTTCGCGCGAACGCGCCTTTCATTAGAGGCGTCCATCGCACTGCAACAATGCGGTCGCTGTTTATAAGCTTCAAAGTGACGACGGATCGTATAACCTGTCAATAACTCTCGTGAGCCCGACCTCGATTGCCATGGGCTGTTTCAACCGGAGGCGAAACAGGCGAGAGATCGAACGCTGAAGCCGAAGCTGCCGAGGACCCAAACCATTGCCGCGCAATTCGTTCTCGGTTACTGGTCCAAATAACGAAATAAACAATCTCTGCGGGGAGGCATACCGATGACCAGCGAGACGATGACCCTCGGCGCAGCGACGCTGAATGATCGCGCGGATCGCCGCCGCCGAATTTGGGCTATCTTCGCGAGCTCGTCCGGCAATCTCGTCGAGTGGTTCGATTTCTATGCCTACGCCTTCACGGCGCTCTATTTTGCGCCGGCGTTCTTTCCCAAAGGCAATCAAACCACGCAACTTTTGCAGACTGCGGCGGTGTTCGCGATCGGCTTTCTGATGCGGCCGGTCGGCGGCTATGTTTTCGGCTTCGTCGCCGACAAATATGGCCGAAAGAACTCGATGATGATCTCGGTGCTGATGATGTGCGCGGGGTCGCTCGCCATCGCCGTACTGCCGACCTATGAGACCATCGGAACGGCGGCACCTGTTTTGCTGCTGCTCGCACGCATGGTGCAGGGGCTTTCGGTCGGCGGCGAGTACGGCACCAGCGCAACCTACATGAGCGAAGTGGCGCTGCCGGGCAAGCGCGGCTTTTACGCTTCGTTTCAATATGTCACGCTGATCGGCGGGCAGTTGCTTGCCTCACTGGTGGTCCTGATTGTTCAGCTGATGCTGTCCGACGCCGAACTGAGAGCTTGGGGATGGCGTATCCCGTTCTTTATCGGAGCTATCTTCGCGGTGGTCGCGTTGTTTCTGCGCACGACGCTCACCGAGACTTCTTCGGCCGAAACCCGTTCGCGCAAGGAAGCCGGCTCGTTGCGCGAAATCTTCAAACATCATACCCGGGCTTTCCTGATCGTTCTCGGCTTTACCGCCGGCGGCTCGCTGATCTTCTACACATTCACCACCTACATGCAGAAATATTTGATCAACACCGCGCATATGAACGATCGAACCGCCAATGTGGTGATGACCGCGGTACTGTGCACCTACATGGTCATGCAGCCGCCGTTCGGTGCGTTTTCAGATCGCTTCGGCCGCAAGACATCGATGCTGCTGTTCGGCGGACTGGCAACCGTTTTCACGGTGCCCCTCATGTACGCTCTCGCCGACGTCAAGAGCCCCTTCGCGGCGTATGGTTTGATCGTCCTGGCGCTCGCTATCGTGTCATTTTACACGTCAATCAGCGGACTGGTGAAAGCGGAAATGTTTCCGCCCGAAGTACGCGCGATGAGCGTCGGCCTTGCCTATGCGATCGCCAACGCGATCTTCGGCGGCTCCGCCGAATATGTGGCGCTGTTGTTCAAGGATAGCGGAGCCGAATCCAATTTCTACTGGTATGTGACCTTCATGTGCGCCATCGCTTTTGTCGCATCGATCATCATGCCAAATCCGAAACTGAAGGGCTATCTGCAAGGCTCTGGAACAGAAATCTAGCTGCCGCGCCTCCCGAAAGCTCTATTGTGCGCCGAAAGAAGCCTACGCCTTGTCATGGCTTGCAAGGTCGCCCGAGAGCGGACTGTGACCGGCAGTTTGGCCAGGTTGCTTGCTGGCGTCGAAAGCACCAAACGCCGCGGGAATGTATCTGTGGGCAAAATCTTTTAGGTCTTACGAATGACCCACGGCATTCGACTCGTTCATTGTCTGTCTCCTTCCCGCCAGACCCTAAGTCAAATCAAGTATAAACCAGACAATATTTCCGAGCTTGCCTACGAGACTCGGCCATCCGCAAAACAGGAGATGCCTGAGAATGCAGCTTTCTGCTCCTTTGCTTTTGCATGGGGCGATGACGACTTCAGCGAGCGGCCCCGCCCTTAAGAAATGCCTCAACAACACCGATCTGATCTGATGCGATCAATGACGGTGCATGGCCGCAATTCTTTACGGTGTGCGCGGTTGCTTTGCGGTTCCTGCGCAACATTCCTGCGAGGACGTCTTCAGGAAGAAGGTCGGATTGTTCGCCTCTGATCACCAAAATAGGAATGTCGATAGCGTCCCAGTATTTCCAGAGGTCCACGCTGTAGTGCCAAGGATTGCGGAAGGCTTGTGCAATGCCCGGGTCACACAATGACTCGTACCTCTGTCGCGCCGGCTTCCATTCGATGCCGTGAATAGTCAAATGATGCCAATGCTCGTCTTGCAGTTCTCCGAACGGCGCCAGGACGCGACGAAGATACAATTCCGCGGCTTTGATAGTTTCGAAACTCTTTGGAGCCTCATTGAGGTTGGCACCGAGGCGAAGCAGCCCGGCCCAGGGCAGATACGGTCCAATATCGTTGATCACAATGCGACGAATGGGGTTCCCAGGTAGCGCTGCGAGCACCATACCGATGAGGCCACCCAATGAAGTCCCAACCCAGTCAACCTCTGCAGACCCCAGTGCGGCCATTAGGGTCGTTATGTCGCTGCAATACTGTGGCAACACGTAATCGCTGCTGTCCATTAGACGGTCACTCTGCCCCCGACCTGGCAAATCGGGACAAACAACACGACGACCCCTGCTCGCGAGAGCGGCAGCGAGATAGTCAAAGTCGCGGCCGTTTCGAGTGAGGCCATGTACGCACAGAACTGCGCGATCAGCAGTCGGCGCCCCCCAATCGGTGAAGGCGATGCGGTGAAAGCTCCGCCGCGTCAGCCCGCGAACTGATCCCATCCGATCTGGGACGATCGACCGTTGTGCGCCGGGTACCGCGGAACTCGTCGACACTTGCCGGGGATCAGAGCGATTAAATACCATCTTACTATTCGACGACAAACTGGTGGGCGTCAGCCGACGTCTCGAAGATATGAGGAGCGACATTGCGGCGAGTAAGCGCATCTCCGAGCTTGAGGCGCATGAATGCGCTTGTCGTGTAACGCGAGACATGATCGTAGCATGTTCGCTCGACATCAGCGGCCATGGAAAACCACTCGTCGGCCATATCTGGCGCAATGTCCGATGAGTCATAGTTGATGATGGCAGAAAACCGATGCCCGACCTGGGCAAAGATCGCAAATACGCCTTCACGTATCGCATCCACATCGGAACGATTGTGAACCCGATAGCCATCGAGACCTAGAAATAGCGTGTTGCGTTTGTCGTCGAACATGAATCGTTCGGATAGCGGACGATTGAGCAGCCTGTCGTCAAGCTTCATCAAGGCTTCGTTGAAGAGGGACGCATCCATGGCCTCCGGCGAATGAATAATCGGTCGAAATCCCATCAGGGCAACAATATTGCGATCGATGTCGATACCTGGCGCCACTTCAATCAGTTCCAGTCCTTCCGACGTCAGCTTGAATACACATCGTTCAGTTACATAGAGGACAGGTTGCCCGTTCTTCGCAGCCAAGCGCCCCGAAAACGTCGTCTGGTCGATCTTTTCGATAAATTTGGACGATTTTCCTTCGGTAAGTATCTTGAGCTGGCCGTCGACAATAGCGGTCTTGAGACCGCCGGTCGTGAAAGTCCCCGCAAAGATCAATTCACGCGCGTTCTGGGAAATGTTTATGAAACCGCCCGCACCCGCCAGGCGACCGTTGAATAGACTGACGTTGACATCACCGCTTGCGTTGACCTGCGCCATGCCGAGGCAAGCGAGATCCAATCCACCTCCATCATAGAAATCGAACATCTGGTTTTGATCGATAATCGACTCGGCGTTGATGGCGGCGCCGAAGTCGAGACCGCCCTGAGGAATTCCGCCGATGATGCCGGGCTCGGCGGTCAATGTCACAAAGTCGAACAACTTCTCTTCGGCAGCTACCGAAGCGACCCCCTCGGGCATTCCGATGCCGAGGTTGACAACCCCACCCATCGGCAATTCCAACGCACATCGTCGTGCGATGATCTTCCGGTTATCGAGCGGCATGGGCACATTCCGGCCGGCAGGAGCACGTAACTCGCCGGAAAACGCGCCATTGTAGCCCGTTGCATAGGTTTGGACATGGTTTTCCGGCTGTGCAACGACGACGCAATCGATCAGGACGCTTGGTATTTTCACGTGCCGGGGATTAAGCGAACCGGATGCCGCAATGCGTTCGACCTGAGCGATAACAAAGCCTTTGCAGTTCTTCGCTGCCGTGGCCAAGGCCAAGTTATCGAGGGTTAGTGCCTCCTTCTCCATCGAGATGTTGCCGTTGTGGTCCGCCGTGGTGCCGCGGATGATCGCGACATTGATCGGAAACGCCTTGTAAAAAAGCCATTGTTCGCCATCGATTTCGATCAGCCGCACCAACTCTTCGGTGGTGCGGGCGTTCAGCTTTCCCCCGCCATTGGCCGGGTCGACGAAGGTGCCGAGGCCGACTTTCGAAAGGAGCCCGGCCTTGCGTCCCGCGATCTCGCGAAACAGATGCGAAACGCAACCGAGTGGCAGATTGTAAGCCTCGACATGGTTATCAACGGCCATCCGGGCGAGCTTCGGCACCAGACCAAAGTGTCCGCCGACCAGTCGCTTGATAAGGCCAGGATGGGCCAGGCGATTGAGGCCGCGATCAGCGCCGTCTCCCGGTGCCGCGGCGAACACAAGTGAGAGGTCACGAGGCTCTCCGGTCTGGACGAAGCGACGTTCCAGCGCCTTGATGATCTCATCGGGCGTTCCCACGCCGACGAAGCCGGACGAAGCTACCGTGTCGCTGGAACGGATGATGGCAACCGCCTCCGCGGCATCGACGATCTTGTTGCGCATCAGGTTTCACTTCCAGGATTGGCGTCGCGGGCAACTAGCCAGTCGGCAATGCTCTGGCTGAGCTTTCCCTGCGACTTGCTCGAGACGAAGAGGCCGACATGGCCGCCAGGCAGCGGGATTTCGGTGTAGTCCGTGGCTGCCGATCTTCGCGCCAAGCGCACGCGAGCAGTCGGGCGGAATGATATGGTCGTCCAGCGCGAAGACATTGAGCACGGGAGCCGTGATTGACTTCAGATCGACCTTTCGGCCTGAAAGGACGAAGCTGCCATCGACCAGGCGGTTCTCCTGGTAGAGATCCTTCAGCCACTGCTTCGCGGCCTCCCCGGGATGATGCGGACGGTCCGCCAGCCATTTCTCCATGCGAAGGAAATTCATGAACTTCGCCTCGTCATCGACTACGTCGATGAGGTCAACATTGTATTTCGTCAGCGAGCGCATCGGCGTCATCATCGAGAACACCGAGCTCATGAACTCGCCTGGCAATACGCCGTAGGTATCGACCAACTTGTCGATATCCTCGGGGTCGAGGCTGCGGGTCCAGATGTTCAAGAAGCCGTGGTGGGCGGCCTTGTCCTTGACATCGGCGTGGAAGTCGATCGGGGTGATGGTGACGACGAGATTCTTCACCTTCTCGGGATGCAGCGCGGCGTAACAGGTCGTAAAGACGCCGCCTTCGCAGATCCCGAGTAGCGTGATCTTGTCGTGGCCGGTCTCCTGTGCAATGCGGTCGACGGCGGCGTCAATATAGTCATCAACGTAATCATCGATGGTCAGCCATCGCTCGGTTCGGCCCGGCTGGCCCCAGTCGATCAGCCAGAGATCGAGCCCTTTCGATAGCAGGCTCCGCACCAAGCGAGCGATCGGGCTGAAGATCGGCCATAGTGTATCGCCCGATGAGGCCGTAGGCCAGAAGCACGGGTATCCTTGCGGTCGCCTGCGCCATCGGCTCGTAATGGAACAACTCGACCTTGTCGCGGCGCATGACCAGATGCTTCGGCGTGGTGCCGATGTTGACATCTTCATCACGCGTGTTCGCGATGAGCTGCGTGGCCTTGAAGATTTTTTCGGCGTTGGCGGCCATATCACGGGCGAAACGCGACGCCTGGTTCCCCTGATCGCTCATCGACTCGCCCTCGATCTTCTGGTCGCGTCGCTGTCGAGTGAGCGCGCGGACCTCGCGCCGGAGCTCGGTCAATTGTCGCGTCACATCGTCGAAATCCCTGCGCGACGGCAGGCCGAACATCGCCGAGGCCGCCTCGGCGACATCATCCTGCCGGCTGCGTAACTGCAGCCCGGCCCGAAGCAATTCTTTCTGGGCCTGGAGAAAGCCGTCAGTGCGCTGGTTCCGGATCAGTTCCTCGTTGGAGATTTCGCTCCATTTGGCGAACGCCTCGCGCCAATCGGAATGCGGGACTCCGCTGGTATCGCTCGCGGACATCGTCTCGAAAAACCGCTTCGACGCTTCCGTCCACGGCGCGGTCGCGACCGCATTGTAGCTCGCAAGCCGCTGGCGCATCTCGATCCAGGCGCCAAAGGCCAGCGCCATTTTCCGATCGATATCCCAGACATCGGCAAGCCGTGGCCCCTGCGCCATCCGCTCGATCGCCGCCGACAGTTCGTTACCATCACCAAAACCGGCCGGCTTCTCCGACAGACGCGCCAGCATGAATGGGGCCATCGAACCCGACCACGCCTCGACCATGCGGTTCGAGGACTCGGCCATCGTCTGCCACAGCTTCGCCCATTCCGGGCTGGGATCGGAATCCGCGGCAACGGATTTGTCTTTCTCGCTCATCGTGCGCCTCGCACTGGAACTGCCGGTTTCATTCTCCGTTCCCGCTCAGACCGCCGCGCGGTTGCCGAACGCCTCGGTATAGATCGCCAGCGCATCATCGAAGCTCAACTCCCGCGGATTGTTGACCAGAAGCCGCGTCTGCTTCATCGCGTCCTCGGCGAGCTTCTTCAGGTCATCTCTCGCGATGCCGACATCCGCCAGCGAGGCCGGCACGTTGCAGTCCCGGCAGATCACTGCGATCGCATCGACGAAAAGCCGTGCCCGCTGGCTGACGGTCATTCCCTCCGATTTGGGATCAACGATCGGCGCCAGCTCTGCATAGAGCCCTTCCGCTTCGGGCAAATTGAAACGCAGCACCTGCGTCAGGACCAGGGCATTCGATAAGCCGTGCGGCACGTGGAATATCGCGCCGATCGGATAGGCTAGCGCATGAACAGCGGCAACCGGCGAATTGGCGAACGCCATCCCGGCCAGCATCGACCCCAGCAGCATCTGCGAGCGCGCTTCTAAATTCGAGCCGTCTGCGCAAACCGTGCGTACGTTGGCTGACAGCAACGTAAGGGCTTGCCGCGCCAGTTGGTCCGACATCGGGTTCTTCTTTTGTTTACTCGTATAGGCTTCGATGGCATGGACCATGGCATCGATGCCGGTCGCCGCCGTGACGTGGGCAGGCAGGCCGAGCGTCAACTCTGGATCGAGGATCGCCCAATCCGGTAGCAATCGCGGCGAGACGACTCCCTTCTTTTCCGTCGTGGGCGTCGTGACAATCGCAATCGGAGTCACCTCCGAACCGGTGCCGGCGGTGGTCGGCGCCAGCAATAACGGAAGGCGTTCGCCCTTGGCTAGACCGACGCCATAGATATCGTCGAGGCGGTCGGGAGTTTTGGCGAGATAGGCCACAAGCTTTGCGGTATCGAGCGCGCTGCCGCCCCCGATCGAAGCGACCACCTCGATGCCCTTGTCGCGGCATAGCGCGACCGCCCGCTCGATGATATGCGACGGCGGATCCGCCTCCACGTCATCGAACACGGTGAGCTCGCAGCCGCCAGCAACGAGGCCCGCCTCGGCATCTTTTGTTAAGCCCGCATTGCGTACACCCTTGTCGGTGACCAGCAGGACACGCTTGGCCCCATATCCGGCGACCAGTTCAGCCAGCTTTTTCGATGCGCCTGCCTCGAACAGGATATTGGGCGGTGCCTGGAAAGTAAAAGCTTTCATCTGACATCACTCCTGATCGATTGGGTCGGCAACGCGGCAAGCGCAGCAACGAGTTGTTCGGTTACGTCGTCGATCGGCAGCAGACCGTCGACAATGTTGAGCAGCCCGCGCGACCGGTAGTATTCGGTGACAGGCGCGGTTTGTTCGCGGTAGACGTGCAGCCGGGTCTTGAAGACCTCGGGATTATCGTCGCGGCGCACCGGCTCGCCTCTGCTGGCGGCTTCCTCGGCACGGCCCTTGATGCGGTCGAGCAGCGCATCTTCATCGACTTCCAGTTCGAGGACCGCGTCAAGCTGGATGCCCCTGCCGGCAAGCTCCTGATCGAGCGCTTCGGCCTGCGCGACCGTGCGGGGAAACCCATCGAGAACGAAACCGTTCGCGGCGTCCGAATGGTCGATGCGGCCGGCAACCACCGAAACCACCACATCATCGGGCACGAGTTCGCCACGATCCATGATGTACTTGACACGCAGTCCCGAGGCCGTGCCTTCCGCGGCGGCCTCGCGCAGCATGTCGCCGGTCGACAATTGCGGAATGGAAAAACGGTCGACAATTCTCGTTGCTTGCGTGCCCTTGCCGGCGCCTGGCGGTCCCAACAAAACCAGTCTCATCACTTTTTCCCCATGATGCTTCAATTCTTCGCTCGGTCGATCGCCTCAACGATGAGCCGGCGTGCTTCGGTATCGTCACCCCATCCGATCACCCTCACCCATTTTCCGGGCTCCAGGTCCTTGTAGTGCTCAAAGAAATGCTGGATCTGCTCCATCGTGATTTGCGGCATGTCGGCGATCCCGGTGACGTGGGCGTAGCGCCTTGTCAGTTTCGGCACCGGCACGGCGATGATTTTCTCGTCGCCGCCGCCCTCGTCATCCATCTTGAGCACGCCGATCGGCCGCACGTTGATAACGGCACCCGGCGCGATCGGCCGCGAATTCGCCACCAGCACGTCGATCGGATCGCCGTCATCGGACAAGGTGTGCGGCACGAAGCCGTAGTTTCCGGGATAGCGCATCGGTGTATAAAGGAAGCGATCGACGAACAACGCCCCGGCCTTCTTGTTCATTTCGTATTTGATCGGCTCGCCTCCAATCGGAACCTCAATGATCACATTGATGTCTTCAGGGGGATTGTCGCCGATCGGAATCGCCTCGATATTCATTTCGACGCCGCCTTCAGCCCGTGCCGATTCTTGATCAGATCATCGACCACAGCCGGGTCGGCCAACGTCGAGGTATCGCCGAGCGCGCCGACCTCGTTCTCGGCGATCTTGCGCAGGATACGGCGCATGATCTTTCCCGAACGGGTCTTGGGCAGGCCGGGCGCGAACTGAATCGCATCAGGCGCGGCGATCGGGCCGATCTCCTTGCGCACCCATGCGACGAGCTCCTTCTGCAATTCTCCGGAAGGTTCGATACCGGTCATCAGGGTGATATAGGCGTAGATGCCTTGTCCCTTGATGTCGTGAGGAAAGCCAACGACCGCGGCTTCGGACACCTTCGGGTGTGCGACGAGCGCGCTTTCAACCTCGGCCGTCCCCATGCGGTGGCCGGACACGTTGATCACATCGTCGACGCGACCGGTGATCCAGTAGTATCCGTCCGCATCGCGACGGCAGCCATCGCCGGTGAAATACTTGCCCGGATAGGTCGCAAAATAGGTCTGCATAAAGCGCTCGTGGTCGCCATAGACCGTGCGCATCTGGCCAGGCCAAGAATCCGCGATCACAAGGTTTCCCTCGCACGCACTGGTCAGGACGGCACCGGCTGCGTCCACCACTTCCGGCATCACCCCGAAAAACGGAAAGGTTGCCGAACCGGGCTTTAAGGCCGTGGCGCCGGGAAGCGGCGTAATCAGGATGCCGCCGGTCTCGGTCTGCCACCAGGTATCGACGATCGGGCAGCGCTTATCTCCGACGACGCGGTGATACCATTCCCACGCTTCAGGATTGATCGGTTCGCCCACGGAACCCAACAACCGCAGCGACGCTCGGCTGGTCTGCCTGACAGGCCCTTCGCCCGCACCCATCAGCGAACGGATCGCGGTCGGCGCGGTGTAGAAGATGTTGACCTGGTGTTTGTCGATGACCTCCCAAAAGCGCGACATAGACGGGTAGTTTGGAATGCCCTCGAACATCAGGGTAGTCGCGCCATTGGCCAGCGGGCCGTAGACGATATAGCTGTGGCCGGTGACCCAGCCGACATCGGCGGTGCACCAGTAAATATCGCCGTCGTGATAATCGAAGACATATTGATGCGTCATCGACACGAACACGAGATAGCCGCCCGTCGTATGGACGACCCCCTTGGGAGCACCTGTTGACCCCGACGTATAGAGGATGAACAGCGGGTCCTCGGCGCTCATCTCGGCGGGCGCACATACGGCCGAAGCCTTTGCCGTCTCGTCCTCATACCAGACGTCGCGACCGTCGACCCAGTCGATCGGACCGCCGGTGCGTTTGACCACGATCATCGTCTTGACGATGCCGGCGGCTTTTCTAACTGCCTCGTCGGCATTGACCTTCAGCGGCACCTTGCGACCGCCGCGCAAGCCCTCATCCGCGGTGATGACGACCTTGGACTTGCAGCCCTCGATGCGCCCCGCCAGCGCATCTGGCGAAAAGCCGCCGAACACGATGGAGTGCACCGCTCCGATCCGCGCGCACGCCAGCATGGCACACGCCGCCTCCGGGATCATGGGCAGATAGATCGTGACCGTATCGCCTTTCATCACCCCGTGACTTCTGAGGACGTTTGCGAACCGACAAACCTGGTCGTGGAGCTGCCGGTAGGTGATTTTCCGGGATTCACCGGGATCATCGCCCTCCCAGATGATCGCGATCTGGTCGCCGCGCGTGGCCAGATGCCGATCGATGCAGTTCATCGACACGTTGGTCGTGCCGTCCTCGAACCATTTGATCGCAACCTTGCCTGGATCGAAGCACGTGTTCTTCACCTTCGTGAATGGCTTGATCCAATTGATGCGCTGGCCATGCTCCGCCCAGAATGCTTCCGGCGTCGAAACGGACGAAGCATACATTGCGCGGTACTTCGCCGCGTCTGCATGAGCACGCCGTGCCCAGCCGGTCGGCACGCCATAGATCAACGTGTCCGATTTTTCTGTGCTCATCTTGGAGCCTCCTCGACGCACCGTGATGCGATCGTCTTGAGCAGATAAGGCATCGTCCGCGCTTCAATCAAGCACAGACAACGTCCCGTGATCGAGCGTTACGATTGTCGCCTTGAGGCGACCAGCCCTATTTATTCAGGTCAACGGCCGGCGGCTGGCTCATTGCACTTCCGAGTTCGCGAAACTGCGCGTTCATTTTTTCAATCTGTTCCTTGAGATGGCTTTGATAAATTGCGCCCATTTCCTGCGGGTCTTTTGCATGCAACAGCCGTTGCGCAAGCTCGAATCCCGCCGCCACATTTGCTTCAGCGAACGCTACCGCCTTCTCATTCATCTCTTTCGCCGTTGAATAGGTTGCGCGGACAGTGGAATCGGCATTCTCCCTCAATTTCTGGGATTCGGTCATGTACTTCGACACGGCGTCCTTTGCCTTATCGAGCGTGGTCTGCGCCATTTCCCGCATCTTCTCGGCTTGCTCGTTGATTTGCTCACTCATTGCACTCTCCATTTCCAGCGTTTGCGACTTCGGTCGATTTCAGTTCAGGTTAAGCCGTTAAGTCTGTTCCGATAACTCACGCAGTCGGCTCAACGACCTGTTTCAGCTTCTCGCGAAGTTCATCGACGAGCACGCGCGTATTTTCGGTGTAATCGATCGGCACCACGACGAGGTGCACGCCGCCACCCTTGAACGCGTTTTCGAGCGTCGGAATTATTCAGTCGGTGCTTTCGACCCGCGAGCCTTTCGCGCCATAGCTCTCGGCATATTTGACAAAATCCGGATTGCCGAACGTCAGGCCAAAGTCGGGGAAATTATCGACAGCCTGCTTCCAGCGGATCATGCCGTAGGCCGAATCTTCCAGGATCAGCACGACGAGATTCAATTTGAGGCGAACCGCGGTTTCCATTTCCTGCGAATTCATCATGAAGCCGCCGTCGCCGCAGACTGCGAGCACTCGGCGCTCGGGATACAGCATCGCCGCCATCATGGCGGACGGCAGCCCGGCGCCCATTGTCGCCAGTGCATTGTCCAGCAGCAGCGTGTTCGCCACATAGGTCCGATAGTTGCGCGCGAACCAGATCTTGTACATCCCGTTATCCAGGGCGACGATGCCGTCCTCGGGAATGACCTTTCGTACATCGTGTACGATGCGTTGCGGGGTCGGCGGCCAGCGATCCTCGGTGGCACGGTCGGTAAGGCGCTTCAAAATGCCTTCGCGAAGGCCGAGCAATGCTCCGGCATTGTGCAGTCGCCCCTCGACGCGATCGGCCAGCAGTTCCAGGCTGGGCCCGACGTCGCCAACCACCTCGCATTGCGGAAAGTAAACTCGCTCCACATTGGCAGGGGTGTAGCTTACGTGGATCACTTGGGGACCTTTCGGGCCCATGATGAACGGCGGCTTCTCGATCGTATCGTGGCCGATGGCGATAATCAGATCAGCGCGATCAACGGCTTCATGCACGTAGTCACGTTCGCTGAGCGCGGCGGTCCCCATGTACAGATTGCCGCCCCCGGGTACCGTTCCCTTCCCCATCTGCGTCGTGAAGAATGGAATTTTCGTCCGCCGGACGAATCCCCCGATGCCTGCCGTGCTCCGGGGCCGGGACGCGGCGGCGCCGAGCATGATCAATGGCCGATTTGCCTTGAGGATCATTTCGGCGGCGCGGTCCAGCGAAGCACGATGTGCGACCGGAATCTCGATCGGATGCTGCTGCACCATTGCGACGTCTTCTGTTTCTTCGCCTGCAATATCCTCCGGTAATTCCAGCAGGACGGGGCCTGGCCGCTCTTCCATGGCGATCCGAAAGGCATCGCGAACAATTGTCGGGATGCTGCTCGTACTGACGATTTGGAGGGAAAGCTTGGTAAGTGGCTTGAAAGCGCTGACCACATCGACGATCTGGAACTTTGCCTGGCGGCTGCTCATGATGCCCTTCTGTCCGGTGAGCATGATCATGGGCATGGCACCGAGCAGAGCATAGGCTGCTCCCGTCGTCAGGTTCAGCGCGCCCGGACCAAGCGTGGTGATGCACACCCCCGGCTTGCCGGTCAGCCGCCCGTAAGTCGCCGCCATGAAGGCCGCGCCCTGCTCATGGCGGGTCAGGATCATCTTGATCGAGGAGTTACGCAAACTTTCCACGACATCCAAATTCTCCTCGCCGGGAACTCCGAAGATCCGATCGACGCCCTCGTTCTCGAGAGCCGCAACCAATAAATCTGATCCCTTCGGCATTTCGTCCTCCTGGTCTTCCGTTTAAGCGTCAATAACTGAACTCTGTTTTTCGATGTTGTCGGTCTAGGCCATCAGCCGCATCTGCTTCCTGGTGACATCATGACGGCAGCGCGGGAAATAGGTTCATGAGAAGCACCATCCCCAATCCGACAAGAGCGACGATGGACTGGATGACCGATATTGTTTTTGTGGCTTCGCCCATCGTCATGCCAAAGGACTCTTTCACCAGCCAGAACCCAGCGTGATTGGCATAGTTGAAGAACAGGGAACCCGAGCCGATGGCAAGCGCAAGCAGCGGCAGATTGAGTGACGGGTCGGCGGTTGCCAGCGGCGCCAGCAGTCCAGCCGCGCCGACAATGCCGACCGTCGCCGACCCCGTGGAGACCGACAGCAACATAGCAATCAGCCAGCCGAGCAGCAACGGCGGCAGCGCAAAATGCTGCGTGAGATGCACGATGGCGTCGCCAACCTTGGCCTTCACCAGGATCTGTTGAAACGCGCCGCCGCCGGCAATGATCAGCAAGATGCCGGCAATCGGTTTGAGGCTGGCGCCGAGCGCTTCGCGCAGCTTTTCGGTGCTGCCGCCGCGCAGATAGACCAGGGTGATCGAGGCGAACAGGACACCGACGAGCATGGCAACCAGGGGATCGCCCAGAAATCCGGTGACCTTGGCGCCCCAGGATCCCTTGGGAAGGAGCGTTTCGCCGAGGGTATTCGCCAGCATCAGGATCGCCGGCATCAGCACGGCGACGATACCGACCCCGATCGGGGCGTTCGTTGTCGCTGTCGTTGCGCCGCTCGAAGAGGTTTGTGCACCGGATGCCGGTGAACTGATCGAGCAGCGCCTGGTCGGGGCGCACCGACATTCCCAGCGCAATGAACCGTGCATAGAGCGGACCGGCGAGGATGATCGCAGGGATCGCAGAAATAAAGCCGTAAACCATGGTCGGCCCAACGCTCGTCTTCAACGTGGCGATCGCCGTGAGTGGACCCGGATGCGGCGGGACCATGCCATGCAATGACGCCAGAGCCGCGATCACTGGCACGCCGATCAGCACGTAAGGCGAGCCTTTGACCGTGCCTTTGCCTTCCAACTTGCGCGCAACGCTGAAGATCAGCGGCAGCAGCACGACCAGGCCGACCTCGAAAAACATCGGGATGCCGACGACGAAGGCCGCAAAGGCCATGGCCCACGGCAGCATCTTGTCGGACGACCGGCTGAGGATCGAGTCGGCAATCGCCTCGGTGACCCCGGAATCCGCAAGGATCTTGCCGAGCATCGCGCCAAGCGCAATGACGATTCCTACCACACCCAGGGTGTGGCCGGCGCCGGCTACCGTGGCCCCCGCGATCGAGCCGATATCCATCCCGGCGGCGATGCCGACGGCGAGGGAGACCACAAGCAGTGCGATCAATGGGTGCAGCCGAATACGGGTGACGATGAGCGTCACCAGCAACGCCACACCTCCGAGCGCGGTCAGCAGCAATTGGATATCTGCTTCAGACAATTCGTCTCTCCCCGCGCGCGCCGCCTACTGATTGATCCGGCGGATGATGCTTTGCGTGAAGTCGGTGGTCGATGCCTTGCCGCCGAGATCCGGCGTGCGGATCCCATCCTTACGTAAAACCTGATCAATCGCTGCTCTGAGGCGAGTTGGCGAGTTCCGGCCGATCAATATGTACCAACATGAGGCCAACGGCCAGCAATAACGCGAGCGGATTGGCGATACCCTTGCCGGCAATATCCGGGGCCGAACCATGCACCGCTTCGAATATCGCAGCATCCGGACCGATATTGGCGCCGGGAGCCATGCCGAGACCACCCACCAGTCCAGCGAGCTGATCGGACAAGATGTCGCCAAACAGATTGGTGGTGACGATGACGTCGAACTGCCAGGGATTCATGACAAGCTGCATCGCCGTCGCATCGACGATGCGATCGTCCATCTTGACTCTGCCCTCGTATTTCTTCGCGATCTCGTGACCAACCTCAAGAAAGACGCCAGTCAAGGCCTTCAGGACGTTGGCCTTGTGAACGACCGTAACCTTTTTCCGCCCGTTCTTGAGCGCGTAGTCGAATGCAAATTCGATGATCTTGCGCGATCCCTCGCGGGTGTTGACGCCGGTCGAAATCGCGACCGCGTGCGGATCATCGCCAATCGGGATGTAATGTTCGAAAGCGACATAGAGACCGCCGAGATTTTCTCGCACCAGAACGATGTCGATATCGTCGTATCGACCCCCAGGGACCATGCTTCGAACCGGACGCACGTTCGCGTAGAGGCCGAACTCCTCGCGCAGGCGAACGTTGATCGATCGAAATCCTCCGCCGACAGGTGTCGTCAGAGGTCCCTTCAAGGCAAGCCGCGTGCGACGGATGCTGTCCAGGGTAGCCTGCGGTAGCGGATCATGACTTTCCTCGATGGCAGCCAATCCGCCCTGGCGAATGTCCCACTCGAACGGGGAGCCAAGGGCTTCGAGAATGTCGACTGCCGAATTCACGATCTCCGGGCCGATCCCGTCGCCTGGAATGAGTGTCGCGGGAAGCTTGCCGGATCTGCTGCTCATGGATGTTCTCTCAATGAAATGATCGGGTGATCGTCAGGCTGCCAACTGGCGCAGGACGTATTGGAGGATTCCGCCGTTGCGGAAATATTCCAGTTCATCGAGCGTATCGATGCGGCAGTTCAGCGGAACGACAGCCTTGCTGGCGCCATCGGGACCACGGATCTCGACAGCGAGCTTCTGACGGGGAACCAGATCGCCCTCGATCCCGCGCAGGGTAATGATCTCGTCGCCCTTCAATCCCAGCGATTGCCAGGACGTGCCTTCCTCGAAGACCAGCGGCATCACACCCATCCCGACCAGGTTCGACCGGTGAATGCGCTCGAAACTCTCGGCGATCACGGCCCGGATGCCGAGAAGGTTGGTACCCTTGGCGGCCCAGTCGCGCGACGAGCCGGTGCCGTATTCCTTGCCGGCAAAGACCACCAGCGGCACCTTCTCGGCCTGATAGCGCATGGCGGCGTCGTAGATCGACATTCGCTCGCCGCTCGGCTGATGAATGGCGTAGCCACCCTCGACGACCCGGCCCACCTCGTCCTTCACCATCTGATTCTTGATGCGGATGTTGGCGAACGTTCCGCGCATCATCACTTCGTGGTTGCCCCGGCGGGTGCCGTATTGATTGAAGTCGACGACGCGGATCTGATGGTCGCGCAGGTAATGCCCCGCAGGACTGCTTTCCTTGATCGATCCCGCAGGCGAGATGTGATCCGTGGTGATCGAATCCAGGAACATGCAAAGAATGCGTGCGTTGATGACGTCGGCCGGAGGTGTCGGCTTCCTCGTCATTCCGAGGAAATAAGGCGGGTTCTGAACATAGGTCGAAACCTGGTCCCACTCGTAGGTCATCCCTTTGGTGACACCGATATTTCTCCAGTTTGCATCGCCGCTGAAGACATCCGAATAGCGTGCCTTGTAAAGATCGCTACCGATCGTGCGGTCGATGCAGTCCTGCACTTCCTGGCTCGAAGGCCAGATATCCCTGAGATAGACGGGCTTGCCGTCGCACCCCACCCCGAGCGGCTCTTTCGCTAGATCCAGTGCCATCGACCCGGCCAGCGCGTAAGCCACAACGAGCGGCGGCGAGGCGAGATAATTCGCCCGCACATCCGGATTGACCCGTCCCTCGAAGTTGCGATTGCCGGACAACACCGCGACGGCAACCAGATTATTGCCGGAAATCGTTTCCGAGATGGCTTCCTGCAACGGCCCGGAATTTCCAATGCAGGTCGTGCATCCGAAGCCGACAAGATTGAAACCGAGCTTGTCGAGGTCGGTTTGCAGGCCGGACTTCTTGAAATATTCCTCAACCACCTTCGAACCGGGCGCGAGCGATGTCTTGACCCATGGTTTTGTGCTCAATCCTCTGGCAACGGCGTTGCGGGCAAGAAGACCGGCCGCCAGCATGACGCTGGGGTTGGATGTGTTGGTGCATGAGGTAATCGCCGCGATGACAACATCGCCGTGACCGAGATCGAACTTTTCACCCTCGACGCGATGCCGCTCTCCGATCTGCGAGGCTTGGGGGAATTCCTGATCCATGGCGCTCAGGAAGGCCGTCTTCGCCGTATCGAGCGTCACGCGATCCTGCGGTCGTTTCGGTCCGGCCAGCGAAGGCACGACGTCGGCCATGTCAAGCTGCAGGCTGTCCGTGAACACCGGATCCGGCATATCCGCGGTACGCCACATGCCCTGGGCTTCTGCGTAGGCCTTGACGAGGGCGATGCGTTGGGGATCGCGACCCGTAGTCGTCAGATAGTCGATGGTTCGCTGGTCGATCGGGAAAAAGCCGCAGGTTGCCCCATATTCCGGCGCCATATTGGCAATGGTGGCGCGGTCGGCGACCGTCATGTCATCGAGCCCCGGGCCATAGAACTCGACAAATTTTCCGACCACGCCGCGCTTGCGCAACATCTGCGTCACGGTAAGTACGAGATCGGTCGCCGTGACACCTTCCTTAAGCCGGCCGGTCAGCTTGAAGCCGATCACCTGCGGCAACAGCATGGAGATTTGCTGACCGAGCATGACGGCTTCGGCCTCGATTCCACCGACGCCCCAGCCGAGCACTGCGAGGCCGTTGACCATCGTGGTGTGCGAGTCGGTGCCGACCAGCGTATCGGGATAGGCCAGCTCAATTCCGCCACCCGCAGGCGTGCGGGTCCAGATCGTCTGCGCCAGGAATTCGAGATTGACCTGATGGCAGATACCCGTGCCGGGGGGAACCACACGGAAGTTCGAGAAAGCGTCCTGTCCCCATTTCAGGAACCGGTAGCGCTCGCCGTTGCGCTGGTATTCGAGCTCGACGTTCTTGCCGAGCGCCTGACCGTTACCGAAGGCATCGACGATCACAGAATGGTCGATGACCAGATCCACCGGCACCAGCGGATTGATCTTTTGCGGATCGCCGCCGAGGCTCTTCATGGCATCCCGCATCGCGGCGAGATCGACCACGGCCGGCACGCCGGTGAAGTCCTGCATCAGCACCCGGGCCGGTCGGAAGGCGATTTCCTTTTCGGCCGCGCCCCTGTTCTCGATCCAGTGCGCCGCATCCTCGATATCGGACTTGCTGGTGCTGCGGCCATCTTCGTTGCGCAGCATGTTCTCGATGATGACTTTGAGCGAAAACGGCAGCCGCGAGACGCTCGACAAACCATTCCGCTCCGCCGCCGGAAGCGAATAATGGGCGTAGGTCTTTCCGCCGACGACAAGCGTCTGGCGGGCGTCGAAACTGTTGAGATACTGCTTCATCATGAAGTTCCCCTTCATTCCAAGTTTCGACAAGCAACGCCAGAAGGCACAGTGAACAGGAGCAACAGCATGACGGGGAGCGTTTCATCGGACTTCACCGATTACGCCGTCAAACTGCCAACTCGCATCTACCAAACGTCCGTTAAGCTAACCGGGCGCAAGTCCGCCGATCTGAAGTCGGTCTATTTCTCCGATGCTGCAAAGGGATCGAGACCCGCTCTTTTCAGAGCCGGAGCAGCTGCAGCTGAAGCCAGGAAGGCAATGAGAGCCGTTCCGGCCTCCGGCTGATTGGCACTGGAGGTTATGCCTGCAGAGAAGATCGTGATCTTTTGTACCTCTGGCGGTAGCGGCCCGACAAGATCGGCTCCCGCGATCGGCAGGAGTTCACTAATCTGCTGAAAGCCGAGTTCGGCACCACCGCGCGCAACAACACTTGCGACCGGCTCAGCCGGAATCATTTTTGCTTTGTCCTTCATGTCCGCAACAATCTCGAGACGCTTGAACAGCTCGTTACTCACATAGACGCCGCTGGCACTATCGGAGTATGCAACTGACTTCGCGTTCAAAAGTGCCTGTTTCAATGCCTCAGGCGTTCGGATGTCAGGCTTTGACGCTCCGGCGCGTACCGACATCCCGATCGGCGAGCGTACCAGGTCAACACGACTGGATCTGACTGCCTTGCCTTGCTCGATCATCTCGCCAAGCGCGTCGCCGACCATAATGAGCACATCCGCCGCCTCCCCGCGTGCCAGTCGCATGGGGATGGCATTCTCCGTCGTACCCATCGAAGGGCCATAGGCCGTGACGACCGTGTTTCCCGTCGAGCGTTCAAATTGCGGTACGAGTTCCTTGTAAGCCGCCGTCAGGCCGCCCGAGATCATGACCTTGACTTCGGATGCCTTGGCGAAGCCCGCCGCGGCCGAAAAGAGGATCAGAAAGCTCAGCGCAATTAGCCTACGCATGAAGGTCGTCATGCTCATCGGTAATCTCCTCAACGCAATAACTCCGGAACCGCGTTGGCTCGACGACGATCACCGTCATCAGCCAATTTCGGGTGGTCGTTCATGCTCCTATCACCCGCTCCCCCGAGTTAGCCCCAGATAGCGCGGGCCGTTCCTGCGTCCTGTAGACGAAGAAGGTACCTGCCAGACCACAGATCGCCGCGGCGCTCATCCAATATCCCGGCGATGCATTGTCTCCAGTAGTCGCGATCAACCACGTACAAATGGCCGCGGTGAACCCACCGAATGTCGTTGCCAGGCTGTAGGCGAGCGAAAATCCTGATGTCCTCACCCCGACCGGCATGACTTCGGTCAACGCGACAATCATCGCGCCGTTGTAACTGGCATAGATGAAAGACAACCAAAGCAGGACCGTCAGCATCTTCGGGAACGTCGGGCTTGCGGCCAACCAGGAAAGCGCAGGATATGCCGTCAGAAATGCCAAAGTCGAAAAGGCGATGAGGATCGGCCGACGACCAATCCGATCGGACAAGGCGCCCATGATGGGAAGCCAGATGAAGTTCGATATTCCCACGCAAATGGTCACGATCAGGCCGTCGGCTGCAGTCAGCTTGAGGACCGTTTTGCCGAAGGTCGGCGTGTAGACGGTGATGAGGTAGAACGACACGGTGGTCATGATCACCATCATCATTCCCGCGAGCACGATGCTCCAGTTTGCGAGGATGGAGCGATAAATCTCACGCGGGGTCGGATGATGCTTGCGGGCCAGAAATTCATCGGTTTCCTGCAGCGAGCGTCGAATGAAAAATACGAAAGGAACGATCAGGCAGCCGATGAAGAACGGGATACGCCATCCCCAATCATCTAGTTGCGCCGGCGCGAGCCATGCATTCAACGCAAAACCCAGCGTGGCTGAGACAATGATCGCCGCCTGTTGGCTGGCCGACTGCCAACTCGCGTAAAATCCCTTCCGTCCCGGCGTGGCCATTTCCGACAGATAGACAGAAACGCCGCCAAGCTCGACGCCGGCCGAGAAGCCTTGCAGTAGGCGTCCAATCAAAACCAAGATCGGTGCCAAAATGCCAATGGTCGCATAGCTTGGCACGAACGCGATGAGGACTGTGCCGGCAGCCATGATGGATAATGTCACGATCAAGCCCTTGCGCCGGCCGATGCGATCAACGTAGGCGCCCAAGATGATGGCGCCGAGCGGTCGCATCAGAAAGCCTGCGCCAAACGCCACAAAGGTCAGCAGCAGTGACGCATACTCATTTTCCAGCGGGAAGAACGCCTTGGCGATGTACGACGCGTAGACGCCCGACAAAAAGAAATCGAACATCTCAAGAAAGTTGCCACTGGTGACGCGGAGCACCATGCCAAGCTTCGATTGTCCGGTGGTAGCCGTCATGCCGTCCTCCCTTTTGTCGTATGCTTTTGTCTTGTTCACCCGTCTGGCAGGTGTTGCAAACTTGATCGCGGCCGGATTGACCGATACGCGAGGCGCTATCGTTCAAGCTACGATTGCTCTCTCACCGTATATCAGCTGCCTGTCATCAACCTGTCGCCACTGCACAACATTACAAGCAAATCCGGTCGAAACCGGGTGGCGGCCGGCGCGCTTAGCGGTTGACCTGGTACTACACTGACAACCGTACAACCGCTCCACTTATCGATCGAGTCGCTCGCGAACCGGCAGATATGGGAGGCTTCTCTCTCAACGTTATTCCGTTTGAACTCCAAGTCGCCGGATTTCTATCGATCTTGCAATGCGCGGCGCCACTCTCTTAGAAAGCTCGCTCGTTTCGATTGATCGAGATAGGTAAGCAATTCTGGACCAATATGGATCGGCTTGACTGCGTCGTTGCGATCCGCCGGTATGACGCCTTCTGCACCGAGACCGAGGCGCACAGGACCGACTGACCGGGCCAGAAGGAATTTCTGGCCGCGTTCTGAAAGCAAGTAATCAAGAAATAGTTTCGCGGATTCGGGATGCGGCGCCGTAACGGGTATGAAGGCGATCCGCGACATCAAAGTTATGTAGTCGGCAGGAAACACTATTCCGATAGAGGTATCTTCCTTGGCCCGTTCGATCGCGTAAGACCCTATCATATTGTAGGCGATAAGATGTTCGCCGGATGAAATCCGATCAAGCACCGTTCCGGTGGTCGAGTAGAGCTTAATACCGGCCTCCCCAAACGCACGGACCATGTCCCACGTCGTCTTGGTGATCTGGGCATCGCGCGTGATGAACAGGAATCCGGTCCCGCTCTGCTCCGGATCGTAGGATGCGATCTTGCCTCGATAGATGTCAGGCTTTCGGCTTAGAAGGCTTTTCAGGTCCGCGCGGGTTTGCGGAACATCGGACTCCGCAACGAGCCTCTTGTTGTAAACAATGACAATCGGCTCTGCCGTGATCGCATAGGCTTCGTCCTTCCACATCGCCCAATCCGGGATATGCGCAATTTCCTTCGACACATAAGGTTGAGCATAGCCGTCGTTGACGAGCTTGATCTGAAGATCCATTGCCGAGCTCCAGACAATGTCTGCGGGTGCTGCGCTGGACATCGAGGGATCCACGATTTGATTGTAAATATCGTTCGAATTGATCTTTGCATGGACTATCTCGATGTTCGGATGACGTGCCCGGAAATCGGCAAGCAAGTCGGCCACGTCCACGTCCTGGGTAGTCGATACGATGTTGAGTTGCTCTCGGGCTCCGGCGGTAGCGGATCCTTGCCCCTTGAGAGGGCTCAGCTGCACCTGCTCTGATATGGCAGGCCATGCCAGCAAGACTCCAACGCACAAGGCCAAGGCTTTGGTAGCCCCCATCGTGCCGTTCCTCATCCATGAGCCGCTTTGCGGACTTCAGTTTGTTCAGGACTGCAGCTATTTCCACGACAGCGCACAATCGGCCTCAAGTTGAGCTTCCACTATCGCGCTTGGCAAGAGGAAAGCTCACGGAGACCCGCAGGCCCCGGCCTTCCGGGCCAGGTGCAAGCACGATTTGAGCTCCGAGACGATCCGACAACGCTTTCACGATGGCCAGTCCAAGGCCGCTACCCTCAGGGCCGTTCGCCATTGGAATCCGATAAAAACGCTCGAAGACGTGGGCCAGATGGGACTCCGGAATTCCCGGACCGGTATCCTCGACTTCAATTCGCGCGGCGGTGGCGTCAACAACCGCGCGAACCAGGACCATTCCCCCGGGGCCGTTGTAGCGGATGGCATTGTCGATCAGGTTTGCCAGCAATTCGCCAATCAGCACGGTATTGCCGGCGATGACCGCGGGACCGTCAAATCGATCGAACTGGACGTCAATATCGCGCGCGAAAGCCTGTGGCGCACGCTCCGATAGGACATTGAAGGCGACCTCGTTCAGGTCAACGTTCTCCGCGGCCGGTTGCGCAATGTTCTGCTCGTCGGCCCGAGCCAGTGTCACGAGCTGCCTGAGCAGCCGTTCAAGGCGGTTGATCGCGTTATCGACCTCGTCGAGGGCAGATTGGCCCCCCGGCGTCTCCGACCCCAGGCGTCGCACCAGATCGAGATGCGTCCGCAATATCGCCAATGGCGTTCGCATCTGATGCGAGGCATCGGCGGTGAATCGGCGCACTAGTTCAATGGCCAGTTCCAGCCGCTGTAGCAGGGAATTTACCGCGAGCGCCGGTGCCAAAGCTTCCTGCGGCACCCGGGAAAGGTCGAGCGGACTGAGATTTGGGCCGCCCTGAATACCGCGCGCGTCGATTTCTTGCTTGAGTTCGCCAAGCGGCCTCAGGCCCCGATCGACCGCGTACCAGCCTAGGCAAGCGATGAGGCCAATCAATCCGGCCTCGAGCACCGCCAGTCCGATCAGCATTTCACGTTCGACGACGCGGCGCGCCTGCACCGTTTCGGCGACTGCAACGACGACCAACCCTGACCGGCCGTAAACTTGCCGCGCCTGCGCTCCGATACGAATTGTTTTGCCGCGGTACGCGCCATCGCTATGACCGGTTTCGCCGGCCTTCAATCGATCGAACCCGGAGAGCGGAAGATCCTTGTAGCCAGTGATCAATTCGCCAAGGTAAGTCACGCTGTAATAGATGCTGTCGTGCGACTGGCTTTCCAGCATGCCGAGCGCAACTTGCGGCAAGTCGACGGTCAGTTCGCCATCTTCAACGCCGAGGCGTTCGGCGATGGCGAGAACCGACCCATCGAGCAACCGGTCATGGACTGTCTGGACAACCCGCTGGATCAGCAACATACCGCCAATTCCGAGCACCATCGCCAGTACAATGGCGGGCGCCACCAGATTTGTGAGGAGCGCTCGTCTCAACGACGGCCGCCAGGTGGCGATCACTATACCTCCAGCAGATAGCCCAACCCGCGGACGGTTCGGATCCGCGGCCCGTCGGGACCGAGTTTTTGACGAACGCGACCAACATAGAGTTCTGCCGCGTTCGGCGCTACCGCCTCGTCGAAGCCAAACACCTCCGCGATCAAGCGCTCCTTAGGCACGAGCTTGCCGGCGCGCGTCATCAGCACCTCCAGCACGGCAAACTCGCGCCGTCGCAATTCAAGCGGCCGGCCGCTCAGCGTAATCGTGCCTGCGGCGCGGTCGAACGCGAGCGGGCCACAGATCAAGGTCGGATTAGGTAGCCCTTGCCCCCTTCTTACGAGCGCACGGACGCGGGCATCAAATTCAGCTATATCAAACGGCTTAGAGAGATAATCGTCGGCGCCGAGATCGAGCCCGCTGACCTTGTCGCCGACCGCATAACGGGCAGTCAGAATCATGACCGGAACGGTTGACCCGGCTTGCCGCATCTTTTGAAGAACTCCGAAACCCGACACGTTCGGCAAGTTGATGTCCAGAATGATCAGGCTGTAGGGCTCTAGCAACGCAGTCTGCGCCGCCGAAGCCCCGTCAGATTCAATATCGACGGCGAACCCGGACAGCTTGAGCCGCTCGGCAAGGCCCCGCGCCATGGCGGCATCGTCCTCGACAATCAGAATCCTCACTGAACAAGCCTTCGGCCCGGGGCGTGTCTAGCTGCAAGACTAGTCTCTTTTTTCTTTCTGGTCCACCTTTATCTGCGGGTGGCAGCTTCATTTCAACTACGCAAGCCCGCGAACACCTTCATGCATTCGCCTACCTGCCGACCGGTGCCAACCACGCAGTCGCAAAATATCTGTTTCTTCAGTCGCCTCCGCCCGCAGGTTCAAGCACGGACTGATAAGGCTTCGTGCCAAATCTCGTCAGTGATGTCTTGCTCTCTGAGTATGAACGTCCGCTTTGCGCCGCCGATTTTGTTGAAAAAGTCTTTTTGGGGTGACGAACGAAAATTCTCAGAGCCGCTGATGCGCTTTATGCGCGGCGACGTTAGGGACCATATCGATTCATCCAAAATCGATCACGGACATCCGTAGTGGCGTTGAAAAGCGATGCAGCAGCAGAGAGGTCCGAAGATCAGCTTCCGTGAGATTTTCTGGGTTGCTCGATTTTCGACTTTTCAACATGGGGTAATTCCGGGATCGAGCCAGACAAAGGCAAAGGAATCAGCTCTCCAGGAACGTATGGGGCGATGGAGAGCGGCAATGGAATACTATGTCGGACTGAGTTGAAGCAGACATCGATCTGCGTGGTGGATCGGACGGGGTCGGTCGTGCGAGAGGGTGTGGTCGATTCAGATCCTGAGGCGATCTCAGTTTACGTGAGGTCAAAGGCGCCGGCTGCAGTACGGATTGGCCTTGAGACCGGACCAACGTCGACGTGGCTATGGACTGAACTCAAGCGGCTTGGCTTACCGGTGATCTGCATCGACGCGCGCCATGCCACCTCTGGCCCAGCTGCACGGGCACCTCCGGGCTCTCCCGGTCCGTAGCGCAACTAGCCTCGCGCGGCCCGCGGCGGAACAGTGTTCAACGTTCGACCAACGGCTGCCTTTAGATCATCGAGTTCGATGAAACTATCCGCTTGGCGTCGCAATTCGTCGGCGATCATCGGTGGTTTGCTCCGCAAACTGGAAATGACGGTGACGTAGACGCCTCGGCGCTGCACGGCTTCGAGTAGCGAGCAGAAATCCCCATCGCCGGAAAACAGCATAATGTTATCGACTGGGTTTGCTATCTCCAGGACGTCGACAGCAAGTTCGACGCGCATGCTGCGCTTGAACTTGCGGCGTTCCTCGCCATCGTCGAACTCTTTTGCTGGTTTCGTAACCACGGTAAAGCCATTGTAGGCGAGCCAATCGATCAATGGATCGGATCGAGAAATATTCATGGCCTTCAAATATGGTTGTGTAATAAAACGCGCGCACTAACGTGCTGCGGCTCTGGAATTCCGTTAGCAGGCGCTTGTAATCGATATCGAAGCCCCACCAAACGGACGTTGCGGGGTGGCCGGGCGAATGTCCGCTCCTGAGGTGCCGGCTCAACCGGTCGACGCAACACAGACGTTAAATCTCTCTGCTGGCGTTTCAAATTGCAAGGTCTCACGTGGTCGTTCGTTTAGCTGACGAGCCACTTTGTTCAGATGGGCTTGCGAATGCACCGACAGGTCGGTGCCCTTTGGAAAGTACTGTCTCAGCAGGCCATTGGTATTCTCGTTCGACCCGCGCTGCCACGGGCTTTGCGGGTCGCAAAAATAAACATCGATGTTGGTCGCCATCGTAAAGCGCCGATGATCCGTCAGTTCCTTGCCCCGGTCCTAGGTCAGGGACTTATACAGCTCTTTTGGTAGCTTCTTCGCCTGCTTGATGAGCGCGGTGACAACCGTCTGGGTGTCCTTGCCTGCTACCTTGGCCAACATCACGTAACGGGTATGACGCTCGACCAAGGTCGCGATGTAGGTGTTGTTCGGCCCTGACAGGAGATCGCCCTCCCAATGGCCAGGCACCGCTCTATCTTCAACCGCAGCCGGTCGCTGACGGATTGAGACGGCATCCTTCATATGTCCCCGTCTATCGCCATTCAGATCAACCGGTCTGGAGCGACGCATCGAGCGCTTCGATCGAAGATGGCGAAGCAGCTCTTTCTTGAGCACGCCGCGCGCTTGGACAAACAGGCTGCGATAGATGGTCTCGTGTGACACCTGATTATACTCGTCGTCAGGATGCGTTCTCTTCAGCCAACCGGCTATCTGCTCGGGTGACCAATCCAATCTGAGCTTCCCTGCCACGGCCTGCCGAAGCCGCGAATTAATCGCCAACTTACAACATTTTGGACGACGCGATCGTGCCCAGGCGTTCTCGTCCGCAACTGTCGCCCGGTAGCGATCACAGCCGCCATTGCGGCTCATTTCACGGCTCACCGTCGAGGGCGAGCGGCCAAGCAGTTTGGCGATAGACCGGGCCGATCGACGTGCGGTAACGCCCCTAGAAATCACCTCGCGTTCCGCAAGCGTCAATCCCAACCTGGAGCGACGCCGCTCCGCAGGACGAAACCCTCCATGTGGGGCAACCAGAAAATAGATCGACGATGACTGCTTACCAAAAGCTCGCCCGATCGCCTTCAGTGACTCCCCGCGCTTCCAACGGTCCCATAATTCCGTCTTTTCTGCCGCCGTAAAACCTCTATGAAATCTCCGTTCCATCCTACACACTCCATCTTTTCCCTCTGACTAAGATAAAGTGTTGCGTCGATCGGTTGAGACCGCCAGGATAGAGCTGACAGGCTAAGATCAGGGTCGGCGGGCTCAATGTCCGCCGTCCCGGACGTGGAATGCGCCGTCACTTCAGCTGATCGGCCACTTTGTCGATCCCGGCGTTGACGCAAGCCTCGTCTTTTTCGCCGCCTGGCGCGCCTGATGCGCCGGCCGCGCCGATGACCTCATCCCCTATCTTGATCGGTAGCGCGCCTTGGTTGGCGATGACGTTAGTTAGATGGATCAAGCCGAGCGTTGGATCAGCCTTCACGCGATCGACCAGCGCGCCCGATGGCGCACGAAATGTGCGAGCGGTGTAGGCTTTGCGGAAGCTGTTCTCGATGGTGTGTGGCCCCGTATTGTCACCGCGCACCTGCACGATGATCTCGCCGTTGCGACCGACCACGGTTGCCGATACGGCGTAGCCATTAGCCTTGCAAGTTTCGATTGCAGTTTGCACAATGGTCATTGCGATGGAAGCAGTTAGGTCCTTGTGACTGAGCAGCTCCGCGCTCGCCGGAGTGGCCAGAGCACAGGTGCAGGTCGAGGCGAGAGCGATGGCAGTACGACGAAGCCCGGATGGTTGCATGGCGTTACTCCCTGAGTTTTTCACCGATCCACTTCTGAGGACGGCATGGGCGGACCCTAGTGTATTTCCGGTTCGGCGTCAGGACCCTGGTAAGCCACGATTGGCTCTAAACCCTTCGAAAAAGAGCAGCTGAGCTCTGAGTTTGTAGGCCGCATCTTAAAGGGAGAAAAGCCTCAGGACCTTCCGGTCATGCGGCCGACCAAGGTTGGTTTCGTACCCCACTGGAAAGCGCCGCCTTGTCACGGCGCACACCCAACTCGGACATTCAGGGCCTTGTGCCCGGTGGCTCTGTCCGCTTCAATTGCATTGGCTCGATGAAGCGGGTGCTGTGGTCGCCACCGTTGCCGATCCAAAGTCCTTCCGATCAGGACGCAACTTCTCGGCCTGGATCGGTATCGTGCCGAAGCAGCACTCGAGTGGAGGCAAGAACAGGCTCGGCAATATCAGCAAACAAGGTGACCGCTATCTGCGCGGCCTGTTCGTGGCTGGCGCCGACGCCATGCACGCGTTCGCGGTCGGCGACGCCGACGCGATCCTCGCGCGCGTCGCCGAATATATCGACGCCGGGGTGTCGAAGTTTATTTTGCGGCCACTGGGCGCCGATGACGAGGCAACTCTGGCCCAAACCCGTCTGTTAATGGAGCAAGTGCCGCCGCGCGCGGAGGCGCGCTTGACAAATCCGTGCGCCGCATCAGCGAGACCGAACTTCTGCTTCTCCGAGATGGCATCGATACGCAAGGATCGCGCAATCGCACGCTACCAAAGTAGGCGACGCTCTGCCAGGTGCTCTTTCTGTCGCGTTCTTGCTGTGTCGGGGCTGGCAACGCACATCCCGTCACTATGGAACACCGGACAAACCGCGGCAGACGCTGAAGTCGCAAGCCCATGTTCTCACTTAGCCAATCCAGAGCTTCAGAAGCTGATCGACCGAAACCGGACCGGCGCCAGCTGCAATAAAATAAAGCAGCATCAATGCGTACATCATCTCGGGCTGGTAAAGCCAATCGTCGACACGATCCGCCCGATCAATCGGCTTGTAGCTCGCAACCACCGTTGGAGAGTTCGTCAACAGGGCTACCGAACAAATGACCAGAAGGCCGAGGGCGGCCAGCGGTGTGAGACATCCGGCCGCGACGCCCAGGCCACCAAAGAATTCAACTCCCGGAACAAACCATTGCAATATGCCAATGTGCGAGATGCGAAGGACCCTGAGCGTCTCTACAAATGTCTCATGTCTTTCCTTGTTCGTGAGCTTATGAAACCCGGACAAGACGAAGAACGACCCAAGCGCAAAGCGCATCGCCGCGATCGCTACCAATGTTCCTCCAATTCCGTCAAGCAAGATGTCTCGCACGGCTAAATGCCTTTGCGTTTCGACGACCTGAACATCGGGTTTCCTGTAGCGTCGGTTCCCTCCGTTACAGTCTCCTCCTCCAACCTTCCAAGTGAGCGGTCACCACAGACGGTTTCATGTGCCGTGCCGCTTAGCCGTAAGTGAAGTCCGGCTTGCTTTGCCCAACTTCTATAATATAGCCATCGGGATCGCGAATGTAGCAGCGCGTCTCGCCGTACTTGTCCTTTGGCTCTGTGACAAACTCGGCTCCTCGGCTTCGCCATAGTTCATAGCAGGCTTGAATGTCAGCAACGCGGATATTCATAAAGCTGTTGACTAAATCGGGGTTGGCGGGGACGCTGAGCGTTACCGATGGTTTGTCGGGTGTCGGGCCGCCCCCGACGTTGACAATGAGCCACGTGTTCGCGATCTGGATGTAACCCGGCGCGCCCTTGCTATCGCCTCTGCTCAGAATGGGACTACCGAAGACCGTTTCGTAAAATCGAAACGATCGCTCGATGTCGGCGACGGTGAGAAAGTGTGCGACGGTAATGCCGTCCTTCGGCGGCATCACATAGGTTTTCTGCTCGACTTGCACTTGGCTCATAGACGGCTCCCATCTTGGTCGGCTCACCCAACGCGGGTGTAGGCGGTTCTTCATTGAGCCGGATTCCC
The DNA here is from genome assembly GCA_963836765.1 of uncultured Alphaproteobacteria bacterium. GTDB lineage: Bacteria > Pseudomonadota > Alphaproteobacteria > Rhizobiales > Xanthobacteraceae > Bradyrhizobium. The sequence goes on from CAWILG010000013.1 coordinate 488,209, forward strand.
GGTCTACCCTTAAAATCAAGAGGGACCAGCCCTCATTTTACGAACCAATCCGGGCTTCCAAGGTCCACAATTTGCTCAGAGCCGCCGCGGCGTAGGTCGTGGCGCGGCTCACTTTAGGTGGGCCGCCGCGCGGCCGGCACGGCGGCTTCGTTTTCGTTTCGTAGTAGAAGCCAAAACATGAGTCCGTGCGTGATCAGAAAGAGCGGCACGATAAACGTTGGGAGAAAGTAGGCAGCGCCCAATTGACCGGCCTGGACGCCTAAACGAATGCCTTCGTAATTAGCATGGAGGATATCGACGCTGCCCCACAGGTTGAGTACCCAGGCCGCGACGATGCCAAGCCTGCCGGGCAATAAGGTCAGCGTTAACAAAGCGAGCGCCGCGGCGACGATATCGCCGTAGGCGGCGCCTTCGGCGAACACCGCCGGCAAATCGGGGGACACGACGCCGGGGACCAGGAACGCCAAGCCGACGAAGCGAAAGGAATGAAACATGAGCAGCGGCCGCAAGGCTTCGTTGCGGCCTCGGCGGCGCAGTTCCGGCAAGATCAGGCTACTGGCGACCACACCCCAAGCAACGAAACTGAAGACGATGCTGACAAAAAAGCAGATTTGCGCCCGCATGATCGATGCTCCGATGGGCGGCTTTTACCAGCTCTGCAATAATCTGCATATAGGGGAGGAGATGAAATCCATTCCCATTGATCCCATCGGCTGTAAATATCGGCCGATTGCGAAGCTTTTGCAGCACAAAGAAGCGAGAATTGTCGTCGCCAGCGCGTTGCGGCACGGCGATAAAAACACTCAGGATATCAAGGATGAGGCGGACAGCGTTCGCGCAAAGCTCGCGACGGATAACCTCGTAAGCCATGCCGAGCGACGGGCAGATGCGAGGGTCGCTACTCGCATAAACGCCATAGACATAATAATCGGTGCCCCAAGTCTCATTAACTGCCCAGATTTCATTTACGGGATGCGGTCCAGTGCATTTAATTCTGATAACTTTTCTGCTCGACCTGTACCTGGTTCATGGACGCCTCCAATTCGGATATGGAATGAACTATGACTTGCTCGTTACAGCTAAAAACGCAAAGCCCACCGCCTAGGAAGAAGATTGCGGGCACTCACCGGGCCGCATCTGCACGGCCGCCGCAGTACGGCCGCTTGATCGGCTCACCTAATGCGATTGCAGGTGGTTCTTCAGGGCCGGTAAGGGTCCCTTTTCGAGAAAGCGCGAGGCTGGCGCCATGGAAACCGATATCAACGATGGACTCATTCTCGCGGCGCGCCTCCTTCTCGCGGCACTCTTTTTGATTTTCGGTTGGAGAAAACTGACGGACTACTCTGGCACGGTGGTTCGTATGGTGCAGGACGGCGCTCCGATTCCGGTGCTGGCTTCTGCCGTCGCGATCTTCATGGAGCTTCCGGTTGCGTTTGCGGTCGCTGTTGGAGCGTTCACACGTCCTTCAGCTTTGCTCCTGGCTTTATATACGCTGGGAAGTGCGCTCATTGCGCATCGCTATTGGACGATGACGGGTGCAAATAAAATCGACAGCATGGAAAGCTTTTACAAGAACCTTAGTATTATGGGAGGCTTTCTGCTGCTTTACATCACAGGCGCGGGAAAATATTCGATCGATGCCATATTGGGATTGTAGGTCTTGGAGAACAGACCCTCAGGTCTGATATCTTTTCCGCGTTCCTTTGTTATAGTTGGGGGGCGACTTTGGCGCGACGCTGAGATTGCGCTGTCGCCAGTCCGGACTTCTGAACGGAGGATGAGACATGCTCAAGCATGCGAGAACGGCGGTCATTTCAATTTTGGTCGCTTCTTCGCTCTCGATAGGCGGTACGCTGACTGCGGCCGGTGCCTCGAAGCTGTCGGACCCGACGAAGGCTGGATTCGCCGAAACGCTTTATCGGTTGGATTGCGGCCGCTCCCTTGCCAACGACGAGTCAGTGTGGACCCCCGGGGAAAATGTTGGGCGGAGTATCGAATTCTCGTCAACTTGCTGGCTGATAAAGCGGGGAAGCGAATGGGTGCTCTGGGATACAGGTGTTCCTCAAGCTACGTTGAATGACCCCAAAGGCTGGTCGACCCTGCCTAAATTGATTGTCTACCATCTGGACAAGACGATAACAGGCCAACTCGCGGAGATCGGGCTTAAGACAGGCGACATCACTTATGTTGCGCTATCCCATACTCATGGCGACCACATAGGCAACGTTGGCTTGTTTCCGAATTCAACCATTTTGATGCAGCGGGTCGAATATACCTGGATCAGCTCTCCAGATGGAACGAACGACAACGTGAATCAATTGAAGGCTCTCGCGCGCAAGCTTCTGGGTACTCCAAAGCAACTTCACTTACTCGACGGTGATACAGACGTATTCGGCGATGGTAGCGTCACACTTATTTTCACACCAGGACACACTCCAGGACATCAATCTTTACTAGTCCATCTGAAGAATTCGGGCTTCATCATTTTGTCCGGTGACGTTGCTCACTCCGAAGAGAATCTTGAGAAGGACGTAGTGCCGTCCATAAATACGGACAAGGCCGCGTCAATAGCCTCCATGGATAGGGTCAGGCGGATGATGGCAACATACCAAGCCAAGCTTTTCATCAATCATGACAAGGCACAATCTGACATGCTAAAGGTGCTCCCGGCATTCTATGACTGATGCCTTCTACTCCTAGGCGCCCGGCGCCACATGTGGAACCGCATGCATCGCCGTTGATGTCGGAATGGAATTAACAACGCAGGAGTGAACCATGATTGGAAAACCGTGTTCGATGGTTTCGATAATTTTGGTATTGCTTGCTACCTTGGGCGGCATAGCCCTTGCGGCGCAGGATAGGTACACGCTGAAATTGGACGAGATGGCGTTTTCTGATTTCAGAGGGTACGAGAACTGGAAGGTTGTTGCAGTCAGTCAGACCGAAACTTTGTTTAAAGTAATTGTTGCCAATGACGTGATGATGGACGCCTATAGGCAACGCTTACCTGCGGACGGCAAGCTTTTTCCCGAAGGTTCCAAGATTGTGAAAATCGAGTGGACCTTCAAAAAGAACACTGTTGCCCCGTATTTCGTGATGGTGCCCGATACCCTCAAAGCTGTTGCTGCAATTGAAAAAGATTCCAACAGATTCCCAGACACGCACGGATGGGCATACGGCAATTTTAGCTATGATGCCGCATCTGACACGTTTACGCCTCAAGGGAACGACGCAAAATGCGGGTACGCTTGCCATACGACAGTAGCGGCACAAGATTACATTTTCACGGCGTATCCCAAGAGGTGAGCGCGGGACGATCCGCTTCATCAAAACGACTGAAGGCACCAACGCCGTCTGAACGTCGGCGGACAAACCAATAAGCTCGCGCTCAACTCGCGCCCTCGCAGCCAAGAGATGCTGTCTTCGCATGAACGGCTCCTTTACCGCCAGAAGCGGTCGTTCGAATTAGGTCAGCTTTTTTTACCCCAACCGGGCACGAGTGTGGCGCTTCTCGCGACCCTCAAATTTCGGTAGTGTCGGAGGAATCAATCAAACTGGCCCCATGGAGCCTAAGGTGCAGCCAGTCGTGTTCCCGTTTTTTGGCGAGACTAACGTGGGATTAGTTTTCTTCGAATCCCGTTCTATCTTTTTTTTGAGCATTATCTCTTCGGAAACCGCTGCACACTTTTCCGGGATATTTGCGCCAACAGTCGGCACAGACCGGTTCATATCCAAATTGTGGTGATCATCGTTGGGAAACGTGATGGGGCGTCTGCTTTCAGTCAATGTCGGCCTGCCGCGCGATGTCACCTGGCAAGGCAAGACGGTGCATACCGCCATTTGGAAAGTTCCAGTTGAGGGCCCGCGCATGGTGCGCCGGCTTAATATAGACGGTGACGGACAAGGAGATTTGCACGGCCACGGTGGCGAACGGCGGGCCGTATTTGTCTATCAAATGGACTCCTATCGGTATTGGCAGAGCCATTTAGGACGAAGCGACTTCGCTTACGGGCAGTTCGGTGAGAACTTTACGATCGATGGCCTGCCGGACGCAGAGGTGTGTATCGGTGACCGTTACCGGATCGGCAGCGCGCTGTTCGAGGTAACCCAACCGCGCGTCACTTGTTACCGGCTGGGCATCCGTCTAAACGAGCCGGAAATGGCCGCGCTAGTGGTCAGGCACGGCAGACCCGGCTTCTATTTCCGTGTGCTGGAGGAAGGCGACGTGGAGGCCGGCAACGAGATCACGCAGGCCGCTTCCGGGCCCGAGCGCATGAGCGTGTTCGAGACCAATGCACTGCTCTACATGCCCGGTCACCCCCGCGATCAGCTGGAACGTGCGCTGCGGATCCCGGCGCTAAGCGCCGGCTGGCGTCGTTCCTTCGAGGCGCTGCTTGCACAGGAACGCAAGGACGGCGCAACGACGGGAAACGCCGGCCTCACTGCAGCCCCGGTCCCGGCCCCGGCGTGGCGTGGATTCCGCCCGCTTCGCGTCTCGCGCAAGGTGCGCGAGAGCGGCAACGTGATCTCGCTGCTGCTCGAGCCCACGGACGGTCAACCCTTGGCCGCGGCTCTCCCGGGACAGTTTGTCGTACTGCGGCTTGGGCAGTCATCCCCGCCCGCGTTGATGCGCAGTTATTCGCTGTCGGGGGAGCCTAACGCCGCGCGCTGGCGCGTGAGCATCAAGCGGGAAGCCCATGGCGCAGCCGGCGCCTACGTCCACGACGAACTCCAAGTCGGCGACGACGTGCAAGCAAGCGCGGCGCGTGGCAGTTTCACACTTTGGCCGGGCGCCACGCCCGTTGTTTTGTTGAGTGCCGGGATTGGAGTAACCCCGGTGCTCGCGATGCTTCATGCGTTAGCCGCCGAGTCATCGACAAGAGAAATCTGGTGGCTGTACGGAACCCGGAACGGCCGCGAACATCCCTTTGCTGAGGAAGCGCGTGGACTGCTTGCAGCGCTTACCCATCACGACAGCTACGTTTGCTACAGCTCGCCCGACCCCGAGGATCGGCCCAACTTCGATTTCGACGCGCCTGGGCGCCTGAATATGCGAGTGCTCCGGGAACGTAATCTGCCGCTCAATGGCGACTTCTACATTTGCGGACCGTCGACTTTCATGAGCGATCTGACTGCCGGCCTTACAGCGTGGGGTGTCGCGCCGGATCGCATCCACACCGAGACATTCGGCGCCGGTCCGTCCATTACCCCAGGCATTGCTGCTTCGTCGCGTCGGCCACCTCATCAGCCGGGAGGGCCTCCCGGCTCGGGAGCAACGGTTTCGTTCGCTCGTACCGGTCTCAATGTTCGCTGGGAGCCGACGTTCCACAGCTTGCTCGAACTGGCCGAGGCCTGCGACGTGCCCGTGCGATGGTCATGTCGAACGGGAGTTTGCCACACCTGTGAGACCGGGCTTGTGGCAGGGAAGATCGGCTACCGCCCGGATCCGATCGACGCACCGGCCGACGGAAATGTGTTGATCTGCTGCTCGCAACCCGAGAGCGACGTCGTCATCGACTTGTGACCGGGTGAAACCTGATCACTTGCGCGCTTACATTATGGAGGACTTCACATGCGATCCGACATGGTGCCGGGAGCTATTCTCCCCGACTATGAGCTTAGCGACCAGACCGCGAAGCATCGAAAACTCTCCGAGCTGCAAGGACCGGATCCGATGGTCCTCGTCCTTAGCCGCGGCGCCTTCTGTCCAAAAGATCGCCGTCAAGCCGAAGGTTTGCTGCAACTGCATCGTGAGATGGAGGTTGGCTATTGCCGGCTGGTCACGATCAGCACCGACAACATCACCCAGACCAACGAAAATCGCAGTGGAATAGGCGCTCACTGGCCGTTTCTCTCCGATCCGCGGCGCGTTGTTCAGAAGGACCTCGACATCGCCGAATACACCGATCCCATCCACAATCCGATGATTCCGCACGTCATTGTACTGGAGCCCGGTCTTGTCATTTACAAAATCTACAATGGCTACTGGTTCTTCGGACGCCCCACGATGGAAGATCTCCGCCAGGACCTGCGTGCCGTCAGCATGAAATGCCGACCGGACTGGGACATCACCACGCCCGAACTCAAAGCCGCGTGGCAGGAGAGCCGTAAGGAACTCTTCTATCCGTACGGCAAGACTTATGCTCAAAGTCTCGGCGAACAGGGCTGAGAGCGACGCTGAGTCCGCTCCACCTTTTCTCACCTTCAAACCGAACGCGGAGGCCGACACGTCTGCCCATGCGGCTCCGTTCACTTCGCCGCGGCCCGGGGAATAAATCAAGGCACGCCGGTCTGCACCACCGAGTTGAACCTGACGCTTGTGGTGATGCGGTCTCGAATCTCCTGCATGGCATCTTCAGGCAGGGCCGAAATATCAAAGCTCTCCCGAATACGCTGAGGTTTGGTTGAGGTGGTCAGGAAAGCGGTGCCCCGCTGCACGGCCCAGGCCAGGGCAACTTGGGCCGGCGTCTTGCCCACCAGAGGACTCTGATGTCCCTCGTCAAGCGCCGAACGCGCGATTGATCGCCCTCTTACTGCCATTCTGGCTTGAGGGTCTGGGCGATAGATCGTGCAGGGGTGAGGCGCCGCCGCGCAGCCGAATCGGTCCGCTGCAATCTTCTTCCGGGATCCTCGACGAGGCCAATCGAGATCGCGAGCTTGGGTTCTACGGGCTTTCCTGTGCCCCGATCCCACGCAACCAGCCGGCCCGAAGGGCATTCCCCCACTTGCCGGAGGAAGTCCGAGCGAACCTGGGGTCATCCGTATTGGATACCTGCGTCCAGACATTTCCGTTTGGGTCGCAGAAGCGGCCGAATGCGCAGAGATTCTCCACGTCGGTCAATAGCAACACCGGACCGTCGATTTCCTTGGCCTGGCCGAGATAGGGGGCGCGAGTGGCTGTTTCACTGCCGTCAAATCCAACTCTTGTGTGAGTGCCATCGCAAAACGGCTTCTTCTTCGATTGACCACATCTGTACAGCGCGTATTTGTCCGCCTGCGGCAGGACTGCACTCTGTTTCCACGACTCGGAAGCCCCGGCGGCGTCCGCCACGATCGTTTGAGTCGAGAGCGGCACGTTTCCTGTGACGATGTAGGGGCCATTTTTGGAAACCACTACGCGGACGTCGGCCTTGGGTTCGGTCATCAGACCACACCTTTTTGACTACGGTTCGCCCGGCAACAGAATGCTTTATTGCGAGACGCTGCTGCGTCGTAGCGCTATGCTGGCGCATCGTGTACCTAGGTTCCTCGCTTGTCCAGTCCTTCGGTCAGGATGACATCGTCAGCGCATTTGTGGTCTGTTCTGCGCATTAGGGAAAGTAGGCAAGCCATGTCCCGCAAGACACCAAATGGGCCAAGTCGGCCGGACAAGAACGTAGAGCGCGACGCGAAAGGACTGCAGAAGAAAGCGCGCCTCGAGAGCGATCTGGAAGAAGGATTGGAGGAACGGCTTCCGATCCTCCTTCTGCGAGCGAGCCCGGAATATGAATGAGCGAACGAAATTGGATTGGTGCCGGTAGTCGAAGGGATAACTCTGTTCGTTTGAGTAGCGACTTCAATGAGACGTTAACGGCGCAACGGAAGGAAGTACTAAAATGACGCTCAAGGAGTTGGCCGATAAGATCGAGGCTTTGGACGAAGATGCGTTTGTCTCTCTGCTGCAGCTTGAATACACTCACGACGACGAACCCGGCCAAGTGAAAACGATGATGATCGACGCACTCCGCTTCGCGGAAGCCAATGGAATAAAGACGGCGCGGCCTCCGTTGGACCCGGCTGACTAGCTCAACTGAGAGAACGCCGGCAAATTGGTCCGGATGCGTAAGCCGGCATCCAAATATGGGAATACACATTGCGCGATTAACATTGCGGGAAGATAGTTCGTGCTCGGACCGATGGAGTGGCCCCATGGCACCTAGTCAGGCAAGTTCTCTCGGCCCGGGATCGGGCAATCTCGAAAAGCTGCTTCCGGAGCTGGAAGCGCTTTACAAGGATGTGCACTCGCATCCGGAATTGTCGATGCAGGAGACCCGCACGGCAGCTCTTGCCGCAGACCATCTTTGCGCCGCGGGCTTTGAAGTCACATCAGGTGTTGGAAAGACCGGTGTCGTCGGCCTGCTGCGAAACGGTGAGGGGCCAACTGTCATGCTGCGCGCCGATATGGACGCGCTACCCGTCGAGGAAGCGACCGGCCTTCCCTATGCGAGCAGGGCGACCGCCACCGATCATGACGGCAATACGGTTCCCGTGTCGCACATGTGCGGCCACGATATGCACGTGACCTGGCTCATCGGCGCTACGAAATTGCTCGCCGAGACCAAGACGACGTGGCGCGGAACGATCATGGCGGTCTTTCAGCCCGGCGAGGAAACCGCAGAGGGTGCGCAGGCCATGATCGGCGACGGGCTGTTCAAGCGCTTCCCGAAACCGGATGTGGTTCTCGGCCAGCACGTCATGGTGGGGCCGTCGGGCACGGTCGCCGGACGCGCCGGCGCGATCACCTCGGCGGCGGACAGCCTTCAGATCCGGCTTTTCGGGCGCGGCGCGCACGGGTCGATGCCGCAGGCGAGCATCGATCCGGTGGTGATGGCGGCCGCGACCGTGATGCGGCTGCAGACCGTCGTTTCGCGCGAGATCGCGGCTGCGGAGGCCGCGGTCGTGACCATAGGCGTGCTTCAGGCAGGTACGAAAGAAAACGTCATTCCGGACGAGGCCATAATTAAACTGAATGTGCGGACGTTCGACGCCGGCGTCCGGACGCGCGTCCTGGCTGCGATCGAGCGGATCGTCAATGCCGAAGCCGCAGCCTCCGGCGCCCCCCGCAAACCGGAGATCACGTCGCTGGATCACTACCCTCTCAATGTAAACGACCGGGAAGCCAGCAAGCGCCTGGTCGACGCATTTCGGGGACACTTCGGCACTGAGCGTGTCCGCGAAACGGGACCGGCCCCCGCCAGCGAGGACTTCGGATCGTTCGGCACCGAATGGCACGTACCCTCGGTTTTCTGGTTTGTCGGTGGTACCGATCCCGACACGTACGCAAAGGCGAAAGCGGCAAACAAGCTCAACGAACTCCCGGTGAACCACAGCCCGAAATTCGCACCCGTTCTTCATCCGACGTTGCAAACCGGTGTGGAAACGCTGGTTGTCGCGACCCGCACCTGGTTGCCGGCATGAGGACGCCGACTGACCTCGCGGCGATCAAAGCCTGCCCCTGATGCCGGAAAGCGAGATCATGGAGAAACTTCCGCTAGTCCTTGATCTGACGGGCACCTTCGTCTTCGCGCTCAGCGGGGCGTTAGCGGGGGTCAAGCGACAACTGGACTTGTTCGGCGTGCTGGTCCTGTCGTTCGCGGCGGCGAATTCCGGGGGTATTACCCGGGACCTGCTGATCGGCGTCGTGCCACCCGGGGCGGTCGCCGACTGGCGCTATCTCGGCGTGTCGCTTTTTGCCGGCCTTATCACCTTCTACTTCTCCTCCTTGATCGTCCGGATGTCGAACTCGGTCCTTCTTTTCGACGCCGCCGGTCTCGCGCTCTTCGCGGTCACCGGCGCATCGAAAGCGCTGGCCCACGGACTGAACCCAGTCATGGCGATTGTGCTAGGGATGGTGACCGGGATCGGCGGCGGCATGGTCCGCGATGTGCTCCTGGCGGAGATTCCGACGGTACTTCGAGCAGAACTATATGCCGTCGCGGCACTGGTAGCTGCAGCCATCGTGGTGGTCGGGCACCTACTGCAGCTACCGGTCGCCCCAGTCGCCGCAGTAGCGCTCATTTCATGCTTCTCGCTCCGCGTCATGGCGATGAGGCGTGGCTGGCGGCTTCCGGTTGCGAAAATCAGGGATCAACACGATTCGGATGCTGCAAAGGCCGGCTCGAAAGCCCCCGAGAAGTCCTAGCATTGGATCAATCAACTGGGAAAAAGCGGATGTCGAACCGAGATTTCGAAGCCAAATTGTCCCGCCGGTCGCTATTGTATTCGACAGCGGCTTTTTTGATCGCCGATATGACGAGTGGGAGCGCTCGAACGATTTCGGGTGCGATGCCATGGTCGCCAGGCACAGCCACTCCTCCGCTGGCGGTCCGCCCAGGGCCGTGGATGTTCTTCACGGCCGATGAAGCGGCATTGATGGAAGCGGCTGTCGATCGGCTGATTCCCCCTGATGATCGCGGACCCGGCGGCAAGGATGCCGGTTGCGCCATTTTCATAGACCGGCAATTGGCCGGACCCTACGGTCATGCGGCCGGCCTCTATACCAGGCCGCCATTCCTGCCAGGTGTGGCCACGCAAGGGTACCAACTTCCCGACTCTCCCGCTGCACGTTATCGCGCCGGCCTGAAGGCGCTGGCCGGCCACATCAAGGAGGCGTTCGGCGGAAAGGCATTTCATGAACTTGCGTCCGCCGATCAGGACAAGGTGCTGTCGGGCTTGGAAAACGGATCAATCGCGCTCAAGGACATCAAGAGCACGGATTTCTTCGCGTTGCTCCTGCAAGATACCCAGCAAGGCTTTTTCGCCGACCCGATCTATGGCGGTAACCGCGACATGGCGGGATGGAGACTGGTTGGTTTCCCGGGTGCCCGCTACGACTATCGGGACTGGGTCGACCGCCACAACGAGGTTTACCCGCTGCCTCCGGTCAGCATCATGGGCCGTTCCGACTGGACAGGGAAGGAATAGCCAATGGCGCGCAAACTCCCTCCGAAAGACGTCGTCATTATCGGTCTCGGCTGGACCGGTGCGATCCTCGCTTACGAACTCGCGAAAGCGGGCCTCGACGTCGTAGCTGTCGAGCGCGGACCGTGGCGCGATACCGCAACAGATTTTCCGCCGGCCTATGCGCAGGACGAATTGCGCTACGCGGTTCGTCTGGATCTGTTCCTGCGGCCGGAACAGGAGACTATGACGTTTCGCAACAACGCCAGTCAGACGGCCCTTCCCATCCGCAGTTTCTCGGGCTTTCTTCCCGGCAACGGCGTCGGTGGGGCGGGCGTGCACTGGAACGGGCAAACGTGGCGGTTCCTGCCATCCGACTTTAAGCTGCGTAGCCATCTCGAAGAGCGTTATGGCAAGAGCTTTCTGCCGGACGATATGACGATACAGGACTGGCCGGTCAGTTACGACGAGCTCGAGCCGTATTACAACCGTTTCGAGAAACTATGCGGTACGTCCGGCAAGGCGGGCAACATCCGCGGTGAAAAGTGCGATGCAATCCACGTCGATCCACCGATCGAATGTTCCATTTGTAGCAAAATGGAAACACCCGCACAGTAATCGGCATGTTCTTTGCTGAGATGGTAATGATCTACCGCAATGGCTACCGATAATACCTCTCTAAATATCGATATAATTTGTACATCCCGAATGCGTCCTTTAACTTCATAGCGCTACAAAAATTACAAAACACGAGTCGCGCCCTGAATTTGGCACGGCAGTAAATGGAGAACCGTAATGCGAAAGCACTCGTTGGCGCTGCTTGCGCTTGCCACTATTGGCTCTGGCTGCAAGTCAGGCATCGGCCGCTGATCTTCCAAGAAAAGCTCCGGCCTACGTGCCGCCGGCGCCACCGCCAATAACTTGGACCGGATGTTACATCGGCGGCAACGTCGGCGGGATATTTGGCCGCCGCTCGGCGGATTTCGCTTTTGGGTCACTCGATTCCGACAACAATTCTGGCTTTGCTGGTGGCGGTCAAATTGGCTGCGATTATCAATTCGCCGGCGGATGGGTGCTCGGCATCCGCGATATGTTTGATGGGTCAAGCCTGAGCAGGCAGAGAACTTTCTCCTTTCCAGGTGCAGCAGGCACGGTTGACTTCAAGAATAGTTGGTTTGACACCCTGACCGGCCGCATCGGCTATTCGTTCACTCCCGCCTGGCTGTGGTACTTCCAGGGCGGCGCCGCCTGGGCCAAGAACAGTGCCGACCTCACCATTGCTGGTTTTGACGTTGGCAGTGCCGACAGGACCAGAACAGGCTGGACGGTTGGTGGTGGCGTTGAATGGATGTTCGCGCCGCATTGGTCGGCATTTCTCGAAGGCAACTACATGGACCTCGGCTCGACCAATCGCAATATAGTCACCCCGAACCTCGTTGCCTGTGCCGCTGGTTGTGCCTTCAGTACCAAAGCGACCGCGACCACTATCCTGGTCGGCGTGAACTACAGATTCAATTTGGGCAAGGCACCTTACTAAGCTCCCTGCCTGAATTAGAACCGAAAAGACCCCGAGCCAGCTCGGGGTCTTTTTATTAAAGCGTGATGGAATTTTCGGAAGACCGCTGCGAGGCGGTCTTTCTGTTGTCATGAGAGCAGATGCGTGGCGGATGTCCGCTATTGGCACTTAGCGGACAAAGCAACCGCACCAGCGTTTGTCCGCTTTTGGACAATAGTGGACAAAGTCGGATTTTGGCCCGGTTTGTCCGCTAATAACCCGGACATCGGGCGAGTTTCAGTAGTTGTATGTGGCATTTTTGACACATCCGTATGAAAAACGTCCCGTGTATACGACCGTGTAATACGTTCTGTGAATTCTGCGCGTTAGAGAGTGCACAGATTTGGGGCCGCTGGCCGGTCTCTGGAATTAAGGGGAGAATTGTCATGCGAAAATCTTCACTGGCGCTGCTTGCGCTTGCCACGATTGGTCTGGCTGCAAGTCAGGCATCGGCCGCTGATCTTCCAAGAAAAGCTCCGGCCTACGTGCCGCCGGCGCCACCGCCAATACTTGGACCGGATGTTACATCGGCGGCAACGTCGGCGGGATATTTGGCCGCCGCGTCGGCGGATTTCGCTATTGGGTCACTCGATTCCGAACAACAATTCTGGCTTTGCTGGTGGCGGTCAAATTGGTTGCGATTATCAATTCGCCGGCGGATGGGTGCTCGGCGTCCGCGATATGTTTGATGGCTCAAGCCTGAGCGGCAGAGAACATTTCTGCCCGTTTCCAGGTGCGCAGGCACGATTGACATCAAGATAGTTGGTTCGACACCTTGACCGGCCGCATCGGCTATTCGTTCACCCCGAACCTGGCTGTGGTACTTCCAGGGCGGCGCCGCCTGGGCCAAGGAACAGTGCCGGCCTCACCTTGCTGGTTTTGATATTGGCGGTGCCGGCAGGACCGAACAGGCTGGACGGTTGGTGGTGGCGTTGAATGGATGTTCGCGCCGCATTGGTCGGCATTTCTCGAAGGCAACTACATGGACCTCGGCTCGACCAATCGCAATATAGTCACCCCGAACCTCGTTGCCTGTGCCGCTGGTTGTGCCTTCAGTACCAAAGCGACCGCGACCACTATCCTGGTCGGCGTGAACTACAGATTCAATTTGGGCAAGGCACCTTACTAAGCTCCCTGCCTGAACTAGAACCGACAAGACCCCGAGCTCAGCTCGGGGTCTTTTTATTAAAGCGTGATGGAATTTTCGGAAGACCGCTGGTGGGCGTGAATTATAGATTATAGGCGCGCTCAAGTTCGTCAGAACTGACAAAACCCCGGGCATCCGCCCGGGGTTTTTGCATTCATGGCGAAGCAAACTGTCAGGCGGCGTACAATTCGACAGATTGATCAAATTCCATTCGCGTGAGGGAGCGATCCCGGACCCACCAGGTCCTCCAGCAGGGCACGAAGGTGCGCGGGCGCGAAGGGTTTCTGCAACACGGGTACCATCTCGTGGCGGGGATCGACGAGGTAGTCGTAACCCGTCACGAACGCGAACGGGATGCCCCAGCCTGTCAACTGATCTGCGGTTTTGGCGTGATACCGGCCACCGATATTGAAGTCCAGCAGGACAGCGTCATAGTTGTGCTTCGCAACCTCCTGGCCCGCCATCGCCATCGTGTGTGCAACGCCGGAAACACGATAGCCAATTTCCCGAACCATTTCCTCGATCATCAACGCAATCAAAAGTTCATCTTCGATGATGAGGATACGCGGAGGGCGCTCGCACACAGCTGCGGCTTGCAGCCGCGCAACACGGTACGATCTTTTTGCCAGGGATTTTGATTCAAGATTGCGCAGCATCACTTTTGGCCCAACGCGCTTACGTCACCAGCAAAACGCGCCGGTCGACGCGAAGTTCCGCTGGCCGCCTCGGATACCCGCCAGACGTTTGTATGTGGCATATTGCACCAGGGTATAATCGACAGGCATCCCCTGTCGGCGCAGATTTGGACAGCAAGAGCATCCATGTGCGTTGCAAGTACGCTTCTGGATACGCGCGAGGCGATATCCCCTCCCCGTCCCCAATCGCCTCGCGCGTTCTATCTGCCAATTTCATGATCGCCCGGCGCCAATGGCGACAAATCAGGCCTGTTTGGCGGGCCTAGTCGGCCTGCCTCATATTTGTCACGCCGAAACGCGATGATGCCCCACTGAAACTGGCAGGGCTTATGTATTTCTCGGGCGAAAGCATCTTTTTCATCAGTCTGCTGGTCGGCGCCATGTTTGGCTGGCTGCTTGGCACGATTGCCCGGCGAACGGGATTCAGCCTCGCCAGCGACATTTTCGCTGGAATCGTCGTGGCATTTATCGGTTGTTGGCTGACGCTCGCATCGCGCGATGCGGCTCCGGTGACAGGCGACAGGACGCCGGGCAGGCAGGCGGACAATATCGATGAAGATCTGGCGCCAGGTTATGAAGCTGTCGTACTGCCATTGAAGCCGCTTCATCCGCTTCTTAAGCCAGTTGTTTACCGCTCGCGCGAGGAAATCTGCGACGCGCTCGCTGAGGCCGCGCGCAGCAACGATCTGCCTGCGCATTTTCTCATTCGTCTGTTGTACCAGGAAAGCAGCTTCAGACCTTACGTGATCAGCTCGGCCGGCGCGCTCGGCATCGCACAATTCACGCAGGAGACCGCCAGCGACAGAGGCCTCGATAATCCGTTCGATCCGTTGCAAGCGATACCGGCATCGGGGCGCTTGCTGCGTGATCTGTTCCAGAAGTTCGGCAATCTTGGCCTTGCTGCCGCTGCATATAATGCCGGGCCAAAGCGCATTCAGGATTGGCTCGCCAACAAGGGTCAGCTTCCGCAGGAGACGCAAGATTACGTCAAGACGATCACCAGCTGGCCTGCGGAGACCTGGACTTCCGCCCAGACCGGCAGCCCGGCGGTGAAGGTGCCACAGTATGCGCCCTGCCAGGAGCTTGCTGGCCTCCTGGCCTGGGACGGACCGGGTGAGATTCCATTGCCACAACGGAATCCGCGCACGCAGGACCGATCACACCGCGTGAAGGTCGCGCAGCAGCCCGTTGGGCCTCGCCCCAAGCCCCTTCAGGCAGACAGTCAACCGGTGAAGCGCGGTCAGGACGCCAAGGCGGCTGTCGTTGACGGAAATTAAATACGAACTTCAAAATCAAACGCATGCAAACGCCGCCAGACTCTGCGCGCCGCAGCGTGAAGTGCTTTAACTGTGGATAGATTCCAGCGCGGCAAACAGTACCTGCGGTTTCGTCATCGCCGCGCTTATATTTGAACTTGGCGATGGCGCGAGAGATGGCAGCAGCGACGAGCCGTTTCCAGCGGACTCAACGCTCGCGCCATTGCCACCAATCCGCTCGTGCATTTGCGGGTGAATGATCGGCGCAAGCGGCACCGATTCAGCAATTCCAAGCGTGCAGCAGGAGCAGCGCGGCGGGCGCGATCACTACGCCGGGCGCAATGTCGCCCGCTTTTTCCTGCCTCCGCCTGGCTGTGCCCGGACGGTATTTGGGACTTCGATCTCGACCTCGAGGATCGAAACTTTGTCGCCACGGTCCATCTGCACAGTGACACGCTCTGGATTGATTTCGACGTGCCGGCCCACAACAGCGAGGATTTCCTCACGCAAGATGAAGAGAAGTTCGGAAGGACCCTGGCCCTTTCGTTCATAGGCGAGCAGAATCTGCAGGCGATCGCGCGCCACCGGAGCAGAGCCTCCACGCTTGAAGAAGTTGAACAAGTTCATGCTGCTCTCCGCCCAAACAGCTTGCCAAACAGACTCTGTTTGTCCGTCGGAATAGTCATTTCAATGTCTTCGCCCAAAAGGCGGCGGGCGGCATCGAAGTAGGCGCGCGCCGGCCCGCTCCCTGGATTGTTGAACGTCACCGGGGCGCCGAGATTGGAGGCGCGCAGCACCTCCTCACTTTCCGGAACGATCCCCAGGAGCGGTGTAGACAGAATTTCAAGCACATCGTCGATCGTCAGCATCTCGCCGCGCGCGGCGCGCGCTTGGTCATAGCGAGTGATCAGCAGATGCTTTGCAACGCGTTCGCCGCGCTCGGCTCTGACCGTCTTGGCGTCGAGGATACCGATAATGCGGTCGGAATCGCGCACCGACGAGACTTCAGGATTCGTAACGATGATCGCCTCATCCGCAAAACGCATGGCGAGTGTGGCGCCCCGCTCTATGCCGGCAGGGCTATCGCAAATGACCCAGTCAAACATCTTGCGGAGCGAGGTAATTACGCTCAGGACCCCCTCCTCGGTGAGGGCATCCTTGTCGCGCGTCTGTGAAGCGGGAAGTAATGCGAGCCTGTCGAGGCGCTTGTCGCGGATGAGGGCCTGCGAAAGCTTGGCAACGCCCTGTGTCACGTTGATAAAGTCGTAGACCACGCGCCGTTCGGCACCCATCACCAGGTCCAGATTTCGCAGGCCGACGTCGAAATCAATAATGACGACGTTCTGCCCCAGTTTCGCCAGCGCAACTCCCAGGGCCGCGGTCGATGTCGTCTTTCCGACGCCACCCTTTCCCGAAGTAACTACTACCACCTTGGCCATTGTGTGCATCTCCTGGGATGATTGATTCAGTCCAACGCGGTGATCTTCAGCTCGTTGCCTTCAAGCCAAGCCTGGACCGGCCGGTGGCGCAGGCCTTTATCCATCAATTCGGCAGTCATGTAGTAACCATCGATTGCCAAAAGCTCGGCTTCGATCCTGCTGCAGAAGATGCGCGCCCGCGTATTGCCATTCGATCCCGCCATGGCACGGCCGCGCAATGCGCCGTAAACGTGGATGGACCCGCCCGCGACGAGCTCAGCGCCGGAGCCCACCGAACCGAGCACGGTCACATCGCCGTCCGGAAAGAAGATCGACTGCCCCGAGCGTACCGGCTCGTCCAAAAGAAGCGTGGTGGGTTTCGGGCGCGGCTCCGCCTTAGGCTCCGCTTTCGCTGTATCGACCGCATCGATGGCTGTCGCCGCACCGCGACTGGCACGCACCAATGGCGGCAGACCGGCGCCGGCCGTGGCGGGATCGGTATTCTCGAGCCCCATGACGCGGACGCCGCGGTGGTCCAATTCAGCCACCAAGTGCGCGATGCCAGACTGGCTGAGCTTCACGGCGGACAGGTCAAGGACCACTGGCGAGCCGACAAGGAAGGCCCCCGCGCCCTTGATCCTCTGCTCTATGTCTGCGACCCAATCGACAAGTGGTGGCTCGGGCGCAAGTACCACGGCCATATAGGATCGACAGACGAAGCGCGTCGATTGCCCGGGTTGAATAACGGACGTCACGGTCACTCCCAGTTTTCCATGATTGTCAGAGCAACACGCGCTTCATCGCGCCGTTTTTCTTGTGGCAACGTCATTCAAACTCCCTCGAGGAGGCCAGTGGCGGGCCACGCCATCGCCATCCGCATTTAAGCGTGAGTCGCGATTATTCTTGAAGTGCGATGCTACCGTACATGACAGTTCCGCACCGCAAATGCGGGTCACGTCATGATCTTGCACCGCTTGACAATCAATTGGAGCATGCCGGACCGGACAGATTCGCGTGACGTCCGCTCTTCAACCAGACAACAGTCAACGGGAACCGCGTGTCCGCTAAACGCGGGAAGCGGACATCACACCGTTCGGTCGATCTCTTTGTCTCGCCTGATCAGTGCCGGAGTTAAAGGGAACCCGTGACCCGGCGGCTTCGCGGCTCTCACCAACCCCAGGGCGAACCCCAAGATGACCCCCATCCCCAGGAAGGACCGCACGCCCAGACTCGTCGCCAGCCGAAGGACGTTGGAACCCAGGTCCAGCACGTTGAGTAGCCGGCGGCGACCACGCCTGCGCCGAAGAACGGCCCAACGAACCGGCGATGGAACCCGATCCGGCGGGCTGGAAAGAATGCCGCGCGGCTGACAAACGGCCGACCGACGAAAGCTCGGCGTCCTACAAAGCCAGGACCTCCACGCCAACCACCACCATGCCAACCGCCACCGCCGTGCCAACCGCCACCGCCGCCAAACCGCGCCTGCGCCGGCGACGCAATCAATACGGCGCCAATTATGCTCACCACTACGAGAGAGGCCAAATTCTTGAAAGTCATGGCATCGCTCCTGCCTGGGAACGCATCACCCCGCGAGATTAATGGATCAGCAAGGCGGCTTATTCCTGTCCAAGTCAAGATTTCGTCACCGCTCGGAGGCGGCTGTCGCGCTGCAACATGACGACACTGCATCACTCGCGGCCGATCTCAGCGATTTTCGCAGCAATCAGGTCATGGACGTGGTTGGCAATTTATCATTCGCTGTGAAAGCAATGCCTGCACTCCGGGCGTCGCCGCACGCTTGACGTGACCGACCACTCCAGGCCCAGGTGCGTCCATAGTTCGTCAATGGCTTTTCGATGACAGCGGTGAGAAGCCATGACACCGCCACGCAAACCGGGACAGCCGCAAATGTCACTGCCCACTGGGCCGGGCTGCCGAGGTCAGGACGGCCCCCCAGCAGAAGTCCGTGCATCAGCCCGAGCACGGGGAGATGGGTGAGATAGACTGCATATGAGGTGGTGTTGAAGAACCCGAGAAACTTCGAGTGAAAGCGCTTGGCTTCCGGAGCACCACGGACCAGGCTTACGAGAAACATGGCGCAGGCGACCGATACGAGCATCGGACCAAAAATTGCAAAGCGGTGGTCGGCGCCTCCATCGGCCAGCCTCAATATCGATGCCGCCGCCAGCAATACGATGGGCGCCACGCGGAGCGAATAATCGATGCGCCGCCAAGGCACCCAATCGGTCTTGATTGCAAGCGCGGCAAGCAGACCAGCTGTCAGAACGTCAGCGCGCGTCGGCAGGAGGACCAAGCCGATAAAGCCCGGGTGCTCAAGAAATTCATAGACCCCGGCACGAATAGCGAGCGCTCCAACAGCGATGGCGGCGAGAGCCAGGCCAAGCCGGCGCCGCGGAATGATGAAAAAGAGAAATGGAACAATCAGGTAAAAGTGTTCCTCAATCGCAAGGGTCCAGGTTGGCGAAAGCCAGTGCGCGCCAATGCCGCTCGTGCCCGCCATAAAGAAGTTTTGCGTAAACGTGAAATAGCTCCAGATCGGGAATGCGTGGTCGGCATCGACCCATGGCGCCGAGAAAATGCCCATCAGAACGATATTGATAGCCAGACAGACGAAATAGATCGGCAACGTCCGGCAGACGCGGCGCACATAGAACACCTGGAAGAAGTTGTCGTGGTGCTGCTTTTCCAGGATCAGCTTGCCAACCAGGTAACCGCTGAGGACAAAGAACATGTCCACCGCGAACCATCCGAACATGAGGGCGCGGAACCCATGAGGGACTTCACCGAAATAATGCGAGACGAGGACCAGGATGGTCATCAACCCGCGTACGCCATCAAGACACACGACCCGCGCTTCGGCGGCGGGCGTGTCTGCGGCTGTCGTCGGAGCGAACGAAGCGGCGATCGGCATTCAAGGATGCTCACGGGTGGCGGCTCCTTAACTGATACGTGAAGAGCGGCTTCATTCCGCTTAAACGCTTGATTAAAATTGCACTGAAAAAATTGTCCTCACTCATCCACCATCGGAGAACATAGAAGAATCGGGTCCAATCGCCTCTTCGGCCAGGTGCGCGGGCGCATCGTTTCCGGACTTTCGGGCAGTCCAGGAAGCGCCTATCATTCCATGCATAAGAACCAATCGCGCCGCCACCGCCGGCAAGGTTAAAAATGATCTTTCGTCAGCTCTTCGATCACGTCTCCAGTACGTATTCCTACCTGCTCGCAAGCCGTCCGGGCGGCGAGGCTTTAATCATCGATCCGGTGCTGGAGAAGGTCGATCGCTACCTTCATCTCATCAAGGAACTGGATCTGAAACTCGTGAAGGCTGTGGACACGCATCTGCACGCCGATCACATCACGGGCCTGGGCGCGCTGCGTGACCACACTCATTGCATTACAGTGATGGGCGAACAGACCAAGGCCGACGTCGTATCGATGCGGCTCGCCGATGGTGACAAGCTGACGATAGAAGGGCTTGCGCTCGAAGCCATATACACGCCCGGACATACGGACGATTCATACAGCTTCACCCTGCCGGATCGCGTATTCACCGGCGACACCCTGTTGATCCGCGGCACAGGCCGCACCGATTTTCAAAATGGCGACCCGCGCCAGCAATACGACTCGATTTTCAACCAACTCCTGAAGCTTCCGGATGCGACGCTGGTCTACCCTGCGCACGACTACAAGGGCGATACTGTCTCCACGATTGGTGAGGAGAAGGCCTACAATCCGCGCCTGCAGGTCAAATCGGTCCAGGAATATGTTGAGCTGATGAACAATCTCAATCTCGCTAACCCGAAGATGATGGACGTCGTCGTGCCCGCCAACATGAAGGTCGGACTTGCGCAGGAGAACATCGCTCTGCGCGGTTGGTCGGTTTCGGCAACGGAGGCGCTTGCCCTTTTGGGTAAGGCCAACGTCGCACTCATTGACCTACGCGAACGCTCGGAGCGCGAGCGCCATGGCACTATCCCTGGCTCGTTGCACGTGCCCTACTTGGCATTGCAGGAAAGCATCAGCGCCGGCGGCACGCTCAGCGAGCTTGCCAAATCGACCAGCAAGCGTCTCGTATTCTACTGCGCCTTTGGCGAACGTTCGGCTATGGCTGTACAGGCCGCTCAGGACGCCGGTCTGCCGTCGGCCTGCCATTTGCAGGGGGGCATCGACGCCTGGAAGAAACTTAACGGCCCACTGGAGCGCTCAAAGCTTTAGTCGTAACTCGAAAATGATCATGGCACCCGAACAGCGGCAGCATTGGCAGCCCCGGTCCACAACGGCGCAACTTTTCGGCTGCACCGCGGCATTGCTCATGACCCTATCGTCGCCCGCAGCCACACAGGACATCCGCGGGATGGAAGTCTGTACGGCCGAAAAGCAGATGGAGCGTCGTACCGGATGCCTGCAGGCCAATATCGAGTTCCTTCAGCAGGCGCTGGCCAAACTCGCCCGTGAGGCGCAGGACAAGATCGCCACAGCCGGCCGTGATTTGGTCGCCGCTCGTGCCGAGATCGCCGAGCTCAAATCTGCAGTGGCGAAGATCGGTAGCGAGCTGGCGCAAATGAAGGCGAAAGCCGAGGCCAACAACAAAAAAAAATCCGAGCCCGGCAGCACCAAGTAAGCGGCCGGCGTCGGCTTTGCTCAGACGTGTGCAGTATCTTCGCGCGCTACGAGTGACAATACCAATACTGGCGCCGCCCCAGCCGGCCCGTTCTTACATAAGAGCCAAATTGGCTGCGCAGCAGCTTTTGCTTTTTGGCGGCGGCATATTCCTGACTGGAAATGACGGCACACGTTTTCGGAGGGGTCGGCTCTGCGCTTGCCAATGACGAGTGGCAAGCGATCAGCATCAAGACTGCGCAGGCCCACGCGAGTGTCGCAACAGGTGCAATGTGCTTGCGCCGCTTCATTGTCCACGCGCCCTCATGACGACCATATCATGACACCACAGCCGAGCCTGTTGCCGGGACCGCGCTTAATTCCGGACCTCAATTTAGCACATCAGATTCTGGCGACGGTCTTGATCTTAGACTGTAATTACCTCCGCCCGTCTGGCGCCGGCCATCATTGAACGCTGATTTTGCCATCCTTCTGCCATATGGCTCGTCCCTACGTGCGATAGTTGCGAAATCGATTCGAGGGGGACAACCCAGATGAAGCACATATGCATTGGAATCCTGGCCAGCCTTTTGACAGTCACGTCAGCAAGCGCAGGGGGATGGGCCACGGTTCATAAGTATGTAAAGCGATCGGGTGGCTGCGCCGGACAGGAAGTCCTCGCGAGCATGTATTCCTCAGGAAAGCGTACTGCGAGCGGTGAACGATTCGATATGAACGGCAATACGGCGGCAGCGCGGACATGGCCGCTTGGCACGAGCTTGACTGTGACAAATCCACAGAATGGCCGATCCATTGTCGTGAGAATCAACGATACCGGACCTTG
>CAWILG010000014.1:0-652092 GCA_963836765.1 uncultured Alphaproteobacteria bacterium
TTTACGGCTTATAACGCGCTCTCCTCGGCGACCGGCTTTCTTGCCACCGTCATCGCGCGGATATCTCCGCACAACTTGACGCCAGCATCGGGGCGTCAGAACCACACGCCTTCGCCGTCCGCGTCACGCACCGTTCGTCAAAAGCGCATCCGCGTCCACCGCATCCCACCGCGCGTTTCGTGACGATCGCGACCCGCCCCTCTCATCGGGTGAGACGGGCGAAGAAAGGCCATTGATTTGCCCGATGAGGCAAGAGGAATATTTTCTTAAGGACGGATTGACAGCAAAATCTGATTTGCCCGTCGTGTTGTTTTGTCGCACGTCGCGCAGCGATATTTGACTTGCGCGCGAGGCGACGCAGCGCGGCAGCGATCCTGACGCGCCATCGCAAATCGAAATGCGCCGATCACAATCCGCAATCGCGGATCGCGCCAGTTGCTGCGAACCGCCGCAACGGCGCGACCAACGCGGCGTTTAGCATGCGTCATCACATATTTGTGCGGCGCAGCAGCTAATATTGCAATGCAATAAACGGAGTGTTAGCTGCCTGTTGAACCTCTCGAGGAGAACTTTGGTGAACAAGATTTCGATGTCCATCGCAGCCGTCGCTGCGCTTTCGATCGCCACTGCAACGGCCGCTGTCGCGGCGGAATTGCCGAGCTATGAAGCGGCGGGCTTGCCGATCTCGGCGGTGCAGCTTCGCGTGCTCGGCGCCGCAAATGTCCAGGAGCAGTCGCCGGTCGCAAATTCGACCATCACGCCGGTTCAACTTAGCGTCCTGACGCCGCGCAACAAGCAGACCGCAACGGTCGCGCCAGGAAAAACCGAAACCACCGGCCGCGCCACGCGCTGAGCGGTTGGCGTGTCTCAACATCGTCATTGCGAGCGAAGCGAAGCAATCCATAGCGCCGCAAGTGGAGACATGGATTGCGTCGTCGCTGTCGCTCCCTTGCGCAAACGCTTCGCGTTTGTCGCAGGCAATGACGGGAAAACGTCCCGTGCCGGCCGTCTTCCATTGATGCTCCCCAGCAGGGACCTGATCACAGCGGGTTGAACGGAAGCCCGGAACGCCGGCCGTGTTCGCCGGTTGCTCCTTCGAACCTTGAAAACGGAGGACGATGATGAAGACACTCGCGCTGTTGGGTGCTGCGGCGGCCCTGTCGACCGTGCTGGCGACGCCGGTGATGGCCTAGGAGGCCACGCAGGAACCCGGCATGATCGGGTTCAACTATCCGAACTCCCATTATTTGACCGGCGGCTACGGGGTGCGCATGCCGTATAATAGCGGCCGTTATCCCCGCATGTCCTATGACCGCCGCGTGTACTACGAGCCCGGCCCGCTGGGTTTTGCTGGCGAGGTGGTCGGCGGCGCCGTCGGGATGGCGACCGCGCCGCTTGTACGGTATGACGATTCCTACGCCTATGATCCCTATTGATGGCTCGTTTGATGGACTTGGCGCTCGCGACAAGGCGCGAGTGAAGGCTTGGCCACGCAAGCCCTGCGCGCTGGAACATGCGCCCGCTTCGGCCGTTGACAGCGACCGCAGCGGCAACGACTGCTATCGATCGCTGCGGCTGGCGAACATGAGGAGAGCGACATGATCTCCGAATTGCAAATTCACGTCATCGCGCGGCAGATGTTCGAGAAGCACGGTTTTGAGGCGATCGCCCAGGCAGCGCAGAATGCGATCGCTTGCGAGAGCAGGGGCGAGGCCGATGAAGCCAAGGAGTGGCGTCACCTCGAGGACGCGATGAAGATGATGCGCGGACCTCATCAAAGCTGAGGGACCGGCCGGGGAACTCGTCCCCGACTATGTTTGGCGAAACGATTTCCATGCTGTCACATCCAGCGCGCTTCCATTGCCATGATTTCAGCAAAATTTCGGCAGCAACTGGCGCAACATAAATGCGCTGGAGGGCAGGGTGGTGCCGAAATCCGGAATGGCGTTGGTGCTGCTGGGCTCGTTGGCGCTCGGCGGCTGCATGCAAGCGACGCTCGCGCCGGCGTCTGATGCGAGCATGACGGCACGGGACCGGCAGTTGCTGGCCCATCCGCCTTATGCGCAGGCCAGTATCCCAGAGCGTTATCTTCGGCACGTTGTCGACTATACGCGCAGGGAGCAGCCGGGCACGATCCTGATCGATAGCGATGCGCGCTATCTCTATTACGTGCTGCCGGGCGGCAAGGCGATCCGCTACGGCGTGACGGTCGGAGAGGAGGCGCTGGCCTTTTCGGGTGTCGCTACGGTCGGCCGCACGGCCGAATGGCCGGACTGGATTCCGACGCCGGAGATTCAGGCTCGGCTCGGCCCCTATCCCTCACGCATTCCCGGAGGCCCGGCGAACCCATTGGGCGCGCGGGCGCTCTACCTCTACCAGGGCAACAAGGACACGCTTTACCGCATCCACGGGACCAACCAGCCCGAATATATCGGCCAGGCGATCTCGTCCGGCTGCATCCGCATGACTAATGCCGACGTCATCGATCTGTTTGAGCGGGTAAAACCCGGGGCGACCGTCGTCGTCCTGCCGCCGGGCCAGAGCGCATAGGCAAAAGCGCACGTAGGGCGGATTAGCCGAAGGCGTAATCCGCCGCCTTGGCCGTATCCTAACGGCGGATTACGCTACGCTAATCCGCTACGAGCTACGAGCTGATCGTCGGTGTCGTCGCCCCGTGGTGTCCCCACATCGTCATTGCGAGCGAAGCGAAGCAATCCATCTCGCAACTCGATGAGACATGGATTGCTTCGTCGCTATCGCTCCTCGCAATGACGGTCAGTCGCGACGGTCAAGCCCGGCTACCATCCATCATCGTACATCCACTCGCCCGGCGGCGGGCGAGGCCGCGCTCTCGCCTGCGGCGGCGGAAGCGGTCGCTCGAGCTTGCGCACGGCCGGGGCCGGCGGCGCCGGGATCGGTAACGCCTTCGGCGGGTTCTGCTCGGAAACCTTCGCGAGCACGCGTTTGATCTCTTCCTGGCTCGCCTTGAGCTCGTCGACGGCCTTTGAATGGTCGCTGGCCATTTGCTGCTGGTTCGCCTTGAGCGCTTCGATGTTTCGCTGCATGTCCTGGAGATCGCGCGCCATCGTTTGCAGCAACTGGGTCTGATCGGGCGCTGCGGGAGCCGCCGGCGCGGCGTTTTGCGGTGCAGTCTGGGGCGGGGGCGCTGCTTGTGGGGGTGCTGCCGCTTGCGGTGCTGCCGCCAGCTGCGGTGGCGCTGCCTCGGCCGCGGCCACTTGAACGATCGATGCCGCGGGCTGCGTGGGAAGCGGCGGATTTTCCGGCGGCGATACTGGCATTGAAACCAGCTTCGGCGCCCAGCGGGCGACAACGAGCTTGGCCCCGCCGCCATAGGACGACTGCGAAACCAGCGCCGCGCCAACGATGCACGCCGCCAGCGCCAGGCCGACAACGGCCCGCAGCGCCGGCCTTCCACGCCGTGATTGCGGGCCAGGCTTGGCCGAAGCAGATCCGGCCGAGGTCGCTCCGGCCGAACCCGGCCGCGCGTCATCACGTTCCATTTTCGCAACCTGTTCCGTCAACCGCGCGAGCTGTTCGTCCGCGCGCGCGATCTGATCGTGGGCACGGGCGAGCCCTTCATCGGCCCGCGCGATCAGGGCATCGTGGGTTTCGCCTGGCTTTGGCGTGGGTGTGGAGGTCACTGGCGTCTCCCAATGTCATCCGAAGCTGGCGGCCGGCTACCCCTTTGGGGGGCGGCCAGCCGCCAACACTCCGTGCAGTCTTATCCAAAGAATGGCGGTATCGTGGCCCGGGACATCGTTGCGGGCATTTGTCTTGATGAACGACGTTGCCTGTGATGCTATCGGCTGGCCGTGACGATCGCTTGGCTTAGGAACTTTCCGGAATTGATGTCGCTGCAGGCACCGGGGCGCACTCTGCTCGCCCTTGGCGTCGTCGCTGTGCTGACCGGCACGGCGGCGAACGCACAGAATCTCGATCAGGGCAAATCGGCCGCCGGGCTGTTTGCTGACGGTTGTGCTGCGTGTCATCGCAGCCCCCGCGGTCTCGCCAAGGGCCGCTTCAGTCTCACGCTCTATTTGTTCCTGAAAGACCATTACGCCAGTAGTTCGGACTCGGCCTGGGCGCTCAGCTCCTACCTGTAGTCTGTCGATGGCAATCAGCGCGGTCAGCCGCGCGCCGCTGCGAAGTCGTCGCATCCTGCGACTGGCACACGCTCCTCCTTGCGTCCACCGGCGCCGGTGCCGGGACGGTAGCGAGCACCGAGTAGGGCGGATTAGCGGAGCGTAATCCGCCGCCTTGGCAGACTACATCACGGCGGATTACGCTGCGCTAATCCGCCCTACCGGCTGCTGGCGGGGTGGACGAACGGGTAGGTGGAATGCTTGGCAATCCCATCATCGTGCAAAAATACGGCGGCGCCTGTCTGGAAACACCGGCACGAATCCGCGCGGTCGCGAGCAGTCTCGCCGATCTGCACAGAAGTGGTCATCGTGTGGTGGCGATCGTTTCGGCGATGGGCAAGACCACCGACGAACTCGTCAAAATGGCCTATCAGGTGAGCCCGCATCCCAATCGCCGCGAACTCGACATGCTGCTGACCACCGGCGAGCGCATCAGCATGTCCCTGATGAGCATGGCGCTGGCCGATCTCGGCGTTCCCGCGATCAGTTTTACCGGCAGCCAGGCCGGCGTGATGACCGACGACTCGCATTCCGCCGCGCGCATTGTGGATGTGCGGCCGGTTCGCGTGCGCGAAGAACTCGATCGCGGACGCATCGTGGTCTTGGCGGGCTTTCAGGGCGTGAATCCGGTGACAAAAGAAATCACCACGCTGGGCCGGGGCGGCAGCGACACCACGGCGGTCGCCATGGCCGCGGCGCTGCAAGCCGGGTGCTGTGAAATCATCAAGGAAGTCGACGGCGTTTGCTCGGCCGATCCGCGCCTCGTGGCGAGTGCAAAACCCCTGCGTCAGCTCGATTTTGCATCGCTGTCCGAAATGTGTTTCTGGGGCGCCAAGGTTTTGCATTTTCGCAGCGTGGTGTTGGCGCAAAGCCAGAATGTGCCCCTGGTTTTGAGGAAATGGGGCAGCACCGACCACGCGACGCAAGTGATGAAAGAGGTGACGGGAATGGAAAACGGAAAAGTTCTGGCCGTCAACTCGATGGCGCGCATCGAGCATGTCGAGATCGATTCGGCGGATCTCAATCAGGGTTTTGAGAAATTCGCGCAGCATCTCAAACAAAACGGCCTGTCCTGGCCGCAACTCCTCGCCTCGGCCTTCACCGCCGGAAAAACCCGCATCATGATGACCGGCGATCCGGAACAGCTCGACACCTTGCTGCGCACGCTGGAGGGGACAAAAGACTTGCGCCAACAGCGCGAGACCCTGAGTTCGGTGAGCCTCACCTGCTTCGGCGGCGTTTCCTCGGACTTGCCGTTCAAGGCGATCCAGATCCTGCAACAGCACGGGATTGTTGCCGACAAGTATGTCTTGTCACCGCATTCGGTGAATCTGTTCGTTGCTGTCGGGAGCCGCGACGCCGCGGTTAGGGCGCTGCATTCGCTGGTTTAGCGGCGCGGCGGTGGCCGAAGGCGTAATCCTCTGTCTGGTATAAAATGCCGCAACGGCGGATTACGTTCCACTAATCCGCGCTACGATCTAGTAGACGTTGCAAATTTCATCAGCTTATACCAAATCTCAGCAATTGTGACTTCGTTGACGATTCCCAAATCAAACTTGCTCTGATTCAGTGGTGGCGAACGGTGGAGGTTCGTCATGACTATTCCAGTGGCGTTGTGCGGGGACTACAAGGCATCGCAGCTGAGGGGTCTTGCGAAGAAGACAAAGGATGGCCCGCAGGCTCGCCGGCTTTTGGCGCTGGCGGCCATTTACGATGGGGCGAGCCGCACCGAGGCGGCGAAGATTGGCGGCGTGACGCTGCAGATCATCCGGGACTGGGTGATACGGTTTAATGCGCGGGGTGCTGCCGGCCTGCTGGATGGCAAATCGCCAGGTCAACCCTCGAGGCTCAATGATGTGCAACGTCAGGCGATCGTGCGGATGATCGAGAGCGGCCCGATCCCGGCGATCCACGGTGTAGTGCGCTGGCGGCTGATTGATCTTGCGCAATGGATCTACGAGGAGTTCCGCATCACGGTTGCCAAACAGACGCTGAGCCGGGAGCTTCGCGCGATGGGCTACCGCAAGCTCTCGGCACGACCCCGCCATCATGCGCAAGCCGAGGGAGCCGTTGAGGATTTTAAAAAAACTTCCCAGCGCGCCTGGATGAAGTCGCGCGCGAAAAGGCAATCGACCTCAGCAAGATAGAAATTTGGTTCCAGATGCTATGAGGACGGGCTGAGCCGATACTTTGGCGGCCCCGAATCAAAGCAAAGGAGCTACCACTATGCAAACAATTGACACCATTAATCCTACTATCCTCCTTGCTATCGAACTCAGTGCATCAACATGGCTCGTCGCCGCCCGCGTGCCAGGGTTGGAGAAGCCACATCTGCATCGGATCGATGGTGGCGACACGGCCGCCTTGTTGGCTCGGATTTCGTCTCTGCAGGCCCGTGCTGCTCGCGGGCTCGACGCGACGATAGGCGTTGTCTGCTGCTTTGAGGCGGGACGTGACGGCTTCTGGCTGCACCGTTTGCTGACGGCACATGGTGTCGTTTGCCATGTTCTTGAACCCACCAGCATTCTCGTCAACCGCCGAGCCCGACGGGCCAAGACGGACCGGCTCGATGCGGAGGGCATGCTGCGCGTGCTTGCGGCCTATCTCCGGGGTGATCATCAAGCCTGCAGCATGGTACGTGTGCCAACACCGGAAGAGGAGGATGCCAAGCGCACGCACCGCGAGCGCGAGAAGCTGGTGCAGGAGAGGCTGCGCATCCAAAACCGTATTGAAGCTCTGCTGTTCACCCAGGGCATTCGGAAACGACCCTCTCTTCGTTCATGGGAGCGAGATCTTGCTGTTCTACGCACCGGTGATGGACGCGAGATACCGCGCCATCTTCGGGCCGAATTGGATCGCTTGCGTCGACGGCTCGTCATGACCTTGGAGTTGATCCGGGAGGTCGAGGCCGAGCGCGATCAGGCCGCAAAAACCAAGCCGCAGGATCAGGCCTACCACAAGATAGCCGCTCTCTCTCGCATCCGGGGTATTGGCGAGAACTTCGCCGCCGTGCTCACGCGTGAGGTATTCTATCGTTCATTCGACAACCGCCGGCAGATCGCGAGCTACGTCGGCATCACACCAATGCCCTACCAGAGCGGCGGTATGGATCGCGATCGGCGCATCAGCCGGGCGGGAAACCCGCGGGCAAGGACAACTATGATCCAGCTCGCATGGCTCTGGCTTCGCTACCAGCCTGGCAGCGAGCTGGCGGAGTGGTTCCGCGAGCGCGTCGGCACGCTGGCCGGGCGCACACGACGGATCGCCATTGTGGCTATGGCGCGCAAGCTGTTGATCGCGCTCTGGCGCTACGCAGAGACCGGGGTAATACCGGCTGGCGCCGAGATCCGGGCGGAGATAACCGTCGCCGCATGACAGACAGGAATTGCCACCGGCAGCATTCGCCGGCGGCGATACGGGGAACGCGACCGTCTTCTTCTTTGGTGGCACAACGCCGCCGCGTTTCAGGTGGGTCGCGTCTCGCCGGGGCTACGCCTCGTGCATGAGGCATTATGGTGCGGGACCGTGCTCCGGGCCCGACCGCATGTAAGGTGACGCAGCCGTAGCTGCGAGACTTGATGGCCCCGGACCCAACGACGTGCCGAAGTACCATCAATCAAGATCGGAGAAGCGAATGCCACAGACCCGTTGACAGCAGAACCCTCATGTAAGGACGAGGCTCGTATCGGCCAGAAGAACAAGATCACCCGCAGGTGGGCCAGGCGCGGCACTCGCCCGAGTGCTCCGCGAGATCAGCGAACCGCATCGACCTATATCTTCGGTGCCATCTGCCCGAAACACGGCAAGGGCGCGGCTCTGGTTCTGCCCTTCTGCAATACCGAAGCGATGAACCTGCACCTCGCGGAAATCGCCAAGGCGGTCGCACCAGGAGCCCACGCCGTCCTTCTCGTCGATCAAGCCGGATGGCATCTGTCAGCAGGATTGTTCATTCCCGCCAACATCACCATTATCCCGCTGCCGCCGAAATGCCCTGAACTCAATCCGGTCGAAAATATCTGGCAGTACATGCGCGACAACTGGCTCTCGAACCGCGTCTTCAAATCCTACGATGATATCGTCGATCACTGTTGCTACGCCTGGAATACGCTTGTCGATCGTCCTTGGAAAATCATGTCCATCGGACTGCGCCAATGGGCGAACGGGTTCTAATCAGCGAGACTTGGTATTACGCGTAGTGAGCTTGATTGCTGAACGCTGTTTTTTGTGGAAGCGGGTTTTTCAAATGGCTGCCCCCCAAGCACCGAGCGAGCTCCCTGCCGAAAAGGAAAAAGGAGACCCGAAGCCGTTTCTGGTTTGGCTTGGGCTCGGGTTTTGCGTGAAGTGCTTCGCCTTTTCATTGCTAATGATCATGCTGCTACTGAGCTTGCTGTTCACAGGGCTAGACGTTCCACTTGGTATCCAACCGTTTACATTGGGCAAAAGTCTGAAGCTGATTTATTCAGCCGCCATCGTCCCATTGCTGGTTCTGGCCGGAGATATCCTGAAGAGCTTCTCGCCCTGGGGGTTCGTGGCATTTGCAGTTCTCGCCCTGGTTTTGAAGGGGCCTGCTTGGATACGCGAAAGCTTGAGAGTCGGAAGGTGGAAGGTTTGGGGAATTGAATACGATGGAACGGAGGCAGCGTCGACTTTCAAGAAAGAGCTGAATGAGGCTGCGGAAATAGTCGAGCGTGCCAACAAAGAGATAGGGGTCGCCTACAAGAGCGCCAAGTCATATGCATCTCAACTTCGTGACCAACACCAAATAGGCGTCCTGACCAGTAGGGCCGCGGGTGCGGTTGCTGAGATCGTTGGACCAAGTTGTCCCAATGACTATCGATTTACACTCTATCTTCCAGATTTTGTATTCAGTGATCGTTTGTATCAATTTACGGAGTACTACGATAAATACGGCGCCCCCCTAGCGGGAGAACGTGCCGGTCGCACTTATTCTGTAAGGTACGGAATAATTGGTCGTGTCTGGCGGTCCGGGGTTGCAGAAGTCGAGGGTGAACTAATTTCCAAGGAGGATCAGCAGCTGTTGAGTAGTGATCCAAGCCAGGGCCCGATAGAGAAATTCATTGCAAGGCGATGGGGATTGAGTTTGGAGGAGGCTTATCACCTCAAAGAATACAACTCCTATGGTGCGCTACGCCTAGACATCGCAGAGAAGAAGGTTGGTCTGATTTTCTTCTATTCGAAATTGATCAACGCGTTTGGGAATGAATTTGAGAGAGAAAAAGCGTTAAAAGGCATCGAAGCCATGCTACAAAACTGTTCTCTCTTGCCAAAGCTACTGGAGATAAGTCATGAAGTCGCTCCTTGGTCGGGCCGCATTCAAATCTTCAGGAACTCTTGATGTCGGATCATATGAGGACGTGGCTCTGGAGTATTACGACGCCAAGCTTCATCCAACCTGCGCTGATTTTGGAATAGCTAGTAGGGTCTTTCTGCAAAGGTTGTTTCGTGAACAAAGTCCACGAGGCAGAATTGCTGATGTCGGATGTGGGCGCTCGCTGCTGACTGAATTCGTGACTAAGAATTTGGTCCTAGTTGATGCGTCACCAAGAATGTTGACTCAGAATTCGGAGTCTGCTGAAAAGCGGTTAGTTGATTTAGAAAAACAAAGTTTCGCCGAATCTGAATTTGATTGGATATTCGCGGTTCTTGCGGACCCTTTCAACTCTGCGGCCTCGTGGACCAACATAAGGTCTGCCTTGGCTGAAGGTGGGCTCATGCGTATTTATTGTGCCTTCCTATCACTGGGCTTCGAAGTTCAGGGGCCGCGTAGAGGAAGAGATGGCTGGTTTTGCTCGCTTTGTGAAATCAGATAACTCTTCAGTCTTCCTTCCGTCGATGGTGTATCCCGAGGAACAACAAATAGCGCTGATAGAATCTATCGGCATGGAACTAACGGACTTTCAGCAAGTGTTCGTAAGCGAGTTACAGCGAATTAACTCCCCGAAGATTTCGGGTTTTCTTGCGGCTAATGATGCCCTTCTCGACGTCTATTTCACCGCGAGCACGTAGGGCTGAGCGGCCGAACGCGTAATCGGTCGCCGATCGAGTTTGGCGAGGTTTCCAGCAAAAGAAAAAGCCGCTCGTGAGAGCGGCTTTTAGATTTTTAAGTCGTGTTGTGAAATCCACGCAAAGTTGACCGCTGCGAAGTCCATCGAGCCAGCATTCAAAGGGTTTTCGTGATGACGGGTACGCCGGCGTGTCCATGAATTGCGGATTAGCCTGGTCGTAAATTGCAACCCAATTTGACCGTCGCCGCTGGCGTAGTTTCGTCTTCTATTGATTCCGGAATGGTCTTGCGCGCTTGGAAGCGGGTTCAGGGCGCCGGGGACGAAGATTTCTGCGGAGAGTGCGAATCTGGCCTTGCGTTCCGATGGTCGGTCGCCGCTCTATACCGACCGTCCAAGCCATTTCGGACTGGGCGTCAAAACGCGAAGCCATCCGATCTTGGGGTCTAGACTAGAGATGCCAGAAACTCTCAAGCGTATCTGTCCGCAGGCAACACCGACGTCTGATCTAGGCAACGACCGCCGGGTTGACGTCGCGCTATTGTTGCGCGGTATTTCTATGAGGGACTGGGATGCCGCGCTGGGGCTAGGGATCACCGAAGTCGTGAGGCAGGCAACCATACCCGAGATGGATATGGACCTGCTGTCGGAGATCATCGGCCGCGAGTTCACGGCCAGGTTAGGTCGAGCCATCGCAGCTAACGCCGGGCTCACCTTCGATCTGAGGTTCCGCGGCATGGAAGTGACCGGGGTGCGTCCGATACGGGTGTTGCGTATGACGGCGAGCGGAAGCGACGTTGCGTCGATCTACTCATGGCTCGTGGCGCGGATTCCAGCAGATCGGCTCGAAAAGCCGGCAGCTGCAGAAACGTTCGGTCAGTGGGACTGGGGCGGCAACTTGGACAGTGTTGTCCGGTTGAGTTTTCCGGGTGAAGGCAAGGGCGTCTCTGCCTATTGGAGCATTTTCAGGGCGATGTCGCACGATGCGTTCATCGCCAAAGCGGCGGTCATGGCGATGCGGGATATGGACCCAAGCGGACGTTTTGGCGCAATCGCGAGACACTGAAGACTACCGCGGATTTCAGACGAACCCGCTCAAGGCGATTTCAATTCGCTGCGGCGGTAGAATGTCGCTCCGACGTCGGCCAACTCGGGCGCCGGCAACACGCCCAGAGCGGCGAGCTCGCGTTTGAGGATCGGCATGTGTTTGCCCTGTTCGCGAGCCAGGATGAATAGGGAAACGTATGTCTCCGAGAAGCGGGCGATCTCCGTATGCGGGATGACAGTCGTGAGGTTCCGCTTGATCGGATGACGTTGCAGAACCGTGCCGAGAATACCTTTCGCCAAGAGACAGCGGATGACCTTCGAGTTGACGCGCAGGACCTCCTCGGCCTCGGATGGCACCACGCCTTCGAGCCCGGGCAGCCTAACTAGCGGGCCGACTTCCTCCACATCCACCAATAAGCCGAGAACACCAGGCACGCCGTGCTTCCGCCCGACCCACGCCAGGCGGTCGTCATGTATCAGCCGGACGATCTCGGAGGTCGAGGCGTTGGTCCGTTTGGCGGCGGTCGTGACGCCGCACATGTTTTCGGCGGGGGCATCGACGAGTACCGCCTTCCGATAAAGACCAGCGAGGAATTGATCGAGCTCGGATTTGAAGAAGACCTCGATCATCTGACCGACGCCGACCACGTGCCTTTGGATGAGGCCTGCGTCGTGCAGCACCTGGGCCATCGGGCGAGGGGCGTTGATGTACTTTTCGACGTCCTTGAGCGACAGCGAGTCTCGTTTCCCGTCTAAACAGGCGGTTTGCTACCGCGGCATCGAAGACCACGTCGCGGTCGCGAAGCCCTGCATCCGGAAGGAGGCCTTCGGCTTCGACCAGCTTACGGAGGCGCTTCGGGTGCATACGGTACTCGAGCGACGCTGTCCGTATCGAATGGAACCGCCGGACCTTGACGGGTTTGCCGAAGAGCTCGTCGCCCGGTCCCAAGGGGAAGGTCTCCAGAATGTGCTCGGTCATGACTTCCCGGACGGGATCGAAGGCTTCGTCGGAAAGTCCCTGGCTGAACGACATGTAGAGCTTTCCGAACACGGCCTGCGGACCGTCTGCCGATCCGCGCTTTTTGGGAACATGCTCGCTCTGCAGCGTGGACATGAAGTCGTGCAACCCGGCCAGGCCGGTCTTGAGAATTTCGAAGCCGGTTTCCCCGGCTTCGTACCAGTCGTCATCCTTGAGGAGATCCATGTTGATCCGCTTGCCGAAGCTTGCGACGGCGCCGACGACCTGGACAGTCCAGCTTGCGGCGAAGAATGGAATCGCATCCAGCCAGGCATGTTCTCGGCGACCGTCAAGGCGCCCGAGGAGGTAGATCTCGAGCCCGGAGGCCGGTCGGCGCCGTGCCTCCGCCGCAAGCCGGTTTATCTGCGGGATCGCGTCCGCGGCATTGCGGACGAAGTCATGAAGTTGCCCGGGCGGAAGATCGTTCCGCACCTCTGTGAGGGCGACTTGGTGCCGAGAGCAAGTCCGGATGGCGGAAAGCGACCATTCATACCGCCCGTAGCCTGCGAGCGAGGCTGGAAGATCGGAGGTGGCGATGTCTTCCTGGATGCATATCGGGCAGATGCAGACGCGAGCGCGCCTGATCGCGGGTTTGGTGATCTGCTCCCCACGGAACTCGTACATATTGCCCGACTTCAGGATAGCGTTGTCCATGAGCTCGACAAGGCTTGCCCCGGAAAGCTCGGCAAGCCTTCCGATTTCGGCGACGTCGCCGTCGACGATCCGTTGGAAGATAAGAGTGAAATCTCGGGAAAGATCGCGAGCGCTGACGAAATTCCTCGCCGCGAGGCGTGATGCGAAAGACGTCGGTGTCTCGCGTTCGCCGAGCCCGACGGTCAAGGCCAGTTTCAGCATTGATTAGCACTCATTTTTGTGGGGGAAAGATGAGCAGAGGCGGGCCACGATCGTTCGCCGGCGCCCCGCATTCGAGGATCACTTGCGGTCCTTGCCGCGGGCGGCCGGGGGCGTCGGGCCGTTCGGGTTTGGCTTCTCGACGGTCGTCTCGACCTTGACCTCGTACCACCGCTCGGCCTCGTAGGGATTCTCCGATGCCGGCTTGCCCGACTTCGCGGCATAGGTGGCCGAGAAATGCGCCTTGTTAAGAGTGCCTGCACCGGACTGCTTCGCCCATGCGATCGCGGCGATCGTATTCTCGATCGACAGACCCAGAGCGTATAAGGAGGCGTGCATCAGCCTGGGAAATAAAGCATCCGCGTCCGAGTAGGCGATCTCCATGCCGGCCTGCTCGACGTAGCCATGGACGATGTCCGCCAGCGTATCGATATCGGTCGGCTCCAGGCGGTTGAAGTACACCTTGGACATGCGGCGATCGAGTTGGGAGTCCAGCGCCAGGAACGGTTTCAGCGTCTCGATGCCACTGATGATGACGCTTATCCGTTCGGCTTCCATGAGGTGCTTCAAAATGTCGGCAACGGTCTGTTGATCGCGGTCCGACGTATTGTGCGTGACATGTTGGAATTCTTCGATCGCCAGGACGGGTTTACCCATCGCGTTTAGCCGCTGGCCAGCGAGTTCGAATAGCCGGTGTGCCGGCAACTCTCTCTCGACAGGGTATCCGGAGGCAAAGAGAATGCGCCTCCCCAACTGCGTGATGGTGCAGGGGCTCGGAGCGCTGAGCCACAACAATGGCGATGGAGACGCCGGATCGCGATATCCTTCGATGACGGGATGGTTCTTGAACAGCGTCCGGAGCGATCGGGTCTTTCCGACGCCCGTCGGGCCGATCAATGCCAGGCCTCTGCCTTCCCCTCGATTATCGAGAGAGGGCGGCAAGTTCGGATCACGGCACTCGGTGGCGTTCTGGATGAGCAGGTTGAACTCGGTCGCCAATTTCCTCTCCCTGCCGGTCTTCACGAACTTCTTCTTGAGATCAGTGATCGTGGCGTATTGTGTGTCGAATTCCTGCGGAAGAGAGGCGCGCAGGCGGGCGATCGGGTCGTTGTGGTTGATAGGCTTGTTGATCATCTGTCAGTCCTCAAACTTGATGTTGGAGTTGCGGGTGCGGGTCTTCACGGAAGGCGTCTCGATGGGCGCAGTCGGAGAAGCCGGAGGCGCTGCGGAAGCGTCGCCAGGCGGGTGGTCCTCGATGGGAATGGAGTTGGTGAACCGATCGCGATTTCCGTCGGCATCCCGCCCTTCCGTCGGGGAGGGGCCGCTGCGCTCGTTCTCTACGATGTCGAAGCCGTAGAGGACCTCGCGCTCGGCCCGCATGACTTCTTCCGCGGTGACCGTCGACGCGGTGACGTCCGCGTAGGCCATCGCCGCCCGACCCATCTTCGCGATGTCGCGAAGGGCGTCGCCGACGATGTCCTGTCTCAGGGAAGCCTGGATGAGGTTTCGCCGGCGCAGATCCCTGGCGGCCTCCTGCCAGACGGCGAGATTGACGCCATCGAAGGATCCGACGGCGGGGACGGTCAGCCACTTCTCGTCGACGAACACGGAGACCGCGCCGAGGTCTTCGGGATCCAGCCTGACGGCGACCTTGACGTCTCCGACCCGTCGCCGGAACTCCTGCAGACGTTCCGATTGATAATGGATGCCGACGGCACGGATGCCGCGATGATCCAGCGCCCTTTCCAGCTTTACGCCGAAGATGCAGCGGACTTCGGTCTTCGACGGGGGCGGCAGGACGCCGTATCTGTCGACAAGCTCGCACCACTTGTCGTACGGAGTCTGACCGTTCAGCGCCGCGTGCGGGGTGTGGTGGTACTTGTCCACGATCCATCGGACGAACGCGAATCCCAGCCGTTCGGAGAACACGCTGGATTGCTTGCCGGGATCGTAGTCTCCTTTCTCCTCGATGCTTCCGAACGTACGGCCGGAGAACGCAGGCAACAGTCCGCGATCGATGGTCCCGAAGAGTTGCTCCGCCTGGCCTCGCATCTGCGGCAGGCCGACCGGCGCGCACTCGACGCTGGCGCGTAGTCCGGCGACCGCGCTCCGAAAGTCGGTGGAGATCCACGCGCTTCCGGTGTCGGTGGCGACCGTTCCGGGGCGCGCCGTCATCGGCCAGTCGGATTTGCAGCCGGCGGCGATCGCATACCGTGACTTGTCGGTGACGCACATGCGCAGGAGGGAGAGCGCGGTTTCGCTGTTTTCGGTCGGCGAGAGCCGTATGCCCGTGACGCACCGGGTGGCTCCGTCGAGCGAGAGGTGCAGCATCAGCCGCTCGCGTGCCGCCTTCGCTTTCTCCTCGCGGCTGAGGCCTTCCCAGTCCTCGATTTTCACCGCGATCGTCGAGAGCTGGACCTTATGTCCATCCATCGTCAGTCTCTGGAACGCGCGCACGGTTTCGAGCCCGGCGCCGACGACGGCGAACCTACGTTTGGCTGCGTCCAGTCCGTAACGCCCGGCGTGAGCCGCGAATGCCGGGATCGCCTTGATGGCCTTCCGGAACGTATTCTTCGCCGGCGGCTTCAACTGCTCGTCGACCCTCCGTGTCTTGTTGATCTTGCGCATCTCGTCGACGAGCGATTCGTATTGGCCGGCCATCGTGGGCCGACGCGTGTCTGCCCACCCCGCGGCATGTTTGTTGATCAGCCGCACGACGTCGGGCGACAGCGAGGAGAACTCGTTGCCGCTCCTGTAGTGACCGTCGCGCAACGCCATGACGTCGTAGCCCGAGCTTTCGTACAGCTTCCACCAGCGCCGGATCGTGCGCGTCGAAGGCATCTTCGAAAACTCAAACGATTGGTCGCAGCGTTCGACCCTGCCCTTTGACGCGCGGGCCTGGCTTCTGTCGACCATCGTGACCGTGATCTTCTTGAGCGCTTCCTTCAGGTAGGCGTCGGTGCGCTTGAAGTTGAGATCCTCGTTCTGCTGCCGCCGCAAGAGATCCAGGAT
This sequence comes from uncultured Alphaproteobacteria bacterium, assembly GCA_963836765.1. Taxonomy (GTDB): domain Bacteria; phylum Pseudomonadota; class Alphaproteobacteria; order Rhizobiales; family Xanthobacteraceae; genus Bradyrhizobium. The sequence goes on from CAWILG010000014.1 coordinate 16,116, forward strand.
CTCCTGCCGGCGCAGAATGATGCGCTGTTCGTCCTCCGAGAGATCGAAGAGCGCGTTGGCGCCGGAAGACTTCATACGGAGCAGCGAACGCTTTTCGTCGTAGAAGTCCGCCTCGTGCAGTAGCTCGCCCTTAAGGGCGAGTGCGTCGAGGTCAGAGTGCAGGAAACCTTCGGGGACGGCGTCGTCGACGCCCGTGACGGGGATCAGAAGGTGTCCGGCTTCGTCCGACTGGTGCCAGCGGTATTCGCGATCGCGGATCGTGATGCGATCCAAAGGGCCGAAAGCGAAGCGGCGGGTGCGGGGAGGGGGATTTTTGAAGGCGTACATTGGATTATCCGTGATTTATGCGCACATCCGGGGGAGGCCCCGGCATGGCCGCGATAGATTGCCGACCACCGGAAAGGCGCGAGAGCAGAGGAATTGAGCAGGCGGTCGCAGACGCCGGCTCAGGCCGGTATTGCGGACCGACGTCGGGCGACGACCGCGATGAGAGGTCGCCGGCGCCGCAAAGCCTGAGGCGGAAGACGAAGTGCATGGACGCTTATCCCTTGTTTTCAGTCGATAATGGGGACGGCTAAGACGTGCCGTCTCAGTCGTCAGCCGGGCGTTCCGCGGTCTCGGCGACCACGACGCTGACCGGTGTCGATTCCGCACCCGGCTTCTGCGAACGCCGTTCGCAACGGCGCTCCCAGTAGCTCCGGCTCGGGTTCGGAAGGCCGTCCAGGATCGCTTCCCGTACGGCGGCTACAGTGGGCAGGCCGCGGTAGGGGAAATCGTTGTGCGTCTCGCGGCCGCCGGCGAGATCGTGCCGGATGCGTCCGATCACCTTCGACAGATCTTCGTCGTCGGCTTCGAGCAACTGATACGGAGTGGCGATGTCGAGCAGGCGCTCGAGGTAGGGCTTCGCCCAGGTGGGAATAGTTGTTTCGATGACGATCTTCTGCAGCATCTGACGACTTTCCTTTCCGAATTAGCGGTTGCGGGACTTCACGGACTGGACGACGGGATCGGCGAGGGAGCGCACGGCGTCCCGCAGAGCGGCGTTGTCGAATGAGGACGGAGACATCGTGTCGAAGCGTTTCGGCACTCCCTGGAAGTGCCAGCGCTTGTGATGGACGACGGTGGGTGCGCGACGGAGGAACTTGTAGGCGGTCATGTGATGGTTTCCTTTGAAGGACGGTTGCGGTTCAGGGGGACTCAGGCACGGTAGATTCGGGTCGGGTAGTCGATGCGGGCTCCGGCGTCCGACATCCGGAAGTGTCCGTCGGCGAGGAGGCGGACGACGGCACGGAAAGCGTCACCGCCGAGACCGGTCATGCTCACGACATCGCGGATAGTCACCGTACCGAGGATCTCGGCGGTGACCTTGCGCACGAGGTCGTCGTGCTGCGGCATCTGATGACGGCGGGTTTCGTGAACGACCTCCGCGTTGAAGCGCTCGTTCGGGGAGAAATCCTTTTCCGTCATCAGGACGACGTCGTCTCCGACCGATGTTCCGATTTGCGCTGCGATCAGCTTCAGCGTGTCCCAGATGCCGGAACGTTCGACGCGCCGCGAGTGCTTGATGGCGACGAGCTTCCGACGCCGCCGCTCGACGGCGAAGAGGTCGAAAGTGTGCTGTCGCCACGTACCTGCCGCGTCGCGGTAAGCGACGCGCGGATACTGTTCCCTGAAGGATTCGATGTTCGGATCCAGCGCGAAGTTGTACGCTGCGAACATTTCCGGTCTGGAAGCGAAGCCGACCAGAGTACCGTGTTCGACGATGAATCCCGTGGAAGCCGCGCGCGATCGCAACGGCGGGTCAAGAAGGCCACTGCTGGCCTTCACGGGAATCCATGTGTCGTCCTCCATCAGGGGAGGAACGAAGTGGGGCGTGTTTTCGGCAGATCGCATTTGCATCGTGAACTCCAGGCATGGATGGAGCGTTCGGCGAACGGAAAGTTCGACGTCAGGGCTCCGTGAAATGCTTCGGGTGGGGTCCACGAAAGAAACAGGGCGACGGAGGCGCTTGCTTCATGCAGCGCGTAGTGCGATCGTCCGGTTGTCCCTCTTCCAAAGGACAGGTTCTTCGTGGACCGGGGAGCGTGGGTCGCGCTAACGACGCATGCTCCCGCTCGGTCTAGGCGACGATGGTGACGCTCATGATGCTCTCCGTTTGAGGCGAGTAGGATTCCGCGCCGGCCTGCAAGAGTCCCAAGGAAACTTGCCCGGGGCCGAGAATATTTTCGCTCGGCCTAGATGAGGGTGCTGATGCTGATGGTGTCCGGATCGAAGTCGTGAAAACCGCGCTCGGCAGAGATGCGATGGATCAGGCGTTCGATGTCGGCGGTGGTGCTTGCGCCCGAGAGATCCGGATCGATGGATCGAGCGGAATCGGCGCAGGCTAGGTGCACGGCGCGGACGACGTCCCACCAACGGTCGTCCTGGCCGACGCAGCCCAGGAGCGCTTCCCTCGTGTTCGCGTGGGACCAGTTGAAGCTTTCGACACCCAAGCCGCGCAGCGTGCTCTCATGGCAGGGACGGCAGTTTCGCAGTTCGTCCGCATTCAGGGGCTTGAACGGAATCTGGCGGCCGTGGGGGCGGCGGCGCAGGGCTTCTGCGATGATGTAGCAGATGTTTTCCAGATCCTCGGTACGCTCGATGTACTGGTCCAAGACGATCTCGAGCCGCAGCAGAAGCCAGACGTACGCGATCTGGAAGGTGAGGTGCGCCCGATGCCAGGCGGGGTCGCGGCTGCGCTTTCCCGAGACCATTTGCTTCCACAGCGGATTGTCGTGGGGAAAATCGCCCGAGCAGACCCAGTTGCGCAGCATCACGGTGCGGCCGGACACGTGTTCGCTGCCGCCGCTAGAGGCAGCGGCCTTGATATCGAGATCCGTGAAGGTGTAGGAGACGCGGGGATTCTTGATGGGTGCGTGCACGTGCTTTCTCCGATCGATGCGCCCTCCGGACACGATTGTCCGACGGGAAGCGGGGGTAGTCGTGGTCAGCGAGATCGATCGTGGGCAAACATCGAGCGTCGCACAGCCTTGTGCCTTACAGCGACAGGTGCGATCGTCTTTCCGTCCGGCAGGACGTTGTCGGTGAGTGCTCTCGTCGACCTGGAGGCGCCCGTCCATGAAACGGGCGTCTCTTGGTCCGTGGGTTTGGTGGATGTCCCTTTGGTGCAGCGCCAGCCTCGACGCGTTAGGTTGATGGGACAACGGCAGGCGGCATGGCGCAATCGCTTTCGCCAAAAAGCGAGTCCCGAGAGTCACTTAGCTGACGCTGTCCATCAGGGGACTCGACTCTTTCTGGTCGACTTCCGCAGCGAAGCTAGGGCCATCGCGCCAATCTCAATCGACGGTCATGAGTCATCCGATGGATGTTGAGGAGTCAGCGCATCCAGAGGTCGGCGCCCCGAGCCGCCCACTGGCGAGAACGAAGATGCCGAGCCCGTGAACGCATAGCGAACGCGATTTGGTCACTTGGCCTCAAAACATCGCCGATTCCTCCTCTTCAAAAATTTGTGATCGGCTAGAGTTCGACGAATTCCGCAGCGTCCGTCGCCTCGATGGCGGCCCCGATCAGTTTCCAGACGCTCTGATCGCGCTGGTGACCGAGAACACGCATGCTGGCGGTGCGTGACGGAGTGCCGGAAAGGGGATTCAGGGCTTCCTGGACCTCGACGTCGTAGTCCGAGCGCTCCGTGCCATCTCCGATGTTGGAGATCCGCATGGAAGCGATCGTACGGCGAAAGCCGTGCCGTCCCTTTGGAATCAATTCGACGATCACTTTGATCATTCGCGCTCCGTCGAGCTCAAGTTCGCAAAAACATGCTTTTCGAGGATTGCTTCGATGGCCTGACGATCGAGGTATCCTGACGCTTCGAGGCGCTCGGCCATGGCTTCGATGGCGGGCCGGTTCAGCGTGACGAGTTCGACCGATCTCGCGTAGAGGTCGTCCAGGCGGGAGCGGATGAGCGCCACCATCTTGGGATCGCGCGCCAACACCTCCGTGGCGATGTCGTCGAACTGCGCGATCCCGCAAGATCCGAGTCCGAATCTCAATTCCAGGTCGATGATGTCCTGCGTCGCACGCGCCAGATCGCTCACGGAGCCGCCGGCGCCGGCGCCAACGGTTCGTCCGGACGCACCCAGTACGACGTGTTCGATAGCGCGTCCGGCCAGGAGCATCACGACGCAGTGCTCGATTCCGGGCCGGTCTTGACGAGTCGAGATCGTCAGATTGGACGCCGTCTGCCCGCCATCGTCGCGGACCGACACGGACTGCGGCGCGAATACCTCGAGACCGACGCCCACGACGACATGCGCCGCTTCATGCAGCGCGATGATGCGTTTGAGTTCACCAGGCAGCCTTTCGCGCCCTTCGAGGATCTCGTGCAGAAGGTCGTCCAGGCTGATGTCGCGCCCTTCGCGGCGGGCCTTGGCTTTCGCGCGAGTGCACCAAGAAGCCACATCGGCGCCGGTCCGTCCGGCGCCGGCCAGCGCCGCCGGGGTGAGATCGATCTCCGCCAGGTCGGAGCCCATGTAGAAACGGAAGATCTCGACGAGGTCTTCGAGCGAGGGAAGTCCGACCTCGACGAGGCGGTCGAGGCGGCCCGATCGGCGGAGTGCCGGATCGAACTCGTTCGGGGAAGTTGGTCGTAGCGAGTACGAATATCCCGGTGCGCCCTCCAGCCGTCGTGCCGCCGACCTCGTCGACGCCCGAAATCTCTTCGAGGAGGCGGTTTGTGCACTGGGTCCAATACAAGGCGTACTCGTCACGCATCGCCCCGCGGTCGCCGATACCTTCGACCTCCTCGATTCCGACCACACAAACCCGGTGTCGACGGGCATCCGAGAACGTTTTCGAGATGCGTTGGAGCGTCGCAGATAAATAGGTAACGGAATTCCACATCGACGGCGACGCGACGATCAACGGAACGCCGGCCGAACGGGCGATGGCGGACATAAGCTGCGTTTTGCCTGCCCCGGAAGGACCAGCAATCAGGGCAGCTTTGTTGTCGGTCTCTCCCCAACTGCGCGAACCGGCCTTATAGTCCTCGATGCTTTTGACGAAGTCGAGCGCCCACGTTCTGACCGAGCTGTACCCGGGCAGATCCTCGAGGGATGGTCCCGGATCGACCGTGTGGCTCGCCGGTGTGGACAACGCCTCTAGTCGCGCGATGCACTCGTCGGCACCGTCGCCTGGCCGGATCGCAAGGGGCAGGTCCTTGACGGCGATCCTACGCAGCAGGTCGTCGCCGACTACGACGGTGGGCGTCGACCCCGTGACGGCTTCGAGCGTGAGCGCGAGCGCGGAGGCATCGAGCCGACCGAGAGTAAGGTGATGTTCGGCGCAGCGCAGAAGGTCGCGCGGAAGATGACGCGCGGGATCCGCAGCGACGCCGACGATCGGGAAGCCGTGATGCAAGGCCAGGACGACCGCGCGATTGTCGCGGTCCGCGGTCTTGCTCGCAGGAGCAGCATCCGCCGCTATCAGAAGTGCGGAACGCCGCTCCCTTGGCTTGAACGTTTCGACGTCCTGAACTTCGACGTCTCTTCCGAACGCGCATTGCTCCAGGACGTCGCCGATGGTGTCGACGAGATTCGCCTCAGGCGACGCGACCACCACGACCGGGTGGCCCAGCCGCAAGGCCTTGGTGAGCCCGCTGACGCCCTCGATCGCCCGGGCGACGAGAATGGCGATGGCGGCGACCTCGGCGTCGACGGCCGCGCCCTGGGGGCGCGACTCTTGCGGCGGATCGTCGATAAGCGCTTCGACAGGATCGCCTCCGACGTCGTCGTCCGGAAGATGCGGATGACGTAAAGCGCCGAAGCCCTTCTTGCGCTTCGCGAGGACGTCGAGGTAGGCACGAGCCAGCGCATCGCGCTGATCGACGCGTAGATTCATTCGATAATCCTGGTTCGATTAGCGGCGGGGACGGACGATGGTGTCGGGGCCGAGCGGGCGACTGTTGATGTCGATCTCCAACGCGTCATTGCAGGCGAGGGCGCTCACGATCTCGCGTACGTAAGAATCGAGATGACATGTCCTTTCGAGCTCGCGCAGAGACCGCGGCCCGTCTTCCGCCAGGGCGTCGAGAACGCGCTCGCGTTCACGCGAGGTCGGCCGGGCGTGCCGATGTCGCCAGACCTGCCGGGCGTTCGAATGGCGCGGCTCGCAGCGCACGTCTTCCGGCGAGACCTCCAGGACCTGAACGCCTTGCTCCTGAAGACCGAAGCGCAGGATTTCTTCCTCGTCCGGATTGCGGTCCGGCCGGAAGCCAACGACGTCGAACATGAAGTGCCCGTCGTCACGGCGAACGACGATCGAAGCCACGGGGATCGAGCGGTTGCGGAAGCGGACCTCGTTCATGAATTCGATGGATCGTACGGTCCCATCGAGCACGGACTGGACGACAAGGTCGCGGTGCAGCGCCGTTCGGACGGGGATAGCGGTCCGGCATTTCGAGTTATTGATGAGTTCGCAGCTATGGTGATGGGGCGGGCGCATCATGCGCATGGAGAAGACCTGCCTGATAAAGTGTGAGAATGAGGATGAGAAGTGAACTCGTATCCTCGCAGTAGCGCTCAGGATTTATCGGTTCTCTCTTTGAACGTGATCAGATTTCGATGGTGAAGCCGGGATCTAACGGAAGGTTCGACAGGGTCCCGGCCCGGAGCGCCCGGTACGTCGTGACGCGGGCATCCCGATGTTCTGCATAGGCAAAAAACCTGCCCGCCGCAGCGTCAAGCAGGTCTACGTCCTCGATGGAGAACGCGTGTCGGTTATTGCCGACGGCGCGGGATCAGAAGCGAACGGTGATCGACGACATGATTGAACGTGATCGTTCGCTTGTCGACCGCGGCGTACCAACCAAAAGCAGCGAGCCGCTTCAGGTGATTTCCGCGAAAGGGCGCGGCTATGTTGGGCGACGAGGCCGCTCTGGGCGCGCTATGCGCCGAATCTACGAAATGCTTGGTGGACATATCGGCCCCTTCGAAGAAGCTTTCCACGGGAAATTATGTGTTATATCACATATTGTATCCGTGGACTGTTGTCAAGACATATATTCCAAGTGGGAATAAGTGGGCGGCGCAGAACGGATCCGATATGGCGGCACGAGTGCGCAGGCTTCGAAGGCGGCACCGCGGGGGGACCGGAAAAGCGGCTAGGCCCGTGATGTCGTCTTTCGGATCTTGGAGTCCAGAGCCGGCCTGAACAGTTCCGGGAGGCTGACGTTCAGCGATGAAGCGATCTGCTCGATTACGCTGAGGGTCGGATTCGCTCGCGCATTCTCAATTCTGCTAATGTCAGCCTGAACGATACCGCTCCTTTGGGCGAAAACGGCCTGCGTCAATCCCGCAGCGGTCCGCAGTCGCTTCACGTTCGAGGCAAGCGTCTTCGCCGCCTTAGAATTGCGAGCGGGAAATCGCTTCTCTCCGTTAGGCGACTCTTTTACCATTGTGCAATGGTGGTTAATTCCACTCGATTTTGTCTAGATCAAATCTTGAGAATCGCGCGTTTTCCTCATCACTCTGTCGGGACTTGATACTCCGTAGTGAAATTTCATACCCGGTGGGGACGGGCGAGGGTGCGGTACGCGCTGAAACAGTGCTTTCGTAGAAATGCACACGAGAAGTTTGCTTGCCGATGTACTCGCCCGACGACGTCTGCGGCGGGTCCTGTCACCATATTACGTCCGACGTCGGGAGGCCTCTCTCGTCGGAGGAAGCGCTGCTTCCAGAGATATTTTGAACTTTTCCGATCGCCGGGCCGCTCCGGTGGCTGTCCCGACGCTAATCCCGGGCGGGGCGCTCCGCTCGTTCGTCTAGGCGTCGCGGGCTGGGAGGTACCGGATCTTGGATCGCACCGGTCGCGGAGCGGATGGGCATGGGAAGGGAACCGCCAGGACGAGGGGGAGCAAAGAAGAACGCGGAAAACGCTTGTTATCGTCCGTTGAGGCTTGCTTTCGCTCGTAGCACGCTTCGAACGCCCTCGTTATAGGGGGGCTATCGCACACGCTTCTCGTCGGCTTTCATGATAACGGCGCCGGTCCGATGGCCCCCGGCTTTCATTGCTTGAACGCACGTCCTTACCTCGTTCTGAACCGTAAGAAACACTAAGGGTGTTTTGCGTCCGATCATTGCTTGTCGGGACTGAAGATCGAGACCACTAATGCCGGGCATGCCGGCCAGCCGAACTCAAGCGCAACACCGGCCGGTCCATCACACGCTGGGTAACGGTCAGTTCGAGCTGTTCTACAACATGACCGAGCCTGTTGTCTGCGCGAAGACGATCATGACTTCCGGAGAATTGTGCGGAGGAGACCGAGCTATCTCCCTGAGGGACCGAAACGTTCGGTCCTGATGCTGAGCGGCTCGAATCCGAGATCCACGAGTATGGCAGCGGTGCTCTCGACAAAACCCGTCGGGCCGCAAATGTAGATGGCCGGCTGTTGCGCAGGCGCGAAGCAATTGCCCGCGAGCAGGTTCTTGTCCACCCGCCCTCGATACCCGGTCCAGTCGGGTGGGAACTCGCGGGTGAGCGCGTGGACAACGCGCAACGTGGGATCACGGCGAGCCATGGTATCGAGTTCATCTCGATAGATGATATCCTGCGAGCGTCTAGACGAATAGATGAGCATAGCCGGACCGTGCGCCGTCGCCATGTCTCGGTGGCGAAGCATCGACATTAGCGGTGTAATGCCAGATCCGCCTGCGATAAGGCACAATGGCTTATTCTCGGTGCCTGTCCAAAGGAAATAGCCGCCGATGGGACCGCGCAGCTCGAGGCGATCGCCGATAAGAAGTGTGTCGAGGAGATAGGGCGATACCTCGCCGTCCTCAACTCGCTCCACGGTCAAATCAAGCAGTTTATCGCCGGGTGCAGAGGCAATCGAGTAGCTGCGCTCGGCGTGGTAACCGTCTTCCGCAGTGAGCCGAATGTCGACGTGCTGGCCGGGAAGGTGTCCAGGCCATCCGATTACCTCCAGACGAATGGTTTTGACGCGAGGCGTTTCGACGACGATGTCGTGGACTGTCAGGAACTGCCACTCCAGTCGTTGTGTCGACGACGCGGTCGATTCAATCGCCATCGTACCTTTGCTCCTTCCAGGGATCCCCGTAGTTGTGATACCCGCGCGACTCCCAGAAACCACGCTCGTCCGCCGGCATGAAACGAAGCCGTCTGACCCACTTAGCGCTCTTCCAAAAATAGAGATGTGGTACCAGCAGCCGCGCGGGACCACCGTGCGCGGGCGCAATCGGCAACCCATCATATCGGGTCACGATCATGCCCTTGCCGCCGACGAGGTCCGCAACGGGAACGTTGGTGGTGTATCCGCCATCGCAGTGGGCCATGATGTAGGGTTCGGGAGATTGTGAAGTCCTGCGCTACTGAACAGATCGTCGAACGTCACGCCCTGCCAGGTCGTATCAACCTTGGACCATTTGGTGACACAGTGAATGTCGGTCTTGATCGTGGTCTGCGGCAATGCCTCGAAGTCATGCCAGTTCCACGTGCGAACCAATGATCCTCCGAGCTGGAGAGCCAGTTTCCAATTCTCCACCCTGATCTGCGGCGTCGGTCCTGCCGAGAGAATCGGGAAGTCGATCGTTAGATACTGCCCGGGTGGCACGCGTTCTTTTTGCGTCTCGTCCCGTCGTTTGGGTCTGAAGCCGTGTGAGACGTGATTCTCGTCCATGGAATTTGCCTTTGGTCTGGATGGAGCTGGCCCCCACGCGAGGCCCTCCGAGCTATCGGCCCACTACACCTGATGCAAAGGCGTGCGTATGTCGACCACAGCCACGCTAGTTACGTCAAGAAAGACAAAGTGGAGGCAATAACCGACGAGCGCGACGGGCCTGCGGCCTGTATTTCCTCAAGTACCCCTGATGAGCGAGCTCGTCACCAATCGACGGTCGCGCATGTCAGGTCAGAAAGCAGGAGAGGCAACGATGCGTATCAGATCCAGCGCAGCAATCTTGGTCATTGTAACAAGTGCGGCCGCGACGGCCTTGTTATTCGGATCGCTCAGAAACGGTGCTGCCCAAACGAAAGCACGCTATTTGCCCGAATACACCACAGACGGGCAGCTGCTTCTGCCGAAGAATTTTCATGAATGGGTTTACGTCGGATCGCCGCTGACGCCCAACGCGCTGAACGGCGGCCAGGCCGGCTTCCCAGAGTATCACAACGTCTACATCGAGCCGGGTTCGTACGAGATCTACAAGCAAACCGGCGAATTTCCGGAGGGGACAATCCTATTCAAAGAATTGCAGCTGACGTTGCCGGCCGAAAATCCTGACGGATCGCGAACCGAGCCGTCGGGCAAGGGTTATTTCCCGGGAAAGTTCAACGGCGCTGACGTGACGGTCAAGGATTCCAAGCGCTTCGCAGGCACCAACGGATGGGGATACTTCAACTTCAATCATCACGAGCCGAAGGCGCCGATGGCCAAGGTGAAGGACAAGAGCGAATGCGCCTTCTGCCACATCGCGAGCGCCAAGAAGGACGAGGTTTGGACCCAGTTCTATCCGTTGTTGGACAAGTAATCGGACGCCCGCCAACTGGTGAGGACGAGGCGATGAAAGCAGTCGGCGTTGTGAGCGTTTTGGTAGTCGGCACGATCGTTATAGTTGCCGCTCGGGGCGGCTGGCAGGCTGCACAAGCATTCGATCGCGGTTCGGCAGCGGAGGCTGTTGTCGACACGCGGGGGAATCTGCGTGTGCCCGACAATTATCGCGCGTCCTATCAGTCCCTTGGAAGCTGGGCGATAGCTGCCGATAGCGGCACAGGATCGAAGGAGCTCCACGTCGTGTTCGCATCACCTGGGGCTTCCGATGCGTACCGCAAGGACGGTCACTTTCCCGACGGCACGGTGCTTGTGAAGGAGGTCTACAGCGCAGCGACAACCGAGATGACGACGGGATCCGTAAGCCGCGCCGACAGTCTGAAGGGCTGGTTTGTGATGGTGAGAGGTGACGCCAGTCGTTTTCCTGATAACGCGTTGTGGGGGGATGACTGGGGTTGGTCGTGGTTCGACGCGACGAATCCGACGAAGACGACGTCGACCAATTACAGATTGAACTGCAAGTCTTGCCACGTGCCCGCCCAGGCGACCAATTGGGTCTACGTCGATGGATATCCCCCCTTGAAGCGGTAGCGCCCCGGGGGCGCCCGCGAACTGTCAATCAAAACCCCGACAACGTAATCCACCCTAACGAAGGAGCGAAGAATGGCAAAAGAGGCAACGATGACGTCGAAAGGCGGTCATCTCTACATTCAGACCAATGAGATCGAGAACGCGATCATCCGCTATCAGCGCGGTGCGAACGGCATGCTGACCGAGGTCGAGCGCGTGCCCACAGGCGGCGCGGGCTCCGGGGTGTTCAAGCCGATCAGCGGACAGGACAGCGCGCCGAACGCATTCGAGGGCGCGAGCAGCATCGTCATCACGCCCGATCGACGTTTTCTGTTTACGACGAATGGCGGTGACAATTCGGTGTCGAGCTTTAGCGTCGGTGAAGACGGCGGACTGAAGCTGCTGGACGTCAAGCCAACCGGAAATCCGGTCGAGGGGCGAAGTGGTACGGCCAAGTCGGTTGCTTACAGGCCCTCAAGCAAGACGCTGTATGTGCTTCATTCGTTTGGGCCGGATCACGTTCGCCTGATGTCAGTCAGCGACGATGGCAAGCTTACGCCGCGTCCCGATCGACACACCATCAACACCCACGACAAGACGAATCGGGTGTCGACCATGGTCGTGGTGTCGCCCAACGGAAAATTCCTCTTTGTCGGTACCACCTTCGACGAACCAATCGTTACCACAGGCTTGTATCCGGATGGTTCGCCTATCCTCTGGGTCCAGCGAAAGGGCGGCGCATACCATTCGATCGCCTCGAATGCCCCGGATCCCGACGGTCTCGCCATCTTTCCCATCGGCGAGGACGGCTCCCTCGGCACCGGCAGGATGGTTGACGGGAAGGGCGGGTCTCCGTTCTATATCGCCTTCCTGCATAAGCGGCCGAACACCTTCGTCATCGGATATGCCGTCGGCGACGGGATGACCATGGGCACCATCGAGGACGACGGTAGGGTCAACATCGGCCCGCTCGTCAAGATTGACACGAGCGCAGGAGTGCCGACGGAGCTGTGCTGGGCATCGGTCTCATCCGATGACAAAATGGTGTACGCAACGAACTTCGGCTACAGCAACGTCAGTAGCTATCGCATCAACGGTCACGGTCTGGAGATCGCGAGCGATCCGGCGTGCCCGAAGGTTCCTGGAGACGGGACCGCCAGGGGCCTGAACGGCACCGTGACGAGCGGTCCGGCCGATAGCTGGCTCAGTCCGGACGACGCGTATCTCTACCAGATCTACGGCAACGCCGCGAAGCTGGTGTGCTACGCCACGCAGACCGATGGCTCGCTCAAGGAAGTCAGCCACGTGAAGATTCCGTACAACTGTCCGCAAGGCCTGGCGGGCTTCTGATACGCCGCCGACCACGGAGGGCGTGACCGACTGTTCAGTGGTCACGCCCCTCTACCGATCGTTGTGTCGTTGCGCAGGGTGCCAACTCCCTTCTCGGTGTCTGATCTCGCGATGTTCGAAACACCCAACCGCAGTCCATCTTGGACGGATGGCAACGCCAGGTCGGCGCATTCCATACTGCGCGATGCCGACCTGGAGCGGGCAAGTGGAGTCGGTCGTATCGTTTTCGACGGAGGGAAACGAGCGGCACGTGTCGTAAACATCTACGAGAAATTTCCGACGCGTATCATGCTTCCGCAGATTTCGGATGACACCGCACGAGAAGCCGTTCTCGTCAACGCGGCGGGCGGTGTGACTGGCGGAGACCAATTCGACCTCGACATCAGTGCGATCGGCGATGCGCGCGTCGCGGTGACGACGCAGGCAGCCGAGAAAGTCTATCGGGCGTTGGATGAGCCTGCACGTGTTTCCACCCGACTGAAGGCTCGCGGCACGGCAAAGTTGGCGTGGCTTCCGCAGGAGACCATCATCTTCGACCGAGCTCGAATCCGCCGACAGATTGAAATCGATCTGCACTCAGGTACAGAGCTTATGGCACTTGAATGGCTTGTGCTCGGCCGCGCGGCCCAAGGAGAGGAAATTCGAAGCGGACACATTCGCGACAGCTGGTTCGTACGACGAGACGGCCGGTTGATCTGGGCGGATAGCTTCCTGGTGAGCGACTGCACGTTTCAGCACCTCAGCAGAAAGTCGTTGCTTTCAGACCGCAGGACCATCGGTACCCTGATCTATTTTGGTCCCGACCCGGATCGTAGACTGGAGACGATTCGCGATGTCGTGCAGTCACAGCAGTGCGATACTGCGGTGACGACGGTCGGCGGATTGATCGTCGTGCGGCTCGCTTCCAAGGGCTCATCCGACTTGAGGGGCGCCCTGACCAAAATGCTCCACTATTTCGCACGAGAGCTCGGACCAGGACCCTTCAGGGTACCGAAAATGTGGTCCTGCTGAACCGAATCGAGACAAGCAGAGGTCCCTATGAACCTGACGCCCCGAGAACGAGACAAGCTGATGATCGCGGTCGCCGCGATGGTTGCCAGGGCACGGCTCGAAAGAGGCGTCAAGCTCAACTATCCGGAAAGCATCGCGTTCATCTCCAATTTCGTTATGGAGGGCGCTCGCGATGGAAGGTCGGTGGCTGAGCTTATGTCCGCAAGTGGCACTGTTCTTTCCCAAGATCAGGTCATGGACGGCATTCCCGAAATGATCCGCGAGATGCAAGTGGAGGCCACGTTTCCCGATGGAACGAAGCTGGTGCCCATTCACAATCCCATTCGATAGGAGCTTGATGATGCGACCTACTCTTGCATGCGTGGTTCTTGCGGCCGCGGTTGTGATTTTCCGCCATTGCTCATCCGAACATTGGCGACACGCATTCGTTCGCGGCCGGTGTTATCCACCCGCTTTCCGGCATCGACCATACCTCTGTCATGGCACTCGTCGGAGTGTGGGGCGCACTCGTCGGTGGACGCGCGATCTGGGCGTGGCCCGCCATTTTCATCGTAGCGATGCTAAGCGGCTTCGCTGCTGCTGCGTGGGGGCTGCAACTCGGCTTTGTCGAGCCTGCGATCGCGATGTCGATCGTCCTGTTCGGATTGTTTGCTGCGCTTCGGATCCGACTACCCATCGTGCTTGGCGGCGCGGTCGTCGGTCTGTTCGCCGTTTTCCATGGCCACGTGCATGGAACGGAGGTGGCAGGCGCGGATCTGGCCTCGTATGCTGCGGGCTTTACGCTTTCTACGGCATCCCTTCACGTGGCGGGTATTGCCATCGGCCTGAGCATACGGCGTTCCCTCGAAAAGATTGTGCGTGAACACAAGAGGTTTGGGAGGCGGGCGACGAGCACGGTCTCCCGAGGAGAATTGCTGTGATTCCAGGTGAGATATTCCCCGCTCCGGGCGAAATTGTTCTCAACAAGGATCGTACGGCCGTCGTGCTCGAGGTTTCCAATACCGGCGACCGGCCAATCCAAGTTGGCAGCCATTATCACTTCGCCGAGACCAATGGGGCGCTTGCGTTCGATCGACAGGCGGCGCGCGGTCATCGTCTGGATATTCCAGCGGGCACCGCCGTTCGGTTCGAGCCAGGACAATCAAGGGAGGTATCCTTGATCCCTTTTGCGGGCGACGGCCTCGTTTTTGGATTCCTCGGTGCGGTTATGGGCCCGCTTCGATGAGGCCCGAAAGTCGAGCAAAATTGGTTCCAGTGAGGTAACCGCGCATGCCTAACACCATGAGCCGCGCCGCTTACGCGCAGATGTTCGGTCCCACAGTCGGCGACAAGGTTCGCCTAGCGGATACGGATCTTGTCATTGAGGTTGAGAAGGACTTCACGACATATGGCGAGGAAGTGAAATTCGGCGGCGGGAAGGTCATTCGCGATGGCATGGGACAATCCCAGCGAACTCGTTCCGAGGGAGCGGTCGATACCGTCATCACCAACGCGCTGATCCTTGATCATTGGGGGATCGTCAAGGCAGACCTTGCAATCAAGGATGGGCTCATCGCAGCTATCGGCAAGGCTGGAAATCCCGATGTGCAGCCTAACGTGGGAATCGTGATTGGTCCGGGAACGGAGATCATCGCCGGCGAGGGCAAGATCATCACGGCCGGTGGGATCGATACCCATGTCCACTTCATCTGCCCTCAACAAATCGAAGAAGCGCTCTTCTCTGGGCTAACCACATTGATAGGCGGGGGCACCGGCCCGGCGGCCGGGACGACAGCGACGACCTGTTCGCCGGGACCCTGGCATATTCAGCGGATGCTAGAGGCCGCCGATGCGTTTCCCATGAACCTCGGTTTCTTTGGCAAAGGCAACGCAAGCCTGCCTGCCGCCTTGGTGGAGCAAATTGAGGCGGGAGCATGCGGCCTAAAGCTGCACGAGGATTGGGGATCTACCCCAAGCGCGATCGACTGCTGTCTCTCGGTGGCCGACGACATGGATGTCCAGGTTGCTATTCATACCGACTCCCTCAACGAGGGCGGATTTGTGGAAGCCACCATCGCAGCCTTCAAGGGGCGGGCGATCCATACCTTCCATACCGAAGGCGCCGGCGGCGGCCATGCACCCGACATTATCAAGGTGTGCGGCGAGGAGAATGTGCTTCCCGCCTCGACAAACCCGACGCGGCCCTACACCGTCAATACGCTCGATGAGGCGCTCGATATGTTGATGGTCACCCACCATCTCGACCGCCGCATTCCCGAGGACGTCGCCTTCGCCGAAAGTCGGATCCGCAAGGAGACGATCGCGGCGGAGGACATTCTACACGATCTGGGCGCGTTCTCGATCGTGTCGTCCGACAGCCAAGCAATGGGACGCATCGCCGAGGTAATAACTCGGACCTGGCAGACCGCGGACAAGATGAAGAAGCAATTCGGGCGTCTATCGGAAGAGAGCGGTGAACACGACAACTTCAGAGCTCGGCGCTACGTCGCAAAATATACGATCAATCCGGCGATTGCTCAGGGCATATCCAGTTACGTCGGTTCGATCGAGGTCGGAAAGCTGGCGGATATTGTCATCTGGGATCCGATGTTCTTCGGAGTGAAGCCCGATATGGTGCTCAAGAGCGGCACGATCGCTGCGGCGATAATGGGTGACCCCAACGCGTCCATTCCAACCCCGCAGCCGGAGTATTATCGGCCCATGTTCGGAGCGTTCGGTCGGTCACTGATAAAGAGTTCGGTGACCTTCGTCAGCCAGGCCTCACTGGAACGAACGAGGGCGCTCGGGTTGGCAAAGAAGCTCCTTCCGGTTTCGAACACGCGGAAGATCGGCAAGCGTTCGATGGTCTTGAATAACTCGACCCCACGGATGGAAGTCAATCCAGAAACCTACGAGGTGAGGGCCGATGGCCGGCTGCTGACCTGCGAACCCGCAAAGGTTCTGCCTATGGCTCAGCGTTACTTCATCTACTGACATGCCGGAAACTCATTCACATGCCGATGAGGGTAGCGGTCGCTATTCCTGTTCGCCTCGATCACTATTGCGGCTGCAAACGTGGCTATCGCCGACGTTTCCCGTCGGGGCGTACAGCTACTCGCACGGCATTGAGTGGGCGGTCGAGGCCGGAGATGTTGACAGCCGCGACAGCCTGATCGACTGGTTGGATGCGGACCTTCGATACGGCTCGAGTTCGTAACGAAGCGATCTTTTTCAGCCAGGCGTATCACCGTACGGTCGACGACGATCCAGCGGCGCTCGTCCAAGTGGCTCAACTCGCAGCGGCATCCCGCGGGACGTCGGAGTTCGCGCTTGAATCGTCGCAGCAAGCTGGTGCCTGCCTGGCGACGCTTAGGAAGACGTGGCCCGATCCCGCGCTCGATTTCTTATCAAGTATGGAGATATCCCTAACCCCGGCCGTAGTCCTCGGAGTGCGATCAGCCACCGAAGAGATCCCAATTGATTTGGCTCTGCCGGCATTCCTGCACAGCTATATCGCCAATCTGGTCAGTGCGGGTGTCAGGTTGATCCCTCTTGGCCAAACCGATGGTCAATTTGCAGTTTCCGAACTCGAACTATCCGTTCTGTCGCTTTCCGCGCAGGCCTTGGATGCATCGCTCGACGAGATCGGATCCGCAGGCTTCAACGTGGAGCTCGCGTCCATCCGGCATGAGACCCAATACACGAGGTTGTTTCGGTCATGACAACGATACACGGTGAGAACCAGCTTCATCGCAATAGCGTCATTTCGACATTTGGCCCATTTCGCGTCGGAATTGGGGGGCCAGTCGGATCTGGCAAGACGGCACTTGTAGAGGCGCTTTGCAAGCACCTCCGGGACTACTACGAGATCTACGTGATTACGAACGACATCTACACAAAGGAGGACCAGCTCATTCTCACACGCGCGCAAGCACTGCCGGCGGAACGCATCATGGGCGTGGAAACCGGAGGCTGTCCGCACACCGCGATCCGCGAGGACGCCTCGATGAACCTGGCTGCGATCGCGGACATGAACGCAAGATTTCCTCAAGCAGAGCTATGCTTCGTGGAATCGGGCGGAGATAATCTCGCGGCGACCTTTAGTCCGGAGCTGGCCGATCTGACCGTCTATGTGATCGATGTTGCCGCAGGTGAAAAAATTCCACGTAAGGGCGGTCCGGGTATCACCCGATCGGATCTGCTTGTCATCAACAAGATCGACCTGGCTCCTCTGGTCGGGGCGAACCTTCAAATCATGGAATCGGATGCGCGAAGGATGCGCAACACTCGGCCCTTCGTCTTTTCAAATTTGAAGAGCGGGCTGGGAGTTGAGGAGATTGCCGGCTTTATTCTCGAGAAGGGTGGGCTGGCGGCGACCACACTGTAGTTGGCCGATTTGTCAGCCTGCGTTGACCATTTTCAGAACTCGAATAGGTCGTCCCTGCCGTCGATGCGCCTGGGCACGAAGTTCAGAGCGGCATTGCCGCGGTGGAGGCGTCTTAGGTGGTCGTCCGTGAAGAATTCGGAAGTGATTGATCCGTCGCTGTGATTTGACGTGAGCAAGTATTCGATTTTGCAAGAAACCCGTGGGTGGGTCTTGGTTTTCTTGCGGTTTGGGATTCCGGATTTGGCGGCTTCGTGATTCCATTGACGGCGAGATTCGCTGTTGGGGAGAACCCATGAGTCAGCCGCGCGACGATCGTCAGGACGATCTGTTTCGTCCATCTCTGGAGAAGATCATCAACCTTCGCCATCCGCTGGTGCGTCTGGCGACGGAGATCGATTGGGACTTCCTGGCAGGACGCTTCAGTTCGGTCTGCCGCCTCGGCCCGGGGCAGCCACCGTTGCCGACACGATTGATAGCCGGACTGTTCATCCTCAAGCACATGCACAATCTCTCTGATGAGGCGCTGTGCGACAGGTGGGTCGAGAACCCGTATTTCCAGTATTTCTGCGGCGAGGTGGTGTTCCGGCACGACCTGCCGTTCGATCGCTCGTCGCTGACCCGCTGGCGCCAGCGGCTGGGTGAGGAGCAGATCGCCGCGCTGTTGCAAGAAAGCCTCTCGGTGGCGCATCGAACTGGGGCGATCGAGACCAAAGATCTCGAGCGGGTCGTTGTGGACACCACCGTCCAGGAGAAGGCGATCGCGCATCCGAGCGATGCGCGGCTCATGCACCGGGCGATCGAGAAGCTGGTCGATTTGGCCAAGCGCGAGGGCATCGAACTGCGCCAGAGCTATCTGCGCGTGGCCAAGCGCGCCGCCATCATGGTGGGGCGCTACACGCACGCCCACCAGTTCAAGCGCGCCCGGCGAGAACTCAAATTCCTCCGCACCCGGCTTGGCCGCATCATCCGTGACATCAGACGCAAGATCGAGGGCGACCCTGCGCTTGAGGATCGCTTTGGTCCGCTGCTCGATCTCGCCCACCGGGTTCGCCATCAAGAGCAGCGTCAGCGCGGCCCCAAGGTCTACTCGTTGCACGCCCCCGAAGTGGAGTGCATCGGCAAAGGCAAGGCCCGGGCACCTTACGAGTTCGGCTGCAAGGTCTCAATCGTCACCCCGGTCACCACGCCTAAAGGCGGGCAGTTCGTGCTGCATGCCAAGGCCCTGCACGGCAATCCCTATGACGGCCACACGCTCGGTCCCGTCATCGCCGATCTCGAAAAGCTCACAGGTGTCGCAGCGCGCCGCATCCACGGCGACAAAGGCTATCGCGGCCACAACTATCCCGACCGGTTCAGGGTCTGGATCAGCGGCCAGGTTCGCCGTGTCACCAAAGCCATCCGCCGCGAGATGCGGCGTCGCGCCGCCGTCGAGCCCGTGATCGGCCATCTCAAGGACGACCACCGGATGCGCCGCAACCATCTCAAGGGCCGCGACGGCGACCGCATCAACGCCGTGCTCGCCGCCGCCGGCTACAACTTCAGCCTGCTCCGCCACTGGTTCAAGGAACTTTTCCGCGTCCTGTTATGGATGCTCTGTCGCCACCTATCGCAACCACACCTTGCCTAAAACGGCGCTCAGAAAACGTTCTTCACGAACGACTAGGTGGTGTGGACTCTAAGGATTCCCTTGTAGGAGCAAATCAAATTCAAGGCTGCTTTTGGGAGGCAGTCTTGGGTGTAATGGACCGCTTGGTATTGAGCGATGCAGCGTGGCAGCGGATGGCGCCGTTGCAGCCGGTGCCGGAAGGCGTGATCGAGCAAATTCGCAAAGTGTGTCCGGGAGGTCCGGACCGGCTTGTGGGGTGGTCGTTCGGCGGGAACGTGGCCCACACCATCGCGGCGAGCGCCTCGGGCTCCTTGGCGAGGCGGTTCCGTGCTTACAGTGCCCTGTGGTCTTTCGTAGCCTCTTCCAACGCGCTCTTCATGATGAAGAAACGATCGTCGAGCGCAAGTGGGTTATCTCGGTTAAGAGCGACCACCTTGGCGCGAGCTTCACCACCGCGTGCAACCTCTAACGCGTTCGTCTCTATACCTGCCACGATAGCTTCTGCCACCTCGCCCACCGGTTCACGTCCGAAGCCGAGATCAGCACCGGCATTTGAGGTTGCCATCATCGGCGTGTCGGTGGCCACCGGATACACCGTTAGCACGTGAACGCCTTCCCCCTCGAGCTCACGACGAAGCGCCTCGCCGAAACGGGCGAGCCCGGCCTTGGCAGCTGCGTAGATGCCATAGAAGGGGACTCCTGTAAGAGCTACACCTGACGTTACGTTGACGATCAAAGCGTCACCACTCTTGCGCAGATGCGGAAGAGCTTCTCTCGCAAGCAGAATCGGAGCGATGAGATTAACCTCGATCATCGCGCGAATCTCATCTTCCCCAATTGCCTCAAGTCGACCCGCCCGAACAGCGCCCGCGTTATTCACGAGAACATCGATGCCACCAAGTTCCCCTACTGCATTGGCCAGGAGCCTAATTCGATCAGTCCCGCTTGAAACGTCTCCGGCAAACGTGCCTACGGTCCAACCGGACTTGGCGAGCTGTGCTGCCGCCTCATTCAAACGCTCTCGACGTCGGCCGACAATCAACACTCGGGCACCACGCTTCAAAAGTTCTTCCGCGAGCGCTAGGCCAATACCGCTGGAGCCACCCGTCAGTACAACGCGCTTTCCCTTCAAATCCATAGCCATTCCCTTCGTTTAACTAACAATTTGCATCGTTTGACGGTCCCCGCACGCTCTAGTCACCGCCCGGAACGGAACGTTGTTCGGCCTCCGAGATCACTTAGCTTTAGGTACGGGGCCCCCCGCGCCGATGTGGGCGAATGCGCCTTCGTTCATAAATCGCTGAGCGATGCCCGGTCCGATTGCACCGTTCCCGCCCGCAGCGAGCGCCGGTTTCTGCTTCAAGCTCGGCTTAGATTTTCCCTTTAGCACCTAGGTAATGACGACTTGTTAAGGCATGGCCTTTCACCTCTCGAACAATCGCCTTGCGAGCGTTCGCGCCTCGTCGTTTAGTTTTTCAATAGAAAGGCACGGTCAAAAGGACGCTCTCTACCGCTCTGTATCATGGGCATGGACATCCTTTGCGGTGATCAGCACTGAAAAGCAGCCGATAATGCAGTCATTCTTCAACCCCTCTTCGATATTCGCTTGGACTCGTCCCCGTCATTTTGCGGAAAGCAATGCTAAAGGCGCTTGCTTGCGAATACCCCACGGTCAGACCGATATCAGTGATCGACATCTCACGATCAACGAGCAATAGCTTAGCGCGCTTGATGCGCATCTTCACGTGATATTGGTGAGGCGGCACGCCGAATGACTGCTTGAACGCTCGACAGAAGTGGCGTTGGCCCAACCTGACCAGCTCGGCGAGGGTTGTCAGACATATCTGATCTGCGAGATGATCTTCGATGTAGGAGGTCACGGCACGCTTTTGCCAACTTGCAAGGCCTCCCTTACAAACAAGCGTCGACCGGCCCACACTCATTTCTGCACGCGCTAACTCATGCAGAAGTACCTTTGACAGGGCATCGACGTAGGATAGCTGCTTGTCTGTGCCGCTCTCGAGCGTCCGCGACAACTTCACGGCCGTATCCCAGACCAGTTGATCCTCGAAGTGTATGTTGGCACTCGGGGAGGCTTCCAACTCGTCAAGCTGCTCCGTCGACAGGTAGAGAAATGTCGTCCTGGTCGCAGAACGAGTCTCGTACACTTCACGAAAATGACTGCCAGCTGGCACAAACGTAAGCCTGCTAGTCACAGTTCGCAGTTTGGAAGGCGCAACCCCCGAGACCGTCGCGAGCCCCTCACTGCGGGATCCCTCGTGATAGAGAACGAGAAGGTGCAACGGGCCTACAAACGAGATCGCAGCGTTGGTGCAGGCAGGCACACAGACAGTCTCTGTAAGGCGAGCGAGGAAGCCAGAGCTCGACCGCCTGACGGTGTTCACCGGGGAGATACTCGCAAGTTCGGCGTGGCGTCCCGAATCGATGTCTTTGAGGGACCGGCAACTCGCTGACTGCCCACTATTGGCCAAGATGACTCGATGCGCCACGGCGCGATCCGGCTCCAACCATCGAGCGACTTCGGAGCGTCGTCCTATCCCGAACATTTCCACCATGATCAATCCATTCCAGGCCTCGAAGAGCGCATCAAGCTTGCTCGACTGCCGGCGTTGCAGCGATGTGCTGCTCGAGCTCTTCTGCATCGTGGTTTTAACGCGGCCGGGGATCGATCAGGTGTTAATTTGAAAAATGCTGAGTTAAACGATGTTGGGCCCGCGTAAAGGACCCCCGTAGAGAGACAGAGAGAACGCATGCCGTACGCAACACATGCGAAGCGTCTTCCAGTAGGCCAAACGATCGTCTGCCGCCGCGCACACGTGGATCAACATTGTCATCAGAGATCGGCTTCTTATAGTCGGCCCAGACTCACGTAAGCAGTTTTAGCGGCTGAACTCGGTCATCTTGATCGATCCTTATCCAAGAGCCTGTTACGCGCAGGCCAGTGTTCGCTAGATTTGTCAGGCGGCGGACCGCAAGGAAAATCTGATATGATCAGCAATCATATGGATTGGAGCTTGCAATTTGCCGTGAAGCTCAACAGCGTTTTATCTCCAACGCCGCACGAGCCAGGTCATGCTTGAGCAGATAGAATGAGGCGACGAGGAACAGAAAGTCCTTCATCAGGAAGCCGAGGGGCAAAGTCATGATCGGAAATCCACCTGCCTCAGGGGCCCAGCCGTCCGGTAGAAACGGAATGATGCTCGTGGTGCCGACGAAAGTTACGATCGATCCGATCGCGCCCAGGGTGCCAAGCCGCGGGCTCCAATAGCCAAGGAAAATGAGACACCCGAAGATCGTCTCGGTCGTTCCGAGGAAGTAGCCTGCGCCTCGAACGCCGAAGACCGGGATCAGCCAGAAGACGACCGGGCTGTGGCTGATCAAGGGGACCAGCATCTCGGCGGTGTACTGGCTCCACTTTTGGATGCTGAAAGTAAGGAACGTAAAGACCATCGCGGCACGAATCAAATGACGGTCCAGGCCGCTGCGGAACGGAGTGGTCCTCGATGCATAAAGAATAAGCTCGTTCAACTGATTCATGATGCCGTTCTTCCTCATTCTTGTTCCCGCCAGCCTCGTGGACCGGTTCGCTGCGCCGAAAGTGCCTTTGCCCGCCTCGGGTAAGCGAATAGATAGAACGTGCGGTTCATCGAGACGCGAGTGACGCGATAATCTGAGCAGCTCCGAATGCTCGAAAAGCTAGACGGAACACGTCCTGCGGCGCGAGTTCAACGATGTAAGAATGTGTTAATCGTGCGGCTTTGTTCGTCGTGCAGAGAGGTTTCGCAATGACCTTTCCATCGACAGAATCCGATCGTGCGCGAAGTCTGCTTACGGCGCATTGACATTATTTCGATCGAGCCTGCCCAGGCCTCGTCAGGCGTCCGGGCTCACTGGCGTCGTGGCGTCGCGTTTATGTCAGGCGCAAGGCCGGGGTTGATATCTCCGGGATCGAGAGGTGCCGTCGGTTTGGGCGTGGCAAGCGTCACGTTCGTGCCTTTATCGTCGCTGATCAGCGGCACGCAGCCCGGTGACAGGTGCGGCCCGTCGACGATGTCCCCGACGTGTTTCGCAAGGCTTGCGAAACGCCGGCCGAGCCAGCCGAACGCTGCACCGAGCACCCAGGACCTTCCCGCCGGAGTAGGGTACCCCTTCGCTGAGGAGTGTCTCGCTAATCGTTGCAGAACGTTGTCGATATTTGTCGACGGCGGATCGCTTTACTCGGGATCGCTAAGCGGCCTGAATGAAGATTGTCTGCTGGCATTCGAATGATGCGTGCTTGTGATCTCGAGCTTCTGAGCTTCGGCGCGCTATCGCGAAAGTCACAGTCGTCACGCGTACTTGATCGTCATTTCCGCTCGACTGCTTCGCTGGCGGATGCGCGGATTGTCAAATCGTCAGGGGACGAGTCTGCGGTGAGCGCATGGCCGGGCTTGAGATTTAACAACTTATTGCAAGATTAAACTCGTTTGGCTCGTGGGATTGCCCGAGAGACGATTTGTAGAGAGAAAAGTGCGGAACCACCGCGCGACCGCGCCGTATCGCGTCAAAGTATTCGGGTTGGGTCATTTTGACGTTCGAGGAGTACGAGTGTCGACATACGAAAGTCTTAGATTGATCAAACGTCGGACATCTGCTGTCGACGCATATGTGAATGACGCGCGAGTGCGGACGCCTGGGCTGGCGACCGCTGATTTCACCTGCTGCACTAGTGATCTCGGCGTGCCGTATCGCGCCAAGACGTTGCACGCGCGGTTTTGCGCGCTTTCGGGGGACGCGCTGCTGTGATCTAATCGCAAGCCAAGTGCTGTCCGAATCTGAGCTGGAGGCATGCCGTGGGAAAATCCAGGTTGTCGGGCAGCCCGACTGGCCTTTACGGTCGAAGCTTGGGAGAAAAGCTTGGCCTGGAGGAAGCGCCGGCCATCGTGACGCGGACGCTAGGGCAGGCCGAGGTCGCCGTGACTCTCCTTCAGGTGATCAATCCAACCCATGAGTTGTCAGGCTCCTTGCCATCCGTAGATGCGTACATGATCTCGCTTGTCATGGATGACGCCGCAAGGAACCATTATTGGGAAGGTGGTCGGCAGGTTTCATCCGCGCCGATTCGGGCGGGCCAAATCCTGATCAGCGATGTCAGGCGCGATCCGCGTGTGCTGGTGGATAGACCCTACCAATCTGTCGTTTATTATTTGCCGAGAATGGCAATCGACCTCTTAACGGATGAAGCGGATCAGCCTCACATAGACGAGCTCCAGTACGAGCCCGGCGTGTGGACTTCGGACGAGACCATCAAACATCTGACGTTCTCGCTGATGCCGGCGTTTCGCAATCCCGAAGAGGTCAGTCGACTTTTCATGGATCACGTGACGCTCGCCGTTGCAAGGCATACCACTCAAACCTACGGCGCAATGGCAGCGCCGAGGCCGGTGAAGGGTGGCCTTGCGCCGTGGCAGGAAAGACTGGCGAAAGAATTCATTGCCGACAATCTGGACGGGGCAATATCGCTTGGCGAGATCGCCATAGCGTGCGGACTGTCGGTTGAGCATTTCGCGCGGGCGTTCCGCAATTCGACCGGCTTCCGACCGCATACTTGGTTGCTTCGCGCTCGCGTCGAGGCTGCGAAGGTCATGCTTCGGAACCAGGACGCCTTGTTGCCGGCGATTGCTCTCCGCTGCGGTTTTGCGGACAGAAGTCATTTTGCGCGCGTATTTGGCAGGTTCGTTGGCCTCAGTCCTAGCGCTTGGCGAAAGTTGGTTAAGCGATGACTTGTCGCGTTGCTGACCTTAGGAGTTGGCAACCGTCGGAATTGAATGCCTAAGCGCAATCGCCGGCGAGTTCGATGCTCGCCGGCGACGCATCGCCTTCAGCGGAGTGTCACCTTATTGTCGCGTCAGGCGAACCAGGTCCTGTCTCAAGAGATAGAATGAGATAGCGAGGAGAACGACGTCCTTCATCAGGAAGGGGATGTTGCCCGTCATGGCAGGGAAGCCGCCTGCGGCGATGTCCCAGCCTTCCGGCATAAAGGGAATGATCGTGACGGTCGCGATGAAGGTCCCGGTCGAGCCCAGGGCGCCGAGGACGCCGAGGCGCTTATCCCAGAACCCGGCGAGCAGCAGGGCTCCGAAGGTCCACTCCGAAGTGCCTAGGAAATAGCTCGCGCCGGCATGCCCGAAGATCGGATAGAGCCACCAGATCAGCGGCCCGTTGCTGATGAACGGAACCAAGCGTTCGAACTCGTACGGAAACCACTTCTGATAGCCGAAGAAGAGGAACATGATCACCATCGAGGTTCGAACGACGTGATAGTCGAGGTCCTCCGCCAAGACGCCGGAATTGCGAAGCACTCGGGTGAACTGATTTTGGGCGCTTGAAGGGGCGTTGGAAGAAAGCACGGTCATTGTCGCGATCCTTTCATAGATTTGAGATCCGAGGCGCGGGCTTCGCTTCATGCGGCCGCGGGAAAATCGATCTCGGTGTCGTTGATGCGGTTGAAGACGTTGGTGAAGACAGTGGTTGCGAACGCCAGGCTGATTTCGACCAACTGGGCGTCGGTGTATCCGGCGGCCTTGATGGCGGCGAAGTCTTCGTCGCTGACCGTGCCGCTGGAGCGCGCCAGCTTTCGGACGAAAGCGACCAGTGCATCACGCTTGGCGTCGCCGGTGGGTTCGCCGCAGCGGATCTGCTTGAGCGCCCCGGCAATACTCCTGCGAGCTTGGCGAGG
This sequence comes from uncultured Alphaproteobacteria bacterium, assembly GCA_963836765.1. Classification (GTDB taxonomy): domain Bacteria; phylum Pseudomonadota; class Alphaproteobacteria; order Rhizobiales; family Xanthobacteraceae; genus Bradyrhizobium. Next base: position 42,319 of record CAWILG010000014.1, read on the forward strand.
TGATTGTGTGCCGCCACGCAGTAATCACAGCCGGCAGCGTCGCTGATCACCAGCTTGATCACTTCTTGGTCGCGCCTCCCGAGGGATCCGGAGGCGAGCACGGCATCTGCCGCCAAGATAGACTTGAGGGCGGTGGGGCCATGGGCTCCGAGGGCTGCGAACGTGTTGGGCACTCCGCCGATCGCCTTTTTCAACTGCGCGTAGATTTCGGCGGTGGCGCCCGTGGCGGACTGAAGATCGGGAACAGATAGACGGGACATTTGACACGCCTTGTTTGGGGGGGGGTAACGATTGCGGAGTAAATGTATGACCAGGAGATGAGACGTTGAATGCCTGTATGTCTCTGGTATATGCTTTATCGTCTCACGAGAAACGGGTGTCCGCCATGGATTGGCTGAGTCGACTTTTCGAAATGATGCCGGTGCGGGGGCGGCTCGACCTGCGATGCTCCTATGGCGCGCCATGGCGCATCGATCAGGGGCCGGGCGAGGCAAGCGAAATTCCGTATCACGCGGTCGTCGGCGGATCGGCCTTGCTGGACGACCCGGCTGGCGGCAAGCCGCTGCGGCTGGTGACCGGAGACATCCTGTTGCTTCCCGGCAATCCGCGTCACGTCATGCACGACGGCAGTGGCGCTCGCGCGAAGCGGGCGCAAAACCATCAACAGGTTAACCTGATCGTCAGCGAGAATGCGGGAAGCGGCGCGCGGCTCGATCTGCTCTGCGGACACTTCGCGATCGCGCCTCCGCACGACCGATTGTTGCGTAGTTATCTGCCTCCGCGCTTGGTCGTGCACTCCGCCATCGGAAGCGGGCGGGCGGAGACGGCCGCTCAACTCGCAGGGCTCGTATCCTTGATGCGCAGCGAGTCGGTGGACGACCATTTGGGCGGTCGTGCGATGCTGAACGCGCTATCGACGGCGATGTTCGCGCTCGCGCTGCGGCTCGCCAGCGAGGCTGAGAACGCGCCCCGCGGCATTCTTGCCGTGGCCGGGCACCCTCGGTTGGCCCCGGCGGTGGCGGCTCTGTTCAACGAGCCGGCACGCCCATGGTCTCTGCCTGACCTGGCGCGCCTGTGCAACATGTCGCGGGCGACGCTCGCGCGTCAATTCCAGGAGAAGCTGGGTCGCTCGGCCAGCGATCTTCTGTTGGATGTCCGGATGACGCTCGCAGCGACCGAACTGAGAAAATCGTCTCTTTCCACCGGCGCCGTGGCGGAAACTGTGGGGTATCAATCGGAAGCGGCTTTCCAACGAGCTTTCAAGGGCCACATGGGTCTCACGCCGGCCCAATGGCGTAGGATGCAGGAGTTGCCGGGCCAAGGTATTTTCTCGAGCCTGGCAACTCCCGGCGGGGCCAATCGGCCGCGGGCCGATGTCGGCGTTTAAGGCGCTACCTCACTAGCGACCGGCGGGCGCCGACCAGCCCCCCGTGTAGATGCTTGACGCTATCGATGGGGCGGCCGGAATCGCAGCGTTACTGTCGCGCCAACACTCCGACTTCGGGCCGCCGAAATAGCGCTCGGAGCCTTGTGCGGAGATCGGTTGTGCTTTGGCATGGTGGCGCATTGTGGCCGACGACGGCTGAATCGTCGAAGCGACTGAAACAGACAGCACGAAAACGGAAACGAGAATCGAAAGACGTGACATTGGACACTCCTTGTTGCCGGTTGAGCAGTAATCGCGGAGTGCATGTAGGCGTAGACTCAAGATCGCCAGTGTAGATTAGTTCGCGATGGACAACGATTTACGCCAATTGACATCACACAACGATTCACGATGTCGGCGTTTGCGGCGCATCGTGACCGAACAGTCCTCTGTCAGCGGCGGCGCGACACTCGATTAACAGTATCTTAGACTGTTTAACTCGCACCAAAAGCAAAACTGCGCGACGCTTTGCGTGAGATGCATTCTCCGGCGTCGACGGATGACGTCGCGAAAACGCCTGTCCGACAGAGCGGTTGCGGTGCGGCCATTTCGTCCAGTGGTCCTTGGAGGAGAAAACATGATCAACGGATCCAGACTTTCATCGAAATTAATCCGACGCGGTCGCCCGAAACGATCGCTTGTCGGGGCTTGACCAAAGGAGTCCGCAATGAACGCGCTTCTCAACACGATTATCGCTCCCATAGCTCTGATCATGCGCCGCTTCGGACTGTTAACCGAAGATCTCGACTATCATCTGGTTCGCGCGTCGATGGTGATCATGCTCTTTCTTTTCGGGTACCAGAAGTGGTGGCCCTATGAGGCGGAGCGCCTGGTGCCCTATATCAGCAACGGGCCGTTGATTTGGTGGCTGTATCCCGTATTCGGACACCAAGGCGCGTCCTATTTCCTGGGTGCTTCCGAATGGACCTTCGGCACTCTGCTGCTCGCAGGCTTCTGGGACAAGCGGCTCGGTAGTCTCGGTGCTCTTGGCTCGACCGGCACGTTCATTGCGACCGTTACGATCATCCCCTTCATGCCTAACGGCTGGGATCCTGCGGCAGGATTTCCCGCGATGTCGGGCGATGTCCCGTTCCTGTTGAAAGACCTCGTTCTGCTCGCCGTGTCGTTCTATCTCCTTCGACAAGACGTGGTCCGCGTCACCCAGCGCGCTCGTCTGGTCTCTGGCTCCGGGCTCGGCGGGCTCGCGCATTCCGGCCAGGAATGAATGATATCGCTCCGGGCCGTCTGCTCCGGAGCCTGACGGCCGCGCAAAGTAAGCCGTCACATCATGGGAGACGACAGATGATCAACGGCTTCGCGCTTCACGACACCGCCACCGCGCCGACAGCGTCGACTAAGGTACTCGACGGCGTAGAGAAGGCCTGGGGGTTTGTTCCCAACCTGCATCGCGTGCTGGCGGAGAGCCCGGCTGCAATCGAGGCCTACGCGGCCCTGTGGGGGATCGGCGAAAAGACGTCGTTCACGCCGCAGGAGCGGAACATCGCCTACATCGCGATCATCTACGAGAACGAGTGCACCTATTGCATGGCCGGCCACACCAATCTGTCGCGGGTGGCCAAGGTCGAGCCTGACGTGATCGCCGCGGTTCGCGAGGGGCGCCCGATCGCCGACCCAAAACTTGAGGCGCTGCGGCAGTTCGCCGCCAAAGTGACCCGCGACCGCGGTGCCGTCAGCGAGGCCGATGTCTCCGCCTTCAAGTCGGCCGGTTACGACAATCGCGCCGTCCTGGACGTACTCGTGCTCGCGGCTACCAAGCTGATCTCGAACTACACCAACCACCTGGCTCAGACACCGCTCGATGCCTTCATGAAGGGTGCCGAGTGGGATCCGCCGGGCAGGCTGAAGCCCGCCGCCTGACCCGTGGCCGGCGCGGCCCGTTGCCTCAGGGGACGGGCGGCGTGGTCGTCTGCATATAGCGCCTAGCCGTGGAGACCGACATGATTGAATTCTATTATTGGCCCACGCCCAACGGGCACAAGATCACGATGTTTCTCGAGGAAGCCGAGCTGGACTACCGGATTCATCCGGTCGACATCAGCTCTGGAGATCAGTTCAAGCCCGACTTCCTATCGATCTCTCCGAATAACCGTATGCCGGCGATCATAGATACCGCGCCGTTCGACGGCGGCGAGCCGATCAGTGTCTTCGAGTCGGGCGCAATCCTGCTCTACCTCGCGGAAAAGACCGGCCGCTTCCTACCGGCAGATGTACGCGGTCGCAAGACCGTGACCGAGTGGCTGTTCTGGCAGGTGGGCGGGCTCGGGCCGATGGCCGGGCAAAATCACCATTTTGGGGTCTACGCACCCAGCAAGATTCCGTATGCGATCGATCGCTACGTTGCGGAGACAAACCGTCTCTATGGCGTGCTCGACCGTCGTCTTGAAAGCCGTGCGTTCGTCGCCGGCGATCGCTACGGCATCGCTGACATGGCTTGCTATCCCTGGGTCGTTCCCTGGAAACGTCAGCAACAGAATTTGGAAGACTTCCCGAATTTGCGTCGCTGGTTCGAGATGGTGCGTCAGCGTCCCGGAACGTTGCGCGCGTACGCGCGAGGCGAGCCGTACTCAGGCCGCCCAACGGTCACGGAAGAAGGAAAGAAGATTCTGTTCGGCCAAACGGCGAGCACAGTGCCATCGGCCTGATCACGACGGTGCCGACATTCCCGATGTCCCAAAATGGGAGACGCAAATGACAACTGTGCTGCCGAACATGCTCATCGAGTTTGCAATGGAATCTTCAAAATGACGAGACGCGAGATCGTAAACGTGGCCGGCGTTCCCATCAGCTATCTGACCGCCGGTGAGGGGGGGCAATTGCTGCTGTTGCTTCATGGCACCTATTGGAGCCGTGTCTGGCAGCCTGTACTCGACGATATCGCCGCAGCGGGCCTGCGTCCGGTCGCGGTCGATTTTCCCGGTTTCGGCCGTTCCGGCGGCGAGCTTACCGTCAAACAAGCATCGATCCCTAGCCTTTCCACCTGGCTGGTTGGCTTCCTCGAAGCACTCAAGCACACGGGGCCTGTCATGGTGGCCGGCCACGACATCGGCGGAGGCGTTGCGCAGCATTTTGCTCTAGCAGGAGCCGTGGAGGTGCCGCGCGTGTCCGTCATCAACGGCACGATGTACAACTCGTGGCCGGTGCCCGGCGTCGCCCGTTTCCGGGATCCCGCGGTGGCCGCGTCGACCACACGCGACGACATACTCGCCGCGCGACGCGTATCCGCCGTCAAAGCACTTGGCCGTCCCGCGAGCGAAGCCGAAATCACCGAATATCTCGATCCGTGGAGAGATCCGAGGGTTGCCCGATCGTGGTTGGCGCTCGCAGGAGCGGCCGACCATCGGTACACGATGGAGATGCTGCCTGCTCTCCTGAAGTCGAAGATGCCGAAGCTCCTCGTCTGGGGCGAAGACGACCAATTCCAGACGATCGATTATGCCGAGCGATACGCACGGGAGATTCCGGAAACGCGCCTGGTTCGGATCAAGTCCGCCGGCCACATTCCGATGGAGAACAACCCGAAAGCGGTAGCTCAAGCGCTGACCGAGTTCTTTGCCGCAGAACACAAGTGACGGAGGACTTCTGTGAAGGTTGCAATCCTGGACGACTATCCGAACGTTGCGCTTCAAATGGCCGATTGGTCCGCGGTGAGGCGGAAGGCTCAAATCACTGTATTCAACGATCACGTTGCTGATCCCTCGGCTGTCGTCGCACGTTTACACCCGTTCGACGTGGTTTGTGCCATGCGTGAACGTACGCCGCTTACCAGAGAGATCCTGGAGAAACTGCCGAATCTCAAGTTGATCGCATCGACCGGACCGCGCAACGCCGCGATCAATAGTCAGACTGCAGCCGATCTTGGCATTGCGGTGACGATGACTGGCTACAATTCGACGCCGACCATCGAATTCACCTGGTCGCTGATTCTCGCCAGCATGCGAGGGCTCGATCGGGAAGTGGCTTCACTCCGCCGCGGTGGCTGGCAAACGGGGCTCGGCGCAAACCTGAGAGGCAGGACCCTGGGTGTTCTGGGGCTTGGCAACGTCGGAGTAGAGGTCGCGCGCATCGCGACGGCCTTCGGAATGAAGGTGATTGCATGGAGCCAGAATCTGACTGCGGAGAAAGCCCACGCGGTTGGCGCGACACTCGTCGACAAGCAGACGCTCTTTCGCGATGCCGACATCGTCACGGTCCATGTCGTGCTGAGTGATCGCACGAACGGCCTGGTCGGCGCGGCCGAATTTGCCCTGATGAAGCCGTCCGCGCAACTCGTCAACACGTCGCGCGGGCCGATCGTGGACGAGCCCGCCCTGATCGAAGCACTGCAAGCGCGCCGGATCGCCGGCGCTGCGGTTGACGTCTTCGATATCGAGCCGTTGCCCGCCGATCATCCCTTTCGAACGCTCGAAAACGTGTTTGCGACGCCGCATATCGGTTACGGCACCGAGGATCTCTATCGGATCTTCTACGGCGACGTCGCGGCAAACATCGCAAAATGGCTGGAGTCTCGCTGAAACAAGGTCCGAGGATCATGAACCAGAGCAGCGCCAAGAAGCCCGTTCGGAACAAGGTCTTGATCACCGGGGCCAGCGGCCTTTTGGGCGTCGCGGCCATCGAGAAGTTTCTTTCGGCAGGTTGGGAAGTAATCGGCGTCTCACGCCGCAGGCCCGAGCTTCCTAGCGGTCGCGGTATCGACTTTCTGTCGGTCGATCTGCGGGACGAAAGGAAGGCTCGTGCAGCGTTCGAGCCGCTTACTGACGTTACTCACATCGCCTACACGGCTCTACACGAGCAGCCCGAGCTGGTCGCTGGCTGGTCGAGCAAGGATCAGGTCGAGACCAATAACGCCATGCTCCGCAACGTGGTCGAGCCGATATTGCGCAAGGCCTCCAACTTTCGACACATCAGCATCCTGCAGGGAACGAAAGTCTACGGCGTGCACCTGCATCCGATCCCGATCCCCGCCCGTGAGCGTGACGCCCACCCGGATCACCCGAATTTCTTTTTCGACCAGGAGGCCTACGTCCGTGAAACGGGGTCCAAGCACGGGTTCGATTATACGGCGTTGCGCCCCCAACTCGTCACCGGTCCGACGCCGGGAGCGTTGAACGTTCTCCCTGCGATCGGCGCCTACGCGGCGATCCGCCGCGAGAAGGGTGAGCCGTTCGGCTTCCCGGGTGGGCCGGCGTTCGTTTGGGAAGCTGCCGACGCAGACCTCGTCGCCGACGTCATGGTGTGGGCGTCGCAATCGCCCGAAGCCGCGAACCAGGCGTTCAACATCACCAACGGCGACGTTTTCGAATGGCGCAACGCCTGGCCGGCTTTGGCCGAAACGCTAGGCGTGCGAGTCGGGCCTGATGTGGAGACGAGCCTCGCGGTATACCTCAAAGAGAATGAATACGTCTGGGACCAGATAGTGGCCAAACACGACCTTCGTGCCCGGAACCTGAGGGAATTCGTCGGTCAGGGCGACCAACATGCGGACTTCGCATTCGTTCTCGGCGCTCCGGCAGGGCCGCGGGCTTTCGTGAGCACGATCAAGCTTCGTCAAGCCGGGTTCTCGAAGACCGTCGATACGGAGCGGTCGTTCTGCAACGCTATTCAATCTCTGATCAACCGAAAGTATTTGCCGGCGGCCGCGAAGTAATTCGGCGCCTTACTTCGAACCGCGGCTGCGATGGGCGCCGAAGGTCTTGTACTCAGAAGGATGAGACGCGCGAGCATCTCGTCGATAGCGCGTAGCACTCGGTGTAAGGCGCTCTGAGTAGGATCATCGATAAGCGGCATTGCTTATTCCGGGCCCGCAGAGAGGAGTGTCACCATGTCGACCTCAGTTCAGGACTGTTCGGCGAATTTGCTCGCAGCATTCGTCGCCGTCACGGCCGGTCTCGGACCGCTTTCTCCCGCCAAAGCTTCAGATCAGGGTGTGTCGACCGCGCTGACTTCGCATTTGCCCTGGCTTGCGCCGACCGGTCATCGCCAGCCCAAACTGGCAGAAGCGCCTCGAGTTGAGCTGCTTTCGAGCTGGGAGCGTCAGCGGCAAGTTCTGGACGTAGCACTCGATCGGAAGTTGATCATTTGCCGTGGTTGCTGAACGGAAACCATTAGTTCGGTGGCTTCGCTACCCGTCTATGCCGATCTCCTCGCGGTTTATTAGCGCGCACTCAATTCCTGAACTCGCGCTAAACTCCCAGGGCATCTGCCAAGGTGCTAAATCTTGAGGTAAGCATGCCGAGCATCCCGCGAAAATATAGCCATTTCGTCTATGGGACGTTGCAATCGGGTTTGACCTGCGCGATTGCCGCGGCCATCGCCAGCTATCCGCTCATACACTCAGGGCACATTTTGACGCACTGGGTTCAGTCATGGCTTTTCTCTTGGCTGGTCATGCTGCCGGTCGTGATTTTCGCCGCGCCTATCATTCGGAGCTTGGTGTTCGCCCTGACCGGCGAAGAATAAGGGCCCAACGCCTTCTGAAGCGGGTGAGGGCAAAACTCGTCACATCGAAAATGTTGGTTCGTCGGATCGCGCAATAAGACTTATTCCAACTGGGAATGGATGCGCTCTAACCGTTTGAGCTAGTGTTCGGGGCGGGCAATTCACGAAGAAGGTTCGGACCTCGCTTCCATCAGCCATGACTTGAACGCAGACATGTGCGGCAGGTCGGCCTTCAGAGGAGGGACGAAGAGATAATAACCGAGGCCGGTTTGCAATGGAGAGGCGATAGCGAGCCTCAATGAGCCATCGCGCAACTCGTCTTCAACGAGACAACTCGGGACGAGTCCGACGCCAAGTCCGGCCGCCACGGCTTGAACCAGATGTGACGTGAGCTCGTACTGCGGGCCAAGTCGCATCGCCGCATCCGGAAGATCGTGCTGATGAAACCACTGTCGCCAGACCAACGGTCGGCCCGTTACGACGAGCAGAAGGTGCCGCGCAAGGTCTACTGGCGTTGCGATTGGCTTGGATTCGGCGAGCGCCGGGCTGATGACCGGAAGGAGCTCTTCCCCCATCAAAAGATGAGATGTCAGCCCGCGCCAGTGCCCATCCCCGACGCTGATCACCGCATCCATGCCTGCAAGCTCCAGATCGAAATGCCCAATCCGCGAATGGATATGCACCAATATGTCGGGATGCCGTCTGTAGAAATCCTTCAGGCGCGGCATAAGCCACTTGCTCGCGAAAGTCGGCAGCGTTGCGAGATGCAAAGATCCTCGACCTGCCCTGAACGCCATGGCTTGCAACGAGGCGCTACGTATACGCTGGAGAGCGCCCGTGAGCTCGCGCTGATACATGGCGCCAACCTCTGTGAGGGCGATCTGTCGGCCTTCGCGATGGAAGAGGGTGATTTCAAGGAGAGCTTCGAGCGCGGCCACCTGCCTGCTCACCGCGCTTTGAGTGAGCGACAATTCGTTCGCCGCGCGCGTGAAGCTGAGCTGCCTGGCAGCCGCTTCGAACGCCACCAGCAACGACATTGAGGGAGTGAGACGGCGTGGGTGCATTCATAAAGCTCATGTTCAACCTGAAGACTTTGAGTTTGAGTTCGCAGAAAGTCAAGCCGACGTTGCGCCACGCACCGCTCCGTTCGTTTGAGAACGACGGAAACAAGGAATCGCAGTCACGAATCTAGGGAGGAGTTTTATGCTTGGGCGAGGCAGTGCAGTGCAGCGTCGGGCGATAAGCGCTGCATTCCCGTACGGTATGAAGCGACTGTCCGTGCTCGGTACCGAGATGGCCTACGTCGATATCGGCCAGGGCGATCCGATCGTGTTCCTTCATGGCAATCCGACCTCATCCTACATGTGGCGGAACGTTATCCCATATGCAGTGCCGTTCGGACGCGTACTCGCGCCGGATCTGATCGGCTTCGGCCAATCCGGCAAATCACCGCGGGGCGCGTATCGCTTCTTCGACCACGTCGCCTATCTCGACGCCTGGTTCGAGAAGATGGCCTTGACCGAGAACATCGTGCTCGTGGTGCAGGATTGGGGCGCCGCCCTTGGGTTCAATCAAATCGTTCGTTATCCCGATAGCGTTTCCGGCATCGTCTACATGGAGGCGATGGTCCGCCCCCGTCGGTGGACCGATATGCTTCCTGAGCGTCAGATGATCTTCAAGCGCCTGCGTGGCCTCGAAGGAGCGCGTCTTGTGCTGCGCGACAACTTCTTCGTCGAGAAGATGCTGTTCGAATACGGCACCATCCGAAAGTTGAGTGACGTGGAGAAGGGGGTTTATGCGGCCCCGTTCGATACGCCGGAATCGAGAGTGCCGACGCTGGTCTTTCCCCGCGACATTCCCTTCGATGGAGAGCCGGCCGACATGAGCGCGGCGGTCGAGCGCTACAGCGTCTGGATGGGAGCCAGTACACGCCTTCCCAAGCTCTTCATCGACGCCTCGCAGGGCCACGGCACGGCCGGAGCCGCCCGGGAGCACTGCCTCAAGTGGCCGAACCAGACGGTGGTCACGGTCGAGGCCAAGCACTACGTGCCCGAAGACGCTCCGCACGAGATCGGGGATGCGCTCGTCGAATTCCTCAAGCGGGTTCGAGGCGGCGTGTGAGCAACAACTGGCTTTCCCTTCAGGATGCGCTCCGTAACGCGCTCGGCTCGGCAGTCCGGTTAGATACTGCGCACCGGGCTGTCTACGCATCCGACGCCTCCAACTATCGGCAAGTGCCGATTGGCGTGGTCGTGCCCCGCTCCTTGGATGAGTTCGTGATGGGGGTCCGCATCTGCCACGAACATCGGGCGCCGCTGCTGGTGCGTGGCGCAGGCACGTCGATGAGCGGCCAGACGGTTAACGAAGCCGTGGTTTTCGATCTGTCGGTGTCCTGCAACCACATTCTGGAGATCGACCCCGGGTCGAAGACCGCGCTCGTCGAGCCCGGCGTCGTCTGTGACTCGCTGCGCTCCGCAGCAGAGCGTCATGGCCTGACGTTTGCGCCGGATCCGTCCACCCACAGCCGCTGCACTCTGGGCGGAATGATCGGCAACAACTCTTGCGGAGCCCACTCGGTGATGGCCGGCAAGACGCTGGAGAACGTCAGCGCTCTCGAAATCATGACCTGTGATGGAGAGCGGTTCTGGGTTGGACCCACGACGGAAGAGGAAATCGACGCGATCGTCCTGGCCGGCGGACGCAAAGGGCAGATCTATCGCGATCTAAGGGAATTGCGGGATCACTATGCCGACCTGATCCGGAAGCGGTTTCCTTCGATCAAGCGGCGCGTCTCCGGATTCAATCTGGATCAGCTTCTCCCGGAGAACGGTTTCAATCTTGCTCGCGCGCTCGTTGGCACCGAGGGAACGTGCGCGCTTGTTTTGAACGCGCGCGTCGATCTCGTCAGTAGTCCACCCCACAGGGTTCAGCCGATTCTCGGATTCGATGACATCTACCTTGCCGCTGACGCGGTGCCTGACTACGAGCGCTTTCACCCGATCGCCATCGAGGGTCTCGACCGGATGATCATCCGCGGCCTGCAGGCGCGCAATCTCGCCCAGGCGGAGATCGATCTGTTGCCAGCCGGCGATGCCTGGGTCGTCCTCGAATTCGGCGCGGATACGGCGTTGCTGGCGAGCGAACAAGCGGAGAAGGCGGCCGCCTATTTCCGAGCCAGGCCGCACGGGCCGAAACCCGCGACGAAGGTCGTGACGGATCCGGTCATGCAGCAGCGGATCTGGTCGATCCGCGAAAATGGCGCGTCTGCGACGCAGTTGTCGATCGATCCCGATATCCCCGACCCGCAGGTCGGCTGGGAAGATGCTGCTGTCGATCCACATCGGTTGGGCGACTATCTCCGCGCATTCAATGCCCTCGTGTCGCGATATGGGTACCGGACCTCCCTGTTCGGCCATTTCGGTGACGGCTGCGTTCACGCCCGCATCACATTCGATCTCAGATCGAAGCAAGGGGTCGAAAAATACAGGAACTTCGTGCGCGAGGCCGCCGAACTCGTCGTCGCATTCGGTGGATCGTTGTCAGGCGAACACGGCGACGGACAAGCCAAGGGCGAATTCCTTCCGATCATGTTCGGCGACGAACTGGTGGAAGCGATGCGCCGGTTCAAGCGGATTTGGGATCCCAACGGCCTGCTGAATCCCGGCAAGGTCGTCGATGCCTATCGTGTCGACGAGAACCTGCGTTCCGGTCCGGACTACAAGGTCGTTCCGATCTCGACGCATATGACGTTCCGTAGCCAGGAAGGGAACGGCTTTCAACGTGCAGTCGAACGATGCGTCGGTATGGGGAAGTGCCGTGCAGCGAAGGGCGGCACGATGTGTCCGAGCTTCCGCGCCACGGGTGAGGAGCGCTACTCGACGCGCGGCAGGGCCAGGCTCCTATGGGAAATGCTGCAAGGATACGTCGTTCGGGATGGCTGGAAGAGCGAAGCCGTCAAGGAAGCGCTGGACACCTGCCTGAGCTGCAAGGGTTGCCGCAGCGACTGTCCGACGCACACCGACATGGCGTCGTACAAAGCCGAATTCCTGTCGCATTATTACGAGAGTAAATCGCGGCCTCGCCAGGCCTGGTCCATGGGTCGCATCGGCGATTGGGCACCGCTCGCCGCGGCAATGCCGCGTCTTACGAACTTTTTGACGAGTGCGCCGCTGTTGGCCTCCGTGTCGAAATGGGTCGCTGGTGTTGCGCCCGACCGGGCCTTGCCGAAATTCGCCGAAGTCGGCTTTCGACGCTCGTTCATTGCAGATCGGGAGGCGGCCTCTCGCGGCAGGGTACCGGTGATCCTCTGGGTGGACACGTTCTGTGACAACTTCCAGCCCGAGGTCGCGGAGGCAGCCTCGGCAGTTCTGCGGGACGCCGGCTTCGAGCCGATCCTCCCGACGCGGCGTTTGTGCTGCGGACGTCCCCTCTACGACTTCGGTTACCTTGAGCAGGCAAAGAGCAGGCTCCAGGAGATCATCGACGTTCTCTCGCCGATGCTGGAAGCGGAACGCGAACGACCCGTCGCCATCGTAGGTCTCGAGCCCGGATGCCTGTCCGTGTTCAAGGACGAATTTCCAAAATTGTTCCCGGACGATTCCCGGGCCCAGCGCATCTCGAGCAGCGTTTTCCTGTTGGGCGATTTCTTGCTCGCGCACGAGTACAAGCCGCCCGCGCTGCACGTCGACGTGCTCGTTCACACTCATTGTCACCAGAAGTCGCTGTTCGGCAATAGAGGCGACGTCGCGATGCTCGAGAGAGCCGGCGCGCGCACGACATGGCTCGATAGTGGATGCTGCGGAATGGCCGGTTCGTTCGGCTTCAATCCGAACCATGCCGGGCTCTCGCGCGATGTGGCCGAATTGGCTTTGGCGCCCGAGATCCGCAAGCAGCCTGCCGACACGGTGATCCTGACGAACGGCTTCAGTTGCCGTGAGCAGGTCAAGCACACAACCGGGCGGGCCACCATGCATCTGGCCCAGGTTCTGGCCATGGGGCTGCCGCGAAGCGATGTCGCGATCGAGAGTCCGCGGCAAGGCAAAGCCGTCGCGCCGAGACTACCGAGAATGCTTTCTGAATGAAGGAGGAAGAAGCCGTGTCGAGACTAGGAAAACAAATCCGCGGCGCTCTCGCGCCGGTGCTTACTCCGTTCGATCAGGAGCGCGAGCCTGACTTTTCCGCTTTCCTCGGCCACTGCCGCTGGTTGCTCGACAACGGAGCAGGCTTGGCGATCTTCGGCACGAATTCCGAAGCCGCTTCGCTCAGCACCGAAGAACGAATAGCCCTGACCGACGGCTTGCTCGATGCCGGCATTCCGGCCGACAGGTTGATGCCGGGAACGGGCGCCTGCTCCATCAAGGACGCCGTCCGCCTGACGAGGCACGCCGTGCAGAACGGCGCGTCAGGAGTTCTGATGCTGCCGCCCTTCTATTTCAAGAATGTCTCGGAGGAGGGTGTCTTTTCCTACTACGCGGAGGTCATCGATGCCGTGGCCGATCCGAGCCTGGCGATCTATCTCTATCATATCCCGCAACTGACCCAGGTGCCGATCACGCTCTCGCTCATCGAGCGGCTGCTCAAGCGTTATCCGCGTGCGATAGCGGGCGCGAAGGATTCTTCCGGAGACTGGGCCAATTCGAAGGCGATGATCGAGAACTTCGCGAAGGAAGGCTTCGACGTGTTTCCAGCGAGTGAGGTGTTCCTGTCGGATGCGATCTCGATCGGCGCCGCCGGTTGCATCAGCGCGACGGTGAACATCAATCCGGCGGCGATCAGCGGTCTTTTCAGCGCACTCAACGCCAATCGGCCGAGCCATGAAACGCGAGCGCTGCAGGCGAGGGTGGACGACGTGCGGCGGACTCTTCAGTCGTTCGAATTGATCCCGGCCATGAAAAGCGCATTGGCGCACTACACCGGTCATTCGGCCTGGAAGTTCGTGCGTCCGCCTCTCACGCCCCTCAGTCAGCCGGCCGAAGCCGACCTTCTGAAGGAACTCGCTTTGCTGCAATTCGAAATGCCGGTCGAACAATAAAATCCAAAAACGAGAAATGTGGAGGAACGAAACGATGATGACAGACGACGCCTTATCTTCGGCGATAATGGAATCGAATGCCAGGGTGTCGAGTACGCGACAGGCGATCGGCCTGGTCCTGCTCCTGGGCGTCTCGTACATGTTCAACGCCATGGACCGGCAGGTCTTTCCGGCGCTGTTGGGCAGCATTCGCTCCGACTACAACCTAACTCTCCCCCAGGCGGGCTTCGTAAGCACCGTCTTCACGGTCAATGTCGCGATCTTCGCAGCCTTGAGCGGCTGGTTCATGGCCAGGTTCGGACGGCGATACGTTCTGCTGGGCGGTCTCGTCTGCTACTCGCTGTTCACTCTGCTGACGCCGCTTGCCACCGGCTTCTTCAGTCTCACGGCTTTGCGGGCGCTCACCGGCGTCGGAGAGGCGCTGCAGGTGGGGGCCGTCTTTGCTTGCATGGGAGCCTATTTCGGCGCTCGGCGCGGAGCGGCTATGGGAGCGATGCAGACGTTCTTCGGGTTGGGTGCCTTCATAGGGCCGGTCCTCGGCACGCGGCTTGAGAGCTGGGCCGGCTCCTGGTCGGTGTCATTCTACGCTTACGGAGTGGCCGGGATCGCGAATGCCATCGTCGCTGCGGTGGTCATTCCGTTGGAGTTCACTGACGCCGGCCCGGCTCCGTCGCTCGCAAGGACCGCCGAAATACGGATCGCGTCGATCTGGACGCGGAATCTGATGCTGAGTGCCGTGTCCTTCGGGCTCGTCGGGTTCTCGTTCTTCTCCTATTCGGCGCTATACGCGAGTTACGCCCACACGGTGCTCGGCTTTTCCGTGGTAGATGCCGGAGCGGCCCTCGGTATGTACGGCATCGGGGCGATGCTTGGCATTTTCGGCGGTTGGTTGGGTGACAAGATCAGCAACAAGAGCATCATCGGTGGCTTGCTGCTGATGGCGATGGCCGGCTACGTACTGTTCGATGGCGTGCCGCAGTTCAGAACTCCATTTGCTGCTGTCGCTCGTGTTCGGCCTTACGATGAGCGGATTTCTCTTCACGCGGTTCATGTCGGTCGTCCAGCGTAGCGTCGACCCGAACCAGATCGGCTATGCCGGGGCCGTAGCTCTCGCGGCCTTCTACCTGCCCGGGCCATTCGCCGGCTGGCTCTTCGGCAAGCTGGTGGAGGTCGCCGGATGGTCGACCGCTTCGCTTCTGGTGGTCGTGGGACCACCGTTGCTCGGAGTCGTGCTGATGAGCCAGTACGATTTCTCCAAAATGCGGAAAGATTGAGAGGAGTTTGGCGATGACAAAGACGAACGGTGCTTCATCTTCACGCCGCGCGATCGTGATCGGCGGCTCGTTGTCGGGTCTTTTCGCAGCTTCCCTTCTGCGAAAGGCCGGTTGGCAGACCGATGTGTACGAGCGAAGCGATGTCGAACTTCGGGGGCGCGGGGCCGGAATCGTCACCCATCCCGACCTCATACAGTCGCTGGAGCGAAGCGGCGCGCAACTGAGAGACCTGGGCGTCACCATACACGAGCGAGTTGCCTTGGATTCGCAGGGCAAAGTAATTGAACGGCTACCTTACGAACAGATCGTCACTTCCTGGGATCGGCTCCATCAGATCATGCGAGCCACGATAGCGCAGGGCTCGCATCACCTCGGCTACAACCTGAAAGCCATCGAGCAGGATGCCGATTCCGTGACGGCGATCTTCGAGAACGGCGAACGCGTGACCGGCGATCTATTGGTCGGTGCCGACGGATTCCGTTCGGTCGTGCGTAATATGTTCGCCCCGGCGATCCAGCCGATCTATGCGGGTTACGTCGTCTGGCGCGGTCTCGCCGACGAAGCTGACATTCCGAAGGAAGCGCACGCGGCAATCTTCGACAAGTTCGCGTTCTTCCTGCCGCCCTGCAACAAGAACATCGGTTACCCCATTGCCGGACCTGAAAACGATCTGCGTCCGGGTCATCGGCGGTGGAATTGGGTCTGGTATCGCCCCGTAGATCAGACTGCTTTGGACGATATGCTGGTCGACGTGGACGGCGTGTACCACACCTTGTCGATCCCCCCGCCGAAGGTCCGGGCCGACGTCATCGCACGCCTGAAGGAAGACGCGCGCGATTTCCTGCCTCCGCCGATGCGCGATATTCTGTTCTGTGTCCCCAAACCCTTCTTCACGCCGATCTACGATCTGTTGGTCGAGAAGATGGTATTTGGTCGCGTCGCACTGGTCGGCGATGCCGCCGCAGTGGCCCGGCCTCACGTCGGCATGGGTATCGCCAAGGCCGGCACGGATGCGGAGGTCCTCGCGGATTCGCTCGCGGGCCACGCGGACTTGCGCGAAGGCCTTGCGAATTTCGAGCGCGAGCGCTTGCCGATCGCCGGAAAGGCTGTGGCCCAGGGACGCTCCCTGGGAGAATACATGCTTGATCATGCGTCACCAGAAGGCAGGGCCGACGACGCGCATTGGCGCGAGTTTCACAGCATCCCGGGCATTCTTAAGCACACTGCGTCGTCAGCTTTTCTTCGTTCAGCCTAGGAGGCTCGATCCATCACATGAGTAGTCAAGATATTCCGGTCCCCGAATTGGCGCGCAACATGCGGCTTATCGGGCACTGCGATCAGGGCGGCCGTCCGGACGGCGTCCAGCTCATGGTGCACCGTGGCTTTGCGTATATCGGCCATATGTTCTCGAAGGGGTTCAGCGTTGTGGATGTCAGAGATCCCGCGCGGCCGAAGGCGGTGCAATATGTCGCTGCCGCTCAAAACACCTGGAACATTCATCTCCAGACGCACGATGATCTGCTCCTTGTCATCAATGCCAAGGACATGTTCGCCGCTGCCGAGTTTCAGGACGAGAAGGCCTACTACAAGGGCGAACTCGGCAGGAAGGTGGGGACGGCCGACATAGGCCGGAGGGCACGTGATTGGCGGGCAGGTCTTGCCGTTTACGACATCTCGAGAGGCGAAGCGCCGCGCGAGATCGGGTTTATGCCGATCGGGGGCGGTGGCATTCACCGTCTATGGTACACTGGCGGACGCTGGGCCTACGCTTCGGCCCTGATCGACGGTTTCACCGACTACATCTTCATCACGATCGATATGAGCGATCCGACCCGCCCCAAAGAAGTCGGGCGGTACTGGCTGCCCGGCATGAACGCCGCGGCAGGCGAGGCGAGTGTCTCGGATCCCTCGCGCAGGCAAGGCTTGCACCATCCCATCGTCCACGGCGATACGGCTTATCTCGCCTGGCGAGACGCCGGGATGGTGATCCTGGACGTCAAGAATCGAACCGAACCCAGGCTCCTTGCTCACAAGAATTGGTCGCCGCCGTTCGGCGGTGGTACGCATAACTGCCTGCCGCTGCCGGATCGCGATTTGCTGGTGGTGCTCGACGAGGCTGTGCTGGACCACCAGGAGGATGGCGAGAAGCTGATATGGCTGTTCGATATCCGCGAGCCGTCCAACCCGGTGAGCATTTCGACCTTCAAGTCTCCCTCGGATATTGATTACAAGGCCAAGCCGGGGCATTTCGGTCCGCACAATCTGCATGAGAACCGGCCAGGCAGTTTCGTCAGCTCGGAACTCATCTTCACGACGTACCAGAACGCGGGTGTTCGGGTCTTCGACATCCGCGATCGCTACGCGCCCCGCGAAGTCGGGGCCTTGGTCCCACCCGCCCCGGCCAAGCTGGTCGATAGCCGTCCGGGCCGGCAGAAAGTTATCCAGTCGGCGGATGTCTTCGTCAACTCGACGGGCATAGTCTACAGCACCGATTACAATGGCGGGCTCTACGTCATGGAGTTTCGGGGATGAGTTCGTTGACTACGCGAATTCGCCCGAAAAACGCGGCCATAGTCGGACTGGGATGGTGGGGCCAGCACATCCTGCGGCAGATGACGGGCTCCGATGTCGTTCGCATCGCCTACGCGGTCGGAAGCCGCGAGGGGCATCGGGAGCATGTGCAAAAATTCGATGTGGCCTTTACTACCGACTTCGCCGGCGTCCTCGGGGACCGGTCAATCGACTTCGTGATCCTCGCGACGCCCCATGACCAACACGCGCGACAGATCGAGGCCGCGGCCAGCGCGGGTAAGCACGTCTTCTGCGAAAAACCGGTCGGACTTTCCGTGGCGGAAGTCTCAAAGTCGCTCGAGGCCTGCCGCGTGGCCGGCGTCCGCTTTGGCGTCGGCCACGAACGCCGGTTCGAGCCGGCAGTGGAGGAACTGCGCAGATTGCTGGTTGAGGGATCCCTCGGGACCATCTTGCACGTCGAAGCTTCGTTTAGTCACGACAAGCTGCGTGGTATCGCGGGTGACAATTGGCGAGTGAGAAATCAGGGTGAAATACCGCTCGCGATGACGGCGACGGGCATTCATCTGACGGACCTATTTCTGGACCTGGTCGGACCGATCAAGACGGTGACGGCATTTCCGGCGAGACGCATGTCGAACACGGGTTACGCGGACACGCTATCGGTCCATTTCGGCTTCGCCTCCGAGGCGACTGGCTACCTGAACACAGTGCTCGCGACCCCTTTCTACTCCCGCTTGGCGGTTTTCGGTAGCGAAGGGTGGGCGGAAGTCCGTGACTCGTCCCATCCGGATGAAGCCGGTCCGAGCACGCTGACGGTGCAATCGCGGAGTGGGGCGCCGTCGGTCGCGGAGCTTTCCAGCAGGGATTCGGTGCGGGCCAACTTGGAAAGGTTCGCACTTTCGATCGAGGGCGAAGCGTTCTATCCGTTCACGGAGCAGCAGATACTGGAAAACATAGCGGTTATGAGCGCCGTATCGCGATCCATTGCAGCCAAGCGGAGCGTGACGATTGCCGAGGTACTGCCACCGCCGCCGAACTGATGTTTAAAAAAAGTATTCGCGTCTGTCTAACCCGCCGTTCGGCTGGTCTGAGCATGCGGCGTCTAGGTGTGTCTGTGGCGCAATCGCCGGCGAGCGGTAAGCTCGCCGGCGGCGCCTTCCGGTATCGGGGAGTGCCAGCGCCTAGGCAGCGACCGCATCTTCTGCGACCGGGTAGTCCGTGTAGCCTCGCGCGTCGCCGCCGTAGAAGGTCGACCGGTCGTAGCGGGTGAGCGGCAATCCTTTCCGAATGCGCTCCGGCAGATCCGGATTCGCGATGAAGTGGCGGCCGAAGGCGACGAGATCGGCATCGCCGAAGGTGACGGCGGCCTCGGCCGTAGCAGGGGTGAAACCGCCAGCGGCGATCAACGTCCGTGAGAACTTCTTGCGCAGATGCTGGGCGCCGATCGCGGCCTCGTCGTGCGTGACGTCCTCGGTGCCTTTGATGCGCGGCTCGACGACGTGGAGATAAGCGATCCCCAGGCGGTCAAGCTCGGTCGCCACATACCCAAAGGTCGCCCGTGGATCGCTGTCCGACATGGATCCATAGGTGCTGCTCGGAGAGAGGCGCACGCCGACGCGATCGGGCCCCCAGACCGAAATCGCGGCCTGCGTCACCTCAAGCAGAAAACGCGCGCGGTTCTCGATCGGACCGCCGTACTCATCGGTGCGCTTGTTCGTCCCGTCCTGCAGAAATTGATCCGGCAGGTAGCCGTTTGCACCGTGGATTTCGACACCATCGAACCCCGCCCGTAGCGACCGTTCGGCGCTCGACCGAAACTCCTCGACGATGGTGGGGATCTCATCCAGCTCAAGGGCGCGCGGCACCGAGAAAGATGCTTCGCCGCGTTTGGTGTACGCGTAGCCCTCTGCCGCGATCGCGGACGGCGCGACCGGCGCATCTCCGTGCGGCTGCAGGTCGACATGCGATTGCCGGCCGACGTGCCACAATTGCTGGAAGATGCGGCCACCCTCGGAATGGACCGCGTCGGTGACGCGCTGCCATCCTGCTATCTGGGTGTCCGAGTAGATGCCTGGTGCACCGGCATATCCATAGCCGCGGATCGAGACAGGCGTCGCCTCGGAGATGATCAGGCCGCCTTCGGATGCGCGCTGGGTGTAGTATTTGACCATCAGCTCGTTCGGAATGTTACCCGGATCGGATCGCATCCGTGTTAGGGGAGCCATGACGACGCGATGGGACAGTTCGTAGGGACCGACCCTGGTGGAGGTGAACAATTTGGACATCGGAGTATCCTTTGGGAATTTGAACGAAGATGACAACGGCCGATGGTCGGTAGCGGTTCGCGCCCCATCGGCCGCCTCATACACCGTCAAGCCTTGACGGAGGCTGCGTGCTGCAGGACTGGGATCATGTCGCTGGGCTCGGGCCGGCGGGTGTAGTCCGGATTCACTTCGGAGTAGAGGATCACGCCGTCCTGGCCGATGACGTAACGGGCTGGCATCGGCAAGGTCCAACTGGGATCGTCGTTGAATGTCGGCAGATCGTTCTTGAACTGCTTGTAGAGCTCGACCAGATAATCCGGCAGGTGGAAGCGCAGCCCGAACGCTGAGCCCACGTTGCCCTTCACGTCTGACAGGATCGGAAAGGAGAGCTTGTTCTGACGCACCGATTTACGGCTATTGGGAGCGGTCTGTGGCGAGATCGCAATCAGCGAGGCGCCATACTTGTCGAATTCGGGCTTGAAGGCTTCGAGCGCCTGTAGCTCCATGTTGCAGTACGGGCACCAGACGCCGCGGTAGAAGCTCAGGACCAACGGGCCGCGCTTCAACAAGTCCGCCGAGTTGACGACGTTCCCTTCAGGATCCTTCAGCGAGAAGGACGGGGCCATATCGCCGGCCTTCTTGGCAAGGCGCGCGGCTCCCGACTCGATTAGTTCGGCGGTGGCGCGATGCATCGTCT
Organism: uncultured Alphaproteobacteria bacterium; assembly: GCA_963836765.1. Classification (GTDB taxonomy): domain Bacteria; phylum Pseudomonadota; class Alphaproteobacteria; order Rhizobiales; family Xanthobacteraceae; genus Bradyrhizobium. The sequence continues at coordinate 62,999 of CAWILG010000014.1, forward strand.
CGATCAACGCGGGAGGCTTTCCAGCCTGGAATTCAGCTCTGAAAGCGTCGAGCTTGGCTTGCAGCGACATGACGGTCTCCTTTTTGCTTGCGGGGGACGGCGGAGCCGCCCGTTTCGTTGAACCCACGCGAGGAAAATAGAGGAGACCGTCTCACGAGGTAGCCGGGTCGCCAGACTAGAGCTTATTCCATCGCGGAATGATCGATGCCGGTCGGCGTTAGCAGCCCCTGCAGATCACCAGCTTGGCGTCCAGCTCGCGATATTCCTGGATTTGCTGGCGCTCCCAGTCCGAAACCGCTTCGTGCTGCGGGACATCTGCCTTGCCCGGTTGGCGGTGACCGACCGGAGCGATCCATGGCGTGCTCGACGTCAACAAGATCGGCCTATGATCCTGGACGGCGGCCGCCGGCAGTTCGGGAAATACTGCAGTGTCAACTTGTCGAGGGGTAGCGTTCGCCGACGAGAGCAGGCCGGCAAGTGCGGCGGCGACGGCGACAGCGCGGACCGAGCTATTCAGGGTAACGGGGCGGGGCATGGCGACACTCCTTTGCGGGAAGCTCGGGATGAGCAATTCCCTTGAATGTCACCCTACGGATTTTTGTGAGATGATGAATGCCGAGATAACCCATAAATATGCTCATTCAACTCACACGTGAGAATGCTCTCAGGGCGGCCGCCGGAGACGGCATTGCGCGCTCCGAAGCGGGCTCGGGCGACCCAGGATCCGGAGGGGCCGTTCTCGGATATGAAAGGGGGCTATGGCGCGTCCGGAGACCGGGGAGGTGTTTCGGTCGAGATTCTCGCGCGAAGCGTTCTGAGGCCTGTCTAATCCGACGACAATATGGTCGGGGCGACCGGATCACGATCCGGGAGGGCAGCAGAACGATGCGAAGAGTGCGGCCGCTCCCGGCTACGAGGTGAACGTGCGCTCGAAGAAATCCACGAACGCCCTAGCCTTTGCGGTCGCGGCGCGCCCGGTCGGAAGCACGGCCCATAGGTCGACCGGTGGCAGGCTCCATTCCAAGAGGACGGCGCGGACCGCGCCCGACCGGAGTTCGGGGCTGAACATCCACTCGGAAGCAATGGCTAGTCCTGCATCCGCGAGCACCGCGGCTCTGACGCCTTCCGCAGCGGTCACCCGCAGCCGGCTCTGAACGGTTACGGCCAGCTCCGTGCTTTCACGTTGGAATGACCAAACGCTACCTTCCCGGAGGTAAATTATGCTCTGATGATGGCTGAGTTCACTCGGCGTCGACGGCGTGCCCGCGCGATCGAAGTAAGCGGGCGTGCCCAGTACGTACCGCTTGCACCGCGCAACACGGCGGGCTGTCAGCGACGAGTCCATCATCTTTCCCATCCGTAGCGCCACGTCTATGCCCTCCTGGACCAGATCGATCTGACGGTCGTCCAGGACGACCTCCAGCTCCAGGTCCGGATGTTGCGCCAAGAACCTCGGTAGTATCGGAATGAGATGGATCCGGGCGAAAGTAACGGCCGCGCAGACGCGCAGGCGTCCCTTTAGTCCCGCGCTGGCGCCCCGCGCCGCAAGCTCTGCCTCAGCCGCTTCTTCCAGCGCCCGCCTGGCGCGCTCCAGATAGCCTAGACCTGCTTCCGTCGGAGTGAGTCCCCGGGTCGATCGCGTCAGCAGCTTGACCCCGAGATAGTCCTCAAGCTGCGCAATCGACTTCGATACGGCCGGCTGGCCCACCCGAAGCTGCCGGGCCGCCCCGGAGAAGGATCCTGTCTCCACCACCCGCACAAAGGTCTCCATCGATGCTAGGCGATCCATCCTATTCTCCGTAGGAATGAGCGATATTGCTCCGCCCTGTCTGCCATGCCGCTCGGGAATTGGCCATCTGTGTCTGCATCCGAGCTCGTCATGGAGAGAAGCGATGACCACCTATCAGCGCTCGATCGTAACGTCCGTCCGAAGCGTGAGACCCGATGCTCGTCGCTCGTGGCAGCCGAAAGCCGTCGCGCTTGAGGCGGCTCAGGCCCTGTCTGCAGCCGTGAAGGAAGCTCTGCTTGTCTACGCCATCACGGGAAGCGCCGTGGCGAGCGTCGCGCTCATCGTCGCGCCGCATCTTGAGGTGCTGCTGCGATACCTCGCCTCCGGACGAGGATAGGCCCCTAAGGCGTTACGGAAAAAGGCGCCGCCCTCTGGGGGAGAGGGCGGCCAGTCTGGGAGGATCTCATGCGCCTACTTCCTCTCGTCAGTGAACGAGATCGCGCTCTACGACCGCAGGGAAATCGATTGCTGTATCGTTGATGCGGTTGAACACGCTGGTGAACACGGTTATCGCGAAAGCGAGGCTTATATCCACGAGTTGGGCGTCGGTGTAGCCCGCGCTTTTGATCGCAACGAACTCCTCTTCGCTGATGGTGCCGCGTTTCCTCGCAATTGTGCGGACGAACCGTATCAGCGCATCGCGTTTGACGTCGCCAGTCGGGCTGCCCTCTCGGATCTGCCGCAGCGCCTCTGGCTTCAATCCGGCGAGCGTTCCGAGTAAGTTATGCGCCGCCACGCAGTAGTCGGATCCGGCGATACAGCTGACGACAAGCTTGATCGTCGCCTGATCGCGCTTTGTAAGCGTCCCGGCGCCGAGCACGGTATCGGCCGCGAGCATCATTCTCAGGGCTGCCGGTCCGTGAGCCCCGATCGCAGCGAAGGCGTTTGGTACGTTGCCGACGGCCGCTCTGATTTGACCGTACAGCTCGGCCGTCCGCCCGGTTGCGCAGTCAATATCGGGAACGGAGATACGAGACATTTGATCCTCCTTTTTACCGCTCCGAATGCGTGGCGCAAACTCGCCATCTGAGAGTACGCAACGTGAGCTTGACGCGATCTCGTGACCTGAGCGAGTTTAACCTCGTAAGATCATGTAAAATTTTGTCTCGACGTGCAGGAAGACGCGCGGCAATACCGGAAGCCTTGTTCTTCGGTGAGCCAAGGCTGTCGCAAATTGTCGAACGCCGACAGCGGAAGACCGCTCGGTCCGAGTGTTTAGGAAATTGGTCGACTCAGGGTAGCAAGCATTTCGCTCGCGGCACTGAGATCTGACGTCTCGACGTCGTCTTTGAGGCGATCGTGGATGGGGCTCAGGACATCTCTGGCTTCGTTGTGCCGGCCGCCCTCCGACAGCAATCGCGCCAGGCTCGTGGCGGAACGTAGCTCGTAGACAGCGGCGGATTGCTCGTGCGCGATCTTCATGGACTCCTTCAGAAGGTTCACCACTTCCTTTCGGTCTCTCTGCGGCATGCTGGTGAGCACTTCGGCCTTCAGGCGCAACAGTTCGGCCATGTCGAACGTCGACCCGAATCCTTTCGCTCGGTTGATCGCTCCGTTGATGGTGAGGAGGGCCTCCTCCAATTGGCCGGTCTTGAGTAGACCCTCGGCGAGGGAAGCAGTGAAGACGGTTAGCAGAACATTGTGCTGATCCGCGTATAAAACTTCGAGCGCCTCCCGCAACAATCGAAGCCCGGTTTCCGTTTCGCCTCTCGCCAATGCGAGCTCGCCCTTCAGTGCGATGCCGACGGCTCCGTAAGGCGCCAGCGAATATCGCTCCGCGTTCTCTACGAGCCGATCGACCAGACGGTCGGAGCGCTCGAGATCGCCGATCCAGCGGAAGACGGGCGACGAATAGATCAACGATATGCAGATCGAAACCGGTTCGTCCTTCTCGGCAGCCTCGTCGATGGCTTGCTGCGCGGTTTTGAGCGCTTGACTGGAGTTTCCCCGAAGCCACAGGGCTCGTGCCAGTGCGACCAGCGCACGGACGCGATGGTCGTACCCGAAAAACCTGGGCGCCGGCACCCCAAGCGATGCCGCTTGGACCATGCCGTTTTCGCAATGATACTGGGCGGCCTCCTGGTTTCCGACGAGATGATGTGAGACGCCGACCATCCACTCGGCGGTAACGAGAGTGGCGGCGGTCTTCTCCGCCTGCGCGATGGGCATCGCCCGCAGCGCGACGTCGAGGGCTCCCTGGAAATCCCCGATACGTGTGAGGAAGATGTTCAGACCGGCCAGAAGCTCGAATTGGTGAGGGCCGTCGTCCCATTGTTCGGCAAGCTCGAGCCCTCGCGCGATAGCGGATCTGACTTCGCCGCTATTGCCCTTGGTGAACATCGAAGAAAGCGCCAGCGCCTTCTGCAAAATCATTTCCCATCGCGTACCGCGAGAGGCATCGTCGATCAGGACGAGAGCTCGCTCACAATAATTTCGGCACTCGTCGAGCGAGGAGAGGCGGATCAGCAATGGAGCGGCGCGAGCGGCTAGTTCGACCGCCATCAGCCGATCGGTCGCGCCGGAAAGCGCCCAATCGAGAGCTGCGCGCACGTTACCGATCTGCGTCAGATAGTGTTCGTCGTTTCCGGCTCCCAAGAGGTGGTCATCGTGAAGATGTCTACGAAATGCCTCTGCATGCCGCTGCGCGAGCCGCGCGGTCTCTCCGCGGTCCGCGAGCTTTTGAAGGGCATAGGCCCGCGTCGTGTCGAGAAGCCGGTGGTAGATCGATCGTCCTAGCTGCGCTGTCGAAATCAGGGATTTCGCCACGAGAGCGGCAATGGCCTCCGTGATGCTCTTCACCGTCGAGCAGGTCGTCGGCAGCAACGTCGCAGGCTGCGTCGACCGTGAATTCGCCGGCGAAGACGGATAGCCTGCAAAACACACTCTTTTCGGGTTCTGAGAGTAGGTTGTAGCTCCAGTCGAGCATCGATTGGAGCGTCTGGTGCCTCGGCAAGGCCGTCCGTCGCGCATTCCAGACGCCCCTGAACCTGTTTTCCAGCAATTCTGCCGTCCCGCCGATCCCAAGTGAACCGACGCGACTTGCCGCGAGCTCGATCGCGAGGGCGATACCGTCGAGGCGGCGGCAGATGTTGGCGACGACCGGGGCCTCGGAGTTGGAGAGCTCGGAGCGGTGGCCGCCAGCGACGGCACGTTCCATGAAGAGCTGTACGGCCGGGAATTTGAGGGCTTCCAGGGCCGGCAAGTCGGCACGGTCCGGCGGAGTATCGAGTGAATACAACAGGTGGATATGCTCGCCCTCGGCCCGCAGTGCCTCGCGGCTCGTCGCAAGGATGTGGGTCTGCGGCGCCTCGCTCAATATCCGTTCGCCGAGCTGGGCCGCCGCATCGACGAGATGCTCGCAATTGTCCAATATGAGAAGAACTCGCTTATCCCGTAGGCCGCCGATCAGGCTGAGCAGCGGATCGTTCAAGGTGATCATGAAGCCAAGCGCGGTGGCGACTGCGGTGGGCACCAAATACGGATCTGCGAGGACACTTAGGTCGACAAAGAAAACGGAACCTTGGAAGCGTTCAATTAGCGCGTGGGCCACGGCGGCCGCGACCGTGGTTTTTCCGACGCCGCCCGGACCGACGATGGTGACGAGGCGGCAGGTCGTCAACTTGCCGAGAAGTATCGCAACGGAATCATCCCGCCCGACCACCCTGGTCGGAAGAGCGGGTAGTCTTTGAATTGCACGCGAGGGGGCGGCCGAGGCGCCTGTGGATGGAACTTGGATTGCGTCCGCACGCGTGACCTCGGACACGAAGCAGTATCCGCGTCCGGCGACGTTCGATATGTATCGGGCGCCGTCGACGCCGTCGCCGAGTACCTTGCGAAGCGCGGCGATGTGCACGCGAAGATTCGCTTCCTCGACGATTACGTCGGGCCAGACGCGCGCCACCAGCTCCTTGTTTGTGACCACTTCACCTGCGTGTCTCAGCAGCGTAATCAAGACATCGAGCGCGCGGCCGCCGATGGCTATTGATTTGTCGTCTCGCTTGAGTTGTCGTGCGGCGAGGGAAAACCTGAAGGGCCCGAAACAGAGAACGTCGCCCGCGCGGAGACCGTCCATGACGGACACCGGGACGGCGTTGCTCAGCTCAGCTTCAGCCCTGGGCTCGTCGTTCGGCATAGCAAACGTTTACTCCTTGAAGAGCGCGTTGTTTGCCGCCCTTTGCGGCCGAACAGAGCGTCTTCGCCTCGCCTCGGCGAAACGGCGCCGAGAAGAACATGAGAGCCTCGCTTGGTGAGCTTCCGACTTGAATTCGAGGATCACCAAAGGCAAACCTATCCGGATAGGATCGTGCGAGCGGCCCGCAGATCGGCCGTCTCGAACCCCTCCGTGAATCGTCCGTAGATGTTCGACAAAAGGCTGCGCGCTTCTTCCGCGCGCCCGTGTTCGCTCAACAAATGACATAGCGAAATCGCCGAGCGCAATTCCCAAGCCAGCGAGGATTGCTTTCGACCCCGATCGAGGGAGGCCATCAGAAGCGTTTCCGCTGTTGTCCGATCTTCGGGCGACAACACCATCAGGGCTTTGGCTTTGGTCCGGAGTAGATCGGGGAGCTCGAATGTTCCGCTACCGCGCTCAGCGTTGGCCACGGCGGCGTCGATCACATCGAGTGCCTCCTGCGGGCGCCCTTGCTGGAGTAACCCCTCGGTCAGAGCGCGAGAAATCGCCGGGGCCAGGACATGATTGCGTTCGGCGGTCAGAATCGCGTGCGCGCGACGAAGATGCTTGATACCGGCGGATGCTTTGTTCTGTGCGACCAGAAGTTCACCCGATCTGGCGAGGCCGGTCGCGGAATAAAAGACCAACGAATAGTTTTCCGCGACAGACATCAATTCACCGATGAGCTTTTCGGCAAGCTCCTCGTCGCCACGCCAAAGAAAGACCTCGACGCCAAATAGCAGGCATCTACACAGCGTGATCGGATGTCCGTCTCGGCGGGCGAAATCGATGCCGCGCTGCGAGAAATTCGCTGCGCTGACCGGGAATCCTCGCAACCATAGAGTTCTGGAAAGGCCGATACGGGCCCATAGCTCGTGGTCGATGCAAAAGTAGCGGCTGTCGCTCAATCCGGTGGCGGCGGCGCGTTCGAAGCCAATTTCGAAGAGCCGCTGCGCGTCGGCCTGGTTTCCGATAAGATGCTGGCTGTTTCCCTGCATCCAATCGGCTACCGCTTTCTCTCGCGCCCCGGGGAATTCGTTCGCCGCGGCGGAGAATTCGTTCCGCGGCGACACGCGCTCCTGCGAAATCTCCGGCTCTAGTGCGAAAGAGATTTCGGCCGGCGAGCAAATGCAGCAACTGGTCGGTGTTCCGAAGCGCCTCGGCTAAGGCGATTCCGCGTTCGATCGCCCGATCGGCCTCTCCGCTGTCGCCTTGAGCGAACATGGAAGACATGGCGAGCGAAGTCTGGAGCGTAAGTTCGCTTTGGGTTCCCCTAGTTGTGTCGTCGAGCGCAGAGATGGCCTTTCGGCACCAATAGGCGCAGTCGCTCAGCAGTGAGTTCAGGAAAAGGGGGGCGGCGCAGACCGCGAGCGCTACCCCGATTGATGGATCGCCCGACGGCGAGAAGCTCCATTCCAAGGCCGCTCTTATGTCTCCTATCTGCTTGGCGTGGTTCTGGTTGAGGTGACTTTGGGAGAAGTCGGGGCGGATCGCCGCTAGGCTCTGTGCGAAATAGTTCGCGTGGCGGGTCGCGATCGTGCGTTCATCCTCGCGTCCCGGCAGCTTCAGGGCGGCATAGGCTCGGGTCGTGTGCAGGAGACGGTAGGATCCCAGGTCATCGCCGTTGCAGGCCAATAGGAGCGATTTGTCGACCAGCTTGGTAACTGTGCCGATGAAGTGCGGTGGTGCTTCGTCGGGCTCCGCAGCTACAGATTGTGCAGCGTGGAGGGTAAATGGGCCGACGAAGAGCGAGAGCCTGCAGAGGACGTTCATTTCGTCCTCCGACAAGAGATTGTAGCTCCAGTCGAAGGTCGCCCTCAGCGTCTGATGTCGAGACGTACTCCGACGCCCCCGCCAAGAGAGCGCCAACCTGTCGCTGATCAGTCCGGAAACTCCCCGAATGCCGTACTTGCTCACTTGTCCAGCTATCAACTCGATAGCCAAGGGGATGCCATCGAGTTGACGGCAAATGCTCGCGACGATATCGGCATCGTCGTGCCCAACGTTTTTGGAGTAGCCACCTGCCGCCGCTCGGTCCAGAAAAAGTTGGACCGCCGGAAAGGAATATAGCTCGGCGCTGGTCGCTTCTCCCGGTGGAAGAGCAAGTGGCGGGAGCCAGTAGAGATTTTCTCCGAGAACCTGCAAAGGCTCGCGGCTTGTAGCGACGATATGAACCGAGGGGGCGTCCCTGAAGAGGCATTCTGCCAATGCAGCGACGGTATCCACTACGTGCTCGCAGCTATCGAGGACAAGAAGGACCTGGTGCTCGGCGAGGAAAGCCAGGAGCGCTGCAAGGGAGCCCTGGGCCTGAACGTGATAGCCTACGGCCGATGCGACGGCGGGAATGACCAGCGAGGCATCTTCCAGGGTGGAGAGATCTACGAAGCAGACCCGACCGTCGAAATCCGCTTTCATCGCGTGAGCGACGGCGATGGCAACTGTCGTCTTGCCCATGCCGCCGGCGCCGACGATGCTCACGAATTTATGGGACAAGATCATCGTCCGGACGGAATTGATGCTTTCATCGCGACCGATCATTCGTTGCAGGCTGGGCGGAAGGCGTTGGGTCTCGATAGCCCTAGTCGCGGCTGCCGTCTTCTGATCGGATTGACTTTGAGCCGATTCGACAAAGCAATAGCCCCTGCCGGCCACATTCGTGATGTAACGCGCGCCATCCTTGCCATCGCCCAGCACTTTGCGGAGAGTTGCGACATGTACGCGGAGGTTGGCCTCCTCTACCGCAACGCCAGGCCATGCCTGTATGCTTAGCTCCCTATGAGTTAGGACTTGGCCGGGCCGCTTCGCGAGGACGATCAGAAGATCGAGTGCTCGCCCCCCGATCGATAGCGGCTCGTGGCCTCTCTTCAACAACCGTTCGGCTACGAACAGCCTGAAAGGACCGAAGGCGACGATCTCGTGGGCATGGCAATTTGCGAGCATGGCCGGAGATCCAAATTACCTGACTTTGCCGTTAGGCTGCTTGCCCGGTAAGGTAAAGGCCGCGTGTGGCAAATAGTCGGGGCGCTCGCTTTCAACGGCCGTTTCGTGTGCCGATCGTTCACAAAATGCATGAATTGTACACAGTCGGCGATCAGCCCGTACTGATCTGGCTATCGCCCGAAGTTAGGGGACCGCGCCCTTGGGAATGGCCGAGTGAGTTGCCCGAGCAAAGCTGCTCGGGTCGTCCGGCTTGCCGGCCGGCATTCTCAAGGCTCGACCTCGGTGTTCACCCGGTGGCCGTGTTGCTCCAGGCTCGCGGGCTCATGCCCACGAGCTTGGTGAATACGCGCGTGAAGTGGCTTCTGTCGGCGAAGCCGCAACTAAGCGCGATCTCGGAAAGAGACGCGTTTGGGTGTCGAAGCTGAAGCTTGGCCAAATCTACGCGAGCGCGGATCAGCCAGGCGTGCGGGGCGAGACCAGTCGACGCGCGGAAGGCCCGCGAGAAATGACCGACCGAAAGCCCACACGATTGGGCGATCTCGTTCAGCGAAATTGCACCCGATAGATTCGTGGTGATCAATTCCTTTGCCAATCTTTCCTGCCAAGGCGCTAGGCCGCCTTTGATCTGCTTAGAAAGCGGGCGGACTCCGCCGTATGTTTGGACCGTATGGCTGGCGAACGCGAGCGTTACGTGATCCATGAACAATCGGTTGGCTTGATCAGGGGCGTCGAACGCCGGTAGCAGTGACAGGGCCAGATGCTTGACTGTCTCGTCCGAGAACTCCTGCTCCGTGCTCGTATCGGAATTCGTCGACGCGTGGTGCGTCGGCTTGGTCAGTGAGAGCGTTGATTGCCGCTCTGGGTAGATAGAAGAGGACGGAGCGGAAAGCACTGTCCATCAGCATGCGGGGCTCATATCTCGCATCGCTGATCACCATTTGACCAGCGTGCAGTGGCTTGGAGGAAATTTCGCGTCCGTCTTCCCAATAGCAGTTCCTATCGACCCCGGAGATGGTCAAGCTGATCAGATAGGCGTCGACGCGCGGCAGGGGGGCCGAAAGCTCGCCCGACGGATTTCTGACTTGGAGGTCAGTTACGGCAACATCTGCCTGTCCCAGAGTTCGCGTCACGATGGCGGGTGCAGCCTCCAAACCAAGTGCCTCACCCAGTTTTGGCCCGTAAAGGAGGGGCGGAGCGCCAAAAGAGATGGATTTTCCCATTGCAACCCCCAACTGTGCTCGATCGCTTTCCGGCAGGCGGCGGCATTATAGCAAGGTTCCGCTCGATGTGCCCGGAATCTGGTTCCAAGCGGTGGAATGGGTACATGGGGCCGGCGTCCGGACTTCTTGATTTGTCGGCTCGGTGCCGGTTCTCGGGAAGGTACCTCCGTTCGCGCTCCAATACTCTCGCTTGTTGAGCGAGCGGGGAATTCGAGCGCAGTGCCGGCTTTCGTGTTCTCGCCGGAGAGCCGCCAATCCTTCCACTGCACCGGGAGAGCGCAAGGACGGCGGACCGGAACCGACTAAGCCGCGTGCGAGGCGCGCAAGCGGCACGCCGGTCGGATTAGCGATCCGAGGTCGCCGGGGGAGGCCGCAATGCGTCGAGTAACTGATCGAGCTGATTTCTCAGTCCATCAATTGCGGCTTGGCCACAGCTCAACAGGCGCAACTCGGATTCGGTTCGTTCGCCACTCCCGAGCAGGTCGTGGACACCTTGGATGGCCTGGAGGGGCTGGCGAAGATCATGTCCCGCTATCGCGAGCAGCACGGATTCAAATTCCGAGAGCTGCGGGCCTGCATTTTGGCAGTCGTTCACCTGTTGAATTTGCCGTGCTTCCATCCGTGTGACGTCGCTGTAAAGCATGCGGCTGGCTTCTGTCTTGCGCATGGGCAATTCCGCGCCTCGAAGTCGACAAAGGTGGTCTGGCTACAGGCCGATAGTAACGTTCGGGCTCCTGCCGAGAGAGTTCAGCGTTGTGTGATGGTGTTAAATCTTCATCGTCGAAGACCGCTCAAGTAGCTGAGCTCAGGCGTGCGGCGACTTCTTCGCAACTGCGGCAACGTCGAATCTCGAGGCTCAGATGTCGTATCAATTCCGAAGAATAATCAACTGCACCAAGTGAGTGCTATGTGTGGTGAAGTAGAGGGCGAGCACGAGCGGATCTGGCAGACCGCGCTTATCAAAGTTGCCGTCGACATCGGCGGTCACGATGCAGTTGCCGTGGTGATTTACTACCTTGGTTACTTTGATCCTCAAGCCCTCGCCGACAAGATCGCGCTCTGCCCATTGCCGGATTGCCGGCTTGCCCCAGTAGTCCCGCAACTGATCGTTGACGAGGGCGTCTTCCGCAAAGGTGGCCAGCAGCCGCTCGATGTCGGCCCTGTTAGTCGCTTCGATGAAGGCGGCTACGAGAGGCGGGAGCGTGACCGGAGGGTCCGATTGTGAGGATGGCTCGATCACGATTTCGGCCTTGAGCTATGACAGGGCTTTTGACGAGCATGCCCGATAGCCGACACTATCGCGCGTTGATTTCTGTAAAAATCTGAAAAACCAGCGCTCCGAACCTGGATGCCGGCTAGGCTGCGGGCGGTGATGCCGGGCGCCGAAAGAAGACCTGACGCCCGGCTCGATGACTGCCTAGCAACCGCGACAGATGCGGAGCTTTCTGTCGAACGCGGTATTGATGGCGTCTTGGTCCGCATTGTAGATGGTCAGACGACGTTGCTCGATATCGTCCTGCGATGTGTTCGGCACAAAGCTGGGCCCGCGAGGTTGCACGTGGACGCCCTCCGGCGGTTGCGATCCAGCTTTTGGCCGAGACGGAGTTTCGGCAAAGGCGTCGGCGGCAAAGGCGGCGAGCGCGATGAAGGCTGCGAGCGACGGAATCCGATTAATAAGTGAGACTCCATTCAATCAATGTTCGGTCAGTACCGATCTTGCAGGAGTATGTCGGATGCCGAGATGGCGCGAGTTTAACGTGGTAAGATCGTGCTAATTGTCGCTGGTCGAGAGCGGCGGACTAACGCGGTGCCGAGGTTGAAGGCAAGGTTGCAATCTTACCTGCGGCAGCAGCGCATTGATCGGCAACGGCTTCTAACTGGGGGGCCGGCCTTGAAAAGCTCGATCGTCAAGGCTCAAGGTCGCCTCTCGTCGGCGTAAGAGTGGTTTGGAGAGGCAATTGTGATCCGACGCGACCTTCCACTGGGGCCGGCATCCAAGTGGCCCTGAGGGCCGTCCTCGCCGACGGGAGGTTCGTCGATCAGTCGCAGGCCGCTGACGACCCAGAAGACCGAGAGCGCCGCAGTTTCGGAGTATAGTCGATCACGACGGACTGCTTTTCAACTCGGACTACTGGAAAGGGAAGGCGCTTGCGATAGCGGAACGAACGTTGTTCGGTACCGGTTGCGCCGTAGTCCTATTTTGCAGGTTATTAGAACGTTTAACTGGCAATTCGGGGAGCGATCGCGCGAGTCTTGCCGCTGCATCCGGATATCGGATGCGCCCTTCTGCGGGAGAGCTCATATGAACGGGACAGCAAGCGGCCTTGGAACGGTAGGATGGGGCGAGGAGCCTTCTGCAAGTATCGTCTTGAACCAGGCGCTGCGGAGCGCGAGCAATGATGCCCGGACGCATGTGAATGCGACGCTGCTGCTTAAGACGGCGGGTCAGGAGCTTCTTCGATCGGTGCAAGCAATTCAAAGCGCTCACGAGCATTTCAACTTTGGTGTCAGGACGGCCGCTGAGCAGAGGTGGTTGCAGTGTAGCAAGAGGGCGATCGATCGGTTCAAGGAGCAATTGGAGCAGATCCAGATTGCGGTGCAGGTCCACGATCACGCACGGCTGCTGGAGCTCAAACCGGTCTGCGTTCACGAGGTGCTGCGGCGAAGTCCGCGGCGAGTACGAACATGCGGCACTGAGCAAAGGCATCTGCATGCGCGTCGTACCGAGTAACGACCTGATCATCAGCGATGGCCTTCTGCTTAGCGCCGCGCTGCGGAATTTGATCAGCAACGCGATCAGATTTACCCAACCCGGCGGACGCATCCTGATCGGTTGCAGGGGCGTTGGCGCTTACGTCCGGATCGATGTGTACGACACCGGCGTGGGGATTCCCGGCGAGCAGATTCCGAAGATCTTCGAAGCATTTACCCGTCTCAGTCCCCAGCGGTGCGAAGGTTTTGGCGTCGGCCTCTTCATTGTCCGCCAGGCGCTCGGGATCCTGGGCCATAGAATAGACGTGGCCTCGACGCCGGGTCGTGGATCTCGCTTCTCCATTTTCGTGATGCGTGCCGGCGGAGCGCGTCGATGTCGTTGACGGGGCCAGAATGGATTTCCGCGCTCTCGGCTGACTGGTGGTCGCCAGCATGTCGGGAATGCCATGCGGAGGCGGGATACCGTCAGAGGGGACAAAAGCCTTCCGGAACATGCCGGTCGTCGCCGACGTCGGTCACTTGGTGACCTAAGGGACAGCTTCGACCGGCTGCTCGCGCTAACAATCGCTTTTGACTACGTCATGCTTCGGGCCACGTCGGCGGCGCTGATCCCCTCAAGCGCGAGACCGTAGCCAGTACCCTCGTCAATGATCCTGCGGAGGCGCTGAGTGAGCGCGATTCGCGTATACCGACTGGTCAAGGGCGGAAGCGCGGCGATGCCGTCAGCGATCTCGTGCGCTCTTGCTAGAAGCCGATCGGGCGGCAATATTTCGTTGACGACGCCCCAGGATTTTGCGGTGGCTGCGTCGAGGACCTGGCGGGTCAAGATGAAGTAGCGGCCACGGATAGAGCCCAGGACCTCGGGCCAGAGTAGATTCACGCCGTCGCCGGGGACTATGCCAAAATCGAAGTGCGGCTTGTCCTGGAATACTGTTTCCGGAGTAGCCAGGATGATGTCGGTCAGAAGGGCATACTCGCTGTGCAGCAGAACGGGCCCATTCAGCGCCGTGATCATCGGCACTTCGATGTCGAGAATATTGGACAGGACCTTGCGCCCTTCACGGAGAATCTTGTCGTAGCCCTGAGGGGTAAAGAAATCGAATCCCTCGGGGCTGATCGCGTCCATGAAGGCATTTCCGGAGCCCGTGAGGATGACTACCCGATTGTCGCGGTCCTCTCCGACGGCGTGGAACAAGTCAACGAACTGCTCGTGCGCATGGCCATCGAAGACCAGCTTGTCGTTCTTGGTGTGCAGCCGGATCGACAGCACCCCGTTCTCCTTGCGGCTCAGCACGGCATTGGGAAAGCGATCGCGGTAGTCTTCGAACTTGCTCATTTTTTGTTTCCTGCTTGCTGGGAGTTAAGTTTGCGAACGGAATGGCCATCTCCGCTCCTGTGGGGATGGTCTTCCGTAGTGATGGCCTTCATTCCTCGCGGGCATGGTCGAGCGACCTGGATTGGTCCGAGCGTAGAGGGCCCCGCCTGCGATCCGATGTCTTCGCACCCGGGGGTGGGCACGCCGCCCCACCGGTGCTGCTAAGCTGTCGGAGCTTGCGGCTCAGATTCCGGATTGCAGGCGCAAGCAGCATCGCGCAATCCGCCTATAGAGAGGAGTTTAGCGTTGTGAGATGGCGTAAATCTTCGTTCTCGTAAGTTGCGAGGCGCAACCGACTGACAGTTTCAGTGCAGATGAGTACGGCGTGCAGTGTTTGCGAACGCAGCGTTCGGGCGACCGTTTCCCCGAGCGCCGGCATCCGATGCGGCGCTCGGCGGGCCTTGGGCCTTGAGAGGCTGTCCTGTCGAAGTCGAACCTTACGTTGGCTGTTTGAGGTTTGCACGACCGCTCACGACATCGGCAGGTACAATTCACAGTATCATACAACGTTAAACTTGTTCGGCCGGCAGGGCGTCGTGATGATGCTTCGTCCGCTCGTACTCCTAGTCGGCTTCGAGAGGAGCGCGTGAGGATTGTGCGGCGGCAACTTCGGCCCGAGCGCGGTTGCCTCCGAGACAGATCATTTCCGAGACAAGACTGAGAGGAATACCCATGCCCGAGACAGAACACTTCGACTGTGTCATCCTCGGCAGCGGGCAGGGCGGAAAGCTGCTGGCGTGGCATCTTGGCCGATCCGGTAAAAGAGTTGCTGTCGTTGAGCGCCGTTGGGTCGGCGGCTCCTGTCCGGCCGTAGCATGCCTGCCGTCGAAAAATGAACTATGGAGCGCACGGGTCGCCCATCTGGTCCGACACGCCGCCAAATTCGGCACGATCACCGATGCCGTGAAGACCGACATGCGCAAAGTGCGCAGCCGCAAGCAGGACATGATCGATCGCGAGATCGACTTCCATCTGAGGCCTACAAGGAGAGCGGCGCCGAACTCATCATGGGCGGCGGTCGCTTCGTCGGTCCGAAGATCGTGCAAGTCGCTTTGAACGACGGCGGCCTCGTCTGCTTGCCGGTAACGAAGTGGTCATCAATGTCGGGTACACATGCGGCCATCCCGGATATTCCAGGCCTCGAAGCGGCTCGCGCGCTCACCCACATCGAGGCGTCTGGAGCTCGACTATTTGCCTTCGCACCTGATCGTACTCGGCGGCGGTTACGTCGGTATCGAGATGGCTCAGGCGTACCGCCGGTTCGGCAGCCGGGTGACGATTATCGAGCCGGGCCGCCAACTCATGGGTCGCGAGGACGCCGATATTGCAGAGGAAATTCGCGGTGTTCTCGGCGGTGAAGGGCATCGAGGTGTTGTTGAACGCTCTTCCTGTATGGCGTTAGCGGTGTTTCCGGCGATGCGGTCACCGTAACGGTGCGCACGGCCGAAGGCGAACGGAAAATCGAAGGCAGCGACTTGCTGGTGGCGGTTGGTCGGGTCGCCAACACGAGCGAGATCGGGCTCGACAAGGCCGGCGTGCAGCTCGATCCGCGCGGCTTCATTCAGGTCAACGAACGCCTGGAAACGACGGCTTCCGGCGTCTGGGCCATCGGCGAATGCTGCCGGCAGCCCTCAATTCACGCATGTTTCGGTCGACGACTTCAGAATCGTCAGGGACAACATGGCCGGCGGCAACCGAAGGACCGGACGATCGGCTGGTTCCTTATGTCATGTTCACCGATCCGCCGCTCGCGCGCGTCGGCCTTTCCGAGGGCGAAGCCAAGCGCAAGGGTATGCCGTGCGCGTCGCCAAGTTGCCGATGAGCAACGTCCTGCGGACGGAGGCGACCGACGAGACGGAAGGCTTCATGAAGGTGGTGGTCGGCGCGAACGATGATCGCATCCTCGGATTCACCATGATCGGTTCCGAGGCCGGAGAGGTCATGGCCGCGATCCAGACTGCGATGCTTGCCGGGCTTCCGTATCACAAAGCTGCGTGACGCAGTCATCGCTCATCTGACGATTGCAGAAGGATTCGGTCCATTGTTCGGGAGCGTTCCGGCGCGTTAGCGGGCGCGTCCAGGCCACAGGACCGAGGTTCTTGCGCATTGCGAGCGATGTTCTCGTCGTAGAGTAAGCCATGGAGCCAGTATGCTGAGTAGGGAATATGAAGCGACGGCGCAGACGTTCCGTCGGCTCGCGCAGGACATTACCGATCCAATGATCGCCCGGCGTCTCCAGGCTCTTGCCGATGATTACGATCGTCGAGCGGAGGTGGCTTCGAGAGCCACCGACAGTTCCGACGTGAAGCCCGTTCGCCGGCGCAGAGCGCACGCCGCGGACTACCTTGACGACGAAGCTGGTCAGTAGGCCGCGAGTCTGGCGTGGTTGCGTCCGGATTGGCGCCGGCCCGTTGGGCTGACCGCTTCATTCCTGACCGGAATAGGATCTATTGCCACGTAAACGCTGGTTGGTGCGGATGGCGCAGCATATCAAAAAGAATGCGCTAACGAGCGGTGGATCGCAGGAGCGGGAATTGTAATGGCTCTTCTCGTAACAAGTGCCTCAGGGGCCAACGGCGCCGGCCGCGGCAAGCTGCTGGCCTTCAGCGATAATGGAGAGTTGTTGGGCTCCTTCAGCGAGGATGCCCGAATCGTTGATCCTCGCGGCCTCGGGGTCGACAACGATTTGTTGTTCGTGAACAGTGGTTCGAACCGCATTTTAGCGCTCGACGACAGAGGGCGCGTCGTGCGGGAGACCGGTGCCCTGCCGGGGTTGGACCCGGGTGGCGGAAATTTTGGACCCGACGGCCGTTACTATGTTGGATTGCGTGCCGCGCGCACGATCATGGCGTTTCCGCCCGCGCTCGGTGGCGCCGGCGAAGCCATATTTCCGTCTCCGGTGGTCCCGTTTCCGCGCGGCTTCGCCTTTGGTTCGGACGGCACGCTGTTTCTCGCCTCGGGCATCGGGCCAAGCGGCGAGGGTGACGATACCATTCTGGCGTTCGATCCCGAGCTTGCGATCAAGTCCACCTGGAAGGTCGAGGATTCCGCGTTGAGTCCGCTCGATCTTGCGATTGCGCCGAACGGGAATGTGATCGTGAGCAGCGAACATCCCTTTGGAGATCCGGATGCGGTGGCGACCGTGCGCGAATACGATCGCGCCGATGGCAAGCTTGTCCGCGTGTTCGCTGCGGATCGGCAAGTCGGCTTCAGGAAGCCGCGCGGCCTTCGCTTCGGCCCCGACGGGAAGTTGTATTGCGTGGCTCGGGACGTGGTCGTCGCGTTCGATTTCGCGAGCGGCAAATATTTGGGAACAGTGGTCGAGCTGCCTGGTATCAACGGGCAAGCGTTGATTTTCTTTGGCTAGGGAGAAGTGACATGGAGGTTTCGGGCGCGTCGCAACCCTTCGCGCATGAGCAATGGTCGTACGAGCCGAGGTTCAAGCAAGTCAACGGCTGGCGTATGCACTACATCGACGAGGGTACCGGCGATCCTGTGGTTCTGCTCCACGGAAATCCGGCGTGGGGATTTCTGTACCGGAAGTTCGTTGAGCCGCTGACAGCCGCGGGAAGGCGGGTGATCGTTCCGGACATGGTCGGCTTCGGCCTGTCCGAGAAACCCGTTCGCGAGCAGGCGCATACGTTGGACGGACACATCGCGAACCTGACCGGCTTACTGCGGCAACTCGACGTGCGCAACGCGACGATGGTCTGTCACGACTGGGGTGGGCCGACCGGTCTTGGATTTGCCCTCTCGAATTCCGATCGCGTGCGCGCGCTGGTCATCATGAGCACGTGGGCATGGCCGCTGCCGCCCGCGGAATTCCACAAGCGGATTTTTCCTTGGCGGATGATGCACGCGCCACTCGTCGGTCCTTACCTGCTCGGACGGCACAACGCGCTTGCAGGTCGCGGGATGTACCTTTCGGTCGTCGACCGAAAGAAGTTCAAGGCGGAGGCCCAGAGCGTCTACGAGAACATGCTGCCTGATCCGGCATCGCGTCTTCTCACGTGGACCTGGCCGCGTTGGATCCCCCTGGATGAAGGTGCCCGCGGCCTCGCCCGCTTCGAGTGGCTCGAGCGTGAGCTGAAGAAGTCGAAACTGCCGACCTTGCTGATCTGGGGCCGGGAGGATGAGGTGTTCGACCACAAGACGTTCGCGACCCGCTTCAAGGAGCTCCTGCCGCACGCTGAAGGGCCCGAGCTTGTGACGGGTCGGCATTTCCTCCAGGAGGACTCCGGCGAGGAGATCGCAGGCAAGATCAATCGTTTCCTGGACCGCATCGAGGGGAGGTAGCCATGACGGCGATTCAGGTCATCGAACATCCTGTGCTCGAAGGCACCAGAAGAGCGCTCGTGCTCGCCGAAGACCGCATAGGGCACTACTCCGAATTCCGAGAGTTTTTCGTTCGGCAGTTTTCGCTCGACACAGCCGGGCTTTCGCGTCCTGGTTATGTGCGAGCGCCGTCGGGAATGACGTACGCGCTCATATTCCTTGGCCGCAGCGGAGAGCCATTTCCGGATGGAATTGAGATCTATGCTTTGCCGGACGCGCTGGAGCCTCTGAACGATCCGGACGTCGACGCCGACCTCTGGGCGTTGCTGAGGTGGATGGTCGCCGGCGTCGGTGGCGAATGGCGCGTAGAGGACTTTGACGCGACCGGCCGCCTTTATCAGTTGAGCGTGGCTGCTGATGCGTAGCGGGTGAACGTCACGGTGGCGAAGCGCCGCGGCCGCGACGCCGTTCGCGAGTAGTCTATTCGGCGGCGGTCAGGGCGCGATGACCCGCGGCCCGCAATCCTTCCTCGCTCTGCTCGCCGCGTGCTGCGGCTTCAAGTATTTTGCAGGCAACCCTCGACCACGTTTCGGTCTCGCATTTGGGGATCTGGGCAGAGACTTCCTTGAGAACGGAACGCACGCGATCGATGACTTCCGCCGAAAACATGGATTGACCTCCCGCCGTTTATCTGTGGCGAAGCTCCATGTTTTGTCGCGAGTGAACCAGCTTATTGTTGTAGTATCTTGCAAATTGTCGCTCAGAAGAACTTTTTCGTTCTTTGGACGGTCGGACCAGGCGGTGTCGCTGCGTCTTTATCAGGACGGCGACAGCTACGTGATGCTTCATTTGCCAGGTGCGCTACACGTCAATAGCGCACAAAGCTACGAAGCCGCTGCTCTCGCCGGTCTTGGCCTGATTCAGGCCCCACTTCTCACGATCAGCATCCCCGACCACCTGCTCATTCCAAAGCAAGCAGCGCAACAGCCCAACCTTAGGGGAGCAATTTCGGACGCCAATCCCCTGGCTTAGGGCAATATTGCAGGCCGAATTACGTCAATCCGGCCCCTGAAGCAGGGGCAAGTCGAGCGCATGAATCTCCGGCATGGCCTTGCCGGCGATGGCTTGCAGATCTCCGACCATCCCCGCCGTCGAACTCGATGACGGAGACGATTTGTGTATCGCGCTTGGCCCATTGCCTCGTGATGAACTTGCGCTCCTTGTCGAGGTCGTCCTTCATGTCGTTGAATTTCTCGACAACGGCTTCGACGCGTTGGCGGAACTTGGTGCCGGTCAGGTAAATGTAGACTTCTTCCATTTTGGTCTTCTGACCTTGCTGGACGAGTCGAGTGCTGTTCACCTCGATCAGCGTCTGACGTAGCGCGATAGCCAGCGGAACAGCGCAGCGCGGGTGAGCTATCCATATGCCGTCGACGAGATCGAAGTTGTCGACGTTCTTTGGGAGCGCTTGCGAGACGATCAGCGCGACGTCGGCGGCGCAGCGCCTCTGGTCGTCCCGCAGCTTCGGCAGCCATCCGTCATGCCAAGCCTTGGTGCGCTTCGATTCCCAAAGGATCGTACCGGCTGATTGTCCGATGCCCGCGTTGACTTGTTGAATGAGATCGGCGCCGGGTTCGCCCTTGCCTACGGGGTCGATGATGTCGGTCGGGAACCGGCCGCAAAGGATCTCTTCGAGGTCGAGTTCGAGCACCTCGCCCTGGGACTGCTGCGAGCCTTGCTCTGCTTTCCGCTTGAGCTCCTCGATGGTTCGGGCCATGGACTCGATGGTTCGGTCCTTCTCCATGACGCGAAGGCGGGCAGCCTCGTCGGACTCCTGTCTGGACTTAGTGCGAATCTGCTCCTCCGAAGCCTGCACCCGCTTCTCGACGGTCAGATCGAGTTCGCGTTTTGCTTCCTCGAGATCGCGCTCCTTGCGCAAGACCCCGGCCTGGGCCTGTTGTGCCTCGGCGAGTTTGGCGTTGTTGATCTCCAGAGTCCGACGCAGTTCGGTGGCCTCGGTTTCCTTGGCCTGAAGGTCGACCTGGACCGCTTCGCGGGCCTTCTTCGCTTCGGTGGCGATCAATTGGGCACGCCCTGCGGCAAGCTTCTGCGTTACCTGATCGTCGACCTGTTCACGCGCTTTGGCGAGCTCCTCTCGCTCCTTGCGGACCAGGTCAACGTTTCGGGCCACCTCGGCGTCCTTGTTGGCGAGCTGCTCCTGAAAGCGTTGGCGAGTCTCCTCGATTAGGGGAGCCGCGAGCAACTCCGTCAATCGGATTTCATGATTGCAGTTTGGACAATTTAGCGTGGGCTCATGTGTAAAGCTGGCATGGGACGTCTTGAGGTTCATGGCCATTCCTTCCGATACCCGACCCAGCGGCCGATATGCCGAAAACGGCATGATTCCACCATGGGAGCGTCGGCCTAGACATTAGGTCTTCAGCCTTATCCACGGTGCCAAATGGTCGGTTGACTTTGGGAGCGTAGGCGGAGAAAGCCGCGCCTGCGCGTCGAGAAGATCAGAAGGGGGCGGCGCGCAATATGGTGGGAGCCATTGGTCGTTAAGCCTCGAAAAGAACTGGCCGCGTGACATGGGTATTCCGTGGTCGTCCGTCAAGAGACGACGGCCATGCGATCGCGCGAAACGGGGGCCGCGGTCCGATTGGGAGCCAACGCAAACGATCCGGGTCTCCCTCTTGGGGCGCTATCTGTCGTCGGCAGAGAGCCTCGCTGGAAGACCTCAAGAGACGAATGCGACTGGCCCATCGCGACGGACCCCGTTTCCTGCCCTACAGGGCTGCCTGCCGACGGCGACGCGGTTCGCGGACCGTATGGCGCGCCACGACCGGGTCCGGAGGGCTTGGACCTACTCGTCGCCGGATTTTTACGGTCGAGCGCCTCCCCAAAATGCCCGCGAGCGATCGATGTCGTGCCGCGGGAGCCGGTGCTAAGGGAAGCTAAATCGGCTTAGCTTTCCTTAGCTTTTTGGACGCATTTTTGCCGGTCTCGACCCAGCAGGACGGTGCGCGGCGGGGCACTGCCGGACTCTTCCAGTGCCTTGGTGTCGTGCGCAGCCACGAATGGCGCTGAACCTGGTGCAAACAGGAGGGTGAGGAGCGGAATTATCGAGATGCGACCCTTTCCCGATGGTTGTATGTCGTGCGAATGTCACCCAAAAAGACGGCGCCGGGCCGGGACCGGCACGAAAGTTGTACGGGTTTTCATGGCTAAGCGGCGGGGCAATTCGTCGGGCGGAACCGTGTTATTGATCTTGTTCGGCGCTTTGGTCGCCGCGGTTTCGGCCGCCTACCGTTTTGTAATGGACCACGCAGCAGCGATTGGTGCGCTGGCCTTCGTTGGCGGGCTTATTTTAATCGGTTACCTCATTTCCCGTGCGAGGTCTGGGAGGCAGAACTCTCTTCCTCTCGGTGGATCGCCATCCTCCGGCACCGCTTTTCGAGCCCGATCTCCCACGGCGCCGACCGCACCGTCCGGACGCTCGCCGCCCGCGCGATGGGTTCGAGCGGCAGAAAGCTTGAAGTTCGGGAATATCGAACTACCGGGCGGCATGTTCTACTACGGCGACTGGGTACCGGTTGCCGGAGGCGGCACCCGCCAGTATTCCATCAATCCAAGATTACCGGCTTCAGGAGCGCCGGACATCGAGGGCCGCTCGATGCCCTACTGGCCATCGTATGCGGATATTTCGCCGCCCGCGCGCCGCGCGTTTCTCGATTGGATGGCCGGGGGCAGGCGGGATCCCGCCTACGGCGTTGGACTTGTGTTCCTTTTCTTTTATGGCCTGGAGCACCGGCTTTTCGTGGAGGAGGGAGACGATGCGCCTCTGCTCGTGCGCGAGGTCGAGAGGCTTCTAGCGATCTATGGTACCAACAACTCATTCCACGGTTATGCGACCAATTTCCTCGATTTCGCCAGACTCGCTCAGGGCGGACGCTTCGAACCGCAGAAGCTGTCCCCGGAGCGCAGCGGCGGAGCCGAAATGGATCTGCCGACCCGTCTTTACCTAGGCGAACGTCTGGCCGGATCGCCGGCGCTGTCGGCCGAAGACGCATTACGCTGGGTTCTGGCGTTGCCGGACACGTATCTGAAGACGCCGGCTGTCCGTTGTTTCGACGAGTTCGTCGAGTTGTGGCGGTTGCGCTTCGCTCAGCGATATCCAACGGGCCTTCGGGTGACCGGAAAAGACAGGATTTCACTACGATACCGGGCGGCGAGCGGTGCGTTCGACATTGAGGTGCACGGTCCGCACGAGGAGCACGTTGATATCAGCCGGATCATCAAACCGTTGTCCGGTTTGCAGCAGATGGTTGCCGACTGCACCGAAGAACTGGACTCTTTCAGCCGCTTGGTCGGTCGCAGACCGTCCGCCCGAAATTCGATGGCCGCAGCAACGTTGCTGCCCTCCGACCTACAGCGGAGCACGACTTCGGGCGCGATTGCCGACTTTCGGCGCCAAATCGAGACGGTCATGGGCACCCACGGCCGCGGGAGCAGTACCGCGCAAATCGTGTTGGAGATGGCGGGCATTGACGTGCCCGCCGACGGCAAGATCCCGGCGGCATCCGCCGACCAACTCGGGCGCGCGCTCAACTCGATCGGAGTGGCTATCGAGCCCGACCGGCGATACGGGAGCAGTGTCCCCCGCGCGGACGAACAGGTCTTCGTGTTCAAGGCACCGAACGGCGGTCCTGTCGATCCGACGCGACCGCCCTTTAGAGGCGTGAGGGCGCAGGTCGAGGTTGCGGTGCTGGCAGCCGCGGCCGATGGAGAAGCATCCTACGAGGAATTGCAGCGGACGATCGCAACAATTCGCTCGGCTTCCGATCTGTCCGGCGTCGAACAGGCGCGTCTGATCGCTTTTGCAGTAACGACCTTCAACAGTCCGCCCAAGCAGGCGCGGGTGATGCGCAAGCTCGCGGAAACCACCGAAAGCGAACGACAGGCTATCGCGGATGCTGCCGTAGCCGTGATCGGCGGCAACCGGAATGTTGACGCCAGCGAGGTCAAATTTCTCGAACGGCTTCATAAGTCCCTCGGACTGCCGAAGGAGCGCCTATACTCGGGCCTCCACAGCGCTGCCGCCAAGCGATCCGACGAACCCGTGCCGATTAGCGAGGAAGATCGCGCCGACGGGATACCGATACCGAAGGAGAAGTCATCGACTGTCCAGCCCGCGGTTGCGGCACGGGGGATATCCATCGATGCCGCGCGATTGGCTCGAACGCGCCGGGATACCGAGGCGGTCTCGGCGCTACTTTCGGATATCTTCGCGGAGGAGGTCGTTGTGCCGCAACCGGCGCCGGCCGAACAGGCGGCCCTCGACGGGCTGGATGGACCGCATACCGAACTGGTGGAACTTCTGGAGCTTCGCGGATCGATGACGCGATCGGAATTCGACCGACACGCCAAGGAGATGCGGCTGCTGCCGGACGGCGCGATCGAACGCATCAACGATTGGTCGTTTGACCGCTTTGAAGAACCGCTGATCGAGGACGGTGATGAAGTCTTCGTCACGCCGCATCTCAGAGGAAAAATCGCCGAAATGAAGGATAGGGCCGCATGAGCAAATCCACCAAGACGATACGGCCCAAGGAGCGCGACACGATTATCCAGGCGCTGTCGGCCGGCGTGGTGCCGCGCCTGGGACTGGCCCACATCCAAGTCGGTCGCGCCGCAGAGATCGCCGCAATGCTGCGTGATATCGACCGCATTGCGGATGCCGGCGCGGCCGTGAGGTTCGTTATCGGCGAGTACGGGGCCGGAAAGACCTTCTTCGCGAGCATCGTGCGCCTCATCGCTCTTGAGCGGAAATGCGTAACGATGCACGCCGATCTGTCGCCCAACAGGCGCATCCACGCCAGCGGGGGCCAGGCACGAGCCCTGTATTCGGAAGCCGTAACCAACATGGCTACACGCAACAAGCCCGAAGGGGGGGCGCTCCAGAGTGTCATCGAAAGGCTCGTGACCGACGCCGCGAAGGAAGCCGGGGAGAAGAGCGTACCGGTCGAAAGGATAATCGACGAGAAACTTGGGCCGATCACCCAGTTTGCCGGCGGATACGACTTCGCCACCGTATTGAAGGCGTATTGGCGAGGGAGCGAGGAGTCCAACGACGCGCTGAAGCAGTGCGCCATCCGGTGGCTGCGCGGCGAATATTCGACCAAGACCGAGGCGAAGAAGGACCTCGGAGTGAGGACGATCATCGACGACGAGAACGTCTACGACTCGCTGAAATCGCTGGCCTGCCTTGTCAAGATTGCGGGCTATGCAGGCCTATTGGTGATGTTCGACGAGATGGCCAACATCTACAAGCTGCAGAATTCCCAGGCCCGGAAGCAGAATTACGAGCAGCTTTTGGACATCGTCAACAACTCGCTCCAGGGGACTACGTCCGGTATCGGATTCATCATGTGCGGAACGCCCGAATTTCTGCTTGATACCCGCCGCGGGTTGTTCAGCTACGAGGCGCTTCAATCGCGGCTTGCGGAGAATACGTTTGCAAGCGGCGGTCTCGTCGATCTATCCGGCCCGGTCATTCGACTTCAGAGCCTTACGCCCGAGGATCTGCTGGTTCTGCTCGGCAACATTAGGATGGTATTCGCAAGCGGGGATCCGTCGAAATTCCTGGTACCGGACGAGGCGCTGACTGCGTTCATGGAACACTGCGATCGCAAGATAGGAGAGGCCTATTTTCGCACTCCGCGATCGACCGTGAAGGCATTCGTCCACATGTTGTCGGTGCTCGAACAGAATCCCGGCACCAGGTGGCAGGATCTTCTGGATCAAATACCGATCGCGCCGGATGCGCCAGACGTTTCAGTGGATGCCGACGGGAACGGAGACGGCGATGAGCTCACCAGCCTCCGACTCAACTCTTGAAGGTGCTTACGACAAGCTTCATCCGACTATCCGTCGGTGGATCAGGGATCAAGGCTGGGACGAACTTCGGGAAATCCAGGCCCGCACCATAAATTCGGTGCTGGAAGGCGATCGCGACATCCTGATTGCGGCGACGACGGCGGCCGGAAAGACTGAAGCCGCGTTCCTGCCGATTTTGACGCAGGTCGCAGAGCGGAAAGAACCAGGATTTTCCGTGTTGTACGTCAGTCCGTTGAAGGCGCTCATCAATGACCAGTTCAAGCGCCTGGACGAACTATGCGAAAACATGGGAATTCCTGTTGTGAAATGGCACGGGGATGCACCGCAGGCCGAGAAGAAAAGGGCGCTTTCCAAGCCGCAGGGTATCGCTCTTATCACCCCCGAGTCGATCGAGGCCATGTTGACCCGGCGTCCGGCCGATGCGGTGCGGCTGTTGTCGGCGGCCGCGTTCATCGTGATCGACGAACTTCATTCATTCCTGCAGGGGCCGCGGGGGCTCCATGTGGCGAGCCTGCTGCGCCGCATCGACGCGATGTCGAAAACGCCCGCGCGGCGCGTCGGTCTATCCGCGACAATCGGCGATCTCCCGCAGGCTGCGGCCTGGTTACGTCCGGCGGTGCCGCATGCGGTCGAGATACTCGAGGCAAAGTCCGAACTCACCGGAGCTAAGGCTTCAGATCCGAGGTTACGTCGAACCATCCGAATTGGATGATCCGGATCACGCCGAAGGTGCCTCCGGTGCGGAGGAGGTGCCGAGGAGGATCGCGCTGGACGATATTGCAGATCATCTGTTCGAGACGCTTCGTGGGACAAACAACCTAGTTTTCGGTGGTTCGCGCCGGACGGTGGAATCCGCCGCCGACCGGCTCAGAAGGAGATGCGACAAGGCGAAGGTTCCGAACGAGTTCTTTCCTCACCACGGGAGCCTTTCAAAGACTTTGCGGGAGGAGCTTGAGGATCGCTTGAAGGATGCGAAGCTGCCTACGACCGCTATCTGCACGTCGACCTTGGAACTGGGAGTCGACATCGGATCCGTGAAGTCGGTGGCCCAGATCGGCTCGCCGAGATCGCTATCCTCGTTAAAGCAGCGTCTTGGACGGACCGGCCGGCGGCGTGGGACGCCGTCGATCTTACGGATTTACGTGCGCGAGCCGAACATCGATCAGGAATCTGGCGTAATAGATAGGTTGCGGCCCAATACGATCCGATCGGTCGCCGTGGTCCGGCTTCTCCTGGAAAGGTTCGTCGAGCCTGCAGGTCAGGTTCCGGAAATAGCGTCGACGCTCATCCACCAGATACTGTCCGTGATCGCCGAACGAGGAGGGATAAGGGCGCGACCGTTGTACGATCTATTGTGCGGTCCGGGTCCGTTCGCCTCGATCTCGGTGTCCGAATTCGCCGACCTGCTTCGACACCTCGCATCGGAGGCAACCAAGTTCGTCGAGCAATCGAGCGACGGCACGATCATGCTCGGAAAAGAGGGCGAGCGGATCGTCCAGTCGCGTAATTTCTTTGCCGTATTCGAGTCCGCGGACGAATGGCGGCTTACGGTCGGGGGAAGGACGCTCGGCACACTTCCGATTTCCTTTCCGGTTCATAAGGACAGCCTCGTCGTCTTTGCCGGCCAGCGCTGGATCGTGCAGGACCTCGACGAGAAGACGAACACTCTGTTCGTGGCACCGCATCCGGGCGGGGTGGTGCCCCGGTTCGAGCGGGCCGACGGAGAGCGTCTTCACGATCGCCTGGCGGCGGAAATGCGGCTGGTCTACCTGTCATCCGACGAGCCGGCCTATCTCGACGACAAAGGGCGCGCCCTGTTGGCTGAAGGGAGAGAGATGTTTCGATCCCTCGGCTTGGAGACGACTACCTTCGTCCAGGAAGAGAAGGACCTCCACGTCTTTCTCTGGCGGGGATCCCAGGCGACGGCAGTATTCGGTGCTGCGGCCGCCATGGCAGGGTTACCCGGAGAGGTTCACGATCTAGGTCTTACGCTTGCCAAGACAAGCTCTCCCGAGGCGTTAACCAAACTGAAGAGACTGGCTGAGGCCGACTCTATCGATGCTACCGAGGTCGCAGCCTTCGTTCAGAATATTGCGGCGGGGAAGTTCAGGGAGCAGGTCCCCGAGCATCTGGCCCGGTCGTTATGGGCCCGACAAAACACATCCGAAATCAGCGGAATAATCGGCATGGCGCGGACCTTATGCTAGGCGCGCCCGTCGGAATGCGTTCACGAACCGGCAACGCGTTTCAACAACAGAGGGCAGATGTACAAAGTCGCGGGAACGCTCAATCTCAGTGCTGGCGATCTGGTGGGACACCTGAATTGCCGCTATCTGACTGCGCTTGATCTCAGGGTTGCCAACGGCGAATTGGCCAAGCCGAAGATTTGGGATCCTGTGCTCGAAGTGCTGGCGGAGCGCGGAACGCTGCACGAGCAGGGGTTCATCAAGCACATCGAGGCAAACGGTCTGACGGCAACCGTCGTCGAAGGTGTGGGTGTCGACGCCAAATCGCTTGCCGCCACCATTGCCGGCATGGTCAGGGGAGACGCGATCATCGTGCAAGGGGCGCTGCAGGCCGGACGCTGGAGCGGCCGCACCGACGTTCTTCGGAGGGTGGAGAAGCCGAGCCGGTTCGGCGCCTTGGTCTTACGAAGTGATCGACACCAAGCTTGCTCGCGAGACGAAGGGCAATACGGTTCTTCAGATATCGCTCTACTCTGACCTGCTGTCGGAGACCCAAGAGGCCGAGCCGACTTCCGCCTTCGTGGTTACGCCAGGTACGAACTTCATCCCCGAGGCGTACCGGATCGCCGATTATGGCGCATACTACCGGCACGTCCGGAGCAGTCTCGAGAGTTCTGTCTCGGGATCCGTCGCCGGCGACGCCTATCCTGAGCCGATAGAACATTGCGAGATATGTCGTTGGCGCCGTCACTGTGACGAGAGGAGGAGGGCTGACGATCACATGTCGCTCGTCGCCGGCATCAGCAAATCCCAGATCGGCGAGTTGAAGAGGCACGGCGTCGAAACCACGGCGGCGCTCGCGGCTTTGCCGTTGCCGCTTCAGTGGAGGCCCGATCGGGGAGCGGCCAAGAGTTTCGAGAAGATCCGGGAGCAGGCCCGGATCCAGGTCGAGGGGCGCACGAGCGGGACGGTGGTTTACGAGACCTTGCCCCCGATCGCCGGCTTCGGTCTGTCTCGCCTTCCGGAGCCCTCTCCGGGAGATATCTTCTTCGACTTCGAGGGCGACCCGTTTGTCGGCGACGGCGGATTGGAATTCCTGTTCGGTTATGTCTACGCGGACGAGGACGGTGCCGCGAAGTACGTCGGCGATTGGGCTTCCAACCGGCAGGAGGAGAGGGCCGCGTTCGAGCGCTTCGTCGATTTCGTGACCGAGCGTCTGAAGGTTTATCCCGACCTGCACATCTATCATTTTGCTCCCTACGAGCCGGCGGCAATGAAGCGCCTGATGGGACGCTATGCGACGCGCGAAAACGAGGTCGACAGCTTGTTGCGGGCGGAGATATTCGTCGATCTCTTTGCCGCCGTGCGGCACGCCATTCGAGCGAGTGTGGAGAGCTATTCGATCAAGAAGCTCGAGCCGCTCTATTCGTTCGTCAGGACCGTGCCGTTGGAAGACGTGGGCGGGGTGATGGCTCGGACGCAGGCGCGTCTCGAGCTGGCGGACGGTGCCGGCATTCCCGAAAGCGACAAGGCGACGATCAAGGGATACAATCGGGACGACTGCGCGTCTACCGAAGCGCTGCGGCGCTGGCTGGAAGCCGTGCGGGCAGACGTCATAGCCGGTGGCGCAGTCATCGATCGGCCCGCGGCAGCGACGTCGGAGATCAGCACCGAGCTAGATGAATGGCAAAGGAAGGTCGCCGCTCTTGTTGCGCGTCTTACCGGGGGCGTGCCGGACGACGTCGGCGAACGCAGCTCCGAACAGCATGCGTGCTGGCTCCTTGCCTTCATGTTGGATTGGCACGGGCGGGAAAAGAAGGCCGTCTGGTGGGAATACTTCCGGCTTCGCGATTTGTCCGCCGAAGACCTCCTCCATGAGCGCGCCGGCCTGGCGGACATCGAGTTTCTGGAGCAAGCGGGCGGCACCGCCAAGGCGCCGATACATCGCTACCGGTTTGCGTTGCAGGATACCGACATCCGGGCCGAGGACGACCTCAGGAGCATCGGGGGCGACAAATTCGGACGCGTGGTCGCCATTTCGCTCGACGAGCGCACGATCGACATCAAGAAGCGTGGAGACACGGCAGCCGTTCATCCCGAGGCAGTCTTCGCCCATAACTTCGTCGATACGCAGGTGCTTGCCAACTCCCTGATGCGGATCGGCGTGTACGTGGCGGATCACGGAATGTCCGGGGAAGGGGACCACCGCGCTGCCCGCGACCTATTGATGGCCGTGGCGCCTCGTCTTCGGGGGCAGGAACTACAGGTGGACGGCGAGGCGACGCTGGCGGCAGCGATCCGCATAGCGCTCAATCTCGACAGCAGCGTCTTTCCGGTACAGGGCCCGCCCGGTGCAGGGAAGACGTATACCGGCGCTCGCATGATCTGCGCCCTCGCAAAGGAAGGGAAGACAGTCGGGATCACGGCGAACAGCCACAAGGTCATCCGCAATCTTCTTGATGAGGTCGTCATCGCGGCCGGCGAACAGCATTTTTCGATCGGGTGTATCCAGAAGATCTCCGACAAGGAGGACGATCGTCCGGGTCTGCGGTTCACCACCGACAATCCGGATTTTCTCGATGCTCTGCATTCCGACTGCAGGGTGGGAGGCGGGACGGCCTGGTTCTGGGCAAGACCCGACGCCGCTTGCAGCGTCGACGTTCTCTTTATCGACGAAGCCGCACAGATGTCGCTCGCGAACGTTTTGGCGGTGTCCCAGGCCGCGAAGAGCATCGTGCTTTTGGGTGACCCCCGGCAGCTTGAGCAGCCGATCCAGGGGAGTCATCCCGACGGTGTCGACGTATCTTCGCTCGACCATATCCTCGGCCCTCACGCCACGGTGCCGGCCGACCGAGGTCTTTTCCTTCCGGAGACCTGGCGCCTGCATCCGTTGATCTGCTCGTTCAACTCGGAACTCTTCTACGACGGCCGATTGCACCCCCGCCCAGGCCTTGAGAACCAGAAGATAAAGTCGAAGGGGAGGCTGGACGGCGCTGGTCTTCGATACCTGTCCGTAGCCCATAAAGGCAACCAGAGCTCGTCGCGTGAGGAGGCCGACATAGTCCGCGACCTCGTTGCGGAAGTTCTGAGCAGCGGGACGACCTGGGTTAATCGCGAGAGCATCGAAGCGCCAGTCGGATTGGAGGATATACTGATCATCGCTCCTTATAACGCACAGGTGTTTGAGCTTCAGGAACGCATTCCCGGAGCACGCATAGGGACGGTGGACAAGTTCCAGGGGCGCGAGGCGCCCATCGTGATCTATTCGATGACGACTTCGAGCCACTTGGACGCACCACGCGGTATGGAGTTTCTGTACAGCGCCAACCGTCTGAACGTCGCGACTTCGCGCGCGAAATGCATCTGCGTGGTCGTGGCATCGCCCCAGTTGTTCGAACCGGAGTGCCGGACACCTCGCCAGATGCAACTTGCAAACGCGTTCTGCAGATATCTGGAGTTGGCCACTCGCTTGTAATCCACATTTCTCTCGCGAAGCCGGCTCGCTCCATTTCAGCTATGCGATCATTCACGCTTCAAGGCAGCATCTAACTGTCTGCTGGAATGGCTTTAGTCTTTGGTCCAAGCAGCAGATCTTGCGAGGAGTGGACTAGTGATTTCTTCAATGATATAGAACAAAAAGGGAACGATAGCTAGTGCTGGCTGCCATCCTTCGTCTTTCCGGAGCCATGAAGGCGTGTGGATATTGCCGGTAGAACTTGCGCTCGGTGGGTATCTGGGCTTGCGGGTGTTTGAGCCGTGTGGGAGCTTTTTCGGTCCGACCCACTATTTGGACCAGTTCGCGCGGCGCCAATCCAGATGATCACGGAGGCCGACGGCAGATTGAATGACAAGGTACGCGAAGCTAATCGGAATGGCGCTAGAGTTGGTACTGTTGCGAGTTAACCATGGACCATGGAGTTGAGAAGGCTAGGCAGGGAGATCTGCCGCATGACGTGCGGCTCGTCGCAACCGTTGCTCGTCTACTCGATCTTCACAACAGCAGGCGTGAGCGCGGTTCGCGCTCGACAAACGTCGTGCAGCAGCCTCAGGTCAGCGCCGCTGCCGGATTTTATTTGTGGCTCGGGCTGCAGGCTATTCAGCTTCTCCATCGTCACGCAAAGAAGGGAAGCAGCGGCCCTGTGCCGATCGCCAGGCTTCACGAAGAACTCTCCGGAACGATCGGTGACATTGCGCGCTCTGACCTCGAATATTGTTTGAGCTTCCTGTCGCTGGAACGCGAAATCCGGTATCTCGATCCGAACTCCCTTCCGGTGGAGGAAAGCCGCGTCACGCAGACGCCGACGCAACTTTTGAGGTTCGACAAGCGGTTCGGTCAGGTCCGTCTCAGCGACGCCGGGCGTCTCCTGATGCGGATCAGCGCGCTGCACCAGGACTGGCTTTACGAAGACAAGGACGTGGAACGGATACCGGCCTCGATCGAACGCGGCGTCTTCGAGGATATCCCGCGCATCTGCGACGAAGTCATCGGCAATCTGCGGGCGCTGAACGAGCGTCTCACCGAGATCGAGGAAAGCCCCACGTTCGAAAGCCTGCGGATGGAATTCCAGGAACGAGGCCGGCAGTATCGCGAGATGCTGAACATGGCCGGCATTGCGCTCTCGCGCGCGTTGACTGCGCTGGCGTCACCGGCCACCAGGGAACGCTTCGAACGATGGCGGTCGTTCCGCGGGATCGAGGACCTGGAGATCGAGGACGCCCTCAGCCATGTGGAAGGAGTGCACCATGCCTTGCATAGCTTGGAGCGGCACTTCATCGAATTCATCAGGAACATCCAGAGCCGTCGTCGCGCGCCACTCGGCGTCGTCCGTTTCCAGGAGGTCTGCCGACGGCTGGTGTATTCTGCACCGTCGCATGATGAGCTCCTGAATTTGTTCGCCGACTTGGGGCCGTGGCGAGCGCGGAACGTCTGGTTTCATCCGACGGACTTCGTCGGGCGGGCGGATTTGCGGGCCGGACGCCCCGAGGCCCAAGGTGTCATTTTCGAGGAACAGGCGGAAGAGACCGCGCAGGAAAGATTTCAGTCCTTCCTTGAGCGAAATCGCTCGTGGATTCTCGCGCGCCTTCGGCGGGGCCCGGTCGCATTGAGCGATTTTGTGAGGGACTCGGGTCTCACGTTCCTGGATGGCGAGAGTTCCTGCAAGCTTCTTTGGTGTCTTCAGCCTGCCGGACGAACTGGCAAACGAGGAGGTGAGCGTAGCCGTCGGGCTTTCCGGAATTCGCATGGACGTCACCGTCGGAACGCTGCGCTTGCGCGGTGACGATCCCGTCATCTGGATCGATGGAGGGAGCGCATGACGCCTGCGGACATGGGGCGTGCGTTCTCCTACCTGTTTGCCTACCGGACCTGCTCAACCCATCCCGAGGGACGAAGAAGGCGCGACGGCGAGGCCCAAGTGGCCGGGATACTGACAAGTGAAATCTCGGGCTACCAAGATTTCGAAGCATTCTTGAATGCGCAGGGCTTCACCATGCGGTCCTACGAACAAGGAGCGATCGGCGTCGCCGCGCGGGGCCAGGTCTTCGTCATGGCCAGGCGCTGCACGGACGAGCAGGCGCCGTATATCGACTCGGGCTGGGTGTTTGAACGGATGAGAGACCGCCGCGGCACGGAGCCGCTCGAGCACGTGGTGGTCTGGGCAGCCCAGCTTTGGGCGACGATGCAGTGGTTCTTCTACACGCGGCTTGACCGCGGCATCGACGCCGTCGGACGGTTCAAGGAGGCGTTCGTGAACGTCTCGCAATTGACGCGCGAGCTTCAGGATCAGATCGAAACGATGCGCACGCGTGGCGCGCCGGCCGACGAGCGTGGACGGGCGGTTTGGGAAATTCTCACGGAGAGCACCGGATCGTCGATCGAAACGAAGGTCCGGAGGTTTCTCACCGCGATGGAGGAAGCGGCGCTCCTCGATCGAATTGAAGGCGAAGGCGAGGTGCAATATCGGCAGACGCTCAACGCGGCCGTGGAGATGTCGCTCAACTTCGAACGCCAGGCCTTCTATCTCATGCCGGCCGACGAAGCAGACGGGCCACCAGCCGAAGATGCAGTCGTTGGCATGATCGAAGGCCTCCACGATTCCGGCGGAACGCGGTCGTCCGGCGATATCGCTGCGAGCTTTCCGGACGAAGAGATCGATGACGAGCCCGGTGACGGGCCATTCGAACGGCGGCTGAACGGAAGTTCCGATGTCGGTCATTAACCGGATCGAAATTGCCAACTGGCTGGACCTCACCAGAACCCGGGAATGGAATCCCGACTATCGCCATGTCGTCCTGGACTTCCGGGGGCAGTCTACCGCCGTCCAGGCGCATAACGGCACCGGGAAGACGCGGATGACGCGGGCGATTTTCGCGCTGCTCGGGCGGGACCGCGAGTTCACCGGCGACGCGCGGGCGAAAATGGCGCCCCGGTCGGCTCCATGCTCCTCGCACATCCGGATGGAGGTCCTGCATCCCGCGGATTCGAGCCACGCCGGCCTGACCCGTTCCGGAGGAGAAGTCGCCGGAGGTGAACGCTACGTACTCGGCATTTACGGCTACAGCGGCGAAGGCCAGAGAGTCACCTTCTACAAGTACGACGGAAGGCTGGAGGATTGTCCCGTGGCGGTCCGGGACGGTCACCGGGTGACGCTGATTTCCGACGATGCGTTCCGCCGCAGCCTGAAGGGGACAAAAGGGGCTCTCATCGATCCCTCCGAGGAGGAGTGGCTGATCGAGATCGGCAAGCACTTCGACCGTGGAAACATCCGGCAGATAATCGAGTACCAGAAGAAGGGCGCCGGTGACGGGACCTCCAATTTCCTGAAGGTGAAGTCCAAGCACGGCGAGCGGTACGATGAAGCGTTCTTCTTCAGCGTCCTGGCTCCCGAGCTTCTGGTCGGCACGATGGGCAATGAGGCCCTTGAAGGGGAAAGGCGCTTCGAGGACACGATACTGATTTCCGCCCGTAAGATCGGAATGGCTCTCGCGGAGTCGCGGCGGCGGCAGGATGAGCTTACGGAGACCAAGCGTGCTCTCGACGCGATCGAGCGCGTGAATGTGGCAGCCAGGGACGTTACTACGGCGCGCCAGACGTACGAGGTTAGTTGCCGGACCTTGGCGGGCGAAGCCGCCTTTCTCCGAACCGTCGTGATCGACCGGCCCGTTCCGGGAATCCCGAAGTGCTCACTCCCGGGTGATGAGAAGACCAGGGAGATTGCGGCCCATCTGCGAATCCAGGACGACGTCTGGCGCCTTCCGGATTGGGCGGTCGGAGTCATGACGGGCGAAGAGCCGGCACGTGTGAACGAGCGTGCGGGCCGCACAGTCGGGCGTGGAGTGTCGCTCGGGACGCAGGCGATCGAGATACCCGTGCCGATATCTAAGGCTCCGAACCAAGCCGTGCTCTATACCATCGATGCCGCCGGCGCCTTGATCGGAACGATGTCAACTTTCGCACCGGGATGGTCAAAGGACTCTGCCCAACGGGCGCTGCGGGCCGCCTTCGAATGGGCTGAAGCGGAGGCCGACACGAACTTTGCCAGAAAGCGCGTCGTCGTTTTCGCCCGCCAAAGAGTCGCCGCGGACGGAAAATACGTGGAAGTCGAGCAGCAGCGAAAGGAAGTCGACACGGAGCTCGACCTCCTGCATTCGCGGCAACGCAGCATGGATGCGGCGCGGCATGCGTACGACGAAATGGCGCGGAGCGGGCTGTTCTCGGATGCCGACCTCGCAGCGCCGTCGAAGACCGGAGCCATGGCGGAACAGCATCTGCAGCTCGCCGAGACGAGGCTGGAAGATCACCAGGGGCGGGTCGCAGCCGAGACCGCGTTGTACGCGCGGTGGAACGCGTTCTTGTCCGAGAATGGCCGCGATGCAAATCCCGGATCACTGGCGGACGAGATAGAGGCCGCCAAGCGTACTGCTACCGACGGGCTCGAACAGGCGCGCCGCAATCAGAAGGATGCCGAACGGCGGCGCAACGGGATCTCCGCGAACCTGCAAGCTGAGACGCGGCGTTTGGAGCGATCTGCAGACGACCTGAACCGCATCACCGCAGAACGCCGCGTCGCTCAGAAATTTGTCGAACTGTTTCCCGGCGAAGCCGTTGCGGGACTTCTTGAGCGAGTCAAACGTGAATTGCGGGAGGCGAGCGACCAGAAGGCGAGGTTGGAATCGCGGATAGCGGCAGCCGCGGGACCGCTCCGGCAACTCGCGGCGTTTCGAGCGGTATTCCCCGGCCAGAACGCGGTCGAGGTTTCAACCAGGCGGGCAAGGCGCCGGGACGAAATAGTCGGGATCTGCACCGCAATCGAAAAAGACTATGGCGACGTGCAGCGCCGGCGCTCCGAACTCGAACGGGCCCAGATCGCGGCCGGGCAGGTAGAGGACCGCATCCTGCGTACATCGGGAAAGGGCGCGCTTCCGCTGCACGCCGTCATTTCCGGCTTGGACCTAGCTCCGGATCGCCGGAGGCTCGCGTTTACCCATTTTTCCGGCCTTCTGTTCGCACCGGTCTTGGAAACGGTCGAGGAAGCGGACCTCGTCGCAAATGTCCTTTTCTCGGAAGGCATTCCGGCGCCGGTACTCGTGCGCTCCGAGTTGGAAGCGTTCTGCCGTGACGGTGATATCAAGGAGTCCGAAGGCAGCGCGTACAGCTATATCCTCGGAGCACGCACGCGGCCGGTCGACTGCCTTCTTGATCCCGACCTCGTGGAACGAGAAAAGCGTGAACTCGAGGCGCGCGCCGCCAAGCTGAAGGCGGAACTCACGTTGGCGCAGCAGGAGAAAGCCTCTCTCGCGCCCGGCCATTCCGATACCCGATTGGTCGAGGACGCCCGCAAGTCCGAGGAGGACAGGCTCGAAGAAACGACGGCTCAGGCCGCGAAGGATGTTGCCGAGATCGACGGCAGGCTGTCGCGCCTCGAAGAAAGAGCAAGCGAGGAGTCGGTCGCGACCATCCGTGCGACCGAGCGGTTCGCCAGTCTTGGTGGCGAGGAGCGATATAACTCCCTGATGGCCGAGCAACAGGATCTTTCGGAGAAGATTGACAAATTCGAAGCGGAAGCCACCGAGGCAGGAGCAGCACTCGAACACGCCGAACTCGCCGTTGCAACGGCGGAGACGCTGTTTTTGAGGGTAGTGGAG
This sequence comes from uncultured Alphaproteobacteria bacterium, assembly GCA_963836765.1. Lineage (GTDB taxonomy): Bacteria > Pseudomonadota > Alphaproteobacteria > Rhizobiales > Xanthobacteraceae > Bradyrhizobium. The sequence goes on from CAWILG010000014.1 coordinate 99,711, forward strand.
CGCGCGGCGCAGGTACCCGGCCTGCGGGATCTGTCCCGCTTTGTCCGTGAAGGCGGTCCGGCATTCATGCAGGCGGCGCCCGGTGTGGGATCGGAGCTGCGCAAGGCTCGCGATCAAGGGAGGACGCGCACAAAATTCCGGTTCGACCTCGCGCAGCAGCGTGTTGAGTTGGCCCAGGGAGCGGAAGCGAACTTGGACGCCGAAATCCGCAAGATAGGCGACGAGCGCCGCGATCTAAGCGAAGCTCTGGAAGCTCACAGGACCAGCGGGCTGGATGCGCAGAAAGGGCTGGATGAATGGCGCCCGAGGGCCACAAGGCTCGATCAGGTCGCGCGCCGGCTGATTGCGCAGTATCGCATCGCGCAGGAGGTGCTCGCCGCTCTCGAAGTGACCGTCGAGGCCGACGGTACCGTTTCCGACGAGCTTGGCCGCGCGATCCGTTCTTCCGGGCGCCTTGATGAAGCGGATCCAGACGAGCCGCACGATGTTGTCGAGCTGGCCGACGAATTGCGCGCCGACGTCGAAGCTCTCGATCTCAGGACCCGCAGCAAGGCGATCAAGGATGCCAAATCCGCCTTGGAGGGCTTCCGGAAGGTGCTTCACGCCGAGATCCGGAAAGTCCTGGAGGACCAGGCACTGCGGTTCAGCAGCAACGAGAAGGAGCGGCTCGGCCAGGCGAGTAACGAGCCCAGACATGCGGAGGAAATGTATCGGCACCTCGAGAAGCAATGGCAGGACCACAACAAACTGTCGCAGGAGGCCCACGAGACCCTGGAGGAGCGCCGGCGAGAACTCGCCACCACGCTCAAGAACATGACGATACGGTTGCAAGGTAATTTCGATGCGATGCGAAAGGCGATGAACTGGAACGCCGAGGCCGAGAGCGGGACGCTCGACGAGGCGGGAATTCAGATTCGTGCGGTCATCCACAGCGAATCGCAGACGGAAGCCCTGCTGGGCGAAATCGTGGAGATGATCGAAAGCGACGAGGAGCACCGCGAAAAGGAGATCGAGGCCGGGCGCTCGGACATTATTCCAAGTCAGGAGCGGCATGACGAGACGTTGAAGGAAAAGATAAGGCTACGTTTCTACCGCGGCATGTTCTCGGAGCCGGAAGTCCGGATTCGTCATCCCGAGTTGCGGGCCGGCGATTCTTATAGGCTCGACGATGAGATCAGCACCGGGCAACAGAACGCGGTCATGCTCATGCTCCTGCTCAAGCTTGCCGATTTCGCGATCGAGCGGGATATCCGCCTTCAGGTGAAGGATGCCCGCGGACGACGCCTTGCGCGAGCTCTGGCACAGAAGGTGGTCATCATCGACGGTTTGTTCTCGAACCTTTCCAACCGCGAGTTGATCAAGGAATCTCTTCGCGCCATGTCAAAGGTGCGCGGCAATTTTCAACTCATCGGGCTCATTCACCATCCGCAGTACCAGAACGATCCGGATATCTTCCCGAACCATATTGTCCTCGCGCGGATGAAGCGAGGCCGCAGCGGTTCATACGTTTATCTCGCGGACGGAAAATCGGTGACCGCAGGAGAACTGGGTCGTCACGAAGGGGAGATTGAACCGGTCTCGCTCCACGTCGACCGTGTTCCCGAACTAAAGAGTGGCAATGGAGCGGTCATGGTTGGCGAGGATGCCGCCGGTCTTGCCGAGACAACTACCCAATGACCGAAGGCGACGGCTTGGGCCGGGTTCAACGCGAACTGCAGCGGCTCGCACGGGACCGCGGTTGGTTGAACGGTTCGCGGTTGGTGCGTCGCTTGGCGGACGGATTGGCGGTTTCCCACCTTGAGGTTCGTCATAATCTTCTCGCGTTGGCCCGGGCAGGGGTTGTCGATAACATTGGTCCGACCGGCGACCCCTTGGGGCGCGTCAACATCCTTCAGCATTTGCCGGAACCTGCGCTGCACATGCCGGAGCACGAGCGGCAGTGGCGAGACTTGGTGTCGTCGCGGAACCTGGATCCCGCATTGGAGTCGGCATTGGGAGACGCCGCGATAGGCCTGGCGGGGCTTTCTCGCGGCGACATGGAGCATCTGCTCGAAGGTTTTCTCCGCCTTGTTGCAGATCGGGATAGGTTCGCAGGTCGCGACCCCTTTGAGGTCAGCGCCAAATATCTACTGGGCTCCTCGAAGATCCTGGCAAAATTGGGTAAGGCGCTTTCGGCCGCAGGAATATCCAATTCATCATTTGGGACGCGGCCTCGGCACATGTTGGGCGCCGGGCCCGCCGGGAGCAAGTTTACCCTGCTTGTCGAAAATCCAGAAAGCTTCGAACGCCTGATCGGGCTCGGGCTGGCCGACCGCATCACTATCATCGCTACTTACGGCTACGGCATAACGTGGTCTGGAGTGGGTGTCGAAGGCCGATTGGACCGCATCAAGATCGCACGCGTCGCCGGCACGCCGCCACCCACGCTGGCGGAGACAGTTTCGGCGGGCACTTGTTCCTTCTGGGGAGACCTCGACCTGGCTGGTCTCGATATATTCCTCAAGCTGCGCGGGCTTGTCCCGCATCTCGCTTTGAGCGCGCTCTACGGTCCGATGCTGGCAGCCGCTAATGATAACTCGACAAGCCATCCGTACTGTACGCTGGTGGACAAAGTTGGTCAGATCGAGACGGTCAGCAACGAGGCCGGGGTCGCTCGCTTGGCTGCTGCGTGCCGATTCCGCGCGGTCGACCAAGAATACGTTTCCGATCCCGATATTCTAGCGCTCGCGGAGCGGCTTCTGGAGGAATCTGAGCAGGACGGGGCGGCCGGGGTTCGGCAGGCACAGAATTAGGCCCTCCGCGCGGGTCCTCGACCTCGGACAGGGGCCTCGGGGTGAATTAGGGGGAAAGGGTCCCGGTTAGACCGGTCCGGCGATCCTGACGGCCCGCAGCGGCTTCCGATCGGCCGAACGGCCCGCCGCGAAGCCGGGCGGTTCAATATTTTGGCATGCTAAACGTGCTTTTGCCGATTAGAGAAGGAAGGCCGGCGGCAATCTCCGTTGCCGTATACTGGTCGCAACTAGCCCGTCGCAAAGGCGCCGCGAGACGCGCCGCAATCATGATCGTAGTTTGGAATGACGATATCGTATTGCAAATGGGAGTCATATATCTGGAAGAATGAGCTCGCGATACAGAGCGATCGAGTTGCTCTTCACTTTGCCGAGGCGCTTTCCGACGACGATAGCCTCAAACACAACCCGTATCACATGCTCGATAGGGCGATCGTATTGTCTGGATTCGCCATCAGGAGGATGGTTGAGAAGAGACTTGTCACCGATCGGCTGACGGCCGAGGAGATAAGTGTTCGCATTTTTCCTGCACGTCATGATGGCGACTTCCGACACCCGTACGTTGGATATGCAGGCGAGAGCGCTTCCAGGAATTACGATTTAGAACGGCCGCTTTTCCAGGAATTGAAGATCGGTGACGTGGCGAACGAGATCATCCACGCTTCACAGATCATGGTGTCTCATAGCGAAGAAAATGTTCAGGACGGGCTTCTTATTGCGTCCGACTGGCGCTTGAAGGACCGGCTGCTACATTTCACTATCGACGAGTTCACTTCGTTAGTCAGGCGCGTTTTGGACGATTTTGTCAGGTTTGAGTCCGACCAGTGGGATCCGAAAACCGGCAAAGTGTCCGCGACGAGGGAGTAGGCTTGGCGCCACAGATGGAACTCAGCGGAAGTGAACAACGTCGCGGCTTTCACACTCGCATCCACCGTGATCGCAGGGCGTCGACTTCAGTGCAACTCTTATGCCTTTCCGGTGTTCAGGACTTTGCCGTCTTGGCGGCGCGTTTCCCTGGCGTCCGCACGGCCAGCGCGGGTGTCAAGGTCTTGAGCGCGAGCACGGTCGTGACGAAACGGATTCCGTAAGTCGCGGCCGAATGCCTTACGACGATGTATTGGACAATGAGCAAAGCGCAGTAGATCGCTAAGACCCTGGGTGGGTGGACGCTAAAGAGCGCAACAACGCCGAAGCCAACAAGGAACAGGGCTGCAAGGCCGGTGTAGTCGCGCAACAACAGGAATTCACGATGGACCTGTTGCACGCTCTGGTCATTGTGCACCTCCTTGTAGAGGCGGTACCATGCGGCGTTTTCAGCCTCGGGAGCCGGCAGCGACTTCATGTCGATCAATTGGGCGAGCTTGTCCTGGTCGATCCGCGGATCGCGGTGCGCGTATCGGCTGAATGCGCGGTTGCCTGGCAGTGCGTGATGCCATCGTAGGAAGACAAGCCTTGCCTTCATGTCGGCATCGAGCAGTCCGTTCGCGACGGTCGTCACGACAGTGGCGAGGCCGACAGGCAGAAGCTGAGTGGCGCTGTTGACCAGCGCCCGGAAGCCTGAGCTTTCGAAGTCGCTGAAATTGAGCGCGGCGTAGAAGACGGCGGAGTTCACGGCGATAAGCAGCCACAAATGCCAGCGGTTCTGATCCTTCAACGACTTCGAGTTTCCGGCCGTGGTCATGAGTATTCCTCGACCCTGGTGAAGAACGGCAGCCCGTCGACGCTGGAGTAACCGGGCCGCATCGGGAAGCCGCCGCGGTGGACCTTGGTCGAGCCCTGCGTGGCGATGATGATGCCGCCCCGGCGCTTGAACGCGTTCAAGACGATCTTTCGAGGGTGGTTCGTATCGGCGACGGGGGCGGAGACATATGCCGAAAAACGCGGATCGGCGTACTCCGGCTGTACCGGTCCAAGCAGTCTTGTCAGCACGGTCGGCCCGACGTTTCGACGGCTTCCGTGGTGCGGGATCTGCACGAACGTGAACCGCTGGAGTGGCAGGCCGACTCTGACCGCATAGTCGGCGGACCAGGTCAGGGCATTCACGCCGGCGTCGCCGGTGAGGAGAACACGCTGCTCGTTTTCGAACGTCCCGTACAGGACGACGCTCAACTCGTTGCTGGCGCTGGTCTGTCCGCCGTCCCGCAACCGCTCCTGAGCCCAGGTTTCCGTCGTCCAGTTTTCCACCTTCGAGCGGGCGGCTTCGACGAGTCTGCCTATGAACGAGGCCTTCCCAAGCCACATCGACGCCGCCTCGATCGCTGCCGGGTCCGGATCCGGCGTTTTCTCGAACTGGGGCAGCAGGTGCAGATAGACAGCCCGGTTCGGCGACAGGACGTGGAAGGGGCCGATGTTCTGCCCCTGGAACGGCTGGTTGATGGTAACGCGCCTTGCCAGCGCCAGATCGACGATCTCGCCGATGATGTCGTACTCCTTCTTCACGGCGGTCTGGAGGCCGAGCGGCGTCCAGCGGGTGTCCGCAAAGAGGTGCTTCACCTCGGGCGCCAGAAGCCACGGTACATGCAGCCAGAGATTATCGACCGGAATCTGCGCCAGCACGGTCCGCAGTCCCGATGCGTGATCCGCGTCGGAGTGAGTTAGGACGACGTGTTCGAGTCTCGCGCCGAGCCCGAAATGCTTCCGCAGATGCGCGACAATCTCGTCGCCGGTGTCGGCGGTGCCACCGTCGATCAGCATCAGCTTGAAGTCAACGGGTGTGCCGTAGCGCAGGATGATGGCGTCGCCGGCCTTGCTGCCAGTGCCGACGGGCATGAACTCGATTTCGCAGATCACTTGACAACTCCATCGTTGGGCGCCGCCGGTGCGCCGGGATAATACTTCGCGAGCTTTTCGTGGTCGGACAGATTTGTCGGGCGGTACGGTGCGCGGCTGTAGAAATGCGGGACACCGTCGGGCGCATCGAAGCGCTTGTAGACCGATGAATGCAGGATGCCGCAGGGCTCGACTTTGCGGTGGCCTTCCGTCCACTTGAAACGCCCGCCGAGTTACCTGGCTCGCGTGCGTCGTGCTGCGGCCCGAACGGGTCGGGATTGCAGGAAGCGGTCGTCGACCTTGATGCCGTTGCCGGTCGGGGTCTTGCCGTCGGGCAGGTTCACCGCGGCGTGCACCATCCAGCCGAGCGAGATGTCGGAGAGGCGCGCCTCGTTCTCGGGATAGCTGCCGCCGACATCGGAATGGTTTCCGGAGAACCAGACCTGCTGCAGCCAGTCGGGGTATTCGTCGGGACGTCCGGGACCCTTGTTGTGGACGCCACCCCAGATCACCCGGGCGAAGTCAGCGCGGTTCTCGTCGATCGACAGCGCGTGCCGCGCGTACCAGACCCTGTTGTTCAGGTGCAGGTCGTAGAACTTTATCTTCGGCGACGCGAAATGCCAGCGCTGCCACCAGTGGCCCGGCAGCCCGGCGGCGAACTTGACATGGGTGACTGCGTAGCCGATCGCCGCTGCGAGCGCGCTGATCCCGGCCAGCGTCAGGAAGGTCGGCAGAAACGGAAAGAGGAGAAACGACTGTGCGAAGCTGATGCCGGCGAGCACCGCGGCGGCGCCGGCGACTAGCGCCGCCGACAGCAGGTAGCTGCCCAGCGACGCGACGGTGTCGAACACGCCGATGAAGAATGGCACGGCGTTCGGCTCGCCGTTGTCGTCGGACCCGTACTTCTGCCGGAAGTTCGCCGCGAGCGCCTTGCGCTGCTCCACATAGGCCGTGTCCTTGGGCGAACTGACGAACTGATAGACCCCTTTCACCGCCTCCTTGGCTACCGCCGTCGAGCCGCCGACATCGCGCCGCAGCGGTGTGCCGACCGGCATCCGCGTCGGGACGCCGCAAAGCGAGAGCACCGCCGCAAGGCACCTGATCGTGTAGGCGCCGCGGCTGAAGCCGAACAGATAGATGCGATCGCCGGGCTCGTACACCCGCACAATCCAGGCGTAGCAGTCGATGATGTTGGTGGTGATGCCGAGGCCCGTCGCCTGGCTGGCGACATTGTGCAGCCTGCGCCAGGCACGCGTGATGAAGAAGGCACCGTGGGGCGGCTGCGACCCGAGGCCGGCGTCGTAGAAGGCGATCTGTTCGCCGGCGCTGATGTTGGTGTCCGGTCCGCAGCGCGTGGCGCGGAACATCTTGTAGATGTTCGAGCGGTTCTCGTCAGGGGTCAGACCGCCGGCCTGACCGGTGCCGTCTGAAAATACTAGGATGTTCTTCGGCATGGTGTCCTCGTCGCATACGTTGCGATCGAGGAAGCGGCGGCCTTGGCGATCGGGTGGCTGGTCCCAGCCGTGGCCGCGCGGGCATGAAGAATCGCTACATCGATCTTTCCAAATTTTGCCGTCCGATCAGGGCGGCATTAACCGTACAGATAAATCTGACGCTTGCGATTGTCAAGACGAGCGCTATAGAATCGTCCAAGTAAATCTTACGGTCCGAAAATGGGGGCCTTTTGAGAGGCTTACGATGTCATTAGCCACCAAGTTGAAGGAGTTGAGGGTCCGCCGGAAGCAGTCGCTGCAGGATGTCGCCGATGCCATCGGCGCCTCGAAGACCCACGTTTGGGACCTGGAGACCGGCCGTAGCAGCAATCCGTCGGTCGATCTGCTGACCAAGCTGGCCACTCATTTTCAGGTTCGGATCGCCGACCTTGTCGGTGAAAACCCTAACTCGGCCGACGAGGACGAGAAGCACGTCGCCTTGTTTCGGGAACTTAAGCAGCTATCTGATCCCGACCTGGAGACCATTCGCATCCTGATGCAGCGGTTGAAGGACTCCGATCGGAAGTAGTTGCGATGCAGATCTCGCGCATGGACCTTGCCGATAAGGGATCCCCGGAGGGGATCGTTATGGCCATCCTGAAGGCTGAGCCGAACCTGCCGATTCCGGTCCCGATCGAGGAGTTGTGCCGGCAACTCGACATCATCGAGATCCAGGCGCTCATCACTCAAGGCTTCGAGGGCGGTCTGCTGACTGACCGCGAGCGAAGCCGTGGCATAATCCTAGTGAAGAAAGGGGTGTCGCCGCAGCGTCGCAGGTTCACGATGGGCCACGAGCTGGGGCATTTTCTGATGCCATCGCACATACCGGACGAGGAAGGCCGTTTCCTTTGCTCGCAGGCCGACATGGCGCTGCTCAAGCCGAAGGAGGGCGACCGTCGTGCGAAGATGGAGGTCGAGGCAAACCGGTTTTCGTCGCTGATCCTGATGCCGCCGCCGGCATTGCGGACCGAGATCGGGAAGAAGTCGGCGCCGAGCATAGAGCAAATGCTTTCGCTGGCGACGAAGTTCGACGTCAGCAAGGACGCCATGGCCCGGGCCTACGCGGAATATCATTCGGAAACGATTGCCTTCGTGGTGGTCCGCGACGGCAAGGTGGGCGCGACATACCGCAACAAGACGAGATTTCCATTCATCACGGCTCTCCGCGGCAAGGCCGTGCCCGAGAGGTCGTTGTTCTATCGCAAGGGCCTGCAAGTCGGCGTGCCGAGCGACGTCGATACGCGATTGCCCGAAAACTGGATTGACGTCGAGCGCGGCCGACAGGCCCCGACGATGAGCGAGCAGGTCTATCTGCAGTCCAACGGCTTTGCCCTCATTATGTTGTGGTACGAACCGGCCGACGATCCGGACCACGATGAAGACGGTGAGCGCACAGCCAAGGAACGATTGAAGCATAGACAATCACGGTACACCTGACCCGACGAGCCGGTCTGCTTTCTTTCAAGGCTTCACGGTAAACCACGGGCTACAGCGAGTCCTTCAACCATTGAGGAACGTTGGGATTGGCCTGAATGCGCCCGATAAATCCGGTATCGTCCACGGCGGTCATGGGTTCGATTGCCAGCGGATCTACGTCATCGGGGCCCGGCAGCGTCGGCGCGGCGAACATCGGTCCCGCCGGGTGATCATCGTAATCCGGCACCGGGCGCCAGTGATCGACCACACCTTCCATCATCGGCGCGAGTGTGTGGGCTTCCCGAGCAACATCCTTGAGGTTAGCGAGCGCATACGTCATCGTTGCGATTGCGCTGCTCAAGGACGTTCCTCCCAGCGGATGCGTCTTCGAATTCGATGATGTCGAGAACGAGGTTTTGTTGCGCGATGCGGATCAGTTCGACGTCTGCAGACCCCGGATCGATCAGAGTAGCGCGGCCCGCGCGCGGGCGGCCGTCGATAATGACCGCGATGATATTAAACTCGTCGGCGTCGATAAGCTCGCGGTAGGGATCCCCGTCGGCGGTATCGATGATCATGAGGTCGGCGGTCCTGTCGGCTTGGATGGATCCGACATACGGCGCCCATCCCAACATGGCCGCCGGCGTTCGCGTGACCGCGTCGACCAGTTCCCGGTCGGAAAGGATACCGCCCTCGTGATCGCTGACGATCTTCGCGATCTTCAATTCGCCCAGGAGGTTTTTCGTCCCGCTGGGAGCCCAATCGCATCCGATGGCGATCGGGACGCCCGCCGCTTTGGCGCGCGCGACCTTGGTGGTCGCTCCATACAACAGCATGTTGCTCAGGGGCGACCAGACCAAGCCGCCGACGCGGTTCTGCGCCAGCGTTCGAAATTGAGGATCATCTAGCGCGACGCCGTGTATAGTGACGAGCGAAGGTCCGATCAGCCAGGAGCCGTCTGCTTTTCGCAGGTTGTCAAATATTGCTTGCGTGGGGACGTCGACGCCTTCGCAGAGATGGATGATATAGGGCGTACCAGCGGCTAGAGCAGGGCCTGCGTGCTTCTCGGCGTCCTGGGCCGATGTAAAATCGTTTATGTAGTCGTCCGCGACCGGCCAATTCTTCACCGGGAATTCGACGTTTCTCACGAGACCCTCGTAGTAGGACCTCATTGCACTGCCGTTTTGATAGAGGATCCCTTGCGTTGTCGTCACGCCGCCTAAAATCGCCCGGCACTCGACGAAACGGACGAGAGCTTTTGGATAGGCGGCAACCGGATGATTGCAGAGCAGATAATCGGTATTCGACACCCAACGCACGTAACCCGGATCCTTTCGCCAAATCCCGCGGTTGTCGAAGTGGCGCACGACAGGCCACATCGGGACGACGTTGTATGACGGATGGTTGTGCAGCTCGATCAGCCCAGGATAAATGCTTCCGCCGGTCACGATCAGCGGCGCGGCGCCGAAAGGGGCCGGCAGGCCGTCGGACCACGCGCCGACATGAACGATGGTGTCATCGGCTACGCAGACGGAGCCGTCGGCGATGACATCGTGGGCGGCGTTCATGGTGACGATGCGACCGCGCAGTACATATCGCTTCACGGCGGCGGCTAACGCGGCTTTCTGCAGCACCGTCAGCCGACTGGTCTCTTCCCGAAAATAGGCCATGTTTCCCCCAAAGCTGTTCTCGCGTATAGCGCGCACATAGCCTAATTAAGCGCCCGGATTGAATCGAAGTCGAGAGTTGCCTTTTTAGGGTCGCGCCAGTGCGCCGATCGCCGACGGCTGGAGTTGCGCACAGAGGGATCCGAACGCTATCCTTGGCTTTCGTGCTTCCAGTTCAGTTTACAAAAGCTACATCGAGAACGCGGGGAAGCGGCGCCGATTGCCACGCTAATGCGAGGTATTTCGCAGGAGTGCATCTCGCAGTATCCCGTCTTGACGGCCTCAGAGGCACGCCTATCGGTTCAACTGCATCTGGAACGTCGTGATCAGCTGATCGGCCACGCGCGGCGCCTCGATGAACAATCCCAGCTCGCGCAGCGGTGCCGTGTCGGCTGGATCGCCCGAGAGCCAGTTCTGGGAGGTGACGGCGAGTGCGTTGTCGTCCCAAGCGAGAAGTTTCGCGTGCAGCCTCGGAATGTACACCGGTTGCAATTTGACGCCGCTCGCTCTCAGATCCATCGTCAACTCTCCGGCTTCGACGCCCGTCAGGGTCTCGGTGCCTTTCCCAAAATAGAGATCGGCGGAGATTCCGTTCGCGCGCGCGGCGTGGACCGCCGGCATGATGATCATCGGCTTGCCGGCCACTCCGATGCGATGGCTGGTTACGAACAGTCGCCGCTTCGCCTTGACGCTGGCCTCGATGGCAAGATTCGCATGATCCGGCGCCAGCAGTATCCGCATGGGCACCGTCCGCTCGGACGTCCTCGATATCGCCTCGATCCTGCGGCCGAGGATCGTTATGTCGGTCGCCAACTCGTGCCAGATCGCCTCGCGTCCCATGGACATGGTCGCCAGATGACGCGTGATCCTGCCGCAGAAGGCGGGATCCCTGAGCTTCACCGAGACTTCGAAGCTTTCGAACGGAGATCCCAGCCAATTGCAGGAGCCGATCCCGGCGAACCAGGCGCCTCTGCCGTCGTCACTCACCACCAGCTTGGAATGGGACTCGGTGCTGAACATGTGCACGACGATAGAGTTGGACCAGCCCTTCTCGGCGATGGCAGATCTCAACTTCTCGGCTTCTCCGCGCGAAGTTGCCTGCCGCTTCCGATCTTCATCCTGGCCCCAGAAGATGTCAACGCGAGTGCCGTTCGCGGCAGCCTGATACAGGTCTGGCAGGAAGGTGAAGGCGTGCTCGTTCAGGAACGTCGTGTGGATGATGACCCGTTCGCGGGCGTTCCTGATCGTCTTGGAAAGAAAATCGCGATGTGCCGCGCCGTCGACAATCAGATCCGTTTGTCTGAAGACGCCTTCCGTCGGCCGCGCGGCGCTTTCGGCGGCTGCAGACGCGAGGACGGCTGGCGGTTTGGCTGCCGCGGCTCCCTGTTGTCTCGATGCCTCGCAGATGCGGTCGTGAAGCGCTTGCGGCGCCCGTGACGGCAGGCCTTCCACCTTCTTCGCGTCCTTGACGCTCACGACGGCGAAGCGGCGCAACAGCTTGTCCGGCGACGCGCGCACGCCCACGATGACCTCGTCGTCGCCCTCCAACGCCGCGAATACGTCGCCCATGTCGCCCACGGCCTGCAGATCGGCCTCCGGCAGACGTATTACGTCGGAGGCGAGGTCTCTTTGGTGAACGATCCGCAGCTCCCTACCGCGAAAGACGGTGCCGGTGACCTGATCGACGTTGAACCCGAGCCAGCGATGCTGGACTTGCGGAAACGTCGGGAGGTCGTCGCGGGCCGCCTGGACACGCCCGAGCGGCGTCGCCTGGAACTCCGTCCCTTCCCGCGTCGAGATCATTTCCACCCACGAGGCGCGCATCAACCGCACGAAGGCTTCGATGATCACCCTGCGCGGGAGACACGCGGTCTTCTCGAGCGCTTCCGCCGAGGCCGGCTTTTCGCTCACGGCCAGGAGCAGCAGGTGCTCGACGATGCTCCAGCGCCGGCCTTTCTCGATCTTGAAAAGCTTCTTCCCGCGCAGGACCGGAAATGCGACCTGGACCACGCTCATTTTGCGCCTCCCGTCTTTGCGTAATCGACGATGACAGCGTCGTCGTCCTTTTCCGCCTGTCCGAGAGCGACCAAGAACTGCTGCAGGAAGCCGACGTTCGTGTCCGGTTTTGCGCCTGCGAACTCGACGACGTTGCGATAGAATTCGAGGCATCCCACGACGATCAACATCCACTTTGCGCGGCTAAGCAGGACGTTCGTTCGGCGCACGTCCTGCAGAAAACCGAGAGCCTTTGTGGGGGTCGAATGATGGTTGTTGCGCACCAGAGAGATCACAACCACATCGGCTTGGTCGCCTTGGAAGGAATCGACCGTCCCGCAGTATTCCTCCTCGGGAAATGGCGCGTCAAACTGCTCGAGGTTCTTGAGCGCGGCATCGTTTCTGGCGAGTTTTTTCCTGATCAGCTTAACTTGTTCGCGATAGGGAGACAGGATAGCGAGCTTCGGGCGTTCACCGGGCTCGCCGACGTCCCCCACGACCTTGAGCTGCGAAATGGCCTCGATGACCGCATCGGCTTCCTTCGGATTGTTCCAAGGTGGCCTTCGATCTTCGCAACCGCAATTGGGGACCTTGCGGACGTAAGGCAGGTCGACGAATGTGATGGGCTTGAACTCGGAGCCGGAAGACCATTTGCCGACGATCGGCTTCTTGGACCGATAGAGTGCCGCCTTCTTCGGATTGGTGGTCAACTCTCCGCCGTAGAAGCAGTCCGAAACGATCTTGGCAATCGCCGGATGCATGCGGCGCTGTTCCGTCAGACGCCGCGCGATCGGCATTCCTTTCTTGGTCGTCTTCTGGCGATCGAATTCCTTCTCCACGAAGGTTTCGAACATCGTAAGCAGCCGAAGCGCGTCGGCGCACAGTGCGCCGAAGTCGGTGTCGGCCTCGACCTCCTCGAAGAGGTCTTCGATCGCCTCGTCGCGCAGATGGCGCGAGATCAATTCCTCGCACAGGTTCAAGGCATCTTTGACGTCCTTGGCCTGGGCCAGCAGTGGTATGATCTTGTCGACGCCGTAGGGCGGCAACTGTTTGTGGTCTCCGATCATCAGTCTTCGATTGGACAGCAGAAGGGGGGAAACCAATTCTCCGCCGGTTGCCTTGCCGGCCTCTTCCACGATGCTCCAGTCGAAGAGCGAGCCCTCGTCGATCAGGCGCTCGACGGCGGATGAATTCGTGGTGGCGAAGACGAGATTGGCGGCTCTCAACATCATCGCATGGAACGCGCGCATTTCGGCGTTCGTTCGCTGATTGGAAGAGCTTGTCTTGGGATCGGTCGCGGTTTTGGTCACCTTTGTAAGCCGGTCCAGACGGGCCTTCAGGGCCGCAGGGGCCGCAGCCGCAAGAGGGCTCGCGGCCAGGGCGCTCAGGTGTTTCTCCGCTTGCTCATCCAATCCGAGCCCGTCGTCTTGAGCATCGTCGTCGGCCGCCCGCGCACGGATCATCAAGGGTTCTTTCTCGAACACTCCGCGAACCTCGTCCATCAGGTGGTCGATGGCGGAGTTGCTCTGGGCCGACAGCAGCATGCGCGACGTGGAGTCGTCCTCGAACCGCCGCCGCACCAGATCTCCTACGACGTAGGTCTTGCCTACGCCCGGCGGCCCCTGCAGCAGGAAAAGCGGGACGGTAGCCAATATCTCTTTCAGAGCGTCCTGCTTCGAAGGATCCATTTCCTTCAACTGATCGTCGTCCTCGAGATGATCCTGGCTTTCCTGGAGCCTTAGCCGCCGGTCGACGATCATGCCGAGCAGTTCCGAATGGTCCCGCAAAGCCTTCAGCGCCTTCATGCGACGCTTGAATTGCGACGTGCGCCCGACCATGCCTGCGGGCGTGAGGTAGGCCGGGCCGCTAACCTGTTGCGGGGCGGATCCCTCGAACCAGAACGTCTCTTGGCCATTCTCTGTCGAGACGTTGTCGTAACGCCATTCGGTGTCGTTCGTCCGTTCGCCGAGAGCACCACTGTCGGACAGAGACCATGCCCCCGCTTCGGTCAGGCCCTCGGCATTCAGCATCTCCTTGAAACCCACAGCGGGCGGCCGAAGTCCGAGTATCTCGGAAAGGTCACTCCGGCTTTTGTCCGCGCGCATCCTCACGGCGAGGAGATAGCCATCTCCCGTTTGGACCGGCCGCGGCGGCGCGACCTCTACGGCGAACACATCCGTCACGGCGTAGGCCATCTCGAGCAACAAGAGCAGTGCGAGCGCCTGGTGCGCCTGATCTCGGGATGTCCGCACGGCTACGGCCGGCATCGCCTTTTCGATTAGATCCTTCCAGTGAGAAACCCTTCCTCGCCGCCGCGAAAAGACCTTGGAGGCCTCGTTCGAGGGCTGCGGCTCGAGCGTTACAGGGTCGAGCCGTACGCTGCCCTTAATCCAACCGCCCGGAGGCCGGCTTCGGTCGACGCGTTCGCACCATGCGAATTCCCACGTCGCCTCGTCGGTGCTTCCGGCTGCCCGAAACGGCTCTAGGCGGTAAGTCAGGTCACGGCCGAGCAGAGCATATCGGATCGTCGCGTCGTTCTCTTGGATGGCCGCGAAGTACGGTTCCTCCTCGAGGTCGTTGGTCACGAAGCGGATCTGCTCTTCGATATCGTTGACGTCGATGTCGGCGGACTTCGCCCTGATGGCCTCGGCAATCGGCGATCCTCGGCCGAGGCGGAGTGCGAAACAATGCTTTGCCTCCTTCTCGGCGGCTTCGGACGAAACGGAGGACACGATGTCGTCAATTCGCCGTCGCAGATGATCGGCGTCGATCCGTTCCGACGACTGTAGGCCCAGCATCGTACGTAGAAGGATCGCCTCGGCGGCTGTAAAGTTCTCAGCGACCTCGGACGGCGCGAAAGTCATGTCCAGCGCCCTGGACTCGGTAATTCCGAAAAGGCGGGTGAACAATAACCCGAGTTTCTGCCAATCTCTGGCAAAGGACGAATAGCCGTTATTGTCGGGAGGCAGCCGATGTTTCGGAGACGTCGGCTCCTTCATCGAACTAATCCGGATGGACCATTCGAAACCCGTGAGCCGGAAGTCCGGCTCGTCGCTGAGAGCGGTGACGACCGACCAACCGTCGATATTCCGATGGACAGCGCCTTGAGAATGCAAAAGCTCGAGCGCGCTGACGAGCCGACGCGCGTTCATCCAATTCCGTCGACGGTTTCGCGGCAGCCGGGGCTGGTTCAGAACCGCATGCCGGTTTTTGGTCTCGAGAAACGTCTCCAGTGGGCTGCCCCTTCCCGGGTCGAGGATGAGGTAGAAACCTTCGCCATCCTTGCCGCTGGCGGTCATCGGAACGAGGAGATCATCGCCGCCTGGCAAAGCTGCGAAGTTCTCTGAAGCTGTCGAATCTCGCTCCGCCAGATCTCCAGAAGATCCGTATCCGAGCCCGGATTGTCCGACGGCCAGAACTTGACCAGGACGTCGCGACCTTCTGGATCCCGAGCCGGGAAGATCCTGGGTCGGCCGCTCTTCTTGTCTGGACGGATGAGGTAGTTCCCGTCGTCGGTGAAGTTGGAGAGATACCCCGCCTTCTTGGAGCCGCGCCTGGAAGCCATTGTTGAACCCTGGATGTGAATCGCGTGTAGGCGCGTCTTTGCGCGGCGAAGGGACGAGCGGCCTATGCCACCCGCATGGACCGGCGCGAATACCGACGGTGCAAGAGGAGAAGAAGATGAGTTTGCGGGATGTCGATCAAGCGATGAGTTGCAAAGGCCAAGTACATAAATCCTGCAAGAAAGTCGAAACGTTGCGCGCGCAAAAATCCACGCCGCGGCGCCTGCAATTCCAAGACGATTTCGGCTGATCGTTGGATCTGAAAACGAACGCGGGCCGAAGACAGTTGCTTAATACACGTATAAATGGCACTTTGCACTGAGGCTTACGTATAATATTGCCTCTCCCTGTCCGATTAATTCGCCGACTTCTTCGACGCAATCCGCCAGATGCGGTCATCAGGCGGCCGGTCGATGTTACGCGTGCCATTGCAGCTTAGAGCTCAAGGGCGATCTGTTTGGGGCGATCGGACGCGTCATCGCCCGCAAATCCTGAAACCGTTACGCCCAGCAGCCTTACGGCTTTGTCTAGTGGGAAAACCATCCTCAACAGATCAAGCGTCACAAATTCCAGGCTAAGGCGGCTCTTGATTGATGCGGGTAACGTCCGGCTCCGTGTAATCAATTCGAAATCGGCGAACTTCACCTTGAGCGTGACGGTGCGGCCCCGTGAGCCCTTATCCTCACAGTGCCGCCAGACCTTGTCGATCAGCGGCTGCAGTTCCTCCGCCATCGCGTCGAACTCGGTAAGGTCGCCGGAGAATGTGTTCTCGGCGCCGACGGACTTGCGGATCCGGTTTGCACGCACCTCGCGGTCGTCGACGCCCCGCGAGATCCAGTAGTAGTACGTGCCGGCCTTGCCGAAGTGGGCCTGCATGAATTCCAGCGTCTGATTGCGCATGTCGAGGCCGGTCTGGAGACCGAGCAAGTTCATCCTGGCACTCGTCGCCGGCCCAATTCCGTGGAATTTGCCGACCGGCAGAACTTCGACGAACGCCGGTCCCATCTCGGGCGTGATGACGTACTGGCCGTTCGGCTTGCGGTGGTCGGAGGCGAGCTTCGCCAGGAACTTGTTGTAGGAGATGCCGGCGGAGGCATTGAGCCCGGTGACTTCCTTGATCTTGGCGCGAATCGCAAGCGCGACGTCGCGCGCCAGTAGGATGTTCTGGAGGTTCTCGGTGACGTCGAGATACGCTTCGTCCAGCGATGGCGGTTCGATGATCGGCGTGTGCTCCGCGAAGATCCCGCGGATCTGTTCTGAGACCGCTTTGTAGACGTCGAACCGCGGCTTGACGAAGATCAGGTCCGGACATTGACGTTTCGCCGTCACCGACGGCATGGCTGACCGGACACCAAATTTGCGGGCCTCGTAGCTGGCGGCAGCGACGACGCCGCGCTCGCGGGATCCACCCACCGCAACAGGTTTGCCGCGCAGTTCCGGATTGTCGCGCTGCTCGACCGACGCGTAAAACGCATCCATGTCGACGTGGATGATCTTTCGTTGGCGATCTTGGTCCATCTCGCGCGGTTGGTTTGCGGCAGCCGACGCGAACCTTGACAAATCGGGTCGCTCAAGAACAGAGATAGAACATCTTCGGCTCTGCGGCAACTAGCGATTTGGTCATGGCCTACGCTTCATCGAAAGCCGCTATCGAGAGGACGCGCGAGAGGCAGCGGATGAAAAGGCTGGATTTGCCCGTATATTACTATCACGACCATTTCGTCGAAATGCTCTCCTTCGTGAGGTCGGCGTACAGCTCGATTCTGACGGACGAACATGAGGCGTTCGTGGCCCGCTTCGGTCGGCTGTCCAAGGATTCGCAATGCCTGCTGATCCGGATGGTCAACAGGCGAGGGGCGATCTTCAACCGGTCGCTTTTCAAGTACGCCGAGATCATGGACCTAGACCGTGCGGCGGACGATCTGCTGGCGTGCGGCCAGGCCAGGCATCTTGGCGAGCAGGATTACGCCGCCTTCGTTGCGTGTCTCCCAAAAGACGTACTGGTTGCCGGCGCAAGGTCCGCGGGACGGACGGACATCAGGGTCTCGTGGTCCAAGGGAAAACTGGTCGAGTATTTCCTGGCCCAAATGCCGTTCAGTGTTGCCGCCGAGCATTGCGGTGTCGAGAATTTTATCGCTTTGGACGACGTGCGCTCCCTAGAATTCCTGCTCTACCTCTACTTCGGCAAGACGGAGCAGAATTTGAAGAACTTCGCACTGCGCGATCTGGGCGTCATGCGGACCAACAAGGCGACTTCGTTCAAGGCCCGCTTCACGGACGGAGACGAGGCGAGGGCGTGTTTCCATTACAGCCGTCTCCTCCATCGCCTGGAAGTGAGGTCGCCGGACATCTTTAGAAGCGCGATCGCCGATGTTCTCGGCGGTCCGGAATGCCCGAGCGACTACGCCGCCGATCTGCGAAGCCGCGCTGCCTGTCAGGTCGGACAGTTCTTCGAGAAGCTGGAGGAAAAGGAACTCGCGAAGCAACTCTATCGTGCGGGCTCGTCGCCGGAATGCCACGAGCGTCTGGTCCGTCTGCTGTACGGAGCCGGCGACAAGACCAGCGCCGAAGAGCTTCTGAGGGGCATGATCGACGATCCGGCAAGCGATGGAGAATTAGTGTTCGCCACGGATTTCTACGCGCGAAAGTTCGGCGGCCGCCGGACCGGTCTGTGCACTGAACTGCTTCGATCCGGAATCACGCTCGTCGTCGACGATGTCCACCGTGGCAATCCGGAGGCGGGCGTCGCCGGCGTCATGCGTCGGAGAGGCTATCGGGTGTTCTACGCCGAAAACACTCTATGGCATTCGCTTTTCGGAATGCTGTTCTGGGACGAGTTGTTCGAGTCCGATCAGCTTCACAACAGCTTCGATTGGGTGCCGCACTGCCTCAAGGATCGCAGTTTCACACGCTGTTTTGGTCCTCGGATCGAGGAGAAGTTGGAGGCTCTACGTTCCGGTGATGCCTTCGCGCTCATTCTGCGGACGGTTGCCGCCAGATGGGGGAAGCCGAACGGATTGTTCGCCTGGGACCAAACCATGGTCGAAGCGTTGCAGTTGCTGTTGTCAGGAACAGATCGCGGCGGGCTCGCGGCTATCGTCCGCTCGATGTGCGAAAACTACGTCGAGATGCGCGACGGCTTTCCGGATCTGATGTTGGAAAGGGGCGGAGAGGTTTCATTTCTCGAGATCAAGGCCGAAGGCGACGTCATCCGCCGCAACCAACTCACGCGGTTGCGGCAGCTAAGCAATGCCGGTATCCGTGCCGAGATCGGTCGCGTCGATTACCGTTTCGATCCCGAACAGGACTACGTCGTGGTCGACGTCGAGACGACCGGAAGCTGGGCATCCGGGGATCGCATAACCGAAATCGGCGCGGTGAAGATCCGCAACCACCAGATTGTCGAGGAGTGGCATTCGCTGATCAACCCGCAGCGGTCCATTCCGGCCAAGATAGCCCAGATCACTGGCATCACCAACGCCATGGTTCGCGATGCGCCGGTGTTCGCCGAAGTCGCAGACAGTTTCCTGCGTTTCATGGGGGAAGGGATCTTCGTCGCCCACAATGTGAACTTCGACTACGGCTTCATCAGCTACGAGTACGAACGGCTCGAAAGACGCTTCCGGTTTCCGAAGTTGTGCACGGTGACCGGAATGCGCAGACGCTATCCGGGACACAAGTCGTACGGTCTCGGAAAGCTGTGCGAAATCTACGGCATCGAACTCGAGACCCACCACCGGGCGCTCTGCGACGCCCGGGCGACAGCTCATCTGCTCAACCTTATGAACGTCAAGCGAGAGCAAGCCCCCCTCGCCGAGAAGGCCGCTTGACCAGGCGGTCGTCGCGGAATGCGACGACCGAGCGCAGCGTTCAACGCCCCACCGGTAGTAGGCGGTCCTGATGATCTCCGCGAAGTCATTCAGCTTCAGCGGGCGCCAACTGTTGCCTTTCGAGCGCCCTTGATCGTGCGCGCCGGCGTCGGCCTTGAGAAAGCCGCGTCGTCCACGGGCGGCCGATGGGATCGCATCGATCCGGATGATGGAAGTTCGAGCCTTTTGCTTCGGGATGTCGAGTCCGAGGGCAAACGACCGCCGGCCGTCAGTAAGCGGGAACTCGATGCGTCCGACAATCGTAAGGGCCATCCTTTCCGGACCCCTTAATGTTCGCATTGAAGAACTGCCCCATGGATGATGCGCCGAGCAGAGCGTCCAAAGTCGGTTTCGGTAGCTCGCAATAATGATAGTACGTGCTGTTCAAAAGGATGACCATGTACTTGTTCGCGGCATCGTAGCAGACCCGATTGATGAAGCTGCTGCGGGTGATGTCCTGGCAGGCGAACGGTTTGAGGTCGATCAGTCCCCGATACCTCACATCGATGGTCTCGGCGCCGGCCCAAGTGGCGCTTACCAGGGTGAGGATGATCGGCAGGAAGCGCATCATCGCCTCCAATTCTGGCCCAGCTCATCGTCGAACCAAGCCTCTGCGTCGTAGTCTGCGCCCATGCGGGAGCGGAAGTTGAGATAGTGCGAATAGCGGTTGGCCGAGAGCCACTCCTTGAATGCGGAGAAGCTCGGATGTTCCCGTTTTTCTTCAGCGACGGTCTCGAGCCATTTCGTGGCAAGCGATCTGATTGCGGGCTCGGCTTCATCCTTCCTCATGGCAGATCAGCCTCCTTATCAGGTTGGGGCGAGAGATTCACCGTCAGCTCCTTGCAAAGCAGATCTGGTAGTGGCGCCGGTTCTTCATCGCCGAAAGCGTATTCCCCGAAATCCGGCGCGGCACCGAGCAGGAATTCGAGCCACTTCTCTCTTGCCTTCACTGTCCGGTACATGCGCTCGTCTATCGTCCCACGTATGACCGGGTAGACGGCGTCGAGCGAAATGTCGTCGCCATCCTTGCGGAGGCGGCTTGTCAGCGAACCCAATCGGTCGATGCGGCCGATACGCTGTTCGATCTGCGCTGGATTCCAGGCCATGTCGTGATGGACTACGCGACGACAGTGCTTATGCAGGTCCAAACCCTCCTGCATGACTTCGTTCGCGACCAAGATCATTGGATAAAGGGGCGTATTGAACGCTTCACGAAGCCGCTCGCGGCTTTCGCCATCTCGCGTGTGCCGGACGAAATCGCCAGCTCTGATCGGTCCGCTGAGAATGTCCTCCTGCTGGGACAGATCACGTTCGAGAAAATAGGTCAGGAAGGTGTGAACCAAGGTGGACCACCGCCGGCCTGCGGTCGTGCCCCAGAATCGCGGGAGGTACTCGAGCAGCGCGGCCAATTCCACAGGATCCATCGGGATCCCGGCGGCCGCGGCTTCCTCCAGCAGCTCGGGAATGAAGGATACCTGTTTGTAGGTCATGTACCTCGCAATCTGCTCGACTAGCGCGACGCGAAGGGAGCTCTCAAGCCGTCCCAACAGGACCGATCGACCGCGCCACAACGTTCCGCATCCCTGGACGATCGTTTCTGCGACGCGCTCGGAAATGCTCCACCGAGGCTGTTCGACACCTCCGTCGGGTCCGACATCGTCCTCGTCGGGATCGGAGCCGCGCCGAAGTTGAGCCGCCCTCAGGTGTTTTTCGATCGAGTTCGAGTTCCTCGGCGTCGCCTTCCTTGCTGGTAGACCGAAGTTGCAGCACTGCGCGCTCTACACAGGATTTTGCGATCTGATAGTCGATCCGCTCGGCGGCAGTTTTGCCCGTCCTGACGCTTTGCAGAATGCGGTTAGCTTCCTCCACGACGTCCGACAATTGATCGGACGGCGACGCGCCGAACGGAGAGTGCCACAGAAAAACTCGCGCAGAGCCAGGTAGAGCGCATCCTGGGGCCGTCGGAACCGCGCCTGCATCAGCGAATGACGCCCAAGCTGCCGCTTGTCCTCTCCCGCCTTGGTATCGAAGATCTCATCAGCCGTCGCGGCGGGATAGACCCGGCGCCACAGGTCTAGGACGCGCAGCTCCCAAAGAGCGTCCATATCTCTGCGAAGCTGCTCGAGCGTCGCCACTCGCGAGCAGAAGATCAGGGTCTTTTCGCCGCGTTCGGCGGCGTCCAGCGCGTCCTTGATGGTAGAATTTATCTTGGGATGGTCTTGGGCATCGAGTTCGATCACGCGCAGGATGTCACGTAGCAGTTCTCTGTAGGGGCGGGCGCCCGCAGGAACCCCCTCGGCATCGTTGTGCAGCAACTCGCCCCTTTGCGCCGCCGAGTAGGAAGAGACCATGTTGATTTCCACGGCGGCCTTGTGCGTCGGTCTTCCCCGTCGAAAAAGTTCGGCTATGAAGCGTTCGTAGATCAGGAAGGGAAAGGCGCTTGCGCCGATGAAGCGAATGGCATTGCGTTCATGCCGCCGGTAGACCCGCTTGTCCTCCCGAAGACTTCGGATCATCCAATACCTAAAGCCGGGCTCGATCTGTTCCGACTTGAGCTTCTTAAGGATCGCAACCTGGGCCACGACTGCCTTCATGGCCGGCTCTTCGAACATTTCCGACGCCACTTGATCGCCATCGTAAGCAAGCCGGAACCGAGCGGCCAGTACCGGGTCGAGCGCCGACCAAGTCTGCTGAAACAGGTCGTAGTGCCGCTGATACTGGCTCACGGCGTCCAGCAAACTCTCGACCCGCGCTTCGAGGTCTTGGGGGGCGTCCTTGGCACCCGAAAAAAGGGAGAAGATTTCGCGAAGTTCCGATACGTCCAGTTGAAACGGTGTTGCCGTCAGGAAGAGGGTTTTTCGGAATCGCGCGCGGAAGGCGCCCTGCATCGCGCGCGTGCGAAGCGAGCCGGGGTTCTTGAGCTTGTGGGCCTCGTCGACGATCAGGAGATCGATCATGGGCATCAGCTTCCCGGTCAGTACGAAGCGAGCTTTGTAGAGTGCGCTCCGCAGGGCCAGCGGGTTCTCGAATCCCGCCACTCCACCGCTCTCGTAGAGATCGTCGAGACCGCCCGGACCGCCATCCTTGCCTCGCTTGAACGCAGATCGCAGGTGCGGCTCGAGTTGGGTCAGATCGAAGATGCCGAGAAACTTCTCCTCCGTGACGTCGACACGTTCATATTCCCCCTCGCGAAACCGCGACATGATGGCGTTCGCGGTATGGCCGTGGACTTGCTTCCAATGGAAATACAGCGATAGGAGATATGCCTGATCCCTCGAACCTCTGCCGCTCTGAAAGATCGTGACGGGCGCAACGACAATGGCGTGCCTACGAATCTGGTCGATAAGCTCGGTGAGCGTCTCCGCTTCGACCACGCCATTGCCGAAGTCGAACATCTCGCGGAAGCGTGAGATTTCGGAGAACCATTTCGTGTTCAGGTCTGGTCCCGGCGTGATGATGACGACCCTGCTGCGTGGATCGCTCTGTCTGACGGCAGCGGCGATTCCCAGAGCTTCGTAGGTCTTGCCCATGCCGACCTCGTCGGCCAGCAGGACGCCGGGTCGATCGTCGAGCATTTCAAGTGCACGGATCACGGTGTCCTCTTGCCTCGCGATCTCCGTTGCGGTGATGCCGTCCCGCTCGGCGCGCGCGCCCAAATGAAGAAATCCGTGCAGCCATTCTCGCGTTCGCGTGCTCATGCCATCGCCTCTTCGTAGAACCGGCGGACGAGAAGGGTCCAGGATCGGCTTCCAGCGTCGAGTTCGATGGCCTCGATGCTCGTTCGCACGCGATGGCGAAAGGCGGAAAGCAGGAGCGACTTCGCTTCAAGATCGTCGAGCGCCGGCAGCATGACTTCTGCCAGGGACCGCAGCAGTTCCGCCCCGTAGAACCATACTTCCTCGGCCGACAGCGCTTTTCGTTTTTGCGCGTCCAGCATGCACGACCATGCCGCGCCGATGCCGAGGGCTCCCTCGAGGCGCAGACGGAAAGCAAGCAGCGAACAGTCGGGATCCTGGAGATCCTCGGCTGCACACCACCACGCCCTGAAGACGTCGGTAGGGGCGAAACCCTCGCCGAACAATGCGTTTAGCTCATCGCTCTCGGGCTCACCCTTCGCTCGACGGTTCGCGATCTGGACGGCCCGTTCGGTGCCGATGCGACGGCCCAGAAGTAACAGAAGCTCGTCCAGGCCGACCGTTGCACCTGAAAACGTAACCGGTAGCTCGACGAGATCGGTCACGAGGATGGGCGATGGATACTCACGCCCTCCCACGTGAAGGACGACTTCCGCAGTCGATGGGTTCAGCGTGAAGTCGTCGACTTCGATGGAGTCGGTCGGAGCGGCGCCGGAAGCGGCGAGTTGCCTTTCGGCATAGGTCAGGCTCCAGGGCGGCAATTCGCCGGCTTGCGCGGACCAATCTACCGAAAGAGTTCTTGCGCGTGGGTCGTGGGTAGCTTCCTCGATCGCCAGTGCGTAGTTCGGACCCTGCTCGGGAAACTGGCGTTCCTGCAGAGCGAAGGCCGAGGCGGGCGCATTAAGCAGTTGCGGAACGAAGTCGCGCAGGGAAAACGACCCTTCGAGCAGAAACGCAACTGCGACCTCTACATTTCCCTGCCCGGGTCCCGACTGCATGAGCATGGCCCTTCGGGACATGTTGGGTGAACCGACGACCACAAGCGTGCCGTTCGACTGGCCTGCTCGATAGCTGACTACCAACAATTTGGCATGCAATGGTCGGTGGGAGGGGCGACCGTCCAGAAGCTGGGTGGCCGGATGCAGCCAGAGACGAACCTTCGAAAATCGCTCGCTTGCGGCAGCGATCGCCTGACGGGGAGCAAAAGCGACGGGGTCGGGTTGCATCCAGATCGCCCGCGTTTCGATCGCTTCGTGAAGATGGTCGATGGAGGTGCGGCGGCGTTGCCCCGCTTCGTCCAGATAGAAGACCGTATTCTGTGCCAGGCTTGCCGGAATGAAATGTTCGAGGGCAGCTTGATCGTCGTCGTGGCGGGCCCAGGTCCAGATGCGCCCCAGCCCATCCTTGAGCTCGGCCGGCGGCGTGGGCTGGACTTGGGGGTTTTCCCAAGAGACGCCGATGTCCAGAGTCGCATCTGCCGCGATGCGTGAGTCGAAGGCGCGGAAGATGGAGATGCTGTCGAGCTCTTGCGCGTCGTCCTTCTCGTAGAACGGGGCCAGCATCCCGACCGATGTGACGGAAGCATCGCTCGGTAGCAGTGAAAAAATCTGTTCGATGATCGGTCGTGCCGTCGAGTCCAGCAGGGCGAGACCGGCCGGCGGCAGAGGCGTCGTCGGGGAGCGCGGAAGTTTTCGCCGGAGTTCTTCCCTGAAGATGGCGAATTGTGTTCCTTTCCTGCGGACTATCGAATGCACTCGGCCTAGGTGCTCGTCAAACGCGATCAGCAAGGCCGCATCTTGCGGTGTCTCGTAGGAAAGGTCGGTGCACACAAAGAGCTCCGAATTTCCGCCATAACCCGAACTCGTGAGATTTCCGGAGCCGATCAGAAGCCGGGCGAAGCCGCGGTAGAGCAGGAGTACGGACTTGGGGTGGAAGACGACGTCGGAGACTTCGAGCAGGTCGAAGGGCAGCCTACGTCCGGGGCGGCGCTCTCCTGCATCAACGACGGCGACGACGGGAGTCTCCTGAAGAGCACGACGCGCCTCGCTGTGATAGCGCTCCGCCTGTTCCACCGGATCTGACGGGAGCCGGAGGATCGCGCGAAGTACGTGGTCCTCGAAAAACGCGGGATCGAAGCTGAACGATGTGAACATCGCGCCCAGGCATCTCTCTTCCGCCGGAAGACGATCAAGCAGTCGGCCGGAGGCGATGTTCAGGGGAGCCTCCCGAGATCCGCGAGCAACCGCAGAACTACGCCAAGCTTGGGGTCCGGGAAGCCGCTAACGGACTTGTGTCCGTTGTAGTCGGCCACTTAAATCACCAGCTTTCCCTGCTCGTCCCTCAACCATGCGCCGCCGCCCCTGCGTGAGCGCTGCACCGCGCGGTGATAGGAAAGCAGGTGGTCGAGAGTCATTGGCGTCGGACGAACCAAGTTTTCCCACAAGAGCAAGGAATTCTGGGCCGTGAAACCGAAGGCGTCTAAATCGCCCGGCGTCGTGGGCGGAAAGCAGATCGGAGCAAAGGGACCGCAGTTGGTCGGCTTCGCCATCCGGAAAGGCCGCGCGCGCGACCGAAGCGGCGTCAGCCACCCAACCGTGACTGTGGACATATCCGTAGGCGCGATTGAAACGCCGGAGCAACTCGCGACCTAACCTTCCGAAGGCGCGCGCAACCTCGACCTTGTTGACGACATCGGAAGCGAGTTTCCCCCATCGCCCGTCCAACATGTCGTCGAGCAATGTTTCTGGGTCGTCGACGCCTTCCGCATGTGCCGAGATCAGTTGCCGCGCCAGCGGCAGCGTCGAACCGTCCCGAGCCCCGACGAATAGCGCGTCCCAAAGCCGCGATTGCTGCTCTGTCCGTCCGCCATACCGTAGCGACGTCAGCCGCGATCTCTGTCCGAGCCGCGCAAGCGTGATACGGCTGGTCGATCGGGGAATCGTGTCGGCGCCGAGATCGAGCGCGGAGAGCGCGTAGGTTTCGTAGAGTTGACCGGGATCACGCGCACCTGCTTCCGACCAGAAAGAGTTCAGTATTTCGCGTGCGGCCGGTGTTACGCGCAACGAGCCGGGGAAAACGAGACCGTATTCCCGCAGCGACGTGAGGTAGGCGCCAAGCCCTCCCAGTTCGCTCTGTCGCGAGATAAGCGGGAAGTCCAGGGATAGCGGCTTTGCGCCGTCGAACCATGCGCGCGTCGCTCCTCGTACGCCCCTCATTGCATCTTCGTCGCCGCGGCTTATCGCTCCATTCCTTGATTCCAGCGTTGCCAGGGCCCAAAACCTCTCCCACCGTTCGAAGAGCCGAAGCCTCGTCTCGTCGTTGCTCGGGTATTCGTACTTGCGTACGGCCTTTTCCGCGAGATCCAAACCGTAAAGAACGACGGCATAGTTCTGGGCTCGGTTGGTGCGGGTGGTGAAGCCCTTGAACAGCCACAAACCGACCTGCTGCCCGAGATAGTCGAGGGCGAGCGGATCCTCCGGCGTGAAATCGGAGTCCGACGTTTGAGGCGCAGACCAGAACATGCCTCGGGGCGGAGATTTTAGAAGGGACAGATTCAAAGCGGACCCGATCCTAGATCGGTCGAGAAGGGGTCGTTCGCATAGGCGCGCTTTCTCAAGATCGCGTCATTCTAGATGCTTCTCCCTGCTGGATTTTTTGTGCGCGTTCCTCATCGTGACACGGGTGGCGACGTTTGCAAGGTAGCGCCGGTCCGCGCCGTGTCGAATTCCACACGGAATCAGTTGAGCCGAAGGTTGTTTCAGGCTCTCAACGCTTCACCGTGACGCGCCCGAGGGAGGAGAGTAGCTTCGCGAGCCCGTCCTTGTCGTCCATTAAAATGCCGCTTGCCGGCGGCCGAGCAGGGCTCGCTCTCGCAACCCGCTTCGGCGCCAGTCGACTTGCCGGCTGCTCGTCGGGTTTGGGTTTGTTGAACATCAGCGCGAGCAGGAAGTGGACGAGGCGCGGGGTCCAGGCCGCGCCGTCCGCGGTCTTGTAGCCTTCCGCGTTCAGACGGATCGACACGTCGGCTGGCTTGCGGGTCTGGTCGCGGGCGTAGGCCTTCACGACGGGTTCTAGTCTGGCGAACAACGGCCCGAGACCGACGGCGTCAGAATTGAAGTGCACCATTTCCGCTTCCGTCATCGGCTCACGCGAGTAGTCGGCGGCCCTTTTCAGCTTCGGAAACCCCACTTTCGGATTGAGCTTCGGCAGCGCGTCGACAGTGGGCTGGGGCGCCGGCGCTGGTTCGGTTGCCTTTTCCGGAATGACGATCGTGCCGCCGTCCACGAACGTGACAGGGATTAGCGTCGCTTTGTCGACGAAGGAGAACTCATTGTCCTTCATGTTGAGGAAGTCGCCAGGCTCAAGAACCGGTTCGACCGACAGGCATTTGAACTGCGTGCTCTCGCCGCTCAGCGAATTTAGGAATTCGGCGGTGATCGTGTTCTCATCGCCGTTCCGTTCGAGCGAGACGACCACCAAGAGTGTCCATTCACGCGGGATCCTGCGGCCGAACACCTTGTTCTTGAACAGGCCCGCGGTGTTTGCCGCCGCGATCAACTCCTGCATCATGCCGCGCGTGCGCCGGACCGGGGCTGCTTGCGGAGGCGCCGGGTCGCGAGGATTGTCGGTGCAGGGGTGTTTGGGCCATGGCGGGCCCAGTTCATCGAAGAATACCCGGCTGCCGTGCTCGTTGGCGTAGAAGTAGACCGCATCGCCGCACACCGGGCATTTGGCGTTCGGATTCACGAAGCAACCGCTGATGGACCGCGCCAGGTTGCGCTTGAGAAGGCTCAGCGCATCGCGCTGATGCATATTTTCGACGAGCTGGGGCCGATTGGTGCGGGACCGACCGCCGTAGTTAACGCACCAGCCGCATCCGCAATCCGCGTAGTGGTTGAAGCCGGTCACGAAACCTCCCGTTTCGGCGGGAGCCTGCCCTGCACGGGGGGCCCCGGTCCAGTCAGATTTTACGGACGCTCGAGCTTAAGATCCCGCTGGTCTGACGGATTGAACGAGAAACCGATCAACGAACGCGCGGCGGCCGTTGTCGTAGGGAACAGGATTTGTGGCATGCGGGATAGGGCTGCCCCGGCTGCCGGTGAGATAGTTTATCCGGTAGGTGTTATTGCCCGACGGATGCAGCATGCCTCCGATAACCCTGTCTCTCTTCACAGCTCCGCTGGCAATCAACCGGTCCAAAACGTTTTGGACCGCCGGGCCGAGCCCGAAGAAGACCGCATTGTCGAGCTCGGCTACCTCGGACACGAAGTAGTCCAGCAGATGTCTCTTGAGCAAGGGATGTTTCATCATGTCCGGCGCGCCGCGATAGTCCTCGCCGTCGACGAAGACCGGGTAGCGCAGCAGGGACGTTGTTTGGACAAGATGACGGTCAGTTGAAAACATGGCAGCCGCATCCGCCAAGCCTAGCCACCGCGCGACCCCCCAGTGATTGAGTTGTCTGGTCAGATTGCCGCGCATGGGCTCGCCGCTGAAGGCGGCGGTATCTTTCGCGGCACGTACGGCGTCGTGCGATGATTTGCCGGACCGATGTGCCCTCCGGGCTTCATTGTTCGCGTTCACCATTTGTGTCGGCCCCGGGGTGATGCCGACCAGAACGACCCGCGCGGTTCGGTTGATGTATTCGAACGGCGCGTAGTAGATCTTGATCGCGCCATGCTCCTCAAAAAGAAGCCTTTCGTCCCGGACGACGGGCGCAGTCGTGCTGCTGAAGACCGGCGCATATTTGTCGAAAAGGCTTTCACCCAACGGGGATCTCCGCGAACAATAAAGAGAATGATAGGTCGGATACCAGTGAGACGGTCTTGTAGGTTCAGCTTAGTCGTCGGCTACGCCGGTCAGGTTACCGGCCCAACCAGGTCCTCCTTGATGCCCCGGGCGACGATCCGGAGCGAGCCGTCAGGCAGCAGGAGCTGCAACTTCAAGGCCTCGTCGGTAGGCGCCGTCATCCACGCCTCGACTTCCTCTGGCGTCGTCAGGATCACCGGCATCGCCTTCGGGTGGACGACGCCGACCTCGGCATTCGGCTCCGTCGTCAGGAACGCGTAGAGATCGTTGGTGGTCTCGCCTTCCTTGACCTTCCGGACCGACGTCCAGTTCGTCCAGATTCCGGCGAAGCAGGCGAGGGGGCGGCTCTCGTCCAGCGCGAACCAGACGTCTCCGCCTTCTGCTTTGTTGTACTCGCTGAACGAGTTGAACGGGACCACGCAGCGGTTCTCCACGCCAAGCCATCGCGTCCAATGCTTGCTCTTCACGTTGCGGATGTTGGTCGTTCCCCCATCGGGCTCCATCTTGAGAAGTTGCTTGAAGTCGACGATTGTTCCTTTGGCTTCAAGTTTCTGTGCGCGTTTCTTCGTAGCTTCCATCAAAGCTTGCTGCGAGGACGGCATGCCCCACCGAGCCGTGGCGAGCTCGCGGCCCTCCAGGCCGGTACGCACGATCGGGGCCCTGTAGTCCGGAAACACGCCCGGCATCGGCGCGAGGTTGCCGACGTAGCGGTTAACGACGCGGAACAGCGCGCTGACGGCCGCCTGGTTGGTCGTGATCGAATAGAGGTTGCACATCGTTCAGGGATCGATTCGAGGATGGCGCGGTTGCCAGCCCAATTGTAGCAGGGTCGCTGCCGGCCGTCGGCCTGCCTTGGCGCATTTCCGGCAGCGCAGCCGGCTGGCGAGATCGTGGACGAACGTGGTCGGCGGATGTTTCATCTCCGCCAGATCGACATCGCTTGGGGTCTTGCAGCGGGAGCACCGGATCTCCAGCCAGGCGAAGCCTCCGTTGACGGCCTGGTCGACGGTCGGCGAAGGATCAACCGGCTCGCCATCGGCCCACATCCGCTCGTTCCAGCTTTCACAGAGCAGCCGGTCGGCCTGCTGCAGCATGGTCTCTGCCTTCGCCCGCATCTCGGCGGACTGGGCGGCGAGGATGTTGGTCATCGCGCGCGCCTTGCCGAGTTCCTTGTTGAGAGCCTTCCGGTCCCCACCGGACAAGGGCGTTGGGTGGTGTTTGGGCGCCATCCGGACATCCAGGTGCAGACCAAATCGGGGCCAAGCTAGGTCACATCGAATGCCGGCCAGCACCCGTCTTCTTCAAGCCTGCCGGTGCGCTGCTGGCAGGTGTTGTCGAGTAGCCGCTGCGCGACGTCCTTCCAGACCGCGTTTCCGCCGTACAATCGGACCGCGTCGGCGGTCTGGATCTCCACGGTCCGCTCGCAACGTCGGCAGGAGACGCGGAGCACGTGACGTTGGATTTCCGAGAGATGGCGTTGCGAAAGTCGCAGACCATCTGTTCCGGCGCGAGGGTCCTTGAGCACGGCATCCCAGTATTCGGCAGGGAGTGCAGCGTCCGGCGCCGCGGCGGGGCCAGCCGACTTCCGGACGGCCTCGGCGGCCAGCTTTTCCATCAGTTTCGGGGTAGGCATGCGCCAGCTCGCAGGTCGGTCGGTCATTCTGAATTAGAACATAAAGAGAACAAAAGTCGAGTCCGCTTAGGCCGGCCTCGGAGAAAAAATCATCATGTGGGGAAGGCCGCCCTGTCGGAACCAAGGTCGCCCGTTCGTCTTGAACCCAGCAACAGTATTTGGAGTTCCCCCGCCATGGCCCCCCGCGCTAACTGGAAAGGCTTTCTGCGTCTTTCCCTAGTCACCTGCCCGGTAGCGCTCTATCCGGCCACGTCGGAGTCCGAAAAGGTCTCGTTTAACCAGCTCAACCGGAAGACCGGCCACCGCATCAAGTACGCCAAGGTGGACGCCGACACCGGCGAGGAAGTCGCCAACGAGGACATCATCAAGGGCTACAAGGTCGATACCGACACCTTCATTGAGGTGACGAAGGAGGAGCTTGAGAACGTCGCGCTAGAATCGACGCGAACTATCGATATCGACGAGTTCGTCGACCGCAGCGAGATTGATCCGAGATATCTGATCCGTCCCTACTACTTGGTGCCGGACGGGAAAGTCGGCCACGACGCCTTCGCGGTGATCCGCGAGACCATTCGAGAGATGAACAAGGTCGCGATCGGACGGGTTGTGCTGACCAATAGGGAGCACATCATCGCTCTCGATCCGCTGGACAAGGGCCTGATGGGAACGCTGCTGCGCTATCCCTACGAAGTCCGCTCCGAAAAGGAGTATTTCGATGACATCCAGGACGTCAGGGTCACCAAGGACATGCTCGATCTCGCCAGGCACATCGTCAACCAGAAGGCCGGGCACTTCGAACCGGACAAGTTCGAGGACCAGTACGAAACCGCGCTCCTGGATTTGATCAACCAGAAGCGTGCAGGCAAACCCATCGCCGCGAAGGAGCGGCCGCGGGGCGAGAACGTGGTGGATCTGATGGACGCACTGCGCAAGAGCATCGGAGGAGGCGCTGCGATTGCGGCAGAGGCGCCCAAGAAGGCAGCCAAGAAGCCGCGCAAGGCGGTGGCCGGGCAGAAGGAAATGCTGATGCCGATTGCCGGCAAGAAACCGGCGAAAGAGGGTGCCGCGAAGAAGTCGACGTCCAAACCGCAGCGGAAATCAGCCTAGTGTAACGTGAAGCATCCGGTGACGCCGGCCGGTCGCTTTTTCGTCGTCCGAGGCCGGCTTTGGCGCATGGCGCACCCCGGCCGGCTAATGGCGGTGCGGGGAAACGGCCTATGGCGAGAAAATTGAAGACCTACCAGACTTCGCTGGGCTTTTTCGATCTGGCGATCGCCGCCCCATCGATGAAGGCGGCTCTGGGGGCATGGGGTGCGGACAGCAATCTTTTTCACCAGGGTGCGGCGAAGGAAAGCGATCTCCCCGACGTCATCGCCGCGACAATGGCGAAGCCAGGCGTCGTTCTCAGGCGGCCAGTGGGATCCGATGGGTCCTTCGGCGAGCATGCCGAACTACCCGCCAATCTGGGCAACGGCAAAAGACCCACGAAAGCTGCGCGCACGTCGAAAGGGCGTAACGCGAAGAAGCCAGTCTCCCAGCCCGTCGACAAGGCAGCGGATCGAAAAGCCGCTCTCGCCTTCGAAAAGGAACAGCAGCGGCGCGATCGCGAACGGGCAAGCGAAGAGGCGGCTAGGCAGAAGGATCGAGAACGTCGGCAGCAGGCCGTCGACAAGGCGCAAGCTGCATTGGAGAGGGCTGAGAGGGTTCATGCAGAAAGGGCCAAGGCCATTCAAGCCGAGGTGGAGGCTCTCGAGAAAAGGTCACAAGCCGAAGACGCTCGTTGGAATAAGGAGAATGAGCGACTGGAAACCGCGCTGCGGCGCGCACGAGGTTAGGTCGTCCCAAGGGGCGAGCTATCGGGCGCAGCGCGGGCTTACGATGCAAGCCTCACTGCGGCAAGTCGGCAACCGACCGAGCCGCTATGCAAGGCCACGTGCATAAACGGCTGGTCTGACCGCGAAGATAGTGGCAGTCTCTCAACCACGGGCAAATTGCCGGACGTGTGGCCTTGAGAGCCTTGCAGATATCGAGATTACTTTTTCTTCTTTGCGGTCTTTTTCTTCGCAGCCTTTTTTGCCTTCTTTGCTTTCTTCGCCATAATGCCCTCTCGATGTTGCCTCGAAGGCGGTGCTGAAAATCAGCACACGCGAGAGTAGATTATAGCAAAAGCCTTAAATTTAATTGCGTGGCTCGGTTTACATGTCTGGGGCGTGATGGTCTCAAGCAGTTGATCTATGCTTAAGCTGGGCATTCCGGGCACGCGTCCCCGATCGTGTTCAACGCATCAAGAACAGCCGCGACCGCCTGTTCTGGCGAAACGCCCGGCGGCGGATCCTGACGAGCGGCTGTAAGGGCTCGCCCGCGAGCATGGGGATCGCTGCGATCCCTCATCCATCCGTGCTCCTCGCACTCCCGAATTGAATGCGACTCCAAAAGGATCGATATCGCCCATCCATTGAGGGAGCGAAATGCGGGCCGCCGTTCCTTCACCACCTGCATTGTGTACTCCTCAGCGTCAGATACGAATCCTTGAAGGCGCAAACAGTTCCGGCCGCTAACACAGGGGGATGGATTCGAAATTGTAAGACCAGTGGTCTATCCACCTGTTCCAAGGCTGCTGTGGAACACAGCTGGCGAGCCGTCCGAAGATCATTGTCAGTGATTCATCCGTCGTGATGGACCTTGCCAAGGTCCGACTGGTCGAGCCCGTCGTCAGGCTCCCGTTTGAATTTGTCATCCCCGACGTCGTCCTCGCCCGCGACGTTCTCGATTTCGGCCCATATTCGGCCGCAGGACTTCTTCAGCTTGGCTTCGTCGCGGGAGCGCTGGATGGGGCGCAGACCCGATGCGCCCGTGACTATTTCCTGCAGCATCGCCAGCAGCTAAGCCTCAGTGATTGCTTCGCGTGGCGGCTCGCTGAGGTCCACGACGGAATCCTAATGACCGGAGAAGCCAGACTTATCGCCATTGCGACTGCGGCCAACGTCGAGGTTCGCGGCATCCTCTGGGCCATCGAGATGATGGCCAAGCACAAGATCAGCACCGGCGTTCTTGTTGACGCGCTCGACCGGCTCGGCAGTGATCCGCCGAGGAACCTGCCGGAGGCCGAGACCCGCGCTCTTCGCGAGAGGCTCAAGGCCGGATAAAACGCTGATGGATGCCGGCGCCGGTCGCGCCAACAAAACGCGCGGCTCGGTCGGAGCCCAAACGTCCGCCGGATGCGCCCGTACATGCTCGGCGAAGGGTTCTCGGCTTCCGACATCTTGGCCGAGCTTGCAGGCGTGCACGCCGGGGTCGACGGTTTCAGCTTCCGTGCAGCGCTTCCTCTAATTGCCGTTACGCAAATGAAAAGGCCGAACAGAAGTGGTGGCCGCGCGTCTTGCGCGCGAACTACACGGCAATGCGCGGCTGTTTCAGCGCTAAGGCTATGTTCGCTTCGTCGTGTTCGAACGCTGGCCGATAGGTATCAATGGTCGCGCGATCCATGCCGAGTTCTCGCGCCATTGACTGCCATTTTTCGGATATAGTTGTCGCCATATCGAAGATGGCTTCCGCGGCCTTGTCGGACGAAAGTTCGAAGAAGGTCGCGTGCTCGATAAGCGCCTCGATGCTGGCACCCGCGCCCGAGGTCTCGGAAATCGGAGTCTTGAGTTCGCGATGGCGTTCGGGCGCTGGATTGACGTCGAACATGCGAGACAGTCGCCAGCGGCCTTCGCCGACGAAGAGGAAGCCGTGGTTTCTCAGGTGATCATCGACGTTCGAGACCAAGATCGTGAAGCCGACGCGGTTGAACAGTTCGCCCAGGTCGCGGTTTGGATCGTCCGAGGACTGACGCATGGCCTCGGCAAGTTTGGTGTACGTTCCGGACGTGGCATCCGTTGCCCCGAGCATCGTTTGCGCCGAAATATAGGGAATCCGGGCACCTTGCGCGTTTCTGTCGAAGCGTCGGATGAGCGCCACCGGAAGACCGTCACTCATATCGAGCCTGGCGGAAGACGCGCTCAATCCGCACGCCTCGGCGAGATTCAGTGTCAGCACTTCGGCGCGTTCGACGTCGTGTTGATCTTCCCGCGATGTGAACTTCGCAATGAGCAACGATCCGTCGGTGTCGATCACGGAGCATTTGGGCCGTGCGCCACCGAGCGCGCTACCTACTTGTCGAAGTCGCTTGAGGGCGGCCGCCGTCATCGGGCTCTGTTTTTCGATGCTCTGGATCGACTGGCCTAGTTCGTCCAATTTTAGCAGAGGCGGAATCTCGTGCCGGCCTCCCGGTTCGCCGGCCAGAAAGGGCGCTTTCTCTTGATCTTCGCGAAGGCGAAGGGCTCCCATCCTGCTGAAATCGTCGACCGCAAGCAGGTAGTCTAGTTCGCTAAGAGGCGAGGTGTCTTGGCGGTTTTCTCGCGCATCGCGCCGGATAATGTTCCGGCCCCACGAATCTGGTGCGGTGTCGCTCAACGGAGCGGGAAGGGGCGGTATCGTATCGCCTTCCTTCCTGAAGAAGAACTGGGTCGGTCCAAGAGGCATCGATGGAGAGATGGCGAACGCCCGTTTATTAGCGATCCATCCGTTCTCGTACTGGAAGCTGCTAAACTCTCGGTTTCCCTGGGCTTCAAAGCGCAAGGTTCCTACTTCGATGCCAGCTTCGCCAACGCATACTTTTAATGTTCGTTGAGGCATCAGAAAGCCTCCCCGAAATCACCATCGCTCGGTGCTACGGTCGGACGGAGGTTGCTCTTTGCATCACCGCTACCGCTCGCTCCCGACGCCCTACGTGGTACACGGACGCGCTGCGGGAGCTTCTGGTTCTCCAGCATCAGACCGAGGTTGTCGGTGCCGGTATCCAAGAGATTTGCCAAGCGGTTGCCTTCGCCCAGCACGACGAACACCATAGCCAAGGTCGCGAGCGAAACTCCCGGGTCCCCCAACTCTAGCCGACGAACAGTCGGGAGAGTCACACCGGCCCCATCTGCAAGCCGTTGTTGGGTCATTCGACGGCGTTTACGGGCCGCACGAATATCCGCCCCCAATTTCTTGAGGCCGTTTATTGCGACAATCGATGGAACTTGGCTTCTCTTCATAATGCAATGTATATAGCCTAATAAACGTATTAGTGCAACATATATGTATCATTATTTTGAGGTGGTCTCGTCCGTAAGAAACTTCGGATTTACCGGTTCCGCACCGTTAAAATTTTAGCGATCTCATATATGTAGCGCTTAAAAAATGACATGGCGGCACATCTTGTGCGGAAACGTTCTATTATACGTTGAGTGGTGGTGGTGTGCTGCCATGGCGCACAATCATCGGATGAAATCTTCAATTGCTTCGTTTTTTCAGAGTGTTGGATGCGACCTGATCCTTTTACCTCGGCCCGCCCTTTCGCAGAAATCCCGGCGCCGGCACGCGGGTCGTCGGTCGCCATCCATTGACCCGGCCCGAAGCGTAAAGGGTTGCGGATAGGCATCGACCTCACATCCGCTCGAGCTTAGGATTCGCGTTCAGATAATTTAAATGGGGGCGGTCGATGGCGAATGCAGTCCAGCGCGCGCTTGGCATGGCGTTCGCGATGGGGTGGCAGATCCTGTGGCCGCTGATTTTTGGCTTTGCACTTTCAGCGGTTGTGCAGGCTGTCGTCTCCCATCGGGAAATGGCTCGGCTCCTGCCGGATGACCGGCCGCGTTCGATTGCGACCGCGCTTGCTCTCGGAGCCGCGTCGTCGTCTTGTTCTTACGCAGCCGTGGCGCTCGCCCGTTCGCTGTTCCGCAGGGGCGCCAATTTCACTGCGGCCATGGCTTTTGAAATGGCCTCCACCAATCTCGTCGTCGAACTCAGCATCATCATGCTGGCGTTCCTGGGCTGGCAGCTCACGCTGGCCGAGTTTGTCGGCGCTCCAATCATGGTCGGGCTACTGATTGTTCTCTTTCGTCGGGTTCTCAATCGCGGACTTCTCGAAGAGGCCAAGGTGCAGGCCGACAGAGGCATCAAGGGTCGAATGGAAGGCCACGCCGAGATGGATATGTCCGTCACGCAAGGCGGCTCGCTTTGGCAGCGACTGACCTCCGAACGCGGCCTTACCGCGATCAGCCACTACTTCGTGATGGATTGGGCTTCGGTCTGGATGGACATCGTCGGCGGTCTGCTCATCGCCGGCGCGCTCGCCGCCTGGGTGCCGGCCGAATTCTGGCAGTCATTCTTCCTTGTCGACCATCCTCTTGTCGCCAAGCTGTGGGGACCGATCGTCGGCCCGCTGGTGGCCGTGATCTCGTTCGTCTGCTCAGTCGGGAATATTCCGCTGGCTGCGGTGCTCTGGAATGGCGGCATCAGTTTCGGGGGCGTGATCGCGTTCATCTTCGCCGATCTCATCGTTCTCCCGATTCTGAACATCTATCGCAAGTATTACGGGTTGAAGATGGCGGCTCTACTGTTCGTCACCTTTTACGCGGCGATGGCGGGTGCCGCGCTGATTGTCGAACTGATATTCGGGGCCGTTAGTCTCATCCCTGTACAACGCAACGCGCGCGTGGTTGAGGCCTCCATCGCATGGGATTACACGACCTGGCTCAATATCGCCTTTCTCATTCTCGCTGCATGGCTCGTTTGGCGGTTCCTGAGAACGGGCGGCCCCGGGATGTTGCGCATGATGAACGGGCTTACTGCGATGGGGCAGTCTCATTAGTCGT
This sequence comes from uncultured Alphaproteobacteria bacterium, assembly GCA_963836765.1. Lineage (GTDB taxonomy): Bacteria > Pseudomonadota > Alphaproteobacteria > Rhizobiales > Xanthobacteraceae > Bradyrhizobium. The sequence goes on from CAWILG010000014.1 coordinate 137,025, forward strand.
AGAGGAAAAATCGTAGGGAGAGCCGTGAGCCGGGTTTGCGCTGGCGGTCCCTGGATTTTCGTCCCCCCAAGTTGACCGAAATGCCTGAGAACTGGCCAATCGACTAAAGGCGATCCCAATTGCACTTGCGGTCGGATTCAACCCGTGTCGATGGACATGAAGTCCTCCCGAATGCGATTCATTTCCCATTGGTCGATAGCGGCGAGCTGAAGGGCGGCGCCTACAGCTTTGCATAGCCGGGGACAATTATCTCCAGCCGGAGCGGTTGGCTTGCGAGCGCGCTGCAACCGGGAGTAAATGATCGCAAAGGCCGATCGACCCGGGGGGATGAATGCCCAGAACGAGAATTCTCGCCGTATGCGTAGTCGTGCTCGCGACCTGCGCGCTGTGCGCGGCGGCAAGGTCGCAACAACCGCCGCAGACCCCCATCCCCCCGGCGCCGGCGGCGCAACGGGTAGCTCCTGAACGACAGCAGGCGCCTTCTCCCGAGCAGAAGCCGGTGCCTGCCATCGCGGGCGCAGATACGTCCCCAGCGGGCGCTCCAAGCGATCCGCAGAAGCAGTGCGTGAAGCCGGGCGAATTCGCGGTAGAGCTCCGCTCCGGCCGCAATCCCGTGGGAGCGCCCATTGTGCTCGCCACGAACTTTCTCCCGACGAACCAACGCGTGGATGTCGGGGTGCGCGCACCATTTGTCGATGGAGTCAGATACTTCGCGGGGATCGACTACGGTGACGAGACCTATCTCTTGAAGCGGCAGGACGCCGTCACGCACCGCGCCACCGAGTCCGATCCCTTGGTTCAGAAGCATCTGCTCGAGGCCGATCAGACGGTCGTCACGCTGAACATGGGTGACGACCTCGCTTGGTACTGGAGCCGGGTCGATCTGTATCTCTACACATGCAACAACCCGGTCGGCCAATCGCCCTGGCGGGTCTCGTCCGTCAGCGTCCGCCTCAGCCCGTATCTGCTCAGCATCTTTGCAGTCGTCGCAGAAGTCCTCGTCCTCTACCTTTGGATAGCGTTCGCGCTGCGCAAGACGGGATCACACGTTCGCGTCGTTCTTCCGGGCTTTAAATCCTGCAAAAGTGTCCGCCGGTCCGGACGGGAAGGGCAGTCTTTCGACGTTCCAGACCCTGGCCTTCACGCTGGCGGTCGCCGCTCTGATTACGCTTCTGCTGTTGCAGACGGGTACCTTGGTGGATCTCTCCGGTTCGATTCTGACGTTGCTCGGCATCAGCGGCATCGGCGCGACCATCGCCAAGGGCACTGATGGCCAGCGCAACACGCTGTCGACCGACAACCGAGCTTGGCTCCTGCGACGCAACTGGGTACCGATGGCAAAGACCGCGGTCGATCCGTCGAACGCGACGTGGCGTGATTTTTTCACGACCGACGGCGTCTTCGACGTGTATCGGTACCAGAGCTTCATTTTCGGGCTAGTGGTGATCGGCGGGCTGATCGCGGCCGGGATCAGCCAGCTTTCGACATTCGTCGTCCCGAACACGATCCTGGGCATCGTTGGGCTCAGCCAGGTCGTCTACATCGGCGGCAAGCTCGTGACGCCCACCAACATCTCCGATCTCAACGCGGCCATCGCGGGACTAAGGTCGGACGAACAGAAGCTCAAGGCCGCGGCGGTGGCGAAAAAGCAGGGACAGGTGGCGAGTTTGGCGGAAGCCATTCCGCTGATGGGGCAGGACGCCTACGACGCGTACCGGCAAAAGGCTAGGGATGTCGCGGCGATCTTCACGGATGCAACCGGGCTCATCGTAGCGGATGCGTCGCTAGAGCCGCTCGTCACCTAAGGGAGGAAGACTTGGCCAAGAACATTCTGGTTTTCGCCGACGGCACTGGAAACGAAGGCGGCCTTCTCCCGGACGAGAGTCGGACGAACGTCTATAAGCTGTACCGTGCGACGCGCACCGGTCCCGACTCGATCATCGACCCCAAGAGGCAGTTGGCGCTCTACGTTCCCGGTATCGGAACGCCGACGCCCGGGCACGACAGCAGTCGCGACCGGCAGAAGCAGACGTTGCAGCAGATGTTCGGATTCGGCATCTCGGAAAAGATCATCGACTGCTACGTGGCGCTCGTCGGCGTCTGGGAGCCCAAGGATCGTATCTATCTTTTCGGCTTCAGTCGGGGGGCCTACACCGCCAGGTGTCTCGCGCACGTGCTCGAGCTTTGCGGCATCCCGACCAAGGAGCGAAACGGCGACTCGATCAGCCTCGATCCCAAATCGTTGCGCAAGGTGGCCAAAGATGCGGTTTCGTGCGTCTACCGGCTCGGAATGCCGAGAAACGAGACGGATGTGGCAAAACGGGCGGAGGAGTTCAGAACCGCCCATGCGTCGGAGGTGGGACCTTCTGCGGGCGCTTCGGCGTATTTCATCGGCATCTGGGACGCCGTCGCCGCGATCGGATGGCAGCGGTTCTTTCCCGATTGGGCGTACGATCGTCACTTCACCTCCGACGTACAATACGCGCGACACCTCCAATCGATCGACGAGGGCCGGAAGGATTTTAAGCGGGTACCTTGGGGAGGCAGCGGGACGGTGAAGTGGCCCGATAGGAAGGATGAGCCGGAGCAATTCGATCAGATCTGGTTCGCCGGCAATCACGCCGACGTAGGAGGAAGCTATCCCGAGAACGAGTCTCGACTGTCGGACATCACGCTGCAATGGATGGTGGAATTCATTTCCGAGAAGATACCCGAAGCAAAACGGGTCATCGTCGACAAGGGGTTGCTTCGCCTGTATCCGTCTGCCGACGGGATGATGCACGACGAATGCATGGTCGGCATAGGCGGCACGGCACTGCACTGGTCGAAGGCGGTGCGCGACGTCCCCGATGGGGCGCAGCTTCACCCGACGGTCTATGAGCGTCTGGCCATGGCATCGGTACGCAATTTCACGACATTCGGTCCATACAGGCCCGTCGCGTTGCAGAACCACAAGCTGGCGAAGAAATTCTTCGAGCAGACAAGGGGTGCCGATCCCGGCGGAGCGTCCGCCTGATTGGAGGCGCAGTCGCCGCCGGGGCGCCGCCAACCCCGAAGCGCCCAGGCGGTCGTTCTCTCAGACGAGAGCGCGATCCGGCCGCCACGTTCCGCATTCGCGACAAACCGGTGACCAATGCGCTCGCCGGCTCGACGGCGCTGCTCGCGCAGAAGCACGGGAACTCGGAGGCCATTTTTCGCGAGTTATTCGCCCCTGGGTACGCGGCCCTTGCCACCACATTTTTTGCACGGTTCAGAACCGGCGCGAGCGCGCGCCTGATTGTCTGAAAAAATTAGCTTTTCAAGGCGGGTTTTCCACGTCTTCGTAAGTTGACCCCTCCGTCGGCCTTAAAAGGAACCGCGGGTCTATCTCATGCCGAGATCGTCAAACGCTGCCACCGGATCATCGGCGTAAGCGCGATCGATCCGGTGTTGCAAGAGAGGAGGTAACTAGGAAGGCGTTACTCCGCTGGCCGACTGTCTTCGAGAAAACGCTCGGATTGCCGGCTTGATGGGCTGCCATTTGCACCAAAGCAGAGGTTGAAGGAACCAGTACAGCATCCGGAACACCAGAAGGTAGGCGAAGAAGATGCAGATGGGCCCATTGCATCCAAGCTGCTCGGCAACCCATCCGACGGCGGAGGCAACCAGCGTGGGATGGGAGAGGACGACATAGAGTACGGCCAGGTTACCGACCGGGCCGATGGCCACCGTGCCGACGTTCCGAAGAATTCTGGTCGCATTTATCGCGACGACGCGGGGAGAGGTCTCGCCGACGGCGACTTCGGCGGCGCGCGCTTCCTTCGCGAGTAGGCCGACGCCACCCGCCACGACGGCGACGTCGAATACGGCACCGCCGTAGTCCTTCCATGTGGGCGAGCCGCCTCTTGTCCAGATTGTCTCGAACTTGTATATGCCGCCCAGGAGGAAGTTCTTCGCTCCGAGCACGGTGGCCTCTATCGGCCTCCTCTTGGCGTGCCCGTCGACGATCTCGAACTCAGCCAGCAGTTCCGCCCCGCGCTCGTCGAGCTCCTGGACCGCCATGAATCCCATCTGTTCGCCCGTGAGCGCGTCGCCCCAAGTCGGCATCTGCCCTTGGGATATTTGCTGAATGGCTCCTTGAACGGTCGCATTGACGCGGTAGCGGGTCGATCCGTTTTCGAGGAAGTAGCCGACCACCGGGATCACCGGATGGCCATAACGATCGAAGACAGAGCGAAAAGTCGGATCATCGCCGTATAAGGCGAATACCTTCGACGCGAGCGCTGGATACCGTTGTGCGGCATCCATTGCGGGCCATCCATAGTGGACACATATCGAAAGGACGTCGAGATCTAGGGTATCGAGGTATGCCTTCGAGAGGGGGCAAATAGACCCGGGCTTGGCAGCTTCGTCCGTCAATCGCAGTTCTCGCCGCTAAATCCTTGAAATCGCGCTGATCCGTAGCTGCCGTCGAGACGCCCGCCGCCACGGCGGCCAAGAGCAGGGACATCACGATAGATTTCCTCGACATCGCGCACCTCTCGCTTCGCGTGATTCGCTTGCGCCAATATCGCCGTGAAAAGCGGCCGGTTCTCGGCGTCAAGTTCGGCGAGCATCGTTGATATCGTCGAGCGATCCAGACCGCTTCCACAGCTTCGCTGCTGAAGCAGGCTCAACCTCGACGGAATGCGTGGGCACCTCCAACACTCGGGCCGATCGCGTGAGTTCGTGTACCGACGAGCGATCGCAGATCGAGACGAACATGCTGTCCGGGAGCGCGGCTCGTCCCACGATCACCATCACGAAACCGTTCAGGGCATGATGCGAGCGACGTTGTTGCGCGTGTCGATGGTCGATGGAGATGCGATGTCCTCCGGATGCGTGTGCCAGCAACCAACGAAATGCAGTCCACGCGAAAAGTTGGTCTCGATTTCTGCCTTTTCCGCTACTTCATCGGGCCGGTACGAGTAGCGCGATCGGCGGTCGGTCGGCCTGGGACCGGTCACCTCGCAGACGTCGATCCTGGGCAGTTCGAAGCGCGCGAACAGCAGTCCGCCAGCCTCCCGGTGCCAGAATTGGGTCTGGCGATGCGCATCGAAACGACGAAGGACGTCGACGGCGAATTGGAGGGATTGGCCAGAGTCTCCGATATCGAAGGCGATCACGCCGCCAACACCTTGCCGGCCGGTCGTCGACCCCACGGCCGCTCGATCATCATGCCGCCTTCGAGAGCGTGAGGGGCGATCTCGCGGAGCGTGTCGCTCCAGGTGCCGCCCGCGGCTTCGACGAAGGCGCGGCGCGCGATCCAGATGCGATGCGTGTTCGGTCCGACGGTGCCGAGAAGACCGTCGAGCGCCGCTTGGGCGACAAGGGACGTGACGAAGCCGAGCTCGACCGGGCCGTATGGTTCGAACGCCGCACCGCAGGCGGGTTCGTAACGTCGCGTTTCTTCCGCCCAGAGCGTGGCGACCAGGTGAGGTTGGCCGGTCTCGTTCAACCCATCGCGAAGGCTGCCTCCGGACGACACGATGATGGAGTGACCCGCCGCGGCGTGTGGTTCCGTCCAGCCGTAAACGATCGGAAACAGCCTGCCGTTGGCGAGATGCCATTCGTCGAGCAGAGACTCCGCCGCCCAATCGCCGAGCGCCGAAACTATGAGATCGACGTGCTCCAGAGGCCCGTCGGATCGGAGCAGCAGATCCTGCACTTTTGCGACGTAGTGCTCGACCTCGACGTGTGGAAGGTCGGCGCGGATCCGCTTCGCGAGTTCGGACGCCTTGGGATAAGAGATCGATCTGATGCCAAGCGGATGCCGGCCGACATTGGCTCCGGCCATGCTCTGCTGGTCGACGAGGATCAGCTTCGCCACGCCGGCTCGCGCGAGATTGAGGGCGACGGGCGCCCCAACGGAACCGCAACCGAGCAGCGCGACGGTAGCCCCGCGCAGCGTCGCGATGCGCGGATCCTGCGACCGCCCGTGTATCCAGGCAGGATCGGCTCGGTCTACCGGACCGCGGCTTGCCGGCTGGCCGCCGAACATACGCGAGAGGAAGACTTGCTCCGGCACGCGGGAGGGACGGAAGCCTTTTACAAGCGGATCGCTGCCCCGGACGATTGGCGGGCGGCTGATGGTCGTCGTGGCGATTGCGGGACCGTGCTCAGTCAATGCACCGAGCGCGACGAACAGACGGGGAGGCACCTCGCGCGAAAGTTCTTCGAGGAGGTCGGCGACGCCGGCGTCGGCGGCGAGCGCATGGACGTCCTTGGCGGTCTTCGGATATTGCGACGGGATGAGCGCGGTGCCCAACCAGACCAGAACACCGCCGCGCGAGCCCATGTCGGACGAGGAGAGGGAGGGGTTGAAGTTCTTGAGCCAGCGATGCAACTGCTCGTCGTTGTCCGCTAGGACGATGTGTCTGCGCCCCTCCCAAATCCTGATAGCCCGGGAAGGCGGTGCCGGTTCAACCAACGAAAGGACGGTTCGCTCTATCCCCTTCTTGGCATGGTCCCAGTAGGTGAGAAACTCGGCTTTGAAGTCGTCTTCATGCTCGCCGCGGACGAAACCTTCGATCAGGTTAACCGCCTTATCAAGCAGTACCGCGACGCCCGCGTAGGGATCGTCGACGGAAAACGTAGCGTGATCCGGCACAAGACAGAGGACGCCGTCTCTTTCGACGTGCGGCCACGTCAGAAAGCGCGGGCGGTCTACCACTGCGATCCGAACCGGGACGGACGGAAAACCGGCGGGTACGATGACGTCGAGGCGTCGGGTGCGATCGGAAAAGGGGTACTCGAACCTCCATCCGGTTGCAGGCGAGTGCTTCCGGTATTTCGCCAGATTTTCGGCGTCCAACCTCGGCGGTCGCAGCCCCGCGTACCACCAGCCGGCCTCCACCAAACCGACGGCCGATCTGAACCGTTTCGCGAGCGCGTGGTCGCCCTTAGGCACTCCGACGATCTCCTTTAAGTTGCACCGCCGAGCTTCTGACTTGCGCTTCGTTGTTGACGAGTCCTTTGGACAGAATAGCAGGCGCGCCCAGACCGGCGACGGAGCGCTTCTTCACGCGTTCCGCCGTTCCGCTACCCACGCCCTTCGCTAGATGTTCCGCGATGAGCTGCTTGTTGGATAGGACCGCGGCGCGCGAGAAGTCCTCGCGGGCACGTTCGAGCCATTCGAAGAACGCGGCGGCCCGCTCGGGATGCTTCCTCCACTTGTCGGCGAAGTTTTCGGACGGATCGCTCGGGTTTGCGATGACAAGGCTGCCGTCCTGCGACCGTTCGATGAACCGATCCATGTTCGTGAGGATCGCGAACAGCGCGTCAGATATCTTGTCTTCTCCGTTGTAGGCGTGCGCCGCGAGGGTTGTCAGGATGATCGAGATCGGACGCTCGTCCGAACGTGTGATGAACATGATGTCGCGGTGCCGCTTCAGGATCATGATGGCCGACTGCAGCGGCGTCCTCACTTCGTAGTCCGGAATCGGCTCCGTGCCGGCGCGCAAGCTCTTGCGTATCAGCTCCCGCTTCCGCAATTCGAAAATGACCGCCATGCAGCTGTGGAACCACTTTAGATATCCGCGCGGGTTCGAACGCGGCCATATTTGGGACAGAACCTCATAGGAAGGATGGTCAATGTCCGTGATCGCGATCGCGGTGTCGGCCAGCGATGGGTCGAGCCCGCGCGCCTTGAGCAGCAGGAGCTGCTCGGTCCCATTCAGAAGCCCCGGCGTCACGTCCATGTGAAACTGTGCACCGTCGGCGTAGTCGAGTTCCAGCATCGGCGGTGCTCCGCGACCGGCTTGTTCATGCGCCGGTGGGCGGCGTAGAGCCTGATCTCGATGCCGAGAAGGCGCTTCAGTTCCTTCTGGCTGATCTCGCCCTTCGTGAGCTTGCGGAATTCGACGACGGCATCGACGTCGTAGTGTTCGTCGCCGCTGACCGGCGCGGTCACGGTGCCGAGCCCGAACGATCCCTGGATGTGAACCTGCGGATCGAATTGCCGGATGCTCGAGTCTTCGCGATTGAGCCATTCGCCCAGCGACTTGTAGCTCGTGTCTGCCTGCTCGTAGCGATACGGCGGAATCTCGAGCTCCTCGGCGAGCGCTTCGAGAAATTCCTCTGCCTCGCTGGTGATCGTGGGACGCAGTTGCACGTTCATGGTTTTCTCCGTTGTCAGCAGGCGTGTTCGAGCGTGTGGGCGAGGATGAAGCCGCCCAACTTCCTGTTCTGGTCGTAGATATCTAATGTCGGATGCGCCTTGGGCTGCCAGGATCGGCCGGCCTCGACGGCGACGGAGACGGGAACGGCGGGAAAAATGCGAACCACGCTGTTTTCGCCATGCGCAACCTTGATGGCATCCAGCGTCGATCTGAAGAGCCGCGCGAATTCCGCCAGGTCGGTCGGGCGGCGCATGATGTCGTTGTGAGCTCCGTGTGCAGCGATCGACCAGATGGCTGCGCCGGCGCCGAGCACCTGGACGATCCGTTCGTCGGCGACGGGGGCGCTGACCTCGAGTTTGAGCGCGATGGGGCCGTCGCCGAGAGAGGGGCGTTTCACGTCGAATTTGATGAGCGAGGCGTCCGGATCCCACTTCCAGCCTTTGGGGCTGCGCAAGAGCTGCCGGACGTCCGCCGTCGAGATGTCAGAGATCAGGCGGCCGAGTTCGAATAGAAGCGGGATCGGCGCCAGGCCGAAGACTGCAAGGCGTCGGACCTCTTGGCGTTCCATGCGGCCGCGCACCTTTTCGGCGAAGCCGGTGCGGAGATTGCGTACGTGCGTGCGCCAGAAGTCGGGATCGTGATCGGGCAGATCGAGGGTCGCAAGGTCGAGGTCGATCCATCCGTCGTCCAGGGGGTAGAGATCCGGGATCAACGCCCATTTCAAGTCGCCTTTGGCGACCGGGGATTCGTTGGTCCCGATCCGGGCCGCATATCGAATAACGTGGCTGCCGCGATCCTCGTCGATGGCGGTGACGGTCCGGATGCGCGCTTCGTGGCGACGCTTCATCGCCGTTAGAACCTCCTCCGGATGCTCGGCGACCATCTCGCGGTCGAATACGCGGTGGTGCACGTCGCAGACGAGCATCAGGTTGTCGGGATCGTGGGCGAGGAGAGGGGAGCGGATCGGATCTCCGCGAGGGCCGTCGGGAGAATCGGAAACGATGTGTCCGATATAGGCCGTGTTCGCGTTGGCTGCGCCCGAGATCTGATCGCCTATGAGGAGCCTGTTGCAGCCCGCGTATTGGCAGCGACCGGCCGCGCGCGCCCAGACGACGTTCTCGACCTTCTTGGGCAATGCCTTTCGCTTGATTGGACGTGGCTCTCGCGCAAGTTTGCTCTTGCGCACTTCCGCGGCTGCAGCCGTCATGGCGCACCTCGCGAAGTGCTTCGAGCAAGACCATCATCGCGCAGCGGCACTCGAAAACGCTTGCCTGCGCGGGCAAAATCGAGCTTCCATCCAAAAGCCGAGCGGCAAGAAGTCGAACGCACACTGTTCGCCAAACGCGCAGTAGTTGCGCGATCGGACGTCCTGCCGCCAATAAAGTGCGCGCGAGCGCACGGGCGCCTTTTCGGTTTTCGCATCCTACCCCCCGTAGCTCGCTACCGTTTCCCCAATAGCGCGCGGGTGTTCCCACACATGGTATTTCGTGCAAAACCTTCAAGATGTTGATGGTCTAAATTTTTGAGCCGCTACCTATTGACATGGTTCGAATCGATCGAGATCAGCTGGGCCAGTTTGCGGGCTGGCTAAGCTGAGCCATTCGGAGCCCTCGGCTGACGACTGCCCTTATCGGCGTGTTTGGGTAGCGTCGCTTTGGACGCTTCCCCATCTCTCCCGAAGTGTCGCCGGCAGTTAGTCAGGCCGGCCGACCGATCCTTCGGGGAGATCTGAATGGCCGAGGAAGGAACGCAGACGCCGGTCGTCGAGCTGGCGGCGTTTGGCGCGTGCGACTTAAACGCGCCGATAGCCGGGGTAGACCAGGTGAGCATGCCGACGATCTCGATGGCCTACGGACAAGCGTCCGCGGTTGCCGCATCTCCGGCCAAGGAAGTCTACCTTCTGCTGTCCGCGATCGCCGGGATTCATCTCAGGCCTTCGGATCCTGGCAACAAGTTCGGACCAGGTGCGCAACTGGCAGCGTTGCGCACCATGATTCCGAGTGACATCCGCGGACGTCAGGGAGATATCCTGGAGAGCGTTCTGCCGAAGATCCGGCACCCCGCGATGCGGGCTCGCGTCGCGGACGTCGTCTGGACGAGCGATCGGCGCAAAGCCATGTTGGCAGAAATCGCCATCGACGCCTATTGCGATTGTGTCGAGGGTCTCATGAGCGGCTCGCTGAAAGCTTTCGTTCCAATCGATGGCCGCAACCTGATCGACGCTCAGACACTGGCGCATCGTGCATTGCAAATTTCGTCGGCGACGAAGAAGGGCAAAGCACCGCATTCCAACCGGCTGGTTTCGGCGCTCACCGGCCTGTATCGGCAAGCCCGGCGAGAGGCGCAGCCGGTCGTCTTCAGCCGGCTTGCCCAGCTTTGCGTCGACTACGGTCTGATCGATAAGCGGCAGGCCGCGGTCGATCTCGAGGCGGTCGCGGACGCGAACCCGACGCTCGTTCCGCACGCTGTTCAGATGGCGCTCGACTACGCCGGCTATCTATATGGTCGCACGGGCGATGCGGATAGCGAGCGCCGCTGCCAGCTCGGCGCCGTCCGCCAGATGCTCCGGATGCGCGACCAGTGTAGCCAGGCCGGAGCGAAAGCGTCCTGGGTTATGGATGCGCTGATGCGCTTGCGTCAGATCAAATGCGATGAAGCTGCCGCGCTGGAAGAAGAGCTCGAAGTCGAACTGCGGAGATTTCAGCGCGCGTCGATGCGAGAGATGGGGACGTTCGCTGTCGATATCGTCGACGCGGTCGAGCGGGATCGGATCCTCGATCTGTTCGTTCCGATGGATATGTCGACTGCGCTGCAATCGTTCGCGTTCCTCGCGGTGTCGCCCAAGCTCGAAGACCTCAAGTCACATGCACGGGCGCGGGCCGAACGCGAGCCATTTAGCGGCATGATGGGCGGCAAGCACGTCGACGACGAAGGTAGGACAATCGTCCACACCTCCGACGCTGGCAGCGGACAGCCGCCGGAATACTGGTATCTGCGAATGATTTCCCAGGCGGAATCGCATCGCCGCGCCGATCTGGTAGCCAACAGCATCGATCCTGTGCGGTCTTTGATCGCCCAATCGTTCGCGATGGAGGCGCGGCATTTCCGTCCGATCGTCGGAGTGTCGCCGTTCGTATCGCGCCTTCAGGCCCCGCTCTACGCGCTCGGGTTCGCCCGCTTCTTCCAGGGCGACTTCGCATCGGCCGCCTATCTGCTGATTCCGCAATTGGAGGCGAGCCTCCGGCACATCCTGAAAGCCCGTGGCGCCGATCCGACGAAGCGGCGCGACGACGCAACCGAAGAGGACCGCAGCCTCGATGCGATCATTGCCAATCACCGCAGCGATCTGCTCGAGATGATGGGCGAACCGCTGCTCGATGAGTTGAACCGCATCTTCAACCTCCAGCCCGGGCCGTCACTCCGGCACGACGTAGCTCACGGACAGCTCTCGGAAGGGCAGTGCTACTCCGCAGACGTCATCTACGCCTGCTGGCTGCTCTATCGCGTCTGCTGTCTACCACTCGTGAATAAGTGGGATGAGTTCGTACGTCCCGGTCTTGCGATCGAAGAGCCGGGACGGTAGCGCCACGCGGAATATGATAGCTGTGGCGTCAATGCGGGCAGCCGATTATCCGGCGCGCGGCTTTCTGATGACCGATAGTGACCGGGTGGCGCTGCAGCGATTCCTGCTGCAGAAAAACTCAAGCTTGGGAGAGCAGGTGTGGCAGGGCGTCGCTTCGAATGGCACCGCTATCGCAACAAAGATATGTTCGTCGAGATGCATTCGAAGTCTGGCCGGAAGAATTCTGAGAACCCGCGCTCGGCGATGATCCGGTTGATCAACGTCCAGATTTCGTCGTCCGAGGTGCAGAATCCGATCTTCGGATCGATGAGTCGCACCGTCTCGATGAACGCGACGCTGACCTCAAGCACAACGCGACGCCAAATGGGACGGTTGGCAACGGCCTCAAGCAGGTAATCCTCCTCCAGGTTTGGCTCCACTTCATATAACCCCCGCTCGCTCAACACGTCGTCACTGGACTCGTACAATGGTAGCCATTCACGAAGAGCGTTAGCATTTGGCCGGGTGAAAGGCGTGCGTTCGACGAGTTCGAAGCGTTTCATGCGCGCCTCCATGATCATGTCGATGATGTCCCAGAGGAGCACGTCTTCGTGAACCCAACGCGGGTGATTGCTTCGCTGCCGCGCAGCTTGCGCCAGGTCGAGCTTGGCGACGACGAACGCTTTGCGGAACAGCACCTCGGCCTGGAAAAAAGCCTCGCTGCGCACGAGCACACCCTCGGCGGCTCTTCGCCAATCCGGATTGCCGACAGGGGCGTTTTCGACGGGCGATTTGAGGCCGCTAGGGCGCGGCGGATTCTTAAGCATCGAGCTCTCTCCATTTGATGATAGGCGTCGAGGGAGAGATCGGCGAAGGGCGCAAAGAAACGCTTGCACCGCGCAGTTCGGGGTGCGATCGTCTCTTGTCCGGTGGAAACGGGACATCTCTTCGTCGATCTGCGCCCGCCTCGGCAAAGGCGGGCGTTTCGCGTTAGGTATTGGTCTTCATTGGCGTGCCCTGAAATTCGGCGTCGCTAATGGACGCGTTGGGCGATCTTCGCCTGCCGCGTGACGAGAGTCCCAAAAAAACGCATTCGAACGCGACGTCCCCAGATCTCGGCGCAAGTTGCCAGCATTGAGCGGACGCCCACCGTGGAATTTGCGCAATCGTAGAACGACGCGGGACGGAGCCCGACGCGCCGAATCTATCGACCATCATTGAGCTTCTGATCGAATGAGGAGGACCGTCCCACACGAGCGAAGCGCCGTAGTGATGGCAGATCGACACACGGAGTTCCTGTCAACTGTGCGCTATCTAGGTCCTTGAGCCCGCCAGTTATCCACAACCTTCACGATGCTTCTCGTTGTAGCCGGGGGGTCTCTGACCCTTGTGCGGTTCACAAGCGCGGTGGAGGGGTCAATGGACCACACAAAAAGCCGAAGGCGCGGACTCTGCACTTTCCAGATGTGGTCGTAGGAAGCGGGGCACCCCGGTAGCTCCACTTGGCCGAAAGCCTCATGAACGACTTCTCAACGCTGCATCTTACGATTACGCGAGTTCGGCAACGATGTCTCGGGCCTATCGGGATACTCGTCTACGCAACAAGCAAGCAAAATGCGCCCGATCGATGCGCGAAATGCGGTGATCCTCGCGGGGTGCGGCGTCATGGCAAGAAGACCACTCTGTACCGTGACCTGCCGCGATCTGATGGCGCAATCGTTGCGATTGCGGTTGAGCGAGCGAGATTTCGATGCCCATGGTGTGGAGGAACCTTTCTGCAACGCGTACCTTCCATCGATCATAGGTTCCGAATGACGGAGCGGGCTGTCGAGCGCATCCGCATCGAAGTTTTGCGCCTGCCTTTCTCTGCTATCGCAACAACTTTCGGAATTCATGAGAAGACCGTGCGCAGGATTGTGAGAGACCGTGTGCCGGCCATGACGGGTCGCGCTCGGTTGGTGACGACTGACAGGCAATTCGATGAGCGCGACGATCATTATGTCGCGAACACACAAAAGGCCGAATGAATTGGACGCCCTTCAACCCATCGAAAGCTCTGTGGCGGCCAGAAGGGCAGGTGAAAGGCCTCGATCCATCAGATTGGACCACACGAAAAGCCGAATGCTGTCGCTGTGGCTAGTAGCTTTCCCAAACGGTTCTCACCTTGATCGCCAGATTAGGTAGAAGTGAAGAATCACTGCCCTCCGAGGTTGATAATCTTGCGCGCCTCGTCGGCTATGTTCTTAAGCGAAGGGGGCAGGCTCGGGCGGGTGAGCGCCCATGCCATTTGCGAATAATAGAGCCGGGCGTGGGAAAGACTGACGCCGGTTAGAATTGAAACTTCTTCGACGGAATCCACATGCCACGCGGTTTCGTCATGAATGAGGAAGGCGGCCGCGAACGCGTCAGCCTGCCACGCGGCGGATCGCGCTCCGGTTGGCCGGAATTGGACGAATTGCTCGATCGAAGATGCGTGGCCCTCGACGCGTGGCGCAAGGACCTCTGGATGAAGGGTCGCGTGTCCCAGTTCTCGGGCGACTGCGACCCGCGCGTCGCCATCGCCGATGAGCGCTCGGTGTCGCACGTGCAGTGGAAGTCTGATATGGATGTGACCTTCCTCGCATGTCGTTTGGCCAGCATCGCCCGGAAGACGCGTGTCCGCCACGAACTCGAGCCAAAGGCGTTTGGGGCCTCCTACCGTCCAAATCTCGCCGACATCCGACAATGACAGCGGATCGACACGTACCGCGTCCGGTCTGGCTAGGCGGCTCCGCTGTGCCTTTGCCAGACGCCAGATCTCGAGTACGTCCAATGGTGGAACTCGATAATCTCTCATGTGGGTGCCTTTCTTCGCGATTTCGTGTGCTCGATCCGCGCGGCGGTCGAGCGGGGCGAGCACTACCTCAGCCCCGTGGCGCTGCGGACCTTGTCGGCGATGGCCTGGAGCTGCGGTGGCAGGAATGGTCTGGAAACAGCCCCCTTAAGATCCGAGACATAAAATCCAACGCGCCAGGAAGTGATCCCCGCCTGGATCGAGACCTCCTCGTGCATATCCAGGCGAACGGCGTTCTCGTCGATCAGAAATGCCGCGCCAAACAGGTCCGCTTGCCATACGGACGAGCAGGGCCCGAGGACGCAATCGTATACGGGGCGCTGTCTAGGCGCCAAATCCTGGAAGGCCGCGAGGTGCAAGGTTGCGCGTCCCAGCTCATGGGCGACAGCAGATCTTGCGGCTCCAACGCCCAGAAATGCTTCATTGCGCAGGTGGCGAGGCACTCGCACGACGATCTCGTCGCCGTCGTAGTTCGTCTCACCGACACTGCCAGGCATAGCTTCATCCGGGACGACCTCGAACCGGAAGCGCTTCGTGCCCTCGGTCGTCCAAAGCTCTTTTGTATGCTCCAAGCACAGCGGGTCTGGGCGATCAGTTTCCTGCCGGGCCAATCGTTGCCGCTGTGCTTTGGCGATCTGCCAGATCTCGAGCACGTCGAGCACTTTGACAGCATAATTCTCGCGCATTCGCGTGGCCTCGTGAGGGATGGGTTGGGTGGTTTCTCGTTGGCCAGAATCACCTCGCCGGCGGTTTGCGTTAAACCGCCGGCGAGGGAATAGTTTTCTTCAGGCAAACAAGCGTGGTTCGAATGGACATCGAATTACGCGGGATGGACAACTATCCGCGTTCTTCACACGTGTTTCGCTGCGTCACGAACATCCCGTCGTGCTTCCACACGTATCGCACTTCATACACGTCCCGTTGCGCACCAGCGAGAAGTGGCCGCATTCGCCGCACATTTCGCCTTCGTAGCCTTTTGCCTTGGCTTCGGCGCGGCGCTCGGCCTTGCTCGGCTGGGCGGCTGCAGCGGCGCCGGTCTTGCTCCATTGCATCGCTTCCAGCTTTTCCGTCGGCGACAGATCGTGCTGGGTTTCCTGCTTCAGCGCGACCGCGCCTTCGACAGTGTCGCTGTTGCGGGCGGTGGGGCCGTGGGAGGCGATCGCGGTGACGTTGCTCGACGAGCGGGCGTCGGCTTCGCTGGCGCGCATCACCACCAGATTGTCGGTGCGCGAGCGGGTCAGGCCCTTCGACACATACCTCGTCGAGTGTGCCGGATCGGGCGACTTGCCTTCCTCGACGCCCTTGCCGAGCGCGTCAAAACCGCTCTCGGAGGGATCGACATGGGCGAGGTCGAAGCGCGACATGTAGCTGACCGCGAGTTCGCGGAACACATAGTCGAGGATCGAGGTCGCATACTTGATGCAGTCGTTGCCCTGCACCGGACCCGCGGGTTCGAAGCGGGTGAAGGTGAAGGCGTCGACATATTCTTCCAGCGGCACGCCATATTGCAGGCCGAGCGAAACCGCGATCGCAAAGTTGTTGATGAAGGAGCGCAGCGCAGCACCTTCCTTGTGCATGTCGATGAAGATCTCGCCGATCCGGCCGTCGTCATATTCGCCGGTGCGCAAGTACACCTTGTGGCCGCCGACGACGGCCTTCTGGGTGTAGCCCTTGCGGCGGTCCGGCATCTTTTCGCGCTCGCGCATCACGACAATGCGCTCGACCAGCTTTTCGACGATCTTTTCCGAGACCTGGGCGGTCCGCGCCGCCATCGGCTTGTCGTAGAAGGTGTCGATCGCGTCGTCTTCCTCGTCGTCGTCGCTGATCAGTTGCGAGTTGAGGGGCTGCGACAGCTTCGAGCCGTCGCGGTAGAGCGCGTTGGCCTTCAGCGCCAGCTTCCAGGAGAGCAGGTAAGCGGATTTGCAATCCTCCACCGTGGCGTCGTTCGGCATGTTGATCGTCTTGGAGATCGCGCCCGAGATGAACGGCTGCGAGGCCGCCATCATCCGGATGTGGCTCTCGACCGAGAGGTAACGCTTTCCGATCTTGCCGCAGGGGTTGGCGCAGTCGAACACCGGATAGTGCTCGGCCTTCAGATGCGGCGCGCCTTCGACCGTCATCGCGCCGCAGATGTGCACGTTGGCGGCTTCGATTTCGCGCTTTGTGAAGCCGACCGCGGCGAGCAGATCAAAACCGGGGGCGGCGATCGCTTCCGGCGCGATGTTGAGGGTGTCGCGCAGAAAATCTTCGCCAAAGGTCCATTTGTTGAAGGCGAACTTGATGTCGAACGCCGTCGGCAGCGCCGCTTCCACTTTTGCAAGTGCATCGTCGGTGAAGCCTTTTGCCTTCAGCGTGGAGACGTTGATGCCGGGGGCGTTGGAGAGCGAGCCGTGGCCGACGGCATAGGCCTCGATCTCGGCGATGTCGCTTTCGCGGTAGCCGAGCGTGCGCAGTGCCACCGGGACGGCCTGGTTGATGATCTTCCAGTAGCCGCCGCCGGCCAGCTTCTTGAACTTCACCAGCGCGAAGTCAGGCTCGATGCCGGTGGTGTCGCAATCCATCACAAGACCGATGGTGCCGGTCGGCGCCACCACGGTGGTCTGCGCATTGCGGAAACCGTTGAGCTCGCCGAGTTCGAGCGCCTTGTCCCAGGCGGCCTTGGCGTGCTCGACGATGTCGGTCTGCGGCACGCTGGCATAATCCAGCGGCACCGGTGAGACCGCCAGCGCTTCATAACCGCGCGATTCGCCATGCGCCGCGCGGCGATGGTTGCGGATCACGCGCAGCATGTGCTGGGCGTTCTTCTTGTAGCCGGGGAAGGGGCCGAGTTCTTTCGCCATCTCGGCCGAGGTCGCATAGGCGACGCCGGTCATGATCGCGGTCAGGGCGCCGCACAGCGCGCGGCCTTCCTTTAAGTCGTAAGGGAGACCCATGGTCATCAGCAAGCCGCCGATGTTGGCGAAGCCGAGGCCCAGCGTGCGGAACTCGTAGGAGAGTTCGGCGATCGCCTTCGACGGGAACTGGGCCATCATGACCGAGATTTCGAGCACGACGGTCCAGAGCCGGCACAGATGCTCGTAGGACTCGACGTCAAAACGCTTGGTCGAGGTCGAGTAGAAGGTGATCAGGTTGGCGGAGGCCAGATTGCAGGCGGTGTCATCCAGGAACATATATTCCGAGCACGGGTTGGACGCGCGGATGTCGCCGGACGCCTTGCAGGTGTGCCAGTCGTTCATGGTGGTGTTGAAGTGCAGGCCGGGATCGGCCGAGGCCCAGGCGGCGTGGCCGATCTTTTCCCAGAGGTCGCGGGCCCGGAGCGTTTTTGTGACTTTCTTGTTGGTACGGCCGATCAGGTCCCAGGTGCCGTCGGTTTCGACAGCGCGAAGGAAATCATCCTTCAGCGAGACCGAGTTGTTGGAGTTCTGGCCGGAGACGGTGAGGTACGCTTCCGAATCCCAGTCGGTGTCGAGAATCGGGAAATCGATCTCCTTGTAGCCTTGTCGCGCGAACTGGATCACGCGCTTGATCATGGCGTCGGTGACCAGCGCGCGGCGCGCCAGTTTTATTTCGCGGCGGAGGGCAGGGTTCTTCTCAGGATCGAAGCAGTCATCGCCGCTTCCTTCGCAATTGACGCAGGCCTTCAGCACGGCCTTCAGATGCTTCTGGTTCAGCTTGGAACCGGTCACGAGCGCTGCAACCTTCTGCTCTTCCTTCACCTTCCAGTCGATATAGGTCTCGATATCAGGATGATCGGCGTCGACCACGACCATCTTGGCGGCGCGGCGGGTGGTGCCGCCCGACTTGATCGCGCCCGCGGCGCGGTCGCCGATCTTGAGGAAACTCATCAGGCCCGAGGAGCGGCCGCCGCCCGACAGTTTTTCGCCTTCGCCGCGCAAACGCGAAAAATTCGAACCGGTGCCGGAGCCATACTTGAACAACCGGGCTTCACGGACCCAGAGGTCCATGATGCCGCCCTCGTTGACGAGGTCGTCATTGACGCCCTGGATGAAGCAGGCGTGCGGCTGCGGATGCTCGTAGGAAGACTTCGATTTCGTGAGCTTGCCGGTGAAGGGATCGACATAATAGTGGCCCTGGCCGGGGCCATCGATGCCGTAGGCCCAATGCAGACCGGTGTTGAACCACTGCGGCGAGTTCGGCGCGACCATCTGTTTGGCGAGCATGAAGCGCAGCTCGTCGTAGAACGCCTGGGCGTCCTCTTCGCTACTGAAGTAGCTGCCCTTCCAGCCCCAATAGGTCCAGCAGCCGGCGAGGCGGTCGAACACCTGCTTTGACGAGAGTTCGCTGACATAGCGCTCGTTCTCAGGGAGAGACGCCAGCGCCTCGGTGTCGGGCACCGAGCGCCACAGCCACGACGGCACCGTCTCTTCCTCGACCTTCTTCAGCTTGGCGGCGACGCCGGCCTTGCGGAAATACTTCTGGGCGAGGACGTCGGAGGCGACCTGCGACCAGAACTGGGGAACCTCGACGTTTTCGAGACGGAACACGATCGAGCCATCGGGATTGCGGATCTCCGATGTCGTTAATCTGAAATCAATCCCTGCGTAGGGTGACTGGCCTTGAGTGGTGTTGCGTCGATCAATTCGCATGGTCGTGCCCCGTCTTCTTTGACCGGACCGCTTGCCGCGGCGCCGGATGTTATTCCTTGAGCGGACTCCCAGACCATGGCTGCAGCGCAACCCTGGTCTCTCACTCCGCAGCTCAACCGGTGAACCCGGCCTCTGTTTCTGTGCGAGCAGCATCGATGCCTTGCACCGACCCCGACCGCGGCACGTCCTGGACCACCCGAACCGGGCCTTCCAGACCATGTCTTCAGCGCCCCAAACGACACTCCATCTGGGCCTTTTCCGGCCCGTTTTTAGCGCCCCAACTGCCTTCGCTGGCCGACGGAGTGGTCATTTCGGAACCCTTTTGGGAGCGACCGGCGGGGACCCAAACACACTCGCGCCGAACAGGTAGAAAACTAGGCCAACTCCGTTGCGCCCGTCAAGAACTAGTACGAGTTCCTGAATCAAATACTAAATATGGTGGAAAGGTTAGGAAAACAGGGGACATCGCACGCCTGTGATGTCGCCAAGTATCAGTGAGTCCTCAGGGATTCCCAAGGGAAAAAAATTGTTCGGGACCCTGTGGATCGGGACTGCGCCCACTGTTCACAGGGCAACTATTTATTCGTGGCTTGGGATTGCACTTTGGAGACTCACGTAAGGCTACGGAGAGGTCCGGGCTGGCATGTCCCTGAGCCCGTGGTCGGGGCCCCAAATCGGAGGCAATGTGCGGGTGATTCCACCCATTGCCGGGCTCCATGACAGAATCAAAGCCGACCGCGCGCGGGCGCATTGCGCCCGCAGGCCTGATGTTCCTCGCCATCACCTCGGTGGGCTGGGGATTCAACTGGCCGATCACAAAATACCTGTTGAGCGAATTGCCGCCGCTGACCTTTCGCGGCATGACCGGCGTGGTCGGCGCCTGCCTGTTGGCCGCGTTTGCGCTGCTGCGCGGCCAGAGCCTGCATGTTCCGCGCGAGAAGTGGCCGCGGCTGATGCTGGCGGCGCTGCTCAACGTGACCGGCTGGATGGTGCTGATGGGGCTGGCGCTGCTCTGGCTGCCGGCCAGCGAGGCCGCTTTGATCGCCTACACCATGCCGGTATGGGCCTCGGTGCTGGCCTGGCCGGTGCTGGGCGAGCGGCCGACCTGGCTGCGGACCTTTGCGCTATTGATGGCGTTTGCGGGCCTCGCCGCCATCATGGGTGGCAACGGCCTCACCGCCAGCGCCGCAAAGCTGCCGGGGATCGTGATGGCGCTGACCGGGGCGATTGGTTTTGCGCTCGGCACTGTGCTGGCCAAGAAACTGCCGTTGCAATTGGCGCCGATCCCGGCCGCCGCCTGGCAGATCGGGCTCGGCTGTTTTCCGGTCGCGGTCGCGGGCTTGCTGTTCGAGACCACGCATCTGGACAAGGTCACGCCGCTCGGCTGGTGGCTGTTGAGCTATTCGGTCCTGATCCAGTTCTGCATCGCCTATGTCAGCTGGTTTGCAGCCCTTGCGCGGCTACCGGCGTCGGTCGCGGCGATCGGCACCATGGCGGTGCCCGTGATCGGCGTGGTCGCTTCCGCGCTGGCGCTGCACGAGCCGCTCGGGGCGATCCAGATCGTCGCCCTGATGTGCACGCTTGCCGGCGTCGTGCTGGCGACGCGTGCATAGCGTTTTCGAGCCAGAAAACGCGTCAAACAAAAAGCTAACCTGTTTCACCGGCGAGCGCTAACCGCACCATCTTCGCCAGTTGCGACTTGCGATAGGGCTTGGTCAGCAGCAGCACGTCGGGGTCGAGGCGGCCGTGATGCATGATCGCGTTGTCGGTATACCCTGAGGTATAAAGCACCTTAATGCCGGGCCGGCGCTTGGCCGTCTCGTCGGCCAACTGGCGGCCCGTCATGCCGCCGGGCATGATGATGTCGGTAAACAGCAGGTCGAACGACTGGCCGTTGTCGATCATGATCAGGGCCGCGCGGGCGTCGGCGGCGGTCACGGCCTTGTAGCCGAGGCTGCGCAACTGCCCCGCGACGAAGTCCCGCACCAGCGCGTCGTCCTCCACCACCAGGATCGTCTCCGAGCCGCGCGGTAGCTGCGCGACCGCGGCTGAGGCGGTTGCGGCCTGCCTGCGGGCCGGCGGCAGGTACAGCTTGATCGTGGTGCCGTGGCCTTCCTCGCTGTAGATCCGGATGTGGCCGCCCGACTGCTTGACGAAGCCGTAGACCATGCTCATGCCGAGACCCGAGCCCTTGCCGATTTCCTTGGTGGTGAAGAACGGCTCGAACACGCGCTCCTGCACCGCCTTCGACATCCCGCTGCCGGTGTCGCTGACCGCCAGCATCACATAGGGCCCGGGCAGCACTTCCGGATTGGCCGCGGCATAAGCCTCGTCGAGCACGACGTTGCGGGTCTCCAGCAGCAGCTTGCCGCCCTCGGGCATCGCATCGCGGGCGTTGATCGCCAGGTTAAGCACGGAATTGGCCAGCTGCGACGGATCGATGTGCGACGTCGTCTCTTCCTGTTCGAGGATGGAGTTGATCTCGATCTGCTCGCCCAGCGTCGGACGCAGCAATTTCGCCATATCGAGAACGGTGCCGTTGATATCGACATTGCGCGGTTGCAGCGGCTGGCGGCGGGCGAACGCCAACAAATGCTGGATCAGTTCGGAGCAGCGTTCCGCAGCCTGGTCGATCAGCTCGGCGGTTTTCTGCAGCGTCGGCAAATTCTGCAGACCGGCGACCAGCGTCTCGGTGGTGCCGGTGATGACGGTCAGCATGTTGTTGAAGTCGTGCGCGACGCCGCCGGTCAGCTTGCCGATGGCGTCGAGCTTTTGCGACTGCTGCAGCTTGCGCTCGGTTTCGCGCGATGCGGAAATGTCGTGGTAAACCAGCGCCGCGCCGCTGATGGCGCCGGAAGCACTGCGCAGCGGCCGGCCGCTGACGACGAGATGAACCGCCGCGCGGCCGTCGGTCGGACGGATGACGATCTCCTGTTCGTCGAACGGTTCGCCGCGCAGCACCTGCGCCGAAGGCATTTCGTCCGCCGCCAGCTTCGTCACGCCATCGGCATGGAAGGCGACGCTCGACTGCCGCACCTGATAGACCGTCATGCCGTCCCGGTAGCGAAGCATCTGCCGGGCGGCGGCATTGGCGAGCAGTACCTCGCCCTTGGCGTTGATTACCAGCACCGCTTCGGCGACGCTGTTGAAGGTGTTTTGCAGCACCTCGGCCGAGTGACGCAGTTCCTCATGGGCGGCGACCAGATGCTCGGTGCGCTCGGCAACGGCCGCTTCGAGGGTTTCATTGGCGGCCCTGGTCACGCTGAGCGAATCCTGCAGCTCGCGGCGCGCGCGGCGGGTTTCCAGCGTGAGCAGAGTCGCGAGAAGCAGGATCAGCGCGACGCCGGCAAGATCGATCGCCAGCAGCAGGCGTCCGTTGAAGTTCGAGTTCGCTTCGCGAACCGCCAGCAGCTCTCGCTCGTTCGCGGCCACCTGGTCGAGCTTGGCGCTGATCTCCCGCGTCACGGCGCGGCCTTCGCCCCTGGCGATCAGCGCGGCGATTGCCGCGGTGTCGTCTGCGGTACGAAACCGGATCATGTCGCCGAAGATATCGATCCGCCGGTCCACGAGCGGTTTGGTCTCTTCGAGCAGCCGCACCTGGTTGGGGCTGTCCTGGGTCGATGCGATCAGGTCGTCGATGGCGGGAGCCATCGCCTGGCTGGTGTTGCGGTATTCGTTCAGGAAGGCGTCGGAGCCGGAAAGTCCGAACCCGCGCGCCGAGCTCTCCGCGCCGCGAAGCAACAGCCGGACATCGGATATTTTCCTCAGGACCGCGATGGTGTGTTCGACCGCGGCGGTGTCGTGCCGCGACTTGACGTCGAGACCGATCGAGGCGGCACCGATGAGGAGGAGGATTGCGAGGCCGATTCCAAGGATAATTCGCTGCGAAGGCATTGAGGCTTTTTATTTTTTGAGGCGAGCGGAGCTGGTCGGCTTGGTGAGGCATTGATTGATGGTGGTCAACAGTGCGTTTGGCGTGAACGGCTTGCGCAGGCAGCATGCCGCGCCGAGTTCGATGGTCATGCGCAGGAAATCCGGCGCCCGTTCGGTATTGGCGAAGGCGTAGCCGGACATCGCGATGATCGGGACATCCGGCTTGCGCTCGTGAAACATCCGAATCGACTCGAACCCGCGCATGTGCAGCATAAAGACATCGATCAGCATCACGTCATATTCGGATGATTCGAGCGCGCGCATCCCCGCTTCACCGCCGTCGGCGACGGTGACCTCGAAACCCTGGCGCTGAAGACAGACCTCGATGGCGACGCACACCATCGGATCGTCATCAACCACGAGAACGCGCGGCAAGATGGCTCCTCTTTTCCGGGCGGCGGTAAAGCAACTCGCATGACCCGTGATGCGATTAAGGCGGAACGGCGACGGGGCGTCTGTATGGTAGAGTGCATATAAAGTTTGCTTAGGGGTGAATTCCGGTACTGTGTGTCGGATCGAATACAACTGTATCATTCGCGCTCGGATCCACGCCCCGCCATGTCTATTGCCGCTCCCGCGGGTCGCGCCCGGATATCGCCGCTCGGCCTCGTCTTTCTCGCAATCGCATCGGTCGGTTGGGGCCTCAACTTCCCGATCATGAAACATCTGCTGACGGAGTGGCCGCCGCTGTCGTCGCGCGGGCTGTGCGGGATCGCCGGTGCGGCGGCATTGGCGCTGATCGCGCTGGCGCGGCGGCAGCCGTTGCTGGTGCCGCGGCGGATGTGGCTGCGGCTCGCGCTGGTGTCGCTGCTGTCGATCGGCGGCTGGGCCGCCTTCATGGGGCTGGCGCTGCTGTGGCTCAAGGCCAGCGAGGCCGCGGTGCTCGGGATCTCGATCCCGGTCTGGGTCGCGTTCCTGGCATGGCCGATCCTGGGCGAGCGGCTGTCGCCGGTCCGCGCCATCGCGCTTTTGACCGCACTTGCCGGCATTGCCGTGCTGATCGGCGGCAACGGCATCGAGGCCAGCGTCGACAAGCTGCCGGGCATCCTGTGTGCGCTGGCGGGCGCGGTCTGCGTCGGGCTCGGCACCGTGCTGACCAAGCATTTTCCGCTGGCGATGCCGCCATTGCCGCTGGCGGCGTGGCAGATCGGGCTTGGCTGCCTGCCGATCGCGATCGTAGGCCTTGCGGTGGAGCAGCCACAGCTGGCGGCGCTGTCATCGGTCGGCTGGGCGTCGATGATCTACATGACGCTGATCCAGTTCTGCCTGTGTTACGTGTGCTGGTTCGCGGCACTCGAACGATTGCCGGCCGCGACCGCGTCGATCGGCACCCTGCTGGTGCCTGTTGTCGGCGTGCTGGCGGCGGCTGCGATGCTGCACGAGCCGCTGGGGCTGCGTGAAATCGCAGCGCTGGTCTTCACGCTCGGCGGCGTCGCCGTGGCGCTGCGGTCATGATGTAACCCGCGATGCAAAAAGGGCGGCGCATCGGATGCGCCGCCCTTGAACTCACAATCAAACGATGCCGTTACGGGCAGGGGTGCCGGTAACCGTCGGTGCCGAGATACGTTCCCGATTGCGGATCGTAGGAACGGTAGGTCTGCATGCAGTAGGCGACCGCGTCATCGCCACCGGGAGCCGGCGCCACCGCGACGCCGTCGTCATATCCGTTGTCGTAGTAGCCCGGCGCATAATAGCCCGGTCCGCCGTAATAGCCCTGCGAGGCGATCGCGCCGCCGATCACGGCACCCGCGACCGCGCCCGGAATAAATCCGCCACCACCGCCGCCGTGACGATAATAGCCACCGCCGCCACCGCCATATCTCGGACCACCGCCGCCGCCATTAAATCGCGGACCGCCGCCGCCACCGCCACCACTAAACCGGGGCCCTCCGCCACCACCGCCACCGCCACCGCCACGGACGGCGCCGCCCGCACCAGCGGCCTTGCTTCCAATATTCTGGGCAAAGCTCTCGCCCGGCACCACCATGGGCAACACCAGCGCCATGGCTGCGACGGTACTCAAAACCTTCAGACTGATCATTCTCGGCTCCATTTGCGGGACACTTCTCAACCCATGGGGCGGGTGGACGTTCCCGAGCCCGCGTATCGATTGTGCGCAACGCTCAACCTGTCAGATAGGAACTGTATGCGACATGAACAGATTGCGCCGATTCCGCGACAATTGGGCGCCCGCAACCATGCGGGGCAGGGATATCAGGACTTATCTGGACAATTCAGCCCGCCGATGGCATCAGAACCGAAGCATCTCAAACCGGCCGAGCTCTGATGAAACAATTCCTGCTCAAATTCTTCACCTGGTGGAGCGGCCAGACCTTTGGCACGCAATTGTGGACATGGCGGTTCGGCGAAAAGGTCGGCCAGGACGAGCAGGGCAATACCTACTACCGCACCGCAGGCGGCAAGATCGATCCGACGTTGGGCTTTGAGCGGCGCTGGGTGGTCTACAACGGCTACGCCGAGGCCACCAAGATACCGCCGTCATGGCATGGCTGGATCCATCACACCGTCGATGTCGCGCCGACCGAGGAGACCTATGTGGCGCGTGACTGGGAAAAACCGCATGTCCCGAACATGACGGGGACGCCCGCGGCCTATCGCCCGTCCGGCTCGACGCTGGCGAGCGGCCGTCGCCCTGCGGCCACCGGCGACTACCAGGCCTGGACGCCGGGAAAGTAGGGCGAAGGCACAAATCTGCTGGCGGTAGGCTTGGCGGAGTCCGCTATTCCCCGATAGCGACCAAATTCTGCAGCACAGCGAAATGACGCGATGTGGCACGAACAAACATGCCGCTCAAGCCGCGCGCACCGTGCCAAGAAACCGGGCAACCTCGAGCTTGAGGCGATTGCTCTCCCCGGACAGAGACTGGGCCGAGGAAAGAACTTTCGCGGAAGCCGAACCGGTCTGGCGAGCTCCCCTGTTCACATCGACAATATTGGTGGCAACCTGGGAGGTGCCTTGTGCTGCCTGCTCGACATTGCGGGCAATTTCTTGCGTCGCGCTGCCTTGCTGGTCCACGGAGGTCGCGATCATTGCCGCAATTTCCGAAATCCTGCCAATCGTGGATCCAATTTGCTTGATCGCTAGAACCGACTCCTGGGTCGCAAGCTGCATCCCGGCGATCTGGCTGCCAATTTCATTGGTGGCCTTGGCGGTCTGCGCTGCGAGCGCCTTCACTTCCTGCGCGACAACCGCAAAACCCCGCCCGGAATCGCCCGCGCGAGCGGCCTCGATGGTGGCGTTGAGAGCGAGCAGATTGGTCTGCTCCGCGATCGTAGTGATCAGATTCACCACATCGCCGATGCGCAGGGCGGCCTTCGACAATTCGTTGATGCGCTGATCCGTGAGCTCGGCCTGACTAACGGCCTCACCGGTGATTCGGCTCAACTCCTGCACCTGCCGGCTGATTTCTCCAATCGAAACCGTCATCTCTTCCGTCGAGGCAGCAACTGATCTGACATTGGTTGAGGCTTCGTCCGAAGCAGCCTCTACCACCCCGGACAATTGGTGCGTCTCCTCGGCGGTTCTGGTCAAAGTGGTTGCTGACGCTTCCAACTCCGCCGAAGCAGAGGAAACACTTTGAACAATCTCACCGACCGCCGCTTCGAATTCGTCAGCGAGCTTATGCATTTCCTTTTTTCGCTGCGCATGAACATGTTTTTCCGCTTCCGAGCGTTCAGCACGCAGCCGAGCGGATTCGAGCATGTTGTTCTTAAATACCTGCAACGCTTCAGCCATATCGGCAATTTCGTCCGAACCGCTGGTCGCGATTTCCGCACCCAAATCACCAGCAGCAATGGATTTCATGCTGCTCTGGAGTCGCACCAGGCGGCGTACGACCCCACGGCCGACGTAGAGCCAGCCGATGACAATCGCAGTGC
Source organism: uncultured Alphaproteobacteria bacterium (assembly GCA_963836765.1). Classification (GTDB taxonomy): domain Bacteria; phylum Pseudomonadota; class Alphaproteobacteria; order Rhizobiales; family Xanthobacteraceae; genus Bradyrhizobium. Next base: position 163,997 of record CAWILG010000014.1, read on the forward strand.
CAAGGCTGACAAGCGCGAGGCAAATGAGGATAATCCGGCCCTGCCGGATCTCCCCCTCTGATTCACGGACCGCGGTTTCTGCCGCCGCTTCGCTGCGCCTTCCCAGGCTTCCAACTTCCTTTTCGAATTCCTGGGCGATCGCGCGATTCTCTATAACCACATTGGCGCCGGTCTTTGCGGCAACGAGCTCTCTTTGCTTGAGATCAAAAACATTGCCGTCATCGTTGCCGATTTTGACCAATTGGTCGACGAAGTTCGATGTCTCGGGATCCTTGATCTTCGCCGCGGCCTTTCCAAGGCGCCCTGCCGTCGCTGTGAACCGGTCTTTGACCGGTGGCAGGAGTTCGGCAGACGGCAGGTCGGCCGCTTCAACAAGGATTCCCAGCATGATGTTGGATTCGGCACGCAACTCCAGGATTGCTTGCAGCGATACAAGTTCGTTATCAGCAAGCGCAGCGAGGGTCTTCTCAACGACCCCCAGGTCTTTATTGTCCGCCGCCGTCTGCAGGCCGATTGTCAAGGTGAACCCGGCATCGTCTGCCATCGGCGACAGTCTTTCGACGAGTTTTTGATGCGATTTCCGAAGGCTGGCGACAAGTGCGTCGCGGGAGGCGGCAATCGTCTGGCGCTCAGTAGCAGACTGCATCAGCCGGTCGAGGTTCACTAGGATGCGATCAGCTGTCTTATTGAGCGTTGCAGCATCAGCAGCGCCGAGTGCGCCAATGCTCTGCGTGAGTCCCTGGCGGGCGGCAATCAGGACCTTGGCGGCGTGCTCGCGCTCGGCCGCATCTATTGCGGTGAGAAGACGCGGCGCAGCGGCGGCGACTTCACCCGCGGCTCTGACGACCTCCGAAGCGCGCGTGATCTCGGGTAGGCTTTTTTCGGCGATTGCGCCAATCGAACGCCCGAGGCTGTCGTAAGAAATAATAGCGCTGCTGCTCGCCAGTACGGTGAGCGCAGCGACGATCCCAAAGGCGGTAAACAAACGACCGCGAAGACCAAGGTGATACCACGACATCGTAGTCTTCATCGTCAATCTCCGGGTAGAAATCGCTAAATCGCCACGCGAACAGCCTTGGCTTTCCCTCGGTGCTTCGCGACCGTCTTCATTTACGTTCCGGACTTCTCAAGGTGATCGACCGCCTTGAAGCTACCGTCCGCCTGAATCACGGTCAGAAACACTTGATCCGAGCCTCGATTGTTGGAGGGGCTGTAGGCGAGCTTGAAGCCGCCAAGATCCAGGGTGCCGGCTTTTTGCACGGCCTCGATCACGGCTTGCCGGGTGGGGTCACCACTGACCTTTTCCAGCGCCGCGATGATCGCGCGGCCAACAATGTAGCCCTCAAGCGAAACGAAGCCTGGCTGAGCGTCGGGGGCGCTTGCCTTGAGCGAGGCTTGGTAGCGCCCGACGACTGGGATTGCAGTGTCTTTCGGAAAAGGAACGACCTGCGTAATCACAACGCCGGCACCCAACGGACCGAGTTCCTTTGCAAGCGCATCGGAACCGACAAAGGAGATATTCACGAAGGTGGTGTCCAGCTTGATCTGCTTGGCCAGCTTGATGAACTCGGCCGCGGGCTTGTAGGGGCTTATCATGATGACCGCATCAGGCTGAACCTTCTTGATGGCCAGCAGCGCGGTTTTGACAGCCAGGGTGTTCCGCTCGAAGGTACCTTCCCCGGCGAGCTGCATCTGCCGCTTGTCGAGCGCCTTTTTGACGCCAGCGAAGCCTGCCTGACCGAAAGCATCGTCCTGGTACATGATCGCTATTTTGGATGCGCCGAGGTCTTTGGTCAGGTGCTCGACCATGGCTTCGGTTTCCTGGAAGTAGCTGGCACGAATATTCATCACTAGCGGTTTGTAGGGCTCGCGCAGGAATTCCGCGCCGGTAAAGGCGCCGATAAAGGGGGCACCTGCTGCGGTCGCGATCGGCTGAGTGGCGGCTGATGTTGGCGTACCAACCGCACCGGCTATAGCGAATACCTTGTCTTCCTCGAGCAGCTTCTTGACCACTTCAATGGATTTGGTCGGTTCGTACCCATCATCGAGGCTCTTGAGTTCGAGCTTCCGCCCCTTAACGCCGCCAGACTTGTTTATTTCAGCGAAAGCCGCTTCCAGACCTATTTTCATGCCTTGACCCAAAGCCGAGGCTGGACCTTCGAGCGCAGTTGCCTGACCAAACACGATCTTGTCGACAGAGACACCCTCTTCGGCGAATGCAGAAGTACCGGTCACGAGGAGGGAAGCTATCACAACGGGAAGCGCGTTGAGTGGAGAGGCTCGCATGTAGGATGTCCTTGTTCTTGAGGGGCGGTCGCCAAGGTAACGGGCCTAGCTGGGTCGCGGCACCGCTCCGATCGTTGCGAAGGTCATCACGGCAATATTACTAAGCTTGCTCCTAAAACCTTCACAATCAATTAACTAGTCCAAGATATCTGCATCGCCGCAAAGTGCACGCGCAATCGGTCGCTGCCCATTTTCCTGAACAAACTGCCCGCGCCCGCGCGCCAAAGGTCAGCTAAAACTCGCAACTTTTCCGGATTTAATGCGCACGCACAACAAGCGCCGAGCCGCCGCGCAGTCGAGGCCGTGATGAAATCGCGCCAGCCCAGTTTTCTCTTGAGAAAACTGCGCGGTGGTAATCTGGTTGGAAAAAAATCGCCGGCTCCGCTGCGGTGGCAACGAAGCGCACGCGTTTCGTTAGAAGAAGCCGACACTCATATCCAAGCCGGACGTTGCCACAGCCACACACACGACCACGCCAAGACCGCAAATCACAGCGATTGCATTGAGCGTGTAGGTAGTTAGCGTTTTGGAACCGGCTCGCGTTGAAACTTCTGAAATCACATTCATGCCACCCTCCAGAGTTAAACCCCTCGGAGGGGTTTGGAAGTGCAGACTAACTTCAAAGAGTTCATAGAAACTTGTCGCGCATCGTTAATTCTTCAAGAAAATGTGACGGTTGATGGTTGTCGCCGCCGACGAACGGCCGTCAAGTGGATGCATGCGTCACTTTTGCCGACGCATTGGGGCACGCCGTTGGTACTCGGCAGGTGCGTCTTGTCCTTGCTGCGCAAGTTCGCCTTGCTCTCGAAAGAGAAGCGGACATCGTCGGGCTGGATCGGCATGTCCGAAAAGTGCCTGCCAATCGCCGACATGGCATGCCTCATTCGATAACGTCGTCTGCACGGGCGAGGAGTGTCGGGGGGACCACAAGGCCGATCTCCTTAGCAGTCTTGACGTTGATGATCAGATCGAACGTCTCCGGACGCTGTAGCGGTAACTCGCTTGGTTTTGCACCGTGCAGAACCTTGCCGACATATTCCCCGCATCTTCGATACATGTCGTCTAAGTTCGGTCCATAACCTATGAGGCCGCCGTTTCTTGGAAACTCGGCGAACAAGGAAATGAGCGGAAGCCGTTTGGCGAGCGCGAGCTCCGCGATTAGTTTCGAATACTGGAACATGAAAGGGGATGACAACAGGATACCGGCTTCGACAGGCCGCACTCTGGCCTCCTCCAAAGCGCCCTGTAAGTCATCAACGACCCTAACCTCCAGAACTTCAGCCTTAACCCCGGCCGCCCCCGCCGCCGTCTCAGTTGCTGCGAATTGGCGCGTTGTGGCCGGGGATGCCAAAGATCGCTATGCGAGATAGCCCGGGAGCGATTTCCTTCAGCAGACCTAGCTGCTTTCCGCACAGCTGCGGGATATCTAAAAACATTCCTGTGATATTGCCGCCGGGGCGGGCAATACTTTGAACGTATCCCTTCGCAACGGGATCGCTCTCCAAATCTATTCCAACCACAGGTATGCTGGTCGTGGCTTTGATGGCGGCGGAAAGCGCGCCCGGGTTTGCCGCGAAAATGACGTTCACATTACGGCGAACCAGATCAGCCGCAGCTTCAGGCAACGACTGCGGCTTGTGTCGGTCCTCGGTCGCGAAGTTTTTGCCTTCTACGTAGCCAAATTCAGCCATACCCCGCTGGAAGGCCGCGATTGTATGCGCCGAAGCAGGCGCCTCGGACAGATAGCCGATCACCGGCATCTCCGCTTGCTGCGCACGCACCGCAAGCGGCCACGCCACCGCCGATCCGCCGATCCGCCGACAAGACCAATGAACTCGCGGCGCTGCATTTCAACCCACCCCTCTTGAGACGGCATCGTAGCGGCTAAAGCGAACGCTTGGGGAGGGTAGAAACCGGTATCGAGGGCATTGTCGTCGGGCGCAGCCTATGTCCGGATCGGGTCCAGGCCGTGTGGAAACGTTTTTCGTACCCCAATAACTGCAGCAGCCGGGCGCGACGGACCTCGAAGTGACCGGCTGAGCCTATTTTTGCTGCATCGGGTCTGGAGTCAATCCGGGCGCAACCTCGGGCCGCGCTGAGCGACCTGAACGGTCACACGGCGCGCACAACAGTACACGCTCCTCACGCCCGGATCGCGGCGAGGAGCGGTTTGATACCGAGGAGGTTCATCACGCGCGTGAGGTTGTAGGCGAGCACGTGCAACGCCATCTCAGTCGCCACTTTGGGCAGCGTCTTCATCAGAAAGTGCGTCGCCCCCATCCGCATCTTCAGCGTGCCAAACGGATGCTCGACCGTCTCGCGACGAGTACGCATTGCATCCGGATTTCTGTCCAGGCGCGCCTGCACGGCATCGACAACGTGCTCGTGTTCCCAACGCGTGATGCGACGTTGCGGTCCCTTCGTGCACTGAGCCTTCACCGCGCAGGTGCGGCACGCATTGGTCCAGTAGCGGCGCAAGACCAATCCATTTTCCTCGTTCGTGAAGTGGTGGGCGAGCTTCTCACCGGCAGGACAAATGTAAATGTCTTCCTCAGCCACGTAGCGGAAGTCCTGCTTGCCGAAGCGGCCTTCCGACTTCGCCTCCGATGTCTGGGGTTTTGGCAGCGTGACCGTGATGCCAGCCTCATCGCATGCGAGGATCTCCTCGCCCTTGAAGTAGCCGCGATCGGCGAAGGCTTCGAGGTTTTCTGCCTCCAATGCCGCCTTCGCTTGGTTGGCCATGTTCGCAAGATGCGACTTGTCGGTGCCGACGTTGGTCACCTCATGCGCGACGATCAGATGGTTCGTCGTGTCGACGGCCGCTTGCACATTATAGCCGACCATCCCAGAGCCGCGCCCGCTGGTCGCCATCGAGCGGGAATCAGGATCGGTGAAGGAGACCTGCTGATCGGGCGCCGCAAGCATCACTTTCTCAATCGCTTTAAGGCGCTTCACCTCTTCTTCGAGCTTGATCAGCTTCTCCTTGAGCCGCGTGGTCCTGGCCACAAGCTCCTCCGACGGCGCCTCACCAGAAGCTGTCTGACGATCGGCTGTGTCAAGTTGGCTCAGATAGCGCGCAACGCTCTCCTCGATCTGCGCCAGGCGCCGCTCCATCTTTCCCTTCGTGAAGTTGTTGTCGCGCGAATTGACCGCCTTGAACTTGCTGCCGTCGATCGCAACGCTCGCTTTCGCCAGCAGACCCATCTTGCGGCACAAGGCAACGAATTGCGCGCAGACCTTCTTGATGGCGGAGCCGTTGTCTTTGCGGAAATCGGCGATGGTTTTGTGATCCGGAACGAGCCGTCCCGTCAGCCACATCACTTCCAGATTGCGGCCAGCCTCACGCTCCAGCCGCCGGCTCGATTGGACTCGGTTGAGATAGCCGTAGATGTAGAGCTTGAGCAGCGGCGAAGGATGATACCCGGGCCGACCGGTCGCTGCCGCATCGACGCCATCGAACCCGAGGTCGCGGAGTTCCAGCGCATCGACGAACACATCGACCGCGCGAACAGGATTGCTCTCGTCGACCCAATCATCAAGGCATTCCGGCAACAGCGTCGTCTGCTGGCGATCCGCCCCTTGAACGAAACCCTTCATCATTCCCCCGCGATTCAGCAAGGGAATCATAGCATCGATGGGGTTTTCACACAGTCTGGGTCAAAAGCTGCCTTGACGGCCTCGAACAGCTATTTCTGCTATTGCCCTCAAAAGCGGACACAACCCGGAGATGGCGGCACGTCCCAAAAGTACCACAACCTGACTCACGCGGCGTAGCAATTCGAGGCTCTATTCAACTACCTCGTCGGCACGCAGCAAGATTGAGGTTGGCACGCTCAACCCAAGCGCCTTGGCAGTCTTCAGGTTGATGACCATCTCGAATTTTGTCGGACGTTCGACCGGCAGATCGGCAGGCCTTCCGCCTTGTAGTATCTTGCCGAGCATGGTGCCTGTTTGTCGGAACGTGCCCAGTAAATTTGGCCCGTAGGACATCAGGCTTCCGGCACGGGCGATTTCGGAGAACAATGTGGCGGTGGGAATGTGGTGTTCAATCGTGAGATCCGCGATCAGCTTGGGGTTCGTTCCGAATATCGGCGAAGACAGGATGATGATCGCATCCGGCCGATGTTCGCCGGCTATCTGAAAAGCCCGTTGAAGCTCGGTAATGGCGCGAATTTCCACCACCTCCAAATTGACATTCAATAATCGCCCGGCGTTTTTGACGGCCTCCAATTGCGTAGGACCGGTGGCCGGGTCCCAAAGCGCCGTAACGCTAGAAAGGGTTGGAATGGCCTCCTTCAGCAGTTCCAGCCATTTCGTGCCAAAATCCGGAAAATCCGAAAACACACCGGTGATGTTGCCACCAGGGTGCGCAAGGCTGGCGACAAACCCGGCGCCCACCGGGTCGCTCTCAAGATCGTTGGCGATGATCGGGATAGTCGTAGTCGCTGATTTCGCCGACCGCAGCGCGGACGGGCTTATGGCGACGATCGCATCCACCTTTTGCTCGACAAGATCCGCGGCAAGCGCGGCAAGTCTGTTCGGATCGCCCTCGGAAGCGCGCACCAGGATTTCCGCCCGGTCCGAGTCGGTAAAGCCAACAGCTCGCAGTCCGTCTCGCAAAGCGGCTATCCTCGTCACCGCCATCGCTGAGAAGCCCGGATAGAGAACACCGATCCGCGCATGCTTTTCCGTCGGTTGCGCTCGAGCCATCCATGGCCAAGCAGTCGCTCCTGCGATAAACGCCAGAAATTTGCGGCGTGTCATGCCACCCCGTCCCCAATTGTTGCGTACGGATATTACGGGGCGGAACACGTCTGGTGGAAGGGGCCGAAAGCAGCTTTTTGTCCCGATTTCACCGACAAGTCGATGTCTCAGTTGGGTCATTCGCGACCGGGTCGAACCAGTGGCAAGTCCGGCCATCTCCGCTATGCCGTCGAAAGCGGAAGTAGACCGAGATCACTGGCGGCACCTCGATGCGCCAATGCCGCTTGCTATTTTGCGTTCATCAAGCTCGCATCAATTCGAATTGGCCACGCGCCAATGTGTCCACGCCGTGGATCACTCTCACGGCGCGTTGTGCGGTCGCAGCAAATCTGCGCGCGCCGCACGCGCCCCTGTGAATAACGGGAACAGCGGGGACACCGGTTGTGGACCGCTTGCGCCTCCCGCGTCGATGCGGCTCAATGGGGACATCTTACGGAGATGGGAAACCATCGCGTACGGTTCGGGCTCCAGTTCGCGACTGTCCCGATATGCAGCGGCACCCGATCAGGATGCGGCCGGGAGATAGGCCCCCGGTCCTAGGGTTCTGAGATCGCCCGTCAATGTGGCGCCGCCGTGAGACAGGAAAGGCCGTCTGGGAAACCAGGCGGCCTTTTTCTTGTGCCGGTCTGAATCGTTATTTTGCAAACGAGAGCGCCGCCTGCTCGAAATTGCCCGCGCCCATGGCGCCGTCGGCGAAGATCTTGTGCTCGGCGATCCATTCGAAGGATTTTTCGAAAACCTCCTTTGAGTAGGGTTCGAACACAATTCTTTCGCCCGGCCCCCAGCGGCGCGTATCCATGATGGAATGGAAACGATCGGGGAATTCGTTCTTGTAGTAGTGCGTATAGAGCTCAGGCCGAAGGTCGATGTCGCGTTGCGCCGAGCGCAGGGCGGCGAAGAAGCGGCGGACGTCTTCCGGGTCCGGGGTCCCCTTGATCATGGCGGCGATCATGAAGGTCGTATCGATCACCTTGCGAAAGCCGAGCTGCTCGGCGAGATAATACGGACCGTTGAAGAGGGCGGCCGCCGGGCTCTTGCCGTCGATCAGTTGCTCCATGCGGTGGAACAGCATGCCGTCTTCGAAAACCAGGTTGATCGCGCTGGCCGGCAGGTACTGCTCCAGCGCCTGGATGGTCGAGTAATGACTGCCTGACTGAAAACCGACTGAAATCGGAACACCAGCCAGATCGGCCGGCGTTCGTACCTTCAAGTCGGCGGCAACGAAAATCCCCGATGGCGCGACCGAGTAGAGGTCGGCGTACAGTTTGGTGTGACCGTTGGATGCCGCGACGTTCACGGTCCAGTGACATGCGCAGCTCACATTGGCCTCGCGACCCTGCTCGATGCTCTGGAATGCGCCGCGGCCGCCCTTGTTGTGATGCTGGCCCTCGGTGGAGCGGATCAGTTCGCGAAACTCGTAGTCCAGTCCCTCGGCGCGAAAATAGCCCTTCTCTTCCGCGACCCATTCCTGAAGCCGAAAATGCGGCTCGATGATGAAGCTGCTCATGGGATCCTCCGTGACGCCGGAAGTCGGCCGTTGTTGTTGACGCAATGGTATCGTTCGGCGACCATTGCGGCCATGCCGTTGGAGGAATGATCAATATGAACAACAAGGCATGGCCTGAACTGAGCCTGCGGGAGCTGCGCGTCCTGCACGCGCTGCTGCAGGAGCGAAGCATCACCCGGACGGCCGAGGCGATGGAGACGACGCAGCCGGCCGTCAGCAAGACGCTTCGCCGCCTGCGCACGCAGTTTTCCGACCCGCTGTTCGTGCGCAACGGTCGGTCGATGCAGCCGACGGCGAGGGCCCTCGACCTCGCCGGGCAGCTGCGCGTGCTGCTGGATGCCGCCGACGGCTTGCGAACGGCGGCCGCTGCGTTCGATCCGGCCCATTCGCGGCGCCTGTTCAGCCTGCTGCTGACCGATGTCGGCATGATCCGGTTCCTGCCGCCGCTGATCGCGCGGGTGGCCGCGATTGCACCCGACGTCAGCGTACGGGCGGTGCCGCTGGATTCCCGGAATTTCGATCACCGGCTCGAAACCGGTGAGGCGGACCTGGCGTTCGGCGCGTTCCCGTTTGCCGCGCGCCATCTACGGAAACAGCGCCTGTACTTCGATGGCTATTCCAGCGTGCTGCGCAGACATCATCCGCGGGCGTCGAAAGCCCGCTCGCGCGCCGGCTTTCTGGCCGAGCGCCACATCCTGGTCACGGGATCGGACACCGGTCATGCCGCGCACCGGACCGCGCAGCGCGTCTTGTCGTCCGCGATCGCCCCCGCCAACGTGCTGTTGCAGGTTCCGAGCTTCATCGCCGGAGCCATCGTCGCGGCGGAAACCGACGGTGTCGTGACCTTGCCGGCCAATCTGGCGCGGCGCATCGCCGGGCCGCTGGGTCTGGCCATGTTCGAACCGCCGGTCGCACTGCCCCGGATCGAAATCGCGCAGTACTGGCACGAGCGCTATCATCGTGACGCCGGCCACAAATGGCTCAGAAACGTCACGTTCGAGCTATTCGCCAATTCGGCCCAATAATAACTATCCCAGCCGTGCCGCCGCGCGGGCGATCATTTCGCCACGACGGGCCTGGGCCGGCGCGATCTTCTCCTTCATGAAGGCGAGAACGTCCGCCGGCGCGGTGTCCGGCGAGCCGGCGTTGAACGGCGGCGCCGGGTTGTATTCGATCCGGAGCTGGATGGCTTCGGCGGTCTTGCGGTCGACGAGCTGCGACACCAGCGTCAGCGCGAAATCGATGCCCGCGGTGACGCCGCCGCCGGTGACGCGGTTGCGATCGACGCAAACGCGAATCTTGGTCGGGATGGCGCCGAAGGAGGAGAGAAAATCCATCGCGGTCCAGTGCGTCGCGGCGCGATAACCCTTGAGCAGGCCGGCCGCGCCCAGCACCAGCGATCCCGTGCAGACCGAGGTGATGTACTTTGCGCCTTCGGCCTGCTGGCGCAGGAAAGCCAGCATCTCCTCGTCGTTGACCATGTCGTCGGTGCCTTGCCCGCCGGGCACGCAGATCACGTCGAGCTGCGGGCAGTCGGCGAAACTTGTGGTCGGCGTCAGCATCATGACGGAATCGCTGGTAACAGGCTCGATTCGCTTCCAGATCAAATGCACTTTGGCGCCGGGAATGCTGGAGAACACCTGCAGCGGTCCGGTGAAGTCAAGCTGCGTCACCCTGGGGAACAGCACGAGACCAATCTGAAGCGGCGCCGGCATCACGAGCCTCCAAATATTGCTTGACCTCGCCATCCTGGCATGATCGCCTCTCGTCCGAAATGCCATATTTCCCTCATTTCAGGACATGAGGTCCGTCATGATCGGCGTGCTCGTCTATCCCGACTTCCAGTTGCTCGATGCGGCAGGGCCGATCGCGGCGTTCGAGATCGCGGCGCGCTTCGCCGGCAGCGCGCCCGACATCAAGGCGCTGGCGGTGAAGCCGGGGCCGGTGCGTAGTTCGTCGGGCGTCGAGATGATGGCGCGGGGTTTGCGGCCGTCAGGCGCGATCACCACGCTGATCGTGGCCGGCGGCGAAGGCAGCCGCGGACCTGCGCTGTGTCCGAAGACACTGGCCTTCGTGCGCGCCATCGCCGGACGCGGCGTTCGCATCGCCAGCGTCTGCTCCGGCGCCTACATCCTGGCCGAAGCCGGTCTGCTCGACGGCCGCAGAGCCACCACCCATTGGCAGCGCACCCGGCATTTTCTAAAAGCCTATCCGAAGGTGAAGCTCGAGCCCGACCAGATCTTCGTCCGCGACGGCAATATCTGGAGCTCCGCCGGCATCACCGCGGGCATCGACCTGTCGCTCGCCCTGATCGCGGAAGACTATGGCGACGAGATCGCGCAGCAGACCGCCCGCCAGCTCGTGCTCTACCACCGCCGCAGCGGCGGCCAGTCGCAATTCTCGTCGCTGCTGGAATTGAAGACGCCGAACGGCCGCTTCGGTCCGCTGCTGGCCTGGGCGCGCGAGCATCTCGATGCGCCGCTGACCGTCGAGGATTTGGCCGAGCAGGCCGGCATGAGCTCGCGGCACTTTACCCGCGCCTTCATCGCCGAGACCGGCACCACGCCGTCGAAGGCGGTAGAGCGGTTGCGGATCGAGGTGGCGCGGCAGCGCGTGCAGTCCTCCTCCGAGGCGATCGAACGCGTCGCCGAAACCACCGGTTTTCGCGATCCAGAGCGGATGCGCCGCGCCTTCATCCGCGCCTTCGGCCAGCCCCCGCAATCGCTGCGCCGCGCGGCGCGGGTGGGGTGATTTCCATCGACCCCGAGTTGGACCGGTTGAATCAGCTTGGGCGTTATCCATTTAATCGTATGCAGGGCAGGCACCGCGTCGGAAACTCTTCCAGCATGCCGGGAGCCGCATGAGGCGCAGAGATCACGTAATGGTCGTTCGATGACCTTCAGTATCCTGTTTCCGTCGAGCTACTCGATCGAGGTCACCAGGCTTCGGCAGCAACTCGACGAAGCGCACCTGGCCTGGGCCATCGAGTGGAAACAGCGGCAGGATGATTTCAAGATCGAGAACATCCGTTTCGTCCACGATCCCGACTGGAACAAGCGGGTTTTCAGCCTGCAGTCCGCGCGTGATGGAGGCAACTGGTTCTGGAAGGCCACGCGCATGATCGTCGTCTTTGGCGGATCATCGATCTGAAACATCACGTCCGCCAACCCGCGGCCTCGATGTCGCGGGGAGGGCCGCGGCCGCTAGTCCGTTTCCAGCAATCCCAGTTTCCGTCCCAGCCATTCCGTCGTGGATGCCTGGATCAAAATCGTCATCAGGATCGCGATAAAGGTCACCGAGGCGATCATTTGCGCGCCGGGTGCGTTCATGCCGAGCAGGAGCCCGGCAAGCGCGGCTGGAATGACGCCGGTCTCGCGGGTCCAGCACATGAACAGCATCTCGGCAAAGCTCCAGCGCGCGCGGCGATCCGGCCACGCGCACAGGAACACGGTCGCCGGGCGCGCCACCAGCATCAGTACCGTGACGACGGCGGTGCCGCCGAGCCAGTAGTTTTCCATCAGCGCGAAATCGACCTGCGCACCCAGCAGGATGAAAATGAACAGGCGCAGGATGAACGCGGTGGTCAGCACGAATTCGTCGAGCTTTTGCGCTTCGCCCGGCTCCATCTTGAAGCCGAAGCTCTCCTTGTTGCCGAGCACGATGCCGAACACGAACACTGCCATGAAGCCCGAGGCATGCAGGCCGTCGGCCGAGAAATAGGCGCCGATCACCGCGACCAGCGTCACGACAGGCGCATATTCGGCGAGAAAGGCCATTTTCTCGTGCGCGATCAGGAGTGCTGCGAGATAACCTAGTACGATGCCGGCGACGATACCGATCACGGATTCCTGCAGCAAATTGAGCAACGCCGCCGTCAGCGAGAACTCGCCGCGCCCCGTCGCAACCGCCAGCACGCCGAAGGTGAGGATCGCGCCCATGGCGTCATTGAACGCGGACTCGCTCATCACGGTTTGCGCGACGCGGTCGCGAATCAGGACCTGGCGGAAGATCGGCACCAGCGTCGCCGGGTCGGTCGAGGCCAGCGTCGCGCCGAGCAGCAAGGCGACGAGCATTGGAATGCCGAGAATGAAATGCGCGGCGAGGCCGGTGATGACGGCGGTAATGACGATGCCGACGGTCGCGATCACGACGATGGTGATCCAGACCTGCTTCAGCACCGCCAGGCGCAGCGTCGCGCCGCCGTCGAACAGGATGTAGGCGGCGCCGAACAGCAGGATGATCTGGTTCAGCGCCGAATCCGCGCCGATATGCACGAGGCCAAGCCCCTGCGGCCCGATCGCGATGCCGGTGACCAGGAACACGGCGACGTCGGGAATCCTGATCTTCTGCGCCAGCAGGCTGGCGAGCGTACCGATCGCCAAAATGAGCCCGCAAGACAGCAGCGTGTGTTTTGCTATTTCGATGGAGACCGATGCTGCCAATGCGTTGTATCCGTCACCAAGAGCCGGCGATCAGCCCAGCGCCTTCAGCCATACGCCGATTTCGCTGGCTGCGACATTGGCCTGATTGAGCAGTTTGCCCATGGTGAAGAATCCGTGGAACTGGCCGGGAAAATGCCGGTAGGTCACGGCCACGCCGGCGTCCTTCAATCGTTTTGCATATTCGTCGCCTTCGTCGCGCAGGGGATCGGCGCCGGCGGTCATCACATAGGCCGGGGGTAATCCGGCAAGCGTGGCGGCGCGCGCGGGCGAGGCCTTCCAGTTGTCGATGTCGGCGCTGCTGCCGAGATAATGGTCGCAGAACCATTTGATGACGGAGTGCGTCAGGAGAATGCTGGTTTCGGGCTCGCGGTGCGAGGGATGCTTCATCGCAAAATCGGTAGCGGGATAGATCAGGACCTGGCCCGCGATCTTTGGTCCGTCGCCGTCGCGCGCGGCGAGGGCGACCACCGCGGCGAGATTGCCGCCGGCGCTGTCGCCGCCGACCGTCAATCGATTGGCATCGATACCCAGCGCATTCGCGTTGGCGGCGATCCATTTGGCGGCGGAGATGGCGTCGTCGACGGCAGCGGGGAATTTGTGCTCGGGCGCCAGCCGGTAATCGACGGAGATGACGATCAGTTCGCCCTCGTGCGCGAGTTGGCGGCAGACCACGTCGTGCGAGTCGAGATCGCCGATCACCCAGCCGCCGCCGTGGAAGAACAACAGGCAGGGCGCTGCGTCATTGGCCTTGCGCAAATTCTTCGGCGTGTAGATCCGGGCCGGGATCGCGCCGTGCGGTGCCGGGATCGACAGTGGCTTGACCTCGGCGAGTTCGGGCGGCTCGGGATTGGAAACGAAGCGGGCGTTCAGATAATACTCGCGGGCTTCCGGCGCGGTCAGCGTCTCATAGGCTGGGCGGCCGGCTTCCTGAAAGGCCTTGTAGACGGCGGCGGCATCGGGATCGAGCGTAACGGGCATGGTTGCGAAAACCTCTGGTGTGGTGACTTAAAGGAATCAGGCGGCTGTGCGGCCGCCATCGACGGTGTAGGCGGAGCCCGAGACGTAGCTTGCTTCATCGGAGGCGAGGAACGCCACGATGGAGGCAACCTCGGACGCTAGCCCTAGCCGGCGCGCCGGAATGCGCTCGACCAGTTTGTCGTTCGGCGGCGGTGCGTTGCCGCCATTGCGGGCCAGCATGATCGCGCTCAGCATCCGGCTGTCGATCAGGCCGGGGCAGACGCAATTGACGCGTACGCCGGTGCCGGTGCATTCCCACGACGCGCTCTTGGTCAGCCCGATCACCGCGTGCTTGCTGGCGCTGTAGACCGCGATATGCGGCGAGCCCATCAGGCCCGCGATCGAGGCGGTGTTGATGATGCTGCCCTTGTTCGCCTTCAGCATCACAGGCAGCACATGCTTCATGCCGAGGAAGACGCCGACCACGTTGACGTCGAGCACCCGGCGAAAGCTCTCCAGCGAATATTCCGGGATCGGCTTGATGTCGCCCTCGATGCCGGCGTTGTTGTAGAACACGTCGATGGTGCCGAATTTGTCGACGCTCGCACGGACATATTCGGCGACCTCATCTTCCTGGGTGACGTCGGCCGCGACCGCCAGCGCCTCCGCCGAAGCGGGAAGGTCCTTGATGGCGGTCTCGAGGTCTGCCAGCCTGCGGTCGACTGCGACAATACGCGCACCGCGCTCGGCCAGCAGACGGATAGTCGCGGTTCCGATGACGCCGGCAGCCCCGGTGACGACGGCGACCTTGCCGTCCAGACGAATTCGATCGGTCATATCAGGGGTTTCCTCATGCTCCGCCGGTTAGTCCCGGATTATTGTGATTTCGGCGCTGGGCAGCGCTAGGGATCGACAGGGCCGACTATTTCATTTGTGACGCGGGCTGACCAGAGTTGACGCGGTTTCTTAACGCGAACCGGTACCCGGTTCGCTGGAAAACGCTTTTGGGCGGGGGCGGGGTCGGGAAACCGCCCTTTCCCCGCCGTATTCGGCGTGTTAACCGGAGGGCACGCGAGCGGCGGATATGATTGTATGTCGCGAGCCCGATTCGCCTGTTAAAGCCGCGAGATGTTTCGAACCATTGCCCTGACTGGTTTCGCGGCCCTGATCGCCGCCACAACACTCTCGCTTGCGCCTCCGGCGCGCGCGCAGATCGGCAATATTTTTTCCGATCCCGCGCCGCGCCCGCCCGGTGCGATCCCGCGCGCCGGTCAGCAGCAGCCACCCCCCGACGACGACGAGGAAGTGCCGGAATTGCCGCGCGGCCGCCTGCTGCCGACGCCGAACCGGCCGCTGCCGGGGCAGGGCGTGCCGCCGCCCGGAAACGTCCAGTCGCAGCCGCTGGCGCCACCGCCCGGTACCACCGTCGTTCCGCAAAACACACAGCCGGGCATCGCCATCGCGCCGCCGACGCCAGGCGGCCCGGCCGGTCCGGGCGTCGCCAACGCGCCGCCGTCGGCCAATCCGTTGCCGGGACTGCCGCCCGGGCAACGCCAGCCCAAGAGCGTGCCGGGCGCGCCGGCGACCCTGCAGCCGGGCGATGAGGTGGTGTCCGAGCCACCGGCATCGAAGGTCACCAACAAGAAGGCGAGTTTTTCCGGCCTCGACAAGATCACCGGGCGCATCATCAATTTCGACGAGGATATCGGCGAGACCGTCCAGTTCGGCGCGCTGCGGGTGAAAACCGACGCCTGCTACACACGTCCGGCGACCGAAGCCGCCAACACCGACGCCTTCGTCGAGGTCGACGAGATCACGCTGCAGGGCGAGGTGAAGCGGATTTTCTCCGGCTGGATGTATGCCGCCAGCCCCGGCCTGCATGGCGTCGAGCATCCGATCTACGATATCTGGCTGACCGACTGCAAAGTCCCCGACCAGACCATCGTCACCGCGGCCCCCGATCTGCCGAAACCGGTGGCGCCGCCACCGCCGCCCGCGCAAAAACGCCCGCCGGCGCCGAAGCAGGCCGGACCGCGTCCGCCGCCGCAGCCGCAATTCCAGCAGCAACCGACACCGCCGCCACCTCCACCGGCGCAGCGACCCGGCGGCCTGTTCGGTGGACTGTTCGGGAATTAGGCGAGGTCTGTAGCCCGGATGGAGCGCAGCGAAATCCGGGACTCTCGCGCACGCAGAGGCAGTTGCCCCGGATTGCGCTGCGCTCCATCCGGGCTACGCAGCTTCACCCCCGCCCCGCGATGATCGCGAGCGCGTCCGCGCCTTTGACCGGATGCGTCGCCGGCAATCTCAGGAATTCCGCAGGCTGGCCGGCGATCGCCTTGTCGAGCAGCGTGCGATAGCGCCGCCTGGAAATCTCGGCTGTGCCAAAACTGCGCAGATGCTCGGTGACATATTGCGTGTCGAGCAGTTCGAAGCCGCCCGCGATCAGCCGCGCGACCAGGTGCACGAGCGCCACTTTCGAGGCGTCGCGGGCGCGATGGAACATGCTCTCGCCGAAGAAGGCGCGCCCGAGGCTGACGCCATACAGGCCGCCGGCCAGATCGCCGTCCTGCCAGACCTCGACGCTGTGGCAATGTCCGAGCTGGTACAGCCCGAGATAGAGGTCGCGGATCCTTGTGTTGATCCAGGTGTCGTCACGGCCGGCCTGCGGCGCCGCACAGCCGGCGATGACCGCCTTGAAGGCGGTGTTGACGGTGACGGTGAAGGCGTCGGAGCGCACTGTGCGCGCCAGCCGCGAGGCGATGCGAAAGCCGTCGAGCGGGATCACCCCGCGCATTTCCGGCTCGACCCAGAACAGCGTCGGATCGTCGGCGCTTTCGGCCATCGGGAAGATTCCGCAGGCATAGGCGCGCAGCAGAACCTCGGGTGTGATTTCGGCAGATGCGGAGTCGCGCGACGTCATGGGCCCTAGAATAGCAGGACGCCGAGGGCCTATGCTACGGCCGAGAAAAAGACGGCGCGGCCACAACACCGGGGCGCGAAGGGAACGACTGTCGGGAGCAAGAGGGGAATTCGTGAAAATTACCTGGAAGACCATCGCGCCGCTGGCGATCTGGCTCGCGATCTATCTCGTGCCGGCACCCGCCGGCCTCAATCTCAACCAGTGGCATTATTTTGCGCTATTTGCCGCCGTGATCGCCGGCCTGATCCTGGAATCGATGCCGGTCGGCGCGGTCGGCCTGATTGGGCTGACGGTCGCAGGCGTGATGGGTTACGTCGAACCCGATCCCAACAAATCGCTGCGCTGGATGCTGGGCGGATTCTCCGAAAGCACGGTGTGGCTGATCGTCGGCGCCTTCGTGTTCTCGATCGGCTACCGCAAAAGCGGCCTCGGCCGGCGGCTGGCCCTGATGCTGGTGCGCGCACTCGGGCGCCGTACCATCGGCCTCGGCTATGCGGTTGCCTTCTCCGACCTCGTGCTGGCGCCGGCAACGCCGTCCAACACCGCGCGCTCGGGCGGCACGATCTATCCGATCGTCAGCAATATTCCCAGGATCTACGGCTCGGAACCGGGGCCGACCGCAGGCCTGATCGGCACCTATGTGATGTGGACGGCGTTTGCGACCACGGCGGTCACGAGTTCGCTGTTCCTGACCGCGCTGGCGCCGAATGCCGCCGCACTCTCGATCGCCAAGAAGATCGTCAATGTCGATATCGGATGGTCGCAATGGTTTATTGGCTTTGCGCCGCTCGGAATCCCTCTGCTGCTGCTGGTTCCGCTGCTGAGTTATATCGTGTGCCGGCCGCAGGTGAAGGAAAGCCCGGAGATCGTCACCTGGAGCGCCGGAGAAATCGCGGCGATGGGGCCGCCGTCGCGCAGCGAGTGGATCATGGCCGCTTTGGTGCTGCTGGCGATGTTTCTGTGGATCTGCGGCTCCAACCCCACCATCAACCTGCCGCTGTTGGGCGCCAATTTCATCAACCCGACCATGGTGGTGTTCGTCGTGATCTCGCTGATGCTGGTCACGGGCGTGATCGATTTCGACGACATCGTCGCTGAGAAGAGCGCCTGGGAAGTGTTCTTCTATTTCACCTCGCTGCTGACGCTGTCGTCCGGCCTGAACGAAATCGGATTCATCAAATGGGTGGCGGAGGGCTATGCCAAGCCGCTAGCCAGCGTGTCACCGACGATGGGGATGATTCTGCTGGTGTCGTTCTTTTTCTGGATCCACTATTTCTTTTCCAGCATCACCTCGCACACGGCAGCCGTATTGCCCGTGGTGCTCGCCGTCGGCACCAGCATTCCCGGCCTGTCGGTGCAAACCTTGATGCTGTTGTGCGTCTATTCGCTGGGGCTGATGGGCGTGATCTCGCCCTATGCCACGGGACCGGCGCCGATGTATTTCGGCAGCGGTTACATCGGCAAGCGCGATTTCTGGAAATTCGGCCTGATTTTCGGGGTGATATACTTTGCCGGGCTGCTGTTGATCGTGCTGCCTTGGCTGCAGATGATCGGCTGATTTCTTGCTATCGCACCGAACCGTCAGGCGGTGCCCATCCGAGATAGCGAGTCGCAGCCCTGGTGAGTTCGTAGGGGGTCGCCTTGTCCGAGAGCTCAAGCGGGCCGGGTCTGTTGATGATGGCGTTGTTGAGCGTGCCGAGGATCATCTGCATGGCGATGCGTACGTGCTTCTGCCATTCGCGATCCTGTTGAACATCGGGAAAGCGGTCCAGAATCCTGATGGTGCCTTCGACAAGCTCGCGCCCCATATTCTGGAAGGGTTGCCATTCTTCCGGATGATCAAGAGCGCGGCGAATCTGAGCCCGCAGCAAACCCTGGTTCTCGGTGAATTGCCCCACAATCCATTTTACGACGGCTTCGATGACCTGGCTTGGCGAGGATGCGGTGACCTCGATCTCGGCCAAATGGTTTGAAAGCTGCTGACGCGTGGCATCGACCTGACGCCGCATCACCTCGCTTACAAACCGTTCCTTGTTGCCGAAGCGAAAGTAGAGCGCGCCGACGGAGGATCCGGCGGCGGCGGCCACTTCATTCATGCTGCAATCGTCGACGCCACGCTGTTCGATCAGGTGCCTGCCGATTTCAAGCAGCGCCTCGGTGCTTTCGCGGCTGCGCGATTGCGTGGGGAGACGCAGCGCGAGCGGCGCGTCGCCTCGACGGGCAGTGGTTTCCCGTTTTGCCATGGATGTGCCTATCTGACTGATTCCAGAACGAAATATGCCAGCAAACGAATTCATTTGCAATACAAATAGAACTAGAATAATAATTCTATTATTGACGAGCTCGCTGGCCGCATCTGAGTGATCGCGACGCCGTCTTTCATCAACGACCAAAATCAGGACGCAGCAAAGCGCCGATCTGAAACACGCCAGTGAGGAAAACGCCGTGACCGAAGTCCGACCCGAAAAAGGCGCCTGGGCCATTGTTGCCCTGCTATTCCTGTTCATGCTGATCAACTTCGCCGACAAGGCCATCATCGGCTTGGCCGGCGTACCGATCATGACCGACCTCAATCTGACGCCGAAGCAGTTCGGCCTCGTCGGCTCCAGCTTTTTCCTGCTGTTCTCGATCTCTGCCGTCGTCACCGGCTTCGTCGTCAATCGCGTCAGGTCGAAATGGGTGTTGCTTGCGATGGGCCTGGTCTGGTCGCTCGTGCAATTCCCCATGCTCGGCACCGTCGGAATCGAACTCCTGATTGCCTGTCGCATCGTCCTCGGTGCCGGGGAGGGGCCTGCTTATCCGGTCGCATTGCATGCAGCGTACAAATGGTTTCCCGATCAGCGGCGCGCCGTTCCCACCGCGATCATTTCGCAGGGAGCTTCGATCGGCGTCATCATCACCATTCCCGCGCTGAACTGGATCATAACGACCTACAGCTGGCACTATGCCTTCGGCGCGCTGGGCCTCTTCGGACTGCTCTGGGTCATCGCGTTTGCGGTCCTCGGCAAGGAAGGCCGTATCGAGGAGCCGACCGCCGTTGAAGGTGCAGCCGCGCACAATGCTCTTCCCTATCGCGAACTGCTTCTGAACCCGACCAACATCGCCTCGTGGTGCGCGTATTTCGGCGCCTATTTCGGCCTCGCGCTCGTGCTGTCGTGGTTCACGCCTTACCTCGTCAAAGGTCTGGGATTCGATCAGGCCGTTGCTGGTAAACTCACGGCCATACCTTTCGTTGTCGGCTTCTGCGTCGTCATCGGCGGAAGCTGGCTGTCGCAACGCATGATGCGAATGGGCTCGAGCAGCCGGGTGGCTCGCGGAATTTTCTGCGGCATTGCGATTTGCTGTGGGGGACTTGCTCTGCTTGCCGCACCCTATGCACCGAATGTGGCGATCACGATCGCCCTGATCGTTGCCGGAACCGTACTCCCGTCGGTCGTGTACGTACTTTCTCCGGCCATCCTCAGCGAGATTACGCCTGTCTCCCAGCGGGGCGCGGTTCTGGCGATCAATAGCGCCGTCGGCACCTCCGCCGGCATCATCGCTCCCTACGTGATGGGCAGCGTGATCGAAGGCGCCGCTTCGGCTGCGCAGGGCTACAGCACTGGCTTTACCGTCTGCGGAGTCGTGACGCTGGTCGGGGGCCTGATCGCACTGTTCTTCCTGCGTCCGGAAAAGCAGCGGACCGTATTTGCGTCACGGGCGAACGCAAAGCCCGCCCTCGCGCTCATATAAACATCAACTCAGAACCAGCCTGGTTTTGCATGTCGGAAAGACTTCGCAACCAGGCGATCGACACAAAGGATTGACGATGCCGCGAGTTACCTACGTTGAGCAAAATGGAAGAAGGCATGACATCGAATTGTCCGATGGCACTTCGGTCATGCAGGGCGCGATCAGCAACAGCGTTCCCGGTATCGACGGCGATTGCGGCGGCGAATGCGCCTGCGGCACCTGCCACGTTTATGTCGACGATTGCTGGCTCGACAAGCTGGAAGCAGTCGGCGACGCCGAAGCCAGCATGTTGAGCTTTGCCGATGCGGTGCAGCCGAATTCGCGGCTCGCCTGCCAGATCAAGATGTCCAGCCGGCTCGACGGCCTCGTCGTCGCCTTGCCCGAAGGCCAGCACTAACCCTCAAATCCGGAAAACATCCCATGACCACGAGTGCAGTCGCCGCGGCGCGCCAGCGCGCCTATGAAATTCCGCTCGATCAGATCGACGTCAGCGACATCGAGCTGTTTCGGCACGATACGATCTGGCCGTATTTCGAGCGCCTGCGCAAGGAAGACCCCATCCATTACTGCGCCGACAGCAGATATGGGCCGTTCTGGTCGATCACGAAATACAAGGACATCATGAACGTCGATACCAACCACACGGCGTTCTCGTCGGCGGAAGGCATCACGATCCAGATCCGTTCGGGCGGGCTTCCAACGCCTGGATTTATTGCGATGGACCCGCCGCGGCATGATGAGCAGCGCAGAACGGTCAGTCCCATCGTCGCGCCCGCCAACCTCGCCAACCTCGAACAGACCATTCGGACCAGGGTCTGCGCGATCCTGGATACGCTCCCCGTCGGCGAGACCTTCAACTGGGTCGACAAGGTCTCGATCGAACTCACCACCCAGATGCTGGCGACGCTGTTCGACTTTCCCTTTGAGGACCGCCATCTCCTGACCTATTGGTCCGACGTCGCGACCGCCGATATCAACGCCGGTGGGCCGATTGACACCAACGAAAAGAAAATGGCCATCCTCGGCCAGTGCCTGGCGTATTTCACCAGGCTCTGGAACGAGCGTGTCAATGCCGAGCCGCGCAGCGACCTGATTTCGATGCTGGCGCATTCGCCTTCGACGCGCAGCATGGATCCCAAGGAATTTCTGGGCAATCTCCTTCTGCTCATCGTCGGTGGCAACGACACCACGCGCAATTCGATCTCGGGCGGGGTCTGGTTTCTCAACCAGAATCCCGACCAGTACCGGAAGCTGCGCGAGAATCCGCAATTGATCCCGAGCATGGTGTCGGAGGTCATTCGCTATCAGACGCCGCTCGCCCACATGCGGCGGACCGCGCTCGTCGACACGGAAATTGGCGGCAAGACCATCCGGAAGGGCGACAAGGTGGTCATGTGGTACGCGTCCGGCAATCGCGACGAAGAATCCATCGAGACGCCGGACAGCTTCATCATCGATCGCGCGCGTCCGCGCCAGCATATTTCCTTCGGCTTCGGCATTCACCGCTGCGTCGGCAACCGATTGGCCGAGATGCAGCTCAGGATCCTCTGGGAAGAGATCCTGAAGCGAGGCCGGACCATCGAGGTCGTCGGCGAGCCGGAGCGCGTGCCGTCGAACTTCGTTCGCGGGTATGCCTCGTTGCCGGTTCGCATCCGCGCCTGAGTGCAACAATGAGAAAGCCGGGATCAGGGAGAACCCAAGTGGAAGAGTTTGACCATATCGTCGTCGGCGGCGGGTCGGCAGGCTGCGTCGTGGCGAGCCGGCTCAGCGAGGATTCGAAAGTCAGCGTTTGCCTGCTGGAAGCGGGTGGCGCGGGCAATAATTGGGTCGTCAAGGCTCCGATCGGCATCGCGATCCAGGTGCCGTCCAAGACCAACAACTGGGCGTTCGAGACGGTGCCCCAACCGGGCCTGAACGGCCGCATCGGCTATCAGCCCCGCGGCAAGGCACTGGGCGGATCGAGTGCGATCAATGCCATGGTCTATATCCGCGGTCATCGCTCCGACTACGATGGCTGGGCGGCGCTGGGAAATTCCGGCTGGGCGTATGACGACGTGCTGCCTTACTTCAAGAAATCCGAAAACAACGAGTCGATCGACGACACGTTTCATGGCGCCGGTGGCCCGCTGAACGTTGCCGATCTGAGGACGGCCAATCCCTTTCAGGATTACTTCCTCGAGGCCGGCCGGCAATTGCAGTTCCCGGTGAACGACGACTTCAACGGTGCGCATCAGCAGGGCCTGGGGATCTATCAGGTCACCCAGAAAAACGGCGAGCGCTGGAGCGCCGCGCGCGCCTATATCGAGCCGAATCTGCCGCGCCCTAACCTGAAAGTCGTCACCGGAGCGCAGGCCAGGAAAATCCGTTTCGACGGAAAACGCGCCACCGGCGTCGAATTCAGCCGCGACGGCAAAAACAAATCCGTGAGCGCCCGGCGAGAAATCATTCTGAGCAGCGGCGCGTTTCAGTCGCCGCAATTGCTGATGCTGTCAGGCATCGGCAATGCGGCCGATCTGAAGAATTTGGGCATCGACGTCGTGCACGATTCACCCGGCGTCGGTCAAAACCTGCAGGATCATATCGACTTCGCGTTCAGTTACCGCTCAAAGAGTCTTGATAATTTTGGCGTATCGTTTGCCGGCTTCCGCAAGCTCTGGAAGGAAATCGGGCGCTACCGGCGCGAAGGTCAGGGCATGATCACCTCTAACATCGCGGAGTGCGGCGGGTTTCTCAAGACCGATCCAAGCCTTGAGGTGCCCGACATCCAGCTCCACTTCAGCATGGGTATGGCCGACAATCACGGCCGCACGCGGCATCTCGGCCACGGCTTTGGCTGTCATGTTTGTCTGCTTCGCCCCAAGAGTCACGGCAGCGTGACGCTGAACAGCGCCGATCCCCTGACGCCGCCGCGCATCGACCCTCGTTTCTACGATCATCCGGATGATCTCGAGGTCATGGTCAGAGGCTTCAAGATAACCCGGCGGATCATGGATGCCGAACCGCTATCGAAATGGCGGACCGCTGAAATGTACAGCGAAAATGTTCGCTCGGACGACGACATTCGCGCCATTTTGCGCGATCGCTCGGACACCGTCTACCATCCCGTCGGGACCGCCCGTATGGGTCCCGATGACGGGGCCGTTGTCGATCCGCAATTGCGCGTGGTTGGCGTCGAGGGCTTGCGGGTGGCGGATGCGTCGATTATGCCGACCCTGATCGGCGGAAATACCAATGCGCCGTCGATCATGATCGGGGAGAAAGCAGCCGACATGATGCGCACCGCTCACTGATTTCGTCGCGCCTGCCGGGAAGATGATCCGTCAGATCGTCGATCGCCGGTCAATCCCGGCTTCATCCAGGCTAACCGGCGGCCACATTGGTGGACGTCGGGGCCGGCGCATTGACGCGGCGGAATTGCAGCACGATCCGGGTGCCGCTATGGGCGGGATCGCGTTCGACGGTCGCCTCCAGCTTGGCTGCCATCGCCGAGACGATACGCTGTCCCATGCCGGTGCCGCGCGGATCGGCCTCGGCGTCAAGGCCGACGCCGTCGTCGGAGATCGACATCACGAGATGGTCGCCCTGTGCCTTGAGGTCGACATGGATCGGGCCGGCGCCATCGGGGTAGGCGTATTTCACCGCGTTCATCACCAGTTCGTTAACGATGATGCCGATCGCCACCGCGCGGTCGGGGTCGATCTCGATCGGCTCGGCCTTCAGCGTCAGCCGCGACATCCGGTTGCCCTCGGCTGAGCGCCGGAGATCTTCCAGCAGGGCCTCGAGATATTGATTGAGCAGCACGCTCTTGAGGTCGTGCGAGGTGTAGAGCCGTCGGTGGACCTGGGCGACCGCGGCGACGCGTCCCATCGCGTTGGTCAGCGCCGCCTTGACGCCGTCCTGGGTGCTGGAACTCGCCTGCAGATGCAACAGCGAGGCGATGATCTGCAAGGAGTTGCCGACGCGGTGGTTGACTTCGCGGAGCAGCACTTCGCGTTCGGCGGCAAGCGCCGCGTAGCGGTCGCGCGAGGCGTGGACCTCGGCCTCGGCCTCATCGCGGCCTTTCTGAATCTGCGCCTGCCTGATCGCGCCGTTGACGGCGACCTGGAGCAGCGGAATGAAATCGCCCTGGGTATCCTTCACCAGATAATCCGCCGCACCCGCCTTCAGCGCGGTGACCGCGATCGCCGAATCCTGCGAAGCGGTGACGAATACCACCGGCGGCGCGTCCGGGATCTTCAATATCTGCTCGAGCGTCTCCAGGCCGTCGAGCACTGGCATGTATTGATCGAGTGCGATGACATCGATGCCGCCGCGCGCCAGGCGATCGAGGCCCTGTTGCCCGTCCGCGGCATGGACGACCTTGAAGCCGAGCCGCGTCAGGCCGCGCTCGACCAGCCGGGCAAGTGCGGCGTCGTCGTCGATATACAGCAATGTCGGCGTTGCATTGTTCATGTGGCGGCGGGTGGAACCTGAATGACGGAAAAGAACAGGCCGAGCTGGCGAATGGCGTTGGCGAAACTTTCGTAGTTCACCGGCTTGGTGATGTAGACGTTGCAGCCGAGTTCGTAGCAGCGCCTGATCTCCTGGGAATCGTCGGTCGTGGTCAGCACCACGACCGGCGTCGCCTTCAGATATTTGTTTTCCTTGACCCGCCGCAAGATATCGATGCCGGTCATATCCGGCAGGTTGAGGTCGAGCAGGATCAGCAACGCCTCGCCCTTGTGATTGAGTCCGGTGCCGTCGGTGCCGAACAGATAGTTCACCGCTGCTGTACCGTTGGTGAACGGGATGATCTCATTGTTGACACCAGAACGCCGGATATTGCGCTCGATCAGGCGGGCGTGGCCCTCGTCGTCCTCGATCATGATGATAGTGACTGGCTTGCTCATGATTCTCTGTTCCGGTTGCTGGATGTCCAGTTGATCGGCAGCGTTATCGTGAACGTGCTGCCGGTGTGAAGTTCCGACGCCACCGACATGGTACCTCCGAGCCGCCGCACCAAGGCCCGGACGTGCGCAAGGCCGATGCCCTGTCCGGGC
This sequence comes from uncultured Alphaproteobacteria bacterium, assembly GCA_963836765.1. GTDB lineage: Bacteria > Pseudomonadota > Alphaproteobacteria > Rhizobiales > Xanthobacteraceae > Bradyrhizobium. The sequence continues at coordinate 189,644 of CAWILG010000014.1, forward strand.
TTGTCCTGGGTTCCCGCGCGACGGAACAGGTCGAAGATCCGCTGGTGATCCTTGGGGTCGATGCCGCGCCCGTTGTCGGCGACCTCGAAAATCGCGAAGCCGAGTTTGGTGCGGCCCCTGATCAGGATGTCGCCGGGGACCCCGCTCTTGAGATATTTGAGCGCATTGTCGATCAGATTGGAGAAGATCTGCTCCAGCGCAAGACGGTCGCTGACGATGTTCGGCAGCGGTTCGATGCGGATCTGGGCCTCGGCTTCGGCAGCCTGATGCGCCACGGTGGCGACGACGCCTTCGATCAGTTCGCGGGTATCGATCCGCACCGGCTGGAATTCGCGCCGTCCCTCGCGGGTCAAATTGAGGATTGCCGATATCAGCCGGTCCATCTTGCCGATCGAGGATTTGATGAATCCGAGCGCCTCGGTGAAATCCGCCGAGAGCTGCTGGTCGGCACCCCCGAGCTCGGGTTCGGCGCTATCGGTCGCATTGTCCGGGACCGCCGGGGCCGAAGTTTCGGCGCGCGCCAGGGCTGCGATCCGCTTGAAGATATCGCCGCGCAACTCCTCGAGCTCGCTGGTGAAGCCCATGATGTTGACCAGCGGCGAGCGCAGATCGTGGCTGACGATGTAGGCGAAGCGCTGGATCTCGTCATTGGCTTCGCGCAGGTCCGCGGTGCGCTCGTCGACGGTGGTCTCGAGATTGAGATTGTTGTCGCGCAACAGGGCCTCGGCCTCGTCGCGGGCACGCGCCGAGCGCCGCACCAGAAAGATCGAGATGCCCGCCAGCGCGATCACGAGACCTGAGCCGGCCACGGTGACCACCGACGCCAGTTGCTGCGTGCGATCGGCGGTCGCGGTGCGCATCGCGAACAGCTGGTCTTCCTCGCCGCGCATCGCTTGGGCGACCTGATCGATGCGTTGGACGGAATCGCTGGCGCCGGCCTCGCGCAGCATCGCGACGCCGCCGGCAATATCGTTGTGCTTGACGAAGTCGATGGCTTTGGCGAATTCCGCGAGCCGGGCTTCGACCGGCGGGCGCAATTGTTTGACGTTCTCACCCTGAACCGGATTGTCGGCGGTGAGGCTCGCCAGCTTGTCGATATCGGGAACGATGGTCGCCACGGCGGCGTCGTGCTCGGCCAGAAAGCGCGGTTCGGCGGTCAAGAGGTAACCGCGGGCCGAGCTTTCGGCGTGGCGGATTTGCAGCAGCAAGGTCGAAAGCTGGTTCTCGGCCTCCACGGTGTGCACCACCCAGCCATTGTCCTTGCGGGCCTGATTGACCAGCACCACCGACGTCGCGCTGATTGCCACCAGCACCAAAAATCCCGCCGCAAGCAGCAGGATTTGGCCGATCATGCGCCGGCGCGTGGCGTCAACCGTCACAAGCTTCATGAATAATCAGAATTCAAGCGGCCCCCGGACGGAAAAATCCCCAGTCGGGAGAAACGCGCCATCGGGCCGCCGGTTCCCGGCGCCCCTGACTATTTTTTGGAGGTCTCTTCAGCCGCCTGGCCGGCCAGATACTGCTCCAGCCAGTGGATATGGTAATCGCCGTCGATGATGCCGGGCTCGCGCACCAGCGCCCGAAACAGCGGCAGCGTGGTTTCGATGCCCTCGACCACCATCTCGTCCAGCGCGCGCCGCAACCGCATCAGGCATTCGCCGCGGGTCTTGCCGTGGACGATCAGCTTGCCGACCAGCGAGTCGTAATAGGGCGGGATGACGTAGCCCTGATACACCGCCGAATTGATCCGCACGCCGAGCCCGCCGGGTGGATGGAATTGCGTGATCTTTCCCGGCGACGGCCGGAAGGTCTGCGGATTTTCCGCGTTGACCCGGCATTCGATGGCATGACCGATGATCTGGATCTCGTCTTGCGTCGCCGGCAAGTCGCCGCCGGCGGCGATCCGGATCTGCTCGAGCACGAGGTCGATGTCGGTGATCATCTCGGTGACGGGATGCTCGACCTGGATGCGGGTGTTCATTTCGATGAAATAGAACTCGCCGTCCTCGAACAGGAATTCGATGGTGCCGACGCCGAGATATTTCATGTCCTGCATCGCCTTGGCGCAGGTCGCGCCGATCCTGGCGCGGGCAGCGGCGTTGAGAACCGGCGAGGGGCCTTCCTCCCAGACTTTCTGGTGGCGCCGCTGCAGCGAACAATCGCGCTCGCCGAGATGGATCGCGCCGCCGCGGCCGTCGCCGAGCACCTGGATTTCGATGTGGCGCGGCTTCTGCAGGTATTTTTCCAGATAGACCGAGGCATCGCCGAACGCGGACTTGGCCTCGTTGGATGCGGTCGACAGCGCCATCATCAGGTCGTCGGCGGTCTGCGCGACCTTCATGCCGCGCCCGCCGCCGCCGGCGGCCGCCTTCACCAGCACCGGAAAGCCGATCGCCTCGGCGATCGCCATCGCGTCGTCCTCGGAACCGACGCCGCCGTCCGAGCCCGGCACCACGGGAATGCCGAGCCGCTTGGCGGTCTTCTTGGCTTCGATCTTGTCGCCCATCAGGCGGATGTGCTCGGCCTTGGGGCCGATGAAATGCAGATTATGCTCGCCGAGGATTTCGGCGAAGCGGGCGTTCTCCGACAGGAAGCCGTAGCCGGGATGCACCGCATCCGCGCCGGTGATCTCGCACGCCGCGAGCAGCGCGGGGATGTTGAGATAGGAATCCTTGGACGGCGGCGGTCCGATGCAGACGCTTTCGTCGGCCAGCCGCACATGCATCGCGTCGGCATCGGCGGTGGAATGCACCGCAACGGTGGAGATACCGAGTTCCTTGCATGCGCGCAGCACGCGGAGCGCGATCTCGCCGCGATTGGCTATGAGGATCTTGTCGAACATCGCAGCGCCTGACGTTGACGAATTCTATTCAATGATCACCAGCGGCTCGCCGAATTCGACCGGCTGGCCGTCCTCGACGAGAATTTGCGTCACGGTGCCCGCGCGCGGCGATGGAATTCTGGTTCATCGTTTTCATCGCTTCGATGATCACGAGCGTTTGCCCCGCCGAAACCTTGCTGCCGACCTCGATGAACGGCTTGGCGCCGGGCTCGGGCGACCAATAGGCGGTGCCGACCATCGGCGAGGGGACGACGCCCGGGTGTTTTGCCAGGTCGGCGACAGCGGCCGGCGCAGCGGACGCAGCCGAAGCCATGGGCTGGAAATTCGCCGGCATCGAGGCTGCGATTGAGATGTTGCGGGCGACGCGGACCCGGAGACCGGCGCGCTCGATCTCGATTTCGGTGAGACTGGTTTCGTCCAGCAGCAAAGCGAGTTCGCGAATGAGCGCGCTGTCGTCGGTTTTGAAATTTGCGGCTGATTTGGTGTCAGGCTTGCTCGCCATGCTGTTGATCCGGAATTCTCTGGGTGGTTACGGCTGACGCGTCAGGCTTCGATGTCAGGTTTTGGTTTTAGCGCCGATTTTGGCGGCGAGGCCGTTGATCGCGAGGCGGTAGCCGTCGATCCCGAAGCCGCAAAGCGAAGCGAAGGCGGCCTTGGCGGTGAAGGAATGATGCCGGAAACTCTCGCGGGCGTGAATATTGCTGATATGCACTTCGACGGTCGGGATTTTCACCGCGACCAGCGCGTCATGCAGCGCGATCGAGGTGTGGGAATAGCCGCCGGCATTGATAATGATGCCCACGGCCTTTTTGGCATGCGCGTCGTGGATGAAATCGATCAACTCGCCCTCGCGATTGGACTGGCGGCAATCGGCATGGAGGCCGAATTGCGCCGCGGTCTCCGCGCACAGTTTCTCGACGTCGCTGAGCCTGGCATGGCCATAGGTCTCGGGCTCGCGGGTCCCCAACATGTTGAGGTTCGGACCGTTGAGCACATAAATCGTCGCTGTAGAGGCCTGGGCCATCCAGATTCCAGTAATGGGGGCGGGGTAGGTCGCGGGGTTATAGGTAACAACGGCGCTAAGGGGAAGCCTTCAGGCCTTCAGGACGCGGTCCCAAGGGCTTCATCCAGTTCGTAAAAAGCCGTATGGAACCTACGGAAATCGCTCATTAACCAATGTTTAAGGATACCGGCCGCCACGGAAAAGGGGCGGGCATTTCTGCCCGCCCCAAGTGCCGATCGCTCAAAAGCTCTTAGCCCTCGATGATGTAGACGATCTCGTGGGTCTGCGGCCGGACGATGATGTACTGGCCATGCACGAAGATCACATCGTAGCCACGCCACTCCGGATAGATTTCGACGATCCGGGCGGGCAGCGGATGGAAACGTACCGTCGTCGGGACCACCGCGCCGACCGAAATGTTGAAGTTGACGTTGGTGGTCTCCTCGATCTTCTCCGACTTGATGGCGGAAACGATCTGGGTGCGCTTTTCGGCCGGCGGTGCCGCGGTCGCCGACGTGGCCGCGTTGCCGGTCGTGGTCTGCGACTTGCTGTCGGTCCTGGTCTGCGCGTTCATGTTGCCGGTCTTGCTGTCGCGGCTTTCGGCGGCGTTCGTGGTGCCGCTCTTGCTGTCGCGGCCCTCGGCCTTCATGTCCTTGCCGCCCTTGGTCTCGTTCTCGGAGCTCATGCTCTTCGACTTCTGACCCGGCATCGCATTGTTGTCCTGGGCGCTCTTGCTGGTGCTCGTTCCCGGCTGCGCCTTTTCGTTCGATTGCGACGCCTTCATGCCGGAGTTCTCAGAGCCCTTCATGCCCTGGGATTTAGCGCCCTTCATGCCCGTCGATGCGCCCGAGTCTTTCTTCGGCGCGGCCGGAGGTGCTGCGTGTTCCGTTGCCGGAGCACTCTGTTGGGTCGGGGCGGCGCCTGACGCGCCTTCATGGCTCGTTCCGGTACCCTGCGCATTCGCAAAACCGGTTCCGGCGATCAGGGCCGCCACCGCGGCCGAAATCAAAAAGCGATTAGTCATATATTTCTCCTCACATGGATGCATTGCCCGCGCGACAACGAAAGGAGATCAACGATGTTCCTCACTATTTGAGGTTCCATCGATTTTGTTGTGTGAATGCGCGATGAATGAAGGACCGAGCCGCAAGCCCGGTCGAATTCCATTGTCTTGCGATCGAACTGGCGGTTGCGCTGAAATTGAAGTCGCCGAAATGTTCCAGCGATTCGGATCTAACCAATAAAAAATCCGGCTGCGCTTCAGCCGGATTTTTTTCAACCGTGGAATGATTCGATCGGCGCGGCCTGCTTCAGCAGGTCGCCTTGCCGCAACGGGCGACGCCGATCTTCTCCTTCAGGCCATCGAGGCCGACCGCGCCGATCACGACCTGCTTGCCGATCACGTAGCTCGGCGTGCCGTTCATGCCCATCGCTTCGGCGAGCTTGAAGTTCTCCTCGATCGTCGCCTTGGCTTCCGGGCTTGCCATGTCCTTTTCCAGCTTCGCCATGTCGAGGCCGACTTCCTTGGCAACCGCCATGGCGCGGGCCTTGTCGGCGGCGCCGCGCCCGCCGAGCAGCTTCTGATGGAAATCGAGATATTTCTTGCCGGTCGGATCCTGCATCCGGACCGCGACCGCGACCTGGGCGGCTTCGACCGAGCCCTGGCTCAGCACCGGAAATTCCTTGAGCACGATCTTCAGCTTGGGATCGGCCTTCATCAGGTCGAGCATGTCGGCCATCGCGCGTTTGCAGTAACCGCAATTGTAATCGAAGAACTCGACGAAGGTGACGTCGCCATCCTTGTTGCCGAGGGTCACGCCGCGCGGCGAGTTGAAGATCGCATCGGCGTTCTTGCTGACATTCGCTTCGTGCTTTTCGGCTTCGGCGGCGGCCTGGCGCTTGTTCAGTTCGTTCATCGCCTCCTCGAGCACCTCGGGGTGCGAGATCAGGTAATTCTTGACGATGGTTTCGATGTCGCCGCGTTGGGTATCGGAAAAACTCTGTGCCGAGGCAGACAGCGGCAGGCTGCCGAGCGCGAGCGCGAACAGGGGGGCGAAAAAACGGAAAGAGGGCATTGGCAAATCCTTGTGCGGCGGGTTTCGCCCGGCAATTCTTGCGAAGGCCGGCTCTTGGAAGTTCTGTTGAATGTTCTCTTGGAACAGGTACGTCAGGGTTTCGAACAGGTTGTAGTTCAATGCGGTTTATTTCTAGTTGTTTTTCTGCCCCGGCAGCGGCTTGGCGCTCACAATGTCGTCAGCTTTGACCCAGCCGGGCGTGCCGATGGCGAAGCGCGTTTTGGCCCGCGAGGCCAGATCGCGCGCGGTCTTGTTGTCGCCGCGCAGATAGGCGGCCTGGGCGGAGGCCAGATCGGCCTCGGCATAGTTTCCCTTGCGGCCATAGGCCATGGCGAGCTGGCTGTAGCCGAGCGGCGCCTCGGTCTCGCGCGCCACCGCCGCACGCAGGATCGAGATCGCTTCGTCGGCATAGGCCTTGTTGTCGGTGGCCACCAGCGCCTGCCCGAGCATCATCTCGATCAGCGGCGCGTTGTTGGAGAGCTGCACCGCCTTGCGTAGCGGCGCAATCGCCTCCGTGGGCTTGCCGCCCTCCAATAGCGCCTGGCCGCGCAGCTCATAGAAATAGGGGTTGGCTGGTTGCAGCTGAATCAATCCGTCGATCTGGGCGATCGCGCTGTGCAGATCGCCGTGCAGATAGGTCGTGATGGCGTGCGCGTAGCGCGCCGGCAGGCTGGTGTTTGACATCGGATAGCGCCGGTAGACCGTGTCCTGCCGTTCCATGAACGCCGAGATTTTGGCCCGCACCATGTCGTGGCGCATTTGCAGGGCCGGATCGTCCTTCTTGTCCCAATAAGGGCTGGAACGCGCCAATTCCTCGAGCGCCGCGACTCGCTCGGCGGGCATCGGATGCGACTGGACATAGGGGTCGGCGCCGTGCGCGGCGAACAGGCTGTCGTTGGTGAAGCGCTTGAAGGTCTCGTACATGCCCTTGGCGGATTGGCCGGTGGCGTTCAAGAATTTGACGCCGGCCTTGTCGGCGTTTTCCTCCTGCTGGCGCACATAGGAGATCAGGTTGCGGCGGATCATCTCCTGCGGTCCGGCAACCGCGGCAGCACCTGCGTTGGCCAGACCGCTCTGGCCGCCACCTCTCGAGCCGGCCACCAGCGCGCCGACGCCGAGCAGCATGGCGATGATCATCTGGGTCTGCGCCTGCGCCAGCTGCTCGCGCATCTTGGAGAGATGGCCGCCGGCAAGGTGGCCGGTTTCGTGCGCGAGCACGCCGATGATCTGGTTCGGGGTCTCCGACTGCATGATCGCGCCGTAATTGACGAAGATGCGGCGGCCGTCGGCGACGAAAGCGTTGAAGACGCTCTCGTTGATGATCACCATCTGGATGTTCTGCTTTTCCAGCCCGGCGGCGCGCAGGATCGGCCTTGTGTATTCGCGCAGTAATTGCTCGGACTCGGTGTCGCGCAGGATCGGCGGGCCCTTGTTCTCCTGCGCCGGCGCGGCCATCGGGGCCACGGCCAGTGCCGCCGCGGTCATCAGCGCGGTCCATTTCGAGGTCATTTTTCGGTGCGCGATGCGAAGCAACATGTGCGGTCTTTTAACGATTGGCGGCGCGGATAGGCGGTGGAGCGGATCGGTTCCGATCAAGCAGGCTTGTTAGATCAGAATCCGACCCCAGTCTGTTGTTTTGGCGTGTTTTCTTCACGCGAACCGGTATCCACTTCGCTTGAAAACGCTATAAGGAGCCACCGAATGCGGCCAGTCTGGGGCGGTAACCGGTGCAGGAACCGTGAAATCGGCGGCAGCCGTTCAAATAGCAGATATCGATGCTCGAAGCGACACTCAGAGACCGCGCAAAATACCTGCTGACCCCCTCGGCGCGGAGCGATGTTCCACCCTTCATGGTGATGGACGTGATGGCGGCGGCGGCCCGTATCGAGGCGGCCGGCGGCCACGTGATTCACATGGAAGTCGGGCAGCCAGCGGCGTCGGCCCCGGGCGTCGCGATCGCGGCCGCCCAGGCCGCGTTGGCCGACGGCCGGATCGACTATACCTCCGCGCTCGGCATTCCCTCGCTGCGTGCGCGTATCGCCCGGCACTACCGCGATACGTATGGCTGTCAGGTGGATGCCGAGCGCATCGTCGTCACCACGGGCTCGTCCGGCGGCTTCATCCTGGCGTTTCTGTCGATGTTCGAGCCGGGCGACCGGGTGGCGGTCACCGTGCCCGGCTATCCGCCGTACCGCCACATCCTGACCGCGCTCGGCTGCGAGCCGGTGCTGATCGAGACCTCCAGTGAGACCCGCCACGCGCTGACCGGCGAAGCCCTGCTGGCAGCCCATCGCGAGGCGCCGCTCAAGGGCGTGCTGGTTGGCAGCCCCGCCAATCCGACCGGCACGATGATGTCGCGCGAGGCGCTCACCGGCCTGATATCGGCGGCCGAAGGCGCCGGCATCCGGTTCATTTCCGACGAGATCTATCACGGGCTGGATTATGCGTTTGCAGCCGTGACCGCGGCCGAGCTCTCGCCGCAGGCGCTGGTGATCAACTCGTTCTCGAAATATTTCTGCATGACCGGCTGGCGGGTCGGCTGGATGGTGGTGCCGGAGCCGCTGGTGCGGCCGATCGAACGGCTGCAGCAGAATCTCTCGATCTCAGTGCCGACGCTGTCGCAGATCGCAGCCGAAGCCGCGTTCGAAGGCCGCGAAGAGATGGAAGCGATCAAGCGCGGCTATCAGGAGAACCGCCGCATCCTGATCGACGGCCTGCCGAAGGCCGGTCTGACCAAATTCCTGCCGGCCGACGGCGCGTTCTATCTCTATGCCGACGTGTCGGACTTCACCGCCGACAGTTTCGAGTTCGCCAGCCGGATGCTGGAAAAGGCCCACGTTGCGGCCACCCCGGGCGTCGATTTCGATCCGGTCCATGGCCGCCATTTTGTTCGCTTTTCCTACGCGCGCTCGGCCGACGAGATGCGCGAAGCCGTGACGCGCATTGCGCGCTGGCTCGGCTAGCGCTCGCCGTCCAAACACATACAAGCCCAAATCGGAGATAGTCTTGTCCGCCAGAACGATGCCCGCTGCCCCACATTCTCCGCTCGCCGTATTGCTGTGGCCGCAACGCGCCAATGGATTTTCCGGTGCGCTGCGCAGCGTCATCCTGGTGTTGCTGGGAACCGCGTTGCTGACGCTGTCGGCCAAGGTCAATCTGCCGTTGCCCTACGTGCCGATGACGCTGCAGACGCTGGTCGTGCTGGTGATTGGCGCGGCCTATGGCTGGCGTCTCGGCAGCGCGACGGTCGTGGCCTATCTGGCCGAAGGCGCGCTCGGATTGCCGGTATTTGCGGGTTCTGCCGGCGGTCTGGCGCCGTTGCTCGGGCCGACCGCGGGATATCTGTTCGGCTTCGTGGCGGCCGCCTTTGCCACGGGCTGGCTGAGTGAACGCGGCTGGGATAGATCGGTCGTCTGGCTGTTCCTCGCCATGGGGCTTGGACATGTCCTCATTCTCGCCGCCGGCTTTGGCTGGCTGGCGTTCGGCATGAAACTCGGCGTCGACAAGGCGTGGCTGGTCGGGATTGCGCCGTTCCTGGCGGCGTCGCTGATCAAGAACGCGCTCGGCGCAACGCTTGTACCGGCGATCCGGCGTGTGCTCGATCGTCGCGGTTAAAATCACAGAAGGCGCGCCCTAACGCCATTGACACCGTTGGTCCAATTGCTCTTCTAGACCGGGTGGGACGGCGCGGACGACCTAGATCCGTGATTTCGGAGGGGAAGTAACGTCATGACGGCAACGATTGCGACCGGTGCGCCGGTCGGTGCGGCGAAACCGGCAAAGCCCTGGTACAAGGTGCTTTATATCCAGGTGCTGATTGCGATCGTGCTCGGAGTCCTGGTCGGCTGGCTGTGGCCGGATCTGGCCAAAAATGACTGGATCAAGGCGCTCGGCGACGGCTTCATCAAGCTGATCAAGATGGTGATCGCGCCGATCATCTTCTGCACCGTGGTATCTGGCATCTCGCATATTCAGGATGCCAAGAAGGTCGGCCGCATCGGCGTCAAGGCGCTGGTCTATTTCGAAATCGTCTCGACCTTCGCGCTGTTGATCGGCCTCGTCGTCGGCAATGTGGTACGGCCCGGCGCGGGCTTTGGCGGCGCCTTGGCCGATGCGGGCCAAGTCGCCGGTTTCGCCAAGCAGGCCGAAGCCCAGAAGAGCGTCGACTTCTTCCTGCACATCATTCCCGACACCGTCGTTGGCGCGTTTGCGACCGGCGAAATCCTCCAGGTGCTGCTGTTCTCGATCCTGTTCGGGTTCTCGATCATGACCCTTGGTGAGCGCGGCCATACCATACGCGCCTTCATCGACGACGCCGCCCATGCGGTGTTCGGCGTCATCGCCATCGTCATGAAGGTGGCGCCGATCGGCGCATTCGGCGCCATGGCGTTCACGATCGGCAAGTTCGGAACCGGCGCGATCCTGAATCTGATGGGGCTGATCGCGACGTTCTACCTGACGGCGGCGCTGTTCGTGTTCGTCGTGCTCGGCGTGATCGCCCGGATCGTCGGTTTCTCGATCTTCAAGTTCCTGGCCTATATCAAGGACGAACTGCTGATCGTGCTCGGCACCTCGTCGTCGGAGAGCGCACTGCCTTCGCTGATGGAAAAGCTCGAGCGGCTCGGTTGCTCCAAGCCCGTGGTCGGGCTGGTGGTGCCGACCGGCTATTCGTTCAACCTCGACGGCACCAACATCTACATGACGCTGGCAACGCTGTTCATTGCGCAGGCGCTCGGCTTCGATCTCACCCTCGGCCAGCAGATCACCATCCTGCTGGTTGCGATGCTGACCTCGAAGGGCGCATCCGGCATCACCGGAGCGGGCTTCATCACGCTGGCGGCGACGCTCGCCGTGGTCGATCCGCGTCTGGTGCCCGGCATGGCCATCGTGCTCGGCATCGACAAGTTCATGAGCGAATGCCGCGCGCTGACCAATTTGTGCGGCAATGGCGTCGCCTGCGTGGTGGTGTCGTGGTGGGAAGGCGAGCTTGATCGCGACAAGCTGCATGCCAGTCTCAACCAGCAGATCGACCCGTCGGATGTGGAGACCGCGCTCGCGACGGACTAGGGTAGTCACAAATCGAGTTTGATGGTGAGGCTTGCTCGATGTCCGCTATGCCCGGATAGCGACCAAATTCTGCAGTGCAAAGAAACTACGCGATGTGCCAACGACAGCAGTAACTATCTACGGATCAACTCGCGACGGTGGCAAAAAGCGCGTCGCTCATCCCCGCGAGGCATTGCAAGTGAAGCGGGTGCAATCCTGGCGGACGCTCCGACACTCAAAGGGTGGTATTTGCTTCATGGAAAGGCAGTCGCGGTATCGTGCACGACAGGTATTTATGCATTGCTGCCTGGCGGTCTGAGCCGCCGCGAAGGTGAGCGAGGCGAGATCGCGCGCATTGAGTGTTGCCGTACTCGATGACAGAAGCGCTGCGAATAGTACGGAGACGACGACAAACGACCGCTTGCTACAGTTCATGGCCCAGCTCCCTCAGGTTGAATAACACTATAACAGAATTGTCGGTTCGGTCATTTCATCTTGTGTTAAGGCAGAACGCCTCTTAATTTTTTGAAACGGGCGGTCCGAAATGGCCGTCCGCTCGGTCGTTCACAGTGTTGGTCCCCCGACCGTACAATATTGCTCTGTTGGCGCAACAAAGCACGCTCTTACCCTTCCGGAGCCGCTTCACAGCACGCTCCTCGAACGCTGTCGTCTGGCCTTCATCAAACTCGCGTCAATCCGAATTTGGTTGCGTGCTAATGAGTCCACTCCCTGGTTGGCTGTGGCGGCGCGCGTGACGTCCGGGCAAATCGCTGTCGCGACGTGCAGCGATTCCGCCGGTTATCGGTCGATCGATGCGCGATCGGCATCGATCGATACCGCCTGAATCTTGGACTGTCATATCCCGGTTTCCTAGAACGGCTTCCAGCCGCTTGGGACGGCGACAGAGGTCGCGACCAGCCAGCTTGAGCGTTCTGGGAGGAACCAATGGCCATGACAATCGCTGCCGCAGACGCCAAGCGGTCCCGCGTCCGCATCTTCATCGTCCTGATGCTGTTTCTCGTCACCACCATCAACTACGCCGATCGCGCCACGCTTTCGATTGCGGGCGCGGCGCTGTCGAAGGAACTCCATCTCGATCCCATCGCACTCGGCTACGTCTTCTCGGCGTTCGGATGGTCCTATGTGGCGGCGCAGGTCCCCGGCGGCTGGCTGCTCGATCGCTTCGGCTCGAAATGGGTCTATGCCTGCAGCATCCTGATCTGGTCGGCGTTCACCTTCATGCAGGGCTGGATCGGCTTCTTCGCGGCGGGAACGGCGATCGTGCTGCTGTTCGCCCTGCGGTTCCTGGTCGGCCTGGCGGAAGCGCCGTCGTTTCCCGCCAATGCGCGGATCGTCGCGGCCTGGTTTCCCAGCAACGAACGCGGCACCGCCTCGGCCTTTTTCAATTCAGGACAATATTTCGCAACCGTGCTGTTCGCGCCGCTGATGGGCTGGATCGCGCATGATTACGGCTGGCGCTACGTCTTCTTCACGATGGGCGGATTGGGGCTGGTGACGGGGCTGATCTGGATCATGACGATCCACGGTCCCAAGGACCATCCCGGCGTGAACGCGATCGAATTCGATTACATCAAGGAGGGCGGCGCGCTGGTCGACATGGATGCCGGGCAGGGCGCGGACAGCGGGCCGAAATGGGCTCACATCAAGCAGCTCCTCAGCAATCGCATGATGATCGGGATCTACCTCGGACAATATTGCATCAACGCGCTGACCTATTTTTTCCTGACCTGGTTCCCGGTCTATCTGGTCAAGGAACGAGGTTTGACGATCCTGCAGGCTGGTTTCGTCGCAACCCTGCCGGCGCTGTGCGGCTTCTTCGGCGGCGTGCTTGGCGGCGTGATTTCCGACGCGATCCTGCGCAAGACCAACTCGCTCACGCTGGCGCGAAAAATCCCGATCGTCGGCGGCATGTTGCTGTCGATGTCGATCATCGGCTGCAACTACGTCGACGGACAGATGTTCATCGTCGGGCTGATGGCGCTGGCCTTCTTCGGCAAGGGCATCGGCGCACTGGGCTGGGCGGTCGTCTCGGACACGTCGCCGAAGGAAGCCGGCGGCGTCTCCGGCGGGCTGTTCAACATGTTTGGCAATTTGTCGAGCATCACGACGCCGATCGTCGTCGGCTACATCCTCAGCGTCACCGGCTCCTTCAACGGTGCGCTGGTGTTCGTCGGCGCCAATGCGCTGGTCGCCGCGGTCGCCTACCTCTTCATCGTCGGCAAGATCGAACGGGTGCAATTGCAACCGGCAACGTCCTGATGGCGCTCGCCGGCGCCTGGGAGGCCTGGATCGGTGGCTTCGGCTGCCGTTCTTGTCTTTGGGGGGATCGATGCTAAAGTCGGCGTCTGGGCATCTCGTCCATTCCGGACACGCATCGATGTTCGACTTGAGCCAGCTTCGCTGTTTCGTCACGGTGGCGGAAGAGCTGCACTTCGGCCGTGCCGCCGCGCGGCTCAACATGACCCAGCCGCCGCTGAGCCGGCAAATTCAGGTGCTCGAACACATCGTCGAGGCGGAGCTGCTCGAGCGCACCAGCCGGTCGGTACGGTTGACGCCGGCCGGTCGCAGCTTTCTGCCCGAGGCGAGGCGGATCCTCAAACTCGCCGAAAGCGCTTCTCAGGTTGCCCGCCGGATCGCGATGGGAAAAACCGGGTCGATCAAGATCGGCTTCACGGCGGCGACGGCTTACGAGTTTCTCCCGGTGCTGATCGCGGCTTGCCGCGCCGGTCTGCCGGAAGTCGATCTGTCGCTGAAGGAGATGGTCACCGGCGATCAGCTGGAAGCTTTGTCGTCCGGCCAGATCGACGCCGGGCTGGTGCGGCCGCCGATCGCACGAACCGAATTCGCGTCGATGCGGGTCGCAGCCGAACCTCTGCTCGTCGCAGCGCCGGAAGGTCACCCGCTCACCGCTGCCGCAACGGTCTCCCCGCAGGACCTCGACGGTCAGCCCTTCGTGATGTATTCGCCCTACGAATCCCGATATTTCCACGATCTTCTGGTCACGCTGTTCACGCGCGCCGACGTCTTGCCGCGCTATGTTCAGCATCTCAGCCAGATCCATTCCATTCTCGCGATGGTGCGGGCGGGACTTGGCCTTGCGATCGTGCCGGAGGCGGCCGCCAGTCTGAATTTCAAAGGTGTTACGCTGCGGCCGCTGCGATTGCGGGCCCCGGCGCAGGTCGAGCTGTTCCTGGTTTGGCAGCGCGAGCACGAAAACCCGCTGCTGCCGGCGCTGATTGAAATCGCGCGCACGCTCGCATTGACCCATGCCAAAGCAGATTGATGCGTATCGGGCATTGTTCGATCCAGTGTTTGGCTTGGACCTGCATCCATCCGCTAACTAGAACTGCCGCTGAAACAAGCGTGTTGCCGATGCTTCGGCACACCGATCATCCTCAATCACCTCGATACGGAGCGGCAGCAGCATGAGCAAGATGACCCCACGGGAAATGGCCCAGCACATCGGCGGCGGCCTGCTTTCATTCCCGGTCACGCCGTTCAAGGCCGACCACTCGTTCGACGAGGCGACCTATCGCTCGAACATGGACTGGCTCTGCGGCTATGACGTCGCCGGACTGTTCGCCGCCGGCGGGACCGGTGAGTTCTTTTCGCTGACGCCGGCCGAGGTCGCCAGGGTCGTGGCCGTCGCCGTGGACGAGACCAGGGGCCGCACGCCGGTTCTCGCCGGCACCGGTTACGGCACCGCGATCGCAAGCGAGATCGCGGTCGCGGCCGAACGCGCCGGCGCCGATGGCCTGCTGCTGCTGCCGCCCTATCTGGTGCATTCCGAACAGGCGGGCCTTGCGGCTCACGTTGAGGCCGTCTGCGCGTCGACCAGGCTCGGCGTCATCGTCTATAACCGCGACAACGCGATGCTGAATGAGGACACGCTCACCCTTCTGTGCGACCGTTGTCCGAACCTCGTCGGCTACAAGGATGGCGTCGGCGACATCGAGTTGATGACCCGTGTGCGTTCGCGCCTCGGCGATCGCCTGACCTATGTCGGCGGCCTGCCGACGGCCGAGACCTTCGCGCTGCCCTATCTCGACATGGGCGTCACCACCTACTCGTCGGCGGTGTTCAACTTCGTGCCGAAATTCGCTACCGACTTCTACGCCGCAGTGCGCCGCCGCGACCATGCGACGATTGACGCCGGCCTGAAGAATTTTATCCTGCCGCTGATCGCGATCCGCAATCGCAAGAAGGGTTATGCGGTCTCGATCATCAAGGCGGGCATGAAAATCATCGGCCGCGATTCCGGTCCGGTTCGCTCGCCGCTGACGGATCTGAACGAAGCCGAGATCGCGGAAGTCGCAGCATTGGTTGCGAAGCTGCCGGGCGCCATCGCAGGCAAGCTGGTCGCGGCCGAATAGCAACGGGGAGTACCTGAATGAACGCGGTCCTGAAGAATTATATCGCCGGCGACTGGGTCGAAGGTCCCGGCATCAGCCGCAATATCAACCCGTCGAACACCAACGACACGGTCGGCGAGTATGCCAAAGCCGACCGGGTTCAGACATTGCAGGCGGTGGCTGCTGCAAAGGCGGCGTTCCCCGCTTGGTCGCAATCGACACCGCAAGTGCGCTATGACGCGCTCAACCGCATCGCCACCGAAATTCTGGCGCGGAAGGACGAACTCGGCCGCCTGCTGGCGCGCGAGGAAGGCAAGACGTTGCCGGAGGGAGTTGGCGAGGTCGCCCGCGCCGGACAGATTTTTGCATTCTTCGCCGGCGAGGCGTTGCGCCTGACCGGCGAAAAGGGAGCCTCGGTGCGTCCCGGCCTCGATGTCGAGATTACCCGTGAGGCGGTCGGCGTCGTCGGCCTGATCACGCCCTGGAATTTTCCGATTGCGATCCCGGCATGGAAGATCGCGCCGGCGCTGTGCTTCGGCAACACCGTCGTGTTCAAGCCGGCCGAGATCGTGCCGGGGTCGGCCCATGAACTCTCCGGCATCATCGCACGCTCGGGCATTCCCGCCGGTGTTTTCAATCTGGTGATGGGTTCCGGCTCAGTAGTCGGGCAGACCTTGCTCGACCATCCCGATGTTGCCGCCATCTCCTTTACCGGATCGGTCGGGACCGGACGCAAAATCGCGCAAGCCTGCGTCGCCTCGACGCCGATGAAGAAGTTTCAGTTGGAGATGGGCGGCAAGAACCCGCTGGTCGTGCTTGACGACGCTGACGTGAAGGTCGCGGTCGAAGCCGCCGTGAATGGTGCGTTCTTCTCGACCGGACAACGTTGCACTGCGTCGTCGCGGCTGATCGTCACCAACGGCATTCACGACCGTTTCGTCGAGGCGCTGACCGACCGGGTAAAAGGCCTCGTCGTCGATGACGCGCTCAAGGCGGGAACCCATATGGGACCGGTCGTGGACAAGAGCCAGCTCGATCAGGATTTGCGCTACATCCAGATCGGCGCGGGCGAAGGCGCGAAGCTGCACTGGGGCGGCGAAATGCTCAACCGTGAAACGCCCGGTTTCTATCTGCAGCCCGCGATCTTCACATCCGCCGACAATTCGATGCGGATTGCGCGCGAAGAGATCTTTGGACCGGTCGCCTGCATCATCCCTGCGAAGGATTATGACGAGGCGCTGGCGATCGCCAACGACACCGAATTCGGTCTCGCAGCCGGCATCTGCACCACGAGCCTCAAATACGCCTCGCACTTCAAGCGCAACAGCGAGGCGGGCATGGTGATGGTCAATCTGCCGACCGCCGGCGTCGATTATCATGTGCCGTTCGGCGGCCGAAAGGGATCGAGCTACGGCGCACGCGAGCAGGGCGCCTATGCTCGTGAATTCTACACGATCGTGAAGACCGCCTATACCTATCCGGGCTAAGCGTGGGACCGGGCGGAGCCAAAAAAGGGAGAGCGTCGTGACAGCACATTCGACCGCGCTGGCCTACGCGCCGCGCTATATCAGGCTCGACGCCAACGATAACGTCGCGATCGTCGTCAACGATTTCGGCTTACCGGCCAACACGCGTTTTCCGTGCGGTCTCGAGCTGCGCAATTTCGTGCCGCAGGGCCACAAGGTGGCGCTATCGGACATTCCTGAAGGCGGCGTGATCCGCCGCTACAACGAGGTGATCGGTACCGCCGCGCGGCCGATCCTGGCCGGCGAATGCGTGGACGAGGCGCGGATTGCGATGCCGACGCCGCCGGAACTCGACAAGCTCGAACTCGCCACCGCTGTGCCTGCACCGCAGGCGCCGCTCGAGGGCTACACCTTCGAGGGGTTTCGGAATCCCGACGGCTCCGTCGGCACCAAAAACGTGCTGGCAATCAGCACCAGCGTGCAATGCGTCGCCGGCACGCTGGATTTTGCGCTCAAGCGCATCAAGGCCGAACTGCTGCCCAGATATCCCAATGTCGACGACGTCGTCGGTCTCACGCATAACTACGGCTGCGGCGTTGCGATTACCGCGCCGCTCGCGATCGTGCCGATCCGAACGCTGCAGAACATCGCGCGCAATCCGAATTTCGGCGGTGAGGTCATGGTCGTCGGCCTCGGGTGCGAAAAACTGGTTCCCGAGCGGCTGCTGCCGGAGGGCGCCGCCGACAGCGTCGTACGGATGCAGGATGAGGCATTCGACGGTTTTGGCGCCATCGTCGATTCCATCATGGCGATGGCGGAGGCGCGGCTGGCCGTGCTCAACGCGCGCCGCCGCGAGACCTGCCCGGCCTCCGACCTCGTCGTCGGCCTGCAATGCGGCGGCTCCGATGCCTTTTCCGGCGTCACCGCCAATCCGGCCCTGGGATTTGCCGCCGACCTTCTGGTGCGCGCCGGTGCGAGCGTCATGTTTTCGGAAGTCACTGAGGTGCGCGACGCCATTCATCTGTTGACGCGCCGCGCCGTCAACGAAGAGGTCGGCCGTGCGCTGATCCGCGAAATGGATTGGTACGACAACTATCTCGCCAAGGGCGACGCCGACCGCAGCGCCAACACCACGCCCGGCAACAAGAAGGGTGGCCTCGCCAACATCGTCGAAAAGTCGCTGGGCTCGATCGTCAAGTCCGGCAGCAGTGCGATCGTCGATGTGCTGTCGCCGGGCGAGCGCGTGCGCAAGAAGGGCATGACGTTTGCGGCGACTCCCGCCAGCGATTTCATCTGCGGCACGTTGCAGTTGGCCTCCGGCATGACGCTGCAGGTGTTCACCACGGGGCGCGGTACGCCCTATGGGCTTGCCGCCGCGCCCGTCATCAAGGTTTCGACGCGAACCGAACTGGCACGCCGCTGGAAGGATCTGATCGATTTCGACGCCGGCCGCATCGCGACAGGCGAAGCGACGATCGAGGAGACCGGCTGGGACCTGTTCCGCTTGATCCTGGATGTCGCGAGCGGGCGGACCAAAGTCTGGTCCGACCACTGGGGCATTCATAACGATCTCACGCTGTTCAATCCGGGACCGGTCACGTGAGCGGTCGCGCAGCGGCGTAGACCACGCCGAACTTCATGTGGTGATCAAAAAAACCGCCCGGTTTTGCCGGGCGGTTTTTCTTTTGAGTTCGATCTTACTCGCCGCCGCCGAAGCGGCGCGACCACCATCCCGCCTTGCGCGGCTGGCTATCGCTGGTGGCTTCCGGAGCCGGCTCGGCCGGCGCCGCAGCGGGTGCCGGTTCAGGCTGGCTCTGCACGACCGGCGCCGGCACTTCGCTCGGGGCGCTGGTCAGGAAGCTGACCTTTTCACGCACCGTCGAGCGTCGTCGCGCGGCGGCGCGGTCGGATTCCTGGGCGGTCTCTTCCGCAGCGGGCGCGCTGACGGTTTCCGGCTGGGCATACGCCGGCTCGGCAGCAGGTTGCCACTGCGGCGGCTGCGACACCGGCGCGGGCTGCTCCAGCGACGGCATCGGCTCCGGCGCGACGCCGTCGAAGTCGGCAACCGCGGTGGTTGCTTCCGGCGCCGAAGTCGGCCCGAGCTCGTCCGCGATCGATCCAACCAGACCGTCTTCGGTTCCGTTGCCACGCCGGCGGCGTCCACCGCGGCGTCCGCGGCGACGCGGGCGCCGCTCGCCATTGGGCCCTTGTTCGCCGCGCGCGAAGCCGGGCTGTTCGTCGCCTTCGTCCTCGTCGGCTTCGCCGTCCTCGGCAACAGCACCTTCGGCGGCCATTTCCGGCACCACGCGCGGGGCCTCGTTCTCGTCACGCGGCGCACCGCCTTCGCGCGCCTCGCCGGAGCGGCCGCGCCGGCGCCGGCGCCGCTTGCGGCGGTGGCCGTCGGCCTCGGTTTCGCCGCCGGCTTCGTCGCCGGCCGCGGATTCTTCCGTCAGGCCTTCGGTCTCTTCGGTCTCGATTTCGGATTCGGTTTCGATATCGAACGCCTCTTCGTCGTCATAGGGTTCCTCGACCTGCGGCGGCGAGGCCGCGGCTTGAGCCGCGAGCAGTGCCTTGGCTGCTTCCAGCGTGTGCACCTGTTCGCCGCGATCGATGATGAACGACTGCTGGCCGCTCACGGTCGCGTCGGCGACGATAGCCAGCGAGACCTTGAAGGCGTTTTCGAGATCGCGCAGATGGCCGCGCTTGTGGTTGAGGACATAGAGCGCGACGTCTGTCCGGGTGCGCACCACGAGATTGTGGGTCGCGCCCTTCATCAGGATTTCCTCGATGCCGCGCAGCAATTGCAGCGCCACCGACGAGACCGAGCGGACATGACCGCTGCCGCCGCATTGCGAGCAGGGCTCGGTCGAACTCTCCAGCACGCTGGCGCGGATGCGCTGGCGTGACATTTCCAAAAGGCCGAAATGCGAGATGCGCCCGACCTGGATGCGCGCGCGGTCCTGCCGAAGGCAGTCGGAGAGCTTGCGCTCCACCGCGCGGTTGTTGCGCTTTTCGTCCATGTCGATGAAGTCGATGACGATCAGGCCCGCGAGATCGCGCAGTCGCAGCTGGCGTGCGACTTCTTCCGACGCCTCGAGATTGGTCTTGAGCGCGGTGTCCTCGATGTGATGTTCGCGGGTCGAGCGGCCCGAGTTGACGTCGATCGAGACCAGCGCCTCGGTCTGGTTGATGACGATGTAGCCGCCGGAGCGCAACTGCACGGTCGGCGAGAACATCGCGTCGAGCTGGCTCTCGACGCCCATCCTGGAGAACAGCGGCTGGCCGTCGCGATATTGCCGCACCGCCCGCACGTTCGAGGGCATCAGCATCTTCATGAAGTCGCGGGCTTCCTGGTAACCGGCTTCGCCGGCGACCTGGATCTCGTCGATTTCCTTGTTGTAGAGGTCGCGCAGCGAGCGCTTGATCAGCGATCCCTCCTCGTAGACGAGGGTAGGGGCCTGCGACTTCAGCGTCATGTCGCGGACGGTTTCCCACATCCGGATCAGATATTCGAAGTCGCGCTTGATCTCGGGCTTGGTGCGCGAGGCGCCTGCGGTGCGCAGGATGATCCCCATGCCTTCGGGCACGTCGAGATCCTGCACCACTTCCTTCAGGCGCGAGCGATCCTGCGCCGAGGTGATCTTGCGGCTGATGCCGCCGCCGCGCGCGGTGTTGGGCATCAAGACCGCGTAGCGGCCGGCCAGCGACAGATAAGTCGTGAGCGCCGCACCCTTGTTGCCGCGCTCTTCCTTGACGACCTGGACCAGCATCACCTGGCGGCGCTTGATGACTTCCTGGATCTTGTACTGGCGGCGCGGACGGAACGCGCGTTCCGGAACTTCCTCCAGCACGTCGTCACCGCCGACGGACTCGACCTGTTCCTCTTCGGCGTCCTCGCCGTCCTCGTCCTCGTCGTCGTGATGTTCTTCGCCATTCGCGGCGGCGGCATGCTCGTCATGCGACGCTGTGGCGTGCGCTTCACCCGAATGCTCGTGGTGCTCGGTGCCATCTTCGGCATGCAGCGCGTCGTCGGCGTGAGCCGCGTTTTCGCGCGCGTGCTCATCATGATGCGCGTGCTCTTCTTCCTCTTCCTCGTGAGCCTCGGCCACCGCAGCCTCGACAGCGGCCGTATCGGGCAGGGTTACCGCCGCCAGCGTCTCGCTGGCGTGGGTTTCGGTGCCGCGATCCTCCGCGTGATCGCGTTCGTCATGGGCATGCTCGGCATGCTCATGATCGTGCGTTTGGTCGTGATCATGGCCATGTTCATGACCCTGATGGTCATGATGTTCGGCGTCGGCGTGGTGATGCTCGGCGTCGTGCGCGTGGCCCTGTTCGGCCTGCAGGCCGTCGGCGTGCTCGTGGCCTTCATAGGGCTGCGGGACCTGCGAGGGGTCGACGCCGGCGTTCTGCACTACCTCGCTCTGGACGCGCTCGCCATTGCCGCGGCGGCGGGCATTGCGATGGCGCGACCGGCCGCGATGACGGCTTGAAGAGCGGTTTTCACTCTCTTCCTCGGCCTCGCGATGGGCGCGCTCGTCGGCTTCGATCAGCGCCTGACGGTCGGCGACCGGGATCTGGTAATAGTCGGGATGGATTTCGCTGAAGGCGAGGAAACCGTGGCGGTTGCCGCCATATTCGATGAAGGCTGCCTGCAGCGACGGCTCTACCCGCGTGACCTTGGCGAGGTAGATATTGCCGCGCAGTTGTTTGCGCTGGGCGGTCTCGAAATCAAATTCTTCGACGCGATTGCCGCGGACCACGACAACCCGGGTCTCTTCCGGGTGGGTGGCATCGATCAACATCTTGTTGGGCATTTTGGGGCTCTTGACGGCGGCGGGCGCGGTGCAAGGCGCGCGCATGATGCGCGGCCCGGTGACGCGACGGTCCACCTGATTCGGGGGTGAGGGGAAGGCCAAAACGCAAACCTGGGCGCCACGCCGAACGGGGTCCCGCCGGAGCAATTCGACGTGCGAGGCTTTCGCCACGCGGAAGTGCGATCGTTCCGTGGATCTTGGTCGGCAACACAGTCTGGCGCATCAAGCGTCGGCCCGTCTGAACATCTTCGCGGCAAAAAAAGTACCGCCTTGTTAAATCGCTGAAGGCCCCAGCGCAGCGCCAAAGCGCCCGCCAGCCATCGCATATCGGACCTTTTGGGGTCCGGATAATCAGTTCTGCCGTGTCTTAAACCGTCCCTGGGGCAAGAGTGTGCCTGGGACCGGACGCCGCTCGGGCTCGAAACCGCCACTCCTTGTCAGCCGCGCGCAGCGCTGGCTGTGGAGGGATCGGGAAAGACGCAGGACACTTCGGCTTCGAAGGTTCCGGCGCTGCACCGGGAGGCTGAACGCGACACAACCGGGAGTATTAGCCGTCAGCCCCTCGTACATACGTGGATTGGGCCGCGCGTGCAAGGGAAGCGTCGCTGCGCGGCAACACTCGCACCTTTTCGTGGTCGCGGCGTTAAGGCGCGATTAACCCTGTGGTTCTAATGCGGTAATAGGTCTGCTCGGAGGCACCGAATCGTTGGCGAGCCGCGCAAATCACCGTATTTTACTGGGATGCGGCCTGTTGTGCGCCGCAGCATTGCTGTGCGCGCCGGCATTCGCTCCAAGCGCCGCTGAGGCCTCCCCGCCGACCACGACTGCTGCCGGGCCGGCCGCCGCCTCGGGTTTCCCGGTCGCCTCCGAGGCCCGCCTGGCCGGCGACGGCAAGCAGACCCGCTTTGTCCTCGATCTCGACAAGACCATCCAGTTTCGCGCCTTTACGCTGGCCGATCCGTACCGCGTGGTCGTCGATATCCCGCAGGTCACCTTCCAGCTTCCGGCCGGGACCGGAACCGGCCGCGGGCTGGTCAAGGCATTCCGGTATGGCCTGGTGATGCCGGGCGGCTCGCGGATCGTGTTCGATCTCACGGGTCCTGCAAAAATCGTCAATTCCACCATGCTGGAGGCGGCCAACGAACAGCCGCCGCGGCTGGTGCTGGAACTTGAGGAGGTCGACCGAACCGCCTTCGTCCAGTCACTGGCGTCCGAGAATCGCCCCGAACTGCGGCCGGCGATCGCCGACGCCAATGCCGCCGTGGTCGCACCGGACGCAACGCCGGCAGCGAAGCCCGCGGCCGCAGCCGATTCGCGCCCGCTGATCGTGATCGATCCCGGCCATGGCGGCATCGACAACGGCACCCAGTCGAGCGGCGAGAGCGAAAAGAACCTGGTGCTGGGATTTGGCCTCGCGCTGCGCGACCGGATCGAGCAATCCGGCAAATATCGCGTCGTGATGACCCGCACCGACGACACGTTCATTCCGCTCAACGACCGCGTCAAGGTCGCGCGCAACCAGTCGGCGGCGCTGTTCGTGTCGATCCACGCCGACGCCCTGCCGCGTCGCGAGGGCGATGCCCAGGGCGCCACGATCTATACGCTGTCCGACAAGGCCTCCGACGCTGAAGCCGAGCGGCTGGCGGAGGCGGAAAACAAGTCCGACGCGATCGGCGGCGTGAACCTGTCGGATGAACCGACCGAGGTCGCCGACATCCTGATCGATCTGGCGCAGCGCGAAACCAAGACCTTTTCGAACCGGTTCGCCCGCACCTTGATGGGCGAGATGAAGAACACGGTGCGGATGCACAAGCACCCGCTGAAATCGGCCGGCTTCCGGGTCCTGAAGGCCCCCGACGTACCATCGGTGCTGGTCGAACTCGGCTATGTCTCGAACAAGGGCGACCTCGAACATCTGGTGTCGGAGAACTGGCGGACCAGGACCGTCGGATCGATGGCCCAGGCGATTGACGCGTTTTTTGCCAAACGCCTGGCAACGGCCGGGGCGGCCAAATGACCGGGCAAATGAAATGAAAAGACAACGGTCCCTTGCCGGAAGCCCTAGTTTGGCCACAGCGGCAACGGTATAGAAAATCACCGCCGGGCCTTCGGAATCGGCCAATATTATTGTCCGTCGGCTCGTGTATTATCGGCCCAGTGCCACGGCGGGTCGCCGGGCAGGGCTTTCGCGCTAGGACAGCCGCTGCGGGATAGCGGCGCAAGGGTTGGAACGGAACTTCGATCATGCGCTTGCTGGTGCGGTTTTTGGGTTTCCTGTTCACCGCCGGAACCGTGCTGTTCCTGGTCGGCGTCGCAGGCGTGGCCGGCGCGATCTGGCATTTCTCCAAGGACTTGCCGGACTATTCGCAGCTTCAGGATTACGAGCCGCCGGTGATGACGCGCGTCCACGCCTCGGACGGCGCGCTGCTCGGCGAGTATTCCAAGGAGCGGCGGCTCTATTTGCCGATCCAGGCGGTTCCAAAGCTCGTCATCAATGCGTTCCTGGCGGCCGAGGACAAGAATTTCTACGAGCATGGCGGCATTGACTATGCGGGCATGGCGCGGGCCGCGATTCTGTACGCCCAGAATTTGGGCTCCAACCGCCGGCCGCAGGGCGCCTCGACCATCACCCAGCAGGTCGCGAAGAACTTCTTCTTCACCAACGAGGTGTCGTTCACCCGCAAGATCAAGGAAGCCTTGCTGGCGATGCGGCTGGAGCGGACCTATTCAAAGGACAAGATCCTCGAACTCTACCTCAATGAAATCTATCTCGGCCTTGGCGCCTACGGAATCGCCGCGGCATCGCTGGTCTATTTCGACAAATCGGTGAACGAACTCACGGTTGCGGAAGCAAGCTTCCTGGCGGCGCTGCCGAAGGCGCCGGGGGCGCTGCATCCGGTGCGCAACCATGACCGCGCCGTCGAACGCCGCAACTACGTCGTCGACCGCCTGCTGGAAAACGGCTGGATTAAACAATCCGATGCCGACAAGGCCCGCAAGGACCCGCTGGTCGTGACCAGCCGCTCCAACGGCGCGCATATCTTCGCCGGCGAGTATTTCGCCGAGGAAGTCCGCCGCGACATCTTCGAACGCTACGGCGAGAAGAAACTCTATGAAGGCGGACTGTCGGTCCGAGCCACGCTCGATCCAAAAATTCAGGTGATGGCGCGCAAGACCATGGCGGCCGGCATCGTCACTTATGACGAGGCGCAGGGCTGGCGCGGCGCGCTCAGCAAGCTCGACATATCGGGCGATTGGGGCGTCAAGCTAGCCGACGTCAAATCGCTCGCGGACATCTTGCCGTGGCGGATGGCGGTGGTTTTGGAAACCAGCGATCAGTCGGCGCGGATCGGCTTTCAGCCCGGCCGCGAACTCGGTGGCGCGGTCGCCAAGGAACGCCAGACCGGCATCATCACGCTCGATGGCTTGAGGTGGGCCAAGCCGACGGCAGGATCCGGGAAGGGCAAGACCCCGACGGCGGTGTCGCAGGTGCTTGCGCCGGGCGACGTGATCTACGCTGATCCGCTGTTCGGAAAGGACGGCAATCCGATCGAAGGCCAGTTCCGGTTGCGGCAATTGCCGGAAGTGTCCGGCGCGATGGTGGTGATGGACCCCTGGACCGGCCGCGTGCTGGCGATGGTCGGCGGGTTCTCGTTCGACCAGAGCCAGTTCAACCGCGCGACCCAGGCCTATCGGCAGCCGGGTTCGTCGTTCAAGCCGATCGTGTATTCGTCGGCGCTCGACAATGGCTACACGCCCTCGACCGTCGTGGTCGACGCGCCGATCGAAATCGATCAGGGGCAGGGCGCCGGCGTCTGGCGACCGGAGAACTTTTCGTCCGGCAAATACCAGGGGCCGGTGACGCTGCGCAACGCGTTGCGGTTGTCGCTCAACACCGTCACGGTGCGGCTGGCGCAGGACATCGGCATGCCCCTGATCGGCGAATACGCGAGGCGTTTTGGGGTTTACGACGAATTGCCGAATTATCTGTCCTATGCGCTTGGCGCCGGCGAGACCACTGTCATGCGAATGGTCACGGCCTATTCGATGTTCGCCAATGGCGGCCGTCGCGTGAAGCCGACCTTGATCGATCGCATCCAGGACCGTTACGGGCACACCATATTCAAGCACGACGCGCGTGAATGCCGTGGCTGCGATGCGCCCGGCGGCTGGAAGAACCAGCCCGAGCCGCAGCTGGTCGATCGCCGCGAGCAGGTGCTCGATCCCATGACCGCCTATCAGATCACCTCGATGTTGGAGGGCGTGGTCCAGGGCGGTACGGCGATCGTGGTGAAGGAAGTCGGCAAGCCGATCGCGGGCAAAACCGGCACTACCAATGAAGCGAAGGACGCCTGGTTCGTCGGCTTCTCGCCGGACATCGTGGTCGGCATCTATCTCGGCTATGACAAGCCGCGTCCGCTGGGTCATGGCAACGCCGCGACCGGCGGCCATCTCGCGGCACCGATCGCGCGCGACTTCCTCAAGCTCGCGCTCGCCGACAAGCCGGCGATTCCGTTCAAGGTGCCCGCCGGAATCAAGCTGGTGCGGGTCGACGCCAAGTCGGGCATGCGCGCCGGTCCCGGCGACGGCGGCCGCACCATTCTGGAAGCCTTCAAGCCGGGCACGGCGCCGCCGGATAATTATTCCGTCATCGGTGTGGCCGATGCCGACGGCCGCAGCAATATTCCGCAGGGGACGACGCCGGATGCTGGCAATATCATGCGTCCCGGAACCGGCGGACTGTATTAGCCGATTGCGCTTTGCGGTCGCCGCCGCTACATCCCATCGCACCATTGTACTGGCGGCTTGCGCCGCAGATCAGAGACCATCATGCGCGCCGAAGTCGAACGCCTCGTTGAAGAGATCAAGCAGTCAGTCGGGCTGCTGAGGAGGCATCTTTGACGTCGATGCATCCACGGCACGTCTGGCCGAGCTGAACAAGCTCGCCGAAGATTCCAATCTCTGGAACGATCCCCAGAAGGCCCAGAAGCTGATGCAGGAGCGCACCTCGCTGGAGGACGCGCTTTCCGGCATCGGCAAGGTCGAGCGCGAGCTCGATGACAATATCGGGATGATCGAGCTCGGCGAAGCCGAGAACGATGAGGGCGTGGTGGCGGAAGCCGAAGCCGCCCTGAAGGCGCTCAAGAAAGAAGTCGCCCGCCGCGAGCTCGAAGCGCTGCTCGGCGGCGAGGCCGACCGGTTCGATTCCTATCTCGAAGTGCATGCCGGCGCCGGCGGCACCGAAAGCCAGGACTGGGCCTCGATGCTGTTGCGCATGTATACGCGCTGGGCCGAGAAGCACGGATTCAAGATCGAATATCTGGAAGAAACGCAAGGCGAAGAAGCCGGTATCAAATCCGCCACGATCCAGATCTCCGGCCACAATGCCTATGGCTGGCTGAAGACCGAGGCCGGCGTGCACCGGCTGGTTCGGATCTCGCCGTTCGATTCCAATGCACGCCGGCACACATCATTCTCGTCGGTGGCGATCTTTCCGGTGGTCGACAACAGCATCAAGATCGATATCGCCGAGTCCGACGTCCGGGTCGACACCATGCGCTCCGGCGGCGCCGGCGGCCAGCACGTCAACAAGACCGAATCCGCGGTGCGGCTGACGCATATCCCGACCGGCGTCGCGGTGGTCTGCCAGGCGGGCCGCTCGCAGCACAAGAACAAGGCGCAGGCCTGGGACATGCTGCGCGCGCGGCTCTACGAGATCGAGTTGAAGAAGCGCGAGGAGCAGGCCGCCGCCGATCAGGCCGCCAAAACCGATATCGGCTGGGGCCACCAGATCCGCTCCTACGTGTTGCAGCCCTATCAGATGGTAAAAGATCTGCGCACCGGCGTGCAGACCTCGGATACGTCGGGCGTGCTCGACGGCGACCTCGATGAATTCATGGCGGCGACATTGGCGCAACGCGCGTTCGGCACCACAACCGGCGTGGTCGAAGATGTGGATTAGCGCATGACGCGGGTCGCCTTCATCGGCCTTGGGCGCATGGGCCACGGCATGGCCGGCCGTTATCTCGACGCCGGTTTCACCGTCGCGGTGTGGAATCGCAGCAAGGCCAAGGCGGAAGATTTGATCGCCCGCGGCGCGCAATGGGCGACCTCGCCGGAGGACGCCGCGATCGATGCCGACGCCGTCGTCACCATGGTCGCGGACGACGCGGCTTCGCATGCGGTATGGCTCGGCAAGGACGGCGCTGCCGCCAATATGAAGGCCGGCACGCTTGCGATCGAATGTTCCACCGTGTCGCACCAGCACGCACTGGAGATGGCGCGCGAGTTGAATGGACGCGGCCTCATTTATATCGATAGTCCCGTGACCGGATTGCCGGATGCGGCAGCCAGCGGAAAGCTGACACTGCTGGTCGGCGCGGATCCCGCCGATCTCGAAAGAGCGCGGCCGTTTCTCGAACCGCTCTCGACCACCATCCGGCATTTCGGCGCGGTCGGCTCGGGCACGGTGTACAAGCTGATCAACAATCTGATGGGCGCGATCCAGCTCGCAGGCATCGCCGAGGGCCTTGCGATCGCGGAGCAAGCCGGCCTCGACATGAAGCTGGTGCTGGAAGCGGTCGAAACCGGCGTTGCCGCCAGCCCGCAGGTGATCCGCCATTCCAAACGGATGGTGGCGCGCAATTTTGCCGGCGCGACGTTCACGGCGGCGCTGCGGCAGAAGGATGCGGCTTATGCCGTGGCGCTTGCCGAGAGCCTGTTGTCCGCACCGCCGATCATGGGACGCGCCGCCGTGCAATCCTATGACCGGGCGAAGGCCTATGCGCCGGACGATGACGAAGGCAAAATGATCGAGATCGTGTCGCGGCCGAAATAGGCGCGTCGCGAACGCCTGCTCGAGCTCTGTAATTTCAGTCCGCGTACTCGGTGAATTTCTTGTAGATCCAGCGCCGGCCGTCAAAGCGCCGCCAGACCTGGCCGGTCAGCAATCGTCCGGTGATGGATCGCCTGGGAATGACGATCTTCCAGAGATGCCAGACCTCGGCCCAGGCAGGTTTTGGGCTGAGATTCAATATTTTGAACCGTTCCTGGCTTTCGGCATGCATCGCGGGTTCACGATTTGGAGTCCGTTTCGCAGACGATAGCGTGCCGCCGTCACGGCGCAATCGAAGTCGCCGGTTAAGCTAACTCGTCAACCTTACCGGCGACCGGCCCTTCACTTTGCGCGCTGGCTCCATTCCGCCAGCCAGCCCGTGAAGCGGCCGCTGTCACGCCCGCCGCCGTGCCAGGCCGAGTGGACCACGCCGTCAGCCGCGACCAGCAGCACGACATCGAGGCCTTTCGACCGGCGCAATGTATCGATCGCCTGGCCCGGCGTCTGGGCGATCGGACCAGCGACATTGAAGGAAGTGTTGACCGACATCTCGACGCCGATGTAACGGCCGAGCGCCTTCAGATAAGCGTAGGTGAGGGGATCGTCGTCGGCGCGCACGATCTGGATCCGGCCGGTGCCGTCGGCATGAATGACCGCCGGGATCTTGTCGCGCGCGTGCGGTTTCGATTGGGCGGTCAGCACCATGTAATTGTAGGCGTTGTAATCGGCGTCCGCGGCGCCCGGCAGCAGATCGAAATAGTGTTGGGCGGCTTCCAGCGTCGCCATCGGCGCCAGCGGGCGAATTGCTTCGCGGTATTTGACGCGCTCGTTGAGCTGTTCGCGTGCATTGGGGTCGCAGGGATTGGCGAGGATCGAGCGATGGCCGAGCGCGCGCGGGCCGGTCTCGGCCGCGCCCTGATACAGCGCGATCACGCCGCTCCATGCGACGATGAATGCCATCAGGTCGGCGATGGCATCGCGGCCGTCTGGTGTCGAGATATCGCCAATTTTTTGCGAGGCGACGTCATCGGCTTTCAACGCCGCGGTGATGTCGGCCTGCGACGGTGGCAGGCCGCAATAGAAGGCGTGCGTCAACGGCGCCCCACGCGGCGCGCCGGCCAGATTCGCAAACTGCCAGGCGGCGCCGATGGTCACGCCGGGATCGCCGGGCACCGGCGATACCCAAAGATGCAGCCGGGCGTCGCGCTGCTGCGCCCCGGCAAACCACGCCTGATCGAAATGTTCGAGCAACCGCATGTTGCCGATGGCATTGAGGGCCACGCCGCCGGTCAGCACCAGCCGGCTAGCGCCCGTCGTGCGCAACAGGTGATCCACGACATGGATGATCGCGTCTTCAAAGACAAGTTGCGTCGCGGCCGCCTTGTCGAGGCGATCCTGGGTATCCGGACGGTGCTGGATGTCTTCGACGCGCAATACGGCGTCGGGGTTCCAGAGTTGCTCCGGCTTGAGCGGCTCGCCGAGAATATCGATCAGGGGCGACTTGTAGGGATGCACGTCGGGCTCGCAGTACCAGTTCGCCATGGCGCGATTGAGCCGCACTTCGCCGCCGCTGCCGAGTTGCAGGACGTCTTTCAGCCGCGCGTAATAGGGGTTGCTGTCGCGGTTCATGTCGCCCCATGCGGCGGCGCCCATGTACCGGCCTTCGCTGGACAGCCAGGTCCAGCCGCCCTGGGTCGACGAGATTACGCTGTAGAACATGCCGAGTGAATTGAACATGCTGCCGTTGCAATAGAGCTGCCGCATCTCGCCGTTCTCGACGACATAGAGCGAGATCGAGCCGATATCGCCGGTGCCGTCCAGCACGGCGACGGCAACGGGTTCGCCGTCATCGGCAAACGGCGAGGCCGCAAACGAGAACCAGGCGTGATTGCCATGGTGCGGCATGCAGATCAGTTGCAGCGGCTCGGTCAGCCTGAGCTGCCGCGCCAAAATTTTCGGCGAGCGCATCATCTGCTCGAGGCGGCGGCGGTCGAAGGCCGATGCGTCGGTGAAGCGCAGCAGGTTGAGGCTTTCCGGCAATTCCTCCACCAGCGAACGGCCCATGGTGCCCGCAAGCGAGAGATAGTCCCAGCTTGTGAGCCAGGCGTCGATATCGGCGACGTCGCGCCCGCCGGCGCGGAGCGTCGCGACCATCTCGTCGATCGAGCGACGCGGATATTCCGTGGTGTGCTTGTTGCCGGAGAAGCGCTCTTCCTCGTTGTTGACGATCAGGCGCGGGCCGTTCGCCTGCGTCACCTCAACCAGCGCCACGCCGGAATTGTGCGTGCCGGCCAGCCCGAGCCCGGCGAGGAACACAGTCTCGCCGCGGCGCAGCTTGTCGCGCACGCGCGCCAGCCGGTCATCGGCGAATTCGGAACCGAGCTGATGAAAGCCTTTCATCCCCCGCCGAGCCAGCCAGCGCGCGAGGAGAAATCCTGCCGCGCCTAGTCGGGGATGTCGTGGGCCTGTTCGAATATTCAAATCCAACCGCCGTGAAGAGGTAAATGGAAAGGGGAAAGGACGGTCAAGCATCAATCACAACCGCCGGGATGGCAACAAGTTCGTTTCGCTGGACGGAATAAGCGAATGCTTGCAAGCCGACGCACGACTTGCGAAACTTAAGTCAAAATAAATAACCAATAGGGAGCAAATGATGCGGTTTCGGCAGAAAAACTTGATGGCTCTGACGGCCTTCGCGGCCGCCGCGCTGATCGCGACTGCGGCCAGCGCGCAGAAAAAATACGATTCCGGCGCCAGCGACACCGAGATCAGGATCGGCAACATCATGCCCTATAGCGGGCCCGCCTCGTCCTATGGCGTGATCGGCAAGACCGAAGAAGCCTTCTTCAAGATGATCAACGCAGAGGGGGGAATAGGCGGCCGCAAGATCAATTTCATCACCTATGACGACGCCTACAGTCCACCGAAAGCGATCGAGCAGGCGCGCAAACTGGTGGAAAGCGATGAGGTGCTGCTGATCTTCCAGTCGCTCGGTACCCCGTCCAATTCGGCGATCATGAAATACATGAACGCCAAGAAGGTGCCGCAACTGTTCGTCGCCTCAGGCGGCACCAAATTCGGCGATCCCAAAAACTTTCCCTGGACCATGGGTTTTCAGCCCAACTACCAGAGCGAGGGGCGGATCTACGCCAAATACATCGTCGATCATTTCCCGAACAGCAAGATCGCGGTGTTCTGGCAGAACGACGATGCCGGCAAGGACCAGTTCAAGGGGCTGAAGGACGGACTAGGCGACAAGATCAGCATGATCATCGCCGACAAATCCTATGAGGTCAGCGATCCCAGCATCGATTTGCAGATCGTCGCCCTGCACGATTTCGGCGCCGATATCTTCTTCTCCTGGGCCGCACCGAAGGGTTCGGCGCAGGCGATCCGCAAAGTCGGCGAACTCGGCTGGAAACCGAAATTCTTCCTCGCCAATACCGCGACTTCGGTTGCCTCGGTACTGAAGCCGGCGGGTCTCGAATATTCCAAGGGGATCATTTCGACGGCGTATCTCAAGGACCCGACCGACCCGACCTGGGACAAGGATACGGCCGTGGTGAAGTGGCGCGCGTTCATGGACAAATATTATCCCGACGGCGACAAGACCAACGCCAACAACCTCTATGGCTATGTGGAGTCAGAGGCCATGGTGCAGGTCCTCAAGCAGTGCGGCGACAATCTCACGCGCGAGAACGTCATGAAGCAGGCGGCGAACCTGAAGAATTTCCACTCCGACCTGATGCTGCCTGGCATCATGGTCAACACCTCGCTGGACGACTACTTTCCGATCGAGCAGATGCAGTTGATGAAGTTCAACGGCGAGGCCTGGGAACTGTTCGGCGATGTGATCACCGGCGAGGTCGGCCACGACGCCACCCGCTAGGTGCCCCGGTCTCCTGGGATCTAGCCCGCGCTGAGCCGCACGCCGGCGCGCAAAAACTTCTGCGGATCGACCGCGTCGCCGTCGATCCGGGTTTCATAGTGCAGATGCGGACCGGTCGAACGGCCGGTCGAGCCGACTTCGCCGATCACCTGGCCGATCTTGATGAGGTCGCCGACCTTGACGTTGATCTGCGACAAATGGCCATAGCGGGTCGACAGACCGTTGCCATGATCGATCTCGACCATGCGGCCATAGCCGCCGGCCCACCCTGATGACGCCACCTTGCCGTTCGCGGTGGCGCGCACCGGGTCACCCATCGCGGCGCGGAAATCGAGGCCGGTGTGCATGGCGGGCCGGCCGAGGAAGGGATCGCTGCGAACGCCGAAGCCGGAGGTGAATTCGACCTCGCCGACCACGGGCTTGCGATAGGGCACCAGCGCCAGTGTCTGGTTCAGGCGCTGCATCTGGGCGCGGGTGACATTGATCTGGTAAAGCTGGCGCTCGAACGAGCCGGCGTTGGCCGGAAGCTTGACCGGAATGAAGGGGCCGCCGACGCCGGCGCGCGGCGTTGCCGCCTCCAGCTGCGCCATGTCGAGGCCGAGATCTGTGATGACCCCGCGCATCCGGCGTACTTTCGATTCCATGCCGTCTTCGACCGAACTCAGCGCCGCGATCTGGCGCCGCTCGACCTGATCAAGCGAGTTCTGCAGCCGGACGAGGACGTTGTCGACGCCGCCCTGAACCTTCGCGAACTGGTTCGGCTGCGGGGCGGCAATCAGCGGCGCGCGGGATTCCACCCGCGCCTCGCGATCCGGCGGGGCAACGAAGATCACGGTGTCGCTGATCGGGGAGGGCTTTGGCGTCGCCGTCGACGAGCTATCGCTGGTGGCGCCGCGCGCCGACGGCCTGATCGATCCGGTCACGGTGGTATCGGGCATCGCACCCAGCGCGGTGGCGCGGGATTCCAGCGCGGTCTGCCGCTTCATGATCTGGTCGAGCTTCTGGTCGAACTGTTCCTGGTCGAGCAATTGCCGGCTGGTGGTGCGGTCGACCTTGGCGCGCAATTCGGCGATGCGGTCTTCATAGGCGTATTGCATCTCGGCCTGGCGGGCGATCAGCCGGGTCAGGACGTCGTCGCGAAACGCAAAATAGGTCGCGGTTGCCGCCGACCACATGCCGAGCACGGTTACCGTGCCGACCACGATCCAGAACACCACCGGCCCGAACCGGACCTGCTTGCCGGCGTGGACGATGGCATAACCGCTGCGCTCATGGGTCGAGACGGCAGATGCGGCATGCGCGACCGGACGGCGAGCGGACACCCGGCCATGATCCTGGGGGTGGTGATGCGGTTGCTGGTGCTCGGATTGATGACCGGAACGGTACGACATCGACACTCCCGCGCCGGTCGGACAGGAACTCCGTACGGCTTAATTCAACGCGGCCGATTTGACCCCTTCATGGTTAATTTTTAGGAAATGGAACCCGACCAATTGGAGCGTTTTCGCGCGACGTGGATAACGCTTCGCGTCGGGGAATCCGTGCACCAGGAAGTCTAATGGGTCTGACGTCCAAAGAGCGTGACGCCTAAAGAGCCTGGGCCGCCGCAAGGACCTCGTCGGCGTGGCCATCGACCCGCACATGGCGCCAGATCCGGGCAATCCGGCCATCCGCGCCGATCAGAACCGTCGTCCGAAGTATCCCAAGGAAGGTCCTGCCATACATGGATTTTTCGCCCCACGCACCGTACGCCTCCAGCATCTCATGTTGCTCATCTGAAATAAGAGGAATCGAGAGTTGATGTTTGATTCTGAAGGATTCTTGTGCCTTGATGGTGTCGGCCGAGATGCCCACGACCTCGGTGCCGTTCTCGGCAAAGGCGCCCCTTAGCCGGGTGAAGTCGATCGCTTCCCTCGTGCAGCCCGGCGTATCGGCGCGGGGATAGAAAAACAGCACCAGCTTCTTGCCGGCATAGTCCGCGAGCGAGACGTTGCCGCCGCCGTCACGGGGCACGTGGAAGGCGGGGGCTTTTGCGCCTTCGGCCATGACCGCTTTTGGTGAATCGGATGGCTCGGATTTTAACGGTTTCGACGCCGGCTTGTGCAAGGCTCTTGCCGAAGCGCTTTTGGCGGTTACGCCTGATTTCTTCGCCACCGCCTTAGTGGGTTTTCTGGCGGCTTTTGCCGCGGGCTTTTTCGCCGGCGCCTTGGTGCTGCCGCGAACGGCCTTGGCCGCGGTCGCTTTCTGGGCGGCTTTCTTGGCGATCGTCTTGGACGGTTTCTCGGACGGTTTCTTGGAGGATTTCTTGCGCGTTTTCTTGGACATACGCCTTCCTTTCGTCGCTTTCCGCGGATCAACCAATAGGGTAATGCGGGGCTCGTCCCGGACGCCCGGATTCGCTTCCGCCGCTGGGCAAGTTTGATGACCTCGGAGTATGGTTACAAGGAATTCGACGCACCACCCGTCCGCTCGTTGAAGCGGCCCATGATCAAGTCGTTCATTGAGTACTTGGGCCTAAGGACGAGTAACAGTATTAATCGAGGAATGGCAGCGATGCCGGCACAGGAGCGCCCGACAGAGATCGACGGGCGCGCCCTTGGCGGCGATCAACCTCTGCGCCGGCACCGAGAGGCAATGGCTAGGAATACTTCGCCCCAAGGGTCGAATCCGCGTGCTGAGGCCAACATCTCCCAATGGGATGACGAGGCCGGCTGGGATCAGGACCACGACGAGGCGGCGGGTCACCGCGCGCGACGGCTATTATCCCGTTCCAATTCAGGCCTGCACCGGTTCGGCGATGGCATCGTCTCGGTGCAGCGATGGATTCGTGGCGAGCGCTGGGTCAAACGCCTGGCGGTCGTGATCGCGGTATTGGCTGTGATCTTCGGCGGCTGCTTCGGCGGGCTTTGGTGGCGGCTTGGCGCAGGGCCGATCAATCTCGACGTGGCGACGCCCTGGCTGGCCACGGCGATCGAGGAAAATATCGGCCACGGCAATACGGTCGAGGTCGGCGGTACGCAGATCGAGCGTGCGGGCAAAATCCGGATCGCGGTGCGTATCCGTGACATCGTCGTTCGGGACCGCGATCATGCCATTGTCGCGACCGCGCCGAAAGCCGAAGTGAGGCTGTCCGGCACCGCATTGATGATGGGACGGCTGCGCGCCGAGAGCCTCAATCTGGTCGATGCAGAGCTCGCGGTTCGAATCACGCCGGATGGCCAGGTGACGGTGTCCGCCGGCGACACAGCAAAGCCGCTGGCAACCGGTGTCGCTTCGAAACGGGAAGCGGGAATTGCGGCGACATTTCCGCGCCAGACCCCAGGCTCGCCGGCGCCCGGTGCTGCGTCGCCCAATGCGGCGCCCGCCGCTCCCGACACCACGCAAAACGGATTGCTTGCCGGCCTCGACTGGCTCGACAGCTTGAGCTTGACCGGTCTTGACGGCCAAAACCTCAACGAAATCGGTTTGAAGAACGGCAACCTCATCGTCGACGATCAGCAGCGCGGCAACAAATGGACCTTCGACAATATCAGCCTCAGCCTGCGCCGGCCGAGCGGCGGCGGGGTGGCGCTGAGCGTCGGCGAAGAAGGCGCGCGGCCATGGTCGCTGCGGGTGCTGGTCGGCCCCCAGGCCAACGGCGTGCGGTCGGTCGATTTGCGCGCCGACAAGCTGCCGAGCGCCAATATCCTGCTGGCGATGCGGCTGAAGGACGTCACCTACACTACGGATCTGCCGCTCTCGGGCGATCTCAAGGGCGAACTGGGCCGCGACGGTTTGCCGACCTATTTCCGCGGCAAGATCACCGCAGGCGCAGGCCACATCATCGACACCGATACGCCCGATTATCCGATGGCGATCGATGCGGCCGAAATGAACGTCGAATGGGATTCCGGACGGCGCGTGCTGGTGGCTCCCTTCAAGATCATTTCCGGTTCGAACCGGATCACGCTGCTCGCCCATCTCGAGCCGCCGAACGACAGCGTCACCGATTGGCAGGTCGGCTTCTCCGGCGGCACCATTGTGCTGGCCGGCACCGACAACGAACCGCCGCTGATCTTCAACCGCATCGCGATCGGGCTGCGCTTCGACACCGACAAGAAGCGGGTGTTGCTGACCCAGGCTGATATCAGCAATGGCGAGATCGGCGTCGCCGGGACCGGCAGCGTCGACTATTCGGGCGAGCCGCGTCTGCAGCTTGGGTTCGCGGGAACGCCGATGCCGGCCGCCGCACTGAAGCGGATGTGGCCGATCCTGATCGTGCCCGAGGTCCGCGAATGGGTGATCGAGCGGATCGAGCGCGGCACGCTCCAGCGCATCGACGTCGGCGTCAATTCACCCGTGCGAAACCTGTCGCGCAAGGGTCCACCCATCCCCGATGACGGCCTCGCCGTCAACATCGTGGCGTCAGGTGTGACGGTGCGGCCGGTCGACGAATTGCCGTCGGTCCGCGATGCCGATTTGAAGGCGCGGGTGACCGGGCGGACCGCGACGGTGACGATTGGGCAGGGCGTGGCCGATACGCCCGCCGGACGCAAGCTGACGATTTCCGACTTCACCTTCGAAGTGCCCGACATGGCGCCGAAGCCCGCACCGGCAAAAGTGAAATTCAAGATCGATGGCCCCGTTCCGGCCGCGGCTGAAATTCTCGCCTCCGACCGCTTGAGCGAATTCTCCGGGACCCTGATCGATCCGAATTCGAGCAAGGGTACGGTTTCCGCGATCGTCACGCTCGGCCTGCCGGTCGTACGCGAACTGACCAAGGCCGCCACCACCTACACCGTCAGCGCCGACCTCAGCGGATTTGCCGCCGACAAACTCGTGATGAACCAGAAGCTCGAAGCCACCACGTTGAAGGTTGTCGCCAACAATTCCGGCTATCAGGTCAAGGGCGACGTGAAGATCAACGGGCAGCCGGCCGCACTGGACTATCGCAAGCCGAACGAGGGCGACGCCGACGTCAAGCTGCAGGCGACGCTCGACGATGCCAGCCGCGCGCGGCTTGGGCTCGATCTCGGTCCGGCCATCAGCGGCGCCATCCCGGTCAAGGTGATCGGCAAGATCGCCGGCAGCAGCGACCACGACAGCAAGCTTGGCATCGAGGCCGACCTTACGTCGCTGAAGCTCGACAACATCCTGCCCGGCTGGGTCAAGGTGCCCGGCAAGTCCGGGAAAGCCACCTTCAACGTGGTGCAGAAGCCGCAGTCGACCGTCTTCCAGGACATCGTCATCGATGGCGGCGGCTCTTCGATCAAGGGATCGCTGGAGGTCGACCAGAACGGCGATCTCCTGAATTCGAACTTCACGACCTATGCGCCTTCGGACGGCGACAAGGCCTCGCTGAAGGCCGAACGCGGCGCCGACGGCGTCGTCAAGGTCACCATGCGCGGCGATGTGTTCGACGGCCGCGGCTTCCTCAAATCGGCGATCTCGGGCAAGGAATCCGACCCCAAGAGCAAGACCAGGAACATCGACTTCGACGTCGACCTCAAGCTCGGTGCGGTCGCCGGCTTCAACGGCGAGGCGTTGCGCAGCGTCGACGCCAAATTTTCACGTCGCGGCGGCGTCATCAAGAACTTCAGCTTGAACGGCAAGGTCGGTCACGACACGCCGGTCGCGGCCGATCTGCGCCGCGCGCAACGACAGGGACGCGATGTGATCGTGCTGGAGACCGAAGATGCCGGCGCGTTCCTCCGCTTCACCGACACCTATTCCAAGGTGGTCGGCGGGCAGCTCGCGCTGGCGATGGAGCCGCCTACGGTCGAACCCACCGCCAAGGAAGGCGTGATCAATATCAGCAACTTCACCGTCAAGGGCGTGCCCGAACTCGATCGTGTCGCCGCCGGCGGACCGGCGGGCGTGCCGAACGGTGTGGCGTTCTCGGCGCTGCGCGCCGGGTTCACCCGGCAAAGCGGACAGCTCACCATTCGCGACGGCGTCGTCAAGGGACCGACCATCGGCGCCACCATCGAGGGCAGCATCGACTATGCCGGCAATTCGGTGCGCATGAGCGGCACCTTCGTTCCGATGTACGGGCTGAACAACATGTTCGGCCAGCTTCCCGTCATCGGCCTGTTCCTCGGCGGCGGCAGCAATGAGGGCCTGATCGGCGTGACCTATGAAGTGGTCGGCACCCCCGGCCAGCCGCTGCTGCGCGTCAATCCGATTTCGGCGATGGCGCCCGGCGTGCTCAGGAAGATCTTTGAGTTCAACACCGGCAAGCAAAACAACCCGATCGATATCCCGCCGAATAATTAGCGCCGCGCCTGTCGTCAGCGCCGCAGCGCCGGCACCACCAGGAACGGGATCAATCCGAGCACGACGTTGACCAGCGCGAATGCAAACAGCGGATTATAGCTGTGGGTCCAGTCGTGGATCAGACCGCCGCTCCAGGAGCCGAGCCCCGATCCTAGCCCGCTGCCGATCGAGATTGTGCCAAAAATCGTCCCGACCCGCTGGCCGCGAAAGATGTTGAGTGCGGTCGCGGTGATCAACGGGCCGCGCGAGCCGATCATGCTGCCGAAGCAGACGACGAAACCGGTCAGCAGCCAGAAGTTCGGATAATATTGCAACAGCCAGAGCATGATGATTCCAGCGATCGACACCCCGTAGCTGAACAGCACCGATGGCCGGCGGCCGATGATGCCGTCGAGCGTCGAGACGCCGAGCATGCCGAACACCAGCACGACGCCGGAAAAACCCCAGGCGGTCGCGGCCTGCAACGGCGGGAATCCGGCGTCGATCAGATAGGCGACGATTTGCGCAGTGATTGCATACATCGCGACCGCGGTGAAAAAGAACGTGGCGAACAGAGCCCAGAACACGTGGTGGCGGATCGCGCTCTGTAGCGTCCAGCCTGAGTCGACGAAGCCGGCATCGCTCTTGCCGGGGATGTGCGGTGAGCCGGTGGCGAACCGCCGCCACGGCAGCATCAATAGCGGCAACAGCAGGACCAGCGCCACGGTTCCGAACAGCTGATAGGCCTCGCGCCAGCCGATCCAGTCGATCAGCAGCTGCGAGGCCGGCAGCAGGATCAGGATCCCCGCGCCGGTCGCGGAATACACCACCGCCATCGCGGTCGGCAGCCGCGGGCCGAACCAGCGGCCAAGCAGGATCGAGTTCGGCACGTTGCCGATCAGCGCGATACCGAGTCCCACACACAGGCCGACGCTCAACTGGAACTGCCACAGCGCTTGCGCACGGGAGGCGACCAGAAACGCGCCCCCAAGCAGCAGCAGCCCGAGCGAATAGACGATGCGCGGGCCGGAGCGGTCGAACAGTCGGCCGACCAGCGGCGCCGTCAGTCCGCCCGCCAGCCAGGTCAGCGAATAAACCGAGACGACCTGCGCGCGGTCCCAGCCAAAGCTTTCCGAGATCGGCTTTAAAAACACCGTAAAACTCTCGCCGAGGCCGCGGCCGAGCACCGATAGAGTGAAGCACAGCGCCAGAACGTTGAGCGCCACGCGCGCCGGCTTCAGCGGTTTTGTGAGCGTATCTCCCGGCGGCGTCTTCTTGTCCATGAAGGGTAGGGAGCGCGTTTCCGCAAGCCTGAGCAAGTGCCTAACGCGAATACGCCTATGCAGGCTTGAGCAGGATGTGCCGCTTTTTGCCGAGCGACAGTTTGATCACGCCTTCCGGGGTGAGGTTCGCGGGCGTCAGTGTCATTTTCTCGTCGGTAACGGCGGCATCGTTGACGCGAACGCCGCCGCCCTTGATCTGGCGGCGCGCCTCGCCGTTCGATGCGACCAGGCCGGCCTTGACGAAGACGGCCAGCACGCCGATGCCGGCTTGAAGTTCGCCCTGCGAAATTTCGATCGTCGGCAGGTTTTCGGCGATCGCGCCTTCCTCAAACGTCTGCCGCGCGGTTTCGGCGGCAGCATTGGCGGCGTCGCGGCCGTGCAGCAGCGCGGTGGCCTCCGTCGCCAGCACCTTCTTAGCCTCGTTGATCTCGCCGCCGCCGAGCGCCGCCAGCTTTTCGATCTCGCTGATCGGCATGATCGTGAACAGCTTCAGGAACTTGACCACGTCGGCGTCTTCGACGTTGCGCCAGTATTGCCAGAAATCATACGGGCTGAACTGGTCGGCGTTGAGCCAGACCGCGCCTTTGGCTGTCTTGCCCATCTTGTCGCCGGAGGCCGTCGTCAAGAGCGGCGTCGTCAGTGCGAACAGTTGCGGCGTACCCATGCGGCGGCCGAGATCGACGCCATTGACGATATTGCCCCATTGATCGGAGCCGCCCATCTGCAGCCGGCAATCGACCCGCCGCGACAATTCGACGAAGTCATAGGCCTGGCAGACCATGTAGTTGAACTCGATGAAACTCATCTCCTGCTCGCGCTCCAGCCGCAGGCGCACCGAGTCCATCGTCAGCATGCGGTTGACCGAGAAATGCCGGCCGATGTCGCGCAGCATTTCGATCCAGTTCAGCTTGGTCAGCCATTCGGCATTGTCGAGCATGACCGCATCGCTGGGGCCGGAGCCGTAGCGCAGCACTTTTGCGAACACGCCGCGGATCGAGGCCTTGTTGGCCTCGATCTCGGCGACGCTGCGCAACGCGCGCGATTCGTCCTTGCCGGAGGGGTCGCCGACCATGGTGGTGCCGCCGCCCATCAGGGTGACCGGCTTGTTGCCGCTCTCCTGCAGCCAGTGCAGCATCATCATGGTCAGATAGTTGCCGATATGCAGCGACGGCGCCGTGCAGTCATAGCCGACATAGGCGGTGGCCTGGCCTTTCGCGGCCAGCACGTCCAGCCCCTCGAAATCGGAGCATTGGTGGATAAAACCGCGTTCCTGCAGGGTCTTCAGAAAGTCTGATTTAAATGCAGTCATGTGTCGGTGACTCTGATCATTCTTATTTTACGGTAATTGCAGCAGGTAGGGGAACTCGAGCGAAACAGGCTGCCGCCGCCCGGCGCGCTGTGGCATTATAAGATGTGCTTGTTTGACACAAGCTGGGCGTCGGGGGCAGGGCGCACGAAGGCACTATTGGGATGATGTTGACGGCAATCGGTCTGATGAGCGGCACCTCGCTCGATGGGGTCGATGTCGCTTTGATTGAAACCGACGGCAGGCAGGTGCGGGCCTTCGGCCCGTCGGGATATCGGCCCTATACCGAGACCGAGCGCAGGCTGCTGCGCCACGCGCTGTTCGAGGCCAAGGACCTGCCGCAGCGCGATGCGCGGCCCGGCATCCTGCCCGAGGCCGAACGAGCCGTCACCCTGGCGCATGCCGAGGCGGTGGCCGCCTTTACCGCGCAAAACCGCATCTCCTGCTCGGACATCGATATCGTCGGCTTTCACGGCCAGACCGTCGTGCACCGCCCGGAGCGGAAACTGACGGTGCAGATCGGCGACGCCGCGGCACTGGCCAAGGCGATCCATATCCCGGTCATGCATGATTTTCGCGCCGCCGACGTCGCCGCCGGAGGGCAGGGCGCGCCTTTCGTGCCGGTCTATCACCGCGCGCTGACGCAATCGCTGCAGCGCGAAGGGCCGATCGTGGTGATCAATATCGGCGGCGTTTCCAACATCACCTATATCGACGGTCAGGATACGCTGATCGCCTGCGACACCGGGCCCGGCAACGCGCTGCTCGACGATTTCATGTACCGCGTCATGAACCAGGCTTTTGACACGGAGGGCCGCCTCGCCGTCCAGGGCCGGCCCGACGAGGCCTGGATCGCGCGCGCGCTGGAACTGCCGTTCTTCAAGCTGCCGCCGCCCAAATCGCTCGACCGCGACGATTTCGCCGCGTTGAAGCTTCCCGAGATGCGTGCCGACGACGGCGCCGCAACGCTGACGGGCCTCACCACGGCTGCGATCGCCCGGATCGTGCCCTTGCTGCCGAAGCCGCCGAAAAGCTGGATCGTGGCCGGCGGCGGCGCCCGCAACCTGACCATGCTGCGGATGCTGCGCGAGCGGCTTCAGCCCGCGACCGTCGAGGCGGCCGACGCGCTCGGCTGGTCCGCCGACGCCATCGAGGCGCAGGCGTTTGGCTTTTTGGCCGCGCGGGGCCTGAAGGGCCTGCCGCTGAGCTACCCCGCCACAACGGGGGTGCCGATGCCGATGACCGGCGGGATCATCGCCAGACCCTGACCGGGATCAAGAAGTCTTGATGCAATTGCATCGACCTTGACGATTTCATGCAAACGCATCTAATTTGGATGCAAATGCATGAAGCAAGTCCTGTGGGCTTGCGTGCCGGAGATCGTCATGACGCCGAAGCTCAGTTTGATCAGCCACAAGCTTTGCCCCTATGTGCAGCGCGCCGTCATTGCTCTCAACGAGAAGGGCGTTGCGTTCGAGCGGATCGACATCGATCTCGGCAACAAGCCGGACTGGTTTTTGAAGATCTCGCCG
The DNA here is from genome assembly GCA_963836765.1 of uncultured Alphaproteobacteria bacterium. Classification (GTDB taxonomy): domain Bacteria; phylum Pseudomonadota; class Alphaproteobacteria; order Rhizobiales; family Xanthobacteraceae; genus Bradyrhizobium. Next base: position 232,342 of record CAWILG010000014.1, read on the forward strand.
CTCGGCAAGGTGCCGGTGCTGCGCGTCGGCATTGGCGACGGCGAGGCGGTGCTGTTCGAAAGCAACGTGATCTGCGAGTACATCGAGGATACCCAGGATGGCGCAAAACTGCATCCGCAGGATCCCTTGCTGCGCGGGCAGCACCGGGCGTGGATGGAGTTTGGCTCAACTATCTTAAGCGAATTATGGGGCCTCGAAACCACCGGCGATCCCGCCATATTCGAAAGCAAACGGGTAGCGGTCGCGGCAAAATTTGCGCGTGTCGAACAGGCCCTGGGCTCAGGCCCGTTCTTCGCCGGTGAACATTTCAGCCTGGTGGACGCGGCGTTCGCGCCGATCTTTCGCTATTTCGACGTGTTCGATACGCTGATCGATCTTTCGATCTTCGCTGACACGCCTAGGGTACGCGCGTGGCGAGCCGAACTCGCCATGCGGCCGAGTGTCCGGTCTGCGGTCGGCGCCGATTATCCGCAATTGCTGCACGCGTTCCTGGTTCGTTACGACGCGCACATGCTGAAATTGGCGGCGTAAGGTTATAAATCGGCGGCCATTTTGGCGAGGGCGGCGACCGTATTCATGTTACGCGCCGTCCCTGTCTTGGCCGCGGGCACGACCAGTTTCGATTTCGCCATGCCGTCACCGTAGCGGATGTAGATTTCGCGCGTGCCCAAGACGATCTGTTCGTCCTTGCGCCCGCGGATCGCGGCGAGCGTGTCGGCCGGCGGCGCATGGTCGAGAAATACCGCCATCGTCCGGTTGGCTGGTGCCTTTGGAAACGGGTTGTCTTTCAGCACGGCCTGCAGTTCGGCCAGGGATCGCACCAGCACGCCGACCGGTTTGCCGGCATAGGCTTCAAGCTGCTTTTGAAGCGCCGATTTCACCGCTGCTTCGGATTTGCGGCTGGTGAACACGACATTGCCGCTGGCGATGTAGGTGCGGACGCCGCCAAACCCCAGCGCCTCGAACATTTCCTTCAGGTCGCTCATCGGCAGTTTGCCGGTGCCGCCGACATTCACCGCGCGCAACAGGGCAACAAAGGCGGTCACGGCGGGTTCAGCCGCTAGCGGACGTTGGCGAGCCGCATGTCGAGATAGCCGGTCACCGTCTCCATCAGCGGCTCCATCTTGTCTTCGAAGAAATGGTTAGCGCCGGGAATGGTTTGCTGGTCGATCACGATGCCCTTTTGGGTCTTCAGTTTCTCGACCAGCGTGGTGACGTCCTTCGCCGGCGCCACGATGTCCTTTTCGCCATGGACGATCAGACCGGACGAGGGGCACGGCGCGAGAAACGAAAAATCGTAACGGTTCGGCTCCGGCGCGATCGAAATAAAGCCTTCGACTTCGGGACGGCGCATCAAGAGCTGCATGCCGATCCAGGCGCCGAACGAAAAGCCCGCGACCCAGCAGGCGCGCGCTTCAGGATTGATGGTCTGCGCCCAATCGAGCGCGGAAGCCGCATCGGACAATTCGCCGGTGCCATGGTCGAACGATCCCTGGCTGCGGCCGACGCCGCGAAAATTGAAACGCAGCACGGAAAATCCGCGCGCGGCGAAGGCGTAATAGACCTGATAGACGATCGGGTGATTCATGCTGCCGCGAAACTGCGGATGCGGATGCAGCACCATCGCAATCGGTGCATTCTTCTGCTTGGCCGGATGATAACGGCCTTCGAGGCGGCCTGCGGGGCCGGTGAAAATAACTTCAGGCATCAGTGATCCCTTGATTGATCCCTTCGGCAATCAACCGATTTGTGCTGACTTCATCGGCGGCTGCGCAGACAAAGTGGCTCATGGAAAGGGTGATCAGGCGTCGTCGGGCGATGCGCGAGCGGCGCGCGGTGAACTGGAGGCCGCGTTCTAGCATGAGGCGAGGGGCAAAAAGCAAGGGTTTTGTGCGCCCCGGACGCCGCAATCGCGAATCCGATGATCCCGGTAAGCATTTGAAGGATTTCGAAGATTTGTTTTTAGCCTTCGGTAGCTTCGGCCTCGGCATAGCGAGGCCTTGGCTCAGCTTGGAGCGGTGACGCGTTCAAGCGAGGCGATCGCGTTCTTGTAACGACGGCTGCCGGCAACCGTCTGCCCGGTGTCGAAGGTCAGCTCGAAGTCGCCGGAGGGCTTCAATTCGACCGCCTTCACCCGATCGAGATTGACAAGCCGGGTGCGGTGAACGCGCGCCAGATTGTATCGTGCCAATTGAGACTCGGCCGCCGCCAGCGTCCCGCGCACCAGATGATTGCGGCCGTCGGCGAGGCTGTACTCGACGTAATTGCCGGCGGAACTGATCCAGATGATTTCCTTTGGTTCGATCCGGATGCGGGTCGAGCCGTCGCGAAGCCAGACCATGTGCGGTGCGGCGCGCGGAAGTCCTGCCGCTGGCACGACTGGCTGCGACCGCTGCGTCTCGTGGCGGCTGTCGATCAGCCACATGGCGCCCCCGATCAACAAGCAGGTGACCACATCCTTACGGAACTCGTAGATCAGGATCGCCAGCGAAAAGTGGAAATCATAGGCACCGCCGAGCATCCACAGCACCAGTTTGCGCAACGCCACCATCCCTGTGATGTGCACCGCGGCGAAGACGACGATTGCTGCGATTGTCAGCGCGATACGAACCGGCCAACGGGCTTCCTTGCGGATTAGCCTGACGATGGCGAGCAGGACCGGCGCCAGCAGGACGATGACGGCAACGCTGGTCATCTCCCAGAGCAGCGGCGTCTTGAGGTCGTAGGGACCGCCGCGCCGGGCAATGTCGTCCGCGGCCGATAGTGCGTTCACGAAGCCGATCGCAAGCGCGACCGCCGCGACCGCGGCGTAGACCAGCCAGTCCGCGCCGGTGAACCCTCGTAACAAGCCGCTCGTCCCGGACGATGCCGTCTCGTCCCAAACCGGCTGGTTTTCATCCCAAACCGGCTCGACGCCGCGGCTAACAGGCGCATTTTTGACGTCAGTCATCGTGTTCCAGGCGTATTCGGAGATCGAGCCATGCAGCAGCAGACCATAACACAATCACCCGATTTCACGCGGGCGGAACGGCGGATCGACCTCGACTGGGTGCGGATCGCAGCCTTCGGCCTCCTGATCTTCTACCACGTCGGCATGCTCTACGTTTCCTCGGGCTTTCACATCAAGAGCGCGCATCGCATCACCGCGCTGGAACCGCTGATGCTGGTGCTCAACCCCTGGCGGCTGGAACTGTTGTTTCTGGTCTCGGGCGTCGCGACGCGTTTCATGCTGCGGAAATACGCGCTGGGTCCGCTGCTGCGATCGAGGTCGGCGCGGCTGATGATCCCACTGATGTTCGGCATGTTGGTGGTTGTGCCGCCGCAGGCTTATGAGCAGATCGTTGAGAGCATCGGTTATCCGGCCGGCTTCGTCGATTTCTATCTGCGGCACTATCTGGCGTTCGGCGCGTAATTCTGCCCGAACCCCTGCATCGTGATGCCGACGTGGAACCATCTCTGGTTCGTAGTCTATCTGTGGGTCTACACCATGGCTTTGGGCACCGTGTTGGCGGCGGTTCCCGGCGTTGTCGACTGGATCGAGCGCAAGCTCACCTCCGCGCTATCGGGCGTATTGCTGCTGGTCGCGCCGTCGCTGCTTTTTGTGACCTACCGTCTGGAGCTGTTCCCGGTGTTTCCATCGACGCATGCGCTGTTCGGCGACTGGTACAATCACGCGCTGTTCGCAACCGTGTTCCTGTTCGGCTTCGTGCTGGCCCGCGCCGGCGCGGTCTGGGACGCAATCGAGCGTCAGCGCTGGCTGGCACTGTCGCTGGCGGCGGGCTGCTTTCTGTCGTTTCTCGCCCTGCGGTCAACGAGGGACGGCGGAATACCGCTGAAGGTCTATGCCGGCATTGCCTACGGCTTCTATCAATGGCTGTGCATGGTCGCGGTGCTTGGCTTCGCGCGGCGCTGGCTCACGGCGGATTCGGCCGCGCGGCGCTATTTCACCGATGCGATCTTCCCGTATTACATCGTGCATCAGACCGCGATCATCGTGATCGCCCACGCGTTGCATGGGCAGGATCTCCCGGCATGGCTTGAAGCGAGCATCGTGGTTGCAGGCACGGTCGCGGCCTGCGTGTTGACCTATGAGATCGTTCGGCGGGTCCCTATCTTGAGACCGTTGTTCGGATTGAAGATGGGCGCGTCGATAGCAGCGATGCCGGTGAGGGCGAGCAGCCAGCCGGCGCGATGATTGGCGGCCACAGGAAAGGTGCTAAGACGGCGCATGCCCGAACGCGTCTATCTCGACTGGAATGCGACCACGCCGCTCCGCCCTGAGGCCAGGGCAGCGATGGCGGGCGCTTGCGATATCAGCGGCAACCCGTCCTCGGTGCACGCCGAGGGTCGCAAGGCGCGGCGGTTGGTCGAGGAAGCAAGGGCTGCGGTCGCCGCGGTTGTCGCCGCCCGGCCCGAGGGGGTGGTGTTTTCCTCAGGCGGGACCGAGGCCAACGCGCTGGCGCTGACGCCGGGCTTGCGACGGGGCGCCGGTCTTCCGGTGCAGAGATTGCTGGTCTCGGCCATCGAGCACGCCTCAGTGCTGGCAGGAGGACGGTTTCAGGCGGAAGCGATCGGGACTATCGCGGTCACGCGTTCCGGCCTGCTGGATCTCGACCGCTTGCGCCAGCTGCTCGACGGCAGCCCGCCGGCGCTGGTGTCGGTGATGCTGGCCAACAACGAAACCGGCGCAGTGCAGCCGGTCGCCGAGGTAGCCGAAATTGTCCATGCGGCGGGCGGCCTGCTGCATGTCGATGCGATCCAGGCGTTCGGAAAAATCTCCTTTGATATCAATTCGATGCAAGCCGATCTGGTAACGCTGTCGGCGCACAAGATTGGTGGCCCAAAGGGTGTAGGCGCGGTCGTTCTGGCCGATGGTGTGCAAGGGCTGGAGCCACTGTTGCGCGGCGGCGGGCAGGAACTCGGCCGCCGCGCCGGCACCGAGAATGTCGCCGGCATTTCGGCATTTGGTGCCGCCACAAAGGCCGCCATGGCGGCGCTGCAAGGGGACGCTGTTCGATTGCAGGGCCTCCGGGACAGGCTCGAAGAGGGTCTGCGCCAAACCCAGGGGATGATCGTGTTCTCGGACGACGTTCCGCGGTTACCGAATACCGCTCTGTTCACCGTTCCCGGGCTGAAGGCGGAAACCGCCGTGATCGGGTTCGATCTCGACGGTATTGCGGTATCCTCCGGCTCGGCGTGCTCATCGGGAAAAGTTCAGCCGTCGCACGTGCTGGCCGCGATGGGCCTCAGCCCGGAGCTGGCGCAGGGAGCGGTGCGGCTCAGTCTGGGCTGGTCTACCTCTCAGGAAGACATTGATCTGACGCTTAAGGCTTGGCGAAAGCTTGCCAATACCCTACTTAGAGGGGGACGACGAAACACAGCTTGAACGGTTCTAAGCGCGTGATTTCGTCCCAAAAGCATCGTAATAGACTATCGAATTGATCCACCGCGGTCCTTGAAACCGCGAGCGGAGGATGGAATGGCTGCCGTACAAGAGACGGTCGACCGCGTCAGGCGGATCGACGTCGATCAATATCGATATGGATTCGAGACGCTGATCGAGTCCGACAAGGCCCCCAAGGGGCTTTCGGAAGACACCGTCCGCTTCATTTCCGCCAAGAAGAACGAGCCGGCCTGGATGCTGGAATGGCGTCTGGAGGCCTATCGCCGCTGGCTGACGATGACCGAGCCAACCTGGGCGCGGGTCAACTACCCCAAGATCGACTACCAGGATCTCTATTACTACTCGGCGCCGAAGCCGAAGAAGCAGGTCGCCTCGCTCGACGAGATCGATCCTGAAATTCTCAAGACCTATGAGAAGCTCGGCATTCCCTTGCGCGAAGTCGAGGTGCTCGAAGGCGTCGTACGACCCGAAGGTCAGCGAAAGATCGCGGTCGATGCCGTGTTCAATTCGGTTTCGGTCGCGACCACGTTCCAGAAGGAGCTGAAGCAGGCCGGCGTGATCTTCATGCCGATCTCGGAGGCGATCCGCGAGCACCCTGAGCTGGTGAAGAAGTATCTCGGCACGGTCGTGCCGACCTCGGACAATTATTTCGCGACACTGAACTCGGCGGTGTTTTCCGACGGCTCGTTCGTCTACGTGCCGCCTGGCGTGCGCTGCCCGATGGAGCTGTCGACTTATTTCCGTATCAACGAGCGCAACACCGGCCAGTTCGAGCGCACGCTGATCATCGCCGACAAGGGCGCTTACGTCAGCTATCTCGAAGGCTGCACCGCGCCGCAGCGCGACGAGAACCAGCTGCACGCCGCCGTGGTCGAACTGGTTACGCTCGACGACGCCGAGATCAAATATTCGACGGTGCAGAACTGGTACCCCGGCAATTCCGAAGGAAAAGGCGGTATCTACAATTTCGTCACCAAGCGTGGCGATTGCCGCGGCAATAATTCAAAGATCTCATGGACCCAGGTCGAGACGGGATCGGCGATCACCTGGAAATATCCGAGCTGCATCCTGCGTGGCGACAATTCTCGCGGCGAGTTCTACTCGATTGCGATTTCGAATGGCCACCAGCAGGTCGATAGCGGCACCAAGATGATCCATCTCGGCAAGAATACGACGAGCCGAATCATCTCCAAGGGCATCGCCGCCGGCGTTTCGCAAAACACCTATCGCGGCCTCGTCACTGCGCACCGCAAGGCGACCGGCGCGCGCAATTTCACCGCCTGCGATTCGCTTTTGATCGGCGACAAATGCGGTGCGCACACCGTGCCGTATGTGGAAGCCAAAAATTCGTCGGCGCTGTTCGAGCATGAGGCGACGACGTCGAAGATTTCGGAAGACGTGCTGTTCTACTGCGTGCAGCGCGGGCTCAGCCAGGAAGAAGCCGTCGGCCTCGTCGTCAACGGATTCGTGAAGGACGTGCTGCAGCAACTGCCGATGGAGTTTGCGGTGGAAGCGCAGAAGCTGATCTCGATCAGCCTTGAAGGTTCGGTTGGATAGCAGAGGTCGTCAACCTGAGGCGCCTGCGAAGCAGGCCTCGAAGGATGGCCGCGGAAACGAAAACCATCCTTCGAGGCTCGCCGAAAGCGGCTCGCACCTCAGGATGACGATTTGGGAAAGATGAGAATGTCATTACTTGAAGTCAAAAATCTCCAGGTCCGGGTCGAGGAGCGCGAAATTCTCCACGGGCTGTCGCTCTCGGTGAATCCGGGCGAGGTGCACGCGATCATGGGGCCGAACGGCTCCGGCAAATCGACGCTGTCCCACGTCATCGCCGGCAAGCCGGGCTATGAAGTCACTGGCGGCGAAATCCTGTTTAGGGGCGAGAACCTGCTGGAAATGTCGCCGGACCAGCGCGCCGCCAAGGGCGTGTTCCTGGCGTTCCAGTATCCGGTCGAGATTCCCGGCGTCGCCACCATGAATTTTCTGCGCACCGCGCTGAACGCGCAGCGCAAGGCGCGCGGCGAGAGCGAATTCTCCACCCCGGACTTTCTGAAGAAGGTCCGCGAGGTCGCAGCCCGCTTGAACATCCCGCAGGAGATGCTGCGCCGCGGCGTCAATGTCGGATTTTCCGGCGGCGAGAAGAAGCGCAACGAGATTTTGCAGATGGCGCTGTTCGAGCCGGCCGTCTGTATCCTCGACGAGATGGATTCCGGCCTCGACATCGACGCGCTCAGGGTCGCCGCCGACGGCGTCAATGCGCTGCGTTCGCCGGATCGGGCCATGGTCGTGATCACGCACTACCAGCGGCTGCTCAACTACATCGTGCCTGATTTCGTGCACGTGATGTCGAAGGGCAAGGTCGTCAAAAGCGGCGACAAGGAACTGGCGCTGGAGCTCGAGGCTTCCGGCTATGCCCAGTTCGAAGATGCAGCCTGACGCCAGACGGATTTGATAATGAACGTTGTTGTGGCAAAGACCGAAACCGGACGTGCGATGAGCGACGCTTTCACCATCGCGCGCGACCGGCTTGCCGGTACCGGGAAGGTCTCCGATCACAGGCGGCAGGCGTTTGACGCCTACGATCGCGCGGGCCTGCCGCACCGGCGGATCGAAGACTGGAAATATACCGATCTGCGCGCGTTGATGCGCGAGGTGCTGCCGCTGGCGCCGGCGCCCGACGCGCCCGCGCTGACGCGCGCCGGTTCGGCGTTGAAGCTGCATGCGATTGCGGGTGTGCGGCGCCTGGTGCTGGTGGACGGCGTGTTTGCGCCAAAACTGTCCGAACTCGGCAATCCCGAAAAGGGACTTGGCATTCGCACCCTGCGCGAGGTGCTGGAAGCCGGCGATGCCGCGCTCCACGCGCAATTGTTCGCACCCGACAATTCCAATCCGATGGTCGCGCTCAACAGCGCGATGATGACGGACGGAATGGTGATCGACGTCGCCGATGGCGCCGTGCTGACGCAGCCATTGCATATCGTCCACATCGCCAGCGGCGGCACGCCGGCGGCGATGTTTACCCGCTCGATGCTCCGTCTCGGCAAGGATGCCGGTGCCACGCTGGTGGAAAGCTATATCGCCGCCGATGGCGCCAAGGCGTATCAGGCGCACGATTCCCTGATCGTCTCGATCGGCAACAATTCGCGGCTCGACCACGTTCGTCTGGTCGAAGACGGCCGCGACGCCTTCAACATTTCGTCCGCCGTCGTGACGCTTGGCGCACACGCGCATTTCAACACGTTTGGCATGGCCTCGGGCGCCAATGTCAGCCGTTATCAGGCCATCATCGCCTTCGCGGGCGAGGGCTCGAAGGTCGAGACCAACGGCGTCAATTTGCTCAACGGCCGCCAGCACGCCGACACCACGCTGTTCCTCGATCATGCGGTGCCGCATTGCGACAGCCGTGAAGTCTTTCGCGCCGTCGTCGATGACCGCGCCCATTCGGTGTTCCAGGGCCGCATCATCGTGCGCCCCAAGGCGCAGAAAACCGACGCCAAGATGATGACCCGCGCGTTGCTGTTGTCCGATGAGGCCGAGGCCGACAACAAGCCGGAACTGGAAATCTTTGCCGACGACGTCACCTGCGGCCATGGCGCCACCACCGGCGCGCTCGACGAGAGCCTGCTGTTTTATCTGCGCGCCCGCGGGCTGTCCGAGAAGGAAGCCCAGGCGCTGCTGATCCAGGCCTTTGTCGGCGAGGCGATCGAATCCATCGTCAACGACACCTTGCGTGAACTCGCGATCTCCGCGGCGCAGCGCTGGCTGGAGGCGAGGGCGTGACCATGCATCCGGCAGTCCTGAACGGTTCCTATGATGTCGCCCGAGTACGGGAGGATTTCCCGGCGCTGGCCATGAAAGTCTACGGCAAGCCGCTGGTCTATCTCGACAACGCTGCATCGGCGCAGAAACCGAATGCGGTGCTCGACCGCATGATGGAAGCCTACAAAAGCGAATATGCCAACGTGCATCGCGGGCTGCATTACCTCGCTAACGCCGCGACGGAAGCCTACGAGGGCGGCCGCGCGAAAGTGGCAAAATTCCTCAACGCGCGCCGCAGCGAAGAGATCGTCTTCACCCGCAACGCCACCGAGGCGATCAACCTCGTGGCGTCGTCGTGGGGCGAACCCAATATCGGCGAGGGCGACGAGATCGTCATCTCGATCATGGAGCACCATTCCAACATCGTGCCCTGGCATTTTCTGCGGGAACGCCACGGCGCCGTGATCAAATGGGCGCCGGTCGACGACGAAGGCAACTTTCTGATCGAGGAGTTCGAAAAGCTGCTGACGCCGCGCACAAAACTGGTCGCGATCACGCAGATGTCGAACGCGCTCGGCACCATCGTGCCGGTCAAGGATGTTGTAAAACTCGCGCATAACAGAGGCATTCCGGTGCTGGTCGACGGCAGCCAGGCCGCCGTGCACCTTGCGATCGACGTGCAGGATATCGACGCCGATTTCTACGTCTTCACCGGCCACAAGCTGTACGGCCCGACCGGGATCGGCGTGCTCTACGCCAAGCATGATCTCCTGGTCGCGATGCGCCCGTACAACGGCGGCGGCGAGATGATCCGCGAGGTCGCAAGGGAGTGGGTCACCTATGGCGATCCGCCGCATAAATTCGAGGCCGGCACGCCCGCGATCGTGGAGTCGATCGGGTTGGGCGCTGCGATCGACTACGTCAATTCGATCGGCAAGGAGCGCATCGCCGCCCACGAGCAGGATCTTCTGACCTACGCCGACGGCCGCCTGCGCGAGATCAATTCGCTGCGCCTGATCGGCACCGCAAAGGGCAAGGGTCCGGTGATCTCGTTCGAGATGAAGGGCGCCCATCCTCACGATGTCGCGACCGTGATCGACCGCCAGGGCATTGCGGTGCGCGCCGGCACCCATTGCGTGATGCCGCTTTTAGAGCGGTTCAATGTCACAGCCACCTGCCGCGCGTCGTTTGGGATGTATAATACAAGAGAAGAAGTCGACCATCTGGCACAGGCGCTGATCAAGGCGCGGGAATTGTTTTCATGACCGATACAGCCGAAGTCAAATCAGCCAATATGGAAACCATCTCGGCGCTGCCGCCGGAGGAGACCGAGCGGCTCGGCGGCGAGATCGTGGCCGCGCTGAAGACGGTGTTCGATCCGGAAATTCCGGCCGATATCTATGAGCTCGGCCTGATCTACAAGGTCGACTTCAAGGACGACCGCAGCGTCGACGTCATGATGACGCTGACCACGCCGAACTGTCCGGCGGCCGGTGAATTGCCGACCATGGTGGAAAACGCGGTCGCCAGCGTTCCCGGCGTCGGTGTCGTCAACGTCAATCTGGTGTGGGACCCGGCGTGGACGCCGGACCGGATGTCCGACGAGGCCCGCCTCGTCCTCAATATGTGGTGAGATGTGAAGCGTTAGGGGATTTGGCTTAATCTGTTCGCGAAGATCGGCTTTGATTTGCCGCTGGGAATGATCACATGACTGACATGACACCCGCTTCACCCACACCCTCCGCCAAGCCGAAGCCACGGCCGCGCCCGCAGGTCATGAAACTGACCGAGGCCGCAGCCCAGCGGATCACGGAGTTGACCAAGCGTGCCGATTCGGAGATCGTCGGTCTGCGCGTCGGGATCAAGAACGGTGGTTGCGCCGGGCAGTCCTACACCGTGGAATACGCCCACGAGGTACGTCCGACCGACGAGGTCGTCGAAGACAAGGGTGTCAAGATCCTGGTCGATCCCAAAGCGGTGTTGTTCCTGCTCGGCACCGAGATGGACTACAAGGCCGACAAGATGCAGTCGCAGTTCATCTTCAACAACCCGAACCAGACCGGCGCCTGCGGTTGCGGTGAGTCGGTGCAGCTGACGGCTGCGAAGCTGTAAGTCTCCTTGCCGCGCACGCTGGCGTCATCCTGAGGTGCCGTCGCGCTTGCGACGGCCTCGAAGGATGGGCAGCAAGCACCTTCGCAAGTCATCCTTCGAGGCTCGCACCTCAGGATGACGTCGTAGAACTGGCGCCACCATGGACCGCGATTTCCTGATCGACCTGTTTGCGGATTTCGGCCCGGTGACCATCCGGAAGATGTTCTCCGGCTTCGGCATCTCCGCCGACGGCACCAATTTCGCGCTGGCGCTGCGCGCCGGACTGTATTTCCGCGCCGACAAAGCGAGCATTCCGAAGTTCGAGGCCGAGGGTTCAAAGCCGTTTTCGTATCAAACCCGTGCCAAGACTGTGACGGTGAACTCGTACTGGCAATTGCCGGCGCGCCTGTTCGACGATTCCGAGGAACTGGCGGAGTGGGCGAGGGCGGCGCTGGCAGCCGCGCAGCGCGCGGCGTTGCGCAAGCGCCCGAAAGCACGCAAGTCGGCGAAGGCGGCAGTCAAGAAGGCGGTGGCGAAGAAGCTGGTGGCCAAGAGGCCCGTGGCAAAGAAGAAGCCAGCGAAGCGAGGGAAGTCGTCATCCTGAGGTGCGAGCACTTGCGAGCCTCGAAGGATGACTTGCGACGGTGCTTGCAGCCCATCCTTCGAGGCCGTCGCAAGCGCGACGGCACCTCCAGCGATACCGGCGAAGCCGTTACGCAGGGATGACGATGGATTAACGCTCAAGCCACCTGGCTGCGGGTCTCGGCGGCGTATTCGGGGTCGGCTTCGCAGATCACGCGGTTGCGGCCGTTGCGTTTGGCGGCGTAGAGGCAGGCGTCGGCGCGTTCGATCAGCGAATCCGTATCGTCTCCCGGCTTCAGCATGGAAACGCCGACCGAGATCGTGACCCGGCCCAGGATTTCGCCGGTCGATTTCTTCTTCAATTCCTTCGCCATCACGGCGCGGCGAATGTGATCGGCGACCGTCAGCGCCTGGCGCAGCGCGGTGTTGGGCAGCACGACCGCGAATTCCTCGCCGCCATAGCGGGCGGTGATGTCCTGGCCCTTGATGGTCTGCTTCAGCGACAAGCCGACCAGCCGCAGCACCTGATCGCCGGTGAGGTGGCCGTAGCTGTCGTTGAACGATTTGAAGTGGTCGATGTCGAACATCAAAAGCGACAACGGCTCGCCGGTGGCCAGCGCCGTCTGCACCGCCATCTCGATCGAGCGGTCGAAATATTTGCGGTTGCCGAGCCCGGTGAGCGGATCAGTCAGGCTCTCGGCGCGGATCGCCTCGAGGCTGTGCTGCAAATTGCTGATTTCGTTCTTCGACAGCGACAGCCGGTTTTCCAGCGCCTTGTTGGTGTCGCGCATCTCGCGGGTCGACTTCATCAGTTGTTCGACCACCGCCTTGATCTGGTGAGGCTGCTTGGCATCGGAGAGTTTCTGGCTGGCGCCGGCCAGGCTGGCGTCGTAGTTGGCCGACATTCCGAGCGCCTCGGTGATGAGGTTCATCACGTCGTCGATTTCGCCGATCACGCGCGCGCCGACCTTGTCGATGCGTTCGGAGGTCTTGATGTGGGAGAGGTAGGTCTCGTAGATTTGTTCGAGGTCGGCTTCGCTCAGCCGGCCGTTGCGCGCCAGCGTCTCGTTGATGATCTTGTTGAGGGGGGCATTGTAGCCGGTGGCGTAGACGTACCAGATTTCATAATTGCGGGGGACAGCGGTCTGCCGGAGCGATTTGATCTGGCCCAACGCGACTTCGGCGAAGGCCAGCGTGCGTTCGTGTTCGTCCAGCAGCTTCACCACTGATCCGTCCCCAATGACGTGCAGCGCCGCCTTGCTGGCAGCGGCAATTACTAAAATTATCGGCGGCAGGTTAAGGGAGGAGAATGAACGCCGGGTAAACGGGTTCCCCGGCCTTCGCAGTTGCTCACACGCGGGCGCGAACGGGCCTCAGCAGGAATGCCGGGAGATGCGAATGATCCGCCGGCTCCGCATCCGGCTCGCGCTGGGTTCGCCGCGGTTCGGCGCGGCCGATCGAAGGCACGCGGGAAGCCGGAGCAGGGGTCGGAGGCGTGAACGCCTCGACCGGCGCTTCAGGCTGCGGCTTCGGACCGCGGCCACCGCCGCCGGCGCGTCGCGGTTCACGTTCGCGGCGCGGCTTGTTGCGGCCGCCGCGCGAACCTTCCCGCGAGCCCTCTCGCGCTTCTTCTCTGGGTCCGTCGTGTGATCCGTCTCTTGAGCGTTCCCTTGATCCTTCGCGTCCGCGCGATTGGCGGGGCTGTTCATCGGAGGGCTCGGAGCGAACGCTGAAGTCGCCTTCGGCCTTCGGAATGGCCTGGCCGATCAGCTTCTCGATCGCCACGATCGACTTGTGGTCGAGCGAGGTCACCATCGAGATCGCGGTGCCGGTGCGTCCGGCGCGGCCGGTGCGGCCGATGCGGTGAACGTAGTCGTCGGCATGATGGGGAACGTCGAAATTGAAGATGTGACTGACGGCGGGGATATCGAGGCCGCGGGCGGCGACGTCGGAGGCGACCAAGAGCGGAATCTCGCCCTTGCGGAACTGGTCGAGTGCCGCTGTGCGCGCCGACTGATCCATGTCGCCATGCAGGGCGCCGACACTGAAGCCGTGCTTCTGCAGCGATTTGTAAACGACCGCGACTTCCCGCTTGCGATTGCAGAAGATAATCGCGTTGTTGAGATCCTTGGCGTCGCGCAGCAGGCGACGGAGAACGTCACGTTTCTCGTGCGGCTCGCGGCCGACGCTGACCTGGAACTGGGACACGCCGACAGCGGTGGTCGCGGGCCTGGAGACTTCGATCTTTTGCGGATTGTGCAGGAAGGTTTCGGTGATGCGCGCGATTTCGGGCGGCATCGTCGCGGTGAAGAACAGGGTCTGGCGGGTGAAGGGGACCAGCTTGCAGACCCGTTCGATGTCGGGGATGAAGCCCATGTCCAGCATGCGGTCGGCTTCGTCGATGACCAGAAGTTCAACGCCGGTGAGCAGCAATCCGCCGCGCTCGGTATGATCGAGTAGCCGGCCCGGGGTCGCGATCAGCACGTCGACGCCGCGCGTCAATTTGCTGTCCTGATCGCCGAACGAGACGCCGCCGATCAACAGCGCAACGTTGAGCTTCTGTCCGGCGCCGTATTTGTCGAACTGTTCCTTGACCTGGGCGGCGAGTTCGCGGGTCGGTTCGAGGATGAGGGTGCGGGGCATTCGGGCCCGGGCGCGGCCCTTTTCCAGCAGCGTGAGCATCGGAAGGACGAAGGCCGCGGTCTTGCCGGTGCCGGTCTGGGCGATGCCGAGAACGTCGCGCCGCGCCAGAACGTGGGGGATCGCCTGTTCCTGAATGGGGGTAGGGGTGGTGTAGCCGGTGGCCGCAACTGCGGCGAGCACCTTGTCGGAAAGACCGAGATGGGAAAAAGACATTGAGCCTCTGATCGACACCGCCGTTCGGAATCGAAAGTAAAAAGGCTGTCGCGTTCAACCCCGAAACGGCGCGCTTTGAAAAGCTGGGGGTTCTGACTTACGCAGACGAGCGGCAAACCTAGGGAATCGCGTCTCGATCCAAGGCCGCATTGTCGGCAAACATAGGGTCGAAACGGCCAAAGTCAATCTTGGAACGCGCCAAATGGCCGAAAAAGCTTAATGTTTTCGCACAAATAACGGCCGGACTGTCATTTCCCGGTCAAATGATGCGCTCCGCAGCGCGAAGCCTCGGGGGCTTAGGGGATGCCTCGGGCGGCGCGCATGCCGGTGCCCGGTGCGGTGAATCTTGCGGCAATTTGCCCGGCTGTGACACAAATTGTGGCGGTCCGTTTGGGGGAGAATCGCCATGTTCGCCAAGGCCCGTCTCGATGCGCTCAGCGATGGAATCTTCGCCGTCGCCATGACGCTGCTCATTTTGGATGTGCGGCTGCCGGATGATTTTCATCCCAAGGATGGCGGCGAACTGCTGTACGGGGTCGCCGGCCTGTGGCCGAAATTCCTTCCCTACGTGCTGAGTTTCGGGGTGCTCGGATTGCGCTGGCTCTCCAATGTCGAGGTGCGCTCGCGCGCCGAATATGTCGGACGCGAATACGTCAATTGGTGGCTGCTCTATCTGCTGCTGATCACCTGCGTACCCTTCACCACCATCATCGTCGGCCGCTTTGCGCAGCATGCGCCGGCGATCTGGCTTTACGCCGGTCACACGCTGCTGATTGCAGCCGTCGGTCTACGCCTGATCTTCATCACCCCGCATCTGGAGCAGGGCGATCAGCTGCAGCGCCGGCAGATGTCAGTCGTGCTGTTGATCGTGTCCTCGCTGGTCGCGATCGCCGCCCGCTTTGTGGATCCGAGGTGGGCGCTGTGGGCGTTCATGCTGAATTTCGCCGGGCCGATCATCCGCCGATGGAGCCCGCGTCCCGCCGCATCCAATTGAACCCGCGCGCCGGATTGAACCGGCGACGGCGGTGTTCCGACTATGGCATGAAGCGGTCGCACGAGCCGCGGATTGGCCGTGCAAACGGGGAATGCGATGATGCGCTGGCTTTCGGGATTTTTGGCGATGATCGGCGTTGCGGCCGCGGCGTTCGCCACCCCCGCCTACGCCGAAAAACGCGTTGCGCTGGTGATCGGCAACAACGACTACAAGAACGTTCCCAAATTGCAGAAGGCGGTCAACGACGCCGGCACCATGGGCGATACGCTAAAACAGCTCGGCTTTTCCGTCATGGTGGCGGAGAACCAGAACCGGCAGGCGTTTTCCGAAACGTTGCTGGCGTTCGACCGGGCGGTCGAGCCGGGCGACACCGCGTTCTTCTTCTATGCCGGGCACGGCTTCGAGATCGCGGGCCAGAACTTTTTGCTGCCGACCGACGTGCCCGCCGCGACCGAGGGGCAGGAAGAGTTGGTGCGCGACGCCTCCGTGCTCGCCGACCGCATCATCGAGCGGCTGCAGAACAAGAAGGTGCGCACCGCGATCCTGGTGTTCGACGCCTGCCGCAACAATCCGTTCGAGCGCAGCGGCACCCGCGCGGTCACCGGCGGCGGCGGGCTCGCGCCAATGACGCAATTGCCGGAGGGCGTATTCTCCGTGTTTTCGGCAGGTCCCCGGCAGACCGCGCTCGATCGCCTCTCGAACGACGACGCCAACCCGAATTCAGTGTTCACGCGAACCTTTGCGAAGGAACTGCTGCAGCCCGGCGAGAACCTCGTGCAGGTCGCGCAGCACACGCGCCGGCTGGTCAGTGAAATGGCTGACACCGTCAAGCACAAGCAGATACCGGTTTACTTCGACCAGATGGTCGACGACGTGTTCCTGAACGGCACGTCGGGTAAGGCGCCGCCGGACGTCGCCGCTAAAACTGCCGAGGCGCCGCAGAAGCTCGCGGCTTTGCCGCCGGTGTCGGTGCCGCGCATCCCGAAGGAAGATTCCGTCAACGCCCCGATCGCCGCGTTCTCGCGTCACAATGGCGGCTGGACCATCACGTTCTCGATCGCCGATCCGACGCTCGGGATTTCCTGGCGGATGGGGGACGCCGGCGATTTCCGCGAAACCGGTTTCATCGACACGCTCGATCCGCGCACCCGCAAGCGGATGCCCAATCCTCTCGTCAATGCTTAAAAAACGTTGAAAACATTGAGTATTTAGGCATTTCGCGATTTGGATTTACCTTTTGCGACTCACCAAAAGTCGATTTTAACCGCTAGAGGCGGTCCGAGCCGCTTGTCACCTACTGCAGGTTGAGACTAGGTTTTCGGGCGCGGAGAAAACGATGCATGAGCGATTCGGAACAGCCGGTCCCGAGGTCTAGGGATTGGTGGCTGCGGTACGCGAGCATCGTTTTCCTGGGCCAGTTCAAGATTCCCGGCTGGCTTGGCTTCGCGTTTGCCGTTTTTTGGGGTGTGCCGGGTTGGCAGTCCAAGTTTGATTACTGGCTTCTTGTTGCGAGGTCATCAAGCAGCTTGGCTGCTCCAGCTGCAGACGTTCTATTGTGGCCCTACTTTTCGCCGACTCTCGCTGTAGTAAGCCTTCTCTACGTTGCCGCAGTTAGTCGCCCTGCTTCAGCGCCACCTAGAAGCAAATCGATCGCGGTACTCGGCTGGATATGCGTCACCCTTATTTTTGGAATTGCTATTGTCGTCACTGGGTGGGGAGCGACGGAAAGCTACATAAGGACCGAAATAATCAAAGGCGTCACCGGCGTGCCAAGGGACTCAAGCCCGACCAACCCCAAGCAGGCGGGCAACGATAAACCCATCTTTTCAGATACACCGAGAGGACTAACTCCCAATCAACAGCGATTGCTCATCGGTCAATCTGATGAGTTGCAAGGCCTGACGTTTCGGCTGTCTTTTCTCGCATAGGACATGGAAGCTTTGCATTTCGCCGAAAGCATTAGGTCAGCTCTCATCCTTTCCGGAGCTAGGCCCAATGGGATCGGAGAACAGTTTCTTGGAAATGCGAAGGGCGGCGGCGTGTTCATAGAGGTACCTGACGCGTCTACCCCACCGGAAGGGGCAACCAAACTGCAACGCGCGCTTAAAGTCGCGGATATTGATGCAAAAATAATCCAGTCGCCGGGTCCTTATCCAACGTCGTCGTTTGCGCTATTTGTCGGGTCGAGGCTGATCCAGCTTAATTAACAGGGTCTTTTGCGGATCGGATATTTTCAAACATGAAAATGAAAACCTTGGCCCAGGTAAATTCCAAGGCCAACTATTCTTTCGACCCCGTCGATGTCGCCTCCTGCCCTCCGGAAGTACTAAGCAGGGTAACGCGTTGCATATCGATTTGGTCGATGATCGAAGCCTTCACTGCAAGTGTGGCCCTCTACGCCGTTAAGGGCGACATACGGGTAGCAATGGAGATGTATGCATCTATCAAAAGTTCTGGCGCCGCCAATGCAGCACTAAACACGGCGGTTCGAATGGGGTTAGAACCAAAATACGGCGAGCTCTTCAACGCTATCGCTACCCTAAGCGGAGAATTAGCATCTGAGCGCCACAAGCTCGCACACTGGGGCATGGGTTATTCAAGGGATATACCAAATGCCATCCTGCTTCTAAATCCAACAGACGGCTTCAAGCGTGGCGCACACAATATTTCCGTTGGACGCTTAGGACAGTATGCCAAATTTACACCGCGCCCGATCAATAAGGTGCGAGTTTGCTCTGCAGAATATTTGGATCACCTGATTCAACTCTTTGAGGATCATCTCAACCGCATTTCTGGATTCATACAGTTGCTTTCATTGTACGAGGCGGCGCATCCCCCAAGCCGTCGCGTTGTAACGATGCAGTACGACCAGCTTTATAACGACCCTCAAATTCTTCAAACAATGAATGTGATGCGCGATCGCAAAAATAAGAAGGCATCTCCGAAACGACAGTCTCCGTCAAAGCCTCGCGGCCGAAAGTAGGACCGCAATGATTGCCCCTTGGAAAATTGGTTAGCTCTTTGGTGAATACGAGTTTCATCGCAATGTTCACCGCGAGTAATTTCAGTTGCTTAAGCGAAGAGCGAGGCGGACGGTATTTCCGCCGGTCCTACTGGGTATGGACAACCCCTGGTGGATCTCCGCTTTGACGCGGATTCCGGACTTAAGTCGGACATTACGGCACTTCCGAAAAGTGCCAAGCAGACATCGCAACGGCTTTAAGCGAGCGGTCAGCGTTTCTCTTGGCCGCCATGTCGATGGCGAGTCATCGGCAGATATCTTTTCGACCCTCGGTGGCCCAATTCGGAATGTATGGTACCGTGCACTTGTCGGGATGGCATTTCCGTCCCGGATTTGGGAGGACTGGTCATGAGATTGTGGTCAAGCCTTGCCGCGCCCTCAGCTGTCGCTATCCTGTCAACCGCATTGCTGTGCGCCTTCGGCGGCCCGGCAGCGCCGCAAACCGCCAGCTCGCTTCCCACCATCTCGGTCGACGCGCCGAGGCAAGTGGCAAGGCCGCAACGGCCGGAGGTAACGCCACAAGGGTCCGGTCGGGTGGCAAACCGAGCGGGCCGGACATCGCGATCCACTCAAACGGCGACTGGGACGCCGACGACTGGGACGCCGTCGGCTGCGCGGGGTCCTATCATGGCGAAGCTTGCCCGGCTCGAGAGAGAGGCCAGCAGTTGCAACGGTGGTTGCCAAACAAGCTTCAAAACAGAGAACGAACCTTGGGTTGGATGTAGTTATTCGTCGGGGAGTCCTGCTGCAGGAACGGGACCTCTCTCGTTAACGTGCACAGACACACTCACCTACAAGACCTACTTGGACTGCATGGACACCAAGGCGTTTTTGGGCTGGACACAAAGAGAGACCAGGTGGCATTGCAGCAGCCTGCAAGCTGGGGGTAAGTTTACCCACGAAAAGGTCGCCCAATTCAAGCAATCAGGCCGTTAGTCCACGCCGCCCGCTGGCTGCGCCCGAGACGCAGGATAGCATGTTTCAATCAACGGACTTGGAGCCATGCGGAATGACCGCTTCGGGTCAAAATGCGAAATACTCAACCAGAGTAGATGTTTTCCGGTCTTCCACCGGAAGCGGACATTGATCGTGGCGGTCGGCATGTCTCAAACGTGCCACCAGGCGACATCAAGTCTTTTTCCAAAAATAACCTTCCTTGGGCCGAAGGCTCAGGAGATCGTTTCTCAGCCAAGTCTGTAACTCACTTATTCGGCTACTCTTACTTTAGGTACCGTCGTCGTCGCCGCCAACCAGTCCGCCTCGATTGTTTGGGCTGCCGTAGTACTGGTACTGACTGGAGATGCCGTAGTTTCGACTGAAGTGGCCGGAGTACTGACCGTTGCTCCCGGAGTACTGACTGTAGTTCTTCGAATGCCTCGTGGAGTGGGTTCTGACGCCCGAAGCGGCACTTGCAGAAGCACACAGGGTCATCAACAGGCCTAAGGCCAAAAGGTAACGCATCGTATTTGCTCCATTCAACTTGTCGGGTGCTGCAACAACTTAAATGTAGGAACGAGACAAGGAAGGGGTATTAAATTCGCGTTTAGCCTGACGACCTGCTGAGGTCCGGTAATGGGTCAAAAGGCGAAATACTCGCGGCGAACATATGTTTTCCGCTTTGGCCCCCCCACAACGGACATCGCTCAACAGGGGCGGCATGTCCGTATGACGTCCGGAGCCTAAACGGTTAATCGCTTCTGTTGAGTGGTCGAAATTTGTGAATTGTTTCCGATGGAAATGGCGGAAGGATCGTCCGTTGATTGCGGTCCCCGATCGCATCACGTACATCCGGTGAAGCGATCGGGGTTGCATGATCCGGCAATATTCGCTTTGCCGGGTCATTGGTGATCGGTAGCGATCAGGTCGTCATCGTCCTTAGGTGCAAACATCAACAGGCTTTGCATGTGTGCAAAATGAAGCTTGATCGAAGCCTTGTGGCCATCGCGATCAAGCTGTTCTTTCATGTACGCAAAAATTGCATCGCCTGCCTCGCGGTGTTGGTCATTGGTTAAATTTGCCATGGTTGCTGTCATCCTCGCTGTGTGATCCGGACGTTAAGATAAGCGCGGTGCAAAAATCCTCGACATGACGGCGACGAGCTGGCTGTCGTTTCGCGAATTCAACGGGCTGCTGGTCTATTTCACGCACCTGATGTCGTATCGCTGCGCGATCCGCGAAGTGCGCGTCGGCATCGACAGCGCGGTGCCGGACCGGGTGTTGAAAATGCCGCCGTGCGATCCCAGGGACCCGCTCGTCATCCCTCAGGACGCGCAGCCTTACCTGAAGCTTGCGCCCTCGACCCAATCGGTCTCGGTGGAACTGACCTACCGCGATGGCAGCGTCTCCGAAATCAAGAGTTTCAGAAGGTAACGTCGCAGCGCCGCCGGATTGACGCTACAATCCGGGTTCAGGGTCGGGACATCGACGCGAGCGGGACATGGACGCAGGCACTTCTTCCGAACAGCCATCCGGGCGCACGATGCAGGTGCGTTGCTGCATCGTCGGCGGCGGTCCAGCCGGCATGATGCTTGGATATCTGTTGGGTCGCGCCGGCATCGATGTCGTGGTGCTGGAGAAGCATGCTGACTTCTTCCGCGATTTCCGCGGCGACACCGTGCATCCCTCGACCCTGCAGGTGATGGACGAGCTCGGATTGATCGACGGATTTTTGAAACTTCCGCATCAGCAATTGCAGAAGCTCGACGGAATGTTCGGCGGCACGCCGGTGCGGATCGCCGATCTCAGTCGCGTTAACACCAAATACCCGTTCATCGCTTTCATGCCGCAGTGGGATTTCCTCAATTTCCTGCGCGAGGCCGGCAAGCGCTTTCCTTCGCTCAAGGTGATGATGAATGCGGAGGCGACCGATCTCATCCATCGCGGCGAAGCGATCGCGGGTGCGCGGGTGATGACGTCGGAGGGCGCGATCGATATCGTCGCCGATCTGACCATTGCCTGCGACGGCCGCCATTCGATCGTGCGCGAGCGCGCAGGTCTTGCGATCGACGAGATCGGCGCGCCGATGGACGTGCTGTGGTTTCGCGCCGGCCGGCGGCCGGATGAGACTGAAAATCTGTTCGCCCGCGTCGAGCACGGCAAGATGATGGTCACGTTCGACCGCGGCGATTACTGGCAGTGCGCCTATGTCATCGCCAAGGGACAATTCGACGCCGTGAAGGCGAGGGGGCTGCCGGCGCTGCTCGACGACGTCGGGCAGATGGCGCCGATCCTGAAATCCGGCCTTGCCGATGTGAAGGGCTGGGACGACGTCAAGCTTTTGACGGTGGCGATCAACAGACTGAAGCGCTGGACGCGGCCGGGACTGCTCTGCATCGGCGACGCCGCGCATGCGATGTCGCCGGTCGGCGGCGTCGGCGTCAACCTCGCAGTGCAGGACGCAGTGGCGACCGCCAATCTTCTGGCGGCCAAACTGAGAAGCGGTTGCCCGGCGGAGCAGGAACTCGACGCGGTGCGGAGACGGCGGGAATTTCCGGTGAGGATGACACAGCGGATGCAGGTCATCGCTCAGAACAATATCGTCAGCGCCGCGCTGACATCCGGCGACGCGCCGTTGAAAGTGCCGCTGGCGGTGCGCGTCATCTCGGCCGTGCCCTGGCTGCAGGGCATCACGGCGCGGCTCGTCGGCCTCGGTGTGCGGCCGGAGCATGTGCAATCGCCGACGCAATCCTGAGCCCGCGCGATACCGCGTTGCCTGCAAAATCATTAGGGATAACAGCGTCCAGGGACAACACGGGATGCAAGAACATGACTTCACTCGAAACTGATTGCTGCTGCGGCCCTCACTGCCGCGCTCGGAACCGGCGTCGCGTCGGCTGCTGATCTGTCGATGCGGCCTTACACCAAGGCGCCGGCCTACGCCGACGCGATCTATAACTGGGCCGGCTTCTATATCGGCGGCCACATCGGCGGCGCCACCACGAACGAGGAATGGATCAACAGCGCCAACACCACGGCGTTCGGTGATCTCTCGCCCGGCCAGGGTTTCCGCCAGCGCGGAACCGGCGTGTTCGGCGGCGGCCAGATGGGTTACAACTGGCAGGCCAGCAATTGGGTGTTCGGTCTCGAGGGCACGATTTCCGGTCTCGACAACAAGGGCACCGTGCTGAACAACGTGTTCGGCGTCGGCCTCGACGATCGGTTCAGCTGGCGTGCCGACTGGATGGCGACGATCACCGGCCGCGCCGGCTACGCCGTGGCGAACAACCTGTTCTACGTGAAGGGCGGCTATGCCGGGGTCAATAGCCAATTGTCGGTGACCGACGTGCTTCCGCCGGCCACGGGTTCGGGATCTCAGACCCAGTGGCACAATGGCTGGACCATCGGCGCCGGTTGGGAATACGGCATCACCCAGAACTGGATCGTCGGTCTCGAATACGACTATGCCGCGTTCGAGAAGAAGAGCTACCAGCTCGCCGGCACTGCGGCTGGCACCTACACCTTCGATGCCAGACCCAAGGATATTCAGTCCGCGGTCGTCCGTCTGAGCTACAAGTTCAACGGCCCGGTGGTCGCACGCTACTGAGTTCTCGCTTCGCATCTACGAACCAAAGCCCCGGCATGCCCGGGGCTTTTTTCATGGCGGTGCCGGTGACGAAATCGGACGCGGGCGAGGTGCGAGACACTGCGATGGCCGCGAAGCCAGCGATTCGCACCCCAACGCACGGTCGGCGTGCGCGCTGGAACCCGTTCGCGCAGGCCGTCGATCGGCTTGGGCGTGCCTGCCGCCGAGCGGAACCTGATTTTGGATCATTTTCTAGTGTTTGCGGAACCCATGGCCGCTGCGAAACAGCAACGTTACCGAGAAAATGCCTGCAGCAACGCGTTGATGCGTGGTTTTCTGTCGCGCAACCATCTAACGCGCAACATACTTGCAACATATTGATTGAACTGATTTGGCCGCAGGGGGACGAAATGCGCCGCAAAATGGGAATGCGTCACAAATTTGGATGGACTCTCGCCGCAGTAGCGTCTCTTGGTTTGGGCGCTGCTGGATCGGCCTCCGCCGCCGATATGGCGGTAAAGGCCCTGCCTCCCGTCGTGGCTCCGGCTAGCTGGGCCGGCTTTTATATCGGCGGCAACGTCGGCGGCGCTTGGAATGATATGCGGGACGATGTGTTCCCGACGGGTTGCTTCCTGACCAGTGTCACTTGCGGCGGCGGCCCCGCCTTGAACCCGTTGCGGTCCGACTCAGTCCGCTTGAATGGATCGGGTTTTGTGGCTGGCGCGCAGGCCGGCTACAACTGGCAGCGGGACCGCTTGGTGTTCGGTTTCGAAGGCGATATCAACTACAACGGAATTAACGACGGCAGCGCCATCAACCGCCCCGTGGCTGCGCCCTTGGTTGGCAACTTCATTCACTCTGAGACGGACAAGATGGAGTGGTTCGGCACGTTGCGTGGCCGGGTTGGTATGACCGCGACCCCGAGCTTCCTGCTCTACGCAACGGGTGGTCTGGCGGTTGGTCAGGTGCGATCGGCGTCGGCGGTTTCTTTCACGACCACACCGGACCCTTATACTGGCTCGACCGACGACACCAGGTTCGGCTGGACCGTCGGTGGCGGTGGCGAATGGATGATCGCGCCGAAATGGTCGATCAAGGCGGAATATCTCTATGTTGACCTTGGCAAGTCCTACGCAAAACTGTTCGGCAGCAGGCATCTGCACCTCGCCGCCTCAGGTTTCGCCCGCCAGCTACCAGACCGATCTCCGGGTGCATGAGCATATCGCTCGTGTCGGCCTGAATTATCACTTCGGTGGCCCGGTGGTCGCGAAGTACTGATATCGCAGAGTTCTCCCTGACTTGAAGCCCCGGCATTGCCGGGGCTTTTTGTTTTGGCGAAGTCGTCTCAGCCCATGATCGAGAACCCGCCGTCGACCGGGATCGCGGTGCCGGTAATGAAGTCGGAGGCGGGGGAAGCCAGAAACACAGCGATGCCTGCGAAATCGTCGATCACGCCCCAGCGCGCCGCCGGCGTGCGCGCCAGCACTCGGTCATGCAGGCCGTCGATCTGCTCGCGGGCGCGCTTGGTCAGGTCAGTGTCGATCCAGCCCGGCAGCACCGCATTGGCCTGGATGTTGTCGACGGCCCAGGCACAGGCGCAGGAGCGCGTGAACTGCACGATGCCGCCCTTGCTGGCCGCATAGGCCGGCGTAAAACTGGCGCCGAAGATCGACATCATCGAGCCGATATTGATGATCTTGCCGCCGCCCGCCTGCTTCATGGCGGGATAGACCGCCTGCGAGCACAGGAAGGCGCTGGTGAGATTGGTCGCAATCACGCTGTTCCACTCGGCGATGTCGAGCGCGTGCGGCGGCTTGCGAATGTTGATGCCGGCATTGTTGATCAGGATGTCGATCCGGCCGAGCTCGCCGGCCACGCGTCCGGCCATCGCGGCGACCGCGTTCTTGTCGGTAACGTCGGCGACGACGGAAATGGCCCTGGCGCCGCCTTGCTGAAGCTCGGCGACCGCGGCCTGCGACTTCGCTTCATTGCGCCCGACGACCGCAACCGCAGCCCCGGCTTCCGCCAGTCCGCGGGCCATGCCGAGCCCGATGCCACCATTGCCGCCGGTGACGATCGCCACCTTGCCTGAGAGATCGAATGGTCCAGCTTTCATCGTTGTCATCCGCTGTTGTTGATTGCGTCCGGAAAATCGACCGATCAGCGCTTGCCTTGCCAGATCAGCATCAGGCCGATGGCGCCGAGCAAGGCGCCATATCCGGCCCACTGCAGCTGGTTGATCATGAAGCTCGACTTCGGCCAGGCGATCGCGCCGGTGCCCTGACCGATCCACAACAGGCCGACGGCGAGCGCGAGAAAGCCCAGGATCACGAAAGCTCTGCCCATGAAGTTTCCTCCGGGACTTCCTCGTTCGCGTTGACCGCGCGGCCATCGGCGCAACGGTGGCCAGAGTGGCGCGCTGGCTCACCGAGGGCAAGGGCAGGGATCGAGCCATGCCATGTCATCATTCGCCCAGCAACACGCTCAGGAATCGTCAAGACACAAAAAAGCCCAGGACGATGCCGGGGCTTTTCCGCTACGGGATTAGCAGAGATCAGTACTTGGCGACGACCGGGCCACCCCAGTTGAAGCGGTAGACCAGCTCGCTGCGGACCGTCTGGACCCATTTGTGGGAGTCAATCGAGTCGGTGGTCAGGACGTTGGTCCCTGTGAAGAAGAACGGGTTGGTCCTCGTATCGAACTCCGCCACGCGATATTCGGTCTTCCAGAACAGGCCGGGCAGGAAATTCAGCGCGTATTCGTCGCCGGCGCCGATGAACCAACCCTTGTAGGTCTGACCGTTCATGTAGATGACGGGCGCCGGGGCGAGGTTGGCGTGGAAGTTGACCTGGTCAAACTTGGCTTCGGTGTAGCCGCCCGAGAAGTAGGTTAGCAGGTTCGGCGTGATGAGCCAGCCGATACGGCCGCCGACCGTCCAAGACGAACTCTGCTTCTCCTCGCCAAACAGCGTCGAGACGGGCAGATTGAGGTTACCCTTCAGGCTTTCGAAGTCGTAATCCGCGAACGCGCCGACAACCAGATTGTAGGTGCCGAGCCCGAATTGATAGTCGCAACCGCCCTGAACCGTTCCGAGATAGCCACGGCCGCCCGTAGTCGAGGTGTCGGTGGCTTTTACTCTCGGGCCGAGGCCGGCGAGGGCTGCGCGATCGCTGAACCCGGTGTTTTCCTGATTCCACATACCATAACCGCCGCCGCCACCGATGTAGCAACCGGTCCAGTTCGGAACGGCTGCGACTAGTGCCGGAGCCTTGGTGTAGGGCCGGGGCGCCAGATCGGCGGCGAAAGCCTGGCCGGTGAGCGCAGCAACAGCGGTCAGAGCGAGCAGTAATTTCTTCATTTTCAAATCCTCAAAATTGAACTGTCGACTACGACCGCTCGATAAGTGCGCTTGCACCAATTCCCAAATTCACTATGGCCACCATACGTGGTTCCACTCAGAAAGCTGTTGCGGGGGGGGGGGGACACACCCACCCGAAAAGGGAACCACGTGCAAGAGCCCGGAAATTGAGCCAAATTCGGCATATCGCGGGCCGGCTGGGTCTGGTTGGGGCGGCCCTGGTGCTGTGGCAAGGGTGGCTCGCGAGCACAAAAAAGCCCCGGGCGATGCCGGGGCTTTTGAGCTTAAGAGATTTGGCAGAGATCAGTACTTCGCGACCACCGGGCCACCCCAATTGAAGCGGTAGACCAGCGAGGTGCTGATGGTCTGCACGAAAGGCTTGAAGGTTGAGGTAACGCCAAACACCGTGTTCGTGCCGTCATTAAGCCAATTGGAATTCTTGCTTGTGTAATAGGCACCCCGATATTCGGTCTTCACGAACCAGCCTGGAGCCGTAATACCGAAGATATCGAGATTGTTCTCGACGCCGCCGCCCAAGAACCATCCCTGGGTGCTGAAGCTGTTGGTGTGGGCACCAAACGGCGCACCGGTGAACGAACTAACAATCGTCGCACCTGACCAATCGGCCCCGGTGTAACCGCCATTGACGTAAGAAAGCACATTCGGCGCTACCGAGTAGCCGATGCGAGCGCCCGCTGCCCAGGTATCCTTAAGCTTTTGGTTGAAGATCAGTCCGGCTATGGATTCGCTTCCCTTGAGGCTGCCAAATTGGCCGTCGGCCAAAAGACCAAAAACCCACCGGCCATTGAACTGCCAATCATAGCCTGCACCGACCGTGCCAAACCAGCCGTCGCCACCCTGCTTGTTGTTTACGCAGACAAGGCAAGTACCTGTCGCGGTGTTGAATGCTGAGGTATTAGCATCCCACAATCCACCGCCGACACCGCCGAAGATGTAGAAGCCTGTCCAGTTCGGGGCCACCGCGATGGGCGCAGGAGCCTTCGAATAGGCGTGGGGCGCCATATCGGCCGCCGAGGCCGATACGGTCATCGCAGCAACCGCGGTCAGAGCGAGTACCAACTTTTTCATCGTCAATTCCTCAGTATTTAAGCGTTCCAACCGGGCCGCTTGCGGGTGCTCTGCACCAATTCTGAAACTCACGAAGAGGACTATACGCGGTTCTGTCCAAAAAGCTGTTGCGGGGGAAACACACCCGTCCGAAAACGAACCGGGGGCGAAGCCCGGAAAATTGGACGGATTCGGGCCTCAAGGCGGCATTTCGATTGAAATCCCACCAAAATGCTCGCCATGCCGGGATTTGGAGGTCTAGACGTCGAGCAAATCGTCGCTGGCGAACTCGGCCTTGTCGGAGATGAAGGCGAATCGCGCTTCGGCCTTGGTGCCCATCAGCCGCTCGACCAAATCGGCGGTGCCTTCGCGGTCGTCCGCCAGCAGAACCACCCGCAACAGGGTGCGCTTGGCGGGATCCATCGTGGTTTCCTTGAGCTGCGCCGACATCATCTCGCCGAGGCCCTTGAAACGGCTGATGTCGACCTTGGCGTTGGCGTTGAATTCGCTCTTGAGGAGCTGATCCCGGTGGGCTTCGTCGCGTGCGTATACCGTCTTGCTGGAATGGGTCAGCTTGTAGAGCGGCGGCACCGCGAGATAGAGATGTCCCTCGTCGATCAGCCGCGGCGTCTGGCGATAAAAGAACGTGATCAGCAGCGACGCGATGTGGGCGCCGTCGACGTCGGCGTCGGTCATGATGATGATGCGCGAGTAACGAAGATCCTCTTCGCGGTAATGCGCGCCGGTACCGCAGCCGATCGCTTGCATCAGCTCGGAGAGCTGGACGTTCGCGGTCAGCTTGTCCTTGCCGGCGGAAGCGACGTTGAGGATTTTTCCGCGCAAGGGGAGGATCGCCTGGGTCTCGCGATTGCGCGCATGCTTGGCCGTGCCGCCGGCCAAGTCACCCTCGACGATGAAAAGTTCGGAGCCTTCGGTGGCCGAGTTGGTGCAGTCGGTAAGCTTGCCGGGCAGCCGCAGCTTCTTCACGGCGGTCTTGCGCGAGGTTTCCTTTTCGGCGCGGCGGCGCAGCCGTTCGTCTGCGCGCTCGATGACGAAATCCAGCAGCTTGTTGGCCTGCAGCGGATTGCCCGACAGCCAATGGTCGAACGGGTCCTTGATCGCCTGCTCGACGATCTTCTGGGCTTCAGCGGTTGCGAGGCGATCTTTGGTCTGGCCCTGGAATTCCGGCTCGCGCACGAACACGGACAGCATCACGGCCGCCCCGACCATCACGTCTTCCGAAGTGACGGAGGCGGCGCGCCTGCCCTGGCCGATGCGTTCGGCGTGATCCTTCAGGCCGCGCAGCATGGCGCTGCGCATGCCGGATTCATGGGTGCCGCCGTCCGGCGTCGGCACGGTGTTGCAATAGGAGGAGAGGAAGCCGTCGGCATCGGCCGTCCAGGCGACCGCCCACTCGCAGGCGCCGTGGGCGCCGTTGCGGCCGGATTTGCCGGAGAAGATATCCGGATGCACTAGCGTGTCGGCGTGAACCGCGGCGGCTAGATAATCCTTCAGGCCGCCGGCGAAATGAAAGGTGTCTTCGGCCGGAACGTCCTCGATGCCCTTGAGAAGCTCGGGGTCGCAGCGCCAGCGGATTTCGACGCCGCCGAACAGATAGGCTTTGGACCGCGCCATCTTGAACAGGCGCTGCGGCTTGAACACGGCCTTGGCGCCGAAAATCTCGGTGTCGGGCTTGAAGCGGATACGGGTGCCGCGGCGGTTGTTGATCTTGCCGAGGTCTTCGATCTTGCCCTTGGGATGGCCGCGCTCAAAGCTCATCCGGTAGAGTTTTTGGCTGCGCGCCACCTCGACTTCGAGCCGTGAGGAGAGGGCGTTGACGACGGAGACGCCGACGCCGTGCAAGCCGCCCGAGGTCTCGTAGACCTTGGAGTCGAATTTGCCGCCCGAATGCAGCGTGCACATGATGACTTCGAGCGCGGATTTCTTCGGAAATTTCGGGTGCGGATCGACCGGAATGCCGCGGCCATTGTCGCTGACGGTCAAAAACCCGTCGGCGCTCAATTCAACCTCGATGAAGGTGGCGTGACCCGCCAGCGCCTCGTCCATGGAATTGTCGATGACTTCGGCGAACAGATGATGCAGCGCCTTTTCGTCGGTGCCACCGATATACATGCCGGGCCGGCGGCGCACCGGCTCCAGTCCCTCGAGCACCTCGATGTCGGCCGCGGTATAGCCATCCTCGGCGCCGCCGGAGCGGGCCGCGACCTTCAGCGGAGCGCGCCCCTTGGGTTCCGGTGCCCCGAACAGATCGTTGCCTGATTTAGTCTTTGCAGCGGATTTCAATGGTTTGGGCATGGTTCTTCATGTGTTGCGCGCGGCTGGCGCAGCAAATCGATTGCTCTGACTATGCCACGGATGGGTTCAAAAGGTGACGGCCGGGTGAGGCGACCAGCGCATCGCGCAACCGTCCGACAGATAGCAACTCAGCCGCGGACCTGCGAGGTCCAGGACAGGGGTTGATTGCAGCGGGCCGACTGAGATCACGCCCCATGACAGCCTTTGTGACTTGAAGTCACGCAGCGGGCTGGCTTACCTGTGATCAGGCTCGGAACCCGCAAGAACGGTTCAAGCCATCAATGGGGCGGGAAGGCTTTGATACGATGGAAGATTTCGCGCACGCTCTTGCCGATTTCGTGCGCAACCACCAGGCTTGGGCCGCGCCGATCGTGCTGATGCTGGCCTTTGGCGAGTCGCTGGCGTTCATTTCGCTGCTGATTCCAGCCTGGGGAGCACTGGTCGCGATCGGCGCGCTGATCGGCGCCAGCGGCATAAGCTTCTGGCCGGTCTGGATCGCCGGCGGCATCGGTGCAGCGCTCGGCGACTGGGTCTCCTACTGGTTCGGCTACAAGTACAAGGAACACGTAGCCCAGATGTGGCCGCTGTCGCGCTATCCGGAGATCCTGCCGCGCGGCGAGGCCTTTGTGAAAAACTGGGGCGTGCCCTCGATTTTCATCGGCCGGTTCTTCGGACCGTTGCGGGCCTCGGTGCCGCTGGCCGCCGGTATTTTCGAGATGTCGTATTGGCCGTTCCAGATCGCCAATTTCGTCTCCGCGCTGGTCTGGTCGGCAGCGCTGTTGCTGTTTGGCGACGTGATCGCGCAGATCGCCGAATGGGTCTGGCGCGTGGCGTGAAGCCGCCGATCCGCACGGCCGGAATAACCCCATCATGCGGGGGTTAGACCCCACAGCCAGCATCATCGCATTACCGTCAAAACGCTGATAAAACCCCGCCACAAAACCAAAAGCGGGGAATCCCGCATCGCCATCATCGTTTCACTGGGAGGACACCACATGGAACTGACACGACGTCACGCACTCGCCGGCGCCGCAGCGATCGCCGCTGCGCCCCTGTTGCCGGCCACCCCTGCCAACGCTGCCGCGCCGGTCGCCGACAAGCAGGCGCCGAGCTACTACCGCTACAAGGTTGGCGACATCCTGGTCACGGTGGTGTCCGACGGCAAGAACGTCTTCAAGCTCGAAGACTCCTTCATCACCAATGCGAAAAAGGAGGAGGTGAGCGCAGCGCTCGCGAAGGCGTTCATGCCACCGGACATGATGACGATCTACTTCGCGCCGCTGGTCATCAACACCGGCGGCAAGCTGGTCGTGATCGATACCGGCAACGGCGCGGTATCGAAGGCCAACAGCAAGGGCGCCAACGGCCTGTTCGCCGACAATTTCGTGGCCGCGGGCTTTGATCCCAAGGCGGTCGATACCGTCGTGATCTCGCACTTTCACGGTGACCATGTGAACGGTTTGCTGACCGCCGACGGCACCCCGGCATTCCCGAATGCCGAAGTGCTGGTGCCCGCGACCGAGTGGAAGTTCTGGATGGACGATGGCGAGATGAGCCGCGCGCCGGCCGGGCGCATGCAGGGCTTGTTCAAGAACAATCGCAATATCTTCGAGGCAGGTCTGAAGAAGAAGGTTACGCCCTACGAGTGGGGCAAGGAGGTCGCTCCCGGACTGCTGGCGGTCGAAACCGTCGGCCACACGCCCGGTCACACCTCCTACGTCCTGTCGTCGGGCTCCGGCAAGGTGTTCATCCAGTCCGACGTCACCAACAATCCGAACCCGTTCGCGACCAATCCGGGCTGGCACGCCTTCTTCGACCAGGACGGTGATGTCGCCGAGAAAACCCGCCGCCGGGTCTACGACATGGTGGTGGCGGAGAAGCTCCAGGTGCAGGGATTCCACTATCCATTCCCGGGCCTTGGCAACGTCGAAAAGGACGGCGGCGGTTACCGGGTGGTGCCGGCGCCGTGGAATCCGACGATCTGAGGCTCGCTCGTCATACCGGATGGTCCGAAGAACCAGACCCGGAATCTCGAGATTCCGGCTTCGCTCGCTTCGCTCCCGCCCCGGAATGACGGCACTACATCTTGACGCCAAGCGGGCGCGGCCTTATAGCCGCGCCCATGATCAACGCCGCGACCATTCTCATTGCCCGCCGCCGCCGCACCTCTGCGGTATGGGCGGTCGTCTGCGTTTAAGATTGTCGCCTCTGCCGCCGGATCCACTCCGCGGCTTTTTCCTTCCAAAAAACGCGGTTTGATCTGGCGGCTCCTACGTCAAGCAGGAGTTTGAAATGTATACGCCACCACCGTTCAAGCCAGATCGCACCGCCAGCCTGGCGTTCGCAGAAGCGCGCGGTTTCGGTACCGTCTGCGCGTGGGATGGCCACAAGCCGATCGCATCGTTGCTGCCGTTTTATCTCACCTTCGCCAACGACGGCACGCCGCAGGCGATGTTTCATCTTGCCCGTCACAATTCGCTGGTAAATCTGGCGGATGGGACGTCGTCCTGGGTCCTCGCTGTCAGCGGAGCGGATGCCTATGTCTCACCCGACTGGTACGTCTCACCGGATCAGGTCCCGACCTGGCTGTACGAGGCCGTGCATCTCACCGGGACGGTGCGAAAATTGTCTGACGACGAACTCGCTGTGCAAATCGATACGCTCAGCGCCAAATTCGAGAACCGGCTGCTGCCAAAGAAGCCGTGGACCTCGTCGAAGATGACGGCGGGGCGTCTGGACGCCATGAAAAAGGCGATCGTGGGATTGGTGATG
Source organism: uncultured Alphaproteobacteria bacterium (assembly GCA_963836765.1). Classification (GTDB taxonomy): domain Bacteria; phylum Pseudomonadota; class Alphaproteobacteria; order Rhizobiales; family Xanthobacteraceae; genus Bradyrhizobium. Next base: position 265,086 of record CAWILG010000014.1, read on the forward strand.
ACGGTTGAGGACGTTGAAGGCAGCTTCAAGCTGAACCAGCACAAATCCGAGACTGACTACGTGGCGATTGCCGGCGCGATGGCCTCGCAACCCGACGCGGGCTCGCACCGGATTGCGCAGCTGATGCGCGACGCGCGCCCCAACGCCTTTGCAGACCAAGAGGCTGTTGCAGCTCAAACCAACCAGCTCGAAAGGAACGCGCCATGACCTTAACCGATACCCATCAGCCGCGGTTCGTCGGCGATACCACCAGGCCGTCGGTCTTTGTCGACGGCGCGTCGGGGACGACGGGCCTCGGCATTCAGGAGCGGCTGCACCAGCAGAACGACGTCGTGGTGAAAAGCATTGCCGACGACAAGCGCAAGGACGCCGGCGCCAAGCGGGCGCTGATGGAGCAGGTGGATCTCGTCATCCTCTGCCTGCCGGACGCGGCTGCGAAGGAGACCGTTGCGTTGATCGACGGCTTGGGCGCTGCGGCTCCCAAGGTGCTCGACGCGTCGACGGCGTTTCGCGTCGCGCCCGACTGGACCTACGGCTTTCCGGAACTTGCGCCGGACCAGGCCGACAAGATCAAGGCGGCACGGAAAGTCTCCAATCCAGGCTGCTATCCGACCGGCGCGATCGCGTTGCTGCGGCCGCTGGTCGATGCTGCCGTGCTGCCCGCGGATTATCCCGTCACCGTCAATGCCGTCAGCGGCTATTCGGGCGGCGGCAAGTCGATGATCGCAAGTTTTGAAGACGGCTCGGCGCCGGCGTTCGAATTGTATGGCCTAAGCTTCGAGCACAAGCATTTGCCGGAGATGCAGCTTTACTCAAAACTGACGCGGCGGCCGATCTTCGTGCCCTCGGTCGGGAATTTTCGACAGGGCATGCTGGTCTCCGTGCCGCTGCAACTCGACATGCTCCAGGGCAAGCCCAATGGGGTCGATCTGCACGCCGTGCTGGCCAGGCGTTACGCCGGCGCGACCCATGTCTCGGTGATGCCGTTCGAAAACGCGGCGACCAAAAGCGGAAAACTCGAGCCCGAGGCGCTCAACGAGACCAACCAGCTCGAACTGTACGTCTTTGCCAGCGACAAGCACCGTCAGGCGGTTCTGGTCGCGCGGCTCGACAATCTCGGCAAGGGCGCGTCGGGGGCTGCGGTGCAGAACATGCGGCTGATGCTGGGGCTTGCCGAAGGCTAGGCGCGTGGACGAAAAGACCCTGCAATTCTACCGCAGCAACGCCCAGTCCTATGCGGACTGGGCGAAGGCGCCATCGACGCGGTTGCGGGGGTTTCTGGCGCTGTTGGCGCCGGGCGGTTCGATCCTCGAACTCGGTTGTGGGGCCGGCAATCATTCGGCGGTCATGCTGGAGGCCGGCTTCAAGGTCCGCGCCACCGACGGCTCACCCGAAATGGCCGAGATCGCCGCACGCCGTCTCAGCCATCCGGTCGAAGCGATGTTGTTCCATGAGCTGAACGCGCAGGAGGCCTATGACGGGGTTTGGGCCAGCGCCTGTCTGTTGCATGTGCCGAGAGACGAACTCGGCGGTATTTTCAGCCGGATCCACCGCGCGCTAAAACCGTCCGGCGTGTTCTATGCAAGCTTCAAGATCGGCGAGGGCGACGGCCGCGACAGTCTCGGCCGCTACTACAATTATCCCTCGCCGGAATGGCTGCGATCGACCTATGCCGCAGCGGGAGCGTGGGATCCGCTGACATCGGACACCAGCGTGATCCGGAGTTTCGACCAGACGCCCGCCAACATGCTGCATCTCGTCGTCCGCAAGACCGCGGCCCGAACCAGCGCAGCCTGAGGCCGGCCAGGGAATCCGCACGATCGTCCGTGTCTGATCCGGCCCGCCAACCTTTAGTTGAATCATCGATTTCGCCGTGGCACTCTCGGGCGTCGAACGGGGGAAGGATATGCCGCGCCTCGCGATCGTGATTGGCGTGAACGCGCCGAAAGCACCCGCGCCGTTGAAGGGCGCGGTCGAGGACGCGAAGAAATTTGCGACCTGGATCGCCAGGCAGGGCTTTGAAGTCAAATCCTTCACCGACGACGTTGCGCCGGTTACGTTCGCCAGCGTTTTTGCCGAAGTCGAGCGCGCCGTCGGCGCGCGGACCTACTCGCAAATCGTGCTCTATTTCGCCGGCCACGGCCTGCAAAACGGCGGCTCGGAAATCTGGCTGCTTTCTGGCGCGCCGAACAACCCGAACGAGGCCATCTCGGTCGAGGCCTCGGTGATGGCCGCGCGGGAGAGCGGGCTCCAGAACGTGGTCTTCATCTCGGATGCCTGCCGATCGATTCCTGCCGGAATGCAGTTCAGCCGCGTCGACGGCGGATCGATTTTTCCGAACAACCAGCTCGACCGCAATACCCGCCCGGAGATCGATCGCGTCTTCGCAACATTGCCTTCGCTGGTCGCCGTGGAGGCCGCGCTGGCGGACGATGCGGCGCGCCGTGAAGGCATATTCACGCGGGAGTTCATGCGAAGTTTTCTCGACCCGCCGGCGGCGCTCATCGAGCAGGTGCTGGAAAACGGTCAGTCGATCGAGGTGGTGACCAACCGCAAACTGAAGGCGCTGCTGCGCGAACTCGTCGAGGATGCGGCGTTCACCGAGATGCCGAAAGCCGGACAACTTCCGGAGTTTATCCTGGAATCCGTGGAGGCCTATGTCGGACGCGTGGAGCGCGCGCCCAAAGACCTCGATATCAAATTCGCACTACCTGGCGATCTCAAGATCAACGAGCTTCTCCCGGGCACCCGGCGGGGTCCGGCACGCCGCCGCCCGAGGCCGTCTGCGCCGTCGGTCGCCGCCGTGGCGCAGCGCGCGATCGATCTGGCGCGCGAGCGACAGGGTACTGCGCAAGCCGCCGCTGACGCGGCACAGGGAATTGATCCGAACCTGGGCCTTGCGGAGACCATCAACTTGTTCTCCGCCGACGTGCCGGTGGAAAAATTCGAGACGCAGACCGGATTTTCGGTGACGGGCGCCAGGATCCGCGTTGCCAAATGCCCGAATTTTCCGGCCGAAACGCTCGGTCAAGAATTTGTACGGCTTTGGCCGATTGGCGCGGCTTCCGCCAGCGTTCTGATTGAGTTCGACAACGGCAATGGAACCGTATTGCCGGGCCTGCGCGGTTACATCGGGCATATCTTCGTCGACAAGGGTGTCGTGATCAACGTGAATTACGTCCCGTCGACGAACAGCGAGCGCTGGGTCGAATACACGAAAGTGCGTGAACAGATAGAGGGGCTTCGCGCGGCGGTGGCGGCGGCCGCCGGGCTCGGTGTGTTCCGGATTTCGCGCGACGAAGCGGCATCCTTCGCCGAGAGGATTCGGTATCTCAAGGCCTATGATCCCACGCTCGGCCTGTACGCGGCCTACGCCTACGCCGGTGCCGGCCTCAATGAGGACGTGAGATCGGTGCGGCAATACATGCGCGAGGATTTGAAGACCGAGTTGTTCGACGTGGCGATGCTGGACCAACGCGGGGTGAGCCCGCGCGAGACCGGACCGCAGACCATCCTGCCGTTTTGCCCGATGCTGCGCCAGGGCTGGTCGTTCGTTGCGGTGCGCGACGCGCGGCTGTCCGAGGTCGTGCTTGCGGCGCGCGACTGGCTGCTGCCGGCGTTGTGGACGACGTTCGCGCCCGAGGGCGTCAGGCTGTTGCAGGACGCCATCGCGAAAGGCGATCTCCGATGAGGCTGCTCCTGGTTCATGGCCGCGCGCAGGAGGGCAAGTCGGAGGAGATCATCCGGGACGAATGGATGACCGCGTTGCGCCGCGGATTTGCCGTCGCCGGCGTGAGGGAGCCGGCCGACATCAGGATCGACGTTCCGTTCTACGGCGACAAGCTCGACGAATTGCTGCGCCATCGCGATCTTCCGCAAGCCGATAACGTTGCCACCCGCGGCGACGCCGCCGACGACGGCTACGCCGCGTTTCTGCGGGACGTGGCGGTCCAGGCCAGCGAGAATGGCATCGTCGCCGACCAGGAACTGGACGCCGAATTACGCGGTCCGCAGGAGCGGGGCCCGGAGAACTGGGCCTGGGTGCAGGCCATCATCAGGGTCGTCGACCGCCGCGCCACCGGCGTCGCCAGTTTCGGCATCGGCAAGCTGCTCAGGGACGTGTTCATCTATGTCAACGACCGGCCGGTGCGCCGCGCCATCAACGCCATCGTCGCTGAAAAACTGACCGGCGAGCCGACCGTGGTGGTCGCGCATTCCCTGGGCTCCATGGTCGCCTATGAGGTGCTGCGCGCGCATGCCGGCAATATGGTGCCGCGTTATGTGACGGTCGGATCGCCGCTGGGAATCCGCGCCATCAGCCAGCGGCTCGCCACCCCGCTGACCATGCCCGCCGGCGCCGCCGACTGGTACAACGCATTCGATCCCCACGACGTGGTGGCGCTCTATCCGCTGGACGCGGCCAATTTCGCGATCACGCCGGAGATCAAGAACTACCCGTATGTCAATAACCACACCGACAACCGCCACGGCATTGGCGGATATCTCGATGATGCCGAAATTGCCGCGCAGATCGCGACCGCGCTCCGCAGCAACTGATCCGGGATCAGCTCAAACGATCTTGAAAATCGCCAGCGCCAGCACGGCCTGGGCGATGAAGCCGACGGTAAAGGCGAGCGTGCGGAACACCGGCAGGCCGAGCGAGTAGACGATCAGATGGGCGACGCGGGCCCAGAAATACACCGCGCAGGCGAGCACGGTCCATTTGGTCGAATAGTCGATCTGCGCGAGGATCAGCACCAGGGGCGCGAAGATGACGAGGTTCTCGACCGCGTTGTCATGCGCGAACATCAGCCGTGTGGCCCATTCGGCATGCGGCTTGTCGTTGCGCGACGGGTTGGCCATGGCGCCGCCGAGGCCGCGGACCTGGCAGCGGTTCAGGATGTAGGGGACCCACAAGATTCCGGTCAAAATCACCGTCAGCGTCAGCCAGAACAATTCACGCGTCATTGGTTTCCCCTCGATTGATTGAGAATCCCGTCCCGGCGGGATGACCAGTTATAGCCAAGCCCGGCCGCCAGCGCTACGCGCGGACCCGCACATAGCTGCCGGGCGCGTCCTCGATCGGCGGCATTACCCCCGAGCCCACGGCGCGCGCGGGCACCGTCTCGGCGTCGGTGCTCTCGAGCCAGCCGCGCCAGTCGGGCCACCACGATCCCTTGTGCTCCTGGGCGCCCTCGAGCCAGTCGGCCAGCGTCACATCCCGGATATTGTCGTTGGTCCAGTACTGGTACTTGCCCGACGCCGGCGGGTTGACCACGCCTGCGATATGGCCGGACCCCGACAACACATATTTCACCGGGCCGCCGAAGAATTGCGAGCCGTACAGCACCGAATCCGCCGGCGCGATGTGATCCTCGCGGGTCGCCAGATTGTAGACGGGTACTTTCACCTTCGACAGATCGAGCAGCGTGTTGTCCAGCACCATCGAGCCGGCCGAGAGCCGGTTCTCCAGATAGCAGTTGCGCAAGTAATAGGAATGGTTCGCCGCCGGCATCCGCGTCGCATCGGAATTCCAGTGCAGCAGGTCGAACGAGGAGGGCAGCTGGCCCTTCAGATAGTTGTTGACGACATAGGACCAGATCAAATCGTTCGAGCGGAGCATGTTGAAGGCCATCGCCATCTTGCTGCCTTCGAGCACGCCGGATTCCTGCATGTCGCGTTCAAGCGCCGAAATCTGGTCCTCGTCGACGAACACCAGCAGATCGCCGGCATGGGTGAAATCGACTTGTGCGGCAAAGAACGTCGCCGACGTCACCCGCACGCGGCGCTTTTCGGCAAGCCACGCCAGGGTCGAGGCGAGCAGGGTGCCGCCGACGCAATAGCCGGCGGTATGAACCTTCATTTCGCCCGTCACCTTTTCGATCACGTCCATCGCCGTGAGCGGGCCTTCCTTCATGTAGTCGTCGAAGGTCTTCTTGCCGAGTTCCTTGTCCGGGTTGACCCAGGAGATCACGAACACCGTGATGCCCTGATCGACGCACCATTTGATGTAGGATTTTTCCGGCTTCAGATCGAGGATGTAGAATTTGTTGATCCACGGCGGCACGATCAGGAGCGGCGTGCGCAGCACGTGTTCCGTGGTCGGGGTGTACTGGATCAGCTGCATCAGCTCGTTCTGGAAGATCACCTTGCCCGGTGTCGTCGCCATGTTGACGCCGACCACGAGGTTGGAGGAATCGGACTGGCGGATGCGCAAGCTGCCGCGGCCGGCCTCGATGTCTTCCGCCAGCATCTTCATGCCGCGAACGAGGTTGTCGCCGTTCGACGCCAGCGTCTCGCGCAGCACTTCCGGATTGGTGAGGACGAAATTCGACGGCGCGATCGCGTTGGTGATCTGCGCAACGTAGAACTCGGCCTTCTTGCGGGTGTGCGGATCGAGCCCTTCGGCGTTCTTGACCAGTTCCTGCGCCCATTGCGTGGTCAAAAGATAGAGTTGCATCACGAAATCGAAGAACTGGTTCGATTTCCACTCCGGGTCCTTGAAGCGCTTGTCGCGTGGCGACGGTTCGATCGCAGGCTTGGCGTCCTGTTCGCCGGCCATGCGGCGCATCGCGGAACCGAACAGATCGAGATAGGCCTTGCCCATCCTGGTCTGCAGGTCCGCCGCACGCTCCTTGTCCGAAAGCCAGTATTCGGCGACCACGCTCAGGGTCTTGACGACCTCGCCGACTTCGCTCGGCGGCTTGTCCTTGAGCCCGCCGGTCTCGCGCGGCTTGAGATAGGCCGCCAGCGCCTGGCCGCTGCTTTCCATCGCGCGCGCGATGTTCATCGCGAATGCTTCGGCGTTAAAGGTTTTCGCGGGCTGGGTTTCGGTGCTAACATCGGTCATGACGGGGACACTATAACTTCATTTCGGGCTCGTCACCGCGCGGTTTAGCGTCGGGACATTCGGGGTTCGTGCGGGGTTAATCTTGCCGGCTTAATCCTGTTGCACTGCGATAAAGAATCTTCGTTCTGTCATATTGAGGCCTCAGCGGTCGGATTTGTTGGTCTGGCCTTAATCGTTTCGGACGACAAAGGTTTGAACGGTTGCGGCGAATTTGACGCGGTTGCGCGATTGGTCGTTGCAAGGCTCGTACCAGCAAGAAGGCTCGTACTGGCGCGGAGTGACTACCGGCAAGTGGGGACTTCCGGACGGATGCGGATGGATCGAACGATCAGGCTGTTGGCAACCGGAGCGCTGCTGGCGTCTGCGCTGGCCGTGGGCGGCTGCTCGACGTCGATCGCGGATCTGCCGGGCGTCGGCCTGCCCAGCGATGCGCCCCAGCGTCCCAAGGAAGCCAATGGCTATCTTCCAGTTCACGATCTGCCCCCGGACCGCGACGAGGCGGCGATGAAGCCGGCCGAGCAGGACAAGATCGAGAAAGAGCTGATTGCCGCGCGGGACCGCCAGGCAACTTCGGCGGCCGCAAACCCCGCCGCCAAGTGATGTTGGAAGTGTGACTTTGGAAGTGATCCGGTCAGGTTGATAGAAGCTGGCACCGCCTTGTGTCCGTGCTAAAAAGAACCCCAATTCAACCGCATATCGGGTCATCGACCCCGGATTTTTGCGCCTGAATTCGCTCTAAATCGTTGATTGAGCGCGATTTCTGGACGAAACCTGATCTGGTTTCGCAAAGGTTCTGGCGATTCTGTCCTGCCGGTAGTCGGAGCAAGGTCCCATGGAAGAATTTTACCGTATCCGCCGTCTGCCGCCTTACGTGTTCGAACAGGTCAACCGGGCCAAGGCGGCCGCGCGGAACGCCGGCGCCGATATTATCGACCTCGGCATGGGCAATCCGGATCTGCCGACGCCGCCCCATGTGATCGAGAAACTGAAGGAAACCCTCGGCAAGCCCCGGACCGATCGCTATTCGGCTTCGCGCGGCATCACCGGTCTGCGCCGCGCCCAGGCCGCCTATTATGACCGGCGGTTCGGCGTCAAACTCAACCCGGAAACCCAGGTGGTAGCGACGCTGGGTTCCAAGGAGGGCTTTGCCAACGTGGCGCAGGCGATCACCGCACCCGGCGACGTCGTGCTGTGCCCCAATCCGAGCTATCCGATCCACGCTTTCGGCTTCCTGATGGCGGGCGGGGTGATCCGCTCGGTGCCGTCGGAGCCGACCCCGCAATTCTTCGAAGCGGTCGAGCGCGCGATCATCCATTCGATCCCGAAGCCGATCGCGCTGATCGTCTGCTATCCCTCCAATCCGACCGCCTATGTCGCCGACCTCGATTTCTACAAGGATCTGGTCGCGTTCGCGAAGAAGCACGAGATATTCATACTGTCGGATCTGGCCTACGCGGAAGTGTATTTCGACGACAAGAATCCGCCGCCCTCGGTGCTGCAGGTTCCCGGCGCGATCGACGTCACCGTCGAATTCACCTCGATGTCGAAGACGTTCTCGATGGCCGGCTGGCGCATGGGATTTGCCGTCGGCAATGAGCGCATCATCGCGGCGCTGGCGCGGGTGAAATCCTATCTCGACTACGGCGCGTTCACGCCGGTTCAGGTCGCGGCGACCGCGGCGCTGAACGGGCCCGACGATTGCATCAAGGAAATGCGCGATACCTACCGCAAGCGCCGCGACGCGCTGGTGGAAATCGTTTGGCCGCGCTGGCTGGGAGATTCCGCCGCCGCAAGCCTCGATGTTCGCCTGGGCGCCGCTGCCGAAGGCGTTCGAGCAGGTCGGCAGCATGCAGTTCGCGACCCTGATGGTGGAGAAATCCGGCGTGGTGGTGTCGCCAGGCGTCGCCTTCGGCGAGCATGGCGAGGGCTATGTCCGCATTGCGATGGTGGAGAACGAGCAGCGTATCCGGCAGGCCGCGCGCGGTGTGCGCCGCTTCCTTGAAAGCGGCATCGAAACGTTGCACAACGTGGTTCCTCTCGCCAATCGGCGCTAGGCGTGATTCCGAAAATGGTTTCCCGTTTTCGGATCGTGCCTGGTCAAAATTCCTCCGGCAGGTTTTTAAAGTCATGGTCGCACCCCTGAAAGTGGGCATCGCGGGGCTCGGCACTGTCGGCGCCGAAGTCGTTCGCCTGATCGAGCAGCAGGGACGGATCTTGTCGGCGCGCAGCGGCCGTGGCATCCGCGTCACCGCCGTCACCGCGCGCTCGAAAGTGAAAAAGCGCAGCCTCGATCTGCGGGGCATCGAATGGGCCAAGAGCCCGCTGGCGCTGGCGAATGATCCCAATATCGATTGCTTCGTCGAATTGATGGGCGGTTCCGGCGAACCGGCGCTGTCGGCGATCGAAGCCGCGCTGAAATCCGGCAAGTCGGTGGTGACCGCCAACAAGGCGCTGATCGCCAAGCACGGATTGCGGCTGGCGCACGCTGCCGAGAAGCACGGCGGCGCGTTGAATTTCGAGGCAGCGGTAGGCGCTGCGATCCCCGTCATCAAGACCTTGCGCGAGGGCCTTGCCGGCACGTCGATCAATCGCGTCTACGGCATCCTCAACGGCACCTGCAACTACATCCTGACCCGGATGGAACAGGAAGGCCTGTCGTTCGCCGAATGCCTCAAGGATGCGCAGCGGCTGGGCTATGCCGAGGCCAATCCGTCATTCGATGTCGATGGCCACGACACCGCGCAGAAGCTGGCGATCCTGGCCAGCCTCGCATTCGGCACGAAGGTTGCACAGAGCGCAGTCTATGTCGAAGGGATCTCCTCGATCGCGCCGGAAGATCTGCGCGCCGCGGAGGAACTCGGTTATCGGGTCAAGTTGCTTGGGGTCGCGGTGCGAACGGCGAAGGGTATCGAACAGCGCGTGCATCCGACCATGGTGCCGAAATCGTCATCGATCGCGCAGGTGATGGGCGTCACCAATGCGGTGACTATCGACGGCGAGGGGATTCCGCCGATCACGCTGGTTGGCCCGGGCGCGGGCGGTGCTGCGACCGCGTCCGCTGTCGTTGCCGATATCGCCGATGTCGCGCGCGGCATTCGCGCCAATCCGTTTGGACGGCCGGTGGAGAAATTGCGCGCGACCACGAAAGCGCCAATGGAACGCCATGAGGGCGGCTATTACATCCGCCTGATGGCGCGGGATCTCGCCGGCACCGCGGCTACGATCGCCACCCGGCTTGCGGAACAGAAGATTTCGCTGGAATCGATCGTGCAGCGCCATCCCGATGGCGTCGACGCCAACGGTTCGGCGAAGAAACCGTCACCGGTTCCGGTTATCCTGATCACCTACGCCACCAGCGAGGACGCGGTCTATCGCGCGCTGGAGGCGGTGCAGCGCGACAAGGTGATCAGCGGCCGGCCGCAGGTGATACGGATCGAAAAGAACTGAGGCGTGAACCGCTCGGCTCACGTGCGAAGCGCAACCAACGAAGATGCGGGCCGCCAGGTCCGTTGTGAAGGTTCAAAGGAGTACTAGTGATGTCGACCCATATTTCCGTACCGCCGCAGCTGTTGCTCGAGCGCATCCTGACGCTCGAAATCGTGCGCGTGACGGAGCGCGCCGCGGTTTCGGCGGCGCGGTTGCGCGGCCACGGCCAGGAAAAGGCCGCCGACCAGGCCGCGGTCGACGCGATGCGCCGCGAACTCAACAAGCTGCCGATCGAGGGCACCATCGTGATCGGCGAGGGCGAGCGCGACGAGGCGCCGATGCTGTTCATCGGCGAGAAGGTCGGTCTCAACGCCGGTCCGCAGGTCGATATCGCCGTCGATCCGCTCGAAGGCACCACGCTGTGTGCGAAAAACATGCCCGGCGCGATCGCGACCATGGCGATGGCCGATGGCGGCACGCTCTTGCACGCGCCCGACGTCTACATGCAGAAGATCGCGGTCGGCCCCGGCTACAAGAAGGGCGTCGTCGAGCTCGACGCCTCGCCCGCCGACAACGTCCGCCGGCTCGCCAAGGCGAAGGGCGTCGACGCTTCCGCGATCACCGTGCTGGTGCTCGATCGCCCGCGCCACGCCGATATCATTTCAGGCGTTCGCAGCACCGGCGCTGCGGTGCGCTTCATCACCGACGGCGACGTCGCCGGCGTGATCCACTGCGCCGACCCTGATAATACCGGCGTCGACATGTATATCGGCACCGGCGGCGCGCCCGAGGGCGTGCTGGCGGCTGCGGCGCTGCGCTGCATCGGCGGCCAGATGCAGTGCCGGCTGATCCTCGACAGCGAGGAAAAGCGCGAGCGCGCCCACAAGATGGGCGTCACCGATCCGCGCATGATCTACGGCATCGAGGACATGGCGCGCGGTGACTGCCTGTTCGCGGCCACCGGCGTCACCACGGGTTCGCTGCTGTCGGGCGTCAAATTCCGCAAGGACGTGATCGAGACCGAGACCGTGGTCATGCGCTCCGTCACCGGCACCGTGCGCTACATCAAGGCAGAGCACCGCCAGCTGGAGAAGTTTCACCTGGATTGAGGATTGACCGTGGCCGACAATTTCGGCCACCGTCATTCCGGGCGCGCGTAGCGCGAGCCCGGAATCCATAACCAGGATAATGAGTATGGATTCCGGGCCTGCGCCAAAAGGCGCATCCCGGAATGACGAACCGTAGAGAAGCGCGAACAACAACAAAAAAAACGGGAGGCCGCCATGTCCGATATCTCCGCCGTCAAAGCACTGGTGTTCGATGTGTTCGGCACCGTGGTCGACTGGCGCACCAGCCTGATCGCCGATTTCACCAGATGGTCGGAGACGCGGGGCACCAAGGCGGACTGGACCGCTTTGGTCGACGGCTGGCGCGCCGTCTATGCCGCCTCGATGGACGTCGTGCGTAAAAATCCTGAGAATGGCTATGTCATCCTGGACAAGTTGCATCGACAGTCGCTGGAAACGCTGGTCGACCAATTGTCGATCAAAGGATTGACCGACGCCGACCTGCATCACCTGACGATGGGTTGGCATCGGCTGCACGCCTGGCCCGACAGCGTGGCCGGCCTGACGCGGCTGAAGACAAAATACATCATCTCGCCGCTGTCCAACGGCAATGTCGCGCTGCTGACCAACATGGCGAAGTTCGCAGGCCTGCCCTGGGATCTCGTGATGTCGGCCGAGTTGTTCGAGCACTACAAGCCCGATCCCGAAACCTATCTTGGTGCCGCAAAACTGCTGTGCCTGCCGCCGCAGCAGGTGATGATGGTGGCAGCCCATAACCACGATCTGAAAGCCGCGCAAAAGCTCGGTCTGAAGACCGCCTTCGTCGCGCGGCCAACCGAATACGGTCCGCTGCAAAAATACGATTTCGAAGCCAAGGGCGACTGGGACATCGTGGCGAAGGATTTTGGCGGGATCGCCGACCGGATGGGCTGCTAGGGCGCTTCACTGCCCAACATAGGCTTTTGCGCGTGCGAGCTCCGGGCGTTCGGTATCGGCGCTGTTGGCGAGCGTCAGCAGCTTGCCGTAATACATCGCGGCCTTGTCGCGATCGCCTGCAGCTTCGGCGGCGCGCGCCGCGCCATAATAGCCGCGAAAACGGTTTGGCTCGCGCTGTTGCGACGCTTCATACTCCTTGACTGCGAGCGCTGGCTGGCCGGCCTCGTACAGCATGTCACCGAGCAATTCGCGGGCCGGCAGGATACGGCCGGGCGTCACGATGTGTTTTTCGTTCCTGTCCTCGAGATCGGCGGCTTCGCGCATCAGTTTCAGGGCGTCGTCGACGTTTTTGCGCGCGAAGGCGATCCAGCCTGCGACCGCGCGCTGCTGGATTTCCACTTCCCTTGCCCAGTAAACATTCCCGGCATCGACAAGCTTCTGATGCCGGACGGCAAGATCGGAAGCATTTTGTTCGGCAGCGGCCGCATCGCCGGAACGGGCGGCGCCGATCGCGCGGGCAAACAGGGTGATCGCTTCCGTGTAGGGAAGGCCGCCCGCCGCCGGCGAGAGCTGCTTCGCCGCCAGCCAGTCGCCGCGCTCCAGCGCATAGCGGGCCGGCATCGCGGCCGAGGCGTAGGCGACGGCGCCCTGTGACGGAGGCGCCTTGACCTTGAACGCGTCCTCCATGGCGCTGCGTGCCGCCGCATCGCGGGCCAGTTGCAGGTCGGCATAAACCGCGTAATCGCTGGCATGATAGGCTTCGGGCAACTCGCCACCCTTGATGGCCGCCTCAAAGGAGCGCCGGTTGGTCGAAGCCGAATCTTCCCAGGCGCCCACCCGCGTGAAGATGTGCGACGGCATATGCAATGCATGCGGCGCGTCGGGCGCGATGCCGGCATAGAGTCGCGCGGCGGCGAGGCCGCGGGCGGCCAGCGGCGGCGCGTCGTAGGAATGGATCAGATAGTGCGCGATCCCGGGATGATCGGGATGTTTTGCAAATTGCTGCTCCAGGATTGCAGCCGCCCTGGCGTAAGCCGCATAGGTCTGATCGGCCTGTGATTGCGTGCCGGCAATGTAGAGCGCGCTGAATATCTGGGCTTCGTCATCGTCGGGGTAGCTGGCCGCCAAGGCTTCGTAGGCCTTCGAGCGGGCCTCCTGGCGGGCGCGCTCAGGGCGGCCGGCCCAATCCTGATAATAGGCGCCGACGGCTTCGACATAGGCGCGCTCGCGTGGCGTGGTTTGGATCTGGCGCGCGAGCTCGATCATCGCCTGGGCCTTTTCGGCGTCCTTGGGCAACGGACCGACGCCGCCGAGCGGATTCATCATCAGCAGCGAAGCGATGCCCCAATACGCGATCGCGCAGTTGGGATCCTTGGCCAGCACGTCACGGAAAACCTGCTCGCCGGCGCTGAACCAGAACGAGTGCAGCATCGCGACGCCGCGAGCCAGATCGGCCTGCACGGCCGGGGCACACGAGTTCGAGAAATTGACGTTGCCGACCTGGCCACGCCCGGCGTGGCCCTCGTGTTCATCATGGCAAAGGGCCGCGGCTGTCGTGAACAGAAGCGCGGTGGCGCCGGCGATCAATGTGCGCAGTTTCATGACGCGTTCCCCAGCAAATTCGAGGTGTGGACAGTAGCTGTTGCCGTGGCGGGTGGGGAGGGGCGAAAACCGTCTTTTCGGCCGATTTGGCGGGATCGCGGCGCCGATCGGCTGCTGGCGGATCCGGGCGCGGACGGTAAATTGGCGGGACATCTCGGCCGATTTCGTCCGGGTGTCATGATCCGCATCGATAATAAACGATCGGCTTCCGCGCGCGCGCCGGGCGGGCCGATCTCGCAGAGTTGCCACTGGCTTACGCCACGATCTTGAGGCGGGGATACCGTTTTGTTCGTCGACCTGCGCGCCGTTCGGGCCTCATCCACGCTCTCCAGTTCGCGAACCGGACAAATGGCCGAGCCGGCTGGCGTTGTCCCAGCCGTGGCGGCTGGCAGGGCGATGCTGAAATTGGCGATCGGCGTCGCGGTGCTGGCATTGTCGTCGTACAGCGTCCCGGCGTTGAACCTCGATCCCGCCGACGATCTGTCGCGCGATGGCAGCCCGGCCGGATCGCCTGCGGCATCGGTCGTCTTCGAAAAAACCGACGCACCGGCACAAGCCGTTGATTCCCCGCCCGTGCCCATGGAAGGACACGCGCGCGGTGGCAGTAATCCATTATGGACCGTCCCGCTCACCGCACTGTCAGGCACGCGCGATCGGCCGATCTTCTCGCCGTCGCGGCGGCCGCGGCCGCCAGCGGTTGCTGTCGCGCCGGTGGTGAAGGCTGCCGCCCCGCCAAAGCCGAAAGACCCCGAACGTCCAAAACTCACTTTGGTCGGCACCGTTACAGGCGGCCCCGAGAGGCTCGGGATTTTTCTCGACCAAACGACCAAGGCGGCCTTGCGTCTGAAGATGGGCGACGACTACCAGGGCTGGACGTTGCGATCGATCGAAGGCCGCGAAGCCACGCTGGAAAAGGAGCAAGAGGCCGTCATCCTCGCTCTTCCGCAGCCCAGCGACATTTCCGCGCCGCCCGCGATCACCGGCACGGTGTTGTCGGCAGCGATCCCGTCGCGGCGGGAAAGATCCAGTCACTAATACGTTTCGTCTCTCGTCATCCTGCCAAGAACCAAAAGGGCTCCGCTGTGACGGAGCCCTTCGGTTTTCAGCTGTTTATGCTTGTTACTCAGCGATCCCAATGACCGTGCTGGTCGTCGCCACCGCGATTGTCCCAGATGCCGGGCAGCACCGCGGTGTGCTCGACGCGCACGGAATTGAGCGCCTCGGGTTCGATGTGGAGCGCCTGCAGGATCGTCGGCGCGACCTGCGAGGTCGCCACCGGGGTTTTCAGGACGACGCTGGGCAGGTGCGGATTGGAAACAATCAGCCCGACATTGGTGTCGCCGAAGCTGAATCCGCCGTGCTCGGCGTTCTTCTTGGTCGACGTCGTATAGACGGTTCCGTAGACCGGCTGCACCAGGATATCCGGCGTGCGGCTGTCGTGCGCCGGATCGTTGAACTTCAGCTTCATGTCATCGCCGCCGATCACCTCATCGATGAACAGAGCCTTGGCATTGGCGTTCAGATAGTCGATCGCCGCCTGGGTTTTGGTTTGATCCTTCAGCCAGATCAGCGCGATGTCGTCATCCTGGACGAAGCCGCACGGACCCGTGGAGCAGGCGTTGGCGCTGGCGATGGCCTGGGCGCCCGGGTTGGTGGCGGCGTCCGGCAACGCGGCAACGAGATCGGCGAAATGGCCGGGCTTGTTGATCTTGGTCGGGTTGATCGGCGACTGACCATGCTTGGCGCCGACGATGACCAGCGTGTTCTGGTACAGCCCGCGATTCTTGAGCGCCTGGATCATGCTGCCAAGCGCTTCGTCGGTCTTCTGCAGGCCGAAGGCGAGCACCGCCGTCGGCGTTCCGGCGCCGTCGACATAGCCGCCGGGCTGGCCGACATGGCTGGCCGACGGGCAACCGCCGGCGTCGCTGCTGAGCTTCTGTCCGACGCTCACCGCCTGAAAATTCATTCCGAACACGACAGGTGTGCCGCCGGCGGGCGAGCCGTCATGGTTGAAGCCGTTGATCTGCTTGATGATCGCGGCGACCTTCAGCTGGTCGTTGGCCACCGTGCAATCGACGCTGACCGTATTGTCGAAGCCGCCCACGTTGGTGACTTCCGGGGTGTAGAGATCATCGACGCCCTTGCCCGACGGACCGTTGACCAGGTCGTAGGCCGGGTGCTTGTCGGCCCAGGCGGTGCGGCCGCCCTTGCTCTTGACGACCTCGAAGATCGTATTGGTCCGGATCGCATCATGCGGATAGACCGCAACGCACTGACCATACTGGTTCCGTCCGCGCGGCAGCTTGCTCGGATCGATGACGTTCAGCGAAACATTGTTGCTGTTGTATTTGTCGATGCTCTCATCGAACACGATGGTATTGCCGGCGCCGCCCTGGCAGGTCGTATTGCTGGGGTCGAACAGCGTGCGGTCGTAGCTGACGTCGTAGAACAGGCCGTGGCTGATCGGCGACCCGCCGGTCACCAGCGCCAGCAGCCCGGGGAACGAGTCCGAGTTCGCCGGTGTGCGCGCATTGGTGTAAGTGATGCCGTGGCTGGACAATTCGGCCATGGCGGAGTTCGGATGACTTTCGATATAGCGCGCCACATCGAGCGCGTGCAATCCGTCCACGCTGATCAACAGGACATGATCGATATCGGCCGCCTGTGCCGTCGCGCCAAAGGCCAGCCCGGCCAGCAGGCCGAGGGTCGTCTCCCTGAAAGTCATGATTATTGTCTCCGGAATCTTCGTTATCGGGACAGCGACTGTCGCAGCCCGACATTTCATCTTGATGACCGGAGATCGGGGGGAACGAATTTGCAGGAAGTTTTCGGTTGATAACCCGCGTTCGGCGCCCGCCGCACCAAACGCGCTGATTGAACCTCGGCCCGCGATCTCTGCACCAAAGGACCAGTGGCAGGCTGTGCCGCCAAAGAAAGGACGCCATGACCAAGAACCAGCGGGCCGGAGCAGGGCTGATCGCCGCTTTCATCCTGGCGTCCGCCGCATTGCCGGCGATATCGGCGCCGCGCGCGCCGGCGTCCGACGATACACAGGCGGTCGAGCGGATGCGCGCGGCGATGGCGGTCAATGCCGGAAAGCTTCTGGAAACGCAGGGCGGCTCCCGCATTGTGTTCAAGGTCGACACCGCGGCCCTGCATGAAGCCGTCGTGACCGAGCTGCGCGATGATGTGTACCGGATATTGCGGGAAGGGCGCATCCCGTTTTCCGGTCTGGCGATGGGCGATGGCAGCGTCGAAGTCCGGATTGCGGAGGCAAAAGACCGGCAACGGATCATGAGCAAGCTCGTGCCGTCGACGGAATCCGCGCCATCTGTCGCGCTTGCCGACAGCGGCGACGGGCTGACCCGGTTCACGCCGACGGATCTTGGGTTAGCCGAGCGCTTGCGGCGATTGGTCGGGCAGTCGATCGACATGATCGAACAGCGGCTGCGCAACGCCGATATAAGGCAGGCGAGCGTGCAGCCCGACGGGCCTGACCGCATTCGCGTCATGCTGCCGGGTATCAGGGATCCCGAACGTGTGACTGCGATGTTCAACAAGAAAGCGCGGGTCACGTTCCGCCTGGTCGATGTGTCGATGGAGGCCAGCAAGGCGCTGGAAGGATCGCCGCCCGAGACATCCGAAATCCTCTATGACTTCAAGACCAAAACTCCCTATCTGCTGCTGAAGGAAATTGCGGTCGAGGGCGACGATATCATTGATGCCGCTCCCGGGTTCGATCCCGCAACCCAGAAGCCAATCGCGTCGTTCCGGTTCAATGCCCATGGCACCAGGCGCTTCGCCCAGATCACCACCGACAACGTCGGGCGGCCGTTTGCCACCGTTTTCAACGACCGCGTGCTCTCGGCTGCCGTGATCCAGGAGCCGATCGTGGGCGCCACGGGGCAGATATCGGGCGGCTTCACGCTCGAAGACGCCAACACCATCGCCATGATGCTGCGCTCGGGGACGTTGCCCGGGCGCCTCGCCGTCGTCGATCAACAGGTCGTGGAGCCGGCCGGCAATACGGGAAAGCAATAGCAATGACGGCGTGCTTGATGTCCTTTCGCAAAGAAAGCCACCAACGAAGGTGGCTCCTTGTTTGTCGGATGCTGTCGGAAGGCTTTGCACGGGTTACTGAACCTGGATGAATTCCACATCCACCACGTTCTCACCGTTGACGTAGAAGTAATTGCCGTCCACGCCCACCAACTCGTCATTATCGAGACATTTGAGGTTCTTGCCGATCAGCTGCCATTTGGCAGCGTAAGCCCAGCCCCTCATTTTCATGCCCAATGCGCTGGCGCCTCGCGGCCGGTACGACAGATAGTTGTTCGACCCGGTAGCGAGAAACGTCGATCCCTTGTAGAGAACTTGATACCAGATCGAGGCGTTGGCTTCGTCCGTCACGGTGATCCAGTATTCAGGCTGGCCTACATTTGTCCACGAGCCCAGTACGATGCCGTTGAAAGACACTTTGATCTTGAAGTTACCCATGCCGCCCAATGCAGCCTTTGGTTCGATATCGCTGTTGACGATCTCATCATGGTCCATGGCAGTTCTCCGGTTGTGATGATCCTGGACTGCTCGTTTGCCGCCA
Source organism: uncultured Alphaproteobacteria bacterium (assembly GCA_963836765.1). Classification (GTDB taxonomy): domain Bacteria; phylum Pseudomonadota; class Alphaproteobacteria; order Rhizobiales; family Xanthobacteraceae; genus Bradyrhizobium. Next base: position 283,567 of record CAWILG010000014.1, read on the forward strand.
GGCAATTTTTAGTTGTAATGTAATAATGTGACATCCTCTCGTCAGATCACCGTGGGTGCAATTTTGGCAGCGTTGATCGCGCGGCGGATCATCGGAGAAATTGTCGGCGACGGTCCGTGACGACCGAAACGTCCCAGGAAACATTGCCATCGCCGTCAACCGGCTCGTATTGTTGAGCCTGACGCCGATCGCCGGACAGGCGAGGGCACGACAGGGAATGACGCCGATGCTGCCGACGCTGTCACGCGGAAGCTTGAGCAGAGCCATGCATCCGTTCTCATTGATTTTGTTGATCGTGCTGATGCACATCGGCAATGGGGCTGCGTCGGCGCAGACCGCCGACCGCACCATCGATGAGATCAAGGCCGAGACGCTCGCAAGGGCGCAGACCGGGGCCTATCCGGCATTGGGGATCCAGCCGGGCGACGCTGCGGACGCGCTCGGCCGCATCGGCAGCCGCGACCCCGACCAATGGGCCGCCGCCTGGAGCGCGGTCGCCGACGGTTACATGGCCAAGGCGAGGGCCACGAACGATCCGAAGGAAGCCGACGCGAACTTTTTGCGCGCCTGGCGGCTGTATTATTTCGGGCAGTGGCCGGCGCCGACGTCCACGGGGAAACAGGCGGCCTACCAGCGCGCCGTCGAAGCCTATCTGCTGCACGCGAGATATTTCGACCCACCGCTCGAAGTCGTCCGCATTCCCTTTGAAGGCAGCGAGATCGTCGGCTATTTGCGGCTGCCTGCCAATGTCCCCGGTCCCGTCCCCGTGGTGCTGGCGATCTCGGGTCTGGACAGCCGCAAGGAAACGGTTGCCGAAACCTACGCCGCGGCGCTGCCGCAAGGCATCGGGTTCTTTGCGGTCGACAGTCCCGGCACCGGACAGGCGCCGCTCAAGGCCAGCGAGACCGCGGAGCGGATCTATTCGCGCGTGCTCGATTATCTCGCCTCGCGGCCGGAGATCGACAAGGCTCGCATCGTCGTGCATGGCCAGAGTTTTGGCGCCTATTGGGCCGCGAAACTGGCGCACACCGAAGCAAAACGCCTCGCGGGCGCCGTGACCCAGTCACCGCCGATCCACCGCACGTTCCAGCCGGAGTTCTTCCGTGGCCGGATGTACACCCGCGAATATCTCTTCGACCTGCTTCCGGCCAGCCTGTTCGTCTACGGCATGAAATCGGCCGACGAGTTGCTGGCCTTCCTGCCCAAGATGTCGTTGCAGGCGCAGGATTGGCTTGGCAAGCGTTCGGCTTCGATTCTGGTGGTCGGCGGCACGAAAGATACGCAGGTGCCGATCGACGATCTCGAACTTCTCATCAACAGCGGCAGCGAGCCGCGCGAAGCATGGATCAATCCGCTAGGCGGCCACATGGGCCGCACCGCCTCGACATGGCCGGACCCGGTGATCTTTCGCGAGGTCATTCTGCCCTGGGAGGTGCGGCAGCTCGGCCAGAAGCGCGGCAACTGACTCATTCGATCACCTCATCGGCGCGAGCGAGCAGGGTCGGGGGCACCGTGAGACCCAGCGCCTTTGCGGTCCTGAGATTGATGACAAGTTCGAATTTCGATGCCTGGATCACCGGCAAATCGGCAGGCTTGGCGCCTTTCAGAATCATCCCGACATGAATGCCAATCTGACGATATCCATCAGGTTCCTTGGGTCCATAACTCATAAAACCGCCGGCATCGGCGAATAGTCGGCGTCCGTAAATCGCCGGGATTCCGTAATGTCGAGCCAGTGATACGATCTGGTCACGCCGCGACCGGAAATACGCTTCTTGCCAAACGACGAGGCCCCCGACTTTCTCTCGCGCCAGGCTCTCGAATACGCCGTCGATTTCGGCTTCGGAGGCGGAATACACCACAACCAGGTTGCGACCGAGCGTTCTTGCCGCAGTCTGCGCAAGCCTCACTTCCTCGTCAACTGTCTGGTTTTTCGGATTTACCAATTCGGCGATCCGGGCAGATTTCGGCAGTAGTTCGTTCAGTATCTCCATTCGCTTGGCGGTCAGTGAGATGACGATTGAGGATACGCCGGTGAGATTGCCGCCTGGCCGGTTGTAGCTCTCGGCCAGGCCAAGCCGCACCGGATCGGCGCCCATATGGAATACGATTGGAATTTTCTGCGTGGCTGTATTTGCCGCAATCGCGGCGGCCGAATTGGGTAACGCCACGATGACTGCTACTGACAGCGACGACAGCTGGGCCGCGAGGATCGGCAAACGCTCGTAGCGGCCGTCCGCGTCGCGGCGTTCAATCGCTAAATTGCGGCCCTCAACGAAACCTTGCTCAGAGAGGCCGCCGCTGAAATCGGCGATCCAGTCTGCCTGCGGAGATATACTGGTGAGCAGCCCGATCACCGGCGTCGCTGCCTGCTCCGCGCGCGCCGCCGCCGGCCAGGCCGCCGTCGCCGCACCCCCGAGAGCACCGAGAAAATCCCGCCTCTTCATGCCCGCCCTCCAGGCTGGGAGGCGGCATCCTAACGGCTCAAATGATCCCTTTGAAGGGCCTGATCCGCAAAAGCAACGGTCGCAGGGCGGGCAGGGTGGATTGCGCCCATCGGGCCGCTCTTCGCGCGGACCCGTTGAGCTCCAATTCGCCCGACACCCTGACATCCGTTTCGGGCCGCACTACCTTGCAGTCCGGCCAATTGCTAGTACCCTGAGACACCACCAGAGCAATGGGAGCTTGATGCCCATGAACGCCTATCGCGTCTTACGCCATGTGTGGATCCTGTTGATGGTTGCACCGGTTCCGGCCTGGGCGAGCACGGCCCGCGTCTATGTCACCAACAGCGCCGGAGACAGTATCCACGTCATCGATCCCGCCACCAACAAGGTGGTCCAGCAGATCAGGGGTATCGAGGGCGCGCACGGGATTGCGTTCTCTCCCGACGGTTCAAGGGTCTATGTCAGCGATGAAGTCGATTCGACGCTCGATGTGTTCGACCGCAAATCGGGCAAGCTGATCAAGAAAGTGGCGCTGAGCGCCCACCCCAACAATATCGCGGTGGCCAAGGACGGCCGCATCGTGGTCGGCATCGCCCGCGATCCCGGAGCGCTCGATATCATCGATCCCGCAACCTTGACGCGGACCAAAAGCGTGCCGGTCAATGGGCGACTGCATAACGTCTATGTAACGCCGGACAGTAAATACGTCGTCACCGGTTCGATCCGAACCGGAATCGTAACGGTCATCGATCTCGCGACCGAGCAAACCGCGTGGGAGATCAAGCTCGACAAGGGCATTCGCCCGATGGCGATCGAGGCGGGTCCAGATGGCTCGACCAAACGCATCTTTGTGCAGTTGTCCGACGTTAACGGATTCGCGGTGGTGGATTTTGCCGCGCGCAAGGAAGTGGCACGGGTCCAGCTACCGGCAGCCAAGGCCGAGTTTGAGACCGATGGGGACCGCGCCACGGCGCCGTCGCACGGCATCGGCGTTGCACCCGACGGCAAGACGCTGTGGGTGACCAGTATTCCCAACAACGCCGTCTATGTTTACTCGCTTGCCGACCTCACGCTGTCAGGCGAAGTAGCACTTCCATCCCTCAAGCTAAAAGGCCATGAATCGATTTCGGCGGTTGCCAATTGGGTCACCTTCACGCCGGATAGCAAGACGGTCTACATTTCCAACGCGGGTCTGCGCTCGGTCTCGGCGATCGATACCGCATCGATGAAGCTGATCGCCGTGGTCCCGGTCGGCGAGGTGCCCAAGCGCATCAATACGCTTGTGATCCCCGACCATCCGGGCTCCGCCGCTATTTCTTCCGGGAAGCGAGCGTCGCTCCATTGACCCACGCGGCAAGCGTGCGCCAGCCGGGATCGCGCTTCGAGGCGAACTGGCGTCCGCCGGAGTGAAACACATCGCCGCCGTTTTCGGGAGCAAGCGGATGCAGCAGCAGCCGGCTTGTATCGGGATCGCCGGGGTTGACGAGTTTTGCGACCACCTCGAAATTGCGGCGCGATTGTTCCTCGGTCCAGGCAACTGCCCCGGATGAAAGCCTTTCCAGGCGGAATGCGTTGTTGCTCTCGGCATGGCAGACGTAGCAGCGGGCATGGTCCGGCCGTTTGGTCAGAAAGACCGGCTCGACGCGGCTCTTGAAAAAATCGTAGTCGAGTTTTGGCGTCGTTTGCGCCGCGGCGATGGCGCTGCAAACGGCCAGCACCGCCAGCACCGCCACGCCTGTGAAAGCCCGACCCGACATTCAACTCTCCATCCGCGCTGCAGGACATCCAACCCGGATCGTACGTCAAATGCCACGGCGGACAAGGCGCTCCAGCGATCTTGCGCCCTGCAAGTTTGCCTCGACGGGCAAATCAAGATTTCCTGTCAAGTCTGATTTAAGAAAAAATTCCTCTTGCGCCGTAGAGCAAATCAATGGCTTCTCTCCGCCCGTCTCACCCGGCAAGAGGGGCGGCTCGCGATCGTCACGAAACGCGCGGTGGGATGCGGTGGACGTAGATGCTGCGACTGACGAGCGTGGCTGATGCGGACGGCGAAGTCGTGTGGTTCTGACGCCCCGATGCTGGCGTCAAGTTGGCGGTTGCGCATCGATCCAAATGGATCGAGCGCGGTATCCCGCCGATGACGGTGGCAACAAAGCCGGTCGCCGAGGAGAGCGCGCTATAAGCCGTAAAACCATTGCGCAGGGAAGGCCGGATGCTCTCCGCTGAACCTGTATGCTCGTGTGCGTGCTTTTGTGCACATCTTGCACGCGAGACCGCGGGTGCAGCGCGCACCCGGCTTTCCCTGCGCCCTCTGTTTTTCGAGGGCGAAAGTTACCCACAGAGCTCGGGCGCGTCGCGCCGCGAGCGGCAAAACTGCGCCGGCTTTGCTTTGACATTGAATCGGGAAGTGCGCAGATATGGCGGGGCGTGGACCCTCTGGAACCATCATGACGCCTCCCGTCACCGTATTGCCCGTCGAAGCCCCGCCGGCGTTTCTTGGTGTCGCGAAATCGGCGACGGGAAAATTGTGGCGCGACCGGCTCGATGCCCGCGGGGCGGCCAAGGCGCTTGCGATCGTGCAGCGTTATCAATTGCCGGAAATGCTGGCGCGGGTGATCGCAGGGCGCGATGTCGAACTCGATGCGGTCGAGGATTTTCTCGATCCGACGATCCGCAAATTGATGCCCGATCCCTATACCGTGACGCAGATGGAGACCGCGGCGAAGCGGATTGCCGACGCGGCGACGCGCGGCGAGAAGGTCGCGATCTTCGGCGACTACGATGTTGACGGCGCGACCTCGGCGGCGTTGCTCGCCTGGCATTTGCGCCATTGCGGGCTCGATCCGCTGATCCATATTCCCGACCGCATTTTTGAAGGCTACGGCCCCAATGTCGAAGCCGTCCGCGCGCTCGCCGCCAAGGGCGCGACACTGCTGGTCACCGTCGATTGCGGCACCACGAGTCTCGAGCCGTTTGCCGAAGCGCGACGGCTGGGCATGTCCATCGTCGTGATCGATCACCATCAGACCGCGGATGAATTGCCCGAGGTGGATGCGCTGGTGAATCCGAACCGGGCCGACGATCTCTCCGGCCTCGGCTATCTCGCCGCCGTTGGCCTCGTGCTGATCACGCTGGTCGCGGTGAACCGTGAATTGCGCCAGCGCAACTTCTGGAGCGGCGGGCGGCCGGAGCCGGACCTGCTCGGCATGTTGCATCATGTCGCGCTCGGCACGGTCGCCGACGTCGCATCCTTGACCGGGCTCAACCGCGCGTTTGTGGCAAAAGGACTGATCGCGATGCGCCGCCGCGATCATATCGGCCATACCGCGCTGATGGACGTGTCGCGGCTGAGCGGGCCGCCCGAAGCCTGGCATCTCGGCTTCATGCTGGGACCGCGCATCAATGCCGGTGGCCGGATCGGGCGCGCCGATCTCGGCGTCCGGCTGCTGCTGGAAGGCGATGTTTCGGAGGCGGCAAGGATCGCCGCCGAGCTCGACCGCCTCAACAGCGAACGCCGGCTGATCGAGCAGGCGGCCGAAGCGCAGGCCGAAGCCGAGGCGCTGGCCTCGCTCGGGCTGGAGGACAAGGGCGCGGTGATCGTCACGGCATCCGAAGGCTGGCACCCCGGCGTGGTTGGGCTCGTCGCCTCCAGGCTGAAGGAAAAATTCGCGCGGCCGGCCTTTGCGATCGCGCTGGAGCCGGGTGGCATCGGCACCGGATCGGGCCGCTCGATTTCCGGCGTCGATCTCGGCAAGGCGGTGCGGCAAGCGGTGAAGGAAAAATTGCTGATGAAGGGCGGCGGCCACGCCATGGCCGCCGGCGTGACGCTGCGCAAAGAGAAACTCGCGGAGTTTCGCGCCTTCATGGAAAGTGCGCTGGCCGCCGATGTCGCCAACTCCCGTCACGAGAACGAGCTGTTCATTGACGGCGCCGTCAGCGCGCGTGCGGTGACGCCGGAATTCGCGGCGACCTTGAATCGCGCAGGACCCTTCGGCGCCGGCAATCCCGAGCCGGTGATCGCGCTGCCGTCGCATCAACTAATTTATGCCGACGAAGTCGGGCAGGCGCATCTGCGGCTGCGATTCAAATCCGGCGACGGCACCATCGTCAACGGCATCGCGTTCCGTTCGGTCGGCCAAAAGCTCGGCAACGCACTGACGCAAAACCGCGGCCAGCCCCTGCATGTCGCGGGTTCGCTCGCGGTCGACCGCTGGCAGGGTTCGGAACGCGTGCAGTTTCGTGTCATCGATGTCGCGGTGCCGGATCAGGGACCGGCGATCATCCGATAGATCGATATCAACGACGCCGACAATAACAAACGGGAGTGGAAATGACGGGTCAGGTTCAAGGCAAGGTCGCGCTGGTGACGGGCGGCGCATCCGGCATCGGCGAAGCAGTCTGCGAGCTATTGGCGCGCGAAGGCGCCTCGGTCGCGGTCACCGATGTCGACGACCTCAAAGGACCTGCCGTGGTCGCCGGCATCAAGAAAGCCGGTGGCGAGGCCGTTTTCATCCATCAGGATGTGACCAGCGAAGCGCGCTGGATCGAAGTCGTGGCCGAGGTCATGAAGCGCTACGGCCGGCTGGACATCCTGGTTTCGAATGCGGGCATCAGCATATCGGTGCCGTCGATCACTGACATGACGCTGGAAGATTGGCGGCGGCAGAACGCGATCAATCTCGATGGCGTGTTCCTCTCGGTCAAACATGGCCTGCCGGCCATGCGCAAGACCGGCGGGGGCTCTGTTATCATGATGTCGTCGCTAGCGGGCCTGCGCGGCGCGCCCGGCCTGTCCGCCTACAGCGCGACCAAGGGCGGGGTGCGGCTGTTCGCCAAGTCGATCGCGATGGAGTGCGCGGCGGCCGGCGACGGCATCCGCGTCAACTCGGTGCATCCCGGGATCATCGACACCCCGATCTGGGGCAAGATTCCGACGGAGGCCGCAGGACGGGGACAGAACGCGCCGATCGATCCGGAAGAACGCGCGAAACTTGCAACGCCGCTGGCGCGCGCCGGCCATGCCTCGGAGATCGCACAGGGCGTGCTGTATCTCGCGTCCGACGCATCGAGCTACGTGACCGGATCGGAACTCGTGATCGATGGCGGCATGAATGCGGGCGGGGTTCCGCGGAGGGCGTGAGGGTTTGGTTCGTCATTGCGAGGAGCGTAGCGACGAAGCAATCTATTCTTCCTCTCCTGGGAGGGGTGGATTGCTTCGCTTCGCTCGCAATGACGGTGAACTAACTTCCCTGCCGCAACCGCGCCAGCACCTTCAGCCCGCCATAGCCGTCCGCCGGCAGCAGTCCCATCTTGGCCTGATAATCCTTCACGGCCTTCATGGTGTCGTTGCCGACGCGGCCGTCATTGCCGCCGGTATCGAAGCCGGCCTTGGTCAATCGCGTCTGCATTTCCTGCACTTCGGCCAGCGTCAGCGCGCGCTCGGAACCGGGGAACGGCTGAATGAAGGGCGGCGCGCCGAGGATCCGATCGCCGAGATGGCAGATCGCCAGGGCGTAGTTCATCGACGGATTGTAGCTGCGCACTGCGTAGAAATTCGGGCCCAGCAGGAACGAGGGACCGCCGGCGACCGGCACCCACATCTGGGCGCTCGCATTCGGCTGCGGGAACGGCTGGCCGTCGGCGCGCGTCACCCCCGCGCTTGCCCACGCCGCATAGGTGCGGCTGCCGCTCGCGGCGCCGGGCGCGCGGACTTCAAAACCCCAATGTTCGCCGCGGTGATATTTGCCGCGGTTGACCAGGAAGCGCGCGCTGGAGCCGAGTGCATCGTCGGGCTTGCCGAACGGCGACACCCGGCCGTCGTGATCATAGTCCATGCCGACATTGAGCCAGACTTCCGGCATCCACTGGGTATGTCCCATCGCGCCGGCCCAGGATCCGCGCATTTCCTCCGGCGTGCCCCAGCCGCGATCGACGATCTTCAAGGCGTTGATCAACTCGGTTTCCCAATAGGCCTTTCGGCGCGGCTCGTTCCAGGCAAGGGCTGCCAGCGAAGGGAATACCGGCGTCATGTGGTTCTGCTGCACCAGGGGATCGCCATAGGCGGATTCGACGCCCCACAGCGCCAGCAGTGTGCCGCGCTCGACGCCAAAATCCTGCTCGATCCGCGCGAACAGCGCCTCGTTCTTTTTCAGCGCTTCGCGGCCGTTGATGATGCGCCAGTCCGAGACGCGGCGATTGATGTATTGCCAGATCTGCTCGTTGACTTCCGGCTGCTTCTGCATCTGCTTGAACACGGACATGTCGGGCTCGACGTGGCCCATCGCGCGGTTCCAGGTCGCCTCCGAAATGCCCTTTGCCAGGGCACGTGCGCGAAAACCGGCGCGCCATTGCTCAAAGCCGGGCGGGGCGGCGAACGCCGTGAGCGGATGCGCGAGCAGGGCCCCGCCCGCAAGGCCTGCCTTCAGTAGGCCGCGGCGGGTAGGGGCTTTCAGGGAATCAGGCTGTTTCATCGGGCCAGTGTAGCGGCGGAGCAAGCGTGCACCAAAAGCCGGGGCGACGCGGATTTAGCCTTCCTGCTGCAAATCTGTGGCGATTTTGGACAGCCAGCGCCGCACCGCGACCTGCGCCTTGGCGGAAAGCCCGGCGGCCAGCCGCCGATCCAGCGCCCTGGCGTGACGCCGGCATTTGTCGAGCAGGGCCGCGCCGCGCCGTGTCATCGTCCATTGCAGCACCCGACCGTGGACCGGGTGCGGGGTTTTTTTAATGGCGCCGTCGCGTTCCAGATTGCGGATGATGACGCCGACGGTCTGCGGGGTCAGCAGCGCCACCCGCGCGAGATCGGCGCCGGACAGTCCGGGATACGCCTTCAGCATGGTGAGCACGATGAATTGCGGCGGCGTCACGCCGAGCGCGGCGAGCGCACGTTCCATCCTGAGCCGCGTCGCGGCCTGGGCCTGGCGCAGCAAATAAGCGAGATAGCCGCGTTCGCCGCGCTTGCCGTGGCCAGGCGGCGGCGGATGGCCGACGGCGAGCGGCGGATTTTCGGCCGGCTTTTTGCGCTGCCCGGCGGATTTTTTGGCCGCCGCGGATTTTTTGTATTTTTTCGTTTTCTTTGCGGGCGCTTTTCGCACCGCGCCCGATTTTGCTTTCACCAAGATTCCGATCTTGCGTGTCATATGAGGGCTCTTATAATAAATAAGTGTACTGATAACATGAGGCGATGACGATGTCACATGCTCGTAAGGAATATGAAGATTTCAAGTCACTGGCGCCGGACGCCTACGAGATCGTGCTGGCGCTCGGCAAGGTCGCCGCCAAGGCCGGCCTCGACAAGCAGTTGCTCGAACTGATCAAGCTGCGCGCCTCGCAGATCAACGGCTGCGGGTTCTGCGTGCAACATCACGTCCTGCTAGGTGAGAGCCTCGGGATATCGGCCGATAAGCTCAACCTCGTCGTGGTCTGGCGCGAGGCGTCGCAGTTTTCCGCGCGGGAACGGGCGGCGTTGGCCTGGACCGAAGCGCTGACCATGTTGCCAGGTGGCGTCAGCGACGAAGTCTACGCTCAGGCGAGCGCGGAATTTTCCGAGAAAGAGCTGACCTATCTGACCTCGGCGATCGCCTCGATCAACGTCTGGAACAGGTTCGGCGCCGCCTTTCGCTGGACCCCGCCGGCGCGGCCAAAAACCGTCGCCGCGGCGGCGTCGTAGCGACGGGAGTTCGATGAAATCAGTTCTCGCTGCCTTCCCGTGCGTCGGGACGGATGACGTCCTCGGGCAGGGCATGCGCCACCGCGGCGGACGCCGTCGGTTCGGGCCCGATCTCGCGTCCGCGGCCGCGGATCAGGCGTTCATAGGCCGAGACCAGGGTGGTGTAGGGGTTAACCCAGAGCCAGCCGTCGCGCGTGAACACCTGAACGTCGAAGTGGAGATGGCGCGAGGTGCCGTTGGGATGGTCGAGGTAGTTCGAGACCACGCCGATCTTTTCGCCCTCGGTGACCCGGCGCCCGTTGAGCAAACCATCCGCGTCCATGGTGGTCGGATTCATGTGCATGTAGCGGAAGCGGATGTGCTCGGTGCTGGTGTTGATCTGCAGCGTCGCCGCCTGCTGCTTCGGCGAGCGGATCACGATGCCGTCGCGGACGGCGACGACGCCCTGCTGCTTGGGATCGCAATTTTCAGGGCCTTCGCCGTTGGCCGGGCAGGCGCCGGGGCGGATATCCTGGCCCTGATGGCCAAAGCCGCCGGCGCATTGTCCGACTTCGAAACTGCGGGCCTCGCAAAAATTGTCGCGCCACGGATATCCGGCGGCGGACACGTCGGATCTGCGTTTGGGCGATTGCGAGTGGGCGAAGGCCGGGCCCTTTTCCAGCGGAAACCGGATTTGCGAATAAGCGGTGAGGTCGGCGTGGCCGCCCAATCTATGCGAGCCGCTGTTGGCGATGATGTCGCCGCTCGGGCGATAGCTGAACTCCGCGGACGCCGCGGCCGGCCGTTCGGCAAGGTCGGAGGAAATGTCGGTGCGCGGCCGCGACGGCTGGCCGCCGGCGATGCGCAATGCTTTCAGGAAGCGCTCCGCGACCGGATAGGCCTCGCGGCACGCCAGCCGCCGCGCCCTAGGCGTCGAATCCAGGCACTGGATCGACACCACATAGGGCACGCCGAAGCGCGTGAAGGCATAGCGCACATAGCCTTCCCTGATGAAGCGGCGCAGGTCGGGAAATTGCGCCGCCAGCGCCTTGACCGGCTCGCCCTTGCCGCCGAGGGGATCGGCGAGATCGTAGGTCAGGACAGAGCCAGTGATCTGCACCTCGACCGGCCGTTCAAAGGTCCGCTGCGGCATGCCGTCGCCGGCGCCGGGCTCCAGCGAGAACATGGCGTCGTAACCGGCGGAGCCTGCGTGGAACAGGTCGGCGGGAAGGAAGTCGGCTTGGTAGCGCGATACCGACATGCCGTTCGGTGCGCCGCTCGCGCGCGCGTCGAGATAGGCAGCGGTATCGAACGGCAGCAGCACCGGCACCGGGCTGCGCCCGATCCCGGCAAAGATCGGCGAGGTCACCGCGTTCAGTTGCACCAGCGCCGGCGTCGAACGCGGATCCCAGGCCGGCACCCGGCGCTGGCCCGCGAAGGTGAAGTTGGCGGCGACCGCCGGCTGCGAGCTAATCTCGGAGCGGAGTTGGTCGAGAACCGCGCGCCATTCGACGCGCACGGCCGAGATCGAAGGTGTCCTGAACTCGTCGGCGAAAGCGGCAGCCGCGCCGGCTGCAAGCAAACAGAAAGCTGCCAGCCAACACGTCAGCAAGCGGACAGCTTTTCTGTTCAATGCGTCGCCCCCGGCGCCAGCGCGTCGCTTAATCCTTGGCGCGCTCGACGTAGGAGCCGTCTTCGGTCATCACCACGATCCGCGTTCCGGTTCCGACATGCGGCGGCACCGCGGTGCGCACGCCGTTCGAGAGCATCGCTGGTTTGTAGGATGACGATGCGGTTTGCCCCTTGGTAACCGGTTCGGTATCCACGACTTCCAGCGTCGCGCGTTGCGGCATCGTGATGGCGACCGGAATCATGTCGTGCAGCGAAAGCTTCACCGGCATGTTTTCCTGCAAATAGGGTGCCGCGGAGCCGACGATGTCCTTGGGCACCTGGACCTGGTCGTAATTCTCGGTGTTCATGAAATGAAAGCCGTCGGCGTCCTCATAGAGATAGTTGAAGTTGTGATCCTCGATCGTCGCCTTTTCGACCTGGTCGGTGGTCTTGTAGCGTCCCGAAATCTTCACGCCATCGCCGATGCGGCGCATTTCGATCTGGCTGACCGGGGTTCCCTTGCCGGGGTGGATGTTCTCGGCGGTCAGAACCACATAAAGCTTGCCGTCTTGCTCAATGACGTTGCCCTTGCGAATAGAACTGGCGATGACTTTCAAAGCTGTTTTCCTGAATTTCTGGCCTCCGACCAATCCGGACATGGGTGTCCTGCGGCCATCGAGGCGGTTTCGGGCTGCAACATACTGATTTGTCCTGCAGATACCAGCCTTTTGCGGCCGGTTTTGGCAGGTTGGATAGACAAGCTGTGCGTCTTTCGACATCAAAGGCTACCCGGGAGCCGGCGGCCGGGCGTTTGCTGGGCGTTGCTTTGACGGGGCAAGGAAAAATAAGTGATATCAATGATTTTCGTCGGTCTGTTGCGGCCCGTTCGAGGTAATCCCTGATGACCGGGATCAATCAGCCATCGCCGTGGTGGTCAGCATCGCGACACGCCGATCGGAAGCCGTTCCTGATGGCCCGAGGCGCGATCACCAAGTCGGTCAGGGCCTGGTTCGACGAGCAGGGTTTTGTCGAGGTCGAGACCGCAATCCTGCAGCTCTCTCCGGGCAACGAGACGCATTTGCACGCCCCTCGCACCGAGTTGACCCGCGCCGATGGCAGCCGCGAGACCCGTTATTTGCGGACCTCGCCGGAGTTCGCGGCCAAGAAGTTGCTGGCTGCGGGGGAGGAAAGGATTTTCGAGTTCGCACGGGTATTTCGCGACCGCGAGCGCGGCGATCTGCATTTGCCTGAGTTCACCATGCTGGAATGGTATCGCGCCAACGCCCCCTATGATGCCGTGATGGCCGACAGCATTGTCGTGATTGCGCATGCGGCGCAGGCAACCGGCATCGGGCGATTTTCGTTTCGCGGCAGAACCGCCGATCCGTTCGCCGAGCCGGAATTGCTGACGGTGGCGGCGGCGTTCGAGCGCTTTGCCGGCATCGATCTCCTGGCGACCATCGTGGACGGCGATGGCGATCGCGCGCGACTTGCGGCGGCGGCAAGGGACCGGATACGGATTGCCGATGATGACACCTGGTCGGACATTTTCAGCAAGGTGCTGGTCGAGCATGTTGAACCCAGGCTCGGGCAGGGGCGGCTGACGGTACTGTTCGAATACCCGACCCCGGAAGCGGCGCTGGCGCGGACCAAGGCGTCCGATCCGCGCGTAGCCGAACGGTTTGAGGTGTATGCTTGCGGCGTCGAACTCGCCAATGGTTTTGGCGAGTTGACGGATGCGGCGGAGCAGCGCCGTCGATTCAATTTGGCGATGGACGAAAAGGCGCGGCGTTATGGCGAGCGCTATCCGCTCGACGATGAGTTTCTCGATGCAGTCGCGGCGATGCCGGAATCAAGCGGCATCGCGCTCGGCTTCGACCGGCTGGTGATGCTGGCGAGCGGCGCGCTGCGGATCGATCAGGTGGTGTGGACGCCGCCGGCGGGTGAGGCATGAACAGAATCGATCCAAAGCTCGCCGCGACATTGCGTCAGCCGGCCGAACTGGTCGGACGAGGGCTGGCGCCGGCGGCTGATCTTGCCGATCTCGAACGGGTCGCCGCGCGCTATGCGATCGCTGTGACGCCCGATATCGCTGCTTTGATCGACAGCGAAAATCCAGACGATCCAATCGCGCGGCAGTTCATTCCGGACATTCGGGAGCTCATCGAGCAGCCCGGCGAGAGCGCCGATCCGATCGGCGACGACACCCATTCGCCGGTCGCCGGCATCGTCCATCGCTATCCAGACCGGGTGCTGTTCAAGCTCGTTCACGTTTGTGCGGTGTATTGCCGGTTTTGCTTCCGCCGTGAAATGGTCGGGCCGGGCAAGGCAACCGCACTTTCGGAGGGCGCCTATCGCGATGCGCTCGACTACATCCGCAACCATTCCGAAGTCTGGGAGGTCATCCTGACCGGCGGCGATCCCCTGATGCTGTCGCCGCGCCGGATCGCCGAGATCATGGCGGATCTCGCCGCCATCGATCACGTCAAGATCATCCGCATCCACACCCGTGTGCCCATTGCCGATCCCGCGCGGGTCAGCCCCGAAATGGTCACGGCACTCAAGGTGGAGGGCGCGACCACCTGGCTCGCGATTCACGCCAATCATCCGCGCGAACTCGGCGACACGGCGCGTGCCGCGGTCGCCCGCCTCGCCGATGCCGGCATCCCCCTGGTGAGCCAGTCGGTGCTGCTGCACGGCGTCAACGACGATGCCGCGACGCTGGAGGCCCTGATGCGGGCGTTCGTGGAATGCCGGATCAAGCCCTATTACCTGCACCACGGCGACCTGGCGCCCGGCACAGGGCATCTGCGTACAACGATCGAGCACGGGCAGGAGCTGATGCGGGCGTTGCGGGGGCGGGTATCCGGCCTGTGCCAGCCGGACTATGTGCTCGACATCCCCGGCGGCCATGGCAAGGCGCCGGTGGGCCCGAATTATTTGTCGCATGCGAATTCGCAGGGAAGTGAACTATCCTCGGAAACGCGTTATCGTGTCGTCGATTATTGCGGTGAAGTTCACCTCTATCCTCCGAAGCCATGATCGAGCCATGACGTCAGAGGGAGAGGGGAGGCCGGAGCCGCCAGAAGACCAGGGCAATCGCAACGTCGAAAACGCTGTCATGCTCGGTTTCTTTGTGGTGCTGGTGGCTGCGGGAATCTGGTTACTTGGCACCATGGCGGACCTGCGAAAGGTGCAGGACTGTGCCGCCCAGGGACGCCGGAATTGCGCTGATATCGACGTTCCCCAGCGAACGCGCTAAAAAGAGTTTCAAAAGGGAGAACCAAAATGCGAAAAACGATCCTGTCGATAGCGCTGCTGGTTCTGATCGGCGCTCCCTCGGCGTTCGCGCAGGGCGGAACATCGACGGTCCCGAAGAACTCGGCGGGAGCCGACAAATCCGGAGTACAGGCGCCGGTCGGTCATCGCCAGCCGCGCGCGGGCGACGTGCCCAGCGAGAAAAATCTGAGCGATCCGAACGATCCGCTCAGCAAGGAGAACGCGGCTCTCGACAAGAAGATCAAGAGCATTTGCCGCGGCTGCTAGGCCGCGATCGCGCACCGGCGGCGGGGCGCGAAACGTCGCGCCCCGTACGCTGATCGGCTAGGCCGAACGTTCCCGAAAACTGCCGGGCAGCTGCCGTCGCGCCGCCACTGCGTCGGCCAGCAGACTCAGCGCTGACGCCGTCGTTTCCCAGTCGATGCAGCCATCCGTAATGCTCTGCCCGTAGGTCAACGCCGCGCCCGGCAGCACATCCTGGCGGCCCGCCACCAGATTGCTCTCGATCATGACGCCGACGATGCGTTGTTCGCCGCCGGATATCTGGCCGGCGACGTCGGCAACCACCAGCGGCTGGTTTTCCGGCTTTTTGCCCGAATTGGCGTGGCTGGCATCGATCATCATCCGCGGCGTCGCGCCTGAACGAATGAGTTCCGCCGATGCGGAATCCACGCTGACGGCGTCATAATTGGGCTTGCTGCCGCCGCGCAGGATGATGTGGCAGTCCTCATTGCCTGAGGTCGCGGCAATCGCGGACCGTCCGCCCTTGGTCACCGCCATGAAATGGTGGGGATGCGACGCCGATCTCACCGCCTCGGCGGCGATGCGCACATTGCCGTCGGTGCCGTTCTTGAATCCGACCGGGCAGGACAGTCCGGACGCAAGCTCGCGATGAATCTGGCTCTCCGTGGTGCGCGCGCCGATGGCGGCCCACGCAACCAGATCGGCGATGTATTGCGGCGTCGTCATGTCGAGGAACTCGGTCCCCGCCGGCACACCAAGATTGTTCACTGCGGAAAGCACGTTGCGCGCGAGACGCAGCCCCTTGTTGATGTCGAAGCTGCCGTCGAGATCGGGATCGTTGATCAGGCCCTTCCAGCCGACCGTGGTGCGTGGCTTCTCGAAGTAGACGCGCATGACGATCTCGAGACGATCGGCAAGCTGTTCGCGCAAGGCGGCGAGGCCTTCGGCGTATTCCACGGCCGCAACGGGGTCGTGGACCGAGCAAGGCCCGACGACGACCAGAAGGCGGTCGTCGGTTCCGTTCAGGATGGCGTGGACGGCGTTGCGCGCGGCCATCACGATGCGCGTCGCGGTCAAGGTGCGCGGTATTTCGCGCATCACCTCTTCCGGCGTACTCAGTTCTTTCAGTTCTTTTATTCGAA
This sequence comes from uncultured Alphaproteobacteria bacterium, assembly GCA_963836765.1. Lineage (GTDB taxonomy): Bacteria > Pseudomonadota > Alphaproteobacteria > Rhizobiales > Xanthobacteraceae > Bradyrhizobium. The sequence continues at coordinate 299,934 of CAWILG010000014.1, forward strand.
GGTCGTCTGTGGTGCTCAACACGGCGGGCTCCTGTGAGTGTTTTGAGACCTGCCGGCGCAATAAAAAAGCCGCCAGGTCTGGCGGCTGTTCGGACTTCTTGCTGCAATACTTCAGATTGAGCGTGATCCTCCCAGCGCCAGCGAGCTGTCGAAGCTAAAATACCAATAGTAGCTGGTGGCGACGGTGATCATGGCGGCTCTATAGCGCACGTCTTCTGCCTTGTCATCCCCAAATCGGGGGAAAGTACTCTCGGGTCTGGATCAGGCCTTGCGGGCGGCGAGCGCCATGCCGATCAGCGTCGCGCCGCCGAACAACAGATTGATGCCGACCAAAAGGCCGATCGCCCACTCTGCCGAGCCGGGCAGGCCGGAGATGATCAAAAACGCGATCAGGATGTCCATCAATCCGCCGAACAGCAGCCAGGACCAGCGCTCGGACAATTCTCGGCGGTGCTCCAGCGCGTACATGATGGTGGCGACGCCTTCGGCCAGAAAATAGGCGCCGACGACGATGGTGAGTGTGAGAATGCCCTGCTCCGGCCTTGCCAGCAGGACCATGCCGACGAGAACGGCAAGCGCCGCAGAAATCAGCGACCACCAGAAGCCCGGCATGTGACGGGCCCAAAACGTCACGATCAACCCGCCAATACCGCTGATCAGGAACATCCAGCCGAGGAAGATAGTGACCGCGAGGCCGGCAAGCGGCGGCACGATCATCGCCGCCAGTCCGAGCACCGCGAGCAGAATGCCTTCGAACAAAAAGGCTTTCCAATGCGCTTTGACCGCGGCGCTCATGTCGGATTGCAATTTGTTGATGTCGTTGGGAAGGGTCATCGCAGCTCTCCCGGTATACGCGAGCCTGATCCTGCCTGATCTTATCCCTGACCGGGTGCCGACGAAAAGCCTTCCGACGTCGTCCGCATCCGATTGCGGCCGAAAATATACACCGCCGTGGTCGCCACCAGCAGTGCAAAGCCGATCAGGATCGATGTCAGGCCGATCGGGACCAGCACCAGCGACGCGTTGCGCTCCGGATTGATGAACCAGTGGTGCAGCGAGGTCAGCAGAAAGGCGACACCTGCGAACCCGGCGCCGCCACCTGCGACCAACAGCGCCCACATCCGCCGCAACTGGCTTAGCCGTTCGCGCGCCAGTTCGGTGCGCGGGGCGTGATGCCGGCCGACCCGGCGAACCAGCCGCACCGCAAATCCGATCGAGCTGAACCCGATCAGTACGCTCGCCGATCCCAGGATCAACCGGATCGTCGCACCGAGGTCGGGATTTTTCTGCAGCGTCAGCAGCGGAAAATCGAAACCGGCATGCAGCGCGATCGGCGCGAACAACACGAGAAACCGGCTCGAGATCCGCGCCCAGTCGCGATGGTGCCGGTGCGCGCCGAGCGCGGTGCCGGCGCGTGCGATGGCCAGATACGCGCCAGCGATGATACCGAGCGCACCGTGGAACGGCACCGTCAGCACGCTGCGCAAAGCGGCCAGCGACCGCCACATGTCGGCGTGCTGCACGAGATAAGCCAGGTTCTCATACGCCGCGAATCCAAGTCCGGCGGCGGCGCCATAGACCACGGTGTCCATCGGGTCGGCGAAAGCTCGCCGCCGTGCCGACACGGCGACAATCACCAAAACCTTGACGATCTCTTCGGGGGCGGCGACGCCGAATAGCGAGCGCAGCGCCTGCGTCATCCAGGGATTTCCCGGGATTGCTAGCAGCGCGTTAAACGGCGCGCGGGCGATTCCCAGCAACGAGATGCTGGCGGCACCGAGCAGGAAGGCGACCCAGACCCGGGCAGGCGGGCCCGGCCGCTCGTCGGCTGCGATGACAAGCCACAACAACAGCAATGCGGGTGCGATTGCGGCGGCGCCAATCACGGTGGGAAGGGATTCGAGCAGCAACATCTATTGGAATTTACCTCGCGTATCGAAAATGGGCGCAAACTCAGCCCTTTGCAAGATTTTGTCAGGCCAGGGCCGTGTTCAATTTGTCACGACGGCGGGAAAAAAAGAGGCTGGACCATGGAACGCCGTCAACTCCGCGCGGCTCTGGTTTGACGCATTTTCTTTACGCACCGGTGTCCACCCCGCATCAAGCGCGGGGCAGGCTTTCGCCCGAAAACGCTTTAGCAGCCGCCGCAGATGCCGTGCAGCTTGGCATTGATCACGGCGTCTTCGTCGCTGATTCCGTCGACATTCTTTTTGCTGTCGGCGGTCGAAGCCTGCGGCCGCGCAGGCGTTCGCGCCGCCGGGGCGGTCGCGGTCTTGTCATAGCAGGCAAGCCTCGCGGCGGGATCCGTGATCGATCTGCATTCGCCGGTTTGGGCAGTCGCGGTCTGGCACAGCGCAATCATCACAGCGAGTACGGCAATCAATCGCATTTCAACTTCATCTCCCGGCCGATGGAACCCGGCCGTCCACGGCGGTGTTTGCCGGCGGTGTAATGCCGCGGACATATCAGAGGGATGCCGGTAGTCCAAGAACGTTGCGGCGGTCGGACACACCGGGGCAGGAAAGTCACCGGGAAACGACGATCGTCGAACAGTCCGGCATGCGGGCGTGATAGATTTCGATCAGAGCCAGACAGGAGACATGACCGGGTGCTTTTTCGTGGAGCAGAGACACATACAAGATCGGTTCTCAAAGCCGTCAGTTGGCGAACGCTGGGAACGCTCGACACATTCGCCATCAGCTGGTTCATGACTGGCAGGGTCGAGATCGCCGGTTCAATCGCCGGCCTCGAGGTCATCACCAAGATCGCCTGGTATTATCTGCACGAGCGCGTCTGGGCCGACATTCAATGGGGACGGCGCAGCTGAGATGAGTTGATGCCGGTCGCGATCATCCGGCCAGCAGGCGGCGGCAGGCGTCGGCAAACACCCGCGCGCCGGTGACGATGTCGGCATCGGCGGTGTTTTCGGTCCAGTGATGGCTGATGCCGCCGATCGAAGGCACGAACAGCATGCCCGCCGGCATGATCGTGGCGAGCACCTGGGCATCATGGCCGGCGCCGCTGGGCATGCGGATGGACCGGCCGCCGGCAAAGGCGACACCAGCAGCCTCGATGGTCTTTTGGATAACGCTGTCCATCAAGGCTGGCGCGCCGGTACGCAGGCGCTCCACCTGCACGGCGCAGCGGCCTTGCGCGGTGACCTCGGCGGCCATGCTTTGCAACAGACCCTCCAGGCGCGTGATGACGGCTGGATCGTCGTCGCGGATCTGGAACAGCATCTCGGCGCTGCCCGGGATGATGCTCGGCGCGCCCGGATCGAGCGAGATGCGACCGGTGGTCCACACCGTGCGCGGTCCACAATGCGCCGGGAAGCGATCGTCGATGGCAACGCAAAACCGCGCCAGCGCCAGGCCGGCATCCCTGCGAACGGCCATGCGGGTGGTGCCGGCGTGATTTTGCTCGCCGATAAAGCTGATCCGGTATTGCCAGATCCCGACGATGGAGGTGACGACGCCGATCGCAAGCCCGCCGCTTTCGAGCGTCTCGCCTTGCTCGATATGCGCCTCCAGATAACCGATGTGCCGCCCGCGTTCGACTGTCACGCGCGCCCGGCCGGCCAGACCCACATCGCGCAGGGCGTCCCGCATGGTCCGGCCGCTGCTGCGATCGCGCGCGGCGTCGATATCCGCCTCGGTGACGCCGCCAACATAGGATCGGCTGCCGAGGAAGCTTCCGAAATGCCCTTCCTCGTCGCACCAGGCGGCGACTTCGACGGCGCCGCTCAACGCCGGATCGGAGTTGATTACACGGGCAGCCTCGAGGGCATAGACAACGCCAAGTGGCCCATCGAGCCAACCGGCAAAATTCTGGCTTTCGAGATGCGAGCCCGCCAATAATTTCGGCCCGGACTTTACACTGGTGCCGAGCACATTGCCGATGCCGTCGATATTGGCGGTGAGCCCGGCTTCGGGAAGTTTTTCGGCAAGCCACTCCAGCGAGCGCACGTGCGGCTCGGAAAAGGTCGGCTTGTGAACGCCGGTCTTGTAGGCGCCGATGCCGCGGAGCGTATTGAGATCGGCAAGGACCCGGGCTCCATCAACCGGGGAACGATCGTCAGGCATGAAGCGCAACCATTCCAATGTCTGAGAGACTGAGGGCCAAGCCCACAACAACGAGGCGACTTATCCTCAGCCGTTCATCTGAGTCTGCATAATCCGTTGTCGTGCCTTGTCTATGAAGGTGGAGACGGATCCATCCGCGTTAAGCGTCCCGAAGCCTCCGCGATGGCCAACAGGAACGCTATCGCAGATATCCAAAGCGCCATCCAAATCGTGCAGCAGCAAACGAAGGCAAATCTCCAGCGCTACAAAATGACGACGCCTTTGCCCCGGTTCTTCCAGATGGTGAATCATTTTCTCGATCGAGAACGTGTCCGGGGTGGCCGTTTGATTGCCTGACCACATGAGAACCTCGTCCGCCAGCTTTCCCGGATCGGACTCGCTGAGCGCGAGGTGCGCTTCGATGAAGGGAGGCCGCAGAACCCACGCCCCGTTGGCACGGAAGGAGAGCGGAAGGCGATTGTTCCCTTCGAGCCCTTCGATGTTCCAAAAAAGGGGATCGAGGCTCATGGGCTTGACCATCAGATTGAGCGTTACTCCGCGTTCCCAAAGCAGTGTCGGGAGGACGCTTGCGAACCAATCATCTTGTTGTTGGAAAATCCCACGATTGGCATAGCGCCAGCCCGACGCCTTGCTGGCTGCCTTCAGGCGAGCCTGAAATGATTTTTCCCGCTCTTTGGCCTCGCGTGTCTGCTCGCGAGTGACGCGTGACGGTCGATGTGGGAGATCCAAATTCATAACTCAACCATCGAGGCCAGATTCGATGTTCGTCCTGTAGCACTCGGCCTGTCTGTATTCTTGGGCGTTGGCGCTCCCTAGCGGAATCGAACCGCTCTCTCCACCGTGAAAGGGTGGCGTCCTAACCGATAGACGAAGGGAGCAAAACAACTGGCAAATCAATGCTTTACGCGCTTGGTTCGCTGTGTTGGCCCCGGCCGCGACGACGGATCAAGGCGGGACGGGCGAACGTATAGTGGCGTTTGCCCGGGCGGGCAAGCCGCCCGAAAACTCCTTTTTTGCGGGTTATCGGGACCGGCACGGGAGGCCCGGCGTTCACCGAAAGCAGCGGCCATTTCTCAACGTTTTTTAAAGCCGGAAGGCGTAAGGATGCGGCCATGGCGATCGGAACCAAAAAGCGCGCGATGCGCAAATCATTTAGCCAACCGGGCTGGATCACGCTCGAAGGCGGCTTCGCGGCGCGCCCATGCGTGGTCCAGGACATGTCGGCGTCGGGCGCGAAGGTCACGATCGAGGATACCAACACGCTGCCGGCCAAATTGCGGCTGGCATTTTCGCGCGACGCCCGGACCGGGCGAAACTGCGAAGTGGTCTGGCGCCGCGGCAAGTCGGTGGGCGTCAAGTTCGTCCGCTAGCGCGGTTCGACGCCGCGCGGTAAAAGGCGCGATGCGAAAAACCTTCCTGATCATCATCGTCGCCGGATGGCCGGCTTTCGCGCTGGCGCAGCAAACCGGTTACCAGAAGTCCAAAGCTCCGACCTCGGGCAAGCTGCTTCCGCTCAAGGGCGCCGCGCGCAGCAACTCGTGCGCCGAATTTGGTGCTGGCTTCGTCAAGGTCGAGGGCTCCGACACCTGCATCAAGGTCGGCGGCTACGTCAGCGTCGGGGCGGGCGGCTACATGGGCGCGCGCTGAGCAGCACGTACGGTTTTACTGGACGCGTCGTCCTTCACGTCATCGGCGGCGCGATGAATTTGATAAACCCTGGCCGTTCCGAGATCTGCGCGAACCAGCGCTCGAGGCAGGGCAGCTTCGGCTTGGTGACGCCTTCGACACCGAACCACCGCCGCGCAAAGGCGCCGACCGCGATATCGGCGATCGTGAACTGATCGCCTTCGAGGAAGCGCCGGTTCGCCAGTTGCTGTTCCAGGATACGCCACACCACGGCTTCTGCGTCGACATCCCTCTGGATCGCGACCATGTCGCGCTTTTCGGGCGGCGTCCGCACCATCGCCCAGAACACCGGACGGTCGACCGGCTGCAGCGTCGACAGCGTCCAGTCGAGCCATCGATCGACGGCCGCGCGTTGCTGTGGCGCTGCCGGATAGATCGGCGAGCCCTGGCCGTAAGCGAGGCAGAGATAGCGCATCACCGAATTGGATTCCCAGAGCACGAACTCGCCATCCACCAGAGTCGGCACGCGTCCGTTGGGATTCATCGCGAGATAAGGCGCCTCGGTGTTCTTGCCGAACGCCATGCCAGCATCGATGCGGTCATAGGCGAGATCGAGTTCGTGCAGGCACCACAGGGCTTTTTGCACATTGACCGAATTAGCCCGGCCCCAGATTGTGAGTTGTTTTTGCTTATCGTTGGCCACGCGTTTCGCTCCCGATGATCTGCTTATCGCAGTTCATATCGGAATTTTTGCCGAAAAGCGCGGGTGCGATTGCTCGGAGGCCAATAAAAAATCAGGCCCTGCCGCGTAACGACAGGGCCTGATTTCGCGTAAGTCGCAGCACATGGTTCGCGCGGCGTACGCGCGCCAAACAGAGATCAGTGGCCGAAGAACAACCAAAGCAGAATGATCACCGGAATCGGCACGCCCAATAACCAAAGCAGAATTCCTCTTCCCATCGTCGCCTCCTTGCATTCCTCAATCGCGAGAACAACGCACAAGGCAGGGTGGGGTTCCTCTACGGCTTCGGAATCTCCGATAGTGAAAGTCCGATTCGAAACGGCGCGTAGCCGTTCTGATCGACGGCCTCGCGCACCTCCGCATTGACGTCATCGGCATGGCGGCTGCGCGTCAGCCGCCATTCGCTTCCGATGTGCCGATGGAAACGGCGCGTCCGCCTTGCTCACCGGCCGGTAGCCGGGATGGCGGACGTGCCCGTGGAATTTGTACCGGGGCTTACCAGTGGCCGGTGTTCGGCATCGAAGCCCACGGCTCCGCCGGCGGTTTCGGATTGCCTTTCTGCAAGAGCTCGATCGAATGCAGATCCGGGGAGCGCACGAACGCCATGTTGCCGTCGCGCGGCGGCCGGTTGATGGTGACGCCCTGCTTCATCAGCCGGTCGCAGGTCGCGTAGATGTCGTCGACCTCGTAGGCGAGGTGACCGAAATAACGGTCCTCGCCGTATTTCTCCTCGTCCCAATTGTAGGTGAGCTCGACCAGCGGCGCGCCGCGATTCTGCGGAGCCTGCTTGAACAGGCCTTCGTCTTCGGGGGCGCACAGGAACAGCAGCGTGAACCGGCCCTTGTCGTTATCGACGCGGCGCACTTCCTTCAGCCCCAGCGCATCCTGATAGAACTTCAGCGCGGCATCGAGATTGCGGACGCGCAGCATGGTGTGGAGATAACGCATGTTTCTTGGCTCCCTCTGGTTTCTTCCGGGAAGGTTTCGGTTGGGTGGCTCGCGGCATTGAATAGCAGCAAAACGCGCGCGAGGGCAGGCCCTGGCGCGCGGGTCAAATCCACTAGGCTTTTCCCTGGAAAGCTAAGGGATCACTTGGCGTAGCCCTGGGAGCGGAGCCACGCGATGCGGCGGTCTCCGTTCATCCAGTCGTCGGCGTCGGACTTGCTTTTCAGGCCGGTGATTTCCCGGGGCTCGACACCAGGATATTCCGCCAGGATATTCCAGTCGTCCTCTGCCTTTCGGACGATTTTGAAGGTCACTTTTGCTTTTGCCATACGTCCTTATGCACTCAATTTCGCCAAAAGAGAACCGCCTTGCGGCGGGCCCTGCCTGCGTTACGGTCACTGGGGACCCTTGGGGGAATCGAATGATACTGGTGACTGGCAGTATTCTTGCGCGCGAGGAGGCGTTTGACGACGTGCTTCGCTCATGTATCGAGCATGTCGAGCGCTCCCGGAAAGAGCCAGGCTGCATCTCCCATGACGTGCACTTCGATTGTCAAAACCCGATGCGGCTGTTTTTCTTCGAGCAATGGGCGGATTAGGCGGCATATTGCGCACGCACTTCGCGGTCGAGGGATCGAGGGCGTTCGTAAAGTCCCTCAAGGGCCGTATCGTCGAAACCTCGGGGACGAGAATTTACCCGGGCGGAATCGATCCAGCGATAAAAATCGAGCGGGGCTCAGTGGGTCTGTTCGAGCCGCTCGGCGTAAAGCCGGAATTCCTCGGCCATCTCGTTCAGCTTTTTGGAGGCTTCCGGATCGTTGACGGCCTGGGCCAATCGCTTGGCTCGGTTGGATTGGTCGCGGTAGTGGTCGGCTTGGGTCATGGCAGCACCTTTTCAGATAAGTCCAGACCGCGCCAAAAAGGTTCGATCCGCCAAAATGAAATACCGGCAAGGTTGGGGCGGTGGGCCGGTACACAAGGCGGTGATGCCGGCAGTCCGGCCTTTTGAACCAACAGCCCACCCGGCGCGTTAAGTGTTCCCATCAGCAAAGGAACATTCAATGGCAGGTGTCAGCGGTATCAAGGAACATATGGAAGTCATCGGCGCTGACGGCGTGCATGTCGGCACCGTAGACAAGGTCGAGGGCGGCAAGATCAAGCTGACCAAGAAAGACAGCGGCGAGGGCGCCCACAAGGGCCATCACCATTTCATCGACGGCGGTCTGATTGCGGAAGTCGAAGGCAACAAGGTTCGTCTGTCGGCGAACGGCGACGTTGCCGTCACAATGGAACAGGAAAAGTAACGCTACTTTAAGCGGGCGGCGGGCGAGAAAATGCGCCCCCTGTTCGTTCTTTTGGAACAAAAGGAGTCCCGAGCCGCGATTTGCCACCCGACCGCAGCGGCGGGCCGTCGCGCCGCTTCTCACCTCGCTCAGGCAATTGGTATCGATACACTGTGTATGCGCTCCATCGACCGGCGTGGTCATGAAGAACGGCCTTTATTCGATCCACATCCACATGCTCGACGGTGTCAAGGGCCGCGACAGCGGCGTGCTCATCCTGCGTGACGGTGTATTGATCGGCGGCGGTCCCTATTTCTGGTCGGCCGGTGCCTACACCGTCGGCGACGGGACCTGGAAGGGGCACCTGACGACCAATCAGCACTCGCCGTTTTCGGATCCGTTTGTGCGGCCGTTGTTCGGTGGGGAGGAAGTCACGAGCGGGTTTTCCCGGACCTTTGCCGATGACTACGCGGAGGTGTTCGGTACGGTTCTGGTCGGGACCCGCAGCCTGAGTTTTCGCGCGACCTTGAAGAAACTCGCGGACGGCTGATGGCCTGTGGACGGGTGCGCAGCAAGACGAGGGCGCAGCAGGGGAAAATGGTGATTCCTGCCCTGTGGATTTGCTGCGGATATCCGGGGACTTTGCTGCGGATAATCCGGGGACAGCGCCGGTCTCTGTCGGGCTGGCGTCGCCGCAAGGTGCCGCCATTGGCGGTGTCCTAGCGAAACCTTTCCAGCCACCCGATAACTCCGGAGAACCGAAAACCCTATTCGGTTAGGTTAAAACCCAAATCGCGTTGCACCGATCGGAGGTTGCGGTAGGGATGGCTGGCGGGAGAACAGCCATGGTGCCTTCCTTTCACAACGCGGACAAGCCGACCCACCGACGCGTGATGGTGGTTGGTCTGCTGTTTTGCATGGCGTTCGTCGCGATCAGCTTTTCGCTCCGGCCGCTGCCGGAAAACGGCCAAGTGCTGGTGAAGGCCGACCGGCTGATGCGCACCGCAGGCGACCTGCACAAGGCCAATTAGCGGATATTGCGCTCAGGCCTGCTCACTCCGGCGGGTTCTTGCTGGGCGAGCGGTGGTAGATCGCAATGGCGATGAAACCGCCATAGGCGATGACGTTGAGGACGACTTCCATCCACGGCGGCATGAGTTACCCCTTCGGGACAAGAATCCCGGTGCAAGCAAATCACAAAACGCGCGTTTGGTTCCTGCGCCGGTCGAAGGTCGGCCCTGGTCCAAACGCATGGCTCGCAAATCGCAGATCACACAACCTCCGGCGTTGGGGCCGGAACCGGTTCCCTCGCCCCCGGTATTCGCTGCAACCATCGCCAAAACCCGGCGTTGGTTGATGGGACAATGCGAGGAGGTGTGCATGAACAAGACAATCGCAATTCTGGCAACGGTGGCCACCATTGGCGCCACCGCGGTAAGCGCGCCGGCGGAGGCGCGCGGGATCGGTCCGGGGCTGGCGTTCGGCCTTGCCGCAGGCGCGATCGCCGCGGGCGTCGCCGGCGCTTACGGGCCCTACTATTATGGACCGGGCTACGGCTATTACGGGCCGCGCTATTACGGTTACGGGCCGTCCTACTACTACGCTCCGGGACCTTACGCGTATTACGGTGGACCGTATTACCATCACCACTACTGGCGTCATCACTGGTGACAAACGTCGCCGGTCATGAAAAAGCCCGGAGCATCGTTCCGGGCGCGGGTTGACTAACCATTTGATATTACGATAGAATATTATTCCAAGCTAAGCGTGTCCCGTTTGATGTCCCATTTCGCGGCGCCCTTGCCGAACCCACCGCGCCAGCCTGCCGGTGCGCCTTCTGCCAAGCCGCTATCCGTCAGCCCGCGCCCGGAAATAACGTCCCACGCGTGCGCGCTGCCACCCTGCGGCCCTTGCCAAGGCGCTACGCCAGCACCACGGTGCTGCGATGCCTCCGCACATGTTCATCCGAACACCGATGCAGACCGGTTACGGCTCGATCATCCATTGTTGGGTGTCGCTGCCGCGCGTGCCCGGGCTGGTGGATAACGTGAAATACTGGGAGCCGGGCGTGAAACCACCGGAAGACGACACCGAACGGCGTCGCCATCGATCGCGCGGGCCGACGCTGCGAAGCCTCGTGAAGTTGGCGCTGGCCTGCGACACCGCCGAACAGATGGGCCAGAAACTAAAGCGGCGCTTTGATCGAAGCTTGCGGCGCCAGGGCGTCCGGCCCGCCGACGCCACCGCCGAGGCCGAGCTCGAGCACATTCTCGGAAAGCCATAGGCGTCTCGGACGCCGAGCCTTGCTGGAGTGGCTCAGTTAGCGAAAAGAAACCCCGGCGGTTAGGCCGGGGTTGGTGGGGTAGATAGGCTCGCGTTTAGCGAGGCCGATTGCCTTGCATGTCGGTTACTTCAGCGAGGTGCTGATCGTGGTAAAGTTGTCGCTGAGCTTAGTGCCAACACCCTGTACGGCAGTGATGATCGCAATCGCGATACCTGCTGCGATCAGGCCGTATTCGATTGCAGTGGCCCCGTTCTCGTCTTTGAAGAACGTCAAAATGAGAGACTTCATGATGCTCCGACCTCGTTTTGCCCCTGGAAAGGCGGCTCCTTTAATTAACGCGATGGAGCCTAAGGACCGGAAACTAAGTCTCCCTGAAATCTCGGTTGTAAGTTTTCCGGATATTAATCTTCAATTTTAATTCAAACGATCAGCGCGATCGCCACCATGATCGCGACGAACGCGACCGCCTCGTATTCCGACATCAGCCACATGGCGAGCGGCCGCTTTTCACTGCACATGAATTCCCGATCGCAGCACGTCGCGTTGCTGCAGCCACTCGATCGCGAGTTCGACACTGTCGGTGCACAAATAGTCAAAGCCGCAACGCTCTAAGTGCTCGCGCATTGCCTGTTGCGCTTCCGACAGCCGGCCGCCGCGGCGCTTCAATTCGAGGAACGCCATGCGCGCGCCAGGTCCGGCAAACTGCAGATCCGGCCAGCCGGCGACGACGCCGAGCCGCTGCAGCCTGCCGGCGGTGGCCGGATTGCGATATTCGCCGTTCGGGACATGGCAGAACCGCCATTGCGGATCGATCCAGCGCCGGATCACGTCAACAAGGAACGCCTGGCTGGCGAATTCGGTCGGCGCCGGCGGTGCGGATCCGTGTTGCCGCTTGCCCTTGAACAAACTCAGTTGCCGCGCCGGCATATCCATCACGCAATCAGCGCGCGCGGTCCGGTCCTGGCGGCGGCTGCCGTTTTCGCCTCGGCTTTGCGCGCCGCCGCTTCCTCGCGTTCGATCCTGTCCTTGCAAGCATTGATCGTTCGCCTGGCTTCGCCGAGGGTGCGCACCGTATCGTCGACGAACCGTTCGAGCGCGTCGCCGCGCCGGTCGGCGTCTGCATGTCCTCCGATTCGTTAGATGGCCCGGTCATCGCAACAGCGTGACGCTCGTGGCCCTGGCTGCAGCGGCGGCCTTCGCCTCGGCCTCGCGCCTGGCAGATCGCGGCGCGTGGCCGCCTGTGAGCGCGGGCGCTGGTGCCCGGTGTCCAGTAGCCCGGCGCTGGCGGCGCGCTGTACGGCGCTCTTATTCGGTCGAACTTATCTTTGGGTCAGTCTTGCTGCTGGAGCGCACCGTTCGCTCCATTGCGCGACCGCGTGGTGATGACGCGATGACACGATCCCTCGACGGTACACGGTAGCGGAAACGGCGGGGTAGTCAGGCTGCTCAATGCCTCGGCATCTGGCAATCATCAAATGTCTTGTTGCCGATTTTTAGAACAGCGACCCCTTGGGTTGCTGTGCAAAGGTCAACGGAAACGCCATTGTCGGTTGCGAGATATTCGGCGCGACAACCTTCTCCCTGTTTTACGTTTTGAAACTTCGTACCTCGCCACATGATGGTGCAAGATGTGGTCGCACCATCGCAACTATCGTCTTTGCCGGTATCGAGCGTGACAGGGTATAGCTTGTGATGATCGCGGCACATATAGGTGTAAGTGGCAGCGTGGGCCGCTTCGATCATGGCGACGGCCATCGCGGTTGCGACTAACAGATTTTTCATAGCCTAGTCTCCCGCTCCATTCCGGGGTTTCCAGCGCAGGTCTGCTTTGGTCCCAGAGATGGGGTAATCGGACATCCCGTCGTTGATGGCTCGCACCGCGTCGCGGCGGTGGCGATGGCGCGATGCCGTACACTATCGGTCGCTTGTCCACGCCGTGATGCTGGCGCGATCACTTTTCGATTGTAACGGAATTACCTTTCTTTCGAGTGACGCGAACCTTTATGTTCCCCGCTGGCTTGGCAATCCCGTCGGACATACTTACTGGAACAACCAACAGAAGACCTTTTTGCTCGTCGTAAGACGCTCGGGCTTTAGCAAAATCAATTGAACCGTAACCAGAAACCAAAACCGAACCCGATTCAGGTAACGCCGGGCTGACGGCAAAACATTCATGTCCCATCGGCTCCGATGCGACGAAAATCAGCAGATGTTCCGGTGCTGCGGCGGGTTCTTCAGTATCAATATGGGCAATTCTGATCTCATTGTTAGCAAAGCCTCTAACGGGTTCAACAAGGTTGGCGATACTGTCCAGACCTTCGCAACCGTGGACGGCCGCAGGGGCGCCATATGCCGAACCAGAAAACATCATAGCCAAGGCGCAAAACGGCGTGCCTACACTCCGAAGGAAACGCAGTGGATGCTCGCGCATATTGAGTGACGAGAGGAAGACTTAGCTGGACCCGGTATGATCCACTTGTGACGCATGCCTGCGCCCGAAGGCGTGTTCTTGACCTAGATCAAGCCGTGATGCGCGCTGGCGCTGGCGATGGTGACGCGGTAGCGCTGCCTGCCCGTGCTGCCGGGGTTCGCCTGCCTGCCGTGGCGTCGTGATGCTGTCGCGCTGCTCGTCGTTCGTGGTCGACGTGATGCGCCTGCCGCTGTCGGTGACCGTCCCGCGATGGCGGTGCTCCGCACGAGGCGTCCCTCCGCAAGAGGGTCGGCAGGGTCCTTTGAGAGCGCCCCAAACCGCCGGGACCGCGCGACCGCGCCCTTTAAACGTATTTCATTCACGCATTTCGCTTAATTTGCGTACCATGGGTACACAAAAGCGGTTCGCGATGTGGCGCATGTCGGGCATCAGTTGCGCGGGTTTATATATCGACCGGCCTTGATCAACGGCCATGCATTCTCGTAGGGCATCACGCCATCATGTTTTGAGCGCCAGTGGGCGTCGACGCCGTCCCATCCATTCCCTTGGAATACATGCTGGCACTCCGGACAAACTCGCAGGGCTTTGTCTTGTTCTTGCTGTCGCTCATCGCTTGCCCCTGTTGTTGTCCGGCCTCAGTGAAGGGGTTTTTGGGTGGTGCTGGTTTGCGTTGAAGATATTTAAGCATCTCTTCGAGCCAGCGTAGACGCGCTACTATCTCTTCGGCGGTCATCAGAGGCCACCGTTATCATTGCTCGCCGCAGACCTTTCAACAGGCTGCGTCGGCTGCGGAGTAACGGGCATAAGGCCGACTTGCGATACCCATCCGGTCAGACCGTTCCAAGTAACGAGGCACCAGTCAGCGCCAGCGATGCCGTCATCTCTCCTGACGCAGCGCGAGGCGCTCACCGTCTGTCCCGCAGGAATGGCTCCAAGCAGTCCGTGATTAGTGCCGGGACCGTTTCTCACATTCATATGGCCGGCGCTTACATCAGACGGAATTATGAACAGCATTTCCGATGTCGTCGGCATCGGCTGCGCTGGCTGCGCGGGCTCGGGCAGAACGGGCTGCGTTGCCACCGCTACGATTTTCGCCATGCAGGCGACGAACCAATTCTTGGCTGCCGACTGCCAACCATCTTGCCGGTCCACGCCGGTTCATTGCCGTGCGTGAACTCGATTTTAAGTTGGTCGGCTTCACCGATGTCGTCCAAGAAACCCATTTCATCATCCTTCGGAACGCTGATCTCAACCAGCGTCGAACCGGCGTTGTTTATTCGGTGGGGCCGGTCGCATCCCGCGCGCCATGGTCGAACGTGACTGTTAGCGGCACTTCCTGACCGGGCGGAAGTGACCAGCTCGATTTGGTGATGTGCATGAATAGCCCGTCGGGGACGCTGTACTTGAAAAAGACCGTGCCGGTCTCGCCATCGGAAAACCGCCATTGGCTGCCCATCAAACACATCGGATTGCCATCATCGTTTCGCGCCAAGTAGGACGTATGCCAGTAGCCACCGGAAAACAATCGGTAGCCGGGGCTTGCCGCTTGCGCGGCGGTCGTCAGCAGCGCGAGGGTTGCGGCAGTCAGTAGAAATCGTTTCATTTTGCTTTCTCCTCAGTAAGCGGGGCCGCGACGAGTTGGATCAACCGCCGTCGAAGCCCAGACAAGTGCGCCGATCCAGCCGAGAAAGGTCCAGCCAAGAAAGATGTTCAGCACAAGGATTGCGATTTTCTGGCGATGCCCTCGGTTGGCCGCGATAATGGCGGGCAGCAGATAGGCCGACACACACGCGAGAAAAATTATAAAGGTCGTCATTTTGCTTGCTCCACGTTGGTGATGGCCTTGAGGGTGCGATAGAGTTCGGGGCTGGTTCTGGGGTTGTCGCGCGCAAGGCACCTTGCATTTGGGTCGGGACAAAGTTTGCGGATCGCGGCTTTATCGGCGCGCTTCTCTTCGCTCAGCACGTCGATCCAGCACCGCGATCCATTCGGGCAGGCGGCGAGAATGCGCTTTCCGAGAGGCGACGCGGTCAAGAACCGGCAACCGTCCGGCTCGTCGCTGTTATCAACAACAGCGGTCCATTGCTGACCGGACTGAACAATGCCTTCACAGAGGTTAAGCTCCGCGTGCGCGGCGTGTCAGCAGCGCGAGCGCTGCCGCAGTCATCATAAGTCGTTTCATTTGTTGCTCCTGTTGTGAAGCGGGATGACACGTCGTTCTGCGACCCGTTTAGGGCAGCAGCGTCGAAGGTCAGTTCGTGCGGATCGCGGGTCGCTGGATCAATAACCGGTGGTCATAGGTCTTGTGACGACCCTGTTCGCATCCCAAAACGGCGAGCATGCCGGTAAGCGCTGGCGCAGGGTTAAGCGGTGAACCCGGCGCTATCGGCGAAAACCGATCAAACTTTCACTATGGTTTTCTAGCACGCACACGTTCGGGCTGCTTGTGAACGCATGCCAAAGATTTGGATCAGCGACCGGCGTCGATCCGCGCGTGATGAGGTCGGCCAAACCGACAGCGAGGCACCATGGAGGTGACGGTACCGGGGGGGTGGGTTTCCTGACCCCCGGTTGGGGAAAACCCCTATTGGTGCCCTTAAACCCGGACTGAGCGGGTCGCGCGACCCGATGGTGTCGGCTTACTTGCTCCGCTGCTTGATCTCCCACAGCCGATAGGCTTCGTCCTCGTAGGGATCATCGGCGGTCGGCGGCGGTACCAGCTTCGCGCCTTCCTTGCGGAAATGATCGAGGCCACGGCCCATCGCCTTGCCCTTCATCGTGTGCATGTCGAGCGCGTAGTCCGGTATCGTCGGCGCGAAGTCCTCAAGCATCGATCGAAGCCCGATGGCCGCAGCGAAGTGGCAGCCAGCACGGGACTTCGGCGCGCGCGCCATCATGCGGATCGCGTTGCCAACCATCAGCCGGGCTTCGCCGATGGACTTCGCTGTAGCGGTCCCTCGACTGCGCGAGCGATGCTGCGACGAACGGAAAGACGTGCGGCGCGGCCGAGCGTGTCGAGGTCTTCATGGCAAATGACTTCCAGCCTGTTGCAGACCATCGAGTGGAAGGCTTTGCGACGTGTGCATCAGCTCGACGGCGAACTCCATCGCTTCGCGCTCCATGCCGCGCCTGATCGCTTTTTGCATCGCTGAGACGCAGGCCATCGCGGGAAGGCCGTTCTTGGTGTCGGGGATCACTGGCTTGCTCCGTCTAGCGAGACGGGGCCGACAACGATGGTCTCGCCCGCGACCTTGGCCGCGACCAGCGCGCGGGCCTGCGCGAGCGAATAGGCGTGGATGGTGAACAGCGGCTTCGGGTTCTGGCCGGGTATCGGCTGAAAGACCGTGTAGGGCTTCGCGGTTCGCATTGTGGCTTGCTCCTGTTGGGTGTGGGTGCGTCCTGACCCAGAACAGCCACCACTGGCGGATGCAGTAAAACCAAGTTTTCGGTCGAAATTCATTATCCCCGCCAACCGTTGTGTGCCCGGCGCGCCCTCCCGCTATCTCTAGCGGCTTGCCGATATCGCGCGGCCCGGCGATCCTCTCTCGCATGGGGACCAAGTCACGCGAGACCATTTACGGCGCATCGATCCGCGCATCTGCGGAGCGGGCGGCGGAAGCACGCAAGGAAGCCGACCGGCTCGCCTGCGAGGCGTGGAACAAGCGCATGCTCGGCTTTCAGGGTCCGGCGCAGCCATCGCCCGCGCTCGGCGACGCGCTCAATGCCGGGTTCGGCTATCTCGAAGTGAAATGCCTTGGCTGCAACACGCACCAGACCGTTGCGCTCGACATCGTGCGGCGACCGAAGGCAACGCCGATCCATGAACTGGAACGCTACATGCGGTGCAAGGATTGCTCCGAAGTCCGGGGCTATCCCTACAAGCGGAGCCATCTGGTCGCGCTGCGCGCGACCAAGATCTCGGCGAGCGATCCGCCGTCAACGTGGTGGCCGGACGAGCGGCGATCAAGATGACCTTAGCGGAAGCGGTAAAAAAGGAAATTGAGCGGTTCTTGCGATCACCCGAACCCGAAGTCTTGTGCATTACAGGCGCATGGGGAGTTGGGAAGACCTACACATGGCAGTCCATCCTAGATCGCGTTCGCGCGAAGCGAGAAACCGGTTTATCGCGGTATTCCTACGTATCCCTCTTCGGGATCAGCTCACTTGAAGGAATGAAAACCGCCATCTTCGAAAATATGGAATTTTTGTTGCCGGAGGGAAGCACGGGGTTAGAGCGGATACTTTCCGGCGGAAACACCATCATGAAGGGTGGAAAACAGTTCGCTAGCGCCGTCGCTGCATTGCCAATTCCTTATTTGGGCGGCGCGCTATCGAAGGCACAACCGCTACTGTTTTCGGCGATCCGCAATCAGATTGTTTGTGTCGATGATCTAGAAAGACGCGGCGCATTATCCGTCAAGGACGTGTTTGGCTTGGTTTCATACCTGCGCGAGCAGCGCGGCTGCAAAGTAGTGCTGCTTTTGAACCAAACGCAATTAGACGAATTCGGTCAAAAAGAATTCGGCGATTTCTTCGAAAAGGTCATCGACACACAGTTGGTGTTTGCGCCGCTCGCTGCTGAAGCTGTCGCTATAGCAATCGATCAAAATGACGACGTGTCCAAGCTCATTCGCGACGGTTGCGAGAAGCTCGACATTTCAAACATCCGGGTCATTAAAAAGATCGAGCGGCTGATCAGGATGCTAAACGAGCCAGTCCTTAGCAAGTGTGATCCCGATATTGTCCGCCAAATTGTACACTCAATGGTCATGTTTGGGTGGCGGAAGCTTGACGTTGGAGCGCGGCCACCACCGATTTCATACCTGCAGGAGGGAGAGTTTGCGCGCTATATGGCGGATCGCCACGAAAACGAGGAAGGCGGCCAAGACGACGCTGAGCGGCAACGTTGGGACGTGATTTTAGCTGGTTACGGTTGGGGATCAATGGGCGGCCTCGACGGCGCACTATTGAACTTTGTTGAGACAAGCATTTTGGACGCCAATGACATAATCGAGAAAGCCCAGGCGGTCGAAGTTGGCCTCAACCAGAGGAAGCAAATGACCGCCTTCGAGGAATATTGGCGTCCCTTTCATGACAGTCTAAATGACAATGAAGATGAAGTCTGCGAAAGCATCATCGACGGCATTAAGAATAATTTTCCAGCAGTTTCGCGTTCAAATCTTGATGCAGCAGTGTCGATCCTCAATGAACTTGGTCGCACCAAAAATGCTGATGCGCTGATCGATTTCGCCAAGTACAACGGTAGTGACGAATTTTGGACATCGGGACGATCCTTTTCACCGTGCTGTGAAAGATGATCGCATCCGTCGATTAGTTGACGGGAGAAGAAAAGAGACGCAGCCGGTCTTTAATTTCGAAGCTGACCTGTTGTCAGCGGCGCAACACATGAATGGCGAGAAGTTGGCTCAACTCGCCGCCGCCTCAGTTGAACAATATCAGCATTTGTTCGAAGGCAGCACCGGCAAGTCTCTATATGCCAATGTCTATGCAGCGCTGGAGTACCGCAAGATTTCAAATGCCAGCGATGATATGAGAAAGATTGTAGCGAAAGCAGAAGAAGCACTTAGGCAGATCGGGCGAAAATCGAAACTGAACGAGATACGCGTTCGAAAGTACGATGTGTCGCTTGATCCACCAAGAGGCGGCGCGAGCGGTGGTGAGAGCGGCTATTGTGCAACCTCTATTCGATCACTACCAACCAAGCGGCCATTGCTGCGCTGTTCCGCGTCGTCAACCGCTATGTCGGCAACCTCGCACCGATGCCAGGCGTGTTTCCAGATTATCCGGCTCCCGTGGTCCGCAACGCCGACGCGGGCGCGAATTGAGCATGATGCGGTGGGGCATGCCGCCGCCACCGCGCACAGGCGGACCGCCGGTCACCAACATCCGCAACACGACATCGCCACACTGGCGCGGATGGCTCAACCGGAAAACCGCTGCTTGGTCCCGGCCAACAGCTTCGCGGAGTACGCGCCGGAGCCAAACTCGGAGACCAAGAAAAAGGACGTGGTTTGGTTCGCGCTTAACGAGCACCGGCCCCTGTTCGCCTTCGCTGGCATCTGGACGACGTTCAACGGTGATCGCGGCACGAAATCGAAGCCAGTGCCGGGGCCGCATCAGGTCTATGGTTTTCTCACGACATCGCCGAACGCGGTGGTCGAACCGATCCATCCCAAGGCGATGCCGGTGATCCTGACGACCGACGAAGAGCGCGACGTGTGGATGCGTGCGCCGTGGGATGAAGCCAAGGCGCTGCAACGACCGCTGGCGGATGACGCGATCAGGATCGTGATGCGCGCGGGCCGACAAAGAAGACCGCGCGGCGGCGTGATGATACAAAGCAGCGCTCCTCGGTCGCTCCTTTTTCGTATCGAGCGTGTGATCTACTCTACAACTCTGCGCGGGCTAAGGGCTTACTGTTTGGCGGTATGGCCGCAAACAAGGTAACGGCGGTACACTTCGGCTTACCAGACTAGCGGAGCCAGATACTAAAGCCGTCGAGGTGGAGGGCCTTCGGCGGCTTTTTCTCTTTTCGCAGTGCACCAACCGCGCGCTGGCACACCCGCATCGAGCCGAAATCACAGCCAAAAGCGAGAGATAATGAGCCAATTCGGCTTCGCCGTCTGCACCGCCGTTTGGCCGTACAGCCTCAGGCAGCGGTACTCAGCTTCTCGAATGCAGCGTTTTTCAGACGATTGAGGTCGCGTTCGCCAGACGCGACCTCCTGAAGCTCCGCAACTTCCGGTTTTCTCCTATCGGGTTCGACCCTGAACGTCTTTCATGCTGCCGCCGCGAAAAGTGCCATGAATTGACATCGCCGGCCGGCGCTTTCCCTTAGAACGACAAAAGGCCGCACCCCGGTAGGGGCAGGCCCCGAATTTTAAAACTTCGACAAGCGAAATCTGATCACTCTTTTATTTTAATACCCTTCTCGGCCCTGTAGGCCTTGAAGACCACGTCGATAGCTTGAATGACTTTTTTGCCCTGATTGGCCTTACAATAGACGATGAGTTCGTGCTCAAGGGTTTTGGCTCGGTCAACCTTCATCATATGCTTCTTGCCAAGACCGTTGTACCAACCACTATACCAGGTCGTCAGATAATCTGCGTCTTCCTGATACGTGTTGGCCAATTGGGCGCAGGTTAGCGCCTGAACGTCGATATAACCGTCGCCGTCCGCGTAGGTCTTGAGTTCGACCTGTGCGTACGCCGGCGCTGCAAGGGCGATGATCCCGCAGCACAGGACCAACTTTTTTATTATCATTAGATTGCCTCTTTGCCCCTGAAAGCGCGGAGCGCACTCGCGCCGCATTCCTACACCGACCCGAATTCCTCAGTGGAGTTATTGATCCATATCAACGCCGCGCAACAATTGAGCCATGCTGACAGTACCCTCATCGAAATGTCCGAAAATGGAAGTCCCGCCTTTGCCGCGTTGAGCGGACATCGTCAGGCTGCTCGGCATGTCCGAAAAGTGCCACGGGGGTCAAAGCTGGTGATAGTCAATTCAACCATGCAATTGCACATTAGACGACGGCCGACGAAGCAGCCAAAGTACGGCTTCGACCAACTGGTCCGGGCTGAATGGCTTTTCGAGCATGGGTGCCTGCACAAGGAGTTCTGGTAAAGCTTCCCGCCGTAGCGGGTCACGAAGGGGAACGGGATTTTTCGGCGCGCGCGCTGCGCTATCGGGACCGGCCCTAGCCCCCAAGAGCCAGCATCCATGAAAGCCCGTGAACACTCGTCCAAGTGCCCAAGGCCGCCTTTATCGCTGGCCACCGAGCCGCGCGGCCTGGGGACCTCGCGGTTTGATCCTTGATCCAAATCAACGGATTCCTACCCACCAGACCCAGCGTCAGACTAGTTCGCATCGTCGGAGAAAGAAGATGCTGAAGCGCTTGCTGGTCATTCTTCTTTTGCTGGTTATCCCCTCGGCATTCCATTCCCCTGCCGCAGCAGATGACCGAACTGCGGGACCAAAAATCCAGGAGGAAATATGGGCGCTGCCGTTTCCACTACCTGTGCTTGCCTACCTAGTACGGCCGGTCGGAGATGGTCCGTTTCCCCTGGTGATCATGAACCACGGAATTTCGCTCGACGCCAATCAGCGGACGATGTTTCCGATGATCGAGTATCGGGACGCGGCACATTGGTTTGCGCGTCGCGGTTACGTGGTCATCTCGCCTATAAGGTACGGGGCCAGTAGCCTTGATGACAAAGATCAGGGTCTCTACGGAGCCGTCTTTGCCCACGTCGGTAGCTGCGACAACCCGAACTTCCGTGGTCCCGGGCTGGCCATCGCCACTCTGAACGAGTGGGTCATCGACTACATGAGCAAGAAGAAGATGATCCAGCCCGGTAAGGTTGTCGTCGTTGGCCAGTCGGGTGGCGGATGGGGATCGATTGCTCTTGGAAGCCGGAACCCGTCATCAGTTCAGGCCATCATTACCTTTGCAGCGGGCCGTGGAGGCCGAGTTGACGGCAAACCCAACAACAATTGTGCTCCCGACAAGCTCGTTGCCGCTACCGGCGAATTCGGCCGCACCGCACGCATACCGATGCTTTGGATTTACGCGGAAAACGATACCTACTTCGGACCGGAATTGACGAAGCGGATGCATCAAGCCTTTGTCGAAGCGGGCGGAAATGCCGAATATCGTATGCTACCGCCCTTTGGAAGTGACGGGCACTTCATGATCGATGCGGCGGACGCAGTGCCGATATGGTCGCCCTTGGTAACTCAATTTCTAGAGAAGCATTCAGCAACCGGCCACGCCGCCAGGACAGCAAGTCAGCAGCTCTTCACCCCAGCAGGAGCCTCAGGCGAGGCCGCCGCGACTGCGCCTGCCTGAAAACATTCAATACTCAACCTGGCAAAAACTTTGTTTCGCCTCATCCGATGGGACCACGATATGCCGAACGACATCGACCGGCACGGACGACCTCGATCAGGTAAGTAGTGGTGCGTGTCGACTTGATCGAACGAGCTGACGGTCCGGCTCGCTTGCAGCTGTTCGTTCCGCAAGGAGCGAACTTGCAGCACGGAATCAAGGTGACGGTAGATCAGGGCAGCCCTATCCAAGTTCCTTTCAACTTTTGTCTCACCAATATCTGCATCGCGGCGCGTGGAATTGACCCAACCGTGGTTGCTCAAATGGAAGCCGGTCAACAGCTCAAACTTGAACTAACCGACCTTAACTCCTCTTCAGTTGCGATAAATCTGCCACTCAAGCAGTTCGCCGCTGTTCACAAGGAGCCGCCCGCCCAAACGTTCGATTTCAAGTTGGATCAGGAATGAACGACGTTGGTCCTGGTGCTTGACTGTGGCGCTGGATAGAAAGGGAGCCTGGAGTGCAGGTGGCCGAGAGCGATGCGCTCTCAGGCCAGTTTCGGCATGATTGAGCTAAGCAATTGCGTGGCTTGCCAATCATCGCCCTGTCGGCTGCGGCTCGCAGGTCCTTTGAGGCGGCTCGCAGCCTCACTCGCTTTGATGCTTATCCAAAAATTGTTCGACAAGAGGCGCCCACGTCGAAATGGCATCTGGTGAATGAAAGCTCCCGTCACTGCCAAATGGAGGGAGCACGTGGTATTCAGCTATGCCGCCGGCCCCGGTGAATGCCTCGTGCACCTGCCTGGATAGTTCGGGTCCAAAATAGTTATCGTTCGAGGAGTATATCCAAAGCATGGGAATGCGCGACGTCCGACCAAATTCACGCGCCGCTTCAACGAGCTTTTTGGACGCGCAACTATTTTCGGGTTTGCCATCGACGCGCCCTCCCGACCTGCAGCAAAGGTGATGATCGCGCGAATCGACGTTGGATTTAGGCTACTCAGGGCGATTGCCGCCCAGCCTCCAGGCGATTGGCCAACAACGATGACATTGTCGGGTATGATCAGTCGCTGACGCGTCATATAGTCGATGATCCATTTGTTTGCGGTTGCCCGTGCAGCGCTACCACGGAGCGAGTACGGATCGTCGCAGTTTTCTAGGAACGAGAAGTAAATCTTGTAGAGTTCGCGCTCCGGTAGATCGATGGCACCAAGGCCGGAGGTGGGCCCAATAGGCGTAATAACCGCATAGCCCCGCCGCGCGAACCAATGCGCGGCATCGCGAAATCCTACCGGCGGATCGGTTCTGCCTTGTTGCTGATCGAATGAAATGCCGTCGTTCATGATTGCAAGCGGGAATCGCCCGGTACCGACTGGTCGCACCAAACGGGCGAGTATCGGCAAAGGCAATAACAGGCCCAAAACCTCCTCCTGAATTTGAGAGGCCGATTTCTCGTCCGCTAAACCAATGGATGGAGGTATAGTTGCGAAGGCGAAGAGCGTGACAAGCAAGCAGGTTCGAAGAGATGCTTCAACATTTGCGGCTCCCGCATTTCTGCCCTGAGCCTGTGTGTCTTCCGGCCTAAGGCGATCTTTTGTTTTGATTTAGATCAACACTTGATCTGTTCGCCGTTCGCAGTTGCGAAGTAGGGGTCGGTTTTGCGTGGCCTGTTATGCCTTCGACGAAGGGTTCGGAACATGCGCGAGAACTTTGGAGAGTTTCGCACTGTTGTTCTGGCAGGCCCCGGTAAACGTGACCTACGGCTTCATCTATTGCGGATCGGCCAGTGGATGATCTTCCTGGACCATATTCCGCACAACTTCTGAACTGGTTCACCCTTCGCAGCTACGGCTTCAGTGACGCCGCCGAAATATTTGTGTTCATCTCCGGTTATTCCATCGGATTTTCCTACGGACCAGCGGTCAAGGCCAACCAGTTTCTAGCTGCGGCCAAGCGACTTTGGACGCGCGCGTCGCAACTCTACGTCGCCCATATTCTCTTGTTTCTGTTCTTCACAGCTCAGATTGCTCGCACCGCAGCTCGGTTTGACAACCCGATGTACAAGGACCAGTTCAATGTCGCGCAGTTTCTCGATCGCGCCGATGTAATGATCGGGCAGGCCCTTTTGCTTACGTATAAGCCAGTCAACCTCGATGTCCTGCCCCTCTACATCGTACTGATGCTTACAGCACCAGCGGTACTGTGGGGCCTGCTGCGTGGGCCGAACTGGCCGCTGCTTTGCTCTGCGGTGCTCTACTTTGCAGCCCGACATTTTGACTGGAACTTGCCTTCTTTTCCAGACGGCAAATGGTATTTCAATCCCTTCGCCTGGCAGTTCTTGTTCGTCTTCGGCGCTTGGTGTGGCTTCGGTGACCCCAGTAAGGACAGCAGCACTGTCCCGCCCGGTTACAATAGTCGCTGCGGCATGGCTCGTGTTTGCGTTCCTGATTGTGATGACATGGCACGTGCCAACGTTGGAGCGATTTGTGCCGCAGGCGCTAATTTACGCGATCTATCCCATCGACAAGCCCAATCTTGATCCGCTGCGTTTCACGCATTTCATCGCACTGATGGTCGTACTGCTGCGTGCCCTCCCGCCGGATTTGCCGGGGCTGACCTCAAAATGGCTACGCCCGCCGATCCTGTGTGGTCAACGCTCGCTCTCCGTGTTCTGCTTCGGGGTTTTGCTGTCATTCGCGGCTCACTGGGTCCTGACGCAGGTTGCAGGTGGCGTCGTCGCCCAGATGTTCGTCAGCGTCTTGGGCATTGTTCTCCTGGTGGGCATTGCTTGGATAGCTACATTTTACCGCAGCCTTCCGACCATGTTTGGGACCGAAACGCGAGTGATGCGGATCGGAAAAGACGTTCCCGTGCGCGCGGGAGAGTGATCCACACTCGTTTCAGGTTCTTGGGTCCATCCGCCGTGCACCAGCCACCCCCCCATCACGTAGCAGTCACAATTCAAAACGGGCTGTTGCCATTTAGGCACAGGAGTTCGGGGCAAACAGCCTAGTCTAGTTCACTTTGCTTGGCGAATTGCAAGATGCGACGGGATGGGAAGAATCTACAATGAATAAGTTCTCGCTCGGAACGGTTGGTGTCGTTGCGTTCGGGGTGGCACGGGACCAGTCGCCGTTAGCGGGGCACAGGCCGCCGATCTTCCCGTCAAGGCCAAGGCGGTCGAATATGTCAGGATCTGCTCGCTTTACGGCGCGGGCTTCTTCTATATCCCGGGTACCGATACCTGCATCAAGCTTGGCGGTTATCTGCGTGTTGACACCACCTTCAATGGCGGCATTGACGGACAGCCGGCATGGTCGGGCGACATCGGGCAGGACAACCGCTATCGCGATGACTTTGCGTCGCGCTCGCGCATCGCATTGACGGTCGATACCCGCACCGCGACCGAATATGGCATTGTCCGTACTTTCGGTCAGGCCGACATGCAGTTCAGCACGCAGGGCAGCACCACCGTCAACCCGGCCAACTTTACACGCTTCGCCAGCCGCAGGCACCCAAACGTCGCTCCTGAACCAGCCGGGCGAAGGCTATGTCGCGGTGGAGTATGTCTTCATCCAGTTCGCCGGCTTCACGTTCGGCAAGTCCGCGTCAGCCTACGCGACGCCCTGGCAGGGTTTCCCGGGCAACATCAGTTCGAACCTGCTCGGCGGCCAGAATACCGATACCGGCGTCAACAACATCCAGTACACTTGGGAGTTCGGCAACGGCGTGTCCGGCAGCATCGGCCTCGACGATCCCGTCGTCTGGGACCGCACCGCGGTCTACAATCTGGCGCTCGCGCTGAATGCCACGCTGGGCGGCAGCAACGCCTATGCGGGCGTCCACGCCCCCGACGTCGTCGGCAAGATCCGGGTTGACCAGGCCTGGGGCTTGTTCGAGGTCTCGGCTGCGGCGCACGAGGTCTCCGGCTCCTACAACATCCTGAACGCTGTCGGCAGTTCCGGCCGGTGCGATTGGTCCTGCCGGTGCGGCGCCGACCGCGCTGTCGGAAATCTCCGGCCATCCCGACACCAAATGGGGCGGCTCGGTCATGGCCGCACTGCAAGATCAAGAACATCCCTGACTGGCGTCGGCGACGATATCAAGATGGACGTGAGCTACGCCAAGGGCGAAACCAAGAACGTGATCGCCACCAGCGGCGCTTCGCCGAAGCTTTGCGATGTTCGGCGGCACGAGCCGGGCGGGCGCCTATCAGAGCGTCGGCTTCGGTGCGACCACCGATGCCGTGTATCTCCCCGTCGCCAACGGCGGCGACGGTTCGCTGCATCTGACGGAAGCCTACGGCATCCGCGGTGCGTTCAACCACAACTGGGATCCGTACTGGTCGTCGAGCCTCTATGGCAGCTACTCGGCGGTCCGCTATGACGGCACGGCAAAGGCATTTATCTGCGCCAACTACACGACGCCCGCCAAGGCCGTCAGTCGCCGATTACAGCTGCAATCCCGACTACAATGTCTCGCAGCTCGGTTTCATCACCCGCTGGACGCCGGTCAAGAACCTGACGTTCTCGGCCGAAGTCCAGTGGTTCCACCTCGACCAGAAATTCACGGGTGCAGCGACACTCGGACCGTCCGCACCCGAAGCCTACGGCCGTCTACGAGTTCAAGGACCAGGACACAGTGCATCTGGAGCTTCGCGTCCAGCGTAATTTCTGAATTTCGATCAGATCGGAAGCCCCTTCACACCTGAACAAGAAAACATTGCGCATCTGAATAAGCGCCGCACTAGCTCAAACCAGCGCGGCGTTCGCCGTTGAGCGTCAAGCAACTTAACGACTGCGGCGGCCTCGACAAACTCCTGGAGTGCAGCATGTGGTCTTCTAAGTCGAAGCAGATTGCGCGACGGCGCAAACTTACCCGGAAGGTTTATCGTTGCGGGCTGGATCGGCATTCGCGTTGGTTCAGCCGGTGGTCACGGCATCCCAAGCGCAGCAACTTCTGCCGGCTTCCCGCCAAGAGATTGCAGATCAGGAGCGCCTGTCCTGGACCCTGAAAAATTTGCTCCGCAGCAATACATGAGGGAGATCTATTGGCAATATTCCAAAGACACGCCGGCATTCTTTCGCGATTCTCTGCTGCAATTCGTCGCCCGTACATATTATCTGACACGCGACAATTTTGATGGATCGAAGTCACAGGCGTGGACCGCCGGCGGGTGGGTGGCGTACCGTTCAGGGCTCATCGGCGACATGTTCGGGGTGCATGCAGCGGGCTATACGTCCCAGCCGATCTTCGCTCCTGTGGATGAAGGCGGCACGAAACTGCTGACTCCGATCGCAAAATTCGATCGCGTGATTGGCCAGCTCTACGGGCGCATGCAAATCGGTGACCAGGAAATTCGCGGCGGTCGTCAACTCGTCGACACGCCTCTCATCAACCCACAAGACAATCGCATGGTGCCAAATACGTTTGAAGGCGCCACGCTGGTCTCGCTTCCAGACAAGGATCGAAGTTACGACTATTCGGTTGGCTATCTTTGGGGCATCAAGCAGAGGGACGCGAACGGCTTCATTCCAATGTCGGATGCATTGGCGGGCGGAATGCCAACCATGGCGCGGCCTTTGGAATGGTCAAATATCGGCCGTTTGCCGGATTCTCGCTGGCAGCCATGGACTACAACGTCCAGGACATCGTCAACACGGCATTTGCCCAGGCCGAATATGATTTCCGCCAGCCCAAGGGGGTTCCAAACTGGATCCTCGGGGCAAATATAATTGACCAACGAAGCGTCGGAGCAAATCTGCTCACCGGAACTCCTTTGAGACCTATCAGGCTTCTGCAAAGGTGCAGATGGCGTATGCGGGATGGACCCTTTTTGCTGCGGGTTCGGTTACCGGCGATGGGTCCAAGATCTTCTCGCAATACGGCACCAAGCCGAACTATACCGACATGCAGCAGGTGTCATTTGACAACGCCGGTGAAAAGGCCATTGGTGGAAGCATTGCCTACGATTTCGGCACAGTTGGCCTTCCCGGACTTAGTACGGGCGCGTGGTATACCCACGGCTGGGACGCCATCAACACCGTCACCAATCTCGCAATCCCCAATCGTGATGAACTGGATCTTTGGATCCAATACCGTCCCACGGAAGGCCCGTTGAAGGGCTTACGCATCAAGACGCAATACGCCAATGTTTGGCAGCAGGGCAATGTGAATTCGAACCAACCGGAATTTCGTTTCATCGTCGATTATACCGTGCTGTTCCGTCCGCCTCCACCCGTAGCTAAGCCGTCGTTTGTGACAAAATAAGAATCTCTAAGCGGGTCAATGGCGTCGCTCGAGGCGATGCACGGCGACAGGCTGCCATCAAGGGCGTCGAAAGCCTCAAAGCAGATTCACCTTCACCACAGAGACGGGTGGTGACACATCGAAAAATAGTCGCCGGGGCGGGGTTGGCCGATGTGTCTAGGCCGTGTTGAGACGTTGTTCCTACCCCAACAACTCGCCTTTGCGTGCGCTACCAATGCTCACGCCTTCTTGCGCGCAACGCATTGAGTGACACGGAGACCCGGGTGGATATCCGGGTCCCCGTGAAATCCAGATCAGTTGAATGCCGTGAGGTCTTTCGGCTCGAGGCCATGCTGCTTGCAATAGGCAAGATAGCGCTGCATCGAGGTCTTCCAGTTTTCGAGCGCGACGACGTTGTCGTTCGGGTCGAGGAACAAGAGATCGCCGGTCACCTGAACCAGTGTGAGCACGCATCCGTTTTCGCCTGCCGCGACGACTTCAAATGTGTGGGCCGATGCGGCGGTCTCGTACACGATGCTGCCGGGCCCGGCGACCCAGCCGTGCTCCTTGTATTTCCACTTGCCTTCGATCGTGTAGACCATGACCGTACCGGTGTGGTGGTGCCTGGGCAGTTCCACGCCGGGCGGTACCTTCATCAGTACGATCCATTCACCCCGGATCGGGTCAAGTTTGAAGTACTTCAGCAGGATTTGATCTGTGTAGGGCGTCAACGGTACCCACGGCAGCGTGTCGCCATCGATGACCGCAGTGTCGATTTGTTCGTAAAGCATGTCTGTCTCCATTGGTGTGGTTGAGGTTTGAAAATTGGTGAACGTGCCAGGGCTGCCCGCCTGTCTCTGATGGGCGGACGCCCTGTATTCGCCGGAGGGAACCGTTCGGCTCAGGCCAGCGGGGTGCCCGTGAGGGTGGCGCGAAGCATCTTTCTTGGCGCATTGCCGTAGTCAGCCACCGCGTAGTGCTGAACCTGCAGGTTGTCCCACATGGCAACCGTGTTGGTTCTCCACTTCAGGCGTACCTGGTACTCCGGGATCGCGGCCTGAGAGGTCAGATAGTTCAGCAGATGATGCGCCTCCGGCATGAAGTCCTGGCCGTATCGGATGTCCTCGAAGTTGTAGAAATTCGAGAAATGGGTCGTGAACGCCGAGTTGACGAACAAAACCTTTTCGCCCGTCTCGGGATGGGTGAGCACAACGGGGTGCTCGGCGGCGGGGTTCTTCGCGGCCATCGCGTGACGGTCTTCGATCGGCAATTGGGCGCCAAAGACATGCTCTGCACTGTGCTTTGCGTACAGGCCATCGATCCGTTTCTTGATGGCATCGGGCAGATTTTCATAGGCCATCACCATGTTGGACCAGATGGTGTCGCCGCCGGTCTCCGGACCCAGTTCGCGGCGCAACACCGCGCCGCGGGGCGGCGCCTTCTTGTAGGTAACATCGGCATGCCAAATGTTTTCGCGGCTGGCCTTTTCGACGAAGCTCTTGGGCTTGCTCGGGTCGAGATTGCGGTACAACATCAGCAGCTTGTCTGCGTCCGGGTGACTTCGGCGCAAAGGGATGGGCTTCCAGTTCGGCGAATTGTGCGGCGAAGTTCTGCTGCTCCATAGGCAAATCTTCCTGATCGCGAAAGAACAGTACTTTATGCTTCAGCCACAGCGCCCGGATTTCGGCAATGGCGTCAGGATCCAGGGCGGCATCGGCCAGGCTGATGTTGCTGAGCTCGGCGCCGATGGCGGGCGTGCAAAGCTCCACCTTGATCGAATGCCGGCGCACCGATGGCCGGATCGATGGCCGGTGCCGCGGGCGTGGCTTGTGAAGTAGTGTCTTGGGTTACGGCGGTTGCTGTCATTGATGTCTCCAATCTGTGCTTGTGCGGCGGCGAGCAATATGTGCGTCCGGCAGATGTAGCTGTCCCTCCCCAGGGGCACAGTTTCGTTGGTCTTACGGGTTTCATATTAGGTGTTGAGACCGCGAGCGGATTTGCGCGGCGGGACAATTTCTTCGCATATTGGGACCCGAGTCAGGGGTCCATGGCTGGAAAGCCGATAGCGACAACGCGCCCGCGCAGGTCCGGGCGGCGAAGCTGGCAATCGCGAGCGCGGGCCGGGATTCTGCAAGGTCAGGAACGTGTTGGGTGCGGCTCAGGCAGCGTGGCTGGCTGGCTGGCTGGGATGACGAAAGGCCGCGTCAGACGCCTCGAACCTGCCTTGCTACTTATGCGAGACGGGCGCGGCTGCCGCCTTGCTCTCCCGGTGGTGGGCGGCCCAATCCGAGGGTGTCCTGCCAAACTGACCGCGGAACCAGCGAGAAAAGTCACCGGCAGAGGAAAAGCCGAGGAGTTCGGCGACCTCATACAACTTGCGTTTGCTGTTGGCCAGATACTCCTCGGCGAGTTCACCACGTACAGCATTGATGATCGTCGTGACACTCTCGCCCTCGGCCGCCAGGTGTCGGTTAAGGGTGCGTCGATGCATGCCAAGATGCTGGGCAACCCGATCTACCGAACAAAGTCCGCTGGGCAGCAGCATCCTGACGATCTGGCGCGCCCGCTGCGCCGGCTCGTCGCGGACGTTGGCCAGCTGCATGTCCAGCCATTGCTTCACCTCGCGATTCAGCGTCGGGTCTGCAGCAGGGATTGGCATGTTCAGGTCGCGGCCGCGACAAACCATGGCATTGCATTCCTGCGAAAACTCGATGGCTGTTCCCAGCACGCGGCGGTGCACTTCAAGGCTGGCGGGCCGCTCGTGGGTGAAACTGATCCTTACCGGCCGGAAGGTATTGCCACTCAGCACTCTCAACGTCCGCAGTCACGACGCCGGTCGACATTTCGATAGCCTGGCGCCAGACGCCAGGGGGCTGCATATTCACACCGATATGCAGCAGCACGACGTCGCCTGCGTCGTCAAGCCGCAATTGCACGCCGGAGTTGTGCAGTCGCATATAGCGGACGCAAGATTGCACGGCTGCGCGAAGCGTTGGCTCTTCCCGGATCAGCCAGCGCCAGCATGCCCAGGTTGGCCAGGCTTCTCCTTTCCGCGAGCAACAGTCCGAAGGCCTCTTGGCCGGACAGGCGTGCCAACTCCTCCAGCAGCCACCCAACCGAATCGGCACTGATCATCATATTCGGATCGTCGAGCACCCTGGCCGGCAGCTTGGCCATCCGCAGCATGCGAAACGGATCGAGCCCCACTGAACGGGCAACGTGTTCGTAGTCGGTAAAGGCTGGCACTTCGCGTCAAGGCATGCATGCACCGCCACCTGTCCCAATTTCACAAGATTATGTCCTGAGAAACTTAGCTGGCGCAAGGCCGTCAGGGCTATTGAGGTCACAACTTTGAAAGACGGAGGAGACGATGGACACGAGTGCTGCCATGCACACCGGTCGGCTGCGCGCCGCATTGGGCCAAGTGGATGCCGACGATCCCGATGCGTTCAGCCACTGCTTTGCCGAAGTCAACGGCATTCGCATGCACTACATCGACGAGGGGCAGGGCCGGCTCGTCATTCTGCTGCATGGTTTTCCATACCTTTGGTACATGTGGCGGCGC
This sequence comes from uncultured Alphaproteobacteria bacterium, assembly GCA_963836765.1. GTDB lineage: Bacteria > Pseudomonadota > Alphaproteobacteria > Rhizobiales > Xanthobacteraceae > Bradyrhizobium. The sequence continues at coordinate 331,990 of CAWILG010000014.1, forward strand.
CAGATCGTGGCTTTGGCCGAGGCCGGCTTTCGGGTCGTCGTCCCCGATCAACGGGGATTTGGGCAAACCGATCGGCCAGATTCCATTGAAGCCTACGACATGAGTCAGGCAGCCGGTGACATGGTTGGCTTGATGGCGGCCCTGGGCGAAACGTCCGCGGTGATCGTCGGACACGATTTGGGCGCATGGGTGGCTCAAGCGGCGGCCATGCTGAGGCCGGATCTGTTCCGCGGCCTTGTGATGCTGAGTACTCCGGTGCCACCGCGCGGAAAGGTCAAACCGAGCGTCGGCTTGCGGGAAATGCCGAAGGGCAGGGTGTACCACCACCTGTACTTCCAGCAGATCGGCAAGCCGGATCGCGAGTTGGCCAGCGATCCGCGCAAGACATTGCGTAGCATCTTCTATTCGGTTTCCGGCAGCGCCATCGGCACCGATCGCTGGCGCCTGTTCGTCGGACCCGGTGAACCCATTCTCAACGCCTTCACTGATCCAAAGGAGTTCCCGTCATGGTTGGCCCCGCGGGCGATCGACTACTACGTCGATGAATACACGCGCACGGGATTTACCGGTGCCCTGAACTACTACCGCTGTCGCGACCGGAATTGGGAAATCACAGCGTTTCTGGACGGCGCGGTGGTGCGCCAGCCGAGTATGTTCATCGGTGGCGCTGCCGATCCTTCCCTCGAACCGATTGAAATCCGCGGCATCTACGACCGGCTCGACACCTATCTACCCGGACTGCGGAAGAAGGTGCTGTTACCCGGCGTGGGCCACAGCGCCGCGGAAGAACGCGCTGATCAAGTCAACGAGTTGCTCCTGGAATTTCTCGAGCAGCTAGAGCGCTAGCGTCCAGGTTGTTCGGCTGTGAGGGCACGGATCAGGCCTCCAGCGACATGATTTCACATTTAACCCGAGGTTCCAATGCACACGCACTCCCTAGATGCGAAACAGGGGTCCGCCGACAGCTATTTGTTCGGCCGCGGCCAGGCCTGGTTCGCCTTCGCGATGACGATCGCGCTGATGGTGTTCGACTATGTCGACCGCCAGGTGATCGTCTCGCTCTTTCCCCACATGAAGCAGGACTGGGGCTTGTCCGACAAGCAACTCGGGGCGCTGGTCTCGGTGGTGTCGCTCGCCATCGCGCTCGGGGCACTGCCGGTGGCCCTGTTCGCCGACCGCACCAGCCGGGTCAAGAGTATCGTCGTGATGGCCACCCTCTGGAGCCTGGCGACGATCTCGTGCATGTTCACGCGCAGCTACGGCCAGTTGCTGGCCGCGCGCTCGCTGATCGGCTTGGGCGAAGCCGGCTACGGCTCGGCCGGCGCGGCCTTGATCGCAAGCCATTTCCCGACACGCATGCGCAGTGCCCTGATGGCGGGCTTCTTCGCAGCAGCCTCAGTGGGCTCCGTGCTCGGCGTGGTGCTCGGCGGCTTGATCGCGACGCACTGGGGCTGGAAGGCCGCATTCGGCGTGGTCGGCTTTCCCGGTTTGTTACTGGCCCTGCTGTACCTCAAGGTGCGCGACTATCGGACCGTGGAACTCACCCCCCGGCAGGAACGGGCCATGCGCTCGACGCGCGGCACTGTGCAGGCCATCGTCGCGGCGCTAGTTCGCTCGCGCTCCCTGCTGTGGGTGTGCGTAGGCGGTGCGGCGCAGGTGCTCGTGCTCTCGGCCGTCTGGTCGTGGCTGCCGAGTTTTCTCAACCGCGAGGACGGCCTCGCGCCCGACCAGGCGGCGATCAAGGCGGCCCTCGTCGTGCTGTGCGGCGCTATCGGAGGCGTGATGTGGGGGGCGGTCGTCGACCGAGCCGGCGCCCGCCACCCGCGCGCCAAGCTCTACGCGATGGCGCTGCTGTGCATCGCCTCGTCGCTGGTGGTGGTTGTTGCTTTCGGCGCTCCGTTCGTCGGGCTGCAGATCACTGCGCAGGCCCGATTGGGCTCATCGCCCTTGGCGGCTTCCTGATGACCTGCACCGTCGGCCCGGTGACGGCAATCGTGATCGACGTGACGCCCCCCGCCGTGCGCGCGACCGGCGCAGCGGTGGCGGCGCTGTTCATGAACCTGTTCGGCTTGGCCTTGGGGCCGTTCATCGCCGGCGTGCTGTCGGACGCCTGGGGATTGACGGCTGCCTTGACGGCCATGCCGGCGTTCGGCCTGCTGGCGCCGCTAGCGTTCAGCTTTGCCGCGCGAACCTATGAGGCCGACATGCAGCGCGCCGGCCAGCCCGCCGACGAGCCGGCCTCGCCCCCCGTAGCAGACCCGCGCAATGCGCTTGCCTGAGCCGCCCTCTCGCGCAAAAGCCGACAACGAATGAAAGTCACATTTTTGATCTTCGTCCGCCTGCTTGGTTGGGGTGATTGATGATCGTATGCTCATGCAACGTCTTCAGCGACGCACAGGTCAGGGCCGCGATCGCGAGTGCCGCGCAGCGGCCGCGCATGAGCCGCGTCTATGCGTCGCTTGGGTGCGTCGCGAAGTGCGGCGGCTGCGCGCATACCATCAAGAAGATCATCGATGAAACGAAGACTCCGATGTCTAGCGGTTGTGCGGGCCATCTTTCGAGTGAGCACTAAATCGCAAGCTCGTGAGACCCGAACGGGTCAGTTCGAACATTACGAGCGTGAGAGTCCCAAAGGTGCCAGCAGCCAACGCGGCATCGACGGCGGCGGACAACCGCGTGACCGGGCACTGCCCCGTGATGAAATGCTCGCGGCCACCACTTTTGCCCGGTTCTGCCATCGCTTTCGTGGCCCTCGTCGCACTGAACAGCTTTAACGCCATCCCGAGTACCCTGGCCGCGTTCGGCTCCGACGTGTCGCGCTGGTGTCTGGTCGGGAGGCGTGACACTCGGCACCAAGACGCGGTTGCGCGAGCTGGCCGATATCGGTTTCAAACCCGTGGCGCTGATGGTCGGCGAAACCTCGTTCCTGGCGCTATAGGTCCTCGTGCTGTTGCACTATCGTTTTTCGTGATCTGGAAGCTATGCACCGGCCGAGGCGGTTGTTCGACAGGCAGATCGGCGCGTTTTTGCGCCTTTGAGTATTTGTCGACGTAACTGACCGATCGGCAAAAGAGACCTGGGAAATCCTGCCCGCAGGACAACGGAAGGCCATGCGGGACTATCTCAGCGACCGAGCGCGTCCCTCAGCCGCTGCTTTAGAACACGGCCGCGATTTGCGCGCGTTCATTGTACAATCAAGCGCCGCGACCAGGAAGCGGGCCGATTAAGCCGTCAAATTTTCCATGCTTTTGGCGGCGGATCTGACGGCAGCCTTGCGCGCGCGGCCGGTGACGGACCGAAATTGGAGCCGAACCGATCAGCGAGGAGTGCCGCCTTGTACGCAACACCGGTCAATGGGTTGTGGACCGTGATCTCGCCGCGCTCGCTGATGCGGTAATGACCGGCGACGGCTCCAATGCTCTTAAGCATAGGTTTGGGATACGGCGGGCTCACCAAAATATGATGAGTAATTGCTCTTAAGTTCAACGACTTGGATAGCGCAATGCGGGCTCTCTCGCCCCACTATTTGAGCCCCTTGCGCGGCGATTCATCAGGACCACGTTGCTCTCATGCGCTACATGGTCGTCATCGTGCCCGAGCTCACCGGCTACGCCTCGATCAGGCATATCGCGGTGAGCTTGCCCTATGCGAGCCAATTCATCGACCAACGTCAAATACATGGAGCCGCAGGACGTGAAGCCACCCGAGGGCGATACCGAGCGCCGCCGCCAGCGGGCACCGCGGGCGCCGTCTATGCGCTACCTCGTCAAGCTGGCAGTGAAATGCCAATCGGCCGAGGAGCTCGGCAAGCGCCTGCGCCGCCGTTACCAGCGTCAGCAGCAGCGCCAAGGGGTCGCCCCCGGCCGCGCCGACGCCGATGTTGGCGAGGCTGTCGAGCGGCTCGATCGGTTGCTGGGGCAGGATTGAGGCGGACGTTAACCGGCTTGGCGGCGTGTTCTTGCGCTTCGCGGATCGTTGCCGGCCTGGCGCAACGCGCTCGACCGCCTCGACATGACGCCGGAACAGAACCGGCAAGCACTGGGCTCGCGCCGGAACGACGAACGTCTAAATAAGCACAGGCAATGGCCTATCGAGTTCAAGCGCGCCGCCGCCGATCAGCATACCGGCCTTTCGGTTGGGCATGGGCCAATCGCGGAATTGTGCCGTGACCAAAAAATTCGGATGATGTTTTCCAGTCGGGGCTGTTGGTATCGCTGGCACCGCGAATGTGGCCCCAATATTCGTCCCGCATTCTTGCGATCGGCACCGCCGCCGCCGCCAAGATGCGGTCCCAGGTACCGTCCTGCCGCCACCGCTGCCGGCGCGTTTGCAGGCTTCGCGGGTTCGGATAACCGCTCGGCAGGCTCTGCAGGCTGCAACGGCACGCCTCGGCATAGCAAAGCGCTGACACAAAGGCTCTGTCGTTCTGGCGCGGCTTGCCGGGGCCACCGGTTGCCGGCAAGTGCGGTTCGAGCAACTTCCATTCGCGCGCGCTTATCATGGGTGGGTTCGGCATGGTTCACCTCGATCGATACCGGGTTAGGTGGCGGTGAGCCTAGTTCCGTTTCTGGAAATTTTGAATGAGTGCCGGATTGTACGTGAAGCTTGCGCGCCGGTGGAATCGGTACTACAGGAAAAACGGTCACTCGCCCCCCGGTTGAAAAAATCATATATACTTCATTTTAGGTTGAACCACGGATGCGACGCATCAGTCGGCATGCCATTGACGTCGCAAGCTGACGACACACGCGAACCGGTGCGCGGCTCGACGATGTTGTGGCATTCGGGACATAGCACCATAAAATTAAGCGGTTCGAGCGCCAGCGCGGGCGAGCATGCGACCGGCTTCTTATGATGCGCGTGCAGTTCACCCTTGCCTGGCCGGAAGGCGTGGCACCTCGTGCAAGTGTGCCGCGCCTCGATCTTGGCGATCCGCCTGGCGCGCTTCCACTCACTTGATCCGTGGAACGGGTTATTGGGCATGGTGCGCACCAGGATACACCATACCAGGCCAGGGGCTGCCTTCATCGGGCGATCAATACCTTGGCGACGTGGGTTCCTCCGTTTCAGGATCGATCGCCATGTTGAGCATCACCTCGCAGTCGCAACAGCCGCCATGTTGTCGGAAAACCTCGAGCGTGCCGTCAATGTCAATTCCGCCGAGCTCGGCCAGCACCGCTTCCGTATAGCAATGCTTTGAGCCGCCGCTGCCATCGTTGCCGCAGCGCCAGGTATCCGCCGGCATTCCGTCCGTCAGGGTATTCCCAAGCAGCCTGACAAACAGGCTCCAGCGGGGGCTGGTAGGCGTCAGAACTTCCAGTGCCATCGGTCCTCTCCTTATGTCGCCGGCGGCCGGTTGGCGTGGTCGGCTGGCGATTTTCTAATGGGTCGACGCGACGGATCGCGCCTTCATGTTGCCGGCGGCCGGCCGGTGCGGAAATTCGTCCTGGGCCGCCGTGCGCGCGGCGTTTTCGCTTTTCCTGGTTCGGCCGCGGTCGCCGGGCCTGTGGGGAGTGGGAAGGGAGTTCTTACTTCCCACTCCCTATAGGACCGGGAAGTAAGAACACCCCAACTAGGAAGGAGTAGGAAGCAAGTAGGAAGGTAAGTAGGAAGTCTCATCATTCCTCCGATCAGGCCGGTCCGAGCGCCAGGTGCCGGACCTGTTTTGAGCGTGGCCCGAAGCTGGCGATATGGACACGCCCGGCGGCCAGCAGCCGCTCGAGCGCGGCCCGGTAATCGCGCTGGGTATAGGCCTTGCCGTCGGGATGGCCGGCGATGACCTTCGGCGCGTAGTTGGACGGGGAATGGGCCGACGGGCTGACCGGCCGGTTCTGCCGGATCAGCTTGCCGAGAACGTCGAGGAAGGTCTCGTCGACCTTCTGGTCGCGCGCCAGCTTCTCCAGCGCGGACTGGCCGGGCTCCGGCAGGAACAGACCGTTGCGGTAGCGTAGCACGACACTTTCGGCGAGCGGGCCGTAATTGTTTTTCAAAAACGACAACTCGCGCAGGTCGCTGGCGGGCTGGTCGTCGCTGCCGTCCTTCGACGGCGACTTGAGCAGCATGCGCGCGCGTACCGAGTTATGCCAGGCGGTGGACCCGGACAGGCCGCTGCCGCTGCTGATCCCGGTGAGCGACGGATGCGCTAGCAGCACCACAGAGCCGTTGGCGGCGATCGCCAGCTTGCGCATCAAGCCAATAAATTGCCTGACTTGGCTGCGGTCGATCTCGTTGCCGGCGAACGTGTCCGCGGTGGCGTCGATGCCGATATGCCTGGGCCTGATATCGCCTGCCGCCTCGAGCAATCGATCGTATAACGGGGTCGGCTGCATCCTGCCTTGCCTGTCCGGTATCGCCAGCACCGCATCGGCGCCGGCGAAGGACAATAAGTGCAAACCGCCGGTGATCAGGTCGCTGAACTTGGCGCCATAGTGTTCGGCGATGGCGGTGAGCCGGCGGTGCAGCTCGTCGGCGTCGTCTTCGGCGCCGTAATAGATCGCAGGTCCCGGTTCCGGCATGCCACCGAGCCAGTCTGTTGCCAGCACATGCGCGACGCAAAGCTGCAATTCGACAAGGGTCTTGCCGGCGGCACCTTCGCCGGAAAACAGCGTCGGCTGGTTGATCGGGATGCGGTCGATCACGGCCCATGGCCGCGCCGGTGCCGGCGTGCCGTCCCACGGCTGCATGTCGATGAATGGCAACGGGCCCACCGGCGGCGCATTGTCCCGCTGATATTTCTCGCGCGCCGAGGCGACGATGCGCGGGATGGCGTCGAACCGCGCCTGCCAGCGCGCCGCATCGTGCGGCGCCGTCGATGCCGACATGATCGCGCGCAACAATTTGATCGTGGTGCCGTCGTGCATGTTGCTGCCGATCAGACGCGCGGCCAGCGCAACCAGCGATGCATGATAGCTGGCACCGGTGACGATGCCGTTGACCAGGTTGTACCAGTCGCTGCTGTCACCGGGGTTGCTGCTGCCGCTGGATTTGGCTTGCGGCTGCGGTGGTGCTGCCGCCTGCAATATCGCCAGCGCCGCCTCGAGCCCGATCTCGATATCGGCGTTGACCTGACTGATCTGGCACAACCGCGGCTCGGCTTTTCGGTGCCAGGAACCCGGCCAGCGGATCGGGTGACAAACCGGCTTGTTGGATGGATCGCCGCCGACCAGCCGGGTCGCGAGGTCGCGGGCCTGCTTGAGTGCGGTCAACGCTTTGCCGGTGGCCGGCGCCTTCAGCCGCCAGTGGACATGAAGCTTGTCTTCCGGCTGGCCGCCATTGATCCAGCGGCCGCCGGACCGGACCACGATGGTCGCGGGGCCGAGCAGGTTTTCCAGCGTCATGCGGGCCTGTTGCGGGTGATCGTCAAGTTCGACACTCAGCGCCAGGCCTTCGAGCAGATCCTGCTCGCGTGCGTGATCCTTGTTGCCGAACACCGCGATTGGCGGACAGAACACCACCGGCGCCGGGTTTTGCGCCGCCCGCCTGGCGTCGTCCTCGGCAACGTCGATCAGAAACCGCAAGCCGCCTGAAAGATTTGCGGCACTTAATCGGAAGGGCTTGTCCGCGCCTTCGTGGAAGCTGCGGACCGCGACGAAGCCTTTGTCCCCGGCGCGACGGAACAGCGCGTCGACAAAGATTTCCAGCTGGTCGCGGTCGGGCTCGAGCATGGCGCCAACTCAGAACGGCACGTTGTCGTTGAGATCTTCGGCCGTGGTCGGCATCGTGACCGGCTTGCCGGCCGGCGCCGCCGTCTTGCCCTCGATCGCGCGCGGTGGCGTGCCCTCGATCGCCGGGTTGCCGGTGTTGCCGAGGTCGCGCCATTCGGCGATCGAGAACTCGGGCCGCAGCTTGGTGCCGAATTGCGTCTTCATCGGCCGGCTGTCGAGCGTGACCACCGGAAACACTGCGGTACCCCGCAGCGCCCGCATCCAAGACACGCGATCGACCAGCCGCTCCCACGCAATCCTCGCGCCGATCGTGCCGTTAGCGAAGGTGAAGATCGAGGCATCGGAGGTATCGAGCAGATAGACGACCCATTGGCGTTGCCACGGCGCCCGCGGTTGGCCGTCCAGGCCCGGCTCCCATTCGGAACGAGGGATCTGGGCATTGAGCTCGTCAAGATCCGGCAATCCCGCGCCGGAATCGACAATCGTGTCGACCGGCTCTTTCAGTTGCCAGTGCTGGATCGCCTTGGTCGTCGTCAGTGCCAGCAGCTGGCGACCCGTCATTTCTGGATTGTCTTGCGTGCTCCATCGGCCGTCGACGCATTTTAAAAGGGAGCCGTGGATCAATCTTTCAGCGGTATCGATCGTTGGTAAGTTCATCATCATGTCTCCGTTTGCTGTTTCATCTGGTCTGGCCGGGTTTCAAGGAAGCGCCCGGCCGCGCTTTCATCGCCGCCGAACGCGGCGCTTGACTGCATTTCGGTTTGCCTCGCCGGGCGGTCTGGCGAGACCGGCGCGGTAGAAGTGCTGATACTCGATGTTGGCGGCGTCCCATTCCGGCCAGGGGATGTTCCAGTAGCCACCATATTTCTCGATCCATTGCTGCAAGTCGGGCGGCTTCGGGCGAACGTCATTGTCATGGTCCGGCGTCATGGTCGTCGTCCGCGGGGAAAAACTCGACCTGCAGAACGTCGTGACGGCAGCGTTCGCAGATCAGGCTGACGGCATCTGGTTCGCGGCCGACCGCGGTGGGGCGCAGCGGGCGAAAACAATGCGGACAGATCAATTCGCTCGCCATCCGCACGCGGTAGTCGGCGCCGGTAAAGTGCAACATCCGGGTGATCATGCGCTGGCCTTTCGTTCCTTGAGCTTCCTGAGGATTTCCCTTGCGGTGCGTTCCGCCTTCGCGGGCGACAGCGCGGCAACCATGACCGCGGCAATATCCGCAGCGGTGTCGGTGGGCTTCCACCGGTCGCCGTCATCAGCGGCCTCGAGCCTGTGCTTAAGGTGATGGTTCTCTTCGATCACCTCAGCGTGCGCGTCCTTGAGCTTGGCGTAGGGCGACGGCTTCGACGTCGCGGTCGGATCGGGGATCGCGGTCGCAGCCTTCCATTTGCGCAAGACCGCGTCCGGGTGGTTGAAGCGGAAGCGTTCGCTTTCCGTCAGCAACTCGCGCCACTTCTTGATTTCATCGCTGTATTGAAGGCATTCCAGCAGACGACAGCGAACACCCTTGTCGATTTCCTTGAAACCGTTCGCCACCAGCCATTCAGCCATCGCCTTTTCATATTGGCGGCCTGTGGGTTGGTTGGTGTGGACGTCGCGCATCACTTCCGCGCGCCCAGCCTGCAGTGCTTCGCCAATGGCGATCCAGTCGGCCCAGGCGCGGCGTTTGCGCGTCATAGCCTCCTGGCCTATGCGGATAGTTTCGTTGAGCGATGGGTTGTGACAGCACAACCCATCATCAGCCCGATGAGCCTTGACAGTCGTTGAAGGCGTTGCGATATCGACCATGTATCCTCCTGCTTTGGCGAGCGGGTTGATGTGAAATCGGCGGCCGGGCGCTTGTGTTAACGAGATCTTCCTCCCGGCCGCCGCCCTCCTTTTCGTTTACGGATTTGCTTCCCTCCACTCGGTCACGCGAGCAGTGATCCAGGCGTCAACCTCCGATGCGACAAACGCGACGCGCCCCCCACGCGAGCCGGTCGATCCGCTTAGTCTGATTGGTGACGGAAATTCGCCTAGCGCGATGCGGCGATAGATTTCGCTTCGTGAAAGCGACGTGCGCGTTGTCACTTCCTCGATGGGCAATAATTGCTCACCGCCTGGCGGACCGCGAGCGCTTGTACTGCCGCCGCGTTGTTGCGGGGACAGCAGCCCTCCTACCGCCGGCGCTGCTTGTCGCGAGCGACTGGGGTAGGGTGAGCACTGCTCCTTTGGTTTGGATGGCATGCCGTGTCCTCCGAAATAACGAGGGACAAGCTGGCATGGTCGCGAGGAACGCACTAAGCGTGCGTTCCGAATTATTTTGGCAGGCGGATCCGCCGCGCGATGACCTTGACGTGTTCGCTCAAGCCCAGGTTCTTTTTGACGCGCCTGGCGACAGGCAGCTTCAGCTTGGAATTAGGCGTCCTAATGCGATCGGCCTCGGCCTGCCACCGGGCCCACTCCGCCGCCCTTTCCGTGTCGCGTTCGACGTTCGCGCGCGCGATATTGCGGGCACCGTGATCGAGCGAAGGTGGATTCGCGAGCAGATATTCGTAGAGCGCTCGAGCAGCCCGTGCGCCCACCTTGTCGCTTCGCCGCTCTGCCTGCCGTCTCTGCTCTTCCGCCATCCATAGCCGCATGATGTGCCGCGCAGCCGGATCGAGCTCGTCGTCGGCGGTGTGGACAATGGAGTGCATCACCGGCCGGGTGCCTTCGATGATGGGAGTGACGCCCCGCAGCACAGCCGGGCGATAGTCCGGATGGACGGCCGTTGCCGGGCCTCCTGTCCGTGGGTCTCGATAGAAATAGAGCCCAAGCCACATCGGCAGGCGCCAGCGGCGCAGAAATGTGCGGCTCTCGACGTCAAGTTCGGCGAGCGACTGCTTCAGCGCTGATGGCGTGCTGACCACGGCTCAGGCGGCTCTGACTGCTGCCACCTTCTTGCTCTTGGCTGGTGGCGCAGTGCAGTACCCCGCCCATGCCTCCATCAATTGCCGCCGCTTAGCCAGCAACGACGAACGCTGGTAGGCCCCGGCCACGCCCTTTACGACATGGGCGAGACACGCCTCCCGTACCGCAGGCTCAACCGGCGTCGAGTTTTCGGCGCACCATGTGGAAAACGAACTTCGAAAGCCGTGCACGGTGATATCGCTGCGGTCCATGCGCTCGCGCAGAAACTTGCCGGTCACGCTGCGATGGGTCGGAAAGATACGCTCGTCGTCGCGCGGCATCGTCTTGAGGATATCGATAGCGCGCGAGCTCAGCGGTACCGCGTGCTCGATGCCGGATTTCATCTTACTACCCGGAATCGTCCAGACCTTGGTTGCTAAATCGATCTCGGACCACGTCGCGCCGAGTACCTCGCCGATGCGCGAGCAGTTCAGGATAGCAAACTCAAGTGCTCGTGCGACCGTGCCTTCGCGGCCGCGCAGGTCGACCATGAATGCCGGAATTTGTTGCCACGGAAGGGCCGGATGGTGTTCAACCGGTGCCAGCGACTTCGGCGCCGGCAGGATCTTGTCGAGATGCCCGCGCCACTTGGCGGGATTTTCGCTACTGCGATAGCCGCGCGCCGCGCACCAGTCGAGCACCAGTTCGATTCGCGATCGGATCCGGCTTGCGGTTTCCGGCGTGACCGGCCAGATCGGCTGCAGCACCTTCAAAACCGCCGCGGTGTCGACATCGGCCACCGCCAAGCCACCGAGCACCGGCAGGACGTGGGTGTCGAGTGAACGGACAAAGTCAAGGCCGTGCTGGGGGCTGCGCCAGCTGGCCTTGCGGTCGGCAATGAATTGCCGTGTGGCCTCACGGAATGTAATCAACCGCGCCGACGCCGCCTGTTCCGCTGTCCTTACCTTGGTGCGTTCGTCGATCGGATCAAGACCGGCGGCCAGCAGCTTGCCCATCGCCATCCCCCGCTCGCGCGCCTCGGCCAGCGTCACCCGATGCAGCGGTCCGAGCCCCGCCGTCCGACTGCGCTTATTGATCGCGTAGCGAAAGCCCCACGTTTTGTGACCTTCGGGGGAAACCCGCAAAACAAGGTTGCCGCCGTCGGCGTATCGGCCAGGTTTCTTGATGGCGGCAACTCTCGCCGCCGTGAGCCTGTATCGTTGGCGAGATTTCCCCATTTTCCGTGTCCCCTTTCGTGTCCCATTTCAGCGGGTGCTAGCATGGGATAATAGGGCACAAACTGGGACAGTAAAAAAGATTTTCTCAATAAAACCGGGGATTTTTGGATAGCATGAAATTACCTGGGACAGGATTGCCCGGAGCATCGTTCCGGGCTTTTTGCCGGCGGTCGGGCAAATTTCCGCTAGTCCAAGAACGCGGGCCGGGTAAATCCGCTCCACGCATTACCCAGCGTCGTGGCGTAATATTCCTCACGCTCGCGTTCGAATTTCTGTTGGGTGGCTTTAAAGCTGGCGACGCGCGCGGCGATTTCTTCGCGCTCGCGCGCGATCCGGTCTTCCTGTTCGGTCATTGCCCATCCTGTTTTCTTCGAGTCTTGTCCCGGCCTTATTGGCGTAGGCGATTGGGGCACGAATTGGGAAACAGCGTCGCGGGATTGTGATCGCATGTGTTCAAAGCGAAGGCGGTGGAAAAGGACGGAACTCGCCATGTGGCTTGCGCACCTCCCCGCTAGCGAAAAGGAAACGGGAGGCTTTCATGGCAAAGATCGATCTGGATTCACTGAGCATCGAAGAACTCGCCAGCCTGCGCGATCATGCCACCGACAAGCTGTTTGAGAAGGTCGCCGCGCGGCGCGCCGAACTCGAGGCGGAGTGGAACGGCTCGGCCAGTACGGCAAGCCGGTGAAGAAGGTCGAAGGCGCGCCGGTCGCGAAGGTCAAGAAGAGCGACGAGGCGCGGGAGCCGAAAGAGCCGGTCGCCAAAGCGGCCTAGCGGCGCCGATCCCGCCATCCGATCGGCCGTGCTATAGTTGGTGCAGCCAATAATCGGATGGTCGTCAGTGATTGCCAAGGATCTTCGCAGCGGCGTCGAACAGCTCGGCAACATGATCGCCGAGGCCTCCAGTATCGTTCCCTTTACCGGTGCCGGCATCTCGACCGAATGCGGGATTCCCGATTTTCGCTCCCCCGGCGGGCTGTGGACCCGCAACCGCCCGATTCCGTTCGACGAGTTCGTCGCCAGTCCTGAGGCGCGGGACGAGGCATGGCGGCGGCGCTTTGCGATGGAGCCGACCTTTGCCGCCGCGAAACCCGGACGCGGCCATCGTGCCCTGGCTTCGCTCTACAAGGCCGGCAAGATTCCGGCGATCATCACCCAGAACATCGACAATCTGCACCAGGTCTCGGGTTTCGAGGGCGATGACGTGGTCGAGCTCCACGGCAACACCACCTACGCCCGCTGCATCGGCTGCGGACAGGCGTACGATCTACCGTGGGTCAAAGCGCGCTTCGATGATACCGGCAGCGCGCCCGACTGCACGCAGTGCGACGACCCGGTCAAGACCGCAACGATCTCGTTCGGACAGGCGATGCCGGAGGATGCGATGCGCCGCGCCACCGAGCTTGCGCAGCAATGCGACCTGTTCCTCGCCATCGGATCGTCACTGGTGGTGTGGCCGGCCGCAGGGTTTCCGCTGATGGCCAAGCACGGCGGCGCCAAACTGGTCATCATCAACAACGAGCCGACCGAACAGGATGATGTGGCTGATCTGGTGATCCGGCACGATATCGGGGAAACCCTGGGGCCGTTCGTAGGTAATTGATGCCTAATTGATTCGCGGCTGTGCAAGACTGTTCATAGTTCCCGGCGGTTAAGTTTTTTAGCTATGCGCGGCAAGCGGGAGTGTTATCTTTTGATTCGAGAGATTCGCGCGGCGTTGTCATGAGTGGTCATGGATGGGCGCGTGTTCCGGCTCAGTCGCAAGACGACGGGCTGCCAATATGTGTGGGGTCCGGGGTCATGGGGTCGGACAGTTTTGAGTCCAAGAAGCTCGGTGGTCCGCCGTCAGGCGGGGCAGGGCAAAGCCGACTTGGACAGAATACGCTTGGACAGAACACGCTTGGACCAGGTGAATTCTCGGCAGAGCGCGATGCGGCGATGGACGCGCTTTCGGGCCTCGGCGATGCCGCCGCCAACCTCGTTGAAATTTCCGGCGTCATCAAATGGTTCGATGCCTCGAAAGGCTACGGCTTCATCGTGCCTGACAATGGCTGGCCCGATGTGCTTCTGCACGTCACCGTGCTGAGGCGCGACGGCTATCAGACGGCATATGAAGGCGCGCGGCTGGTGGTCGAATGCGTGCAGCGCCAGAAGGGCTATCAGGCGTTCCGGATCGTCTCGATGGATGAGTCCACCGCGATCCATCCGGCGCAGATGCTGCCGCCGCGGACCCATGTCAGCGTCACCCCGACCAGCGGCCTGGAGCGGGCGCAGGTCAAATGGTTCAATCGGCTGCGCGGCTTCGGCTTCCTGACCTGCGGGGAAGGAACGCCGGATATCTTCGTCCATATGGAAACCCTGCGCCGCTTCGGCATGACCGAACTGCGCCCCGGCCAGTATGTGCTGGTGCGGTTCGGGCCCGGCTCCAAGGGCATGATGGCCGCCGAGATTCACCCCGAGGGCGGCCCGTCGGCGCTGGCGTCGCATTAACTGCTGATCACCTGACGGAATCGTGAGCCGGGCGGCGCGCGTCCCGGCCGCAGGCTCTGGTATTTGCCGCAATCATTGGGTTAGGGTCCGCCGGCAAAATATCAGGTGTGAGTGTTTTTGATGAATTTCGTTTCGGTTGTCGTCCGGCTTCGGCTGTTTGTTTGGCTGATGCTGATTGCTGCACTTGGTGTGTCCGCAAGCTCCAGCCTGCGCGCGGCGAGCGTTCAGCCACTCGAGATCGTCACCAAGTCCGGCGTGCAGGTGTTCTCGGTCGAGATGGCGACGACCGAACAGGAGAAAGAGACCGGCCTGATGTACCGCAAGGAGCTGGCGGACGGCAAAGGCATGCTGTTCGATTTCACGCCCGAGCAGGAGGTGTCGATGTGGATGAAAAACACCTACATCTCGCTCGACATGATCTTCATCCGCGCCGATGGCCGCATCCTGCGGATCGCCGAAAACACCGAACCGCTGTCGACCCGGATCATCGCTTCGCACGGCCTGGCCAAGGGGGTGCTGGAGGTGATTGCCGGCACGGCGCAAAAATACGGGATCCAGCCCGGCGACCGGGTGGCGCATCCGCTGTTCAACGGCCACTAATCTTTTGTTTTGACGCGTTTTCTTGACGCGAACCGGTATCCACTTCGCTCGAAAACGCGATGGGACGCCTTGAAGGCGCCGGTTTAAGCGTGTAACGACGCAGCTTCCCAACATGATCGGGGTATAGCGCAGCCTGGTAGCGCGGCAGTTTTGGGTACTGCAGGTCGTTGGTTCGAATCCAGCTGCCCCGACCAATTAACTATCTCATTTTAATGGGTATTTTTAAATCAGTTCTGACAGGGTTCTGACACTCGGTTCTTACGATGTTCCGCCGTCATTTTCGGTTCGCGATTGGTGGCGCGCCATGGCGACGTCCGCGATCTTTTTGGACCGCCTGCGCACATAACGCCGGGTCGTCATCGCGTTGCTGTGCGTGAGCGCGTCCTGGATCGCCTTCTCGTCGGCCCCAGCCTCTTCCGCCTCAGTAGCTCCACCGGCGCGCGCGTCCATGCTCTGTACGTCAAGCGGTATGCCGGCAACTGTGGCTATCTGCCGAAACCACTTCGCATATGAGCGGTACCGGATCGGCAGGCCACCTTCACCCTTGACGATGGAGCCAGAACGTTGATCGTGCGGCACTGCCTCGAGCAGCGGAAACAAAAGGCTATACAGGGTAAGGTCGAACTCGGCCGGCGCGCGATATTTCGATTTTGACGTCCGCATGCGCCACCGCCAGCCCGGGATGTTTTCCCAAGTATAGAAGCCAGACCATGTTTCGGCTTCCTTCTCGAGCTTGACAATCGAAATGCCAGATGGAAATCGCCGGTCGGCCTTGGTGGGCTCCCAGGCGCCGATAATGTCCTTTTGCCGCAACATCAACTCGAACTGCGAAGCGACACCGATCGCCATGTAAAGCGCCCGCTCAGCCGGCATAATACCCTTTTTTCCAAGATCGAGCGCGGTGCGAATGAACGAAATGACATGCCGATAGGTCAATTCCTGCTCGCGAGCGCCGCCCTTCTCGAATTTGATCTTCTCGAGTTCGCTTGCGAGCACCTTGCAGTCGTTGTGGCGCAATGCGGCCATGAAATAGATCACAGTTCGCACCATTGCCACCGCATGATGGGCGCGCTCGATGCGCTCGGGGCCGATGACCTTCTTGCCGTTGGCGTCGATCGAGACAGCGCCCTTTCGCCATTGATCGTACCAGTGCTGCACGTCCAGCACGGTGACGTTGCGAATGAGCCGCGCGCCGACGGTAGCTTCGATCACCTTGAGATCGTTCAGATAGCCTCGCCGCGTGGTGTGGCTGACCTTGTGAAACTTCGAGAGCGGATGCTCCTGATAGATGCGACAGGCGGCCAGCATTGATCCGTCATACCGTGTCTTCGTGAGCGAGGGCTCAGACCTTTCGATATCGGCGATCCAAGCGTAAAGGCGGGCGGTATGTTGCTGGCAGAGTTCGGCGAGCTGCACATCATCCGCGTCCGCTGGTAGCCGAATGGACGGATCGGGGAAACCGAGAGGGTTGCGCGTTACCTGGCGCGCCATCCAATAGGGCAGGCCGGATCGGTTTCGTTTGAGGCCTGGCGTGTTTCCGCGGCGCGGCATCGAAGTTTTCCGGTCCGTCCTGGGCGACTGCGATGATATCATGGTGATTTACCCGGTTGTCATTGTCCAGCCACGCCTTGACCTTTGGCCAGTACCGTCCACCCCAAAGTTTCTGTATTGGCGGGAACCCCCGGAGTTCCGCGCCGCGAATAACGGCCCGGAAACGGTCCCAGCCCAACCTCGGATTGATGAGGGAGTGCAATTCGCGATCGGTAACGTAAAGCGGCAAAGCCGGCGCGGCCCCTTCTAGCGGCCCGTCTCGGGAGTCAACACGGAAGCGGACTTCGGACGGGGCGGTGCTGCTCACGACCGCCCCCAATCGGTGAGACCGCGGATCAAGCGGCCGAAACCGCTAATCGAAGGAGCGAGGTCCGCCATGAGGAAAGAACGGGTACACCCACCGGTGACGACCGTGACGACCGTGACGCATTTTGCCGTTGATCCCTCGGGCGCGCGCGCGCGTAGAAACGCATAGTGGCGAAGCCCGTCACGCTCGTCACGCCTGTCACGCTTTGGGCTCGTCTCATCCCTCATGGAAGGAGGCCCTCGGCTTGATCTGGATCCCGAAAAACTCCCTCGCCCTGCGGCAACGGAAGAATTTAAAGCCATGCCGGATCATCTGGTCTTTGAAAGATTGCTGCGATCCGGGAGCGTTCCCAGCGGCTACGGCATATTCCTTCCACGACTTGAAGAGGGTGCTGCTGATTTCGGATTTCTCGCTGTTGCCGGGGTCGCAATCGCACTCTTCAGTCAACCAATGTGCGAACAAGTCCTGATCAGAAAAATACTCCTCGGTTGCCGCGACTACGCTGGGCGGTTTCACAAGACCGTTGGCCTGCCAATCGAGGCAACCCTCAATCATCCACATCAGAATAGCCGGCGCCTCTGCCATGAGCTTTTTCTCAAGCTCACGATCGGGGTGCTCGGGCTTCCGTTCAAACGGCACGATGAGAAACCGACGTCGTGCCGCGTCGTCGACGTTCTTTAAGATCGGCTTGTGGTTGCCAACAATCATGAGCTTGAATTGCGGTGTGAACTCGAAGAAGTCCTGGCGCATGAAGCGTGCACTGATCCGGTCTCCTCCGGTCAACTGCTTGATCCTGCTCTCAGCCCAGGCGCGACCCTCCTCAGTTTCTGAGGCAGTGACCAGCCGGGCCCCGCAGAGCATCGCCAAATCTGTGGGATGCTTGTCGTTCTTCGACGCCGTGAACGTGTCCATAGCCGCAACAGTGGCGTACCCGTTCATGATCGCGGTCACCACGTTGAGAAAAACGGATTTGCCATTGCCGCCGGGGCCGTAGACAAAGACCAAGGCGTGCTCGCGCGTGACTCCGGTCAGGCCATATCCGCACCACTGCTGCAGAAACCGCATAAGCTCGGCATCGTCTCCGGTGGCCTCCGTCAGAAAACGCTTCCAGAGCGGACAATCCTCGGCAACCGGCGCCACTGAAGTTGCTTTGGTGACGCCCTCGTCACGGGAGCTTTCGCGTAGTTCACCGGTGGATAAATCAACAGTGCCGCCCGGTGTGCCAAGCAGCCAGGGGTCGGCGTCCCAATAATCAATCGTAACCGACAGTTGCGGGTCATTCTTGGCAAAGCGTTCGACGCCTGACGCGAATGAAGTTTTGTTGGTGATGTAACGCTTGCGCTCGTCCTGGCTTTCGGAGAGCTGCCGTGCCAGCTCACGCGCCCAATGGAATGCAGTGCCAACCCTGTCTTTGACCCATGTCGTGACTTGCCATCGAAACCACGAACCGGACGTATGGCAGAATCTCAAGTCTCGACCGTGCATCTCGACGAATTGCACGGCGGCGCTGTCCTCGGTGACGATATCGTTGCTGAGGGCCGGCGGCTCCAGACGGCGCGCCGAAATGATATCCGGGGGGACCATCTTCATTTCAGGGCTCTCCAGGCATCATTGAGATCGTTTCCGACGTGAGATGTGAGAATATTCACTGGCTTGCGAGCATCGAGATAACGCTTTGCGCAAACCTTCACATCGCGGCGGCTGGTCGGGTCATTTTCCTCAAGGATGGTCAGTTCGGAAAGGCGCGGCAGGACCGGGAAGGCGCGAACGGTGCCACTGGACCCCAGCGCCCAGGCGGGACCGAACCCCGCCATCCGGCTCGACAGGGCCGTCTCAAATCCTTCGCCGATCGTGAGCTTGTCGTTGATGGTATTGTCGGCATCGATCTTGATCGCAGCATCCTTCGCAATCCCAAGCATCTTGCGATCGAGCTTTTGTCCGCTGTTGCGGTCCAGAAACGTGCGGTGGATGCCACACGGCCCGTCAGTCTTGATGTTGCGCAGCAAGCACACCATCGCCGGCAAGCGCGTCCGCGCGTCGAAGTACAAAGAACCGTGATAACGCACCACACGACCGGCAATGTCTTTGCTCAGCGCGAGGCCGCGGTGTTCGCGCAAATAGCGCTCGACGATCGATCCGGTGGGGTCCGCGGACTGAGACCAGAGCTGGAGCGCGAACTGCTTGTTTCGCTCTTTGGTCAGGTCCGGACCTGCGTCGCTCACGACAAATGGAATGCGGTGGCCCGTGGTGCCGGGCTTCCATTCCTCAAGGCCGAGCCGAGACCTCACAAAGTCGCGACATTCGAGTGGATCGTCGCCGGCGTGACTGTAAACCACAAAACCACCGGGCGCTTGGGCGTTCAGTTTGATGGAAAGCGAACGATCGGCGGGGCCGTGACCCGGCCCGGGGACGTTGACGCTATCGTGGCCGGTGACGTCGCCGCCGAGCAGGCTGGCGATCTTGCGGGGATCCAGCATAGGGGTCATCCGCGACCTCCGCAGGTTTCTCGACGCACTTCGATCGCGGCTTCGATTTCACCGAGCGTGAGGCGCATGACCTGAGCGATTTCGCCCAGATATTCGATTGGGAAATCGGCGTCTGGTTCCGCGACGGTGCCGATCGCGAAAAGCTCGCTGATGATGGTTGACGTCAGAGCACGCCGCGGCTTTTTCATCATTGCCGGGCTTCCCCAAAAATCAGCCTGGCGAGTTCGAGAGCAGTGATGTCGGTACAATGCAGCCGCCTGCGCAGTTTTTGGGCCTGCACTTCACGAAGGTCGGGAATATCGAGATTGAGCACCGGGCCGGCGCGTTCGATCTTGGTCGGAGAGGGCGAGGCGATCATGCGTTGCCCCGATCGGCGCCGGATTCGACGTCGGCAATCAGGCTTCCGTAGGCGAGAGCGGCAATGACGTGGTCAACGTGACGTGCCGCGAACTCGAAATCCTCGCCGGTCGGGTGAAACTTATTGGCCGTGGTTTTCCACCGGCTCATCTTCATAATGAGCTTGCCTTGACGCTTGCTCAGCGAGAAGCGCAGGACCTCATGTGGGTTCAGGACATAATCAGCAACAGGGATATCGGGCATTTGCCACCGCGGTTGGTTGCGTGTGGCTACAAATGTACCCCCGCCGGTAGCACGGCCTCAAAGATCGGAATACACGAACTGGCCAGTTCGTTGGGCGTGTTCCACAAACTGGCCAGTTCGTGTGCGCCTATCCCCGCTTCGCCTTCGCGGCTTTGATGATGGATGACAATTGATTTGCGATCGTGCCGGACGCGATCTGTTTTATCCCGCGCTTCTCCAGCGTCCTGTTGACCTCCTCGAAAATGGCATCCGCTGCATGCGAGGCGCTGTTTCGATATGCCGCGCGGGCCTCTCCCGCCGCGAATTTCTCGTAGACCTGTGCGATGATGGCTGACCGCAGCGCTCCCAGTCGCCGTTTGGCTTCCGGGCCAACCTTGCGCCCACGCTCGGCGGCGGATCCCTTCGCAGCCAGTTCGTGCTCGCCCATCAGCTCCATGTGCAGCCAATGCCAGGCGTCGGCGTAGTCATGCGCTGCGGCTTGCATAGCGGCGTTTTCGTTCAGCAACATGAAAAGACGGTCGGATGCCCTTATAAATCCAGCCGCCGCCGTTTCGATGGACAGTGCGCCGGTCTGACCCTTCATCTTTTCAAGCCATAGGAGGAAGTGTCGGGAGGTAGTTTCCGAAGGGTCTTTGCCCTCAGCATGGGCAATGTTTTCGGCCGTCTCACAAACGGCAAAGAAATCCATTTCCCCTTTCGCGCGAAGGTGCCTGTTTGCGGCCATGAACAGCAGGGCGTAGGTGTCTTCCGGCGTCCATCCGAGAATGTTCTCCTGTGCAAAATTCTCCAACGGATCGGCGTAAATCGGTCGGGTTGACTTCCTGATACCTCGCTTCTCAACAACTGTTTTGATTAGATTGCCGCCTGGTGGGCCGGGCAGTTCTTCAAACTCATGTTTGAGAGACGAGACAATCTCGTTCACATCCTCATCATCATCAGGCTCAACGGCTTGATCGGGCATTGGCACCTCCGCTGGTGCTCCGCATGAGGACGACGCGGCAGGCTGGTGCGGACCAGCTTTTCGGGAGCTACCCTAGCCGCGCCGGTTCAGATTAATTGAATCTCATTCCTCATCTTCGGAAGGGCCGGCGATCACGGGCTTCTTGCCGTGCTTCACCATCAAGTCATTAAGCGCTGCGACGACAAGCGTCTGCATGGATTCGCCGGCCTCCAGCGAAAGCATCCGAAGCTCCCTCCATGAGGGTTCAGTAAGTCGGGTTTGAAGGTATTTCATCGCCGGGGGCACCTTTACCGTTGCCGCGCCTTTTTTGGCGCTCGGTTTCGCAGTCTTCTTTCCGGCCATGGATTCCCCCATTGGCCGAAACGGTCCGGCCAGCATTTAGCATGAAAAGGTGTTTGGGTAAATGCACCCTTGCACCAATTAATGAGACAGTGTATTCTGACTTCCGATAATAAGGGGTTATCGGACCTGAGGGCAGGCCATGGGAAGCGAAGTCACGATTGCCGGTGGAAATCTCCCGGTCCTGGTCGCCGCGATGGCCCAAAAGGCCGCCGGGTACGCCGAGGCGGCCAAGGCGGCCAACACCCGAAGAGCCTATCGGGCGGACTGGGTGGCCTTCGGGGCGTGGTGCGTCACCAAGGGCGTAATGGCCATGCCGGCGTCCTCAGACACCGTTCTGGCGTTCTTGATCGACCACGCGGGCAAACTGAAGGTGTCGACGCTACAGCGCCGGCTGTCGGCGATCCGGGAGGCACATCTGTATGCCGGCCAGCCGCTCGATACGTCCGCTGCCGCATTCCGGGACGTCTGGCGCGGCATCCGCCGGACCCACGCAATGCCGGCCACGAAAAAGGCTCCGCTGCTGACACCCGGCCTGCGGAGGGCGATTGGTACCCTCCCGGACACCTTGCCGGGGCGAAGGGATCGCGCACTGCTTCTAGTCGGTTTCGGTGCTGCACTGCGGAGGTCGGAATTGGCTGGCTTGGAGGTCGCGCAGCGGGAAGGAGCCGCCGGCTGGATCCAGGAAACGCCTGATGGACTTGCGATCCACCTCGGCGTCACAAAAACCGACCAGACCGGCGAGGGGGACGTGATTGGCATTCCCTACGGCGCGAACGTCGAAACATGCCCAGTCAGGACATACAAGGCTTGGTTGGCGGCCTCAGAAATTACAACAGGACCGGCATTTCGGGCGATCGACCGCCACGGGCACATGGCCACCGCCGCGATTAGCGATAAGGCGGTAGCCACGATCGTGAAGCGCACCGTTGTAGCCGGCGAGATATTGCGCGGCGCGTCTCCCGGGGAAGCCGACATCACAGCGCGGCGATTTGCCGGGCATAGCCTGCGGGCGGGGCTCGCAACTTCGGCCGCCGCAAACGATGCGCCCGGCCATACAATTCAACGGCAATTGCGGCACAAGCGGTTTGATACCACGCAGGGGTACATCCGCAGCGGAGAGCTGTTCAAGAAAAATGCGGCCGGGATGGCCGGCCTTTAAGACGGCAAAGGCGGGAAGCTCCGCAAAATAAAGTCAGCAGTTCAGCCGCGGGGTCGACCCAGACCAGTGGGGCGAGGTTTGAGGGCATCGTGGTGCCGATGTCAGGCCGCTTTCGAGGCGACCTTTGACCAGGCACGCGCGGATTTCAAGATCGAGTGGCGGCGGTTCGACGGCACGGGCGGATAAGGCGCGAGGCTTCACTGGCGACTTAAGACAGTTTTTTGGCGCGGGATCACAATGGCGTCGTCCGCTTGTCGTTGACCCGCGGCCTGGGCTGCCAGTGCAACGCCGTGCTTGAGATCATGCGCGAGAACGACGAACAGGCGGCGCGGGAGAGCGCGGCATGAGCGAGCGTCATGGCCTTGATACGATGGAAGTGGCGGGTCTGGTTGCTAAGATTATCCGCGAAGAGAAACCGGTCAAAGCAAACATAGATGTCGGTGGACTTGGCGTCG
Organism: uncultured Alphaproteobacteria bacterium; assembly: GCA_963836765.1. Classification (GTDB taxonomy): domain Bacteria; phylum Pseudomonadota; class Alphaproteobacteria; order Rhizobiales; family Xanthobacteraceae; genus Bradyrhizobium. Next base: position 354,717 of record CAWILG010000014.1, read on the forward strand.
GAGTTTACGATCGGTTGGTCGAGCAGGGCTATGGCGATACCGTCAATGCCGTGAATTTCGGTGGCAGGCCGATCGAACCTCCGCCCATGGACGAGACTGGCAAGCCCGCCGGAGGCCCTGCCAACGGCCGCGCTGAGATGTGGTCGAACATGAAGACCGCGCTCCAGGGCCGGTTCTCAATCCGTGACAGCGATACGCTGCACGCTGATCTAACCAGCGTTGGCTACAAATACACATCCGATGGTCGGCTTTTGCTTGAGGCAAAAGAGGACATGAAGAAGCGCGGCATGCCGTCTCCGGACGAGGGGGACGCAGTCGCGCTTTGCTTCTCCGAGCCGAACGGTTCGCCCATTCCGCGGACCAGCGGGTTCAATCGTCAAATCGTATATCCGGACAATGCATATGCCTGAGGTCTATTCCGTCTACGTAACGGTGCGACGGCCAACGAACGGCGACACGGGACAATTCACGACCGGCCATTACACGCTGGCTGATGGCGTTCTGACCATGACGGACAGCAAGGGCAGGCGTGTTCGGTCTACCAATGGTGGTGATGCGTACCGGCACAAGATGCGGCCGGGCGATGATCCGCGCGCGATCGCGGGCGTCCTGACACTGGAGATCCACCGCATGCTTCGCGGCGAGACCGCCCAGACGGCAGGCTTCAATCGCCGGCTCAAGTATCAACCCTCAGGTGTTGCATGAGGGAAATCAAAACCTCGCTCAGCGGCAGCGGAGGTTTGCGGATGAAGGGCGGAGCGCGCCGAACTACGCCACGGACCCCGCAAGGCAATCAGATCGTGCTGAGTTAGTTCCACCACGACGATTTTATGACAGTCGGATCCCTCAAATGATGATTCATAATTGAGAAAACTGCCGGAAATGTAGGCAATTCTCCGTCGTTAAATGTGGGTCAACCTTCCATCATTTGAACGTAATTTGTTAATTTAATTCGCGCAAGAATTAGAAAGTTAATCATGATCGGGGGAACGACCGTCATGAATCGACGTGAGCAGCTTGAGCACTTATCTGTCGAAGAATTGTGGGCACTTCACGAGACGGTCACAGCGACCCTTGCCACAAAGCTGACGGCCGAGAAGAGCGTGCTTGAGGGGCGGCTAAGGCAACTCAAAACCGAGCGGCATTCCCAAACATCCGAACGCCGACCGTATCCAACGGTTTTTCCGAAATTTCGAAATCCCGACGATCCGTCGCAAACATGGGCGGGACGCGGCAAGCAGCCTCGCTGGCTGACAGCGAAGCTCAGATCGGGAAAAAAGATAGGCGAATTTCGAATTTAGCTAGTGACGGATGGTTCGATCGCTTGCACGGCGATCTGGGTTTTGCGAGTCTCGAGCTTCCGCGACCTCTACCTTTTTTCGAAGATGAAGCAGTTCGTCATACCTGACGCAAAGTGGTTTGTCCGGCATCCGCTTGGGGATGTCGGGTTTTCGTGAAGGCATGCGACGCCTTTTCATTTTCATGATCGTCCCCGCGCAGTGCTGCGGCCATCGATTCAACGTCGCACTATTATCGCGATGTTCCATGAACTAGCGATGAACGCATCGCAACAAAACTCACTCATTAAGCTTGATGTGGGTCCTCCGGGTCAATTCTGAAACGCAAACAAAAAGACCGCCCGAAGGCGGTCTCTCTGTAGCTCTGATCGGGGCTGGAGAATCAGACTACGCGAAATGCTGGCATCTGGTTGCGACGGCGATACGCCATGAAGCCAACGCCAGCAAAGCCGAGCACCATCATTGCCCACGTCGAAGGCTCCGGCACCGCACTCAACTGGGTGATAGTGTTGCCCGACGTGGTCTCGAACAGGGCCCCGCTGTTAGCAGTGGCGTCGGTGCCCCCCAAGAAGGCGACGATGTAGCCGCCCTGAGCGAACTTATCGATCGAGAACAAGTCGGGCTGCGTCTGGCCCGGTGTCTTCAGGTTATAGTTTCCCACGTCGGCCTGAAACACGTAGAACCCGGTTAACCCGGCGGGACTACCCAGCAGCGCCTGCGTTGCCGGCAGATAGGCTCCGATCGGATTGCTGGGGCTGGCATTGAGGCCGAGATAGGCGTCGAGCTTCCCGCTCGTCCAAGGCGTGGCCGAGAACAGGGTGGCCGTCGCAGTCGACGTACCGGTGACGTGTATACCCGAAAATCCAGCGGGGATCGTGATGTTGTCAGGGATCAGGAAATCCAGAACCAGGTCGCCGCTCGCCGCCGGCGATGACGAGAACCCGAAGTTGACCGGCGGGTTTGATGTAATCGGGGTATTGGTCCCGTTGTCAGCACAGCCCCCTAAGCAATAACCGTGCAGCGTTGCGCTAGCAGGCGTCCAAGACGCGAAAGCGGCAAGCGCCGTCGCAGTTAGCAGCAAAGTACTTTTCATTGGCAATTTCTCCGCGTCGAAACTGCCCCCATGACATTTAACAGCAGGCTTATGGTTTCCGTCGGTCCAATAGTGAACACAAGGTAGAATGTTATCAGAGATGAACCAGTACCCAAATCTCCAGTAGCAGGAACTCATTGGAGTGGGACGTTGGTGGGTGAGGATCGCGTCAGTGTTTCAAAGCAGAACAATATTGCCGATTCCGATGAAGCCGCCCGGGCATTCCGAGATGATGCCGCCCGTGGATTCCGACATGATGTCGCCCAGGGCGCGGGCCTCGCTGGCTGCTGAAGTTGTGACATCGCTTGGCGTGGATGGTCAATCGTTTTTGGCGTGCTTTGCGCGGTTAAGGCGAAGGCTGTGGCCTGTGAGATCGATGCGGTGGGCATTGTGGACGAGGCGGTCGAGAATGGCGTCGGCGTAAGTCGGATTGCCGATAACGTCGTGCCATTTGTCGACTGGGAGCTGGCTGGTGACGATTGTCGATCTTCGCCCGTGGCGTTCTTCGAGAATTTCGAGCAGATCATGCCGTGCAGCGGCATCGAGAGGTTCGAGGCCCCAGTCATCAAGGATGAGGAGTTGCACGCCCCCAAGCGCCCGCAGGAGTTGGGCATAGCGGCCATCGCCGCGCGCCAGCGCGAGATCCGCGAAGAGCTTGGGAATGCGCTGATAGAGAACGGATCGGTTGTTGCGGCAAGCCCGATGGCCGAGTGCGCAGGCAAGCCAGCTTTTGCCGACGCCGGTCGGGCCGCTCAGGATGACGTTGTCGTGGGCATCGATCCAACTGCCCTCGGCCAGCTTCTGGAACAAGGCGCGATCGAGACCGCGCGTGGCACGATAGTCGACATCTTCGACGGCGGCCTGGTGGCGAAGCCTTGCATATCGGAGTTTGGCCGTCAGCTTCCGATCGTGCCGATAGGTCATCTCGCGATCGAGCAGCAGCGCGAGCCAATCCGTGTGCGGGAGGGCGGCGGCGTCGCCGGATGCGGCGACTTCATCGAAGGCCTTGGCCATGCCGAACAGCCCGAGTTGGTTGAGCTGATCGAGGGTGGGATGGGTGAGCATGTGGTTCTCCTCCTTAATGGTAGTAGCGCGGACCGCGGATATTGGGATGGAGGATCGTCACGCCGTCCGGACCGCGCTGTTCGGTGGAGTGGCGGTCCAAATTGTTGTCGAGGATCGATCTGACTGAGCCGTAGGTCATGGCGCCGATGTCAAGCGCACGTGTAGCGGCGGCCTCGACCCTTGCCATGCCGAATGGCTTAACCAGCCGCACGATTCCGAGACATGCACGAAAGCCCTGTTCTGGATGCGGGCGATGCTCCAGGATCAGCTCGCACAACGCCGCCGTCGCTGGACCGATCGCGGCCGCGTCTGTGCGGATGCGGTCGAGCGTCCAGTTGGCGTAACGACGGTGGCTGGAGGGCATGTGCTCTTGCACGGTCGTGTGTTTGCCGTTGCCGCTCGAGCGCAGGTGCACGGCGATCCGTTCGCCCCTGGCGAATACCTCGACGCTACGGCCAGTGAGCCGAACCTCGACCTCGGCGCGGGCGAAGCGATGCGGCACGCTGTAATAATGCTTGTCGACGTCGACGTGGTAATCGATCCCGACACGGCGAGCGCGCCATTCGGCGAACACGTAAGGCTCGGCCGGCAAGGGCTTGAGCGCCGGCCGGTCGAGTTCTTCGAGCAGTTGGCGCCGCGTCACACCGAGACGCCGGATCGGGCGCTCGTCGTTCAGCCGCACCAATAACCCTCGGATGGCTTCGTTCAACTCGCCCAAGCTATGGAACCGCCGATTGCGCAGGCGGCCCAAAATCCAGCGTTCCATGATCAGCACGCCGACTTCGACCTTGGCCTTGTCACGTGGCCTGCGCGGCCGTGCCGGCAGCACGCCGGTGCCGTAATGGGCTGCCATCTCCGTATAGGTTCGGTTGACTTGCGGCTCGTATAGGCACGCTTTGATGATTGCAGTCTTTGTGTTGTCCGGCACCAGAAGCCGGGTCACGCCGCCGATGGCCTCGAAGGCACGCGCGTGTGCACCGATCCAGTCGGCGAGCGATTGCGTCCACGTCGCCTCCGCATAGGTGAAGCTCGATGCCCCAAGGACGGCGACAAATATCTGCGCCTTCCTGATCTCGCCGGTCAGCCGGTCAATCACCACCGACGCCGCGTCGCCGGCGTAATCAACGAACAGCTTATCGCCACCCAAATGGGCCTGCCGCATCGTGACGGAGATTTTGTCTTCCCAGGACCGGTAAAGCTCACAGAACCGGCTGTAGCGATAACCCTCCGGGTGAGCCTCGATGTACTCGTCCCACAGGATCGACAAGGTAACGTGCTTGCGCTTCATCTCCCGGTGCAGGCTCGCCCAGTCCGGCTCGATGATACGCCGATGGCCCTGCTTTTTGCCGGCGCTCTTGTAGATCTTCGCTTCCAGATCGCTGTCCGTGACGGTCTCGGGCAACGGCCAGATCAGCCCGAGCGACTGGAAACGGGCGATCGTCGCCCGCACCGTCGACGATGCCAAGCCGGTGCGGCGCGCCACTTCGCGCTTGGAAACTCCGGCAAACGTCAAACGTAGGACTTCGCGCACCACCCGCATCGCAACCCTCTCCGCTGGCATCGATCCACTCCCCGGCAAAAGCCAAAGAACGGACCCTACACACAGCCAGCAGAGGTCTCCGAAATCCCCGTCCCCCGGGCGACATCATCCCGGAATGGTGGGCGAGGATTAATCGGAATGCCGGGCGACAATTAATCGGAACGGGTGGGCGGCATCATCCCGGAATCGGCGGGCGGCTTGCTCCGGAATCAGCACAATATGCTCCAACTGTTGCCATGCGCGCGTAATCAGGAGCTTGGGTTCCAAAAAATGCGGGTATAATTTGGAACGCACGATGCCGGCAGGAGTTGTTTCTTCACTCCCGGGTGCGTTATCCCCCCGTAGCGCATCCGATGACAAACGGCTCCAGTTGCTCCCGCGCTGGGGCCGTTTCTTTCGGTCATTCCCTAAATGGCTTCTTCCCGCGGCTTTGGGGATTTAGCGAGCGCCTTCAAAAGGCTTAGGCGCCCACGAACCGCCGCTGTCGACCTTTTAAGAACGGCCGAAATTGAAACGGTTGACCTGCCTGCCGCGCGCAATTCGAGCAGCAGGCGATCGTCTTCTTGCGTCCAGCGTTTATTCTTGTTTCCAACCATGCTGCGTAGAACGGGGAAAAGCAGCAACCGTTCCAGACAGTCCAACTGACCGGGTCCCCTCACTCGCGATCGGGACGGACTACTTGAGCTTTTGGGGAGCCAGGGCTCGATCAATCGCGCGTGGGACTCATTTTCTGCAGCGTGGTGGATTTTAACTGTCACGGAAAGCGCGCGCTCCAGAGGCCGATCGCTATGGGGATGAGAGCGACGCAAATCCACAAAGCGGGCCTGCTGGAGGTTAGACCGGCAATAAGGATCCAAACACCGAGGCCGACGATTAAGGCTGAGATCGCATAGGCAGCCGCTTTGTCCATGCTCGATCCTAAAGCGAAACTGAGATCGATTGCCACTGTGATTTATTTAGTGCGGGCCAAAACGTTCCAATCAGGTTGGCTTGGCCTAATTCGCTTAAGCTTGGTTTCATTTTTCCGCCGAAATATTAACGTTCCCGCGATAGCCTTGCTCAGTCGCGGCTGTCGTAACTCACACCGCGATGCGCATTACTCTAACTTCAGCCCGCCGCTTTAACCGGCGCGTTTTTCTTAATTCAGCAACCGCGGCAAATGCCTTTGACCATGCGGTCAAGCGCCGCGTTCTCGCGATTGATCGGATCGTTCGGATCACCCATCAGGTTCTTCTCCGAGGGCACTTGATCGGCCCGCGGTTGGCGGTGGCCGACCGGTGCCTCCGGCAGGGATTGCTTGTCGGAGTTCGTCGATGCAGGTGGTGCGGTTGGATTTCGCGAACCAGCCGTCTGCCCAATCGCCGCCGAAGTGTCGATCAGGGATAGTCGCTCAGGAACCGAACTGCCCCGATCCAGTTGCCCAGACGGTGGAGGACATCCTATGGGAGATATCGGTTACGACGTGCCGTCAGAACCCGCTGCATCAACCGCTTCGCTTGGGCGTCAGCGCTGCCCCAAATGCCGAGCCTTTGCGACCGTCCAGAACGTTGTCCCAATTCGCGTCGGCTTCGAGTACCTGACACTCAGATGCACGAGCTGCAGCCTCGTCTTTGACGCTCAAATCCACACCGATCCTCCGAAGTCAGATGCTCCGGTCTGGGTCGACACCGCGCTTCAGCCGTCGAAGTAAAACCGGAAAGTTCCGAGGAAGCATCCCCTATTCTCGCCGCTTCCATCGTACTTCTTTGCTTTCTTGGCTGCCCTTTCGCCCGTGTCTTTCGAGAGGATGAGCAGGATGGTCTCCATCGTGGCTCGTATCGCCTTAGAGCAAGTCACGGATGCGTTTTGCGTTCCGGTTCGAGCGATTTTATGGGCGCCCGTGCAGCGGTTCGTCGTTCTTTTCTGTCTCTTCTTTGGGTACGATTTCGGCCGTCTTGCCGGACTGGTTGCCCGGGTTGTAATGGTACTTTCCTTCCGGCTTTTCGCCCGGCTGCTCGTCGTTTGGGTTCTTGTTATCGGCCATGGTGTGCTCCTCTGATACCGAGCCAACGGCCTCGAACCCCACGCGTTCCTTCGCGCCAACTGAGGCGACCTCACTTCGGCTTGTGGTCCAGCCAAATCACGAGGCGACCATCAACCGGCGGTTTTGCCCACACGGTAGCATTTGCGTCGCCATCGATCTCACGGCACTTGTTGGCAAACGGAGTCTCCAATACTCGGCGACTTTTCGGTTGCTGGTAGCGGATAAAAACACATGAAACTCTCCGCTGACCGTCCCTACGCCGATCCTGAAAAAGCCGCCCGCAAGATCCTGGAGATCGCCAACAGCACCGAGGCGATCCAGGACGGCCGCATCCATATCGAGAAGATCAACGGACCTTTTCTGTATCGGGAGGGCGGCACGCCAACCGAATACAAGGCCGGCCTGGACCTGGCGATCGCCCGCGGCTGGCTGGAGCTGCACGAGAGCGGGACTTACGTGAAATTCACGCAGACGGGCGCCGATCTGTTTGCGTAAGAAGTCCAGTTTCGCACTGCGGGACGCGGCTTGTTGCCGCCTTGCCGCCCGCCTTGACCGCCATTAGCTTTGGCCAGGTTGGTCACAGTGTGAGTATGCGTCATGGGTAGCAGGTTCCCTCCGATCGCGCCGCCGCAAGCCAGCCAGGACATTTATCTGGTGTTGGAAGACTTTGGTGGACGCCTAGGCCGCGCCTGGCGGGAGACCGACGAGGAGATGACCTGCCGTGAGGTGTTGATCCAGGATCTCATGAGCGGCCAGTATAACCATCCGGCGCGCATCGTGGCCTTCAACACCGCGGAGGGTTGGTCCCGCGACGTCACCATGGATATTGCCGACGAGCTGCGTCGGCGCTTTGTGGAATACGACGACGTGCCGGCTTCGGTGCAGGCATTTGTGGAAACCGCTGGCCAAGCGCGCTGAGCCAGCTAATGTTCCTTGGGTTTGCGACGTCCGCTCCTTGGTACAACGGACTTGTCGTGCAGGCAGGGCCACTTCCGGGTTTGACCCATTTGAAGTGGCGAGCCGTCCGGTAGAGGCAGATCATAGTTGAGAGGTCCGACGGTCGCGCGTATTGTTCTCGGAGATTGCTGGACCGTGGAACGGCGGGCAGAATTTAATGTCATTGATGGATAAATTTCTCCCAAGCCATCAATTTTCAGAGCGCCATCAAACCACGGTGCGCTGCGGGCCGGGTGAGCTACTCGACATCATTCAAAACTTTCGACCGCCCAAGGACAGATTTAGCGATCTAGCAATGTTTGCGCGCCAACTCCCCGCAAAACTGATGCATTGGGTGGCTCCTTCGCGAGTGCCGCAGCCTTCGCCATTCACGTTTGCTAGCTTCATTCCGTTGGCACGGGACGGCGATAGAGAAATTGTCGCTGGGCTGATAGGTAAATTTTGGCGTCCAGACTTTGGGCTGTTGGTCGTCAATGGTCCTTCCGAATTTCTGTCCTGCAATCCTCCGAAAACTGCGAAGCTGGCAATCGGATTTGTTGTCGAGCAACTCGGCGAGGTTACACTTCTTACGACTGAGACGCGCGTTCACTGTCCAGACCGTTACTCGCTAGTAATGTTCTCTTCCTATTGGCTAATCATTCGGCCGGTTAGCGGATTTCTTCGACGACGCGCGCTCGGAACCATCCGCGGACTCGCGGAATCGCGGGTGCGCTCCGAAAACGTGCCCTTACGTTCAATCTGATCGGCTGATGGTCTAGGCACATAGCGCGCATGTCGCTTGTTTGGCAAGAAACGGTCATGCTGCGTCGTGCCTACGATGTCGGTTGATGGGGGTAAAGCGGAGTGCGCCGGGAGACCGGCAAGGAGTAGATGGTGCAAGTCCATCACGATGAAGGAGTAGCGAACCGCATCGACCCCCAAGTCATGCGCAGATGCCCGCGAGGGCATCGGCGAAGCGTTGACAGGGGAGCGCATAGGCCAGCCATTGAGCCGCGAAAGTACCCTCATCCCGGGTGCCGACGTCGTTCTGCTGACGGAAGGCAACACGGATGGGCGCGATAGTGCGAGCGCCCAGACGGCCCGGCGTGGTCGTAGACACTGGCATGTGCGGACGCTCTTTGCTCGGGAACCGGGAGATCTCATGGTTGGCCAGCGTCAGCATGCGTGCGGCACTGGTCCGTGTCGGGAAGGCGAGGAGCCGTAGCCGATGATGTACGATCGTGAGAAGTCTGACCCCGCCATAGTAGCTGTGAAACCGACGAACAAGGCTGGGCAACCGGCTGCGGAGTTGGTGGAGCCAAGGGCGGGGGCCGAGGGGAATGTGCGTCAGCAAAGCACGGGCCGGGCACAGTACCGGGAAACCGTGTCACAGGCGCTGAAGCGCATACGGCATTTCGTGAGAATATCACGACGCGCCGTTACAAACCCGAGGTGGGAGCCGTGTGCCCGAATTGGGCTCGCACGGATCTGTGCGGGGGGCGCGAGGTAACTCGCGTCCCTACCGCGAGCCCCGCGCTTGGACCCCTAGCCGCCCCATCCACCGCCGCCTATCTTTGCCTGATGCTGAAATCCCCCTTTGAACCCTGCTCCCGACGCCCGGAACCAAGGTTCCGGAACTCGAAAAACTGGCTCCATGAAATCAAGCACGACGGCTACCGGCTGATCGTGCAGCGCGACGGCAAGCGGGTGCGGCCATGGACCAGGAACGGCCACAACTGGACCGATCGATATCCGCTGATCGTCGAGGCTGCGTTGCGTAACCGCAATTCGTCGTTCGTGATCGATGGCGAGGCTGTGTTGCTCGGCGTCGACGGTCGCAGCGACTTCAACGGCCTGCACTCGCGCAAGCACGATGCCGAAGTGCAGTTCTACGCCTTCGATATGCTGGTTTCCGACGGCGACGATTTGCGCAAGCTGCCTCTGTCGATGCGCAAGACAAACCTGCAGCGCCTATTGGCACGCCGCGTCGACGGCATCTTCCTCAGCGATTTCGAACAGGGCGAGATCGGGCCGGATCTATTCCGGCATGCGTGCCTGATGGGCTGGAGGGTTTAGTGTCGAAGCTGAAAGACCGGCCGTATCGTCCCGGCCGGTCGCCGAACTGGGTCAAGGTCAAGAACCGGCAGCATCCAGCCATGACTCGGCAGTTCTGAGCTTAGCGCGGCATCATACTCGCTTTTTCCATAGTGTATTCGATACGGGGTCTCGAAAGGTTTTGCGCCTCCTCGAGCGCGGTACCCACCGCTACATCTACATCATTGAAAACCGGATTGGGGTTTCCGCAAAATGGGCTACCGCTATCGCGGTAGAGAAAGCGAAGGCCTATGAAGTAGTAGATTGGAATCTGGTGACCTGCCACGACGGTCGGATTTTCCGCCTCATCGACCGCACCTGCTTCCATCTCTTTGAACCAATATTTGATACCCTCGCCGACGTTCTCGATTTCGGGCACGCGATCCTCGTTCGCCGCGAGGCGTCCATAAACGGCAGCCATCACATTACGAGCGAACTCATCCCCAAACTTTTCCGCCGCATGCAGTTTCACGAGCCATGTGACCCACAGCACGATCCATTGCTGGACCAATGTGCGAAACTTCGGGTCAAACCCCGCCGTTAGTCTGTCCAGCTCATCATCGGTGATGAAGGGACGATCTTTGGGAAAATATTAAATCAGAAGGGCAGCACCGACAAATTCCGCGCCGCTATGAAAGCCCGATCTTTCGGGTGTGGGTTCGGACGAACTTTTGCCGCCGAACAGATTTTTGAAGAAAGCCAATCTGAACGCTCCTATGGGAGTACGCGCTCTACGCAGTAGTCGGTGATTTCTTTCATCATTGGCTGTAACTTGATTATCATAGCCGCAGGGTCTTGGACCGTCTGAGCGTTTAAGGTTTTCAGATCAGTGGACGACGTTTTGTCGGCGTGACGGTTAGCAGAGCAAATACAGAATTTTTGGCCGATACCGGCTGGTACGGATGAGCTATGAGGGTTGGCAGCCCAACTTTTCATGCAATTCTCGTAACTCGCTTTCACAAAGCTGGTGCGCTCTGCACCGATCAAGCCCTCGGCTGCACACATGGTTACTGGAAGTGTGGAGATTGAGACAGCGAGAATGCTCGCTATCAGAACATCAATCGAATTAGGCATTGACCTTTTTCCCTGTATTTCGCTCAAGCGTCCTTTGTCCGTTTTCGTCTCGGCGCTGCTCAACTTTCGCGCGGGCTATGGTCCCACCCAAGTCCGACACTCCCGTCCCGCTGCCTCAGCTTGTTGTTTGAGATACGCCCGCACATCGGGTGCATCCGCATCTCTCGTCAGTCCTTTGTACGTCGTGTTGTCGGCCATTTTGATGCTGAAGCACTGGCAGTATTTTGAGATTTGTTCGTCCGAAGGATTTTGCCCCTGCCTAAGTGACATCTGCCGCTTATCGCAAGCCGGTTGCATCGTTTTCATAGTGAAGTCGCGTGTCGCTCCGCTGATCGGCTCGGTGCTGCTGAAGAACCATTGTCCGTAGAGTGCGAGCAGCACGCCAATACCAACAAAGGACATAGCGAACACGGTTGCACCCTTGATCGCGCTCGCATCGGATTTCGGTAGCCGCCTGAAGGCGTTTACGATCATCGCGACGATCACGAAAATCAGCGGCGCAGCGATAAGTCGCCCGGCCAGATACAGCACAGTTTCGGCGTTTGCCGACATAGCATAATTAGCAAGCTCAAATCCCTGACCGTTCGCGATCTGAATTAACAGGACGAGCACCGACAGAACCAGTCCGATGTTGGCAGCGCCCCAGAGGCTCCACTTTCTGTCTGCTACGACGGCGGCGGTTTGAGTGTCATCGCGCTCGGCTAGCTCTGTTGAAATAGGTGGAGGCAGGGGCGGCGGCGACGATCCACGCTTTGGCGGCTGCCAGAACTCAGCAAGCTCGCCTATCGACTTCCAGTCGCTGAAACCGGGACGCCATATCTGGTCGTTCCTGACAAGCTGTCCATCATGCAGATATTCGAGAACTTGAGCACGAGACAGCGGACCACGCTGCTCGCCGTCAATGATGACATGCCAGATCACGGACTTCCCTCAACCGCGCGCTGAAATGCGGAGCCGCCCAGCGCAAGGCCGAGCACGACAACCCTTTAACGTTCGCATTTTTTGATTTCCCCCGCCGATCGCATCCAAGCGCAACCGTCGGTCGAGATCAATAGAACTAACCGCCCAGAGGCTACTGACGGCCCATCCGCGCTATACTGCCGCGATGATCAACCCCATCCGCATCATCAAGCACAAGGCCGTGCCCGGCTGCGGCAGCTATGAGGTCCGCTTCGCCGACGGCCGGCCCAGCTGACGCAGGCCCAGGCGCTGGACCGGGCCAAGGCGTTGGCAAGGGGGATAAGGGATAAGTGATCAGCCGCCGTCTGCAGCGATCGCCTTCGCCACCGCACCGGCCAGCGCCGTGAGCCTGCCGGTAAGCGGGAATTCCGTCGTCCGCCCTGGCCGGCCGGCGCTGTTCCATGGGGTGATCGAGATCCGCTGCGCGCCGTCGTCAGCGGTGCGGATCTGGGCCGGCACCTCCATAAAATACGGGGATTTACGATAATTCGCCGCTGCGGCTGCCCGAATATGGCCGGGTCAACAAGAAGTCGCCCGCTTACCAAGAATATCGCACCACGCGTTCTATCCTCCCGCCATGCCGCAGCCTTCTGGCTTCATCAAACCCTGCCTGCCGTCGAAGGCCGCCCGGCCGCCGTCCGGCTCCGACTGGGTGCATGAGATCAAACACGACGGCTACCGGCTGATGGTGCGCCGGGACGGTGCGGCTCTTCACCAAGAACGGCCACGACTGGGCCGACCGCTTCCCGGCCATCGTTGACGCCGCGCTGCGCATCGACGCCACCTCGTTCCTGATCGACGGCGAGGCCGTGGTTGTCAGCGATGACGGCAGGCCGGACTTCCAAGCGCTGCGCACCCGCCGCACCGGCCATGCCGTGGTGCTCTACGCTTTCGACCTGATCGAGCACGACGGGAACGACCTCTGCAGCCTGTCGCTGCTGGAACGGAAGCGGCGACTTGCCCGGCTGATTGGCAAGTCGCAGCGGCGCGCCATCCGGTTCGTTGAGCATCTAACCGGCGACGGCCCCACCGTGTTCAGGCACGTCTGCCGCTTGGGGCTGGAAGGCATCGTGTCGAAGCGGACGGATGCGCCGTACCGCAGCGGACTATCGAAGACGTGGCTCAAGACGAAGAACACAGAGAGCGATGCGGTGCGCCGGGAGCGCGAGGAGGAGTGGCGCTAAACTGAACCGGTACCGCGTGAAGCCTGCCGCGCCGAAGGAAACGGGGTTGCGATGATGGGACGCTCTGCCCGGGCAAGGTTGCTCTTGCGCATCGACAGCGGCAGCCTGCGATGGTTGTCGCCGTCAGCGGCGTAGCCACTGAAAACAACCTAACCCAAAGGAGATCGAAAATGAAAACCCGCTTCAACGCTTCCGAATGAAGTTCGCGACCAACTCGTCGCGCTGGCCGGAGCGCATGATCAGACCATGCGTACCACCATCATCCGCCTGTTGTTTGCCGGCGAAGCCAAACGGCGCAACGTCAGCGAGACTGAAGCATTCCGACTCTGGGCTATTGAGGCCATCACAAAGGAGATCAACCCATGAGACGCACTACTGCCTGAGATCGCACTAGCAGCGTGGTCGAATAATTCCCTTTACTGCCATCCAGAGGTAGGGTCGGACTATTGGGGAGATTCGGCGATGAGATGGGTACTTTTGTTTGCGGGGCTGATGGTCGGATATGTGGGCGGCGCCGGCTCGATTGTTTATCTTCATGAGCGCAATAAGGACACGGGTGAGATGTCGATCGTGTTCGCTCAAAAAAGCTATTACGAAACCCCAGCCTTGGTGACCGTCTCCGGGACGCTGACCGGCGAGGGAATGGCATATCCGAACAACACCTACAGTATTGCCTGCTTTCAAGACCGCAAAGAGTGCTGGATGACATCGGTCCAAGCGATCGGAGCACAGCAGATCGGCCGGATGGATGCACCGTACGAGTATGAAATACGTAAATGGTCGCAACACGAGGTGGTCGCTGGGGACGATGGTTCTTTTGGATGCTTCAAGACCACCATTACCATTGATCGGCAATCGAAGCAGGTTCTATGGGTTGAAGAGCCGGTGAATCAAACTCAAATGATGTGTGCGAAGTCCGAGAACAAGATAAGGAAATACACAATCGAGAACTCGCCAGGTTGGATCAAGATATTTGGGAAAAAGACGTGAGCGAGTTTCGTGATTTTCTGGCCGCACATTATGTCCTGTTCAAAGATTTCGCCGGCACCGCCGTTGCAGCGGTCGGGTTCATTACCACGAGTATTTTTGCAGTTGTCGGACTGCACACGTTTGAAAAATGGAAGCGAGAAAAGATCGAGGAAAAGCGGATCGATGTCGCGATAGACGCGCTTGCGATCGCCTATGAAGCGCAGCTCGTATTCGAGCGCATACGATCACGCCTCGTTCGAGAGTACGAATATAAGGAGATCATGGACAAGCAGGGCTACAGCGCCCAGGACAAACGCCGGGAGTCCCAAGGTAACGGATACGCGGTTTTGCGGCGTATTGAGGCAGACAGTGATTTCTTCGATCGGGTGCTGAAATTAGAGCCTCGGTTTGTCGCAACATTTGGCCGCGACTCCGAGAATATATTTTCGTTGCTCCATAAGGCTAGGCGCAGTGTCGAGATAAACTCGGAAGCCCTAATAGAGGAATATCTTGTCGAACCTGCCAACGATCAGGAAGCCCGTCAGCGCCGCGTGAATATTCGGACCAATATGTTCGCGAGTCCCGGCGAGATACGAGATGGGGATCAGGTAGGAAAAGACCTTCTGGCATTCAGAGAAGCGATCGAGGAACGGTGCCGGAATATCGTTGAGCGCGGGTTTTCCGGCAAGAACAGATTGCCTTGGCGCGGGTGGAAAAAGAGTCAGAAGGACAAATAGAGTCACCGACTTGATGGCGCATCCACATGGATGCGTTGTAATGCGCTGCGCCGTGCTGGCTTAATCGCCCAAGCAGGCAGATTGTCATTTGCCGGCCGCGTGGGTTGCCAGACTGACCTGTCTGAAATGGCCTCCCGCGCCGTTTTCCCGCTGTATTTTCAGCAGACATTGGACCAGCACCCCCTCAGGTCAACGAGCAAACGGGTATCTCGCGCTTCGCAAGCCACTAATAGCGGAATGGAGAGCAGCAGTTCAATCGAACGTGAAGCGCGCCACGCAGCTTTCCCGCGCCTCGAAGTGTGTTCGGTTTTGGCTGCCTTCCTTGGCGCCGCTGACCTGCGTAGTGATTGTGATTAACCTCACGGATCATTCGACGGCAATGCTATTGATGGTCGCAGACGTTGGCGTCGTGGCGGTCCACGCACAAGAGGAGAGCCGGTCATTATCTTTGCGAACTGACGAACGAAGAATCGACTATGTGTGGGTACGGGCTCGGAGGCAGCCATCAGCGGCGCCTGGTGGTGAAGGCAGAGTAGCTTCATTCGGCACAGGCAAAGTTCGAAGAATAAGACCGCGACTTGGAGGCCTCGTACTGCAAGGCAGGTAAACGACCCATTTGTGCTGCGCCACTCGTAATGTCTCATGAGGACTTGGCATGGAAGAGAGGGAGTACACCGGAACAGCATCGGCGCCGGACGCTGCTGGTGACTTTGCTCCTGACAGCGAGCCTTTGCAGCTTCCTGCGACCGCAATCGCCCTTGCAGGCAAAGCGAGGGATCTCCTGGCGCTGCGCGACGCAGTGGTTGATGCGGCCTCCGTCGGCACAGGTCTGTGGCTCAGCTATCTCTTTGTTTTCGTGTATCTTTTTATCGCCGTCGGAAGCATAACTCATTATGATCTTTTCCTGGGGAGCCGGGTGAGTCTGCCATTCCTTCAGTTGAACCTTCCGCTCCTTGGCTTTTTCTGGCTCGGCCCAGCTATTTTCCTAATCGTGCATGCCTATGTGCTGCTGCATTTTGTTATGCTCGCGGGAAAGGTCGGTGATTTCGATACGGAACTTCGAGCTCAGATCATCGACGGGGAAGTTCGCGGGCGTCTGCGCCGACAGCTCCCTAGCAACATTTTCGTCCAGTTTCTGGCCGGATCGCGTGAGATGCGCAGCGGCGGCATGGGTTTTCTGTTGCGACTTATAGCACAGATCAGTCTCGTGATGGCGCCTATAGCCCTGCTTGTCTTTTTTGAACTTCAATTCCTGCCGTATCACGATGAGTTGCTCAGCTGGTGGCACCGGGTCGCGGTCCTGGCCGATATAGGGCTTCTCTGGGCGCTATGGCCCTCGATCGCGAAAGGCCAGACTTCTGGGCTTGCGTGGCGTGAGTTCCGACGCGGCAAGATCATAGCTCTCGTCTGCGCATCCTTCGCGCCTGTTGTCCTGGTGACTGCGATAGCAACTTTTCCCGGCGAATGGGTGGAGGGTGGTCTGCCATCGTTGCGACTTATCCCGTGGAAGGACCAAAGTGACAAGCCTTGGCGCCTGGCATCCCTGCATGAGCTGCTGGTTGGAGGCGAGGTTGATCTTGCGGCGCGCAAGCCAAAAAGTCTCTGGTCAAACCGGCTCGTGCTGCCGGGCTTTGACGCCATCGTCCGCACAAAATTCGATAGTGAAGCAAAAATCGAATCCCTTGCTGCAACTATCTCCCTGCGCGCGCGCCACCTCGAAGGCGCGGTGTTGACTGGCGCTAGTCTCCGAAAGGCGGATTTCACGGCGGCGCAGCTTCAAGGCGCGCAATTCGACCAATCAGACTTACGAGGCGTAAAGTTCGAATGCGCCAGTAGCACCTTCTTCATTGCTGGAATAAAAATACCGAAATGCACAAATCTCCAAGGTGCATCTCTCGTTTTTGCGCAGCTTCAAGGGGCGTCGCTCGCCGGTGCTCAACTCGCGGGCGCGCGGCTTGACGGTGCGAAGCTTCAAGGCGCGTCGCTTTGGTACGCGCACCTTGAAGGTGCGTCGCTTATTTCCGCAGAGCTCCAGGGCGCAGCTCTCATGGGCGCAAGCCTCCAGGGCACATGGCTTACTTCCGCGAATCTCCAGGGAGTACGTCTTGACCATGCGCAGCTCGACGGCGCATTGCTCGATCGCGCGAACCTTCAGGGAGCTATGCTCGACGGCGCGGTTCTACAGGGGGCGTCGCTCAAAAAGGTACTCGCATGGAGAGCCGACGCTCGAGGGGCAGTTTGGGGGGATACGCGGGTCTTCGAACCGGACATCGGTCAAGCAGAATGGTCGGCTAAGTCATTCGAGAACCTTAAAGAGTCGGAGATAAAGTGGGGTGGCATGGAACGACTCGATCCCACGAAGGCCTTAGAAGGAGAACAAGAAATGGGAGAGGTCTGGAACGTTCAGGCGCGTTCTCCCCCTTCTAAAGAGGCTTATGAGAAGCGCCTATCCGCGATTTGGCAAGAGACGGGCTGCGCCGCCCAATGGGCGCCTTATGTAGTCCGCCAATTGCTCTTTCGCTTGTTATTTGGTTCTATGGAAACAAATTTCGAACAACCTTCATATATTGTTACCCAGGAAACTAATGGGCTTCACTTTGTCCTCATTGGATCTCGTCCTTTCGACGCGGCAAGCCCGGAGAAACGCGCCCTTGCAAAAGCTTTCCTCGACGAGGAGCGCTGCCCGGGCGCGCGTGGGATTACTGGCGATGAGAAGTCACAGCTCGAACTAATTGGCGCAACATCAAAGCAGTGACAAGTTACCTGCTACTACACCCGCTTCAACGCCCGCGCCGGCGCAGGTTCGGCGAAGGTCTTGATGCCAGGAGCTATCGCTGAAAGTTGGTGACGGCGGGAATCGGGAAGGCGGCATATCGTGGGGGTGCTTGACGCCTCCACTTCTCCACCGAAGGAGCGATATGCCGTGTCCAAAGATAACATCATCCAGCTGATTCAGCCAGCAAACGTCGACGATCAACTCACCGAAATCTTGCGCAACGGAGCGCGTGCTCTGTTGGCCCAGGCGGTCGAGGCGGAGGTCGCGGACTTTCTCGGCAAGCATGCCGATTTGAAGACCACAGACGGCCACCAGCGCGTTGTGCGCCACGGTCACCTGCCGGAACGCGAGGTGATGACCGGTATTAGTCCGGTCGCCGTCAGGCAGCCGCGTGTGCGTGATCGCGAGGTGGACGCTACCGACCCCGACCGCATCCGGTTCACTCCGTCGATCCTGCCGCCCTACATGCGCCGGTCAAAGTCGATCGAGACGCTGCTGCCGATCCTATATCTGAAGGGGATCTCGACCGGCGACTTCTCCGAGGCGCTGGCGGCGCTGCTCGGCAAGGACGCTGCCGGGTTGTCGGCATCCGCCATCGGCCGCCTGAAGGACGGCTGGCTCGACGAGCACGCCGCGTGGCAAAAGCGCGATCTGTCGGCGAAGCGCTACGTTTACATCTGGGCCGATGGCATCCATCTCCAGGCGCGCCTCGAAGACGAAAAGCAGTGCATCCTGGTTTTGATCGGCGCGACGCCGGAAGGCCGCAAGGAACTGGTCGGCTTCACCGATGGCGCCCGCGAGAGCGCGCACGACTGGCGCGATCTGCTGCTCGACCTGAAGCGGCGCGGGCTCGACGTGCCGCCGCAACTCACCATCGCCGACGGCGCGCTCGGGTTCTGGAAGGCCGCTGGCGAGGTCTGGCCGAAAACGCGCGAGCAGCGCTGCTGGGTGCACAAGACCGCGAACGTGCTCGCCAAGTTGCCGAAGAGCCAGCAGCCGAAGGCCAAACGCGCGTTGCAGGAGATATGGATGGCCGGAACCAAGGCCGCCGCCGAGCTGGCGTTCGACGCCTTCATCGAGAGCTACACGCCCAAATACGACAAGGCGGCCGACTGCCTGAGCAAGGATCGAGACACGCTATTGGCGTTCTACGACTTCCCGGCCGAGCACTGGAAACACCTGCGGACCACCAATCCCATTGAAAGCACCTTCGCTACCGTGCGCCACCGCACGATCCGATCGAAGGGATGCCTGTCCAACAGCACCGCGCTCGCGATGGTCTTTAAACTGCTCGAGGCCGCGCAGAAAAGCTGGCGTCGTCTTGACGGCCACTACCAGTTGCCAAAACTCGTTCTCGGTGTGACATTCAACAACGGGATCGAGGTCATCGCTAAACCGGCGGACCTTCAGCCCATAACCGCCGCCGCCTGACTGGCCCGGCCGTCACCAAAATTTGGCGATAGCTCTGATGCCAGCAGCGCGGAGATACGGGATCAGAGGCAGCACGGCCGCTTTAGGCGCCGGATAGAAATCAGCTGGACGTCTCTCAAAGCTTGAACGCTTACCCACAAGCTGCCCCATAAATTCTTAGAGAACTAAAGGAAGAGAACCAGAAAAGAGAATAGGACCCCCTTGGACGCGCTCGCGTCCATGTTGCCGGGAATCTTGGACGCGCTTGCGTTCATGTGCTTGTG
The DNA here is from genome assembly GCA_963836765.1 of uncultured Alphaproteobacteria bacterium. Taxonomy (GTDB): domain Bacteria; phylum Pseudomonadota; class Alphaproteobacteria; order Rhizobiales; family Xanthobacteraceae; genus Bradyrhizobium. Next base: position 374,160 of record CAWILG010000014.1, read on the forward strand.
CGCGACCGCGTTCATGTTTTGGGTGTCCGGGTGTGGAGTACGGCGGCCCGTGGCGCCTTACGCGGCTTGCGATCCACCTCGATCAGGCCCAACCGCTCCAGTTCGGTGAGCGCTTTCCATTTCGACGTGGCAGATATCTTCGCCGCCCGTGCCACCTTGGCGGAATGTCAATCGGCGTTCAAATTTGGCTCTGACTCACTTTTGATGAAGTTCAAGCGCCGGCTCGCGTTGGTTTCACAAAGGAATCAACATGATGCAGCGAGCCCTGCGACCGTCGGCCCTGATCCCTCCTGGGTTTGATGTGGAGAGCGCCATCTGTGACGGCGCCGCGACCGTGATCACCGTCCGTCCCACGAGCGACAAGAGTCCCTGTCCCGGATGCGGAGCCAGTTCTGGGCGGATTCATAGCCGATATCAGCGATGCCTCACTGATCTGCCTCTGGCGGGGCGGCCGGTTCGCCTGATGGTCGTGGCGCGCCGCTTCCGCTGCGTCACTGTTATGTGCGGTCGACGTATTTTCACCGAGCGCTTCGATGACGGGGCTCTGGCGCCGTGGGCGCGGCGAACGGCCCGGCTCGATCTGCTGGTCCATCACCTTGGGCTTGCCCTGGGTGGCCGCCCGGCGGCGAGTTTTGCCCGTCGACTTATGCTGCCCGTGAGCAACGATACATTACTTCGGGTCGTGCGAAGGCGCGGTTGCCAGCCCTTTGCTGTGCCGAGCGTGATCGGTATCGATGACTGGGCCTGGCGGCGCAATCAGCGGTACGGAACAATCATCTGTGACCTCGAGCGGCGACGACCGATCGCCCTGTTACCCGACAGAGAGCCAGCTACCGCACAGGCTTGGCTCGCGGGGCAGCCGCAAATTGCTGTGGTCGCGCGCGATCGCGGCGGTGGTTACGCCCTTGCTGTAGCCAAGGCGCTCCCGCAGGCCACCCAGGTCGCTGACCGCTGGCATTTGATGGAGAACGCCAGCCACGCCTTCCTCGATGCGGTCCGCAAATCCATGCGCCAGGTTCGTGTGGCGGTCGGCGCCGCCACAATAAATCCTGCCTTGCTGACCGCCGCCGAGCGCATCCAGTACGAGGGCTATCTACGGCGTGAGGATACCAACGCGGCAATCTTCAGACAGGCTGAGACGGGTGTCTCCATAAAGGAGATCGTGCGACTTACGGGACATAGCCGGGGCCTCGTCCGCAAGGTGCTGCGAGGTCAGCGAACGGATGTGTTCAGGGTGCGCGAGAGCTCACTCGAGCACCATCTGCCATGGCTCGACGCCCAGTGGGCTGCTGGCCATTGTAACGGAGCCGACCTGTGGCGTCGCCTCAAGGTGCTAGGCTTTAGGGGCTCTGAGCGAGTTGTTAGAGAGTGGGCGACACGCCGTCGGCGCGCCGAAACGCCCGATGCTCAAAATCTACAGCGCGTGCCGTCCGCCAGAACTATCGCCCGCCTGATGACCAATGGCCGCGATGCGCTATCAAAGTCTGAGACCGTTACCATCGCGGCGATCGAGCAAGGCGTTCCTCTCCTGGTGGAAGCTCGCGAAATCATCACCGCTTTCCACGCGATGATCCGCAAGAAGGCTCACGTAGATCTTGACCCATGGCTGGAACGAGCATGCGCAAGTCTCGTCGCGTCCTTCGCCAACGGCATCACCAAAGACAAGGCCGCCATCAGCGCTGCGATTACAACATCTTGGTCGAACGGGCAGACCGAAGGTCAGATTACCAAGCTCAAGCTCGTCAAGCGTCAGATGTACGGCCGCGCCAAGCTCGACCTTCTTCAGGCCCGCTTGATCGGTGCTACATGATCACCAATGCACCAAAATTGCGTCAGAGCCAATATTGCAGGCCGAATGACAACTCATGTCCCGCTTCCTAAGCCAAGAGCGAAGCCGTTGCGGATCACAAGCTAGCACATTGAGATCAGGTAGATACGAACTTTAACATCGGAATTGACCGCCTTCATCCCACGTCCGAAGTGGATCAAAGTGAGAAGTCCGGGCGTTCAACCGGCAAGTCGGCTTTGCCCCCAACTCCGGACATGACCTTGCACCCGGCAAACTGACGCTTTGTGCCAACGACGGAAGTCACCCACAACGGAAGTCACCGCTTATTCGATCACCTCGTCGGCGCGGGCGAGCAGCGCTGGTGGGACGTCGATGCCGAGTGCTTTGGCAGTTTTCAGATTAACGACCAACTCGTATTTGGTCGGGGCTTGCACCGGCAGATCATTGGGCTTCTCGCCCTTAAGTATGCGGTCGACATAACCAGCGGCGCGCCGGAACAGGTCGACTATATGTGGTCCATAGGAAATCAGGCCACCGCCGGTGACGTAGTAGCGCTCATAGTAGATTGCCGGTAACTTATGATCGGCCGCCAGTCTTATGAGCAGCTCGCGATGTTGAGTTGCCAATGGGGTTCCGGTCACGATGAGACCACTGTTCGGGGAGCGCGCGAAGGCTGTGATGTCGCGCTCTATCTCGCCGGCGTCGCGGATATTGATCAGACCTAGCTCAACCCCAATCGATGGCGCCATGGCCTGGATCACGGCCCATTGGCCTATACCGGTTGGTGAGTTGGGATCGCGAATGACTGCCATTCGCGTTACCGCCGGCACCGCCGTTTTGAGGAGTTCCAGCCACTTTCCGGCGATGCCGTATTCGAACGGGAGAAAACCGGTGACGTTGCCGCCCGGCTGCGCCAGGCTATCAACGTAGCCAGCGCCGACCGGGTCGGCGACGAGCGCAAACACGATTGGTACGGTGCGTGTCGCGTTTCGGACCGCCCCCGTAGCCAAGGTTGTCCCGGCAAAAATGACGTCCGGCGCAAGCCCTACAAGCTCTACAGCGGAGCTTCGAAGGCGGTCGGCATCGCTCCCGCCCCATCGGTAATCGATCCTCACGTTGCTAGCGTCTGACCAACCCAATTCATGAAGCTCGTGTTGAAACGCCGCGATACGGATCTGATTTTCCGGATCTGATGCCACCCCTGACATCAGAACACGAATCCGCCGCATCCCGTCAGGTTGCTGCGCCCGCGCTGCGAGCGGCCATGCCGCCGCCGCACCACCCAAAACACCGAGAAAATCCCGCCGCTGCATGCTCACCCTCTGGACGAAACATCCTTACGGCTCAAACAGCTCCTTTGATAGGGCTGAGATCGGCATCAAGGCCATGTCGCACTGCACTGCCAATGTCGCATAAGGGTCGTCAAAAGCTAAAAAGCTCAATAGGAGCATATGTTTTCCGCTCTGCCGCCCAACAACGGACATAGAGCGACCACGGGGTATGTCCGAGTTGTGCAGCCAATAAGCGACCTCATTCGATCACCTCGTCAGCGCGAGCCAAAAGCATTGCCGGCACTTCGATTCCCATGACCTTTGCGGTTTTAAGATTGATAACAAATTCGAATTTGACTGACTGAACGATCGGCAAGTCGGCCGGTTTGGCTCCCTTAAGAATTTGGCCGGCGTAGACGCCCACCTGCCGGTACCCGTCGGCGAAGCTCGCCCCATAACTCATCAGGCCGCCTCCAACCGCGTACTGACGAAACTGGTAGATAGAGGGCAGCCGGTTTTGGGCCGCAAACGCGATGATACGATCCTGCCTGGTGTCGAAGAAGGGATCGGCGGTCACAAGCAATGTGTCGGCGCGCTCTTGAACGAGCGCCTCGAAAGCCAAATTCAATTCGCCGTCATTCCGCGCGTAGGCAATATGAATGCGCTGACTGATCTTACCAGCCGCATCGTGCAGCTCTCGCGCCTGAGCTTCGGCTTCCTGGAAGTTTGGATCTATTAGAACACCGACAACTTTTGTGCCTGGCACAAGCTCGCGAAGTAATCCGAGCCGCTTCGATTCCGGAGCGGTCGTTAACAGGCTAACACCGGTGGCGTTGCCGCCCGGTCGACTGAGACTCTCAACCAGACCGATCTTTACCGGATCACCCCCGACGGTGAATACGATCGGAACTGTGGATGTCGCCGCTTTGGCTGCAATTGCCGAAGGCTCGCCTCCGGCCGTAACCAGCATGGCAGCACCTTGCTGAACGAGCTCTGCCACCAATGCAGGAAGCCGGTCATATTGGCCTTCGGCCCAACGGAATTCTATGGCCACGTTTTGGCCCTCTACATAGCCAGATTCGTTCAGGCCCTTGCGAAAGGCAGCGACGAGCGATGTCGAATCTGCGAGGGACCTGCTGCTCACATAGCCAATTAATGGCACCCTTGGCTGCTCCGCGTAGGTCACGATCGGCCAAGTCGCCACCGTGCCGCCGAGCACCGCAATGAACTCGCGTCGTTTCATGTTGGCTCTAAGCCTTCCGACAGGCGATTGCTCACCTCAAACTAGCACGATCCGGTCGGCTGGGGCCGACGACGGTGATCTTTTTTACTGGCCCGCTACTTACGCGATGTCGCCTTGGGGTCAAACTGACAACCCCGAAGGCCGACTTCCGCTTTGCCTCCGGCAGCGGACTTAACTCGGCGCGTCTCCCGGGGAGCCGACATCACAGCGCGGCGATTTGCCGGGCATAGCCTGCGGGCGGGGCTCGCAACTTCGGCCGCCGCAAACGATGCGCCCGGCCATACGATTCAACGGCAATTGCGGCACAAGCGGTTTGATACCACGCAGGGGTGCATCCGCAGCGGTCGCCGCCCAGAGCGCAAGCATCTCCTGCGTCCACGATCTTCGAATCATGGTTGCCCATGGATTCAGAAACCTGCGGAAAAGGCAACTGTAGTGCTAGCTTTCCACGTTGTTAGGACGCAAAAGATCACAGATCATGCGGTATGGCCACGCGCGTGAGGGCACCCGGATCGCCTGACGCGTGTGCTTCGAGTATCTGTTTTAACCAAGCGCGATGTTCGTCTGAAATATCGTCGCAAGCTACAAACCTTTCGGCCTCATCCAACAGCCAAGCAAGCAATTCGTCTTCTGGCATGTCGTCGAACCGCGGTGGCGGTTCGCCTGCTGCGGCTTCGAGCTTTGCGAGACGGGACTTGATACTGCTTTTCATGTCGGGACCCCCAATGCGCCATGCCAAAGATCGGCTTCGGTCCAGGCCTCCAACGCAGGGTCGGGATGAGCGCAATGTCCATCACTGACAACCAGCGACCTGACAGCCGCTACGCAATATTCTTTCTCCCGATCATTAAGGCTGAGAAATCCAGACGGTTTAACCTGGACCCACCGAGGGGCCGGCATTTGATCGTTACCCAGCCATGCCGCGCTTACGACCCGATCACCTGAGACGAATAGCCCGGCGCTCCTTGCAGCTTTCGCTGCGGTGGCGACATCCTGGCCCGGTAGGCGCCACAACAGGAGGATTTCACCCTCGTTGCGTCGGCGGGACTCCAGCTTTTGAATTCGTGAAACGAAACCTCGGCTCATTTTCGACGGCCCCTTCCTCAGTCCGGCGTACAGTGGCGCTCAACCCATTCCTCATCTGACATGACGTGCTCCTCGAGGAGATAGATCACCCTTCCGTCATCCAATGAATGGCGAATTTGCTTGTCATCGCTCGTATCGTCCTCGGGACAATCGCTAATCGAAAAGATTTTGCTTTGTTGCGCCGGACCGGCATTTTCCAACCTCCCGAGCCGACGTTCAATTTCCCTCATTGGCTAATCGTCCTTTCGAGTTTGCCCAAACGTTCTTCAAGCTCTGTCACCTCAAGCGCCCTGACATAGCTTTCAAGCAGCCGGCCGACTTCAACAGCTTCCGAGGGGGTGATCTCCCCGAGCGAGACCGCGGCCACAAGGGCGGCAGAGGCTTTCGCCACATCGGATGCGCACGCAATCGGTGGAAGGGAGAACGTCACCGGCCTATCTTTGCGGACAGGCGCGATCCGGTCGAGGCACAAGCGCAGCGCCGTAACGTCACCGGTCTTTGCCAACTCGATCGCCTTGCGGGTCAAGGTCTCAGCGTCGCCATCCAGGAGAGCGTCAACCGCCAACGTTGTCTTGTTGCGGGACCCCGGTGGACGCCCACTGGGGTTGCCGCTTTGGCCTTTTTGAAAACGTCTGCTCTGTTTTCGGCCTGTATTATCAGGAGCATTGCCCGCCAACCCGGGGCCTGTCTTGCTACGTTTGGGATGCGATTGTTTCATTGAAGTGCCCGCCTAGAATTGCGAGCAACGCGATCCAGAAACGTGGTTTCGATCGGCCCGCCCTCAATTATTCCGTAGCAGATTTTGATCTCAATCGACGCCACCCAGCAGACCTCTACCGCCTCATCGCGGTGGCAGAGTCGAAGGCAGCGCTGGCCGGCATCTTCGTGGCTCATGCTGCCCCGCGCAGATCAATGCCGTCGGCTTTCAACCGGTCGATGATGCTCCGCCGAATGTATTCGGACGGCGTCATAAGAGCCTGAGCTGCTGCGAGTTCGATCGCGGGCGGTAGAACAGCGGGGCACCGCGCACGAATGCGGTCTGTGAACCTGACGCTCCGCGATTTTTCTTCGGGGGCTTCGGCCATATCTGACATCTCCATCGAGGAACGAGGGCGAACCGTCCGGACCCAATCCGGATGAGGGGTAAGACCTGCTCGATAGGCGGCGCAAAGCGCATGAGATCGGCGAGTGCTTCCAATATAATCATGCCCGATCGCGATGTCTACCATGGTATGGCCGTCAGACGCCGCCAGGTCGCTCTAACAGCGCGATTGCGGTCAAATGTGCAGGAAGAGGGGCTTGCCAATGGGGAGGGCCTCTGCGGCCCACCTCAGCGGACCAAATAGGCAGATCAGCTTCACCAGCCAAACAACGTTATATGGGTGTATAAATGTATGGATGCATGAGTGAATGTACCGGCAATTCCGGATGAGCGGGGATAAGCGGCCCTCCCAAGGCGGCTAGAACACCAAGCAGGCCCCCCGAGCGACGGCGATGGGATGGGATGGTTCCGGCCCGATTAGGCCGTTTTTCGAAGTTCGCGTCCTGACGTCCGATAATCTCTCATTATCGGAAGTGAGAAATGCCAGTGATCAGGCCGGTTTTGGGGCGGGTGCCACCGCGCGGGCGGCCAAGAGCTGGCGCCGATCGGCCGGGACATAACAGCCCGCAAATTTCGGACTTACCAGCGGCCTTCCTGGACTCGGCAAAGGCCATTTAGGGCGCTGGGCAGTCCCCGCCCCCTTGGCTGCAGTTGTGGTATCTTAAAAGGGACGCGGGAGACGGAAAATGAGATCCACTGGCGGCTGGAACGTTTGGACGAGGAGCGGCGACAGAATTCGGCAATTTACGATAGTGGGGGTTTCGTTGGCCGAAGCCTTAGCGCTGGTGAGAGCCGAGAACCCCGACGTCGAAGAAGTGCTTTCGCAAAATCCGATCGATGTCGGCACGATCGCCCAACTCGGAATGCCGAGCGGCGATATTACCGAATGGGTGCCCCTCGATTGCAAGCAACGGCTTCCACGGATCGCAGCCGGTGCCCGCTCGGGGGCTGCCGGAACCATAGGCACTTGACTAGCCGGAAAACCGGACTCACCGGCGGCCTTCTTGGGGGCGTGGGGACCGGACGCGAGCGTTCGGTCCGCGCCCCTTCGTAATTAGCGATTAACCTTGCCCGCGGGGGCTCCATGAGGAACCGCGAACGAACACAATTGGTCCGCAATGATCGTGGAAACGATCATGCATGGGTATTCTGTATGTTTGTAGGCGGAGAATGTTGCTCGCCGCGGGGACGGTGTTGTTGTTGTTGTTGAGCCTCTCGCTAGGCGGCTGTGCGACCTCCGCTGGTTTATCACTGATGGACGCGCGGGCTGAGGCACCAATGCCTTCGAAAACAAGCGCCTATCTCCCCGTTGAAGATCTGCCACCGCCGCCCGAAAAGCCCGCCATGACACCGGATGAACGGTTGAAGCTGCAGAATGAACTGATCGCCGCGCGTGACCGCCAGGCGGTAGCCGGTAAAGCCCAAGCCCGCGGCGATCACTGAACCCGTGAAGCCTTAGCCCGCCAATCCCGGACTCACCGGCGGCCTTCCAAGAGGGGGGAGGGGGCTATCCGGCGGATAGCCGCCCGGCAATTCATCGTCGAAGGGATCTTGGCCGCCAGTCGCCAACCCGCGCGCGACCTCGCTCACAATCTCGGAGGTCGCAAGGGCGACCTTCGCGCGCATCTCATCGTCATCACGTCGAGCGCGTCAGCGTCACGACGATGGCGGCAGGCTGCTCGATCTTCCGGGAGGTGTAGTGTATAAGAACGGGCGTAGGCAACACTTTTTATATACTACAGGTTGACGAATGTTTGTCAGGTGGCTGAAGCGCGCGCGCAGGAACCGGGCGTTTGGCGGGGGAAAGGGGCCCGATACCCATTGGGCGGCTGTCGTGGTTGAGAGCGAGCGGGTTGCAGGCAAGCCGGTACAGCACTACGTCGCCTATCTCGGCGGGATTACCGAAAGCGCCATTGAGCTTCCCGCCCAGCGCGCCGGCTTCTGGGCAGGAGTCACGCGGCAGCTCAACAACTTGGCCAACCGTGTTCCGAGGCGCGCATCGCACGCGCATCGAGGCCGCGATTGAAGTAAAGGTGCCACGCCTTACCCGGCAGCAATATGATACCTGGCTGGCTCGCCGGGCCGGGCTCGGGCTGGCTGTCGGCAGGCCGCCGAGCTTCAGGGTTTGCGGGAAGCGGCAAGAGTAGGTGGTGGCAGCGCAGAGAGCGACAATAGGCTGTGAGATGCCGGACCCCATCCGTATCATCAAACACGAGGCCGTTCCGAACTGCGGCAGCTATGAGGTTCGCTTTCCGGATGGCCGGGCATCCGTGTTCTTCTACTGGGATGATGTGCCAGGCCGGCAGCTGCAGCCGGATCGGCTGACCGGCGCCGAGGCGCTGGAACAGGCCAGGGCATTGGCGCGGGCGCAGCGGGACAAGGACGGCAAGACATGAGCGTGAAATTAATCACGGATCGACCTTGCGCCGATCCGGAAAAAGCCGCCCGCAAGATCCTGGAGATCGCCAACAGCGTCGAGTCTGTGCAGGACGCCGCATCCATATCGAGAAGATCAACGGACCTTTTCTGTATCGGGAGGGCGGCACGGCGGCCGAATATAAGGCCGGCCTGGAACAGGCGATTGCCCGTGGTCCCGCCAAAATTTAATATCAGCCGTCAAATGCGATGTGAGGGGTATCGCGGGCTTGCTCGCGGTTGGTCGTTCGGACTAGGCAAGCTCACGCTTGCTGTCGCCTCTTCGTTAAGGGATGATAGGCCGACGCCGCCTAAGAATATGATTGATTTAACGTATGATGGCCGCTCGGACGGGTTCTTTCGACCTTTTACGATTAATCGCGGCGTTTATGGTGCTGTGGTCGCACCAATTCGCGTTGCTTGCGATAGCTGAAACGTCGATTTTTGGCACAAATCCTGGTGCTTTTGGAGTTGAGATATTCTTTGCCATCAGCGGGTATTTGAACGCTCAAAGCCTCCTCAGAGGACAGTCAGGTGGCAAGTTTCTTATTCGGCGAGCACGCAGGATTTTCCCGGCCCTAGTCGGACTGGCCGTATTTTGCGTTTTCATCGGCGCCGTCGTCACGACCGCTGGATGGGATTTCTGGGCAAAAGTCCCGGAGTTTCTGTTTAAAAACTCCACCGTTTTGTTCGGCATCAGGCACACGCTACCCGGTGTTTTTGAAGGCAATCCATACTTGAGCGCCATGAACGGTTCACTTTGGACGCTTCCAATCGAGGTCAAGCTCTACATCTACTTCGCGATACTGGCCGTCGCAGTAAGGTATCGGCCTGCATCCTTGCTAGCGTTGCTTTTGGTTGTTTTTCTTGGCTTCTTGGTTTGGTTTCACGTTACGTCAAAGACGGTCGAGACGGCATACTCCCAGAAATTTGCCGTGATCTTCATCTCCGGCGCTCTCTTCGCGATCGCAGAGCGGCACTGGAGCCTCGCAGCTGCGACGATTTTTTTGGTCGGCCTCTCAGTTATGACTGCCATCTCAACGAGTGCCGTGGCACTTTTGCCGGCACTTGTACTTGCCACGATCTTCATCGGCAAAATCGAGCCGCCAGTATGGTTTCAGCCGCCCCTTGATATTTCCTACGGTATCTATCTCTTTGCCTTTCCCGTGCAGCAACTGATCGCCAGTTACGCCTTGTCCTTCTGGACTTCGCTGGCGCTTTCAGTAGCGGCAACGACTGCCTTGGCGACATTGTCTGCGGTTCTTATCGAACAACCCGCACTACAGCGTCGTGCACCCGCAATAGCACTAGAACAATCTTGATAGCGCATGGGTGCCCAACCCGGCGGCCATGGCGAGAGTTCGGACAGAGTTGTATGAGCGTTGAGGCCGGGTAATGCCGGCGGAGCAATGGGCCCTGACTTCGAAGATGGCGAGGTGAGGTGATTGGCGAGCAGCCTGCCGCCGTGCTCACGTCCGTCAAGGTTAGCTGAAGAAGCGCCGTCCTTGGCCGCCGCTGCGTGCGACGGCGATGGAAATATGCGGTCGGCACGGAAGAAGCTCGCGGCGCGGGTCGAACAAAAGAATGGAATGCAAAAGGACGACCAAAATGGCGTGACTTCCCCTTGACAAAGAAAGCCCCATACAAGCCGGATGCCGGATGCCGGATGCCGGATGCCGGATGCCGGATGCCGGATGCCGGATGCCGGATGCCGGATGCCGGATGCCGGAGATCGGCACGGTCGGTGGTCAAAAACATACCAAACGGTCCGAGCGGGATGGATGCTGCCTCAGTTGTTAAGCGTTGACTTAGATCAACGGGGCGAGCGTTTTAGCACTCACGATCGCGCGTCAGGTCGCATCAGCACTTCAGTTCTTAGGGGAGATATGATGAGAAGAAGTAACAAGCAAATCGCTGTGGCTGCGCTGTTAGGAATGTTGGGACTGGCCGGTTTCAGCACGCCTTCACGCGCGGAAACCGGATCGGTTGCCGTCGTCTTCACCAAGGGTGGCTTCATTGTCGGCGTGGGTGGGGGACAAGGCGTGCTGACCCTGCACGGTAAGCATTATCCATTCACCGTCTCGGGGATGAGCGTCGGCTTCACGATCGGAGCCTCAACCACCAAGTTCGTCGGACACGCGCTCAATTTGAGGGGGCCAGCTTCAATCGAAGGCTCATACAGCGCTATCGGAGCCGGTGGGGCCGTTGCGGCTGGCGCTGGAGGCGTTCAACTGCAAAACGCCAATGGCGTGATTTTGCAGCTCAGTGGCCCGAAGATCGGCGCTGAAGTGTCGGCTGCGGTGGGAGGCGTCACCATCCGGTTGAAATAGGGGGCCGTGCATATTCCCGCGGCGATTTGCATGTTGGATCTCAATCTCAAGTTGGGACTTCTCACACCACACTGGCTTATGATCGGCGGCGGTTTGCTCACGTTCATCGGGCTAGTCGGCACCGCGCTTCAAAGGAGACGAACGGCAGCCGATCCGTCAAGCTTGGAGCAAGGTGAGGTAACCGATGGGCAACCGGTGTCGCTGCCCAAGTTCCTTGAATGAAGCGAATCACGCGGATTGATCTGCCTCAATGCCGACCAGCCGACCCTGCTTCCTAAAATGCCCGGTCAGTAGCGAAGGAGTTTGACCATGAAGAAATCCGCATTTTGCCTGATGCTTGCCGGCACGGCGTTGCCATCTGTAACACACGCCCAGGTAAGCATCGATATGGCTCGTGTCACCTGCGCAGATTATCTGGCTCTTTCAGCTGCAGACTCTGCAGTGTTCTCTGCATGGATGAGCGGGTGGTTCAATCAGAAGACCGGCTATGTGTTCGTGGATCTGGATGCCTACGCGCGAAACGTCGCAAATGTGAAGTCGTGGTGTGCCTCTAACCCGACGCAAACCGTCATGGCGGGCCTTCAGCGCGCTACGGCTCGATAGGCGATCACAAGCGAGATACGGAGTTCTCATGAAACGAAATACCATTGCGAGCATCTGTGTGCTGCTGTTCACGTCCATTGCGCCGGGCCATGCGCAGGTTGTGATCGATCTATCGCTGATCACATGCAAGCAGCTTCTCGAATCGGATGCGGAAAGACAGATACTGATCAGCTCGTGGATGAGCGGTTATTTCAGCGCGACAAAGAACCTCAATGAGCTCGACTTCCGTTATGTGAAACGGAACGCGAAAGTCGTTGGAAATTATTGCAAGGCGCACAAGTCGGATACCGTCATGAACGCGATGCAAAAGAATTGGCGCTAGGGTTGGTGGCCAATCATGAGATTGGCACGGCGTACGAACACCACCGGCCCGTCATTTTCGTTGCGGAAGTGCCCGATCGCCTGAAACGCTAAAGGTGGGCTTTTGATAGAACGCAACAGTCGAGTGCCCTGACGTTTCGCCAGACATCACTGTTCAGACTCTTGGCAATTCGCAACTGGTTTCAAAACGTGCGCTGCTCTCGCGGGAGCGCCCCGGCGCAGCGTGACCTGCAGCCGGAAGCCCATTGCGTCGAGAACATTAAGAACCGTCGTGAAGTTTGGTTTTTTTGGATCACCGGCAAACGCACGATGAATGCTCGGCCTCGCAAGGCCCGATTTCTGCGCAAGGTCAGAGATATTGTACAGACGGGTGGCGGCACCAATGGCGTGACAAATTTCGGCGATATCCGACTTCTCAAGCGCTTGATTTATGCAATCAGCGGCCTGCCGGCGGCTCGAATGTGGGCGGGTCGCGGGCCTGACGGATTTCTTGGACATGTAACCCTCCAACAAAATAGGCCGGCATTTCTGCCGGCCTACTTTACTGGAGACTACGTAACTGGACGAGATCAGTATTTCGATACAACCGGCGCGCCACCCCAGCCGAAGCGGTAGTTCACGCGCAGAGTGACCATATCCACATCCTGGCTGATCCGGTCGTTGAGCACACCGACAAGACGCGGATCGGTAGCCGTGAACGAATTATTCGCGTGGCCCATGAACAGATGGTCGTATTCAATACCGGCGGACCAGTTCGGTGCGAAGCCATACTCCCAGCCAACACCCACGGTGCCACCCCAACGGGTCGCGCTTGCCGCGGCCAGTTCAACGCCGGAGGCGGTGTCGAGGATGCTAAAGCGGTTGTCGGTCACCGCCGCGCCGCCCTTCACGTAGAACAGCGATGCGTTCCAGGCATAACCGATCTGGCCGGTGAAGAGGCCGATGCCACTGGTTTTGGTGCGGGTGGAGAGCGAAGGAATGGCGAGGCTGACGCGCTGGTTGCTGAGATCCGCCCAATCGCCCTGAGCTTCCAAGCCAAACACCCACTGGCTGGCTTGCCAGCGATAACCGAGCTGACCGCCGAAGAGGCCTCCGGACCGATCGCGGCAGCCCTGAGCGACGGCTACGCCAGCCGTGTTAAGGAAATCCACACAGTTGTGGCTGTCACCCCAGCCGCCATTGGCGCCGATATAGAAGCCGGTCCAATCGTAGATCGGAGCGACGTACGGGGGCGGTGCCTTGGTGTAGGGTCGCGCGGCGAGGTCAGCGGCTGACGCGGGAGCAGCCATCCCGAGCGCAATCAATCCGACCGTTCCCAGCAAAAACCTCTTCATCATCTCAATCCCCATTTGTCTTGCGCTTCGCTGAAGCGAGCCGTTCCGGCGCGGGCGCCAATCGAATACCGAGAAGACTGTAGGCGCTATTCGTCGCAAAGGCTGTATCCGAACTACAACACCCCGGCTTTAAATGAGCGGCGCCTTAAGTTGATGATTTGTTTACCGTTTTGGAACCAAGCTTCCCTCGGACGCAACGGCGCATCCGACGGCAAAATTGGACGGCCGTCCGATGGCGCCAGCTTGGCCTCAGTCTTCCGGATCGTCTCTTGAAACGTGCCAATTCTTTTGCGCTTTGGTGCCGGGAATGTGTTTCGCAAAAATGCGGACCAACCCCGTTTCCATGGTCGATGTTTGGTCGAACTGTTCGGACGCTAAAGCTTCGATAAGCTAGCGATGCGCCTCAAACTCAGCGGGCAAATCCCGCGCCCCGGTCCTCCAACGACCGGCCAAGTCACCAAGTGCCGCATTGCTAATCTGGCATTGCACAATTCGCTCGCCATTCCTCATCGTGAACTTAAACGCCATCAAGTCGGGGGCGTACCCAATTGTCTCGCCTCGCATCAGCGGCATTGAACCCGGTTCCTTTCCAACCACAATCCGACGCCTGTCCCGCGTTCGGATGTAACCGTTTAGTGTCGATATCCTTCGACGTTCGCAGTTCGGTCACTATAGAGGGGGCCCATTTCGAAAGTTTTCTCTAGCCGTGTGGCTCGCCGATGTGCATGGATTTGGTGATAAACTTACGGATCATGTGGGGGCGTTTCCGTGACTGAACGGGTTTATGCAATCCATAGCGAAGAGTGCGAGCGGCTACTTGGCAGTTGCTAACTGCCTAAATGGCCCCCTGAGCGATAAGCGCTATTTCCCAAATTCGCTAGTCGCCAAGGCGGCCAAGTAGCCTTCGACCGTTCAGCAAGCCCGACGTTATACGCAACCAGCCATCGCACCATCTTTCCCGACGCCCCCAAGGTCTCGGCGGGGGCATTTGCTTTCACCACTTTACGCCGCGGAATTGTGCCGAAGCCGTCCGTTTTTCACACTGAGCCTTTCGGCATTTGCTGTGACGCGTTGCCGATATTGGTCGATAATTGTGTAAGAGCCGGACTGAAAAAGAAGCTGAGTGATTTCAGCCAGTTGTGATTCCTTCGGATTTGCGAAGATTCGAGGGAGAGCACGATGGTTTGGACTGAAATCACTCGTCGACAATATAGACGCAAGGGCCTGCGGTATGAAAGCGATACGACGGATGCGGAGTGGTTAGTGATGGAGTCGCTTCTGCCGCCTGCTTCAGCCCTCGGGCGTCCGCGTGCAACAGACATGCGAACGGTGATAGATGCGATCCTCTACATTGCGTCCACCGGTTGCCAATGGCGGCAGTTGCCCAAGGACTTCCCACCCTACTCGACGGTGCAGGGGTATTTCTACGCGTGGTCGCGCGGTGGAATCTTCGCCTCGCTCAACTACACTCTGGTCATGGCGTCGCGCGAGGCGGCTGGCCGAGAGGCGAGCCCGACGGCCGGAGTGATTGACAGCCAGTCGGTAAAAACCACGGAAAGCGGTGGCCCACGTGGCTATGACGCAGGCAAGAAAATCAAGGGCCGCAAGCGCCACATCGTCACCGACACCCAAGGCAACCTGGTCGGGCTCGTCGTGCACGAAGCCAGCATTCAGGATCGCGATGGCGCCCCGTGCGTCCTGGCTTCGATCCGCTCGCGCTATCCCTGGCTGCGCCACATCTTTGCCGATGGTGGTTATGCCGGAGATAAATTGCGCAAGGCTTTGAAGCGCATCGGCGAATGGACGATAGAAATCATCAAACGTTCCGACACGGCGCAGGGCTTCGAAGTTCTGCCCCGCAGATGGGTCGTCGAACGAACTTTCGCATGGCTCGGCCGCTGTCGCAGACTGGCAAAGGACTTCGAAGCCACCATCGCCAGCGCCGTCGCTTGGGCGCTCGTCGCCCACATCCGCACCCTCACGCGACGGCTCGCAAGATCTTGAGATTAAATGCAATCATTATGAGTCAGACACTAAGGGGATGCTCCCGCGATTAAGCTTGAGGCAGCCTCGAAGGTTGCTTCAACTTTCTCGCTGATCATCAATCGGCTTTCATAAAAGGCGTCGCTGTCTCCACGCAAAAACTTAGCAGTTCGAAGCCCGATCACGGCGCTCGATTCCACTGCTAACTGGAATAGTGAGATAAACATTAGCAACTCCTAATACGAACAACGGCGAAACTCGGACGCGGTGGCCGGGCGAGCGGTGAGCCGCCATGGTGATGGCATCTCTTGGCAGGTTGGAGCGACCCGCCGCCCGGACAAAACGGGTATTGGTAACTGAAATGCTGCCCGACAACATGCGATATCGCGCCAAAGGGGTGGCGAGAAAAAGCAACTCTGATTCGCAAATGATCCGATACAACTTGGCGCGTTATCCGTCGGGGCGATGGCGTCGCCCGTCGCGCGCTGCCGGTTCAGCGCCGGCATCATCCCGATCCGCGCCATCACGGTCGGGCCGTCGCAACCTCAATGCAGGCGACGTCGGAGTTTCTTGATGATCTCCCGGAGGTTTTCGACGTACTCCTCGATGATCCGGCGGGCCTCCTCTGAGCGCGCCAGCTTGGGCGGCCGCTCATCTTTACCCAACCGCCGTTTGTCGGGTGGTTTCATGGCGCGACGGTCGGTGCACGACCAGAGGGTGCATTGAGTTAAGCCAAAGGGGGCAATTCGCCGGCAGGTCGCCTTGGGGATCATCACGGGTGCGGAAAGCACCGCTCTCCGTCTGGTGGCAATTCGCCGGCTGATCGGGATGGCGCTGAAGAACCCTCGGCCATACCTCGCACACTACCTGCGGGCTTCTTCTGGCTTCCCACCAGCCGCTGCATAGCGCAGGGTTGGGGGCTGTTGTCTGGCCTCGGGGGCTGACCTTCGTTGTCGTATGGCTGGTGTTGGCTGGTCATTTCGTTATGACGGTTAGCCTGACTGGCGACATTGGCAGCGGCTCGGACCCCCTAACTCGGACGATGGCCCGAGAGCAAGCCCGTAATACCCCGGAGACCGCTTCGCATGTAGCTCCGAGCGCCAGCCGTCGCATGAGTAGAGCGATGCTACCGCTATTCCTCCTCGCGCTCCCGGAGCACCGCCTCGCCACTGGCATCGAGAATGAGGACACCTAAATACGCGGCATGCGAAAATCAGCATTCGAACCCTGCATTCCGACCAAGGCGGCCAAGGTGCCCGACTGCCCGGACTGGATCCACGAAATCAAGCACGACGGCTACCGCCTGATCGTCCAGCGCGAGGACAAGCGTGTGCGGCTGTTCACCCGCAACGGCCACGACTGGAGTGGTCGCTATCCGCCGATATCAGAGGCCGCGCTTTGCCTCCGCTCCCCGCGCTTCGTGAGCGACGGCGAGGCGGTGCTGCTCGGTGCAGACGGCATCTCCGACTTCAATGGGCTGCACAGCCGCAAGCACGATGCCGAGGTACAGTTCTACGCGTTCGACATGCTGGCCGGCGATGGCGAGGATCTGCGCAAGCTGTCGCTGTCGCTGCGTAAGACAAATTTGGCCCGGCTGCTGGCCCGGCGGGTTGACGGCATCTTCTTGAGCGATTTCGAGCAGGGCGACATCGGCCCCGATCTATTTCGCCATGCCTGTCTGATGGGGCTGGAGGGGTTGGTCTCGAAACATCGCGAGAGCCCGTACCGCGGTGGTCGGTCGCCGCGTTGGGTCAAGGTGAAGAACCGGGCGCATCCCGCAATGCATCGCGTTAGGGAGTCCTTCTCATGACCGTTTTGATCTACGTCGATACCAGCAAGCAGGTTGGCGACAAAGATCACCTGAAGGTCTTTGCCAACGAGGACGCAATGGAAAAGGGGTTTGCCGAAAATGATCCCGAAGGCGTGGCGTTCGCTTATGAGGTTCTGGACTAACTTCGGGCGTTGATGAAGGGTCCGGAGCTTGGACCGTCAACTGCCGCTACGGCTGGCCTTAACATTCGGCGCGGCGAGTAATCCTCACCTCCCGTGAATATGGCCAGCAGCCCCAACACGAGCGCGAGAAGGATGAGAACCTTAGCCGTGGTATCTGACATGAGCCACATCTGGTCACCTGACCTGTCTGGCCCCCACCCTCGTATCCCGCCAGCGCCTTAACGTTTGATTAAATCAATTACCGCGTCGTTGGCCTCGACGTGATGGTGGCGGCTCATGTCGGAGCCGTCCGCTTGCTGGCAAACCGGATATGCTGGACAGCACAAAGGCCCGGCGGGCTGGGGGCTCGGATCCGGGCCTTTGAAACTCCGCTCGCGAAGGTGGCTCAGAGGGATCAATCCGCCACCCGTCGAGACGCCGGCTTCACGCCAGCAGATTCGCCTGAAGTCGGGTGACCGAATTGAGTCAACATGGCGAACAGTTCGCGGCGTAGATGCTGCAGCGCGCGCAAGTATCCGACAGCCGGACGTCATCGCCCCAGCCGTCAGCGTTGGCCTCGACGTGGTGGCTGCAGCGGTGATCGCGGCAGTAGATCAAGATCTCGTTGACGCCGGATGAGCGCATTTCGCCGAAGGTGATTTTTTGCGGGGCGGGGGTCATGGCGGGCCACTGTCCAAAAGGACAGTGTGCTTGAGGACAATTGTCCCTGACTTGGTTCCTGAGTTTAGATGGATGCGTCTTGAGCTTGGATGGCTTGGGTACCGAGACCCCCATTACCCCGGTAGACCAAACCTTCCTAACGCGGCCCCGGTCTCACGACTGGGGCTTTTTTTGCAATCGCGCTGGCAGTCACTCGTCGCTGAATATACGAGGACTGTCGCCGACGCTGGAGGCGCGCATCTCGCCGAAGGTGATTTTGGCGGGTAGGGGGACATGGCGGGCCACTGTACGTCGGGACAATGCGCTTTGGGACAATTGTCCCTGACCGGTTCGTAAACTTGGATGGCCGGGCTGGATACCGGGGCCGCACCCGGTTATCCAGAGCCACGCGGCCCCGGTCTCTCCTCCTCCGACTGGGGCCGTGCTGTCTGACACCGTGCTGGCAGACCCGCGCGATGAGCCGGACGTCACAACCTCAATGCCGTTGGCGGCGAAGTTTCTTGATGATCTCCCGCAGGTGGTCGGCGTACTCTTCGATGATCCGGCGCGCCAGTTCTGTGCGCGACAGCTTGCGCTTTTTTACCACGCGCTGTGATCAGAGATTAGCGCCATTCCTCGCGCCGCACAGTCACGTCACGGGCAATGAGCGCGAAGTCACCTAAAGTTCAGCGGCGCCCAGTACGGCGAGACCCGCGGAATTGAGTACAACGATTTCGCGGTGATTCGTCCCCGCGAACGTAAGGAAACCCTTCCGTTGAAATTTTGAAAGCTCACGTGACACGGTCTCCAAGGCGAGGCCGAGATAGTCCGCAATATCGCCGCGGTTCATCGGAAGAGCTATGACGCCTCCTGCTATCGCACGACCGTTCATCTCAGTGAGTGACCAGCGCGGTGGCGGTTGCTGCGATTGCGAAAGCAGCCGCACGTTCTTCCGCACCGAGGTCAGGCCGGAGCACAAGACATCGCGCGAAAAGTTCGTAAGAGCGCCGGCGGAACGCTCAACGGATCGCGGGTGAGGCGTGAAGCCGGTGTGGCTGGTAGATGTGGCTGATGGACGAATATCAGAGCGTGGTGTTTCTGACGCTGGTGGCTGTGCTGGTGGTGCTGGCGGAAGTCATCTAGCGCATGCTCCTTAACGCCGTCGCCCGCTTCGCAGCGCGTTGATGGCAAACAGGATGAACAACATCGTTCGCGGGAAATGCTGGCCAAGCCACTTCACGCCCATCAGCAGGCCGGCCAGCACGCCGCCGACGATCAATAGCGCTCGAAATAGTACCAGAGGACAGTGGGCAGGATTATTGCCAGTTACTCATCGCGGTCATCCGATGATGCCGACGTGTTGTCCTGCCAGTCGTCGGATGAATACGATGTTTCGGCATCGTCCTGATCGTCGTAACAAGCATCAACTTCATCGCAGGCGTCGTCGCGGTCGATCACCCGGTCGTCGTCGCAGGTCGTGTCAATGTCCTGATTGACGACGACGGGGCCGCCGTAAAACCGCTCGCGATTAAGCCGCCGGATTCCGAACAGCAGGCCGAGGATCGTCCCGGCGAAAACAAGAGCAGCGCTCATTCCTCGTCTTCTGAATCAGTGTCGCTGGTGATCGACTCCACCTTCACAGCAATCATGCGCGATCCCGGCGCGGTCCAGAAGCCGTGTTGATTGCGCGAGTAGCCGCGGCCGCGCAGCATTGCTTCCATCGGGTGCAGCCGCTGCGCGTCGTCGGCGGCTAATTCAGTGTCTGCTGTATTGCGTTCCATTTTAGTTCTCCGTTGTCAGGTTTTCCTGACACCTCAACCCCGGTAGGCCGAAGCCGCCGGGGATAAGGGTTAGTGGGTGCGGAAGATCGCCGACGAGCCCGGGCCGTCCCGGTTTGCTGCGGCCGCCAGTGCGCGGTGCAGGTCCGTCAGCGTCGCGTCGAGCCAGCGGATGCGCGCCACGATCTGTTCGACAGTCATATCGGCGTCATCGCGATCACGGCGGGTGTCAGTCATGGGTTTCATGGTCTTGCTCCGGTGTCAGGTTTCGCTGACACCGCAACCCCGGTAGGACGCAAGGTCCGCCGGGTGTTGAGGGCTAGGTTGTAAGCATGGGCATGATCAAATCTGCCCGGTACCTGACAGTGACGACAGCCAACACATGGTTGGCCATCAGGCTGCCGAAAAACAAAGTGGCTTTCATTGGCTTGCTCCGCTGTTGTTTTCTGTGTTCCGATCTGATATGGCTATTATACATATCATGGCTTAGATACGCAAGATAAATCGGAGCGCTAAATGCCGAAAAAATTGGATGATGACGTGCAGAAGCTGCACTTGGTCGCGCCAACCGCATGGGTGAAGAAGATCGACGACTGGCGCCGCAAGGAACCGGACCTGCCGAACCTGTCGGAGGCGATCAGAAGGCTGGTGGAACTGGGGCTTGAGAGCGCCAAGAAGAAGCGATGACCGACCGCATCCGCATCATCAAGCACGTCGTGGCACCGAGGCGACGACGCCGACTTAATTCGTTCGAATTAATCCGTCATTAACCGTTTTTCGTAACCATACTGGCTCGGTTGTCCGTGGGGCCACGGGGCGGCAAATTGTATTGCGGGGAGTATTTCCGCATGTGGCTGTTCCTAACGAATTTCGATGCGGTGCTGTTCGTCGCCGCCTTTGGGCTCGCGGTGTTGGCGGTTCCTTTCGGCTAATCCACAACCTGCTGCTCGACCGAATGCGCCTGCTTGGCGTGAGCACGCCACGCTTCATCGCTGCCGTTGCTCTTCGGTTTGCGGTCGCCGCTCCACTTCGATCCCCGGCGTCGATCTGCTCTTGGGCCTTGGCGGCCGGTGGTGCCTGCGGTCTGCTTGGTGGCGTCGCGCTTGGCCTTGCGGGCCTTCGCGTAGCGCGCCTTGGTGGCGGCATCGATCACACGTTTGGCGGGCTTGCGGCGTCGGCGGCGGACGACTGGCGTGGCCGGGGGCTTGGAGGCGGTCTCGGTCAGCAGCTCGACCAATAACTCGCGAACCCGTTCTTCGGTCAACTTCGAAACGAGGCGGCTAATGGTGGCTGCGGCGTCGGGCATGGGGCGACTCCTGTGGTGGGATCGCGCGGCAGGTTGCTGCAGCTGGGGCAGCGGGGCAAATGAAAAGCGAGAGACTGGTCCTCAGTGGCGCTCCGTGCCGTCGCGACTTAACCCTTGGTCGCGCGGCGGTCTCTAGCGGGGTTTATCTTTGTCCATAAGCTTGATATTCAACTTTTAGTTGGAAGGAAGGCTGGGGGCCAAGGATGGGCGACAAAAAAAATTACGTGCTTAATGCCGGGACCGGCGAATTTAAGATCATCCCCGGTAGTGCCAATCTCGTTGCCAACGCCGCCACGGTCGCGATCCTATCCATTACGTCGCCGACTGAGAACAGCGTCATCGAAGTGCCCTCCCGCAAGGGGGGAGCGAAGCCAAGGCACATTCCTATTTCTGCTGCCTTCAGACTTGTTTTTGTTTCAGTGTTGTCAGTTTCCGTCATTCTAATTTTGGCTCAAATTGGTATGGCCATCGCGTGGCCAGTTCCAACTGAACTTCAACGGGAGGCCTTCTCCGCTGTTGGTCACGGCTGGGAGATAGGCTTCGGCGCAATTGTTGGCCTATTGGGAGGAAAATCTCTCTGAGTGGCGTCCCGAAGTTTTGCATTTAGGAAGGATTTAATTTTGATTACCAAGGAAACGGTGTTCGTCATTGGGGCTGGCGCTAGTAACCCCTACGGTTTCCCCTTGGGTTTCGGGCTGAAGAAGCTGGTCATGGAGCGGTATAAGGAAGGGACGGGGGACGCCGCGTTACATCTCTATAGTAATACCGATTTTGATAAAGACGCCGCGACCGAGTTTATCAGCGCTTTGCGCTACTCTGGCTTATCGTCAGTGGATGCGTTTCTCGAGAGGCGACCGCAGTTCTTGGACATCGGCAAGGCGACAATGGGGATCGAACTCCTGATGAAGGAGGCCGCCTTGTTCTTCTCTTTGCGGAGGGGTCAAGTTGGGAGGCTATCAATGTCTTGAGTATCTAAGAAATTTCGGGGAGTTGGACTAAACAATTGGCAACGTCCTCTTCGATAATCACCGGCCGAGAAGGTAGCAAGCAGCATCAGCAGGCTACCGCCACTCCTCCTCGCGCTCCCGGCGCACCGCCTCGCTGGCCGCTTGTGCTCGATCACGCTCCACGCCGCTTCTGGAAACTGGCGAGAACATCGTCCTCGCTGTCGCAGCGCTCGCCGTCGGGAAAGCGGAAGCTGCCGTCAGGACACTGGATCGCATAGACGTCAGCGCGTTCAACCGCGTCGTCTTCGCGTTTGGTGACCGGGACAAGCTGGCTGGTTCTGGCATGCGCGCCCTCGATCTGCCACGCGACGACCGGCATCAGGTCGAGTCCGCAAATGCCGTTGCGGTCAAAGATCGGCGCGGCCACGGCGAAGCCGGGGTAAGCGGGAACGGTGGCGGGTTTTACAGACTTGGTTGATCGTCCGGTGCCTCTTCGGCGCTGCTTCGTCAGCCGTTGCCGGTCGGCTTCGTCGAATTCATCGGTGTTCCTGCTCATCGGTCGTTTGCTCTAAACAAGGCGGCATCGCTCAACGTCGTGAGCTTGCGAAATACACGCCATGCAAAAAGAAGGCCGCCCGAAGGCGGCTTTCTCGATTCAATCCCGATGATCGTGGATCATGCGGCCGTCAATGCTGGCTTTGACTTCCGGCGATACGCCATGAAGCCAACGCCCGCGAAGCCGAGGATCATCATGGTCCATGAGGATGGTTCGGGAACGGCGGCCACGGCGGCAAACGCCCAGAGATTCAAATCGCCATTGGCGAGAAGAACGCTCTCAGCGCTATTATTATAAGTCCAATTGCCGTCACTAAACGCGTACGCCCAACCAATATTGCCGTTTAAATCTACAGGACCGTAGGCTCCCCAGAGTATGTCGCGGCTCAGAGATGAACCCATCACGGAAGCATACGAACTCCAAGTGGCGAAAGTCCCGTCCAGTGGCAGTGTACTAACTAATGATCCGACATCGGAACGGGTCGCTATCGTGAACCCCGCGGACGTGGCCGCAGCCATCATTTGGGAAACCGACTTGTTGAGGAAATCATCGAGTTTCAGCCAACTAAGACCAGTATTTGTATCCGTAAAGGTATCGAAACCACCGACAGTCGGTCCGGCAACGACCGCGGCGTTGGCGTTTCCAGCGACGCTCGCAGCCAAGGCAAGGCCCGCCAGCATGCTCAACAAACGAAATTTCATCTAAGCCCCCATTTGATTCCAAATAATAGGTCAACTATCCAGACTTAAATCGGTCGTGTCGATCCCAAAAAATGGGTAATCCCTGCTCCTATTTGCGCCACCCGAAAAAGGGCGGGGCACACACTCCCCGCCGTCTCTCGTCCGCCGTGTCCCATGGACATAAGATCACATCCGGCGCGCCAGTTCTGTGCGCGACAGCTTGCGCTTTTTTACCACGCGCTTTTTGGCAGGTGGTGGTCTCATGCCCCAAAGGTCGCTGCACGACCACAGGTTGCCTTGAGCTAAATCAAAAGGCCCCCATCCGGACCCTCCGCTGCGATCAGGGAGGAGAGCCCGGGCCTCCCCGGCAGTCCTTCATTGAGGCGTCTCGCCGGTCTTATTCAAATCATCTGCCTGCGCAAGGAAATCGCTCAGTATCGGCACAGCGTCTTTGAGCTTGTAGCAACAGAAGCTGTCGACGGATGTGTTTGTGCCGTGATCGAATAGCTCCAGCCAAAACAGTGGCGCGCTGGCAAGCTCGATTGCCGGACCTCCCAGGAGCTATCGCCAAATTTTGGTGACGGCCGGGCCGGTCAGGCGGCGGCGGTTATGGGCTGAAGGTCAGCCGGTTTAGCGATGACCTCGATCCCGTTGTTGAATGTCACACCGAGAACGAGTTTTGGCAACTGGTAGTGGCCGTCAAGACGACGCCAGCTTTTCTGCGCGGCCTCGAGCAGTTTAAAGACCATCGCGAGCGCGGTGCTGTTGGACAGGCATCCCTTCGATCGGATGTGCGGTGGCGCACGGTAGCGAAGGTGCTTTCAATGGGATTGGTGGTCCGCAGGTGTTTCCAGTGCTCGGCCGGGAAGTCGTAGAATGCCAATAGCGTGTCTCGATCCTTGCTCAGGCAGTCGGCCGCCTTGTCGTATTTGGGCGTGTAGCTCTCGATGAAGGCGTCGAACGCCAGCTCGGCGGCGGCCTTGGTTCCGGCCATCCATATCTCCTGCAACGCGCGTTTGGCCTTCGGCTGCTGGCTCTTCGGCAACTTGGCGAGCACGTTGGCGGTCTTGTGCACCCAGCAGCGCTGCTCGCGCGTTTTCGGCCAGACCTCGCCAGCGGCCTTCCAGAACCCGAGCGCGCCGTCGGCGATGGTAAGTCGCGGCGGCACGTCGAGCCCGCGCCGCTTCAGGTCGAGCAGCAGATCGCGCCAGTCGTGCGCGCTCTCGCGGGCGCCATCGGTGAAGCCGACCAGTTCCTTGCGGCCTTCCGGCGTCGCGCCGATCAAAACCAGGATGCACTGCTTTTCGTCTTCGAGGCGCGCCTGGAGATGGATGCCATCGGCCCAGATGTAAACGTAGCGCTTCGCCGACAGATCGCGCTTTTGCCACGCGGCGTGCTCGTCGAGCCAGCCGTCCTTCAGGCGGCCGATGGCGGATGCCGACAACCCGGCAGCGTCCTTGCCGAGCAGCGCCGCCAGCGCCTCGGAGAAGTCGCCGGTCGAGATCCCCTTCAGATATAGGATCGGCAGCAGCGTCTCGATCGACTTTGACCGGCGCATGTAGGGCGGCAGGATCGACGGAGTGAACCGGATGCGGTCGGGGTCGGTAGCGTCCACCTCGCGATCACGCACACGCGGCTGCCTGACGGCGACCGGACCAATACCGGTCATCACCTCGCGTTCCGGCAGGTGACCGTGGCGCACAACGCGCTGGTGGCCGTCTGTGGTCTTCAAATCGGCATGCTTGCCGAGAAAGTCCGCGACCTCCGCCTCGACCGCCTGGGCCAACAGAGCACGCGCTCCGTTGCGCAAGATTTCGGTAAGTCGATCGTCGACGTTTGCTGGCTGAATCAGCTGGATGATGTTATCTTTGGACACGGCATATCGCTCCTTCGGTGGAGAAGTGGAGGCGTCAAGCACCCCCACGATATGCCGCCTTCCCGATTCCCGCCGTCACCAACTTTCAGCGATAGCTCACCTCCCAGCATGCGGATCTCGTGGCTGCCAATCGTGGCGAGCGAAACCGATACTTCCGGACTACCGTCGGGTAGGGAGCAGAGTTTGACGTAAGCTTTTGCAAGTCTCAATTCGGTCAGCGTCCTTTCGGACGTGGTGCAATCTGTCAAAATTCCAAGATCCTAAAATGCAAATACGGCGACCGCGCAAATGCAGCAGCCGCCAATTCCGCAGCACGAATTGGCACTTCGACGAGCCGAAAGCGCGCGGATGTAGCAACACAGGTCGGAAATGGACTTGTTAAAGCGCGCCAATTATTTGCTGGGCGCTGCCAACGGTCGGTCATGGCGGCCCGGGCGTTACCGCGAGGTACTAGGCCGCACAACGCGCCCAACCGTCAGCATTGGCCTCGACGTGGTGGCTGCAGCGGTGGTCGCGGCAGTAGATCAGGATGGTGTTGACGCCTTGGGCGCGGAGTTCGCCGAAGGTGATCTACTTCGGCGGGGATGGCATTGCCGAAGAATGATGATCGACGATCATCCAGCGGTCGCCATTTTTAACGTAGGTGAAGCTGTAGCGCGCAGGGAAGATTTTGCTCTCGCCGTTCTGAACATATGAAAAGGTGTAATAGCCAGTATTTACTGCCGTGTTGCCGTAGACGCGAATTAGCTGATCGCCGAACGTTACTTTCAAACTGGGAAGAACTTTAAAGGCGCCCACGAAATAATCCCGTAGCGCTGCCGGATCAGACCGGAGTTTCGGGGATAGCGTGCCCCAAAGGACGGCGTCGCTGGAATAGAGCGGGAGCACCTTGTCGGGGTCATCTTCGCCGAGCGCCTGCGCCCAAGCTGCGGTTGCCGCCGCGACCTCCTCTTTGGGTTCGGCTGCGGCAATCGGGGAAAGCAAAATAATTGTGAACGTCAGTGCCACACCGCCGACGACTTGCAGAGAAGCTCGCATAGCCCGCCTCCATTGCGCCAAGCTTGATGATGTCCCTTAAACGCAGTTACACACGTTGCGTGATAGTAAACAACACCGGTCCATTGGGTCGACGGCTCTGCTGGGCCAACCATCGCCGATGCCGGAGGATGCGCGCATCTTGCCGAAGATGATTTTGGTGGGGTGAGGGGCATGACGTCACCGGCCGCGCGATTTCCAACCGATTTCAGAATTTGCTAACTAATTGCTAACTAATTCAGATCTGTAGTTGTATTCAACCAAACAAGCACTTTTGTGAATTCAAAAAGTGGCTGCGGCAGAGAACTTTTTGGTGAGCGCGGAGGGACTCGAACCCTCGACCCCATGATTAAGAGTCACGCGCAGAAGTCGGCAACCGTCTTCTCACTTTGGTTGGGACGCCTTGAGTGATCTTCGGAACAGTGCGGCCGATCAGCGATGAAACCAGAGGAGGTGCCATGGTGCCATGCCGCACATTAAGCGCGGCAATGTCGCCGAGAGAGTGGGTCGACGAGAGCCGAATTATTGTGGAGTTTCAAAGTGGGGCTTAAGTTATGGCCCCCGCGCGGGGTTCGCACCGCTTTGTCAGAACACCGACCCCGGTTTGCCCGGGTTTCGCCCGGGACTCTCAGGTGGTCGTCAGACCCGGTCTTAACGATTTCAATGGCTTGTGCTTGGTTCGAATCCCGCTGCCCGACCAATAGCTCGCAAATTCCACCGGCTTGACGGCTCGCCTGCGACGGCGAGGCCGGCGCTGATTGGCATCATCTGGATGAGGGGGCGTCCGGCGGCTGCTGGGCGGGATCGGTCGGGGTGTTGGCCTGGCCATTGTGCTCCAGCACTTCCGGCAGCCTGAGCTGCCGGGTCGCCCGTGATGGCCTTACGAGCTTGGCGTCGTAGCGTTCCGCGAGATCGAGCAGGCGCTTTTTGGTGAAGGGGTCGGCCTTCTCCGACATCGCCCGGATACGGTCGGCCTGTTGCTTGAAATAGTCGTCGTTCATAAAAACTCCGCGCGATCGATCGGGTCAGATTGCACAACGATTTCCAGGATCGCCACCGCGAAATAGAGCTTTCGTTAATCTCGGGATGAACGAGAAAATCCGGGCTCTGTTCGTTCTCCATGAACAGAAGGAGTCCAGAGCGTCGCTTCAAAAATTCGCTCAACGGAAAATCGGCGCTCAAGGCGCTTGCCGGCATCTCCGCCGAACCGGTTGCTCGTTCGCTCAGGCCTTGACGTCGAGGACAGCTGCTCGCTCGGCCTGGTTTTCCGCGGCCAGCACGTCCAGCACGTCCTCGTTGATCGTGCGGGGCGGCGCCTTGGTGGTCTGGTCGGCGGCGAGCTGCACTCTGGCATTCGTCACGGCGGCAGGTACGGGATATATATCCATGGGACCCTCCTGTCTGAAAATGGCAAGCGCGCGTTTACGCTTTGTAAACAGGTTTGGTTAAGGAGCGAAATCATTGGGTTAACGGGCCAAATCATCACAGCGAATTGAACGGCTCTGGGGGCGCGCTTATCGGTGCGAGGTCTGCCACGCCAGCCGCCGCTCGGCTCGGTCATATATGATAGGCAAAGGCAAGGGGTCACACATGAAACTCGCAACATTCAAATCCGGCGCTCACGAGAAAATCGCGATCGTGCATTCCGGCGATGCCCGTTTGTTCGACGTTGCTGCGGCCGCCAGCCGCGACGGCAACGCCAATCCGGCGTTCGCGTCGATGCTGGCGCTGATCGACGCCGGCCCGCGCGCGCTCGAACAGGCCGCGGCGACGTTCGGCAAATACGGCAAGGACGATGCGCTGTCGGTTTCCACAGGAAGTGCCGAGATCCTTGCGCCGGTGCCGGAGCCGCGGCAGATGCGCGACGGCATGTCGTTCCCGCTGCATATCTTGCAGGCGCCGCGCGGCCAACTCAAGCTCGCGGCGCGCGCCAAGAACGATATGGCGGAACTGGCGCGGCTCGATGCCGAACCGCTCGGCGAGTTGCCGGAGATCTATCGCAAGCAGCCGATCTACTACATCACCAACCGCTTTAGCGTGCGCGGCACCAACACGACCGTGAAGTGGCCGCGCTATAGCCAGGTGATGGACTACGAACTCGAATTCGGTATCATCACCCGGAACAGGGGCGCCAATATTTCCGCGGCAAAAGCCAAAGACCACATCTTCGGCTATACGATCTTCAACGATTTCTCGGCGCGGGACGCTCAGCGGATCGAAATGGAAGGCCGGCTTGGTCCCGCCAAGGGCAAGAGTTTTGATGGCGGCAATGTCATGGGACCGTGGATTGTGACACCCGACGAGATCGGCGATCCCTATCATTTGAAGATGGAAGTCCGCGTCAACGGCAAGATGCGTTCGCAAGGGGTTTCCGACGGCATGCTGTTTTCGTTCGAGGAGATCATCGAACACGTGACCAGGGACGAGACGCTGATGCCCGGCGAGTTCATCGGCTCCGGCACGGTCGGCAACGGCTGCGGGCTCGAACTCGGCTGGTATCTGGAACATGGCGATGCCATCGAGCTCGAGGTGGAGAGGATCGGCGTCCTGAAAAATCGGGTTGAACGCCAGGATGCGAAGCTTGGCTAAGGCCCGAACAAGAAACACAGAGTGAGGAAACGCCATGGCGCGCAAACTGATCGACATCTCCGTTCCCCTGCAAAACGACGTGCCGGCCGACCCGCCGGGTGGTCACCCGACCATCCAGTACATCGATCACCAGCAGGGCCTGCCGCGCATGCTGCAGTTCTTCGACGGGTTGAAGGCGGAAGACCTGCCGGACGGGCAGGGCTGGGCGGTCGAGCAGGTGCAGCTCTCGACCCACAACGGCACGCATCTGGACGCGCCCTGGCATTTCCACCCCACCATGAACCGCGGCGAGCGCTCATGGACCATCGACGAGGTGCCGCTGGAATGGTGCCTGCAGCCGGGCGTCAAACTCGACTTCCGGCATTTTGCGGACGGCTATGTCGCGACCGCCAAGGATGTCGAAACCGAACTCAAGCGCATCGGCCACAGGCTGTCGCCGCTGGAGATCGTGGTGGTCAATACCAGCGCGGGGGCCAAATACGGCCGGCAGGACTACGTCACCTCAGGCTGCGGCATGGGCTATGAAGCCACGATGTATCTGTTGGAGCGGGGGGTGCGGCTGACCGGCATCGACGGCTGGAGCTGGGATGCGCCGTTCGTCTACACCGCGAAGAAATATGCCGAGACCAAGGACGCCAGCCTGATTTGGGAAGGCCACAAGGCCGGCCGTCACATCGGCTATTGCCACATCGAGAAGCTGCATAATCTCGAACAGCTGCCGTCGACCGGCTTTATGGTGTCGTGCTTTCCGGTCAAGATCGAACGGGCTTCCGCGGGCTGGACCCGGGCGGTTGCTATTCTCGACGGCTGAAGTTCTACTGCGCATCCACGGCAAGCCGGAACAAAAGGTCCGAAGAGACCGAAAGGGAGGATGTGATGCAAGACCAAACCCGCTGGTCGTATCGGGGCTGCGCGTGCTGCGATGGGAGCACGCTGTCGTTATCGGGCGCCAAACTCAGCCGGCGCCATTTCCTGCAGGGAATGACGGGCGCCGCGGCGCTGGCCGCCGTCGGTCTCGGCCAGTCGCCGGGTGCGGCGGCGCAGACCGCCGAAAACCCAAAACCGTTTCGCATTGATGTCCATCATCATCTGTCGCCGCCGACCTATATCGCCGCCTCCAACGCCGGCAATTTCGGCGATCCCCTGATGAAGAACTGGACGCCCGCGAAATCGCTCGAGGACATGGACAAAGCCGGCGTCGCCGTCGCCATGCTCTCGGTGACGACGCCGGCGCTCAATTTCACCTCGGGGGAGGCCGCGCGCAAGCTGGCACGTGAGTGCAATGATTACGCGGCGAAGCTGATTGCGGACCATCCGGGACGTTTTGGCAGCTTTGCCGTGATTCCGTTGACCGACACCGAGGGCAGCCTGCAGGAGATCGCCTATGCACTCGACACGCTCAAGGCCGACGGCATCGGGCTGATGACGAGCTATGGCGACAAATGGCTCGGCGATCCCGCGTTTTTGCCCGTGATGGAAGAACTCAACCGGCGCAAGGCTGTCGTCTATACCCATCCGACCGCAGCCAATTGTTGCGTCAATCTGGTCCGCACCCAGCAGCCGGTCATGATCGAATTCGGCACCGATACGACCCGTACCATCGCCGACATCGTCTTCAGCGGCAACGCACAGACGTTTCGCGACATCAGCTGGATATTCTCGCACGCGGGCGGAACGATGCCGTTCCTGATCGAGCGGTTCGTCCGCAACCCGATGCTGAATCCGAAGGTGAAGGCGACGGTGCCGGACGGAACCCTGGCTGAACTCAAGCGGTTCTACTACGACACCGCGCAGACCTCGAACAAGGCATCGATGGCGGCGCTCTCGGCCATCATTCCGGTATCGCAGATCCTGTTCGGCACCGACTATCCCTATCGGACCAGCATCGACCACGTGAAGGGTCTTCGCGAGGCGGGGGTGTTCACCGACGAGCAGATCGCCGCCATCGAGCGCGGCAACGCGCAGAAGCTGTTGCCGAGGCTGGCGAGCTAACCCGCGGCATCGGACTTGATGCCGCGGCCAAGCGCGAATTGGCCGACCGGGCCTTCGACGTGGAAATCGATGCCCGTCATCTTGGCGAACAGGTCGATGTTGCTGGTGCCGATAGCGCATCCGCCAAGGCCCATATCGGTCGCCGTCAGATAGAGCGTCTGCAGCAGCACGCCGACATCCTTGAGGATCAGCGAATAGGCGATCGAGCTGTACTTCCATGAAATCCGGTTGAAGCGCGCGGCGATCGTGATCAGGACCTGGGTCGAGTTGGTGGCGTCCATCGCAAATTCCGCCGATCCCAATTGGGCATCGAGCTCCTGCTCGTGGGCATTGATCGCGACCAACGCGTGGCGATCGGCGTCATAATGATAGAAGCCGCGCTCCAGCCCGTCGCAATTGGCGATGTTCAGATAGAGTTCGAGTTCGTAAGCACTGCCGGCGGCGGGATATGGCCGCGTGGTGTAGGCGATGTCAGGACCGTCGCCGTCACAGTCGAGCTTGCTGGTCCACTTCGCCTGCACGCGTGCGGTGCTTTCGAGAAATTGCGCCAGCTCGGCCAGCGTGATCGGTCGCTGGTCGTCGAAGTCGCGCGTCGAATGACGTGCGTTCAGCAGCTTTGCGTAAGGCGAAGGCGTTGCAGGGATCGTGGTCGAAAACGGTTGCAGATCGATTGGCGTGCCGGGCCAGGGCGAACGTATCGCCGGTGGCGGCTCGATGGCTTCGGCGTAGGGGTAAAGTCCCCCCAACGGATTGGCCTGCCGGCCCTCCGTGCTGTGGGTGTGGAACAGCAAATCGTGAAAATCCCAGAGCACGAGGTTCTCGTCGCCCTCGTTTGCCCGGCGGCCATCGCCGCCCTTGGCGTCGACCTTGAAGAGGATTTTGCAGTCCAGCAGCAATCCCAGCAGCTCCAGCCCGGGAAATCCCGCGTGCCGCCGCATCTGGCCTATCTTTTGCGGCGCCGACAGCGTGGCGATGGCAGCTGCGACACTCGGATCGCTGATTTTGAACAACGCGCCGGCGCGGGGCAATTCCAGCACCATGTCATTGCCGCGGCGGCGCATGTAGGCGAACCGCGACAGCACGATCGTCTCGGAGTCGCGAAGTTTTGGCGGTTGCGGCCAATAACCGGGCATTTGCGGCTCGATGACCACGAGGTCGGCGCTGCCGCGCGTGCGCCCGACGCGGTATTCCAGCAGCCCGCGTTCGGCCAGGCGACGGACCAGGAGATCGACTTCACGGTCGATTGCCTTGCCGGGGCGCGAAAACGAAGCGAGCGGCAGACCAGTGCGCAAGCCCCGCGCGCGATCCATCGCTTCGGCGCTGAACTTTCCGAGGCCGGCCGCGTAGCCGTCGAAGCGGGCAGCGACATTGCCGTCGGTCATCGCTTCGAGCGTGACGCGCGCATTCAGCCGGGCCGCGACGGCTGGTGCGATTTTTCGCCCTGGCTTTTTCGCAGGCGCGCGCAAGGCTGCCCCCTCAGGTGTGCGGAAGGAACGGCGTCAGTTCGCTTTCCGGCAGTGGGCGATCGAGTAAACCGAGCTTGACCGGAACGTCATACAGCCGGCCCGGCCCGAGGCGGCGATAGAAGTGCCGCAGCCCGGGAACGATGACGCGCGCTACCGAAACTTCGACGTCGGGGCGGGTCTGATCGAGGACGAGGAAATCGTGTCCGGCGCGCCGGGCGATCTCGACGCAGGCTTCCACCTGCTCGCGCGCGCTGTCGAGCGGGACGTGCATGCCGAGTTCCGGCGCCACGCTCGGGCGCCCCGCCGGGATCAGGAACGCATAGTTCTCCAGACGCAACGGCGTGATTCCGTCGAGGCTCGACTTGTCGCCGCTGCCGCCGCCCATCAGGCCGATCGACAGGAACTGGCTCAGTTCGGTCAGCGAACGCAACAAGGCAATGCGGCGATCGAAATGCGCGCCGGAGCCGAACTCGATATTCTCCTGGCCGTCCTTTACCCAGTGCATGATCGCGACATAGGTGGGAACGCCGAGATCGTTGGTGACGTCGAGCACCCACAATTTGCGGCCGGCGTCGGTGAATTGGGTCTTGATGTCGCGGATATAGGAATCGTCGAACTGGCTGAGATCGACCTCCGATCGCTGTGACCGGTTGTACCACCAGATCGCGTAGGCATCGCGCTCGACGAGTTCGAGAAAACCCTGGACGATGGCCTCCTGCAGCGTGTTGCCTGCGGCGCAGCCGTTGGAATCGGTATGGAAGTCCCGATAGAAGAAGTACATCAGGCCGGTCGGGAAATACCGGAAACGCTGGTCGCGTAGCGACCAGGCCGGCGACCACTCGATCCTGGCATCGGGGTCGATCGGCTCCGGAACCGGATGGGAATCATCGCTTGCCGGTTCGTGCCGCGCCGCGAATTGAGCCTCGCTGAACAGCTGGACGTCGTTGGACAGCATGGCTTCGCCCGGTGCGAAATCGGTGAAGCGTCGCTTCATCCGGATTTCGTCGCCCTGGAAAATTCCAGAATAGCGCTCGATCGCTTCCATCAGCGCGCTGGCTTCGGCCTGCTCGGAGGTCGAGCCCTTGCCAAAACTGCCGCCGGCCAGTCCCGATCTCAATTGATCGACGCTCATCGCCGGCGCTGAAAAATTATGCTGTGCGAAAAAGTTGGTGTTCATCGGCAGGTCGGCTTCAATTCGCTCCAGCTTCTTGACGACGCCGGTTAAGGGGCTGACGTGCTTTCGGTAGCGCGCAACCGTGGCGCGCGACGACACCGTGCGATAGCCGCCGCTGGTCATGATCAGCTTGGCGCCGGGGCCGTTCACGATCGGCTGCGGCGCACGGCGCGGGTTCTGCAATTTCCTGGATCCGCAGGTCGGGCATTGCGGGCGATGCGCTACGTAGTGTTTTGCAATGGTTGCGCCCATCAGATCGAAGCTTGCGATGTGATCGCGCAGATCGGTGCGAAAGCCGGAGGCGATCGCCTTGGCGATTTCGACGGCGGCGAACTGGATTGCGCCTTGCCCGAAGGTGCCGCGGGCCAGCGGCGAAACCGCAACCGGTTGCGCGCCGCCGCGATCGAGAAATCCCTTGATCTCGCGATTGCGGATCATGCGGTCGAACAGGCAGCTCCAGCAGGCGCTCTCGCCGGGCTTGAACACGGGTCCCACCAGCGGAAATACCCCTGACGGCTGCACCAGCAGCCACGGCGTCTTGTCGGCGACGCGCTTGTGGTTCAATTCGGCGAGCTGGCGCTCGAGATAATCGTTCACCAGCGTGATCGTCAGGTCAGGAGAGCTTTTGACGACACGAACGCCGAGTTTGCCGAGCGCAGCACCGAGTTCGGTCGAACCTTTGACGTCGATGGCTTCAATGCGCACGCGGCAATTTTGCAGATTGGTTTTCGCGACCTCGGACGGCAGGCCAAGACTTGCCCAATAGCCGGCGACGGTGCCGTCGGCGGCAGGCGCGGCCGCCACAATATAGCGACGGTCGAACAGCCGCTTGAGCGCTTCATTGATCTGGTCGGACGGAAACTTCCGCTCCAGCTCGCCGACCAGCCGCGCGAGGCTTTTGCCGGTCTTTCCGATCGCTTTGGCGAGCGCGACATAGAGCTCGCCGTGCAGGAAGAATTTTCGGTCCTCGGAATAGAGGCTCACGACGTCGGGGGGGAGTACATACACGGTGAAATTCGGAGCGAACTGCACAACGTCTTTGCTGGCGTGCCGCGCGGGGCGGGTCTTGCGATGGCCTGTCATGAGTTTCGTACGTGTACCTTGCTTGTCACTGCGGATCGCCGTTGCGCGGCGTGTGCTCCGGCGACATCAGACACAAAATGGCCGGGTCGACCTTGTCGAACCCGGCCATGACGCCCTGCGTTTGTCAATGTGTTCGGAAACTGCGCTGGATCAGCAGAGGCGGCAGACGCCCCAGGATGCGCAACAGGATCCGCCGCAACCTGCGCAACCCGCGCAGCCCCGGCAAGCCCGGCAGCCTCTGCAGCCGCCGCAACCTCTGCAGCCACCGCACCTGCAACCCCAGGCCATCTGTACGGCGCCGCTAGCCGCGCCTGTATTCTCTTTGTCGAACAGATGGAAGGTGGCGAGACTGACGTCGGCGATTTCTTCTTCGCCGAGCGTGAGCGCTTGAGTGGGTACATAGTTCGGGGTTTGCTGCACGTCCGCGGTCGGCACGGCCGCTGCGGATGCGCCTCCCACTAGCGAGAAAGTCAGACCGGCGGCACCTAACGCCGGCACGGCGGCTTTGGTCACACGCTTCGCCTTAGAAGCTTGTTTCACCCGTGGCATCGTCGCATCCTCCATTACCTGATAAAAGTTGTTTCGAGTCCAGCCGTGCGATTGTACGCTTGGCGAATGCGCCATGCAAGACTGGTTAGGGTCTCACATCGTTTGTCGATCCTGCATCTAATTGGTTCATCTTGATGAACAAAATCGGCATCATCTATCAGATCATGACATCCATGAACCGCGTGTGAACGATGTCATGTCACTCGGTCTCGAACGGCAACGACAGCGCGAAAGTCATCAAAAAACCACTGGCGTAAAGTCGCCCTTCGACCCCATGAAATAATTTGTAGACCATGTCAGGGACCGCGATGCTGCAGCGCGGTGATTTGTTGCTGGAAAGGGAGAACGCGGGTTGAGCGACCATCACGGACGTTTCGTCTGGCACGAACTTTTGACGACGGACATTGCGGCCGCGAAGGCCTTTTACGGCAGCGTCGTGGGCTGGGGCGAGCAAGACGCATCGACGCCCGCGTTCGCCTACACCGTGTTCACTTCCGGAAAAGCCCCCGTGGGCGGCCTCATGGAACTTCCGGAGGAGGCAAGAAGGATGGGAGCGATGTCGAGGTGGGTGGGATATGTCGGCGTCGACGACATTGACGCCGCCGCCGACCGGATCAAGCGTCTTGGCGGCGCCGTTTACGTCCCGCCGACGGACAGCAATATCGGCCGCATTTCGGTCGTCGCCGATCCGCAGACGGCGACGCTCGCCTTGGTAAAGGGGTTGAAACCCGGTCAATCGGAGCCTGCCGAACTCGGCGAACTGGGCCGCGTGGGCTGGCACGAGCTGCTCGCCGCTGATTGGAAGCAGGCGTTCGTCTTTTACAACGAGCTTTTCGGCTGGCGGAAAGTGGACGCCGAATCCGGTTCGACGGACAAGTATCAGCTATTCGCCACCGGCGGACAGACGATCGGCGGCATGTTCACCAAGCGTGCGCAAGAGCCGGTGCCGTTCTGGCTATATTATTTCAATGTCGGGGATCTGGATGCGGCCACCACGCGCGTGACGAATGGCGGTGGCCAAATCTTCGAGGGGCCGCTGGAATTGCCCGATGGCAGCTGGGTTGCCCGGTGCAGGGATCCTCAGGGCTCCGCGTTCGCGCTTCAGGGCAAGCGAAGCCCGGATGCCGTCAAGCAACTCGGCTGGTCGACCGAGTGGGCCGGGTTTTCGTCGCGTGGCCGAT
Organism: uncultured Alphaproteobacteria bacterium; assembly: GCA_963836765.1. Lineage (GTDB taxonomy): Bacteria > Pseudomonadota > Alphaproteobacteria > Rhizobiales > Xanthobacteraceae > Bradyrhizobium. The sequence goes on from CAWILG010000014.1 coordinate 410,441, forward strand.
TGCTGGTCAACAAACCCAGCGGCAAGAGCCGAAATCCGGGCTCGGAAAAGTAGAACTAGCCAGCCTTGGCCGCGGCCGATGGCGCGGCCGGCACTTTGGGCAACGGCTTGTCCTGCCGTTTCGACCAGGAGATGTAATAGGCGACGATGGTCATGATCGCGATGCCGCTCACGCTGACGAAGATCTGCGCGAACAGCGAGCCCGAGCTCATCATCAGCTCAAAATGTCCGACAAAGGACAGGAACACGCCGACGCAGAACACCGCCAGCGATTGCTGACCACAGACGATGACCGGATCGAACACCTTCCACTCCAGCCCCTTCCAGTCCTTTGGCACGAAGCGGATCACCAGGATCACGATCACCACGAAATGCAGGAAGCGATAGGGCGCCAGATTGGTCTTGTCGTTGGGATTGAAGGTCGAATAGAGCCAGTGCGGGAACAATGCGCCGAAATCCGGAAACTTGCCGGCCATGGTCATGACCAGGCCCAGGACCAGATAGAAGATGCAGAAGTAGAGCGTGATCGGCGAATTGATGATGCCCGGGTTCTTCCGGGCGCCGCCGAGCGCGCACCAGGAGCCGAACACGAACAACACCTGCCAGCAGTACGGATTGAAGTACCAGCTTCCGGCGGGATAGGCTTTGAAGTTCAAATCGAAATGCCGGGCCACCAGCCACAGCGCGATCGAGGCCAGCATCGTCCAGTTCGGCTGGCGCAGCATCATCCACAAGACCGGCGGAAACAGGCCCATCAGGACGATGTAGAGCGGAAGCACGTCGAGATTGACCGGCTTGAACTTCAGGAACAGGCCCTGCCGCAGCGTTTCGGTCGCATTATCGACCAGGCCCGCCACGTTGAACTCGTTGATGATTTCGGAATCGCCGAAACGCAGCGCCAGATAGCTGATCGCGGCGATGTAGATCACGAACAGGATGATATGGGCGACATAGAGCTGCCAGACGCGCTTGGTCAGCCGCGTGGCGCCGACGACGAAGCCGCGGTCCAGCATCATCCGGGCATAGACGAAGGAGGCGGTATAGCCTGAAATGAAAACGAACAGGTCGGCGGCATCGCTGAAGCCGTAGTTCCGGGTGGTGATCCAGTTCACGACATTGTCTGGAATGTGATCCAGGAAGATCGCCCAGTTCGCGACCCCGCGAAACAGGTCGAGCCGGAGGTCGCGTCCTTTTTCGGGCAGGGTGGCGTTGATTTTCATGGGTGCCGTTTCGAGGTGATGCTTTTGAGCAGATCGCGCCGCCGGACAAGGCCCCGGCCGTCGGGCGGCCCAAGATTGTCACGGTGCAGCATAATGACTATACCGGTGCGGAAATGTAACATCCGGAGTTAAGGAATCACCGATCAAATCCCTGAAAGGTGTCTGTATACTATCCCGGCTGTTTCCGCCAAACGCTTCCATATGCCATATCCCACGGGGCCCGACCGTCCATGACCGCACGCATTTTTAAGCCCGCCAAAAACGCGATGCAATCGGGGAGGGCCAAAACCAAGGAGTGGCAGCTCGATTACGAACCCGAGCAGCCCCGGGCGATCGAGCCCCTGATGGGTTGGACCTCGTCCGGCGACATGAAGCAGCAGCTCACCCTTCACTTCGACACCAGGGAGGACGCGGTGGCCTATTGCGAGCGCAAGGGCATCCCGTACCAGTTGATCGAACCGAAGGCGTCCGCCCCCCGCCAGGTCGCCTATGCCGACAATTTCGCATTCCGGCGCGGTGAACCCTGGACCCACTAGGGATTGGCGCGGGAACTATGCTGCCGGATATCCCGGTATCGGCAATGGCGCGTCCTTTGATGCCCCAAGCACCGGGAAACTTCTGATGTTTCGGACCTCGGGCAGGGCGGCAAATTTGAGAAGCTGCTGGTGCATTCCCTCCACGCTAGGCGCGACGCATTTGAGCAAATAGTCCGCTTCTCCCGAAATGCGCCAGCATTGCTGGACGAGGGGTAACGCCGCAATCGAAATTTCGAACGCTTGCTGCGTCGCATGGGCCTGGCTCGTCAACTGAATCGATACGAATGATACCACCTCGTAGCCGAGCAACCTCTCGTCGAGGGTGGCGCGGATCGCCGTGATCACACCGCGGCCGCGCAGGGCCCGGACGCGCCGCAGACACGAAGGATGGGACACGCCGACGCGAACAGCCAGTTCATTCGTTCGGATGCGTCCATCGTTCTGAAGCTCGGACAATATCCGCAAGTCAATTTCGTCGAGCTTTTGACGTTCCGTCATGGGTCCCTCGTCCGCGTTCCAAAGGCCGCCGCTAGACCGCCGCAATACGCCGCGGGGGCTTGCGGGCGCTTCGGGCAGGGATCGCGGCGTGGGGCGAAACGCCCGACAGCACCAGTTTCTCGTGCGCAGCGACGATAGCCTCCTTGGTCAGGCGCCCGCCCGGCCGGTACCAGGTGCAGAGGCCGGTCAGAAGGGCAAGGATCGCAAATGTCGCCACCTGGACATCGACGACCTCGAAGACGCCTTCGGAAACGCCCTCCGCGAGAATGCCCACCAGCCGCCGCTCATAGGCGCCGCGCAGCGCCACGATCGCATCGTAGTTCTTCGGCTCCAGGCAGCGCAGTTCGGAATTGGCGATGAAGACTTCGCGCTTCCTGCTCATGTGGTAGGTGACGTGGAACGCGACGAAGGCGCGGAGTTTTTCCACCGGGCCTTGCTTTCCTTCCAGCGCAAGATCGAGCTGACGAAGCAATTCGTTGATGTGGTCCTGCACCAGATCGAACAGCAATTGCTGCTTGGTACTGATGTGATTGTACAGCGATCCGACCTGGATTCCGACCTCTGCCGCGAGGTGCCGCAGGCTCATCGCCCCGTAGCCATGTTCGAAGATCAGGCGCAGCCCGGCCTTGCGGATCGCTTCCAGGGTCTTCGGGCCGTATGAGCCGATCGTACGTGCCATCTGGTTCCCGGAAATCCGTTGGGTCGAGGCGCCTCACGAGAGGCATGCAAACATACAAACGACCGTATGTTTATGGCATGGGATGCTAGGAATTTCAATGGCATGGGCTCAGGACTAGACGAGTAACCGGCAGTTGACCTGTACTCTTGCAGGTCAATTAAAAAAACGTATGATCGTTTTTAACCTGATGGCCGGTCGCGCAACCTCGCGAGATGTCCTATTACAACTGACTTGAAGGCAATTTTTCAACAATCAGCCCATCACAGAAACGCGGACCATGCCGCTTCACTCCACGATCGATCCCAAATCCTCCGAGTTCGCCCGCAACGACGACGTGATGCGCGGCCTGGTCGCGGAACTTCGCGAAAAGCTTCACCAGGTCGCAGGTGGCGGCGGCAAGGTTTCGCGCGCACGGCATACCTCGCGCGGCAAAATGCTGGCGCGTGACCGTGTCGACCTGCTGGTCGATCCCGGCACCGCGTTCCTCGAATTGTCGCCGCTGGCCGCCCACGGCCTCTATGGCGGCGACGTCCATTCGGCCAGCGTCATCACCGGCGTCGGCCGCATCTCGGGCCGCGAATGCGTCATCGTCGCCAACGACGCCACCATCAAGGGCGGCACCTATTATCCGATGACGGTGAAGAAGCATCTGCGCGCGCAGGATATCGCCCGCCAGAACAATTTGCCCTGCGTCTACATGGTCGATTCCGGCGGCGCCTTCCTGCCGATGCAAGACGAGATCTTTCCGGACGAACGGCACTTTGGCCGTATTTTCTACAACCAGGCGCAGATGTCCGCGCAAGGGATTCCCCAGATAGCCATCGTGATGGGCTCCTGCACCGCCGGCGGCGCCTATGTGCCGGCGATGTCCGATGAGAGCATCATCGTGCGCAACCAGGGCACGATCTTTCTCGGCGGTCCGCCGCTGGTGAAGGCCGCGACCGGCGAAGTCGTCACCGCGGAGGAACTCGGCGGCGCCGACGTACATTCGCGGCAATCCGGCGTTACCGATCATTACGCCCAGAACGATGCTCACGCGATCGGGATCGCGCGGCGCATCGTCGCGACGCTGAAACCGCCAACGCGCGCCGTGCTAAATATGCGCGAGCCGCGGGAGCCGCTGTTTCCCGCCGAGGAAATCTACGGCGTGGTCTCCGCCGACGGCCGAAAGCCGTTCGATGTCCATGACATCATCGCCCGGCTAGTCGACAGCTCCGAATTCGACGAGTTCAAGAAGCTGTACGGCCAGACCCTGATCTGCGGTTTCGCCCATATCTGGGGCTATCCGGTTGGCATCATCGCCAATAACGGCATCCTGTTCAGCGAGAGTTCGCTCAAGGGCGCGCATTTCATCGAGCTGTGCTGCCAGCGCAATATTCCGCTGGTGTTTTTGCAGAACATCACCGGTTTCATGGTCGGCAAGAAATACGAGGCCGGCGGCATCGCGCGCGACGGCGCCAAGCTGGTGACGGCGGTGGCGACCGCCGGCGTGCCAAAGTTCACCGTTGTGATCGGCGGCTCCTATGGCGCCGGCAATTACGGCATGTCCGGCCGTGCCTACAGCCCGCGTTTCCTCTGGATGTGGCCGAACGCCCGCATCTCCGTGATGGGCGGCGAGCAGGCCTCGATGGTGCTCAGTCAAGTCCGCCGCGACAACATCGAGGCCAAGGGCGACACCTGGTCGGCGGAAGAGGAAGACAAATTCCGCAGCCCGATCCGCGCCCAATATGAGAGCCAGGGCAACCCCTATTACGCCACCGCAAGGCTCTGGGATGACGGCGTGATCGATCCCGCCGATACGCGGCTGGTGCTGGGCCTTGGGTTATCTGCGGCCTCGAATGCGCCAATCGAGCCGACGAAATTCGGCCTGTTCAGGATGTGATGATGGACCGCTCAAAATTGTACCGGCGCTTCCGCACGCTCCTGATCGCCAACCGCGGCGAGATCGCCTGCCGCGTGATCCGCACGGCCAGGGCCATGGGCCTGCGCACGGTTGCGGTTTATTCCGAGGCCGACCGTGACGCCCTGCACGTCGCCGAGGCCGATGAGGCGGTGCTGCTGGGGCCGGCGCGGGCGCGTGACAGCTACCTCAATATCGCGCGCGTCATCGAAGCCGCGCGCCAAAGTGGCGCCGAGGCGGTGCATCCCGGCTACGGGTTCCTGTCCGAGAACGCCGAATTCGCGCAAGCCTGCCTCGACGCCGGGCTGGTGTTCGTCGGTCCCACCGCCGCGATGATGACGGCGATGGGCTCCAAATCCGGCTCGAAGGCGCTGATGGAAAAGGCCGGCGTGCCGCTGGTGCCCGGCTATCACGGCGAGGCCCAGGACGAGGCGGTTCTGGCCAAGGCCGCCGACCAGATCGGCTTCCCGGTGCTGGTGAAAGCCTCCGCCGGTGGCGGTGGCCGCGGCATGCGCGTGGTCAATTCGGCCGGCGAGCTTTCGGCCGCCATCGTGAGCGCCAAGCGCGAGGCCAAGGCGGCGTTTGGCGACGACCGCATGCTGATCGAAAAATACGTCCAGAATCCGCGGCATATCGAGGTGCAGATCATCGGTGACAGCCACGGCAATCTGCTGTCGCTGTTCGAGCGTGAATGCACGCTGCAGCGGCGGCACCAGAAGGTGATCGAGGAAGCGCCGTCGCCGACGCTCAATGCCACGCAGCGGGATGCGGTCTGCGCCGCGGCGCGCAAGGCGGCGGGCGCGGTCAACTATGTCGGCGCCGGCACCATCGAATTCGTCTCCGACGGCAAGGATGTGTTCTTCATCGAGATGAACACGCGTTTGCAGGTCGAGCATCCCGTCACCGAGCTGATCACCGGTATCGATCTCGTCGAATGGCAATTGCGCGTGGCATTCGGCGAAGAGCTGCCGCTCAAGCAGGATGAAATCAAGCTGAACGGCCATGCCATCGAGGCGCGGGTCTATGCGGAAAATCCGCAGAAGAATTTCATGCCCTCGGTCGGCCGCATCAAGACCTGGCGGACGCCAGATGCCACCGACGGCCTGCGCATCGACGCCGGTTATCGCGCCGGCGATGCGGTGTCGCCCTATTACGACGCCATGCTGGCCAAGGTGATCGCATGGGCGCCGACGCGGGCGGCCGCCATCGAGCGGCTCAATCGCGGGCTGGAGGAGACCGACGTTCGCGGCATCGTCACCAACATCCCGTTCCTGTCGGCGCTGGTGACACACCGCGATGTGCAGGCGAATACGATCGACACCGGCTTCATCGAACGCGAACTGAAGAGCCTGACGGTCGACAAGGGCGCTGCCGGCGAGTTTGAGCTTTGCGCGGCTGTGGCCGCGATCGTCAATGAGGAGCAGAAGACCGCGCGCAGCGACGCCGGGTCGCCCTGGCAGACGTTTGGCTGGATGCCCGTCGGCCGGCGGCAGCGCGCGTTTTCGTTTCGCCAGGCGCAGGGCGCCGAGCAGAAGGTCATCCTGCACTATGGGACTGGGCCGTCGACCCTATCGATCGGCGGCCGCGAATTGGTTTTTGCCGCGTCGCCGGTCGCGGACGGCGGTTTCGATCTGACGCTCGAGAGCATGAAATCCCGTGTCGTTGCCGTCATCGAGGGCCATGAACTCTATCTGCGCACCCGCAACGGCCGTTTCGACCTGCATTGGGTCGATCCGTTCGGCGGCGAGACCGAGGAACAGGTCGGCGAAGACAAGATCGTGGCGCCGCTACCGGGCACGGTGGTGGCATTGCTGGCCGAGGAGGGCGCAACGCTCGAGAAGGGCGCGGCGATCCTGACGCTGGAAGTCATGAAGATGGAGCAGACCCTGCGCGCGCCCTATGCCGGCGTGCTGAAAAAGATCAAGTGCAAGGTCGGCGACATCGTCGGCGAAGGCGTCGAACTCGCCGAAGTCGAGCCGGCGGCCGCCTGATGAGCGATACCGTCCGCATCGTCGAAGTCGGCCCGCGCGACGGCCTGCAGAACGAGAAGACTCCGATCAGCGTGGCGGACCGCATCGCCTTCATCGAGGCGCTGATCGGCGCGGGACTGCCGACCATCGAGGTCGGCGCTTTCGTGTCGCCCAAGGCGATCCCGCAGATGGTCAATTCCGATCAGGTGCTGCGCGGCGTCAGCCATATCGCAGGCGCCGAATTCCACGTGCTGGTGCCGAACGAAAAGGGATACGAGGCCTCGCAAGCGGCTGGCGCCAAGGTGATCGCGGTATTCGCTTCGGCCTCGGAAGGGTTTTCGCGCGCCAACATCAATTGCTCGGTTAAGGAATTGATCGAGCGTTTCAAGCCGGTACTGGCTCGCGCCAAGGCCGGCGGCATCAAGGTGCGCGGCTATATTTCCTGTGTGCTCGGCTGCCCCTTTGACGGCGAGGTGAAGCCGGAGGCCGTCGTCGACGTCGCCAAAACGCTGTGGGACCTCGGCTGCTACGAAGTCTCGCTCGGCGACACCATCGGCGTCGGAACCCCGCTCAAGGCCCGGCATCTGTTGCGGGCGGTGGCCGGCAGCGTGCCGATGGCCCATCTCGCGATGCATTTCCACGATACTTACGGCCAGGCGCTCGCCAATCTCTATGCCGGCATGGAGGAGGGCGCCCGCGTCATCGATTCCGCGGCCGGCGGCCTCGGCGGCTGCCCATACGCGCCTGGCGCCACCGGCAATGTCGCGACCGAGGATGTGGTCTATATGCTGGAAGGCATGGGGATTACGACAGGCGTGGATATGGCAAAATTGCTGGCGGCGACGAATGCGGTCAGCAAGCTGATCGGACGTCCGCCGGTTAGCCGTGTGGCGTCGGCGCTGAATGCGAAGAGGCGAGTTGCGGATGGCGAGTAGCGAATGGGGTTTTCCATTCGCTACTCGCCATTCGCTGCGTTACCTTCCCCCGTCCGGTCCCATCACCAGATCGGGCAGGGACGTCGATATTCCGGGCACGAAGCACAGCAAAAGCACCGCCAGCATCATCAACAACACGAATGGCAGCGTGCCCCAGATCACTTCGCTCAAGGGAATATCCGGCGCGACGTTGCGGATGACGAAAATGTTGAGGCCGACCGGCGGATGGATCAGGCCCATCTCCATCACGATGGTCATGACGACGCCGAACCAGATGATGTCGAAATTGGCGGCGCGCAACGGCGGCAGGATGATCGGCGCGGTCATCAGGATGATCGACACCGGCGGCAGGAAAAACCCGAGCACGACGACCATCACCAGGATCGCGAACAGCAATTCCCAGCGCGGCAGATGCATCGCAACGATCGATTCGGCGACCGATTGCGAGATGTGCAGATAGCTCATCACATAGGAATAGAGCAGCGACATGCCGATGATCATCATCAGCATGGTGGATTCGCGGATGGTCGATTTGAGGATCGGCGCCAGATCGGAAGGCCGCCACACGCTGTAGATCAGTCCGATCAGCACCAGCGCCAGCAATCCGCCGAGGCCTGCGGTTTCCGACGGCGTCGCATAGCCGCCATAGAGCGCGATCATGACGCCGGTCAAAAGCAGCACGAAGGGCAGCACGCGCGGCAGCACGCTGAAGCGCTCGGCCATGGTGAAATCGTCGCGCTTGAGGATCGCCGATTTCGCGCCCGTGGATGTGTAGAGCGCGTGGGCGGCGGCATATTCCTTGCGGAAGCGGAACACGGCGTACGTGCCGAACAACGTCACCAGCAGCAGCCCGGGTCCGATGCCGGCGAGGAACAGCCGGCCGAGCGATTTTTCCGCGGCCACCGCGAACAGGATCATGGTGATCGAAGGCGGCAGCAAAATGCCGAGCGTACCGCCGGCAGCGATGATGCCGGCGGCGAAACCGCCGGAATAGCCGCGCTTGCGCATCTCCGGGATGCCGGCCGAACCGATCGCTGAACAGGTCGCGGGCGAGGAGCCCGCCATCGCTGCAAACAACGCGCAGGCGAACACGTTGGCGACGCCAAGTCCGCCGGGCACGCGATGCAGCCACGCATGCAGCGCCGAATAGAGATCCTGGCCGGCGCGGGATTTGCCGATCGCCGCACCCTTGAGGATGAACAGCGGGATCGACAGCAGCGTGATCGAGGCCATCTCCTCGTAGACGTTCTGCGTCACGGTATCGAGCGACGCGTGCGGCATATAGATGCCCATGAACACGACCGCGACCGCGCCCAAGGCAAATGCAATGGGCATGCCTGAAAACATCGCAACCAGGGTCGCAAGACCGTAGCTGATCCCAATCCCGAGCACGGTCATCGACGCGCCGCACCGCTGAAGGGGATCGCAATCTGCAGCAGGATCTGCACGCACAACAGCGTCATGCCGGCCGCCATCAGTCCGTAGGGGATCGCGAGCGGCGGCGACCACATCGAGTTCGAAACCTGGCCGTCGACCCAGGCCTCATGCGCCAGCGTCCAGGACTTCCAGGCAAAAAACGCGCAGAACAGCAAGCTCGCGACATCGACGAGCCACAGCCGGATCCGGTTGGCGGTCGGCGACAGCAATCCGACGAACGCCTCGATGCCGATATGGCCGCGCTGTTGCTGCACATAGGCCGACGTCATGAAGGTCGCGCCGACCAGCAGGAACACCGCCGCCTCGTCCTGCCAGTAATTGGCACTATGGAACAAGGCCCGCCCGAGCACGCTGTAGCTCAGGATGATACAAGCCGCGATCAGCGCAAGCGCTGCGAACACGACGATGACATTGTTGCAGAATGAAAGCGCGCGTTCGAGCACAGCCACCGGCGAATGGCCGGTGGCTGTGCCGGAAACCTCGGTTTGATCCGCGATCGGACCATGCATCATGCGGAGACGTCGCTGGCGAGCTTCAGCAGGTTGGCTGCGGTCGCGGTCTTGGCACTATAGTCCTTCCATGCGGTATCGCGCGCAATGTCGCGCCATTTGCCGACGGTCGCCACGTCAAGCATGCTGACCTTGGCGCCGGCCTTCTCATAGACCTTGGCGACCTCGATATCGTCGTCCTGCGCGCCCTTGCGGCCGAACGCTTCCAGTTCGCTGCCGACTGCGAGGATGATGTCCTGCTGGTTCTTGGGCAGGCCATCGAAGATCGACTTCGACATCATCAGCGGCTCCAGCATGAACCAGTAGGAGGCGCCGGCGCCCGAGGTCAGCGATTTCGCGACCTCTTCGAGCCGGAACGAGATCAGGCTGGTCGAGGAGGTGATGCCGGCGTCGCAGGCGCCGGTCTGCATCGCCGCGTAGATTTCGTTCGACGGTACCGACAGCACGGCAGCACCTGCGGTCTGCAGCACCATGTCCATTTCGCGCGAACCGCCGCGCACCTTGAGGCCCTTGGCGTCTTCCGGCGCCACAAGCGGCTTGGAGCGGCTGGCGACGCCGCCGGCCTGCCAGACCCAGGAGAGCAGGATGATGCCCTTGTCGGCCAGGAAATCGGTCAGCGCCTTGCCGACCGGCTCTTTCTTCCAGCGCATGCCCTGATCGTAGGTCGCGACGAGGCCCGGCATCAGGCCGATATTGGTCTCCGGCAATTCGCCGCCGGCATAGGGCATCGGATAGAGGCTGATATCGAGCGCGCCTTTGCGCATCGCGGAGAATTGCGCGTTGGTCTTGATCAACGAGGAGTTCGGATAGACCTCGGCCTTGATGTCGCCGCCTGAGCGCTTGGCGACTTCGTCGGCGAACATCCGGCACAGGCGGTCGCGGAAATCGCCCTTGTCGACGGTGCCGCCGGGAAACTGATGCGAGATTTTCAGGGTCGTTGCGGCGTGCGCGGTCCCGGTGCCGAAGCGCAGGATGGCGGGCGCGGCAAGCGCGGTTGCGATGGCGTGGCGGCGTGTGAGCATGTTTCTCCCCTGATGCTGTTCTTGTTCGGCGCGTTTTGGGCCGGCGTTGCGCGCATGTTAGCCGGTATCGGGCCGAAGTTTCTCTAGTCTGATAGTTCGAGGTCGAGCGCGGCGGCAAGTCCCGAGATTGCTGCGGTGCACCCAATGCGGATTTTGGACAGAGTCGGACGGAAGCACCTCGCGCGCGGATTTCGCCGACAATACGTCCAACCCCTGTTAGCGCGGGATCGTTCGCCGCCGTCGCGAAAGCTGCTTCAACTATCCGTTACAACGCCGGAAGCGCTGGGGACGGCGCGTAACAAACGACATCCCGGGATCGTCGTGGGGAGAGCGGCAGAAGTCGCTCCGCAAAAAATCGACCCAACAAGGATGACCAACCCATGACGACCAGGACCCATATCGGCCTCTTCTCCGCTGCCGTTGTTTCGCTCAGCCTCGCGCTTGCGCCCGCTGCCTTCGCCCAGGACAAGATGGGCAAGGACGACGGCATGAAGAAGGATTCGATGTCCAAAGACTCAATGTCCAAAGACTCAATGTCCAAGGATGCCATGAAGAAGGACGATGGCATGAAGAAGGATGCGATGAAGAAAGACGACGGGATGACGAAGGACGGCATGAAAAAAGACGACGGCATGAAGAAGAACTGAGATCACGCTTCGCCGTCTCACAGGCTCGCCTTGCCCCCAGGGCGGGCCTGTGTTTTCCGCGGCAGTGTCCGCCCGGACTTACTTCTTCTTGCCCTTGCCGCCACCCTTGCGGGCCGCATAGCGCGCGTCGCGCTTGGCCTTCTGTTCGGCCTCGAGGGCTGCAAGTCTGGCGGCTTCCTCTTCCTTTTCACGGGCGAGCTGGGCTGCGGCCGCCGCGGCCGCTTCCTCTTCATGACGCTTCTGCTCGGCCCTGGCGGCCTCGCGGGCCTCCCTGACCTTGGCGCGCGCGGCGGCCTGCGCCTCACGCTCGGCCTGGCGCTGCTTGACCTCGGGATCGTCGGGTCCTGGCTTGGCGCGGAATTTATTCAAAATGTCCTGCCGCGCCTGCTGCGCCGCCTTTTGGCGATCGGCAAAACTGGGTTCCTTGAAGCTCATAAAAGGCCTTGTCGCTTTCAATATCGGTGGTGGGACGCGGGATGATCGGCTTGGCGCACGGCTTAAGTGAACCCGGGGCAAAATACCAGCGTCCAACGGGCACAGACAGGGAGATTTCCGTGAACACCAAGCGGCCGAAACTGATGCCGGTGAGTGGTGCGACCTCGGCCTGGCTGATTTACGACATGGCAACGGCGACCGAAGCCCCGCGGCAGGCGGTTGTGGTACTGCGATATAGGCTTCTGGCCTGCGCGCTGCTCGGCCTGATCGGCTCGTTGGTCATGTTCGCGTCGCAGAAATGAGGCCAGCCGACGCCCGCGGCGGTCTGGTCCCGCAAATCAGGTTTCTCCTGGCCCGGTTGCCCGCTAGCCGAGCCTGAAATGATCGCGGCGCCCGGACGGCCCAAGGATCCTGGCGACGGTCACCGTCGTCATCGCGACCCGATCCGATGTCCGCTGCGCTTCCAGCCTGTCCCGGGCCTTCTCCTTGATCAGGAGGTCGATCAGTTCAAGCCGCCTGTCGTCGTCGACCGCTTCCGCCAGCAATTTCCGGTAACGATGATAGTCGTATCCCGCTTCCTGTTTACTCATGGCACGCCCCGCATACGCGCTGTCCCCGAACCAGCAGTGTTTATCAATGTCCGCGGGAGCGCAACGGATTTGCAGCATTTATACCCATCTCGTAGCTCTAATCCCACAAGGTGTTGCAGAATTGATCCGCCGAACTCTGGCGCGACGATCATGCTAGGCTCACCCTCGCGGCCAACAGAGACACCGAGCGTTCCGGAACCAACGAGACCATGACCGATCCCGAAGAGAGTCCGAACCGGCGCGGCGCGATCGCCGGATTGTTGATTGCGGTAGCGATGCTGGCGGTCGGCCTGTGGCTGGCGCACGATCTGACCGCGGCCAGCAAGATGCAGGATTGCCTGATGTCGGGCCGGACCAACTGCAACGTCATTCAGCCGGCCCAGTGAACTGACAGGCGAACGGGTCGGGCCGGTTTTCCCGGGGGAGGGAGCGGCGGAAAGCCGCGGCTGCGCCCCAAAAACCTGTGATCTCCTTCACATCAGGCAGCGTGGCGCGATCCTATTCTCCGCCGGTGAACAGGACCGCCGCCATGTTCCAGCAGATGTGGACCCGCAAGGATATCGCTTTCGTCGCTGCCATCGTCTCGCTTGGCTGCGTCGCGGCGGTTCTGGCGATTGGCCTTGCCTCGCCGGAACCGGTTTCCAGCGCGGCGCTGGGCCCGGACTGGGAGTGCAGCCGGATCGCCTTCGTCTGGACCACCTGCACCCGGGTGCAGCGCGCCGCGTCCACTGCGGTTCGGGTGGCCAAGGAACCTGCGTGCCGGCGACCGCGGGCATAGCTGCCGCAACCGCGGCGCGCTAATTCAGATTCGATTGTCAAACAACGGTGAGGGCGCACAGCCGCGTTCTCGCGACGTGAATCGCCCGAGCTGTGCATCATCTTCCGCCCTCCTGATCGGCAGAGGGCGCAGGGAAGACCGGGTGCCGGCTGGCACCCGTAGCCCCCTGTGCGGCACAGTTTGCACAAGAATGCACAGAGGGAATGATTACAGGTGTAGCCGAGACATCCCGGCCTTCCCCGCGCGATGGTTTACGGCTTACTTCGCGCTCTCCTCGGTGAGCCTGGCTCTTTTGCCACCGTCGCCCGCAAGGAGCCTGCTCCTGGCGAACTTGACGCCGGCGTCGGGCGTCGGGACCACACGACTTCGCCGTCCGTTTCAGCCGCGCTCGTCGGTCGCAGCTTACGCGTCCACCGCATCCCACCGCACGTTCGTGACGACCGCGATCCGCCCCTCGCATCGGGTGAGACGAAAGCAGAGACGCCACTGATTTGCCTAACGGGACAAGAGGAATATTTTCTTTGGACGGACTTGACAGGGCAAATCACGCTGAAAAATTTAAGGAAATTTCGTTGCGCTGAAATGCGGTTCGAGCCCTCCGAATCCTGCGTCAGCGCCTCTTTCAATTGAGTGCACAGGACTGCAACTGCTGGAAAACGAACTTCAAACTGGATTAAGCCTGTGGGCAAGGTCTCCCGCTCAGAGATTCTATTTTGTTACGAAGGATGGATTTGCTGCTGACGGCGGCGGGCGGAAGAGCACGGTATAGTCAACGATGAAACGAAATTCCGGCTGGGTCTCGCGCACGTTGCCTTGCTGCCAGACATTTGCGTATTGCGTCTTCAAGCGAAAGCCCTTCAGCGGTCCTTCGGTGGGCCGGTATTGTATCCAGAGATCCAATTCGTTCTGATTGGGGATTCCCGAATTAATGCCGGGGTTGATGGCGCCCCAACCGTGCGTGTACCAAGCGCCGGTGCTCAGTCCGGGAAGACCAACAGCACCGAAATCATAGGCTACGCTACCACCGATGGCCTTTTCACCAGCGTTGTCGAAAGACGCCTGCTGCATGTCGGTATAATTCGGCTTGGTGCCGTATTGCGAAAACAACTGGGATTCATCGCCGGTAATCGAACCAGCGACGAATAAGGTGAACCCCGCATACATCATCTGTACCTTCGCAGAAGCCTGATAGGTTTCGAAGGGAGTTCCGGTGAGCAGGTTAGCTCCGATGCTTTGTTGGCCGATGACATTCGCTCCGATGACCCAGTTTGGAACCCCCTTGGGCTGCTTGAAATCGTACTCAACCTGGCCGAAGGCCGTGTTGACCATGTCTTGAACATTGTAGTCCATGGCTACAAGCGAGAGCTCGGGAAGCGGCCGGTATTTGATCATTCCGAAGGCCGCACCATGATTGAAGACATCGCTGCCCGCCAGAGCATCCGACATCGGAATGAAGTCATTCGAGTCGCGTTGTTTGATTGTCCAGAGATAACCCACCGAGTAATCGTAGTTCCGATCCTTGTCCGGCAGCGAGACCAATGTGGCGCCTTCAAACGTGTTTGGCACCATGCGATTGTCTTGCGGGTTGATGAGGGGGGTGTCCACCAACTGGCGGCCGCCGCGAATTTCCTGGTCGCCGATTTGCACCCGCCCATAGACTTGCCCAAGCACACCTATCGAATTTTGGCCCGGGGCCAGCAGCCTCGTGCCGCCTTCATCGGGCGGCGCGAAAATCGGTTGCGAGGTATAGCCAGCTAGATGCACGCCGAACACGTCACCGATAAGGCCCGATCGAAACGCCAGCCAGCCCCCAGCTGCCCAAGCCTGCGACTTCGATCCATCAGAATTGTCGCGGGTTAAATAATATGTTCGGGCCACGTATTGCAGCAGGGAATCACGAAAGAATGCAGGGGTATCTTTGGAATACTGCCAATAGATCTCGTTCATGTACGGCTGCGCGGGAAACTTGCTCAGGTTCCAGGACAGACGCTCCTGATCTGCAATCTCCTGACGGTTAGTCGGCAGAAGTTGTTGCGCTTTGGATTCTGTGACCACACCAGCTGCGCCAACGCTGGTTCCGATCCAGCCCGCAACGATGATCCTTCGGGCGACTTCGCTGCGCCGCGGATCCTGCGCCGACTGCTTCGCCTTGGAAGACCACATGCTGCACTCCAGGAATTTGTCGAGGCCGCTGATGTTTGCCTTCTCGTGCGGCTGGCAGGCTTCGCCAATATCCGGTGCTTCCAAGCCCACTACCGGCTCGGCCCAGTCGGGCCGCTGATGAACTTTCCAATCTCAACCTAGGCGAGCTCTCTCTGGAGCCAATGTGCTATAATGGCAACATTTCACGGCGATTTGCGTCGCCTGCCAACGCCGCGCCCGGTGGCGCCTGCGTCGTCGACGGCTGGGTTTCCGGCGCCCGCATATGGAACGAGTGCCCTGCCGGCGCGCAGCCCCGTCCTCCCTTCGGTTTAAGGGTACGTTTGGCGCAGAAGTAAGCGAGCATGTTTCCCGGCGGACTGAGGCACGTCTTGTTGGTCAGCGAGGGCGAGCCGTGCAGCGGCTGCAATCGGCCCGGCACCGCCGCCGGCAGCGGTATCAGACCCTCGAACTTGTGCGGCCGGGACGCTGAATCAGCTAGCCGGCCAGCAGAACCTTTGGTTTAATCGCCGGTAGCGTTCTGTAGGGGAGTATTGGTCATGGCCAAAGCCATTGAGCAAATCGTCGCTGGATACGTTACCCTCAAAAATCGTCACGCACTGGAAGAAATCCGCGAGCATCGTCAGCGGCTGCTGCAAAACAGCCGGATGCACGCCGGGAGTTGGGTCAGTGTCGAAAAACTGAGTTCCGAGCTCGAGGAAGAAATCAGCATCGTCGATGCGGCCCTGGGGGGCTCCAGGAAGGCACAGGCTCAATCAACTGATCAGGCAAGCCCATGGTGCCCAGGGAACTGTGGGCGTCGCCCGCGAGTTGCTATCGACCGAAAAAGGGAGAGCGGTATGAAAACCTTTTTGATCGCAGCTCTTTTCGCCATCATCACCGGCATGGGCCCGGCTGACGCCGCAGACGGATGTGGGGTCGGTTGCCATAGTACGCCGGGTGGCGCCTGCGTCGTCGACGGCTGGGGTACCGGCGCCCGTATATGGAATGAGTGCCCGGCCGGGGCGCAGCCCCGCCCTCCCTGCAGTGGCGGGTACGTCTGGCGCCCAAGCAAGCGAGCCTGTTTCCCGGCGGACTGAGGCAGGTGCTCCGAGCAGTGCGGGGGAGCCCTGCAGCAGCGGCATCGGACGCCGCTTGTCCCGCGGTTGGGTCTCAACGCAAATTCATGGAGATGATCGATGCGCCAACTCACGCTCGCCGTTATCGCGTTATTGATCGGAGCGTCATCGTCATTGGCTCAGGGCCATATGGGCACCCCGCAGGAGCAACAGGCGTGCACGCGAGACGCACAGCGATTTTGCCGGAAGCAGTTGGGCGACGACAACGCGGTTCAGCAATGTCTGCAGCAAAATCGCACGAAGCTGAGCAAGGGTTGCCAGCAGGTATTTCAGCGCCATGGAATGTAGCTGGAGAGTGCGTACCACGGAATAACGGGGGCAGTGCAGTCAACGACAGTGCGGTCAATGTCGCTCGCGAGCAGTTCACCGCGATGTTTCAGCCGCAAATGTTTCGACTGCGTGCCGTCAGCGCAATCCGGGCCGCGCCCCACCTTGGGGCGAAGAGTAGCAGGCTGCAATCAGTGATGGAAGAGCGCATTTATCCATCCGAGTAATACTATAGTGGCTCTTATTTAAGCAGCACAGGATATGGTTCCCTGCTTTGGGGGCCTCAATGTCATAGCAATTCTTCAGCGACCGCCTGTTCTGCGGTCGATCGCTTCTTGGCCAAAATCGTGGTTTTGGCTGTTGTGCGCGGATTTGTATCCGGTTCTTTCCGCTGCGGCGCTTCCGTGGTCAATGACTGCAGTCGCTGCCTTCATGTCAATCTGGTTCATCGTCCTGTTGCCAACGATCCACTACCGATCGTTTTTCAACTCCCTGAAGAATCCTGCCAGTTTTCTTCCAGTCGCTTTTTTCGGGCTGGCCATCCTCGGAATGTGCTGGGCGGACGATTCGTGGACGGTGAGGCTTGATGGACTACGGCCCGTCGCCAAGCTCCTGGCGATTCCGTTTCTGTTCTATCACTTCCGGCGTTCCCAGCGCGGCCATTGGGCATTTATCGCCTTTCTCGCCTCCTGCTCGGTATTGTTGGCCGTGTCGTTTCTCGCATTCTTCGCCCCTGATCTGAAGATCGAAGCAACGAAATTCCCCGGCGTGCCGGTTCGAAATTACATCGATCAAAGCCAGGAATTTGCGATCTGCATCTTCGCGCTATTGGTGACCGTGCTCACGCTCATCGGAAAGCGGCGCACGGCCTTGGCCATTGTTTGCGGCGGCCTGACGCTCGGGTTTTATCTCAATATGACCTTCGTCGCCCTGGCGCGAACGGCAGTGCTTTACACGCCCGTGCTGGAAGCCTTGTTCGCCTTCAAATATTTTACGCGGAACAAGGCCATTCTGATTTGCCTGATCGGCTTCGCAGCGACTGCGGCCGTTGGGTTCGCATCTCCCTATCTTAACACGCGCGCCAACTTTGTTGTGCGGGACTACAAGCTCAATCGTGACACCCCCGAAGTCGCCACTTCGGACGGCGAACGTCTTGCGTACTGGCGCGCGTCGGCCGCATCGATCAAGGAGGCCCCCTTGTTTGGCCACGGCACCGGCTCGACGAAGGAAGTCTTTCAACGGCAGTCCGAGGGGAGGACCGGAGAGTGGGGGAACTCAATCCGCAATCCGCATAACCAGACGCTTTACGTTGCGATCCAATGGGGATTGTTGGGCACAATAGGTCTGCTGGCGATGTGGTATTTTCATTTCGCATTATTTCCAGGAACGACCCTGATCAGCTGGATTGGACTTATCGTCGTTGTGCAGAATGTCATCAGCTGCTTCGTAAATTCTCACCTGTTCGACTTTCACGAGGGATGGCTTTACGTCCTGGGTGTCGGTATCGCCGGTGGACTGCAGCTTGGGAGCAGCCATCCACCAGCTACCCTGGTGGTTTGATTCTATGGAACGAGTGCCTGTTGGCGCGCGGCCCCGGTGGCGGGTACGTCTGGCGCCGAAGCAAGCAAGCCCGTTTCCCGGCGGACTGAGGCGGCGGCTCTATTTCTGCAGTGACGCAAAGGAAGGCCCGCGATCCGAACGCTGATCCGGGTTTGGCGTTCTGAATTGCGACAGCCGAGCTGTCACACGTTCCCCCACGGCTCCAGTTTTCCACCGCCGAGGTTGGGGCCTCTTCTTCCAAACAGGGCTTTCGCCACGAATCGGTCTTACGTTCGATTTCGGCTGTGCCCGTCGGGCCAAGGGGATGGTCGGGCCCGGCGCGCGCCCTTTAGGACTTCACCGCGCGCCGGGCTCTCTCCCGTGTTCATCTGCCATGTTACCGCGGCCTGGAATTACGTGCACTGTCTCCGCAATTTCGGAAAACAGCCCTCGCGCTCGGCTGAAGCGCCGAGGCCGCTCGCGGTGCGGCAGCACTGGGGCAGGCGCCTTCGGTCACGAAAACAGAAAGACGCCTATCAGCAAACCTGCTGCAAATGCCCAGAGGCCTAATGTGCAAGCTGAGACAATGCGGACGAGGGTGCGGAGGTCGTCCTGCGGAATCTCATGGGATCGATCCGTCATTGCAGCCGTCCCCCTGCGGTGGCCGCCAGGTTACCGGGAGAATGCCAAGATCGTCCTTTTCCTCCTGATAAGTGCCCAAAAAAAGGCAGTGGATGGGCGGTCAAAGTCCGGTACCGGACACATACGTGATCGGCTCGATTTCGCGGAATTGCGGAAACTGTGCACTTGATGCTGCTCGCGAACGGTTCGCCGTAATGTTTTCTATTGAGAGCACGGTCGCCGTAATTCCCGCCTGGGGCTCAGCTACCTGATCTTGGCCAGGCATTCTTTCAGGCGCTCAAGCTCCAAGCGAACTTGCGACTCCATGGCGTCCTGTAATGCGAGCGTGCCTCTGTTGGACAATTCTGCGGAGGCCTTCTTGTCCAGATTCTGCTTCCAGTCCCGGATTGCCAGCTTCGTGGCAGTTTGGGCCTCGGACGTAGCCTTGAGGTACGCCTTGATGCAGGCGTCGGCCATTGAGCACGTCTTGCACTCCTCAGCGGCGGCAGCACTTGAAACAAGCAAGGCAAGTGTCGCGGCAACGACCTTCATTGCTTTCATTGCTTTTCCCCAAGTATTGGGCCGGCGGATGTTCTGCCTGGTTGGGCTTGTTTGCAACGGCGGGTATGCGTCATTGAATCGCGCCGAGCGGGGAGGCAAATCTCCCCATAGGTTGCGCCCGGAACAGACCCGAGCCCCTGCTGATCGCGGTGCGCATCCTAACGAGGAACGGCGAGGGGCGCGCCCGGGCCCGGACGACAAAAATGCGATCGCGAACAGGCTCGAGCGCAACACACAAGGCCGGCAGAGAGGGAGGTCCCTGAGAAGCCCGCGCACATCCCGTCAATTGAAAGGGCCGCCGGGAGTATGACCAGCGGCCCCGCCGGGCTCAAAATAGATTGGTTTGAAACGCAACCCAGCCCCGGTTTTGAGAGACTTGCACCGGCGAGCCAAGGGCGTGAATCAAAAATGCTGTTCCATCCAAGGAACAAAGGGATTGTTGCGGGGATGACACAAAATCGGCCACCGCGCGATCATTCCGATGATGCTTCTATTGAGTGCACTGTCACCGTAATCTGCAGATGCCGCCTGGGAAGCACTTCAGGACATGATCGCTACGCGGCATTGAGGCCCCAAGCAGCCCCGCCTGTTCACGCCCGGCGGGCTGCTTCGTCATTTCAGCGTACCCGGCGCATGGACCGGCGCCGCCAGACCTTGACCGGTTTGGGCGGAACGCCGGTCCCGCCGCAGCTCGGGCAGGGCTTATAGGGTGGCAGTTTTTGCCCAAACTTTGCGGGCGTCATTTCAACCTTTTGGCCCGTTCCAAAGCAGTATCGACACTTGAGATCGTCCCTCATGATAGTCTCTTCGAATCGGTCGATATTGACCGTTCGGGGAGTCAAGCGTCTTGGCTCAGATCAGCAACGCACCGTCTTTGCAAAACAAAGCCGCCAAGCGGAATATGATCGCTTGACGGCTTTGCCTAGATCGAGACGCCGGACGTTGCGGCAATGTCCGGTAAACAACCGTGATGCCGTTCGCGCTCCTTGGCAACGGAACTCGCTTGTTAAGCTTGATAGCGGCGCGGCGGGTTAATTCTGGAACCCCGGCGCGTGTTCGGCGAAGCGGCTTCACCTCGGAAAAGCGCTCATGATCGCCTTCTTGACCACGTCGCTGTAACGACCGCCATTCATCTCGACGTCCATAGCCCAAAGGACACCGGCCGCAATGCATGCCGCAATAAAAACCTTCATGTCGAAATCCTCGCCACTCCAAAAATGGACGAAGTGAGCGGCCCGCCAACTGAGGCGGCCTTACCGTTTTTCCAGTTCCTTGATTTGCTGGCGAAGTTCATCTTCCAAGTCGCGGATCATCTGGGCCGTGGGGCCTTGGCGGAATTCCTCAGCCAGTTCGCGGCATCTCGCGAGTTTGGCTTCCAGCGCCTGTTTTTGCCGATTTGGATTTATGATTGTAGAACGGCGCGACGGGGCAAAGGTTCAAAACAGGCCAGCCGCCAGACCGCGCCCGAAAAGCGAAAGCCCCGCCTGGGGCGTGCGGGGCTCTCTTTCGGTGAAGCGGGGGATAGGGGACCGCGCGCTTTCTTAGATGGGTCTGCGGACCTCGGAAAAGGTTCAAATGGACGGGGCTTCGGTTTCGCGGCTCTAGCCCGTGCGGTACGCATCGAACGCGTGAGCGACAAAGACGCTGATGCTGAGGAATGCAAGCAGCGGTGCCAAAATCTCGGTCATCGCCTTGCTCCCACGCTTGCAATGCCGGGAAGGGCGGCCTTGAGGAAATGGCGGTAAATCGCATTCAGAATAAGCGGCAACATGATCACATCCCCTTATGGATTGAGGGGATCGAAGCATTGGTTCGTTTCGGGACGATTTCAAGATCCGGGAAAATGGTTTCGTGAGAGGGCTCCTAGAGTCTCTACCCGGCCCGTACCCATCGAACATGGGCCTGACGTCTGCGCCGCGATGCCCGCAAGCCCGACAGGTGAACTTCGGCTCCAGATCGGACAGTCGGACGTCATCCGGCCGCTGGCTGGCGTCGACCGTTACCGAATGGGCGCAGCAATAGTCCTGGCAATAGACGAGAATCCGGATCGGTCCCGACGCCCGCATTTCCCCGAGAGTGATTTTCTGTTCGCGCACGTCGGCCCGCGCCGTTGGAGCATGGCGTATTGAAGCGCGGCTGGGGCAGCATCGGCAAGCCGCTACAGCTTGCGATATAAGGCGGGCGCGGCCCAACCGATCACCTTTCAGGAGCGTGGATGATCCGGACGAGTGAGCGGTGACGTTACTTTGGTCCGGGAGAAGATTGCTCGCGACGATCGATTGTCGCGTGAACGGAAGGCATAATATTTTGCCCTGGACCCATAACATTCAGGGCGGTTCTAACGCCCTTCCACATCATGCCTTCCGGAATGTCGTCCTGCTCCCCGCGGGCATATTCGAAGGCCGCGGCTGCGCCGGCATATATTGTCGCGGTGTCCAATATGATCTGCTCAATCCATTGCACGGTGGTCGTTCCGTGGGTCTGTCCAACATCTTCGATGAGACTGCGGAATCGTACTTGCTGGATCTGAATTCCTCGCAACAAACTCTTGAAGAGCGTCACATCGTGATCGTCAGAAAATTCGATGAACTCCGCAAAGGTAGCAATTATATCCCCGGGGACTTGAACGGGACCCATCGAGAACTGGTGGCGTGCGTGCACGAGAACGCCGTTTTGGCATTGCCCGCGAAGGGCGGCTAAAATCTTTGCGTGATCGGCGGCATATCTTGTGATCTCGCTGAGAGCCAAAGGAAGCACCGCGCGTAACGCAGCATGCTTTTGCGCTCGGCGCCGGCGATCCAGCTTTTCAGTATTACGAAGAGTCCGTGTGGTGTTCCACCAAGCGATGCCTGCCGCGAGAACGGCTATCATAGCGGCGACCAAAGTCTGCCACGGCTGTAAACTTGCCCAAAAGCTCGCGGGCAACGGGCCTAAAATGCCCTAGTAAAACGATCAGGATAAGGACCAAAGGAAAGAACGGATTGTTCATCTGTGGTCCGCATTGGCGGCGGCCGCGAATTCCTTCTCGTTATCATGCGCACGCTGAGCGGCAAGCACACGCATCTGTAGCGCTTCGTTCGGCGTCAAAATCTGGGCCGGAGGCGGGGTAGACGGGGGTTGATCCTGTCCGTTGTTCATCGACTCAGATTCCCCCAGCATTGAGAACAAAAACTGAAACAGCCGTGTCGCGTCCGTGTCGCATTGACTGATCGGTACTAGACGGGAAAGCCTGATATCAAAGGGTTTTCTTCAATACACAACGCGATACGGATTTTTCACGAACCAAACACTCATCTTATTGAAATCACTGGCGATCCCAGCAGGATTCGAACCTGCAACCCACGGAGTAGAAATCCGTTACTCTATCCAGTTGAGCTATGGGACCGTCTGGCGTCTTCTAGCACTGCCAATATGAAAAATCCGCTTCCGCGCCAAGCCCGTTCCGAACCGATTTGGAGGACCGCGCGACAAAAGCTGGCGGTGGACCGACAGGTTTTGGTCCGCCCACCAGGCGGCTGCGACGGTAACCCGCTTTCGGCCGGCTCAGGAAAATGCCAAGGACGCGTTCGGCAATGTTACATGCGACTTTTTCGCCCGTTCATTTTCGCGCCTTGAGTCCGTCACCTTTTCGCGCCCATTTGTTGGCCACGCGGCGTTCGTCCGCGGGCCCGAGGAGCTCCATCATGATCGGTCTGGTTCGCGCCGCAGCATTTTGCGCCACGCTGGCGCTTGGGCTCTCTCTTGGCCTCGCCACCGCGCAGGCAGCGGACAAGGCCTTCAAACGCGACGATCTCGCCGATTCGGCGGTGAAACTGGAGGCCCAGATCAAGAGCGAAGCGGGGCCGGTCGCCAAATCCAACGCGAGCTTGCGCACCGACGCCGATGCCGCCTTCAAGCGGCTCGACTTCCGGACCGGCCTGCAGATCCTCGGGCAGATCGCCGCTACCACGCCGGAGGACAGCGCCAACTGGCTGCGGCTGGCTAAAACCATTTTCCAGATCCGCTCCGCCACCTCCAGTGAGCAGACCTTTCTGCTGGAGCGCGCCTCGACTGCCGCCTACATCGCCTACCAGCGCGCCGGCAACCCGGCCGAGGAGGCCGACGCGCTGGCGGTGCTGGGCCGCGCGATGTCGGACCGAAAGCTGTGGCGGCCGGCGCTGGATGCGTTGCGGCTGTCGTTGGATATGCGCGAGGTCGCCGATATCAGAGGCCAGTATGAGAAGATGCGCGACGAGCACGGTTTCCGGCTGCTGGATTACACCGTCGATTCCGACGGGGCATCGCCCAGGGCCTGCTTCCAGTTTTCCGAGGATCTGGCCAAACGGGTCGATTTCGCGCCGTTCCTGGCGCTGGCCGGCACCGACAAGCCGGCGCTGTCGGCCGAGGGCAAGCAGCTCTGCGTCGACGGCCTGAAGCATGGCGAGCGCTACAACATCAATCTGCGCGCGGGCCTGCCGTCCACCGTCAAGGAGAGCCTGCCGAAATCGGCTGAATTCAACATCTATGTCCGCGACCGCGCGCCGTTCGTGCGCTTCACCGGGCGGGCCTATGTGCTGCCGCGCACCGGCCAGCGCGGCATACCGCTGGTGAGCGTCAATACGCCGGCGGTGAACGTGACCGTATTCCGGATCGGCGACCGCAATTTGATCAACACCGTGATCGACAGCGATTTCCAGAAGACGCTGAGCCGCTATCAGCTCTCTGATCTGGGCGACGAGCGCGGCGTCAAAGTCTGGTCCGACGAACTCGCCACCGCCACCACGCTCAACCAGGACGTCATCACCGCGTTTCCGGTCGATCAGGCGCTCGGCGACCTGCAACCCGGCGTCTACGTGATGACGGCCGCGCCAAAAAGCCCCGGCAGCGACGATGACGGCACGCTGGCCACCCAATGGTTCATCGTTTCTGACATGGGCCTGACCGCGTTCTCCGGCAATGACGGCGTCCATGTCTTCGTCAATTCGCTGGCGTCGACGGACGCGGTCGCCGGGGCCGAGGTCAAACTGGTCGCGCGCAACAACGAGATTTTGGCGACGCGCAAGACCGACGAATCCGGCCACGTGCTGTTCGAGGCCGGGTTGGCGCGCGGCGAGGGCGGCCTGTCACCGGCGCTCCTGACCGTGATGAGTGAAAAGGCCGACTACGCCTTCCTCAGCCTGAAGACCAGCGCGTTCGACCTCACCGACCGCGGCGTCGCGGGGCGGGCGGTTCCTAACGGCGCCGACGCCTTCGTCTATGCCGAGCGCGGCGTCTACCGCTCGAACGAAACCGTCTATCTCACGGCACTGCTGCGCGACGGGCAGGGCAACGCCATGACCGGCGGGCCGCTGACGCTGGTGATCGAACGGCCCGACGGCGTCGAGTTCCGCCGCGCGGTGCTGGCGGACCAGGGCGCGGGTGGCCGATCCATGGCAGTGCCGCTCAATTCCGCGGTCCCGACCGGGACCTGGCGGGTGCGCGCCTTCACCGATCCGAAGGGGGCGTCGGTCGGCGAGACCACCTTTATGGTCGAGGATTACATCCCGGAGCGGATCGAATTCGATCTCACCGCCAAGGACAAGCTGATCAAAGCTGAAGTTCCAGTAGAACTTAAGGTCGACGGACATTTCCTTTATGGCGCACCCGCTTCCGGGCTGCAGCTCGAGGGCGATATGCTGGTCGCGCCGGCCGCGGCACGGCCCGGTTACCCCGGCTACCAGTTCGGCGTCGCCGACGAGGAGACCGCCAGCAACGAGCGCACGCCGATCGAAAACCTGCCCGAGGCCGACGCCAATGGCGTCGCGACCTTCCCGGTCTCACTGGCAAAGCCGCCGTCATCGACGCGGCCGCAGGAGGCCCAGATCTTCATCCGCTTGGCGGAGAGCGGCGGCCGCGCGGTCGAACGCAAGCTGGTGCTCCCTGTGGCGCCCGCCACCAACCTGATCGGCATCAAGCCGCTGTTCGGTGACAAGAGCGTAGCCGAAGGCGACAAGGCCGAATTCGACGTGGTGTTCCTCGCCCCCGACGGCAAGCCATTGCCGCGCGACGGCCTGCGCTACGAACTGCTGAAGATGGAATCCCGCTATCAATGGTACCGTCAGAACTCGTCCTGGGAATATGAGCCGGTCAAATCGACCAGCCGTGTCGCCGACGGCGATCTCAATCTGACCGCCGACAAGCCGTCGCGTGTGACGCTGTCGCCGCAGCCCGGCCGCTACCGCCTCGACGTCAAATCATCGGATGTCGACGGCCCGATCACCTCGGTGCAATTCGATGTCGGCTGGTATTCGGACGGCAGCGCCGACACGCCGGACCTCCTCGAAACCTCGATTGATAAGCCGGAATACCAGTCCGGCGACACCATGGTGGTGTCGGTCAACGCCCGTTCGGTCGGAAAGCTCACCATCAACGTGCTCGGCGATCGGCTGCTGACGACGCAGACCACCGACGTCAAGGAGGGCACCCAGCAGGTCAGGATTGCCGTCGGCAAGGATTGGGGCGCCGGCGCCTATGTGCTGGCGACCCTGCGCCGGCCGCTCGATGCGGCGGCGTTGCGGATGCCTGGACGGGCGATCGGGCTAAAATGGTTCGGCATCGACAAGAAGACCCGCACGCTGCAGGTCAATCTGTCGCCGCCGGCGCTGGTGCGCCCGGGCAGCGCGCTGAAGATTCCGGTCAAGCTCGGCGGGCTCAACCCCGGCGAGGACGCCAAGATCGTGATCGCCGCGGTCGATGTCGGCATTCTCAATCTGACCAATTACAAGCCGCCGGCGCCTGATGATTATTACCTCGGCCAGCGCCGCCTAACCTCGGAAATTCGCGACCTCTATGGGCAATTGATCGACGGCATGCAGGGAACGCGCGGCCAGCTCAAGACCGGCGGCGATTCCGCCGGCGCCGAGCTGCAGGGCAATCCGCCGACGCAAAAGCCGCTGGCGCTGTATTCCGGCGTTGTCACGGTCGGGCCCGACGGGGCAGCCGAGATCAGCTTTGACATACCGGAATTCGCCGGCACCGCGCGGGTGATGGCGGTGGCGTGGAGCTCGACCAAGGTCGGCCGGGCCACGACCGATGTCATCGTGCGCGATCCCGTCGTGCTGACGGCAACCTTGCCGCGCTTCCTGCTCAATGGCGACCACGGCACCATGAGTATCGACCTCGACAATGTCGAGGGCGCGCCCGGCGATTACAGCATCACCGTCAAGACTTCGGGCCCGGTGAAGGTGACCGGCAATCCGACCACGACCGCCAAGCTAGCCGCGAAGCAGCGGACCTCGATGACGCTGGCGCTGGACGCCGGCGGCGCCGGAACCGCCAATCTCGACGTCGACATATCTGGGCCGAATGGCCTAGCGCTATCGCGGCACTATGCGCTCGACGTCAAGGCGGCGACGCAGATCCTGGCGCGCCGCTCGATCCGGACTCTGGCAAAAGGCGAAAGCCTGACGCTGACCTCGGACATGTTCTCCGATCTGGTGCCGGGCACCGGCAGCGTCTCGCTGTCGGTGAGCTTTTCGACGGCGCTGGATGCCGCGACCATTTTGAAGGCGCTGGATCGCTATCCCTATGGCTGTTCCGAACAGATCACCAGCCGCGCGATGCCGCTGCTGTATGTCAACGATCTCGCAGCCGGCGCTCATCTCGCCATGGACACCGCGGTCGACGAGCGCATCAAGGACGCCATTGAGCGGCTGCTGGCGCGGCAGGGCTCGAACGGATCGTTCGGGCTGTGGTCGGCCGGCGGCGATGACGCCTGGCTCGATGCCTACGTCACGGATTTCCTGACCCGCGCCCGTGAAAAGGGGTTTGCGGTGCCGGACGTGCTGTTCAAGAGCGCGCTCGACCGCATCCGCAACTCCGTGGTCAACGCCAATGAGCCGGAAAAGGACGGCGGCCGCAATCTGGCCTATGGCCTCTATGTGCTCGCGCGCAATGGTGCAGCCCCAATCGGCGATCTCCGTTATCTCGCCGATACCAAGCTGAACAACCTCGCCACTCCGATCGCCAAATCGCAACTGGCGGCGGCGCTGGCTTTGGTCGGCGACAAGGCGCGGGCGGAACGGGTCTATGGCGCAGCGCTCGATGCGCTGGCGCCAAAGCCCGTGATCGAGTTCGGCCGGGTCGACTACGGTTCGGCGCTGCGCGATGCCGCAGCCCTGGTGTCGCTCGCCAGCGAAGGCAACGCCCCGCGGGCGACGCTGACGCAGGCCGTGTTGCGGGTCGAAGCAGCACGGGGGCTGACGCCCTACACCTCGACCCAGGAAAACGCCTGGATGGTGCTGGCGGCGCGCGCGCTGGCAAAGGAGACGCTGACGCTCGATATCGACGGCCAGCCGAGCAAGACCGCGGTCTATCGCAGCTACAAGGCGGAAGCGGTGGCGGGCAAACCGGTCAAGATCACCAATACCGGCGATGCGCCGGTCCAGGCGGTGGTCTCGGTGTCGGGTTCGCCGATCACGCCGGAGCCCGCGGTATCGAACGGCTTCAAGATCGAGCGCAATTACTTTACGCTCGACGGCAAGCCGGCCGATGTCAGCAAGGCCAAGCAGAACGATCGTTTTGCCGTGGTGTTGAAGGTCACCGAGGCCAAGCCGGAGTTCGGGCACATCATGGTGTCCGACTATCTGCCGGCCGGGCTCGAGATCGACAATCCGCATCTGGTCTCGTCCGGAGACAGCGGCACGCTGGACTGGATCGAGGACGGCGAGGAGCCGGAAAATACCGAGTTCCGCGACGACCGCTTTACCGCGGCCATCGACCGCGCCAGCGACGACAAGGCGGTGTTTACGGTTGCCTATGTCGTGCGCGCGGTATCGCCGGGCAAATACGTGCTGCCGCAGGCCTATGTCGAGGACATGTACAACCCCTCGCGCTACGGCCGCTCCGGCACCGGCACAGTCGAGGTGCGTTCGGCGAAATGAACGGGGAGGCGACCATAGCGCCGGCGGCGAATAACGGACGTCGCTGGCGACGGATCAAGAAGGCGGCGGCTGTATCGGCCGTCGCCGGCCTGATCACTGTCGCCGCCTTCGCCGCCTGGGTTTTCTCACTCGGCCCATTGCCGCTCGACCAAGCCCGGCAAGTCTCCACCACCATCGTCGACCGCAACGGCAAACTGCTCCGCGCCTATGCCATGGCGGACGGCCGCTGGCGGCTGCCGGTCGATGCAAAAACCGCTGTTGATCCCGGCTATCTGAAGCTGCTGTTCGCCTACGAGGACCGCCGTTTCTATTCGCATGGCGGCGTCGATCCGCTGGCGCTTGGCCGCGCGGCATTTCAGCTCGTCACCAGCGGCCACATCGTCTCCGGCGGCTCGACGATCACGATGCAATTGGCGCGGCTGATGGAGCCGCGGCGCGAGCGCTCGGTTTACGCAAAGCTGCGCCAGGTGGTGCGCGCGTTCCAGATCGAGCGGCAGCTGAACAAGGACGAGATTCTCGATCTCTATCTGGCGCTGGCGCCGTTCGGCGGCAATCTCGAGGGCGTGCGCGCCGCCTCGATCGCGTATTTCGGCAAGGAGCCGAAGCGGCTGTCGCTGGCGGAAGCAGCGCTATTGGTGGCGCTGCCGCAATCGCCGGAAACGCGGCGGCTGGACCGTTATCCCGATCGCGCGCGCGCCGCGCGGGACCGTGTACTCGACCGCATGGTGGAAGACAAGATCGTGTCGGCTGAAGATGCGGTTCAGGCCCGGGCGGCGCCGGTGCCAAAAATGCGCAAGCAGATGCCGATCCTGGCGCCGCATTCCTCGGATGCGGCAATCGCGATCGTGAAAGATACGCCGGTCATCCGGCTGACGCTGGATTCGAGCCTGCAGAAGACGCTGGAGGCGCTGGCGCGCGACCGTGCGATTGCGCAGGGCCCGAACATTTCGGTGGCGATGATCGCGGTCGACAATGAAACCGGCGACGTGCTGGCCCGGGTCGGTTCGCCGGATTACTTCGACGAACGCCGGGCCGGGCAGGTTGACATGACCCGCGCGCTGCGATCGCCCGGATCGACATTAAAACCGTTCATCTATGGGCTCGCGTTCGAGGACGGTTTTGTGCATCCGGAAAGCCTGATCGACGACCGTCCGATCCGCTTCGGCTCCTACGCGCCGGAAAATTTCGACATGACGTTTCAGGGCACAGTGCCGGTGCGCAAGGCGCTGCAGCTCTCGCTGAACGTGCCCGCGATTGCGCTGCTCGACCGTGTCGGCGCCAGCCGGCTGTCGTCGCGGCTGAAACAGGCCGGCGGCATTCTGGTGCTGCCGAAGGACGAAGCGCCGGGGCTCGCGATGGGGCTCGGCGGCGTCGGTGTCACCTTGCAGGATCTGGCGCAGCTCTATTCCGGGTTGGCGCGGCTCGGCACCACGCGACCGCTGCGCGAGATCATGCTGGCTAAAGACGAGCGCGAACCGTTGCGGCTGATGGATCAGGCTGCGGCCTGGCAGGTCGGCAACGTCCTGATCGGGACGCCGCCGCCTGAAAACGGCGTGCACAACAAAATCGCGTTCAAGACCGGCACCAGTTACGGCTATCGCGACGCCTGGTCGGTCGGCTTCGACGGCCGCATCACCATCGGCGTCTGGGTCGGGCGTCCCGACGGCGCGCCGGTGCCAGGACTGGTCGGCCGCACCGCTGCGGCACCAATCCTGTTCGACGCGTTCGCGCGCACCGGCAAAATCCCCGCGGCATTGCCGAAGCCACCGAAGGGCGTGCTGGTCGCGAGCAATGCCAAATTGCCGCTGCCGCTGCGCCGGTTCCGCGCCGTCGGCGAACTGGTGCGGACCGGCGGCGAACTGGCGCCGCATATCCAGTTTCCGCTGAACGGTTCGCGGATCGACGTCGATCGCTCGAACAACGGCCAGTTCGCGGCGATGCCGGTCAAGATCGCCGGCGGCGTGCTGCCGCTGACCATGATGGTGAACGGGATTTCCGTCGGCGACATCGACAGCCGCCGCCAGCGCCTAATCGATCCGCCCGGACCGGGTTTTGCGCGATTGACCGTGATCGATGCGACGGGTGCTGCGGATACCGTCGTGATCCGCGTGCAGTGATCCGCAAACGGATCAGCGAATGAACGACCAGTTCTTGTAGAACACTGTCTTGAACGAGGACGCGACCAGGGCTGCTCCGGCGACGGCGGCATCGAATACCGGCTGCAGATGGTTGGGCCGCACGATGTCCATGAACAGGCAGTAGCGCGCCTGGTCGGCGTCGTTCACCGAGCGATGGAACAGGGTGTCGTCGAACACGAACAGCGGCTGCTTGTTCCAGAAATGGGTCTTGTCGTCGACATTGATGAAGACATTCTCGCTGTCGATCGGGTCGAGATTGTACAACACGCGGAACGTCAGGCGCAGCGGCCCGAAATGCCAGGAGGTCTTTTCGCGCGTGTTGAACACCGACACCGCGATAGTCTTGATGTAGCGATATTCCTGCTCGAAGGCGGGAATCCGCACCGTGATGTCCTGCTGCTTCGCGTACCACTTGAACGTCAGCATGCCGCGCTTTTTGTCGCCCAGCACCTCGGAGACGCGGGCCTTGATCAGGTCGCCGTTGTCGACGAACGCCTTCACGCAGGCCTCGATCTCGGCGCGGTGCTCGGCCGGCAAATCCTCCAGCCGGTACATGCCGAGATTGCGCGCCGACAGCATGTCGGCGAGCAGATTGACCGGCGACAGCAGCCAGGTCGGAATGCCATTGCCGAGAAAATATTTCTCGGCCATGTCGAGCGTGACCTTGAAATGGCGGCTGATGTCGAGCGCGCCGCAGGCGATGAAGAACAGCGTCACATACGGCGCAAAATACAGCGCCGGAACCAGCACGATCAGGGCGATTGCGAAACGCCGCGCGCGCTTGCGGCTGATATAATCGGCGATTGCCATTTTCTTGAGCGCCACGTTGGATTTGCGGGGTCGGGCGGGTGTCACCCTTAACGCTCTCTTAAAACTTCCCCGGCGGCCGGACAAGGTCGGGGAGAGCCCTGATTAGATGGAACTGCGGTGTTGTTTGCAGTGCGGTTTCATCGTATGCGAACAAGATGGTTGAACCCGTCGAAGTCAGGCGTTTTGGAGCAGGCCAACAGTCTGTGAAACTAGCGACGCGATAGGGCTATCCGTTTGAACACAAAACATTTTTGCTTTGTGGGAAGCGGCCCGAAGGCACGATGAAGGCACGCGACATGGCTCGCAAACGAAACCCACTGAACGATCCGCGCCACACCGCGACCCACGAAGCCGGACACGCCGTGGTCGCCCGCGTCCTGACGCTGGCGTGTGGCGGGGCGAGTATTCGCCCGGACTACGACGCTGGCACTGCCGGCTACGCGATCACCCATGATCCCCTGGAGTGCGAAAACATCTGGCTTCAGCGATGCAAACTCCGCTCCGACGGTGCCGTCTACCGGGCGCGCATCATGGGCTTCATGGCCGGCACCGAGGCGGAGACCGAGTTGCTCGGTTCATCCCAGGGCGGTGACGGCGACGACCTCTATCAGGTCGCATTGATGGCCGAGCAGATTGAGCGCTGCGACCTCGAGCGGCTGCGAAGAATGACGCGCACGCTAGTGCGCCGGCATCGAGATCGAATTCGAACGCGTTGCCGCAGCGCTGCTTGCCGAACAAGATCTGAGCGGAGAACGGCTTGACGAGCTGGCCGGACGCAGCGTGGCGGACGTTCCGGATCGCCGACCGGCCTACCTTCCGCGTAACTGGGTTTGACACCGAGCAAAGCCCCCGCGGTGAGCCCTTTTTGCTCGGCCGGCGCCCCGAAATAACGCGCGGACCGCCCGCGCTGCGAATCCGGCACCCCTACAGGGCCGTTGACCGATCCGGCGAACAGGGCCAGCGTGCCCGCCCATGCAGCCGCACATGGTTCGCCTGGTCCCGCACCTGACGTCGAACGCGACGATCCGCCATTTGCGGATCAGCGTGCCGCTGATCGCGGACCTGGTGGACAACGCCAGGTATTTTTTGCCAAGCGATTTGCCGGCGCCCGCCGGCGACGAACTTCGGCCGGTGCTGCGGCCTCGGCTCAGGCGCACGCCCTTTCGTTGGTCACCGAACCGCGACCCCGCGCTCAGCAAGGATGACGGCAATACGGGCGGCGCCGGCGTCGATCTTGCGATAGAAGGTGGTTCTCGACCAACCGCGCTTGCGCAGTACCTTGCGCAGCGGGAGCCCGCTGGCGGCAGCCAGCGCCCAGGCGGCGAGGCAGCGCCGCTGGCCCTCATCGACCAGCGTTAGCCAGCCGAAACTTTCTTCCATGCGGCTCACCTCGAAAGGGAACGCACCTTTCGCTCGTTCCCAGGATTTCCACACCCGTTCGCGGCTATCGCTCCAGCTCACCAGATCCTTGAACTCATAGGTCGGCGTTGCCGGCCATGTGCTGGCCATTCCGCGCGGACGGCCGGCCTCGGGCAGCCGCAATTCGACCGCGAAGGCTTCGCGCAGCCGTTGTTGAACCAGGTGGGGCGTCCATTGAACCTGCATTGGGACAGGCTGGTTCCGAACGACCGCGGCGACAACCGGCACCCTCACTGGACATGAATTCCTGATCGCACCACGCCCCACCGGACCAGCACCCGGATCGCCACCTCGAGGCTGTCGACCACCTCGAAAGCATGGCCGGCCCTGCGCATGTGATCGGCGATCCGTTGCTGGTCCGGCGACAGCCTTCCGCGCGGCCTTTTTACCTCGAGGAAAAAGCAGCGGCCGTCGGCATGGAAGATCTGGAAGTCAGCCCAGCCGCGCCGGACGCCCATCCTCGCGAGCCGGCCGGCGGTGGCGGCGGTGCGCAATTCGCCGGCGGGGAAATGCGACCATTCGACGTCGGGCAGCGCTCAACGCCGCAATACGTCGGCGATGGTGACGTGCAGGGAAAATTCCGATGGTGTCGGTAATGCCGACACCCCGCGCTGGCGTCGGTCTTTGAATAGCGATAGCTGCCGCGCTGTCACCGATACGCTCATGCGCTACTTCGCGGCCTTTCGCTCGGCGTCATACAGTTTCATCCAACGCCAGCTAACCCCGAAATAACGCACCACCGGCCCGCGCTGCGCGCCGCTTGGCGATGGAGAACGTGGTGAAATTTCTCGCGGTCGACCGCCAACCCATGCCGGCGAGCATGATTGGCCGACTTTCCTAACAAGCCACTCGCTAATATAAGCGCCTCTAAGTAAAAGTAATTGACATTAGAGGTCTGCTGTGCTAATCGTCCCGTCCTTAGTCTAACGATATCACAATAAGGGACATTGAAAATGTTAGCAAAATTGAAGATTAACGTGGCGGAATGGCTCTCGGAAGTAAGGATGACCCCCGGTGAACTAGCCGATGAGCTCGGCCTACCCAGGGGCCAAATCAGCCGAATGGTCGTCGGGGAAGAGGAGCCAGATCGAGTTACCACCTGGGCTCTTATGGGGCTTCGCGAGCATCGCCTTCGGGAGCCTGTTTTCAGGGTCACCGAGTTGCCCAAAGTTGATTTGCCTAAGAACGCGTTGGCAGCGGAGTTCTCGGGCGACAAATGGGCCTCTCTGACCGCGCGGCTTGCGCTGCCGATCATCGTCGAAACCGCAAACACAAACAAAGGGCTGCAGCTAACTTACGGCCAGCTCCATGACTTTGTCGTCAAGCGTGGCGGAAAGGAGGTCGGCACGTTTACCAAGTACGCGAAACCGCTTGGGAAAATTGCAGACGCAATGAACAGGTTGCTCCTACCTCCGCTAACGTCGATTATCGTGAATGCGAAGACTGGTCTTCCGTCTTCGGGAATTGATGTCTTCATCAAGGACTATCTTAGGCTGGACCCGGTCGAGCGCGATGCTTTCGACAAGGATGCTAAATTTCGTGAGGCAAAGGTTAAACAATGTTGGGACGACGTGTATGCCTACGAAAAGTGGACCGAGGTTATGATGATCCTCGGGATCACTGGCCAGCCCGAATACGACCGCTGAATTAGCCTGCGTCCGAAGGCAGCCTAGGCCGCTGCCTTCAGAACGCCGGGGTATTCACTCGCCGCGAACGACCGCTGGTTGCCGCTTGTCACGCGATCAACGATCCCGTCGGCGCGCGATCGGTCTTACGCCGCGCTGTCCCCGAACTCTCGACATGGGCAATGATGCTGCTCGGCTTCGCAGGCGTCGGCTTCATGGCGTATCGCCGGTCGCGCAAGGATCAAGGTCTCGCGCTCGCTGCGACCTGATCGAGCTAATCTAGAGCACGTGACAGAGAGCCGCCTTCGGGCGGCTTTTTCGTGTGCCGCTGGCGCGCTCGAGGTGGTGATGACGCGATGACGTGATGCCGCGATGGCGATGGCGACACCCGCCTAACGGGCCACTCTCTTCGGTATCGCCAGCACGAATTTGATTGTTTCTGAAGCGGGGTCGGGACCGGACTGGATCATGCCGTCGCCCCTAACGAACACTTCGGAGCTTTGATCAATCGCCAGACGGTCGAACAGAGTTTGCAACTCTGGCCGAAGCCCGTCACCGCATAAGGCCGCTATCGAATGAAACTTCCGCATGTCGCGCTCCTGACTGTTGGAAGCACGATACGGATCGGGGTTTGGCAAACCACCCGATTTCCGAATTCGTCAGATCGGCGTTGAGGACGTGATGCCGTCCGCTGTCGGTCGCCTGTCCGCGCCGTGATGATGGCGCGCGCGTGGCTGCGATGATGAGCGCGAAGGGCTTGCGAATATCTGCATTGCGCTCGACGAATGAAAGAGGCCGCCAACTGAGGCGACCTTGTACCACCCGTCCTTGTGGAGGGACTTCTCCTTTGACTTAGACACTACTATGCAGCGTTGAGCATCTGTTGAAATGCTGTGAGCGCGGCGGCCTGCTACTTATTTTCCTCTTGCTTTTGTGCGTTTTCCAGTGCGTTTGCCATTGCGTTTTGCTTGGCTTGCGCGAACAAGTCGGCCATGTCGCCGCCAGACACCACATCGAGCTGGTCGTCCGAGAGAGCGTCTAATTCAAATTTCTGGGTATCCATGACCGTCTCCTGTTGGTTCGACGAAGCGACCATTCACTCGTCCCATGTGCGGGAGACTAGGCGCAGGCTGAGCGAACTTCCGTGACCCACCTCACGCTCCCAAACAGGCCAGAACCCGAAAGAGGTAACGCGCTGGCGGTGACCGTCTGACGATGGCGGTAATCCCCGCCGCAATCTCTTGCGCAATCCCCGGCTCTCTTGCGCGCCCCCCCGTCTGGGGCTGGGGTCCTCTGAAGGGCATAGAAATGTGGGGGGACCGCGCAACGGTGCAATTCGATCGTATTGGCATTTTTGGTTTCCGAGATTGCGTTGCCGAGACGACGCCGGGAAAGTTCACCAAAATTGGTGATCTATTTGAGCGGTGCTTCCGAAACCCCTGCGGTTTCCGCGGCCCTTTTCGACCGCACCGATCGCATGAGCAGCGCGATATCAGCTTGCGAGATGGCGAAGCTGGCCGGATCAACCGGCGCGGCGAGCGGGGGGTTCGCTCACCCGCCGCCGAAGCCATTCGCGGAATTCCCGCCGCTCAAGCCGCAGCGCCGCTTTGAGGCCCGCTTGGAAAAACCGTTCGCGCTGCGCTGGGTTGAGCCGCGCCCAGCCCTGCATCGTGGCCTCGAACAGATCACGCGGCATCTCGCGACCTTTCAAAACGAGAATTCGGTCAAATGAAACTCCAAATGCTCCCGCCGACAAGGGCGGCGGTACGAGCGCGAGCAAAATCGGAAACATCAAGCTGATCATCGGGATAGGATTGTGACTGACGTCAGTCCCAACGTGGCAGCCACATCTTTCGCTGAGACCGGGTTTCGCGTTTGATCGTTGACGACCGGCGGCGCTGGTGGAACAAATCCGGCGGCGGGAGCGTGACCATGATCGAGCCGAAGCAATCCGACATCGAACGCAAGGTAATCTATCGCGTTCACCCCGACGCCAAGGCTGAGGAAGGCATCATCACGCGCTTCAACGAGAAATACGTGTTCGTTCGCTTCGGCAAAGAAGAACAGAGCGCGGTGACGACGCGGGATCAACTGGAGTGGCAGGGGACGATGCCGTGGCAGAACGACGGGCGGTGAGCTACTTCCCAAAGACCGCCGCGAATATCGTCACGATGATCCCAGCGACCCCGACCGAAATCGTCCCCCGAAAAGCTGCCTTCGCATACCAAAGGGTTTCGACTTGCAACTTCGATGCTTCGCGATCTTTTTCAGCGAGCCATTCTTCCACATCAATCCGCGAGGGATCGGGGCTTGATATGCCGGGCACGATCGACCCGCTGCCCGCGCCAGCATATTGCAAGCGTGGTCGCACGTTCGGGGCACCGAGTTTGTTCAACATAGCGAGTTGCGCTGGCGTGAGCGGCATTCAGCGTCGTTCTCCGATAACCGTTGAAACTGACGCACAATCAGAGGGCGTCCGCAACGCACCCAGAGAGACCCTGTGGATAAGCTGCCCGCGTCGTCTCCGTTGTGCCCGGCCCGTCAACAACCGCAAGGTCTAGCGGCTTGCCTGTCGCGCCCGGCGCGGCGCATCCTCTCCCCGCATGGGGAGCAAATCACGCGAGACCCTTTACGGCTCATCGCTCCGCGCGGCGGCAGAACGGGCGACGGAAGCCCGCAAGCAGGCCGACCGGCTCGCCGTTGAGGCGTGGAACAAGCGCATGCTCGGGTTTCAGGGTCCTGCGCAGCCATCGCCCGCGCTCGGCGATGCCCTCAACGCGGGTTACCGCTATCTGGAAGTGAAATGCCTTGGCTGCAACACGCATCAGACCGTGGCGCTCGACATCGCGCGGCGACCGAAGGTGACGCCGGTCCATGAGCTGGAACGGTACATGCGCTGCCGCCAGTGTTCCGAAGTCCGGGGCTATGCTTACAAGCGCGGCCATCTGGTGGCCCTGCGCGCGACCAAGATCACGGCGAGCGATCCGCCATCAACGTGGTGGCCGGGCGAGCGGTGAGCCTGATGGGACCGAAGCCAATAGTTTCTGTTGCCGACGCGCCTGCGGGAACGGAAAGGCTTGAAGCCCAATGGATTAACATAACCGTTCCGGACGTAGGCGGTTTGATCGCGGCCGTAGCACGACCAAGTGGCACGGGACCTTTTCCGAGTATTTTGCTTCTGCACGGCAGCCACGGCTTCGCTCAAGAGTATGTGCGTCTCGCGCGGGACCTCGCCAGCGGTGGAGTGTTGAGCGTGGCTGCCTGCTGGTTTCGCGAAGGTGGCGGTGCTGGAACTCGTTTTATCACCCCGATTGTGTGGCCGAACGCGCCTCCGCGCCCCGATCCTCTGAGCCATGAGGCCATGCAAACGGTGAGCGCGCTGGTGCAAGCGGTGCGAAGCCTGCCGGATGTGCGGCCCGAAAGCATCGGTCTTTTTGGACATTCGCGAGGTGGCGGCGCGGCGTTGAACTACATGCTTCGGTCGAGTGATGTGCAGGCTGGTGTCCTCAGTTCATCCCGCTACCCTCAGCAACTTACCAATCTCGCCGCCGGGATGAAGGTGCCCGTGTTGATGTTACATGGCACGGCGGATCATCCGGCAGACGGCGGAACTGAGTTCACAAAAGTAGAAATGGCGCGCAGCT
Organism: uncultured Alphaproteobacteria bacterium; assembly: GCA_963836765.1. GTDB lineage: Bacteria > Pseudomonadota > Alphaproteobacteria > Rhizobiales > Xanthobacteraceae > Bradyrhizobium. The sequence continues at coordinate 448,398 of CAWILG010000014.1, forward strand.
TTGAGCAGGCTTTGCGTGCTGCTGGAATGACCGTCGAAGCCGTTTATTACGAGGGAGGCCGACACAACGATATTTTCGATAACTCGGTGAGGTATCACGACGAACTCCAACGCTCGATGGCGTTCTTCAAGCACCATCTTAGGCTCCGTGCCGGGACGCCATAACCATGTGCAATCTCTACAGCATCACCACCAACCAAGCGGCCATCGCTGCGCTGTTCCGCGTCGTCAAACGCTATGTGGGCAACCTCGCGCCGATGCCGGGCGTGTTTCCGGATTATCCGGCCCCGGTGGTGCGCAACTCGGGCGGCGAACTCGAATTGACGATGATGCGCTGGGGCATGCCGCCGCCACCGCAAGCCGGTGGATACCCGGTCACAAACATCAGGAACACTTCGTCACCACACTGGCGGGCGTGGCTCAGCGCTGAGAACCGGTGCCTTGTCCCGGCCAACAGCTTCGCCGAGTACGCGCCGGAGCCGAACCCGGAGACCAAGAAAAAGGACGTGGTGTGGTTCGCGCTCAACGATGACCGGCCACTGTTCGCCTTCGCTGGCGTGTGGATGACGTTCAACGGTGATCGCGGCCCGAAGTCGAAGCCGGTGCCCGGCCCGCACCTCGTCTATGGCTTCCTTACGACATCGCCGAACGCGGTGGTCGAGCCGATCCATCCGAAGGTCATGCCGGTGATCCTGACGACCGACGAGGAGCGCGATGTCTGGATGCGCGCGCCGTGGGATGAGGCGAAGGCGTTGCAGCGACCGTTGCCGGATGACGTACTCAGGATCGTCATGCGCGGGTCCGACAAAGAAGATCGCGCGGCGGCAGTATGATCACGATTACTGGAGGCGGGCGTGTCTCACAGGTATGGTGAGGGGAGCGCCATGCTTTCTAATTCGGTCAGCCAAAACTCGATCGCCTCACGCAATATGTCATCAACAGCTACTTTCGATCCATCGTTCAAGATGAGGGAAAATTTTTGGTCATGCATCGGAATTCCCGTTACGAACATCATCACATTGCCAACGAGTTGCGGCTCGGCCCCTTTCACTTCTGGCAGTCTGCCCAAGCCGCGATGCTTCCCTGCATCGGCGATATCGCCAAGCCAACCCAGTTGAGGACAGGCGGCGAGGATTTGGCTGCGGAAACCAGTCCACGCCAGGCCGCGACTATCCTGCCCCGGATTTCGGTCGTGCCAGACCCAATCGCTCAAGTGCCAGACGGAAGTCGCCACATTAAACAGTGATCGCGGGGACGGTTCAGTTCGAAACTGCTTCGCGTTGGGGACGACAAGCTCGCCCCAGTATGCTTCCACGGAATTGAGGTTGATATCGATGTAGGTGACGCCCCTATTTGATGCCATGTCGCTCCTTTTTCGGTCACGCTTCACTTTCATTCTGGGCGCGTCAGATTGTCGGCGAAAGTGGGGCCGTTCCATCGTCAACAACTTACGGGAGAGCGAAGCCCCACCCCAACGTTGACCAACGAATTTGCTTCGCCATTGGCGTTGAACCGCCCGGCTACTGCCCTATCCTCCGGTAATGGTCTTACAGCGGCGGCGTCCCTCCGGCTTCATCGAACCCTGCCAGCTGTCGAAGGTGGCGCGGCCACCGTCCGGCCCGCTCTGGGTCCACGAAATCAAGCATGACGGCTACGGCTCATGGTGCGCCGGGACGGCGCGCGAAACCTAATTGAACCTGAGCGCCTTCACTACGCGCTTCGATATTTCGGCTGGGTCTTTAAGGCCGGTTTCTCCGATCTCTAAGACCTTCATTGCGATAATCAGGGTCAGTGGATCGTTGCGATCCACCACATCAAGAGCGCGCAGGGTCAATTCGTAAGCCGCGATCAGGTGGCCGGTCTCCCCTAACGGGGTATCTCTTAGCAGGCGATAAATAGCCATTGCTCGCATCCGATACGCGACGGCTACCCGGTGACGCGGGTGTCGTCGCTGTGCGCCAGTGTGGGCTGTCTCAATCCGGGGCAATTCAGATCGACAAAAACCGAAATTCCAATCCTCACTTTCCCGTTCGATTGGCGACGTTCCGGTTCCACCGTCTGGGTGACATTGACCTATCGCAAGTCTTCGAGCGACCCGGTGTTCGCGACCACGTCTGCCGGATGGGCCTTGAGGGCATCGTGTCGAAGCGAGTGGACGCGCCGTACCGGAGCGGGCCGTCGAAGGTGTGGCTCAAGGGGTCGGTTTACCCGTTACGCAGTTCTGAAAAAAAATTGGCGACGCTACGTCGATCTTCCGGGTGATGGACCCACCCGAAACCTCTTTCAATTGCTCTTCGCTAAGCTCAGCATCCTTCGTGATACTGTCAGGCGTCGCCGGGGATTTCTGCTCCAGCTTCTCTTCCAGCTTCTCGTGCTTGCTCATCTATTCTCCTTTGGGTTTGGGGTTGTAGGAGCGAGCAGATGCACTCTATCGCCGTCGAAGACGTGGCTCAAGTCGAAGAACCCGGCCAGCGAGGCGGTGCGGCGGGAGCGTGAAGAGGAATGGTTCTAACCTGCCCCTGATCGCGGCGGCGAACGATCCGGATGGCTGCCCTTTTGACTTAGCTCAATGCACCCTCTGGTCGTGCGCCGACCGTTGGGACATGAAACCACCCGACAAATCGCGCATGGAACCGGCGTCCGCGAAGTGCTGGCCTCGACCGCGGTCTGGCGAAAGTCTCTCACACAGGTGTCATTGAACCAAGATCGATCCCCGGCCGACTAATCGACGGCCACGAGCGCGAGCGCAACGATTTTGAGGAACATCCTCCTGATGCAAATCCAGAAGGGACATTACTACCGGAACCATTGGCTTCAGCACGTTGGCAACATCGTAGGAGACCGGGTCTATGTTGCCGACTTCGCGGGGACAAGCATCGTATCCCGTGAGCAATTCATGCTATGGGCAAAACTCGAATACACGGAAGTAGAGGCCAAGACCAAATTCCCCAGAGAGTATGCAGAAATCGAGGAAGCGAAGGCCCGGTCTAAGCCGGCCATACACGAATCTCAGCCAAACTGATCCATCACCCTGCCGAACGCCGGATGCGCCCGGTTCTTGTTCTTGACCCAGTGCGGCGATGGGCCGGGACGATACGGCCGATCCTTACGCTTCGACATCAGGCTTCATCAGGCAGGCGCTGCGCGCGCAGCCGTCGGGTACTAAAATTTCTACATCTCGATGAACCTTGGCATAGCCTCAGCAGACATACTTCCGTCGAGGAAGATTTTAGGGGCCTCGGGCGTCCCCAACGCCGGGCCAAGCGATCATATTCCGCTTGGACGGCGTTGTGCTTTTGGGACCGCTCCTGCGGCCAGTTGCCGCCGTAGTGCCGCCTGGGCGTGCTTCGAGAATATCCGGACGACGGCACCTTTTTGGGGGGCGTCTTTATCGAAGATGTCGGAAGCAATGGGCGCGATCTCCTCGCGGAGATGCAGAAATTGCACCTCTCGCTCTGCGGGGCAAGTCCCGCGTGTGCCTGCCAGGTCATCCATGGCGACACTGCTGATCGTGCACTCGACCTGTTTAGCCTCAGTCAGCATCACAAATTCAAAAACCATGCGGTCAGCATTGTAGCCCCGCACCCATCCCCACGTCAGCGGCATCGAGAATCCCCATCCCCAGCGATGAGGTTAGTTCGGGCGTCCGGCTTCGCGCAAGAAAAACCCGCGGCGCTGGCGCTGACGGCGAGGTGATACTTCCGGACGTCCAGAAGTTGCCCGACGATGGTGATCTGCCCGACTTTGAGCTACGCCCGGCTCGTGGTCTCCACGAACGCCGTCACGGAGATTGGCACGTCGTCGTATTCCACCAGGCGCCGGCGCAGCTCGTCGGCGATATCTTTGGTCACGTCGCGCGACCAGCCCTCGGAGGTATTGAACGCGACAATGCGCAAGGGATGATCATATTGGCCGTGCATGAGGTCGTCGATCAGCGTCTCGCGGGAGGTCGCTTGTTCGTCGGTTTCCCGCCAGGCGCGGCCAAGCCGCGCGCCAAAGTCTTCCAGCACTAGATAGGTGTCCGGGTTCGCTTCCCGCGGCGCTATCGAGGGGGTCTGGTCGGATCTACGCATGACGCAACTCGCTGTTACGCTATCCAAGCTAATGGCGGTTAACTCGTGCGGCAAGCCGGGGAAAGTAAAAAAGCCCTGTGCCGCAGTGCGAAACCGGGCTTCTCACGCGAACAGCTCAACGCCCCGCCTGCGTGAAGCGGACGAACGTTCCGCTCTCGTGCAGCTCCAGCCAGCCACGGGCAATCGCCAAGTCCAGGCCAACCTTGTATTCGGCGCCGTGCCATTCTCGCGGAACAGGAACGACCCGTTGACCTTCTCGATATGGATGCGGCCGTCCTGCACGGCCTCGACCGTGTTGGCGATCTCCAGGATCTTGCGGGCGGCCTTTTCGGGATCGGCATAGGGTCGATCGTTGACGAATTTCCCGGATCCCGCTGCGCCCGCACTAATGCCCTGGCCTGTTCCAGCGCCTCGGCGCCGGTCAGCCATAGGCCTGCGCCAGCGAGCGCGCCAGCGCGATCACCGCTTTGCGGTTCGGCCCATCGAGCGCCAGCATCGCCTCATTGATCTTGACGCCGTCAGAGGTGGCGAGAAAGGCATTGAGCTGGGTGACCATCGGCACCGGCTTCTTGCCGTCAAGGTCGCCGGTGAAAAAGCTCAGCTCGACCTTGAGCCGATGCGCCGCCTGGCTCAGCCGCCCGACCCCCATCCGGTTCATCCCCTTCTCGTATTTCTGGATCTGCTGAAAAGTGACGCCAAGCGCGTCCGCCAACGCCTGCTGGGTGACATGCAGCTCAATCCGCCGCTGCCGCAGCCGGTTGCCGATCAGCGCGTCAATCGGGCCCGTGCGGCGGTTGATCTTCAGGCTCTTTGCCATCGCGCGTTGTCCTCACATTTTGTCGACGAATGGATACGAACGCAGGCGTTTTGCGCAGCTCGGGACACTCCGTGTAGGCCCTTTATTGTAGACGACTCTAATCTGACGTCACCACAACGAGAGGAATCCGCGCGGTCGCTATCGCATTTACGTGTCTCGCGCTTACAGCTTGCGGCGAAAAGGAATTATCACAATGCGTATTTATCAGGCAATAGCGCGAACGACTCAGGCCGGTTTGCCTGGATCCATTGCAAACCAACATTTTTCCTTTACACAAATGATTTGTGCTGCAAATATTGCGCAGAGAGAAAAGGCCCGGGGGCTTTGAATGCTGGAGCAGTCCGGCGCTCCTTCGAATTTACCGCACTAAACGCTGACGGTCCTCGAACGAGGACGTGACCGCGCATAAATCAGCGCGCTCATAGCCGCCATCACCGTGAAGGCAAGCCGCGATCAGTATCTTCTTATGCTGAAAAAAGCAGGAAGGAGGCAGACAAGTCAAAGCATTCAGATCAAGCCATTTCACACCTTGATGCTCATCCTGCTTTAGACGGGATAGCGGTCCTAAAAGGGAGGAGACAATGATTCAAAATCGCTGCGTTGCAACATTTATGACGCTGGTCGCTGGCTCGATAGCCTTTTCGTGTAACGCATTCGGAGGCGACGAAGGCCATTTCGGCGACTCACAGGGCCATTTCAGAGACTCGCGGGGCGTCGGTGACCCTCGCTTTACACCCGCATCGAGTGAGGCCGCGTGCAATACGCGCACAATGGCCGCCGCTGGAGGGCCGACGCTCAAGGACAAAAAGACCTTGCTCATCCGTTGGATGGGATACACGAATTATGAGCTGGTCTACGGCGATAAGATCATCTTACTCGACAACGGCTATTACAATCGCACTGGCACCCAGTACAAGGACCTCGGCTTCACAGCGGCTGACATCAAGCGAGCCGATTTGATCATTATCGGCCACGCACACCTCGACCACATCTCGGAAACTGCACAAGTAGCCAAGCAAACTCACGCCCCAGTCATCGGTGCCCCGATCACAATGACAGCCTTGTTGAGCCAAGGCCTCGATCCCAGTCAAATGAAGATGGTTACGGGAACGACATCAGGTGAGCTCTTGAAGTACCCAAATATCGGCATCACCGTGCAGCCGATCCTCGGCAAGCATGGTCAGCCACCTCAATACACCGCTGCGTTCGGCACGGCGTACAAGGCGGCCGCACCAGCCCCCACGCCTTCCGAAGCCGCAGCCTTCGCGGCGCTCGCGGCCCGAGGATCGACCGATCCAAACATTATTACGCAGGGCACAATTGCATACGTCATAACATTTGATGACGGCTTCCGTGTTGCGTATCGCGACTCCGGTGGTGTTATGACTAGCTATGAGACAAGCGCTATGCAGACTATCGGACCCGTCGACGTGCTTCTCGGGGCAGTTGCAGCGGACGTAATTGCGGAGGCTCAGGCTATGATCCTCTTGCCGATGCTCCAAACCTACCGCCCGGCAATTTATATTCCTGGGCATCACGAGGAGGAGATTGGTGGCAAGCCGGACCGTGCGACTGAACCGCTGTTCCAGTACGCCAAGAACGCATTCCCGGACCTCATTACCGTATCCAAGGAGTTCCGCGAGCCATCGTGCTTTGACACGAGCTTTACGATCGCCAAGGGCTATAAACGCGAAAATATCTTGTCTGGCAGCGTGCCTAACAACAATAATCTGCAAGACTGGAACACTCCCGGCGCCTTCTGACAGCGCTTCGAGCGGGGCTGCACGCCAACAGGTTCGCAGCCCCGATAGCTCCTTTCTGGAAAAGACAACGGCATGCCCGCCGGACGACTGCACACGCTCATCATCGTTTGTTGCCTAGCCGCTCCCGCCGATGCGCTTGGATTCGCGTGGAAGCACATCGCCACGAGCGATGATGGCCTCGCGAATTTCTATATGGATGCCAAAAGCATCGCCGTGCGCGGCTCCATGCGCCGTGTGCGCCTGCTATTCGACTTCTCCAAATTGCAGCAGGATCCGGACAGCTTGATTGAACATCGCTCGATTGTCGAGGTGGCGTCGATTGATTGTCGGCGTCACGCGCTCGCACCGATCGAAGCTGTCAGCTTCGCCGGGAACATGGGTCGAGGTCGCGCTGTGGTTACAATGGCATCGTCGCAGCCCCTCCGCTTTGTGGTTGCGGCAACCGCATCGATCGACGAGCGTGTGATCGATTTCGTGTGCAAAGTGCGATGATGCACAGCCGACATTGTGAGAGGCAGCCTGCGGAGATCGTCGCCGTTATTGACCAGGCAATCGAAGGCGTAGAATTGCACTTCATCATCGTGCTTGCGCGAATGCAGGCCGTTGAAATCGGATCTCCCGTCAACGCCTAACAGCACGGCCTCGCCGTCGATCACGAACGACGAATTGCGGTTGCGCAACGCGGCCTCTGATATCAGCGGAAACCGGCCTGACCAATCGTGACCGTTGCGTGTCCATAGCCGCACGCGCTGACCCTCACGCTGCACGATCAGGCGGTAGCCGTCGTGCTTGATTTCATGGATCCAGTTTTTTGAGTCCGGCACCTTGGTGCCGGGCGTCGGGATGCAGGGTTCAAATGAAGATCGCATGGGGCAAAGATAGGCGACGATGGATTTGGCGGCTAGGGGTCCAGCGCGAGGTCCGCTTTGCTCCCATCAACGGACATCGTAAGCGCGACGCAGCATATCCGTTTCGTGCCAAACTCGGAAGTGGCACCGTTATTCAACCGCCTCGTCGATCGACTGGACCTCAGGCTTGCCGTTCCTGCGCCTCGTAGTATTCGGCCGAGAACTTGATCGACCATCGCAAGTAGAATGAACGCAATTTCTGGGTGGGCTTTTCGACGCCTAAATGCTCGGCGACATGCGCCCCGCGCAGCCACGTCGCCACCGACGCAAGACAGGCCGTGCGCTTCAGCCTCTCAACCGCCGCGCTGCCGGCTGTTTCTGCCTGCCGATAGCGAAACCCGGCCTTTCTGATTACATACAGGCGCCTGACGTTTTGATAGCTCTTGATCACGAATAGAACGAACGAATTCTTTTTCGCCTGTGGCCAGGCTGCCGGGTATACCGGCAGCACCAGGAGCTTGCTCTTGGCGATCACTGTAGCCAGCGGATGCAAGAGTTGCATCCAGGCTGGCCAGGACGTCAGCTTGGCAAACAATACCGCGTGCATCACCGTTGCAATCCCGAAAGAGATCGGGAGCCAAAGTACCGCGCCCAGGATCACGAGCAACGCGGTGTTCGGCGTGAGATGCCGGCATGTTCGGAACACCCATGCCATTCCGCTTTCAAAGGCATCATGCACAGCTTGTTCGAACGCCCGGTAGCTGATCTTGCGCCGGAGCCACGACCACTTCCGGCGGATCGATCTGCCCCACTGTCGACGTTTCGTCTCGGAAAGGGGAACGAAGCGCAACGCGCCGCTTATGACGGCAACGATGACATTGCCGAGAACCCTGACCGCAAAGAGCGGAAGCCAGATGATCTGCACCGCTAACGGGAAGGCGTAGTCGAGCAACCGCATCAAGATCGAAAGAATGAAACGCAGGATTTTGTTTGCGGCCAGGGCGACAAAGACAAGTGGGATGATTATCGCATCGTCGAGGCCACCGCGGAAGCGGCTTTCCTTGGTCCATATCGGGCTATGATCTTCGGTCACGGTGCAACGGTTCGGCTGAAGGCAGGACAACGTGCCGGATCAAATTAGCACACTCGGGGTCATCAAGTACCGGTCGTTGAGCGAAAGTCCGATGTCCGAGCTGGCTGTCAAACCCGGACGTCGCGGCCTTGCGGCAGGAGGTCCGCTTTGCCCCTATCAACGGACGTCGTCAGGCTGTCTCGGCATGTCCGAGATGTGCCGAGGCTGTGTGAAAAATCTGAAGTCAAACTTTCGCGGAGAACGTTTGTCTCGAATACGTTGAATAAGAAAAGGACTGCACTGGCCGGCACCGCCGAAGAAGAAAAGAGAGAACACTATTCTTTTCAATCTCCACGCGTGCACGTTTTCACACAGGCTGTGCCATGAACAGACATGCCGCTATTCGATGACCTCGTCGGCGATGGCGAGCACATCCGGCGGAATGGTCAGACCGAGAGTTCTCGCGGTCTTAAGGTTGATCACCAACTCGAATTTGGTTGGCTGCTCTACCGGAAGTTCCGCGGGCTTGGCTCCCTTCAATATCTTGTCTACGTAAAGGGCCGCCCTGCGGAACATGCTTGGAACGCTTGGGCCGTAAGCCATGAGGCCGCCCGCCCGGGCAAAGTTGCCGTCTTCATAAATGGTCGGAATGCGGCTTCGCAAAGCGAAGTCAAGAATCTTGTCTCGATGCCGATTTGTAAATGCTTCGGCAGTCACAACCAGAGCTTCAGGTCGTTGCTTGGAAAGGGCAGCGAAACTCGCCTGCAGTCCATCGAGATCGCTCGCGCCGGCGTCGAAAAAAGCAATCTTAAACTGCTCGGCGGCTTGGCGAGTTTCGCGCACCCGCAGCGCCATCCCCGGATTCGACAGAATCCCATAGTACGGCGACGCCATTGATACTGGGTATCAGCAATTTCAGCAGCTCGAGACGTTTCGCGCTCAGGTCGGCAGCCATGAGTGACAATCCCGTGATATTGCTCCCGGGGCGGTTAAGGCTCCCGACAACTCCCGTGCCAATCGGATCGCTGCTAACCGCGAATACGATAGGGATGACGGTCGTTGCGTGCTTAGCGGCAAGGCACCCCGGTGTCCCCGCGGTGACGATGATGTCGACCTTTTCAGCCACCAGCATCGCAGCGAGTTCAGGCAGACGATCGAATCGACCGTCGGCGTAAAGATACGTGGTTTCCACGGTGTGGCCCTCGACATAGCCGAGTTCGCGCATCCCCCGCCGATACTCCTCCAGATTTTCCTGCGCGGCTTGAGAGCCCAATGCCAACCAACCTACCCGCGGAATTTTTCGCGAGGGTTGCTGCGCGTCAGACCTTGTGGGCGTGAAAAGCGCGCACGTCACGACTCCGCCCATCAGCATTATGAACTCGCGTCGCCGCATGACCAATGCCCGCCCGAGTATCAGAATGCCGCAGTGAAGCTCTCCAAACTCGGCATCCGTAAGACGTCGGCTTAGCAAAGCCGGCGCACGAAGTTAGTGCGGCCAAAAGGCGACGTGGCCGCGCCGCAGAAACTCTTAATTCGATTGTACGGACAGAATCTACCGTTGGGCGGGGTCAGGCTTTCGCGCGATTAGGGAGACCCCACCTTGATTTGATATTATCTCATCATATCAATGCGGTAAGCTGCGCTTGGAGCGGGGTCACCGTTCGGCTGGTTTTCACAGGCCGCCGCACCGGTCAGCGCGGCGGAGTTACCCTATTTCATTTCTAAGCCTTTGGCGTCACCTTCGGTTCGTTTTGTAGCTCCTTGAGCAGCGCCTTAATCTCAGTGACGGCGGCCGCGTATTGCTGCCCTTGGCATGCGGACAGTTTTTCCTCGTAGTACGCCAGCAGCACCTCGTCGGTCTTCGGTTCCAGCGCATTCCAGTTGCTCAGCAGCAGCTGGCAAGTGGTCAGCGGCGGCGGCGCCTTGTAGAACGCAAAAGCGTAATAGCCCTGGCCCTTCTCGGCGGTGAATGCCGTGCCGGTCGCCAGCGGCGTCTGCGGCCGCAGCAGGTTCACCCAGCGTTCGAATATGCCGCTGGCCTGGTCCGGGTCCGTGCCGCTGGGGCTGATCACCGGATAAGCGGTGATAGTTTCGTTGCGGGTGGTGGTATCCACCCAGCCATAGGTGTTGCCTGAAGCTGTCTGCCCATTGTCCGGAACAGCGGTGATGAACAAGTCATCCACCAGCTTGCCCAGCGTATCGTCATACGCATCGATACTGGCCCCGGAGTCGCCGCCGCCGATCCCCGGTGGTACGTCCACCGGCACATAGACGATCATCACGGTAACCGCCGCGCTCCCCACCGTGATCCTGGGCAGTGGCGCGGTGCTGCCGGCGTACCAGGTAACCCCACCGTCTGTGCCACCCGTCACGTTGACGAAGGCGAGGTCCAGCGTGGTCGGCGGCGTGGTCGGCAAGGTCTGCGTCGGCGTTAGCCAGCCCGGCGGCGGGCTGAACGTCCCGGTTCCCAACGAAAACGAGCCCGACAAATTATCGATCGGCGTCAGCCCTCCATAGGCTGTATCGGTCCGCGGCCGCCGCGTATGGCTCTTGCCGCCCTGAAAATACACGTAATTCACGCTGCATGCGGGCATCGGTAAGTCTCCGCTGAGCTATGCTGGCGCAGGATTGGCCTACGCCACGTTATTGTCAATTAACTTACGCGCGGGTGGGACCGTCCCCGAATGGCGCCTGTTCCCACCACAGCCGACCGTCGGCCTCTAGGTACACATAGTTGAGCGCTCGGCCAATGTCGCAGATGGGTCGAGGCTGTGTGAAAACGCGATCGAGCCAAGGAAGCACAGAATTGTTTTCTCAATTGCCTTCTTCCGACAGAAGTTGCCAGAATGTCTGGGTGGCTGTGTGAAAACTCCGACGTCGGACTTGCGCGTAGAACGTTTGTCTCGATTAGGTTGAATAAGAAAAGAATGGCTCTGTCAGTCACTGTCGAAGGAAGAAAGGAGAGAAAACAATTCTGCGCATTCTCTGCTCGTCCGCGTTTTCACACAGCCTTGGTCAAAAACGGAAGTGACAGCCCTGAAATTCGACTTCCGTTGTTACCCAAAGAACGAACCCGCTCACGCGGGAGGTGCTGGCGGCGCGGTCGGGGGGTACGTCTTCGGCGGTAACTATTTGAACGAGCACAGGTGACGGGCGGTCGCTCCGTCTTGAGGATCGGGGGTTCACAAACTCCAACCTCAAGACAGGAGCTCCCAATGAGCGAGAAGCCCATCAACCCGCTGCGCCGGCGCATGATCGAAGACATGACGGTGCGCAACTTCGTCGAGAAGACGCGCAATGACTATATCCGACGCGTCAGGACTTTCACAGCCTTTCTCGGCCGCGCGCCAGATACGGCCACGCCTGAAGATCTTCGCCTTTTCCAGCTACACCAGACACAGACCGGCGCCCGGGCACCAAGCATCAATGGCTCGGTTGTGGCGTTGCGTTTCTTCTTCACCGTAACGCTCGACCGCCCCGAGCTGGCAAGGTACCTCACCTTCGTGCGGGAGCCGCGCAGGATCCCGGTAATCTTGAGCCTGGAGGAGATCGCACGGCTGCTGGAGGCCGCCCCCGGGCCGAAGTACAAGGCCGCGCTGAGCGCCGCTTATGGCGCTGGACTGCGGGTTTCCGAAGTCGTGGCGCTGAAGGTGTCGGACATCGATTCCGAGCGGATGCTGCTGCGCATCGAGCAGGGCAAGGGGCGCAAGGATCGTTTTGCAATGCTTTCCCCGCTGCTATTGGAGCTACTGCGCGATTGGTATCGTATCGCCCGGCCCACGGTCTGGCTGTTTCCGGGCCGTGATCCGCTGCTGCCGCTGACGACGCGGCAATTCAATCGCGTCGTTCATGTCGCGGCCGATCGGGCGGGGATCAAAAAGCGAGTGTCGCCTCATACATTGCGACACAGCTTTGCCACCCACCTGCTCGAAGAGAAGACCGATGTCCGTTTGATTCAGGTTTTACTCGGGCATGCCAGGGTGGACACCACCGCGCTTTACGCACAGGTGGCCACCAACGTGATCCGCGCGGTCATGAGCCCGTTGGATCGGCTCACGCCGCTGACACCGGAGGACAAGCCGCCGGCATAAGCCACGGCGATCATGGCTCGCCCCGCCCTTCAGATCGCGGATATCTTTCGCGACTACGGGCCCGCCTGGCGTAAAGCTAATGCAGGTCACGTCAGCCTTGGCCAGTTGAAGGTGATGTCGGCGATCGAGAGCTGCCGCACGGTGGCTCTCGGCGGCCATGTCATGCGTTGCGAGGACTGTGCTCACACGCAGATCGCCTATAACAGCTGCCGTAATAGACATTGCCCCAAGTGCCAGGGCTCGCAGGCGCTGGCATGGATGAAGCAGCGCAAGTCAGAACTGCTGGACGTCCCTTACTTTCACGTCGTGTTCACGCTGCCGGCGCGGATTGCCGCAATCGCCTACCAGAACAAGGCCGTCGTCTACAATCTACTGTTCAAAGCTTCCTCACAGACAATGCGCACGATTGCAGACGATCCCAAGCACCTCGGCGCCAAGATCGGCTTCACCTCGGTGCTCCACACCTGGGGCTCCGCGATGACCCATCATCCACACGTCCACATGATCGTGCCGGGTGGTGGGATATCGCTCGACGGCACCCGCTGGGTCGGCTGCCGCCCAAACTTTCTCTTGCCGGTAAAGGTCCTGTCCCGACTGTTCCGCCGCTTGATGCTTCAGATGCTGCTCGCCGCACACGAGACCGGCCGCTTGCAGTTCTTCGCCGACCACGCCCAACTCGCTTGCAAAGCCGCGTTCAAGGCCTATCTCGCGCCGCTGCATCGGACCAAGTGGTTCGTCTATAGCAAAAGGCCATTCGCCGGACCCGAGCAGGTACTCGCCTATCTGTCCCGCTACACCCACCGGGTCGCGATCTCCAGCAGCCGCCTTATAGCCGCCAACGCGACCGGCGTCACGTTCAGCTACAAAGACTATCGGATCGAGGGATCCGGCCGCTACAAGAGCATGACGCTTAACCCGGGCGAGTTCATCCGCCGATTTCTCATCCACGTCTTGCCGAACGGTTTCCACCGCATCAGGCACTGCGGGCTGTTGGCGAGTGGGACCAAGGCCGAGACCATCGCGCGAGCGCGTGAACTGATCGATGCGGTACGCCCTGCGCAAAAAGCGCAGAAGCAGCAGGCTCCCGATAGCGCCACGGCAAACGACCAGACCACCCATCCGTGCCCGTGTTGCGGCGGGCGCATGAACATCATCGAGACCTTCAACCGCGGTTCGACACCTCAATACAGACCGCCGCCGCCAACCGTGATCAGGATCGATACGTCATGATCACATGGCCAACCTCACAGATTGAAAATCCCGTTCTTGATCGCCGGCCCTCGATCCGTAACGGCGGTGTTTGCGCAAATATGCTTTTACGAAGTCACACTCGCCATCGATCTTGCTGGCTTATCCCAGATTCACCTACCTGCGACCGACCCATCATGCGCCGCTACGTCGTCAGCCAGCACACTCATCAGTGTCGGTTGCCAGCACGCACTTCCGTCGTACACAAAAATCCATAGCGCAGCGCTCGCCGCGCCACCGCCTGACATTTCCCGCGGGTTCCTTCCTTGGCGGCTTTCGGACGCCGGCCTCGGTCCAAGCCGCAGCGCCGCGATCGGCCGGCATCCGAAACCCTCAACAACAACGGACATAGAGCGACCACGGCGGCATGTCCGTTTCGTGCAGCCAAAAGGCGACATTCTTTGAATTCACTCGATCAACTCGTCGGCACGGCCGAGTAGTGACAGCGGCACAGTAAGGCCGAGCGCCTTGGCGGTCTTGAGATTAATGATCAGCTCGACCTTGGTGGACTGCTGGACCGGTAAGTCGGCAGGTTTGTCGCCCTTGAGAATGCGTCCTGTGTAGACGCCAGCCAGACGATATGAATCTATAAGGCTGCCTCCGTAACTGATCAGTCCGCCTGCCGCAGTGAACTCGTGGTTTTGATAGACACTGGGCACCGAGTGGCGGTTCGACAGTGCAGCCAAGAGTTCGACGCGGCTGTTGAAGAACGAGTCTCCGCCGATTGCGAGCACGCCAGCCCGCATTTGAAGGAGCGTGGAGAAAGCCGTATCAAGTTCCGCGTCGGTGCTCGCGCGCAGGACGTTAAGCCGCAGCCCGAGGGTTACGGCCGCTGCCTGTGAGGCAGCCGTCATTGTCTCGGCTTGGGAATTTCCCGGATTGAGGAGGAGCCCAATGACGGTTGCCGTGGGCACCAACTCGTGAGCCAGTTCCACCCGTTTAGGCGCCACCTCCTCCGTCAATTGGCTCACGCCGGTGACGTTGCCGCCCGGCCGGTTCAGGCTCGCGACCAATCCAAGCTGTACCGGGTCGCCACCCGTTGTGAAGATAATGGGAATTGTGCTGGTCGAGGCTTTTGCTACGCGATTGGCTGGCGTACTCGTTGCGGCGATCACAGATACCTGACGGCGAACAAGATCGGCGGCTAAGTCAGGCAGCCTATTATATTGTCCCTCCGCCCAGCGATATTCGATCGCCACA
The DNA here is from genome assembly GCA_963836765.1 of uncultured Alphaproteobacteria bacterium. Taxonomy (GTDB): domain Bacteria; phylum Pseudomonadota; class Alphaproteobacteria; order Rhizobiales; family Xanthobacteraceae; genus Bradyrhizobium. Next base: position 463,509 of record CAWILG010000014.1, read on the forward strand.
TTCTGACCCTCGACATAGCCCATCTCCTTCAAACCCTGACGGAATGCAGCCACCATGTGCGCGTAGCCGTCAGGCGATGCGCCGTTAAGAAATCCGATCACCGGCATCGCCGACGACTGCGCACGCGCTGCAAGCGGCCACACGGCCGCCACACCGCCGAGAAGCGTGAAGAACGCGCGCCGTTGCATGGGGCTCTCCTCGGAGAAAACGCCTTGCGATACGTGAACCTAGCACTTTGCGACCGGGCGGCGAGTGAGAAATGCCACGCTTTCCCGCCAGAAAACCGATCGGGTCCAATGTCCGAAAGGGGTCCAGACTGTGTGAAAACTCCGATCCGCAACTTGCGCGTAGAATTTCCATCTCGATTTCGTCGATACCGGAATCGATTGCACTGGCAACCTCTTTCGAAAGAAGGCAATTGAGAAAACAATTCTGCGCATCCGTCGCGGAGGCGCGTTTTCACACAGCCTGGGTCATTCTCGACCGAAATGGGGTGTCCGCCCTACGTCTTCTTTCCCCCCGATAGCGACCGAATTGCGGACATCGCTGGAGGTCTGAAACGTGCCAATAGGCGACTATGCGAATCGTGACGGCAATTGGCCTTCAGACCACCGGCGCGAGCAGCCGCAGCTCGGACTGGCTGCGGTAGAACTCAATCAACGGCCGCGTTGCGTCATAATCGGAACGGCAGCGGAGCTCGGCCACCGTTGGACCGATCGCGTCGCGGTGCCGCTCCCAGTCGGCGATCTTCCCCACGGCATAGCGGCCCGAAGGGGATCACCCAACGCGGCAGATCGAGGGTGCTCGTATCCTCGTCGACCGCAACGCAGGCGCGATAGGCGCCGTCGATCACCGCGCCGTAGAACCTCTTCTTCCTCAACGTCGGTAACCTTGCTTCCAGCGCATCGAACGCAGTCGGCGCCTGCTCCGGGATCGGCTGGCCGCGCTCACCGCTGACGTAGACAACCTCGAAGCCACCGAATTCGACTATCTGGCCTTTGTTCGACGATTGGTCAGCCATCGATATGCCCGCGATGTTCGGCCTTGGGTTGAGGCCTAGATTCCCGGAGAACCCACGAGCAAGCGTATTCGGTCTTTGCCTTCCGTCAACTGCGATGAACGGCTGCTTTGAGAAGAAGCAGTCGTTCCGGCGAAGTCTGTTTCTGATCCGAAGCCGAGATGTCCGGCTATGCGACGAATCGGTGTCCTGATAAGCTTTCGCAAGAACGATCATGAAGCGGGGTCCTTGGTCCCGGAGTTCCGGGAGGTAGATTGCCGCGATGCGCGTTTGGTCGATCTGCCCGAGCGGTAGGGCGCCGACGCCTGGCCGCTGAAGGAGGAAGCTCATGGCTCTCGTCACCACTGATGATCGCGGCGCCGTTCGCGTGATCACCTACGCCAACCCCCCGATCGGAACCATGACCGGCGCCGGTTCGAGCGAGATGTTCGACGCGATGACGGCGGCGGCCCGCGACGGTGCGGTGCGGGTTATTGTTATCACCGGCGGTATGCCGGGCGTCTTCATCCGACACTACGACGTCGGAGAACTATCCCTGATGGCCGACGCAGCGCAGAACGCGCCTGTGTCGGCGCCCGCGTCGCCAGAGCCAGGTGCACGACCACCGGGTTTCCTTGCGCTAACAGACCTAATCGCGGCGGTCGAGAAGCCGGTCATCGCGGCGATCAACGGGTTGTGCATGGGCGGCGGTTTCGAGCTTTCGCTGGCCTGCGACCTCCGCATTGCCGGTCGCGACGTGGCTGCAATTGGTTTGCCGGAGACGCGCATCGGCATCTTCCCAGGCGGCGGCGGCACCCAGCGCCTGCCCAGGATCATTGGCGAAGCCAAGGCGCTGGAGATGATTCTGCGCGGCTTGACCGTAACCGGACCCGGTGCCTACGAGCTGGCGATAGTGCACGAGGTCGTCGACGATCCCTTCGCCCGCGCTCTTGAATTGGCTGCCGAACTCGGGAGCCGAGGAGCAGAGGGCCTTGCCTTCGCCAAACGCCTTACTCGTGCCGCCCTCGATCTCCCTTTAGCGGAGGGTCTAGCGGAAGAACGCCGGAGCTTTGGGGCGGTGATGCGGACGGCTTCAGCTCGCGAGGGTCTGCGGGCAGGACGTCAGCCGGCCGAAATCCAAAAGCTTTGAGTTTTGCCAAGTAATACCAAGTCTCGGCAATTATGACTCGTTGACGATTTCCAAATCGATTTTGCTCTGATTCACTGGTGGCGAACGGTGGAGGTTCGTCATGACGATTCCAGTGGCGTTGTGCGGGGACTACAAGGCATCGCAGCTGAGGGGTCTTGCGAGGAAGACGAAGGATGGCCCGCAGGCTCGCCGGCTTTTGGCGCTGGCGGCCATTTACGATGGGGCGAGCCGCACCGAGGCGGCGAAGATTGGCGACGTGACGCTGCAGATCATCCGGGACTGGGTGATACGGTTTAATGCGCGGGGTGCTGCCGGCCTGCTGGATGGCAAATCGCCAGGTCAACCCTCGAGGCTCAATGATGTGCAACGTCAGGCGATCGTGCGGATGATCGAGAGCGGCCCGATCCCGGCGATCCACGGTGTAAATGGATCTACGAGGAGTTCCGCATCACGGTTGCCAAACAGACGCTGAGCCGGGAGCTTCGCGCGATGGGCTACCGCAAGCTCTCGGCACGACCCCGCCATCGTCGGTACGAAACGCATGTTGGCTCGAGCGACCGCTTCGCAGATAGCCTCTGCGTCAGCCATGTCGTTCTTCTGCCGCTTTACATAGGGCTTCACGTAGGCCGGCGGCATCAGCCGAACGGTATAGCCGAGCGCCTGAAGTTCGCGCGACCAATGATGACCACCTGGCCCGCAGCATCAACGCCGTGTACCTGGAAAACCGACTTGGCGATGTCTGAACCGACTGTCGTTATCGTCTGCATGGCTCGCTCCTCTAAATCGTGGGAGCCTTAACAGCCCCCACATTCATGGCACCGATGTGCCGGTGGAGGAGCCGTCCACAGCATCACTTTCGAACTCATGCACCGCAGCAATTACTAGCTTTATTCGATCACTTCATCCGCGCGGACAAGTATCGATTGCGGCACGGTGAGCCCCAGCGTCTTCGCTGTTTTGAGGTTGATGGTCAGTTCATACTTGGTCGGCCCCTGCACCGGCAGGTTGGCCGGCTTCTCCCCTTTGAGGATGCGATCGATATAGCTGGCTGCACGTCGGTACTGGTCGACCGTATCGGGACCATAGGAAACGAGACCGCCGTCAGCGGCATAGTAGCGATAGGGATAAGTCGCCGGCAAGTGGTTCTTGTTGGCTGTGGCAATAACTGTCGCGCGGTGCGTGGCGATGCCTCCTCCCACCGTCGCGATCATTCCTCCGTTGGGAACGCTCGCGAACGCCGTTATCCGGCGCTCCATGTCATCGACGTCGGAAGGGTTGATTGGAATGGGCTCCACCCCCCGTGCGGGCGCCATCGCCTGGATCACCGCAAACTGCCCGATCCCGGGGCCGTGCGTCGGCTCGCGCAGAACAGCGACGCGTGAAGTGCGCGGCGCTATCTCCATCAGCAGGTCGAGCCACTTACTAGCGAGGCTGTATTCGAACTGTGTGAAGCCTGTGATATTACCGCCTGGCCTCGCCATGCTCTCGACATAGCCCGACCCGACTGGATCGATAACTTGCACCATCACGATTGGAATGGTGCCCGTCGCCTTCGACAGTGGCGCAATCACAACGTTGCTGGACGCGAGGACGATGTCAGGCGCGAGTGCGACCACCTCGACTGCCGTTTTTTCCGCAAGCGTTGGATTAACGCCGATCCAGCGGTAGTCGATCGCAATGGTGTCGCCCTTCGTCCAACCTAATGCAGCAAGGGCCTGCTCGAATGCCGTGCTGCGCGCGACTGTTTCGGCGTCACCCGGGGGAAGCGCGCCCACCACGACGATGCGCCGCTTCGCGTTAGATTGCTGCGCACGCGCGAGAATCGGCCAAGCCGCCGTACCACCAATCAAAGTGACGAACTCGCGACGCTTCATTCGACCACCTCGTCGGCAGTCATGTATCGAGGCAGGGGCTGCTCTCCCGTGCTTCCGACCGAAAGGATAGCATACCTCGGCGGGGGCGTGACACTGCTGCGCTGCGGGATTCAAACCAGCTTTTGTCGCAGATGGGTCCAGTCCAGACTGTGTGAAAACTCCGATCCGCAACTTGCGCGTAGAATTTCCATCTCGATTTCGTCGATACCGGAATCGATTGCACTGGCAACCTCTTTCGAAAGAAGGCAATTGAGAAAACAATTCTGCGCATCCGTCGCGGAGGCGCGTTTTCACACAGCCTGGGTCAAAACCGGAAGTGTCTCCAACGGCGCCGGATGTCCGTTCTGGCCCCGAGAGCAGACGTCGGCAGGTTGCCCGCTCAGGTCCGTTTCGTGCCAAACCCGCAAGAGCTCTAATGCGAAGCCTCAAAAAGGCGCCACTGATCTGGAAGTCGTTTTGCGCGCCTGACCACCGTTCTGACAGAAGCGGTCGAGACAGCCATTGCGGAACACGGCGGCCGCGTCGTCAAGCACACAGGTGAATATGCAATTCCGCCGGCCGCGAGTTGGATGGGCGAGGGCCAGGTGCTGACGAGATCCCATTAAGTGCCCGCTTTGGGCATGCTCGCTCGCCCCCACCATTTGAGCCCCTTGCGCGGCGATTCTTCCAGGACCACGTTGCCGTCATGCGCCGCATGGTCGTCATCGTGCCCGAGCTGACCGGCTACGCCTCGATCAGGCATGTCGCGGTGTCGCTGCCGTATGCGGCCCAACTCATCGACGGGGTTAAATACATGCTGCCTCAGGACGTGAAATCGCCGGAGGGCGATACCGAGCGACGCCGCCATCGGGCACCGCGCGCGCCGTCGATGCGCTACCTCGTCAAGCTGGCAGTGAAATGCCAATCGGCCGAGGAGCTCGGCAAGCGCCTGCGTCGCCGTTACCAGCGTCAACAGCAGCGCCAAGGGCAAGCCCGCGGCCGCGCCAACGCCGATGTTGGCGAGGCTGCCGAGCGGCTCGATCGGTTGCTGGGGCAGGATTGAGGCGGACGTTAACCGGCTTGGCGGCGTGTTCCTCGTGCTTCGCAGATCGTTGCCGGCCTGGCGCGGCGCGCTCGATCGCCTCACCATGACGCCGGAACAGAACCGCGCCGCGTTGGCAGCACGACGGAATTGTCGTCTGGGCCGCTGACGTGGGCGGTACATGGTGAGAATCACCTCGGCCGAACATGCGTCCAGGCCGGCAGTGTCGCCGTCGCCTTACCGGTCACCGACACGCGATCCATTGTCAGCTTGCGGATATAATCGTCGTACTGGCATTCCATCCGCGCCTGCGCCCGAGCGCCAACCTCGAACAACCGTTCCAGCGTGTTGTCACGGGACCAGCGGGCCCAGGTCGTGCGCAAAAACCGCGGATCGGGAAATTGCCCAAGCGGAAGGCTTTCCAGGCTCACGCCGGCGGCCCGTGCAAAAAGGAAAGCCGCGCATACGACGCGGTCATGCGGGCGTTTAGGGCCGCGTTTCGGGACCGGGAGGATCGGCTGGATCAACCGCCATTCATCGTCAGACAGCACCAGGTAAGGCGACATTGTGCACCGGTTGGCCGAGGACATCGCGGGTTTAAAACTAGCCGATTTTGGTTCCATCGGCAAAACTAACAAACAGCGGCGATGCACGTTGGATTGCACGGCCGCTTTGGATGGCCTACCGCACAAATCAGGCTGTACCCCCCGTCTTTAACAACCACGGGTGGTTTGGATCGATTGGAAAGCCGTTCTCGTCACAGCCGCGCTTCGGCTTGCCTTTGGCCTCGGCGATCTCTCGGTTGGTTTCGATCGTGTGATGCGGCACGCATAGCGCCTGATGGTTCTGCGGTTCATATGCCAGCGACCAGGATGCCTGCAGTCGTCTCTTGTGATGGACGTGACAGCGGCCATGACCGATCAGCACTTCGGTGCAGCCAGGTGCCTGGCAGACGTAGCCAGCAGCGTGCATTGCCTGCTTACGCGAGACTTTCCATTGCCTCGAATTATAAATGCGCATCGTCGCCGACACCGTGCCTGCGCGCATGCGGTCGTGTTTCCGGGTGCGGGCCATGCGCTGCAGAATACATGGAACAACCTTATCCGGAATATCTCTCTCTCAAAATAGTTGAAGATTATTAGATAGATAGAACCACTCTTCACATCTACTGTATATTCCGGATAAGGTCAGACGGCTCGCCAGAGATCCGCCTTGCCCTGTCCTTGCGGGTCTCTTTCGGCCAGGCCATAAGCCACCAATTCCTCCAGCGCGCGCCGCGCGCTGATCGTCGGCAGCTTGACGACCTTGGCAATGGTCGTGGTATCGACCAACCGACCTTTCAAGCTTTTCAGGTAGCGATAAACGCTCAGCCGATTGGGCGGCACGCTATCAAAGGCAATGGTCCTGACGACCGTGCGTGCCAAGCTGCGCCTGACACCAAGGCAGTCGAGGCCGGAAAGCACGCGCTCCAGGGCTTTCCCGAACCGGGCAGTGCCTTCGGCGCCATAGATATCCTCCAGTTCGCGGGTGCGAAAATCCCGCTTGACCGCGCCGCGCAGTCGCACGGCGATCTGCAGGATATCGTTCAGCCAGTTGATCTCTCTGTCACGGATATCCCGCGGCGGCGGAAGCGGGACGGCGAACAGGTTGGTGACGGCCTCAACCAGCCGCGCGCGCATCTGCGCGGCGCGGTTGGCGTGCTTAATGGCATGAAGGAACTGCTTCTGGTCGGGCTCCATGCGGCACAGCAGGAACCGATCGCCGAGCTCGCTGATCACGCCGTAATAGCTGTCATAGACGCGCGTGCAGCCGAACAGCAGGCCGATCTTTCCGGCCCATGACAGCGTTCTGCCGCCGTCGGCGCCGATGACCCTGGTCCATTTCCCGTCATAGACTTCGCGCAACGATGCCAGCAGTTCGGCTTTGGCCTCGGCGCGCATGCTCAAGACTGAACCAAAGTCCTTCAGCACCAGGAAACCGAACGCGCCGATCTTCTGCAGTAAACCGCCCTTGGCGCCGGCCGCGTGCTGACGCCGCGGTGTACCTGAAAGCAGTCCGGCCACGCTCAGTGTTCCGACCAGTTCGGTGTGCGGAATGTTCACCAGGGTGATCAACATCTCGGTCTTGGCACTTGAAGGCGGCGCGATTATTCCGAGCCAGATCGCGTCACCAGGCAGCATGTTGGCGGCGACGGTGCCGAGCATGGCAAGCACCGGGGTGTCGTTATCGAGCAGCAACCATTCCCGAAATATCTTGAGCGTATCTCCGATCAGCGAGCTCGGCGCCGGTCCCGGGGCTGCAGACGACGCCGGTCCTGTGCCTGGCGATGGTGGTGGTGGTGGCGGCGGTCCAATCCCCACGCCTGGCGCTGGCGCCGTTGCCGCGGCGGCCGCCCGCTCACGCGCGATCTTTTCTTCGATGGTATCGACCTGGCGCGGAAGATTATCATAGCGCTCCTGCCAGCGCTGATCGCGCGGCGCCGCCGAGCTAGTTCATCAAGCCGCGCAAGAAATTGACGATCGCGCCGCCGTCCGTACCGGCGCGCGCCATTTTTGCAGCCAGGTCGCGGGTGTTCGCGTGCAGCTCATTGCCGGCCAGAATAGCGTCGATCAAAGACTGCCAATCTTTCGCCGGGTTTACTGCCGGCGCGCCGTTGCCCTTGCGCGGACGCCCCGCCGCGCGCGAATAGCCGAAATCGCGGCACAGTAGATCAACGATATCGTCGACCAGCTTCTGTGCCTCGGCTTCGTTGATATCGGGCAGATCATCCCGCGATATGTCGGTCGGATTGCCGAGCGGCCACTGGTAGGGCTTGCCCAGTGTTAGGATGGATTCCGGCAACCACGATCTGCTGCCCGTCGCACATAAACTCAATTTTCTCGCCGGTGCTTCCGTCAGCGGCGATCAGGTTGACGGTTATCTTGGCAAACGGGCTTGCGGTCTTGAACGGGATCGCCCGCTTCGGCGGCAAACCGATGCGCGGCAGGACGGTGCCGCGTTCCTCGAACCGTTCGCTCACCAATTCCTCGATCGCGATCGCGGCAGGCTCGTTGAGAATGTCGGCGTCAAGCGTCGGCATGAACCTGGTCAACGCGCCGGTGTTGCGCGCGCCCGGCCAGTTTTTCCGCCACGCTTCAAGCATGGTGTGCGAGACGTTCTCGATCTTTTGCCACCGCGCGAATGCCGGAATTTTTCCTGCGCACGGGATCGGTATATAACCGCGATCTGCCAACGCTTGTCGAATTTCCAGCACCGTCGCCATCAGTCAAATCTTCCCGCCGTTTTTGACGTAGACGCTCATCAAAAACCTCAGTTCGCCCTGCGACAGATTTACTTTTCGTTGTGTTTTTGGGTACACGCGGCTGACAAAATCGCGTTCGGTGTCGCTCTTCAACCGGCCGAGCTGCTCGATGGCAGTATTCCGCCATGATGGTGTCTTTCGGCAGCGTGTAACCGTGACCGTTGTTGCCGTTGCTCGCGCGCGCTTCACCCATTCTGATCCCTGCTTCGACGCCTTCCGCGCGCAGGGCTTGACCATACTCCTGCAGTTCGGTCTCGGTGTATTTGCCGGCGTCGCCGCCGCCGTTGGCGATGACGTCGCCGATATCGGTCCAGGTGACGCCGTTGTTCTGCATGATGCGCTCGAGGGCAGTGAATGCGTTCTCGCGCTCACCGCCGCTCGAGCCGAGCATGCGGAAAAGTTGCGCGATCTTTTTCGTGTTCGGACCAAGATCGGCCACGGCGCACCATCAGTGGGCTTCGGGATCGACGTTGAAAAGTATCTCGCAGTCACAGTACCCGCCGTTCTCGCAGAAGAATGCGAGACTACCGTCGACGTCGACACCGCCCATCTGCGCCAGGATTTGCCTGGCGTAGCGATGCGCCAGCGCGGGATCGCTGTCGCCGGTGCCATCCCCGTCACAGTACCAGCGCAAGTGGTCGTCATCGTAAAACAGGGTTTCGCTCAGGCGCCTGGTGAATTCAGGCCAGCGCGGATTTTCGGGTGTCATGAGGTTAGGCGTCGTCATGCTCACCTCCATTCCGGGGCAAACGGAATATCGTCGTCCATATCGTTGCCCCGTGGTGCGGCGCCGCTTGGTGCGATCGCCTTGCCCGGCGCGTTGAACGCTCCAGGCTTTGCCGGCGAGATAGTACGCAGATCGATGGTCTCTTTTTGCGTATCGGTTTTCTTATCGAGGTAATGTCCGAGCGAAAGCTCGAGCTCCTGGTCAAGCCAGTTTTCGCTGTCGTACCCCCACGCCTTGGTCAGGATGCGCGCATAATTGTTCCAGCAGAAAAGCTGATTGCCGCTTTCAAATTCGAGAACGGCGCATCCGTATTTGTCGTTTTCGGAAATCTCGACGATCTTTTCGAGCCGCGATCCATCGTGCAGATCTTCGGGCTTGATTATGCCAGCAGCATATTTTCTCATATCCACCATTTCACTCTCCTGTTTGCTTTGCTCTGTTTACGCACAACGTCATCGGGTTACTTTTGCTTTTTAGTTTCGCTGAATAACCAATCGCCCTGTTCGATCAGCATTCTTTGAAATCTTCTTGCGGCAGCGGCATTGCCGCACGCCGCCCCAGCAACAATAGCCGCGTCTTGGATCACCTGCTCACCAACGAGAAAAGCTGCGTCTTCCTCAGTCATGGTCGGCCACTTTTCCTGGATCTTGCGGATTCCCTGGTAGACGAGATCGAAGCCGACGGCGCAGAAGCACGTCTCACCGTCCTCGCGGGGCATAGGGCATAATTCGCAGGCGGCAGTAGGCGGGTCGTTTTTTTTGCGTGGTGGTAGCAGAATGATGTTGTCCATTTGTTAGTCCTCATCTTGATTGCCGGCATCCGGCCGGCGCGGCGTTCTGTGGTCATCGCGCTCATGCGTTGGCGATGCGGTAAGGTTTCCCGGTGATATCGTCGCCGAGACGACCCGCGGCGTGCATCTCTAGCGCAAACTGGTCGAGCGCCTCGTCGTAGTCAGCCCACTCAAGACCGGGGAAATTGGCGGCCACGAACGCCGTCACATCGCAGTAAGACCTGCTATCCAGCACGCGTGGGGCAAGCGGGCCATCATCGGCCCACTCCCGCATGAACCGGATCAGCTCGTCTTGGTCGGTCGTCATGGTTCTTTCCTTTCCTTCGGTTGCCGGAGTCCGGCCGACGCGGTTAATCGTTGCTATCGTGACGCCAGGTCTGCGAGCTCTCGAGCCCGAGCAAGCCGTCGCCGACCGGCGTGAACTTGCCGCTGCGCAACAGATCGAGTGCCTGGTTTTCGGTGACGTGCGTGCCGCTCGGTTCGAGGCAGTAGTTCGTTGCCGGGTTGCCGGCGCGATTAGTGGTGATGGTTTTGCAAAGCCGCTCGCCGTTGCGGCAGCGTTCGAGGATGGTGGCGTGGTTGCGTCGCATGGCTAATCACTTCATTTGACCCAACAGCTTGCGTGCGCTGTCGGTGTGTTGATCGGCCAGTGCAGTAATGCCGCCGACCGCAAACGCGGCGACGGCGCGCAGCAATTCGCCCAGTTGTTTTGCAGCGCCGGCATCGAATTTGCCGTAAGCGCCGCTGGTCAGCCGTGCGATTTCGCGAAACACCTCTTCGACCTTTTGCGGCGGACTCCGTAGCGATGGTTCGCCGCGCTGATCGAGAAAAATCACCTCGCCGTCGCCTTCCTGGAAGACAAACATCGGCACGCCCAGGCCCGCCGCGGCAGAGTAAAGTTCTCGGGGGTTTTCCTCGACCGCGTCGCCGATAAAGATCGCCGCGCTGATCTTCTCGCGTTCATGCGCGGTTCGAATGTGCCGGAGCACTCGCACGATCTTAGTGGTGCCGGCCATGCACCTGATCGTGCGCATTTGGCTGACAAGTTCGTTGGCATCGGAGAGCCACGACGAATGGCGAACTTCGTCACCGCGGAAATAAATCAGCTGGATATCGAGGCCGCCGATCCTCGCCGCTTCTTGAAACATCTGCGCTTGCAAATGTGTGGCCAAGTCCCAGGTGCCTTCGCGGCTCCCGGTCGCATCAAGCGCAAAGATCAAGCGGCCGCGGCTGCGCCGCATTTTTTCGAGCAGGGCCGCTACGCGCGGCGATGGTTGCGTGGGGACAGTCATGGTCAGTCTCCTCGTTCTGGTTGAAGATCGAGGCTGGCCTTGCGGGGACGCTATGGAATGGTTTAATCAGGCGTTGCCAAATATCCCGACGAAACCGTCCGGCACCTGCGGCCCCGCAGGGCCGGCGTTTTTTTAGTTTGGTAGGGAGCCGCGGCGTTTTATGCCGACTTACCCCACGTCGCGATGTACCGGTCCCTCTCGCGGGGCGGGATGCGTTGCACCCCATTGAACGGAATGGCTTCGATATCGCCGCGGTTGACTGCGGCGCGAATGATGGCCGGCGTCGCGTCGATTTCGGGGTCGCGAGCAAACTCACTAATCGTCTGTCCCGGCCCTTTTGGTGATGCCCGGCGTTTGCGCTGTTTGGCGGCCATTTGAACGGCTCCTTCCTGGTGGTTCGCCTATTGCTAACGTTGCTTATGCTAATTCCCGCGTCAATCCATAAGTTTCGGATAAGTTGCAGTTGTTTCCGGGGTATGCTACTCCGTCGTAATGCGAACACCTGCGAAGCAGTCCGAAGCACGCCGGCCGCTTATATTTAGCGGCCTTCGCTGGCCCGACGCCCAGGCTGCCGGCCGGCAACACCTTGTCATTCCCCGTGCCGACGGCTCGCTGACCGCACATAGCGGGTTCGTCAACATCGCCGTTCTGGCCGGCGAAGGTCGAAAATGGATACCTGAGCCGGTCGACGCGACTTGGCGCACACTCGCCGAGTTGAACCTCGACAGCTTTGCGGAAAGCGCCGCCTTCGTGCAGCGCCGTGGCGATCCCTACGGCGCGCTCAAACCGGGCAAGCTCCACATTACGACAGCACAATGGATTTATCTGGCCGAGGCCCTGCGAATCGCCGCCATGGCCTGGCAGCCGCTGGACGCCACCGGCACCAGCCACCCGACGACCGACCGCGCCAAGTGCGTCGAAGCCGGGCGCTTTCTCGAGCACGCAGGTGCCGCGCCCATGCTGGCGAAGCTGGCTGTCGTTCCAAATTCAGGCGGGGTGGGGCTGAGCCTGTCCGCGCCAACCCTTGCGGCTTTTCTGATCGCTCGCGCGGCTCTCGCGCTGGCGCACCCTCTACCCATGCGCCGCTGCGCCGAATGCGGGTTCTGGTTCGAAGTGCGCCGGATCCAGCGACAACCCCGTTTCTGCTCGGCCTCGTGCCGAGCCCTCAACCATCAAAACCAGGAGAGCCAGGATGGCGTCAGTCCGCAAAAGCGTCACAAGCAAAGGAACCACGAGGTGGCAGGCGGTGTGGCAGGAGCCGGCGCCGGACGGAAAGACGCAACGGCGAACAAAAAACTTCGCAAGCCAAAAGGAAGCGCGCGCCTACGCCCAGCAACAGGAACGGGAAGTCGAGCGCCGCGGCGTCGGCGACCCGCAAAAACACAGCCTTGAGCGCTATCTCAAGCGCTGGTTGGTGACGCTCACTGAACGCGGTGAGCATTCCCCGAGTACGCTGGAGGCGTATCGCGAGCACGTCGCCAGGGCACACAAGCTCATTGGGCATATTTCGTTGGAGAAACTGACGACGGCAGATCTGGACGCCTGCTACGGCGCTCTACTGAGCCGGGGCGGGGTGGCCAAGAAAGCCAATCCAGATGGCTCCCGCGACCCGCGACCGCTTTCGGCCCGCAGCGTATTGCATGTCCATAGGGTGCTACACACCGCGCTCGAGCAGGCGAGGAAGTGGAAGCTGATCGGAGAAAATCCGGCCCGCGACGCCAAGGCGCCGAAAGTTGGCAAAGCCGCGCCGAAGGCCTTCACGGAAAGTGAAGTCGCCCGGTTGCTCGAGGCCGCCGGCAATCGCGAAAACTACATCGTGCTTTCAGTCCTGCTGGTCACCGGGATCAGGCGCAGCGAGCTGCTCGGCGCGGCGCTAGACGCGATCGACTTCGACGCGGGGACGCTCACCGTCAAACGGGTGGTGCTTGACGTTAAAAACAAGCCCCTGCTGCGCGACGTCCCCAAAACCGAAAGCTCCGCTCGCACGCTGAACATCCCGCCGCCGCTGGTCGAGCTGTTGCGCGAGCAGCGGGCCGCCGTGCTGCAGGGCGCTCTGAAATGGGGCAGGGGATATCGGACCGAACCGCGGTTCCTGTTCTGCCGCCCGGATGGCGAGATGCTGAATCCGATGACGATGACGATCCGCCTGCGCCGGGTGATGCGACGGGCTAAGATCAGCGGCCGGCCGCCCGCCCACGGCTGGCGCCACACAGCAGCCACGCTGCTGATCGACTCCGGCGCCAATGTGAAGACGGTGCAAACCCGGCTTGGCCACGCCTCGGCGGCCTTCACTTTGGCGACCAATGTGCACCCGGTCGACGAGCGAGATCAGGCTGCCGGCGAGCACTTGGCAACCCTGCTCAAAGCCTGAGAAAAAAGCGTGAACAGAACCGCCGCGAAGGCACGGCGAAGGCACGCCAGCGCGAAACAATGCGGAAAATCGTAAATTACTGCAAAGCACAAAAAGACACTAGGAATTGAAATAAGCCCGTACTACCAATGATTTCTAAGCATCACGAAGAAATAGAACAAACGATGAATTACGCCCGGCATCAGTCTGTGAAACCTGCGAATTCCAGCCGCAGGCTGCTCGCCGCGTTCGACTTCGCCACGGCCAATCACCTGCGCGCGACGGTGTTTCTGACGCTGGTCGGGCTGATATTTTTCCTGCCCGGGTTTTTCACGATTCCACCGATCGATCGGGACGAGGCGCGGTTCGCGCAGGCGACCAAGCAGATGGTCGAAACCGGCGATTTCGTCGATATCCGCTTTCAGGACGATGTCCGCTACAAGAAGCCGGTCGGCATCTACTGGCTGCAATCGGCCGCGGTCGAGACCGCGTCACAGCTCGGCCTGCCGCGCGCGCAGCTGCGCATCTGGCTTTACCGCGTGCCCTCCCTCATCGGAGCGATTGGCGCAGTTCTGCTGACCTACTGGACCGCGCTCGCCTTCGTGACGCGGCGCGGGGCGGCACTGGCGGCGCTGATGATCTGCAGCTGCGTGCTGCTCGGCGGCGAAGCGCGGCTGGCGAAAACCGATGCGATGCTGCTGCTCACCGTCGTCGCCGCGATGGGCGCGATGGCGCGGGTCTATCTGTCCTGGCAACGCGGCGAAGATCCGGCGCATCCACCCTGGAGCTCGCCGGCGATTTTCTGGACCGCGCTGGCCGGCGGCATTTTGCTCAAGGGGCCGCTGATCCTGATGTTTGTCGGGCTGACCATCGCGGTGCTCGCGATCCTTGACCGCTCGGCGGTCTGGATGTGGCGGTTGCGCCCGGTGTGGGGCCTGATGTGGCTACTGGTTCTGGTGCTGCCGTGGTTCGTCGCGATCTTCTGGCGCGCGGGCGATGCGTTCTTCGCCGATTCGATCGGCGGCGACATGTTGAGCAAGCTCGCCGCGCAGGAATCCCACGGCGCGCCGCCCGGGCTTTATCTGGTGCTGTTCTGGGTGACGTTCTGGCCGGGCGCGCCGCTCGCCGGGATGGCGGCACCCGCGGTCTGGCGGGCGCGGCGGGAGCCCGGCGCGCAATTTCTGCTGGCATGGCTGATCCCATCCTGGATCGTGTTCGAGGCCGTGCTGACCAAGCTGCCGCATTACGTGCTGCCGCTCTATCCGGCGATTGCGATCCTGACCGTCGGCGCACTGGAACGCCGCGTGCTGTCGCGGTCCTGGCTGGTGCGCGGCGCGGCGTGGTGGTTTGCAATCCCCGCAATCACGTCCGTCATCATGATCGTCGCCGCCATCAAGCTGACGCATCAGCCTGTGTTTCCGGCGTGGCCGCTGTTCGCCGTGGCGATGATCTTCGGCCTGGTCGCCTGGTGGCTGTTCGAAGAAAGCCGCGCCGAACGCTCGCTGTTGAATGCGGTGCTTGCCGCGGCATTGCTGGCGGCCGGAGTCTATGGCGTGGTGATACCGTCGCTGACGACGCTGTTTCCGAGTGCCGAGGTGGCGCGCGCGCTGCGCAACGTGGTCTGCGTCGGGCCGAAAGCCGCTGCGGCGGGCTTTTTGGAGCCGAGCCTGGTCTTCATGACCGGCACCGACACATTGCTGACCGATGGATCCGGCGCGGCAGATTTTCTCAGCCAGGGCAGTTGCCGGTTCGCACTGGTGGAATCGCGCACCGAACGAAGCTTTATCCAGCGCGCCGAAGCCATCGGGCTACGTTACAACGCACCGACCCGCATCGATGGCTATAACATCTCGCAGGGCAGGACGGTTTCGATCGCGATCTTCCGCTCCGAGGGCACGGAGTAGGATGTCCGCGCTTCCAGCCGTTACCGAACCCACGAATTATTTTTCGCGCCTCGGCACGTTGACATGGCTGTCGCTTGCCCAACTCGTGCGCGCGCCGTCGCATTCGCGCCGTGCGGAAGCCCGACGCCGGTCCGCGCGTCATGTGGTGCTGCTGATGGCCATCATCGGCGTTGCCATCGTCACGCTGATGTATGTGCTGGATGCGCGCGAGATCGCATTGATGCCGGCGCGCGGCACCCCCGGGCTTTGGCCGGTTCGGATCCTGACCGATTTCGGCAAGGATATTTACGTGCTGGGGGCGCTGGGCGGGCTGCTGATAGTCGTTGCGATCGTTACCCCGGCGTTGCGGGGAATCCAGCGACCCCTGTTGCTGAGTCTGGGGACCCGTCTGCAATTCCTGTTCTTTGCCGTGCTGGTGTCGGTTCTGTCAGGCGAACTGATCAAATGGATCGTCGGCCGCGGGCGTCCGTTCGTCGGCGGCCATGCCAACCCCTTCAATTTTTCGCACTTCGCGGGCACCGAGGCCTATTCCAGCTTTCCCTCCGGGCATGCGACCACGGCGTTCGCGCTGGCCTTCGCGGTCGGCGCGATCTGGCCGCGGGCGCGGATCGCGATGATTACCTACGCGCTGGTGATCGCGGCAACCCGCCTTGTGCTGCTGGCCCATCACCCCAGTGACGTCGTTGCCGGGGCATTGGTGGGTATCACGGGCGCGATGGCCGTCCGTTACTGGTTTGCGGCCCGGCGGTTGGGCTTTGCGATCCATCGGAACGGTAGCATTGTGGCGCAGACCGGACCCTCGCCGGGACGCCTCAAAAGGGTTGCCCGAGGGGCTTTCGCCCCATAATAAGCGGACGCCGCGACCGGCCGGACCAGGCAGTTCCAGCCGGCTTCAACCCAACCCAAGCAAAATCCAGTTCAAGCCGAGAGTGCCGATTTGCCTGCTTCCGACAACGCCGCAGTGACCGTTTCCATCGTTGTGCCCGTGCGCAACGAAGCGGATAACGTCGCGCCGCTGATTGCCGAAATCACGGGCGCGCTGGACGGCCGCTGGCCCTACGAGATCATCTACGTCAATGACGGCTCGACGGACGCGACCGCCGAGCGGCTTGCCGCGATCATGCAACAGCGGCCAAATCTCAGGCAGCTTCGGCACGCCATTTCGACCGGACAATCGGCGGCGGTGCGCAGCGGCGTTCGCGCCGCACGCGGCGCCATCGTGGCGACGCTCGACGGCGACGGGCAAAACAATCCAGCGTTCCTGCCTGACTTGATCTCGGCGATCGCGAATGGCGGCGGCCGCGTCGGTCTTGCCGCTGGCCAGCGCGTCGGACGCAAGGATACCGGCTTCAAGAAAATGCAGTCGCGGATCGCCAACGCCGTGCGCAGCGCGATCCTGAGCGACGGCACCCGCGATACCGGCTGCGGGCTGAAAGCCTTTCCGCGCGATGTCTATCTGGCGATGCCCTATTTCGACGGGCTGCATCGCTTCATGCCGGCGCTGGTCCGCCGCGAAGGGTTTGACATCGCCTATGTCGACGTGATTGACCGCCCGCGTCATTCCGGCGTGTCAAACTACGGCTTCTTCGACCGGCTATGGATCGGGATCATGGATCTTGGCGGCGTATGGTGGCTGATCCGCCGCAAGAAGCCGACGCCCGTTGCGACCGAGGTGACGCCGCATGACTGACATACTCAACTATCTGCACGATGTTTTCGTCATCAAGTTCGACGCCTGGGTCGTGCTCGGATTCGTCGCGCAGGGTTTTTTCACCATGCGCTTCGTGGTGCAGTGGATTGCGTCCGAACGCGCGCGCCGCAGCGTGATCCCGGTGGCGTTCTGGTTCTTCTCGATCGGCGGCGGCGCGTTATTGCTGGTCTATGCGCTGTATCGCCGGGACCCCGTTTTCATCGCCGGCCAGGCGCTGGGATTGCTGGTCTACATTCGCAACCTCTATTTCATCATCGCCAACCGCAGGCAGGCTGCGGCCGAGCCCTAGGCAATGCGGGCCGCAACCGCGCTTGCGGCTTTTCGCGCCTCGGCCAGAAAAGCGCCGGCGGGCCAGAATATATGCATTTGGCTGATGCCATATATTGGATATGCGCTTCAGGGATCGCTATAATTGCGGCATGAATGATCGTCCTGACGCGCTTGTTCTCGATTTCGTGGAATGGATCGCGGCCGGCCCGCGCCGCTATTCCGAGGTGATGGAGGCGTGGAAGACAAGCTGTCCGCGCCTGACCATCTGGGAAGACGCCATCGACCAGGGCCTGGTACAGCGCTGCCGGATCGACGGCCAGTTATCGATCGAAACCACTGACGTCGGCCGCGATTTGCTGGCGAAGACAAAGCCGCGATTGCAGATCGCGATGGGGGCGTCCGCGGGAGATTGACCAATGCGGCGTTGAACCTTGGATATGGCAGGAGCGACCAAAGGGCGTTCACAGAGCCCGGCGATCCACGTGGCAATCAAGGTGGCCATGACACTCTCTTGCGAATCCCAGCGACCCATCGTCTCGGACAATAGCTTCGCCGTCGTTGTCTACGCGCTTTACGGCGTGGGCTATTTCACCGGGATTTCGGCGCTGATTGGCGTCATCATCGCCTACGTAAGGTCGACGATGCTGACCCGGTGCTGCGGTCGCATTACCAGTTTCAGATCCGGACGTTCTGGATTGGACTGCTGTACCTCGCGATCGGCATTCCGCTGTGCCTGGCGCTGATCGGCATTCCGCTTCTCATTTGGTGGCTCGTCTGGTCGCTCATCCGCATCGTCAAGGGCATCCTGTTGGTCATCGAGCACAAGCCGATCGCCAATCCCAAGTCGTGGCTGTTCGGATAATCCGGCCGGTGGGGTGCTGCGGGTTATGGCCGCGCGCCAACGAGTTCACGTCGTAATTCAATAACGCGATAAAGCGCAGACTGACGAAAATCAGGTATGCGGACATGACTTACTGCGGCGTGGACGGCGTCGCGCCCGTGGGCAGCGCCGCCAGATCGCTCTGTGTGCTGCGATAGGCCGCGAGTTCGCCGGCGGCGTCGAGCACGGGGTAGGCGACCGAACAGATGTGGGAATGAATCCGCCGGAGGTCGCGCAGCACGTCCAGATGCAGCGAGGTCGTTTCGATGGTTTCAGGGCGGCCCTCGCGCAAGCGATCGAGATGCCGCTCGGTGGCGGCAAGCTCGGCGTTGCGCAGCGATACCTTCTCGGCAAGGAGTTTTCGCGCCTCGTTGACATCACCGGACATGAAGACGCCGAACGCGATCCGCAGCGAGTCCATCGTGCGCTTGTGGAAGGCGGAGAGTTCTTCCGCGCCTTCCGGCGAAAACTGGAACCGGCGCTTGATCTTCTTGGTCGCGAGCTCGCTCAAATTCTTGTCTATGATGTCGCCGATATGTTCGAGGTTGATGGCGAAGGATACGATCTCCATCGCCCGCTGGCCCTCGCGCTCGTCGAGACTGCCGCGCGTCAGTTTTGTCACATAGAGCTTGATCGCCTCATCCAGGCCGTCGACGCTGTTGTCCATCCGGGTGACCTGATCGACTAGCGCGCGGTCGTTGGTCATCATCGCCGCCATCACCTTGCGCAGCATGATTTCGACGTGATCGCCCATATGCAGCGTCTCGCGCGCGGCATCGGCAAGTGCAAGCGAGGGCGTTTCCAGCGCGCTCTCGTCGAGATAGCGCGGCCGCGACGGGTCGGTCTCCTGGACGCGCTGCGGCAACAGCATCTTCAAGAGCCGCGCCATGCCGTCGAGCAGGCCGATGAAAAGGATCGCGGTCGCGACGTTGAAGGCGATGTGGAAGGCGGCCGTCGCCTTGGCGAGATCGGGTTGCCACGACGGCAGCAGTGCCGCGATCGGATGCAGGAATGGCGCAACCAGGATCACGCCGACCAGGCGATTGACGAGATTACCGAGCGGAAGTCGATAACTGGCCGGATTGTCGCGGCGCGCGCCTTCGAAGATCGGATTGATCGCGCTGCCGAGATTGGCGCCGAGCACCAGCGCCAGTGCTGCGTAGGGGGAGATGAAATGCGCGTAGGCGAGCGACATCACCAGTAGCACGCTGGCGACGCTGGAATGCACCATCCAGGTCACGACCGCACCGAACACGATGCAGAGCACGGGATCGCCGGTGATGGCGTCCATGAACACGCGCACGCCGGGCGCGTTCTCCGCCGGCGCCAGTGTGTCGAGCAGGATGTGCAGCGCCAGCAGCATCAGGCCGAGGCCGATCGAGACCCGGCCGATGTCCTTGATACGCGAACGCGGCCCGCTACGGAACGCGACCAGGCCGATGATGAACAGCACCGGCGCGACGGCGGCGATATTGAACGACAGGACCTGCACGATCAGCGTGGTGCCGACATTGGCGCCGAGCATGATCGCGAGCGCCGGCACCAGACTGACCAGGCCTTCCGACGTAAACGAACTCGTGATCAAGGCGGTCGCGGTGCTGCTCTGGAGCAGTGCGGTAAGGCCGAGGCCGGCGGCAAAGGCGGTGAAGCGGTTGCTCAGCGCCTTCGCCAGCAACAGACGCAGGTCGGGACCGAATGCGCGCAGGATTCCGCTGTGGACCATATGCAGGCCCCACAGCAGCAGCGCCACTCCGCCCATCAGATCGAGAAGAACCATGGTTCCCATGCGCGTCGGCTTCCGGCAGATCGAGTCGAGGGGTCAGGCTATCTCCAAACGACGGTGGATCAATCCTTTTTTGGCCAGAAGCCGCCCGCGCGGAGGCGTTAACGTTCGCGTTATTTGGCGGCGTTCAACGCCGCAAAGCCGCGATCGAGATCGGCCTTGAGGTCGTCGACATTTTCCAGCCCGATGTGAAACCGCAGCGTCGGGCCGCCCGGCGCCCACTTGGTGGCGGTGCGATAGAGGTCGCAATCGAAGGGAATGACGAGGCTTTCAAAACCGCCCCAGGAGAAGCCCATGCCGAACAGTTTGACCGTGTCGAGCATGGCGTCGACCGCCTTTTGTGGCGCCGGTTTCAGGACGACACTGAACAGCCCCGATGCGCCGGTGAAATCGCGCTTCCAGATGGCATGGCCGGGATCGGTTTCGAGGGCAGGGTGCAGCACCCGCTGCACCTCCGGCCGCGCCGCCAGCCAGCGCGCCATCTCCAGTCCCGACTTGTGGTGCTGCGCCAGCCGCACCGACAGCGTGCGGATGCCGCGCAGCGCCAGGAACACGTCATCCGGCCCGGCGCAGACGCCGAGCAGCCGGATGCCCTCGGCGAGCTGCGGCCAGGCCTTTGGGTTGGCCGAAATCGTCCCGAACATGATGTCGGAATGGCCGCCGATATATTTGGTGGCGGCCTGCATGCTGATGTCGACGCCGAGTTCCAGCGAGCGATGGTAGAGCGGCGTCGCCCAGGTATTGTCGTCGATGACAAGCGCGCCGCGCGCATGCGCCACCGCCGCGATGGCGAGGATGTCGGGCATCTCGAAGGATTGCGAGCCGGGGGCCTCGACCAGCACCGCCTTGGTATTCGGCTTGAACAAAGTCTCGATTGCGCCGCCGATCAGCGGATCGAAATAGGTGGTCTCCACGCCAAGGCGGGCGAGCATGCCGTTGCAGAAATTGCGCGAGGGCCGATAGACATTGTCACACACCAGAAGATGATCGCCGGCCTTGAGCACCGAGAGCAGCGTGGTGGTGATTGCGGCGAGGCCCGACGGCGCGAGGCCGACGCCGGCGCATTGCGGGCCCTCCAGTGCCATCAGCACCTCCTGCAGCGCCCGGGTGGTCGGCGTGCCGTGGCGCCCGTACTGGAACTCGCTGCGATGGGCGTGCAGGTCTTCCGCGGTCGGGTACAGCACGGTGGAACCGTGGAAGACCGCGGGATTGACAAAACCCTTCTGGGCCTTGGTGTCCCGGCCCGCCGTTACCAGTCGGGTTTCGGCCTTTTGCGGGTTGGACGGTCCGTCGTTCGAAAAACTCATGCGTTTGCGTTACCCAAAGACGTTTTGCCGCAGCCGCAAGGTGTCGCTTATAGGCCGCCTGGCGGCGGGTTCGGGCCGGGTTTGTTAATAACAGGACACAGAAGTCAGCCGTCAACCCCTTGACCCGGCTCGCCAGTCGCTATGTGATGCGGCGCAACTATCTAGTCGCCGCACGTTGAGGGGCTTGCCGCGACCTCCGATCCATTGCTTGACCTAGTCGCACGTCAAACTGCCGGTCAAATCCGCGTTTTCAGCAGGGGATCATGGGGTTGGCCCAACAACGTCAGGCGAGAACAAGCAAACGTTCCCGGACGACCCTTGAAAGGCCTTGCCCATGAAACGCGTATCTCTGGTTGTTACCCTTGCCGTCGCCGCCGGCCTTTCGGCCCCGGCCGCCTCGGCGCAAACCCTCAAAACGGTCCAGGACCGGGGCATGCTCTCCTGCGGCGTGAGCCAGGGCTTGCCGGGTTTCTCGTCCCCGGACGACAAGGGCAACTGGACCGGGCTCGACGTTGACGTCTGCCGCGCGCTCGCGGCGGCGATCTTCAATGACGCGACCAAGGTCAAGTTCGTGCCGCTGTCGGCCAAGGACCGCTTCACGGCGCTGCAATCGGGTGAAATCGACGTGCTCTCGCGCAACACCACCTGGACGCTGTCGCGCGATACCTCGCTCGGCGCCAATTTCACCGGCGTGACCTATTATGACGGCCAGGGCTTTCTGGTGAAGAAGTCACTGAAGGTGAATTCGGCGCTGGAATTGAACAGCGCATCGGTCTGCGTGCAGACCGGCACCACCACGGAACAAAATCTCGCCGATTACTTCAAGGGCAACAACATGAAGTACGAGGTGATCGCGTTCACCTCCGCCGACGAAACCGTCAAGGCCTATGAATCCGGTCGTTGCGACGTGTTCACGTCCGACGTCTCGCAGCTTTATGCCGAACGCCTGAAGCTCGCCAATCCGGCCGACCACGCCGTGTTGCCCGAGGTGATCTCGAAGGAACCGCTCGGGCCGATGGTCCGCCACGGCGACGACCAGTGGTTCGACATCGTGAAATGGACGCTGTTTGCGATGCTCGACGCCGAAGAACTCGGCGTGACCCAGAAGAACGTCGACGACATGGCCAAATCCGACAAGCCCGAGCTCAAGCGCGCTTTCGGCACCGACGGCAATCTCGGCGAGCAGCTCGGCCTGACCAAGGACTGGGTGTCGCGCATCGTCAAGGCGGTCGGCAATTACGGCGAATCCTTCGATCGCAACGTCGGAGCCGGCTCCAAGCTCGGGATTGCTCGCGGGCTCAACCAGCTCTGGAACAAGGGCGGTATTCAGTACGCGCCGCCGATCCGCTGATCGCGCCGCGCAGGTCGCGCGATGGCCATCGAGCCCCGAAAACCGCCGCCGCAGTTTGTTGCCAAGCTGCAGCGCGCGCTCGGTGGCAGCGCTGGATGGGGCGGCTTCGTCGTCCAGATCCTGTTCGTCGCGGTGCTGGCCTGGATTGCTTACGAAATCGTCGCCAATGCCCGCGCCAATCTGCAGGCGCAGCACATCACCGCGGGCTTCGGCTTCCTGTCCAATACGGCCGGTTTCGACGTCAGCCAGAACCTGATCCCGTATTCCGGATCGGATAGCTACACCCGGGTCTTTCTGGTCGGCCTGCTCAACACGCTGCTGGTCTCGGGGATCGGCATTTTCTTCGCCACCCTGATCGGATTTCTGGTGGCGCTCGGCCGGTTGTCGCCGAACTGGCTGCTGGCGCGGATTTCCGGCGGCTATGTCGAACTGGTGCGCAACCTGCCGTTGCTGTTCCAGATCCTGTTCTGGTATCTGGCGGTGCTCGCAGCGCTGCCGGGTCCCCGGCAAAGCATCAAGCTGTCAGCCAGCTTCGGCCTTGACGGTCTTCTGCACTACCTCAATCTGCCGGTTCCCGAGCCGATCGCCTTTCTCAGCAATCGCGGCCTGGTGATTCCAAAACCGATCGGCGAACCCGGGTTTGAGCCCTTTGTCATTGCCGTCTTGATCGCGATCGTCGCCGCCATCGGGCTATGGCGGTATTCGCGCCGGCAATTGTTCGACAGCGGCCGGGTGATCAAGGTCTGGCCCTATGCGCTCGCGCTCGTCGTCGGCCTGCCGTTGCTGAGCGTGCTGATCTTCGGCGCGCCGGTGTTGTTCGAAGTGCCGGTCCTCAAGGGGTTCAACTTTGCCGGCGGCTCGCGCGTCATTCCGGAATTCGTGGCGCTGACGCTGTCGCTGTCGATCTATACCGCAGCTTTCATTGCCGAGATCGTTCGCGCCGGCATCCTGTCGGTGCACAAGGGGCAGATGGAAGCAGGCTCCTCGCTCGGGCTGCAGCGTGGCTCGGTGCTGCGGCTGATCGTGATCCCGCAGGCGCTGCGCGTGATCCTGCCGCCGCTCACCAACCAGTATCTCAACCTCACCAAGAACTCGACGCTGGCGGTCGGGATCGGTTATCCCGACCTGTTCTCGGTGTTCGCGGGAACGACGCTGAGCCAGACCGGGCAGGCGATCGAAATCATCGGCATCACCATGGGCGTCTATCTCATCATCTCGCTGATCACGAGCGCGATCATGAGCTTCTACGGCTGGCGGCTCGGCCGGAGCCTTGCGCCATGAGCGATACAGCCCATGACATCACCACGTCCTCGTTCGTCCGCAAGGACCTGGTTCCGGAACGCCCCGCGCCGGTGAAGACTACCGGCTTTGTCGGCTTCCTGCGCACAAAACTGTTCAATTCGCCGACCAACATTTTGATCACGGTCACAAGCGCACTGCTGCTCTGGTTCGTCGTCGTTCCCGCGCTCAAATTCCTGTTGATCGACGCGGTCTGGACCGGCAGCGATCGCAACGCTTGCCTGGCTGAAAACGCCGGACGCACGGTCGGCGCCTGCTGGCCGTTCGTGCAGGCGAAATTCAACCAGTTCATCTATGGATTCTATCCCGAGCCGGAGCGCTGGCGGGTCAATCTGACCTTCCTGCTTGCCGCGGTCCTGCTGCTGCCGCTGCTGATTCCGCGGCTGCCGGCCAAGGGCCTCAACGCCTGCCTGTTTTTCCTCGCATTTCCCGTTGTCGCCTTCTTCCTGCTGCATGGCGGCGGACTGCACGGGTTTGGCGTGAGCTGGACCGCCGGCGTTCTGTCGGGGTTCAACGACAGCATCGGCGAGGGCGGCCGAAAACTCGCGGCCGCCGGCGAAGCGACGGCCGTGATCGGACCGCTGCTGTGGCTGCTCGGCAAGCTGATCGTCGTGATCAGCACCATCATTTCCTGGCTGATCTCGCCGCTGACCTGGCTGCGCGACCAGATCCAGATCGCAGGCCGGCCGGTCTGGGCTGATTTGGCCGTCACCGCCATCATCGTCTCGCTCGCGCTGTTCCTGCTCGGCGGCGGCGTTCGCAGCGGCTGGCGCGTGCTGATCGTCAGCCTTGCGAGCTTCGCCGGCATCGGGATTTTGATTGCGGTGATGGGCCTCGACCGCGGCGGGCTGCCGATCGTCGATACTCTGCAATGGGGCGGCCTGCTGGTGACGCTGGTGGTGTCGGTGACGGGCATCGTGGCGTCGATGCCGGTCGGCATTGCGCTGGCGCTCGGCCGGCGTTCGACCATCCCCCTGATCCGGATCTTCTCGATCACCTTCATCGAGTTCTGGCGCGGCGTGCCGCTGATCACGGTATTGTTCTTCGCGACCTACATGCTGCCGCTGTTCGTGCCGACCGGCTTCACCATCGATGGCCTGATGCGGGCTCTGATCGGCATCGCGCTGTTTGCCGGCGCCTATCAGGCCGAGGTCATCCGCGGCGGCCTGCAGGCGATCCCGCGGGGGCAGGGCGAGGCGGCGAGCGCGCTCGGCCTGTCCTGGTGGAAGACCACCGCGCTGATCGTGATGCCGCAGGCGCTGCGCCACGTCATCCCCGGCCTCGTCAACAGTTTTATCGCGCTGTTCAAGGACACCTCATTGGTCTCGATCGTGGCGCTGCTCGATCTGCTCGGATCGGTCAGGACCTCCTTCAGCGATCCGGCCTGGGCCACGCCGACGACCCTGTTCACCGGCTTTGCCTTCGCCGGAATGATCTACTTCACCTTCTGCTTTGGCATGTCGCGCTATTCGCTGTTCGTCGAGAACAGGCTGAACGCGCACCGGCGCAACTGAGTACATCACCATGACCGAGACCCCGATCGTCAGCATCAACGGCCTCAACAAGTGGTACGGCGATTTTCACGTGCTGCGCGACATCAACCTCGACGTCGGCAAGGGCGAGCGCATCGTGATCTGCGGTCCCTCGGGCTCCGGCAAATCGACGCTGATCCGCTGCATCAACGCGCTGGAGGAATTCCAGGAAGGCAAGATCGTCGTCGACGGCATCGATCTTGGCCCTAATCTGCGGCGGGTCGACGAAGTCCGGCGCGAGGTCGGCATGGTGTTTCAGAGCTTTAATCTGTTTCCGCATCTGACCGTGCTGGACAACTGCACGCTGGCGCCGATCTGGGTGCGCAATATCCCGAAGAAGGATGCTGAAGCCGCGGCGATGAAATATCTCGAGCGGGTCAAGATCCCGCATCAGGCCAACAAGTTTCCGGGCCAGATGTCGGGCGGCCAGCAGCAGCGCGTCGCGATCGCGCGGGCGCTGACCATGAATCCGAAGGTGATGCTGTTCGACGAACCGACGTCGGCGCTCGACCCGGAAATGGTCAAGGAAGTGCTGGACACCATGGTCGACCTCGCGAAGGAAGGCATGACCATGCTGGTGGTGACCCACGAAATGGGATTTGCGCGCGAAGTCGCCAACCGCATCGTGTTCATGGACGCCGGGCAGATCATCGAGTCGAACACGCCGCAGAATTTCTTCGCCAATCCGCAGCACGAGCGGACGAAGCTGTTCCTCAGCCAGATTTTGCGGTGAGTGGTCGCTATCCGTAGCCCGGATGGAGCGAATCCCAATCCGGGTCCGATCGCGCGGCAGTTTCCCGGATTTCGCTTCGCTCCATCCGGGCTATGTACAGCGCAATCACACCTTCTCGAACGGCACTTCGATCTTGCTGCGCTTCTCCAGCCATTCCGGCACCGGCAGGTTCTTCGAGCGCATGAATGCCGGATTGAACAGTTTTGACTGATAGCGGTTGCCGGAATCGCAAAGGATGGTGACGATGGTCTTGCCGGGGCCAAGCTGCTTGGCGAGCCGGATCGCGCCGGCGACGTTGATGCCGGTCGAACCGCCGAGGCACAGGCCCTCGTGTTCGAGCAGTTCGTAGATCACGGTCACGGCTTCCTCGTCCGAAACCAGGAAGGCGTCGTCGACCTCGGCGGTCGCGATCACGGGCGTGACGCGGCCGAGGCCGATGCCTTCGGTGATCGAATCGCCCGGCGTCGATTTGGCCTTGCCGTTCTTGAACAGTTCATACATCGCAAATCCATGCGGATCGGCGCAGGCAACCACGATGCCCTTGTTCTTTTCCTTCAGCGCCCGGCTAGTGCCGGCGAGCGTGCCCCCGGTGCCGACCGAACAGATGAATCCGTCGATCTTGCCGCCGGTCTGATGCCAGATTTCCGGACCGGTCGAATTCGTAATGCGCCTTGGCGTTATCGAGATTGTTCCATTGATCGGCGAACAATACGCCGTTCGGCTCGCTCTTGCGCAAGCGTTCGGCCAGCCGTTTGCCGACATGCTGGTAATTGTTCGGATTGGAATAGGGCAGCGCCGGCACTTCGATCAGCTCGGCGCCGCACAGCCGCAGCATGTCCTTCTTTTCCTGGCTCTGGGTTTCCGGGATCAGGATCATGGTCCGGTAACCCCGCGCGCTCGCCACCACCGCCAGACCGATGCCGGTGTTGCCTGCAGTCGCCTCGAGCACCAGGCCGCCGGGTTTGAGCTCGCCGCGCTTCTCGGCTTCCAAAATCATCCATTTGCCGGCGCGGTCCTTCACCGACTGGCCGGGATTCATGAATTCGGCCTTGCCGAGAATGGTGCAGCCAGTCAGTTCGGATGCGCGTTTCAACTTGATCAGCGGCGTGTTGCCGATCGCCTCGACGACGTCTTTATTGAAGGTCATGTCAGGGGAATCTTTGCCAGTCTGTTACCAATCTGGCGCGACCCTAGAGCGCGATCAACGAAAGGGGAAGGCTTTTGCGGTGCGGCGAAATCAACCGGATTTCGCGAACACAACCTGTCGCACGTCGATATTTCCGGACAGGAAGCCGGCCTCGCAATAGGCGAGGTAATATTCCCACAGCCGACGAAACCGGTCGTCAAAACCTGACGGCATCAGATGCGGCCAGGCTGCGCGGAAATTGCTTCGCCAGATCGCGAGCGTCCTGGCATAATCTTGCCCAAAAATGCGCTCGCGGATGACGGGAACGCCGAACCGCTCGCCGAGCGCCTTCAGGATCTGCGGCGACGGCAACATGCCGCCCGGGAAAACATAGCGCTGGATGAAGTCGACGTCGCGCCGATAGGTCTGAAACAGATTGTCCTGGATCGTGATGGCCTGAATGCCGGCGAGGCCGCCGGACAGCAAGCGGTCGCGCAACTGTGAAAAATAATTCGGCCAGAATTGCTCGCCGACCGCCTCGATCATCTCGATCGAGGCGATCCGATCATAGCGGTCGCGCTCGTCGCGATAGTCCTGCAGGCGGATTTCGACCTGGTCGTTGAGACCGGCCTTCTGGATGCGCGCTTGGGCAAAATCGCGCTGCTCCCGGCTGATCGTCAATCCCACCACTTTTACGCCAAACGTCCTGGCGGCGAATTCGGCAAAGCCGCCCCAGCCGCAGCCGATCTCCAGCAGCTTCTGGCCGGGCTGCAGGTCGATCGCTTCGGCAAGCCGGCGATATTTGTTGGTTTGCGCCGCGGTCAGATCCGCGGTGCCGTCCTCGAACAGCGCCGACGAGTAGGTCATGCTCGGATCGAGCCAGGCCGAATAAAAGGCGTTGCCGATGTCGTAATGCGCATAGATGTTGCGCCGCGCCTGCCGCCTGGTGTTGCGGTTGAACCAGTGCCTGATGGCCTGCAGGGTGCGCATCAGCGGCTTGCCGATCAGCATCGTCTGCATCCAGTCCTGGTTGACGCAGAAGAGATAGAGAAACTGCGTCAGGTCGGGCGTGTCCCACTCGCCGCGCAGATAGGCTTCCGCAATGCCGATGTCGCCGCTGCGCAGCAGCCGCGACGCAAAACCGAAATCGTAGACCTTCATGACGGCCGCCGGTCCCGGCCCGTTGCCGCCCAGCCTGACCGTGCGGCCGTCGGGCAGGGTGACCTCGAGCGTGCCGTGCCGCAACTTCGAACCGAAGCCAAGCGCCAGCCGGACCATGCGGGGCAATTCGGGGAGCACCGCGTCTACGGTTTCCGATGTAACCGAAATCAACTCGGGCATGGGCAATCCATCGAACGGCGGTTTACCCGGGCATGCCGTGGTCGATCGACCCGACTTCACTTCTTGCCGCGGGCAGACAACGCCGGCGAAGTATAATGGTTGCTGTTGCCAATCGCCAAGCCGGTATTGGAAGCGGCGTGGTGACGCGGCACCAGCGGTACGCCCTTGAGCCAGAGCCGCAGCGCTTCCCAGTGGATCGCCGCCACGATCTTCAGCGCGCCCGACAAGTCGATGCCGCGCCCGGCCGCGCAAGCTTGCGGATATCGCGCAATGACGATCCGTCGCCGTCGCCATGGTCGGCCTAGTTGAAGGTGTACAACGCCGCCCGATTGACGCCGAACAGGGGCGATTGCCGGTCCGCCGCCTCGAGCCGGTCCAGGTCGACCAACAGGCTCATCACGCCGGCCCGTTTCCACTCGAAGCGGCCCGTGTCCGCGGTCACCGCAAAACTCATGCGGCTTTCCACGGTCTCGACGCCGAGATGGGCGAACAGCGCGGTCGGGTCGGGATAATTGAGTTCGTTGTAGACGATGAAGCCGATATCAACGGCGATCCTGGCCCCATCGTAATCGATGGTGAGGGTATGGCTGTGCCAGCCGGGCCGCCATTCGCGGTCATAGACGGTGACCGGATAATGCTTCGACAGGGTCCAGGCCGTGGCGTTGCCGGCAATTCCCGTTCCGATAACCGCGACGCGCATTTTGCCCCTCCGTTGCGCCGCCAAAGGTACGCTCCTGCTTTCCCCAGGTTTCAAACCGGCCCCGGCGCGGCTTGGCGCGAAACGGACGGATTTCGACTGTCTGAGCAGGGGAAAACCCCCATGAAATCTTCGTAAGATTCCACTGCTTGCGGGCGTCCGACCTCACTGCAAGGCTTATGAAATAAGGGAAACTGAGCTTTTTCAGTCGAGAGGTCGGGTTTGTCTGAACATTGCTGAAGGCTGGACAGGGCTGTGCGTGCCCTGATCGCACGGGTAGTATGACGGCTCTCGGTTCCAACGGAAGCATCACCCCGTGAACGGGTCGCAGGCCATCCAAACAAGCGTTCATCGCCTGCCGCGTCGGGATTTTCCTGGTGGAGAACCGGTGTGAGCAACGCTGTTCCGGCTGCTGGGCTCGACTTCTGGCTTGCCCGCATTCCCTGCGGCAACCGCCTGATGCGATCGCTTGTGGTGCTTGGCCTGGTCGTCAGCTCCGCGGGCTGCATCCTGACCCAGGATATTCCCGATCCGGCGCTCGATATTCCCGGCGGCTACAAGGCGGCCCGGCTGACGGCTCCGGGCACTGCACCGCCCCCGCTGGACTGGTGGCGCGCTTTCCGCTCGGCGGAGCTGACCCAGTTGATGGAGGAGGCCCAGACGGTCAATCTGGACATCGCCGCCGCTACCGCGCGATTCGTCCAGGCCGATGCGCAGGCGCGGATCGCGGGCGCGGCCCTGTTGCCAAGCCTGTCGGGCAGTGGTTCGGAATCCTATGGCCGCACCTCGGGCTCCAGCGCCAGCGGCTTGACCAATGGCGGCCGCGAGACCGTCAATTATTCGGCCTCGCTCAGCGCCAGTTATCAGCTCGATTTCTGGGGCCAGAACCGCGACGCCGCGCAGGCCGCCGAAGAGACCTCGGTCGCCAATCGCTTCGATCGCGACGTGGTGGCGTTGACCACGTTGACGACAGTGGCCAACGCCTATTTCCAGGTGCTGGCCGCCCAGGACCGGATTCGCACCGCCGAACGCAATATCGCCAGTGCCACCCGCATTCTCAATGCCATCAAGGATCGCTTCAAAGCCGGTACCGGAACCGACCTCGACGTCGCGCAGCAGGAGGCCGTGCTCGCCAATCAGCGCGCGTCGGTGCCGCCGCTGCGGCAAACCCTCGATCAGAACATCAACGCGCTGGCGACGCTGGTGTCGCGGCCGCCTGAAGCCGTGCGGGTCGCCGGCGGCTCGCTCAATCAGATCGCCATCCCCCGGGTCACGCCGGGCCTGCCGTCTGAATTGCTGACGCAGCGGCCCGACATCCGGCGGCAGGAAGCGCAACTGGCCTCCGCCACGGCCAATGTAGGCAGCGCCCGCGCACAATTTTTCCCGAGCATTCAGTTGACCGGGCAGGGCGGCTATCAAAGCTCGGCTCTGGTGGCGCTGTTCCAGCCGCATGCGGCGTTCTTCAGCCTGGTCGGCAGCGCGACCCAGCCGATCTTCGACGGCGGCAAGATCCTCGGCAATTTCGAATTCAACAAGGCGAAACAGGACGAACTGCTGCAGACCTATCGCAAGACCGTGGTGCAGTCGTTCGCCGACGTCGACAACGCGCTGATGTCGATTCGCCAGACCACCATCAAGCTGCGGCTGCAAGGCGACGTGCTGGCGGCCTCAAGGCGCGCCTTTGAATTGTCCGAGCAGCAGTTACGGGCCGGAACTGCCGACATCGTAACTGTGCTAAACACCCAACTGACGTTATTCCAGGCGGAAGATGCGCTGTCACAGGCCCAATTGGCCCGGCTGCTCGCAATCGTCAGCCTTTATCAGGCGCTGGGGGGCGGCTGGGAGCCGAAGATGGAGAAGCCGGTCGATGCTCTTTAAGCCGGAAGAAAACGACGACGCGAAGGCCGCCGAGAAGCGCAAGCCAGGCCTGCTGTCGCGCATGCTCAAGCGTATCGTGTCGCTGACTATTACACTCGTGATCGTGGGCGGTCTCGGCTATATCGGCTGGCTCGCATACCAGCAGAAAAAGCCGGCGGCTAACGGGCCAGGCGCCCGGCCCGATCTTCCCGTGCCGGTACTGGCCGCGACGCCGCGCATCCAGGATGTCCCGGTGTATATCGACGGCGTCGGGTCGGTACGTGCGCTGAACAATGTGATCGTGCGCGCCCAGGTCGACGGCAAATTGATCGCGGTGAACTTTGTCGAGGGCCAGGACGTCAAGAAGGGCGATGTGCTCGGCGAGATCGATCCTGTGTTGTACAAGGCGGCCTACGATCAGGCGGTGGCCAAGAAGGCGCAGGATGAAGCGCTGCTCGCCAACCAGCGGATCGATCTGGCGCGCTATCAGCAGCTCGCCGCATCCAATGCCGGCTCGAAGCAGCAGGCCGATACGCAAAAGGCCGTGGTCGCGCAGCAGGAAGCGCTGGTGAATGCCGACCAGGCAGCGATCGACAATGCGACGGCAACACTGGGCTATACCAAGATCGTCGCGCCGCTGTCGGGCCGCGCCGGTCTGCGTCAGGTCGATCAGGGCAACATCATCCACGCCGCCGACGCGACCGGCCTTGTCATCATCACGCAGTTGCAGCCGATCGCGGTGTGGTTCAGCCTCCCGCAACAGCAGATCGTGCGGGTCAATGCGGCGTCCGCCAAGGGCCCGCTCGCGGTCGATGTGTTCGGCAATGACGGGGTGACCGTGATCGATACCGGCAAATTGACCGGCATCGACAACCAGGTCGATCCCACCACCGGCACGCTCAAGCTCAAGGCCGAATTCCCCAACGACAGTTTCCAGCTCTGGCCGGGGCAATTCGTCAATGTCCGCCTCAAGGTCGAGACCTTGCCGAAGGCGATCGTGGTGCCGACGTCGTCGGTGCAACGCGGGCCTGCGGGAACCTTCAGCTACGTGATCGGCGGCGATAATATCGTTACGGCGAAACCGGTCGTGGTGACGCAGCAGAACGAAACCGACGCCGTGATCGCGAGCGGGCTGTCGACCTCCGACCGGGTGGTGACGACAGGCTTTGCCAATCTGTCCGATGGCGCCAAGGTCATCATCGGCAAGGATGAACAGGCTCCGTCCGCCGACCTCGCGCCGCGCAAGAAGCGCAGCAGCCGGGATGTCCCGGCCAAAGACGGCCAATCCAAGGATGGTCCAGCCAAGGATGGGCAAGCCAAGGATGGCGAACACCGCGGCAAGCGTAGCCAGGGCGAGGGCGATCAAAAAGGCCAGGCCGGGCCGGCGGCAGGCAATGGACCGTCGGGCGGCGCTGCGAAGTCGCAGCCGTGACCGTACGATCAGTTGCCTGAGAATCTGACGTTGCAGCCATGAGGACGCAGACATGAGCGTCTCTGAACCGTTCATCCGCCGGCCGATCGCGACCTCGCTGCTCGGGATCGCGCTGCTGATCGGCGGCGCGCTCGGCTATTGGGCGCTGCCGGTGTCGGCGCTGCCGCAGGTTGATTTCCCGACCGTGCAGGTGACGACGCAACTTCCGGGCGCCAGTCCCGATGTGATTGCGTCGCTGATCACGGCACCGCTGGAACGCCAGCTCGGACAGATTCCGTCGCTGTCATTGATGCAGTCGACGAGCTCGTTCGGCGTCAGCCAGATTTCGCTGCAGTTCGATCTCAACCGCGACATCGACGGCGCCACCCAGGACGTCCAGGCCGCGATCAATGCGGCGGCCGGCATCCTGCCGAGAACGCTGCCGTACCCGCCGACCTACGCCAAGGTGAACCCGGCGGATGCGCCGGTGCTGACGCTGGCGCTGACGTCGGAGACGATCTCGCTCCGCGCCATGAGCGATATCGCCGATACGCTTCTGGGTCAGCGTCTCAGCCAGATTTCCGGCGTTGGCCGCGTCGCGATCCTGGGCGGACTGAAGCCCGCGGTGCGGGTGCAGGCCGATCTGGCGCGGTTGGCGGCCTATGGGATTGCGATGGAAGACCTTCGCAACGCCATCGCCGGCGCTAATGTCTCGGGGCCGAAGGGCTCGCTCGACGGCGCGCAGCAATCCTACACCATCGCAGCCAACGACCAGATCGCGGCAGCCGAGGCCTACAAGCCCATCATCATCGCCTATCGCAACGGCAATCCCGTCACCATCGGCGACGTCGCCATCATCGTCGACGGGCTGGAGAACGACCGCACCGGCGGCTGGTATCAGGGCACGCCCGCCGTGATCATAGACATCCAGCGGCAGCCCGGCGCCAACGTCATCGACGTGGTCAGCCAGATCC
Source organism: uncultured Alphaproteobacteria bacterium (assembly GCA_963836765.1). Lineage (GTDB taxonomy): Bacteria > Pseudomonadota > Alphaproteobacteria > Rhizobiales > Xanthobacteraceae > Bradyrhizobium. The sequence goes on from CAWILG010000014.1 coordinate 497,187, forward strand.
GCGCCGAAATTCCGAAGGTGCAGCGCGCGATCCCGGCCGGCGTCAAGCTGACCGTGGTCTCCGACCGCACCGTCACCATCCGCGCCTCCGTGCATGACGTGCAGTTCACGCTGATTCTCAGCGTCGTGCTGGTGACGCTGGTGGTGCTGTTGTTCCTGCGTTCGCTGCGCGCCACCCTGATCGCCGGCGTGGCGCTGCCGCTGTCGCTGATCACGAGCTTCGGCGTGATGTATTTCGCGGGCTTCAGCCTCGACAATCTGTCGCTGATGGCGCTGACGATTGGCACCGGCTTCGTGGTCGACGACGCCATCGTGATGATCGAGAACATCGTGCGTCACATGGAAGACGGCAAATCGGTCATGGAGGCCTCGCTCAAGGGCGCCAGCGAAATCGGCTTTACCGTGATTTCGCTGACGGTGTCGCTGATCGCGGTGTTCATCCCGCTGTTGTTCATGTCCGGACTGGTCGGACGCATGTTCCGCGAATTCGCCCTGACCCTGACCATCGCGGTCGTGACCTCGGCGATCGTCTCGCTGACGCTGACGCCGATGATGTGCTCGCGGCTATTGAAGCATGTCGGCGAGGAGATGACGGTCCCGGGGCTTGCCACCATCAGCGGCGGCATCGACCGCATGGTCTCGTTCTACCATCGCACGCTGCTCGTGGTTCTCAGGCACCAGCGCGCGACGTTGCTGGTGACATTCGCGACCATTGCAGCGACCCTGCTGATGTATGTGATCGCGCCGAAGGGCTTCCTGCCGCTGCAGGATACCTCGTCCATTACCGCGGTGACCGAAGCCGGTCCGGATGTTTCCTTCGCCGAAATGCAAAGCCGGCAGACGGCCGCCGCGGCCGCGATCCAGGCCGATTCCGATGTCACCGGTGTGGTTTCGGTGATCGGCGCAGGATCGGTCAATCCGACCACCAATGTCGGCCGCCTGGTCATGACGCTGAAACCGCGGGACCAGCGGCGCGACGATGTCTCGGCCGTGATCGCGCGGCTGAAGCAACTGACGGCGTCGATCCCCGGCATGACCATCTATTTCCAGCCTGTGCAGGACGTGCAGATCTCGACCCAGTCGAGCCGCTCGCAATATCAGTATACGCTGACCGGTACCGATGCTCCCACGGTGACGCTGTGGTCCAACAAGCTGGTCGCCGAAATGCGCCGGGATCCGCTGTTCCGCGACGTGTCGTCGGAGGGCCAGGAGGGTGGCTTGCGCGCAGCGCTCGATATCAATCGGCAGCGCGCCGGGCAACTCGGCGTCAACCTCCAGGGTGTCACCGACACCCTGAACGACGCTTTCGCGCAGCGGCAGATTTCGACCATCTACGGTCAGGCCAACCAGTACCGCGTGGTGCTGGAGGCCTTGCCGATGTACCAGCGCGATCCTAGCGTGCTCTCAAAACTGTATCTGCCCGGCGCCGCCGGCGCCCAGGTGCCGCTGTCGGCGGTGGCGACCTTGACGCGGACCACGGCGCCTTTGGCGATTTCGCATCAAGCGCAGTTTCCGGCGGTCTCGCTCAGCTTCAATCTCGCGCCCGGCGAGTCGCTGGGCGATGCGGTCGACGCCCTAAAATCGATCGAAACCCGGATCGGCATGCCCGGCAGCATCGTCGGCGTCTTTGCCGGCGACGCGGCCGAATTCTCGAAATCGCTGGCGGGCCAGCCGTGGCTGATTTTGGCGGCAATCGTCACCATCTACATCGTGCTCGGCGTGCTCTATGAGAGCTACATTCACCCGATCACCATTCTGTCGACGCTGCCGTCGGCCGGCGTCGGCGCCATTCTCGCGCTGATGCTGTTCGGCCAGGATCTGTCGGTGATCGGCCTGATCGGCATCATTCTCCTGATGGGTATCGTCAAGAAGAACGCGATCATGATGATCGACTTCGCGCTCGAAGCCGAGCGGCACAAGGGCATGTCCGCAAACGAAGCGATCGTGCAGGCCTGCCTGCTGCGCTTCCGCCCGATCATGATGACGACGCTGGCCGCCCTGTTCGGCGCATTGCCGCTCGCGGTCGAAAGTGGCACCGGCGCCGAGCTGCGTTTCCCGCTCGGCATCTCGATCATCGGCGGTCTGCTGCTGAGCCAGTTGCTGACGCTCTATACGACGCCGGTGATCTATCTGGCGCTCGACCGGCTCAACCGCCGCATCGAAAAAGCGGTGCCGGAGCCGGGACCCCAGGGGCCGCCCGTGGCGGGAGCGACCGAGGGGATGCAGTAATGGCCTCGATCTCGGAGCCCTTCATTCGCCGGCCGGTAGGCACCACGCTGCTGGCGATCGGGCTCTTTCTGGTCGGCATCGTCGCTTACATCTTCCTGCCGGTCTCGGCGGTTCCCAATGTCGATTTTCCGATGATCCGGGTTTCCGCGACGCGCCCGGGCGCGGACCCCTCGGTAATGGCGTCGACGGTTGCAGCCCCGCTGGAGCGGCGTCTCGGCCAGATCGCCGGCGTCGACCAGATCACCTCGACCAGTTCGCTGGGCAACACCAGCATCCAGCTGCAATTCGGGATCGGCCGTAACATCGACCGCGCTGCGCGCGACGTGCAGGCCGCGATCAACGCGTCGCTGGCCGATTTGCCGAATGATCTGCCATCATTGCCGAAGTTCCGCAAAGCCAACCCGGCGGCGGCGCCGGTCTTCGTGCTGGCGCTGACCTCGAAGACGCTGACGACGAGCGCGATGTATGACGCCGCCGACACCGTGATCGCGCAGCGTATCTCGCAGGTTCCGGGCGTCGGCGAAGTCACCGTCAGCGGCGCGGACCAGCCAGCAGTGCGCATCGCGCTCAATCCGGTCGCGCTCTCGAATGCGGGGATTGCCACCGACGACGTTCGGCTCGCGATCATCAATGCCAATCCGCTGGGGCCGGTCGGCATCTTCAACGGCGGCCGCCAGAGCGAAACGCTGTCGATCAACAAGCAGATGCGCACGGCGGCGGAATTCCGCGACATCATAGTCAAGAGTTCGGGCGGTAATTTCGTCCGGCTCTCCGATGTGGCCGAGGTGGAAGACGCGGTGCGCAACAGCCGCTCGATCGCCTGGTTCAACCGGCAACCGGCGGTGCTGATCCAGATCACCAAGCAGGGCGACGCCAACGTCATCGAAACCGTCGATCGCGTCCGCGCCTTGATCCCCGAGCTGAAGCAATGGCTTCCCGGGGGCGTGGAGATCTCTACGCTGGTCGATCGCACCGGGACCATTCGCGCCAGCGTCCAGGACATGCAGCTGACGCTGCTGGCGACCGCGTTCCTGGTGATGGTCGTGGTGTTCGCTTTCCTGCGCCGTCTGACGCCGACGATTGCGGCCGGCGTCTCGGTGCCGCTGGCGCTGGCCGGCACCTGCGCCGGGATGTGGCTGGCCGGATTCTCGATCGACAATCTGTCGCTGATGGCGCTGGCGATCTCCGTCGGCTTCGTGGTCGACGACGCCATCGTGATGATCGAGAACATGTACCGCAACCTGGAGCACGGCATGGCGCCGTTCGCGGCGGCGCTGGAAGGCGCCAAGCAGATCGGCTTCACCGTGCTGTCGATCAGCCTGTCGCTGATCGCCGCCTTCACGCCGCTGATTTTCATGGACGGAATCGTCGGCCGGCTGTTGCGCGAATTCTCGCTGACCCTGACCTTTGCCATCGTGGTTTCGACCGTGGTGTCGCTCACCATCACGCCGATGATCTGCGCCCATTACATCAAGGAGGCGACCTCGGACAACGCGACCTGGTTCGACCGGGTCGTTGAAGGCACCCTGTCGCGCATCGTCAAATTCTACACATGGACGCTGCGGGCCGTGCTGGGCTATCCGATGCTGACCCTGCTCGTGTTCTTTGCCACTATCGCGCTGACGGTGACGCTCTATATCAAGACTCCAAAGGGCTATTTCCCGGTCGACGACAGCGGTTTCGTGATCGGGGCGACGCGCGCCTCCGCGGATATCTCGTTCCAGTCGATGCTGGGGCTGCAGCAGCAACTGGCCGCCATCGTGATGGCGGATCCCGCGGTCGCCGGCGTCGGCTCCTCGCTGGGGAATGGCGGCGGCCCGGGCGGCGGCGGGTCCAACCGCGGCGTGATGTTCATCAGCCTGAAACCGCCGGAGGAGCGGGCCGGGATGTCGACGCAGCTCGTGATCGATCGCCTGCGCAAGAGCCTGTTCATGGTTCCGGGGATCCGGCTATTCATGTTCGCGGCCCAGGACATCCGCGCCGGGGGACGGCAAAGCGATTCCGACTATCAATATACGCTGTCGAGCACCGACCTCGATCTCCTGCAGAAATGGGCGCCGATCGTCGCCAAGCGGATGGAGACGGTCGAAGGCATCACCGACGTTTCCTCCGACCGCGATCCCGGCGGGCTGCAGCTCAATCTGGTGATCGACCGCAAGACCGCGTCAAGCCTCGGCGTTCGCGTGCAGGATATCGACAACGCCCTGAACAACGCGTTCTCGCAGCGGCAGATATCGATCGTCTATACCCAGCGCAACCAGTACATGGTGATCTTGGAGATCGACCCGAGATTCCAGAGCGATCCGTCCAACCTGGAACGCATCTATGTCGCCGGCGCCAACGACGTCCAGGTGCCGCTGTCGGCCGTGGTTCACCAGGAGCGCGGCCTGTCGGCGCTGGCGGTATTTCATTCGCAATCGTTTCCATCGACGACGGTGTCGTTCAACCTGCTGCCCAATGTGCCGCTGGAGATCGCGACATCGAATATCCAGCGCGCGGTCGAAGAGTTGCATATGCCCGAGGGCATTCGCGGCAGCTTTGACGGCAATGCCGGCGACTTCAACAAGTCCAGCGGCCACATGCCGCTCCTGATCCTGGGCGCGCTGGTGGCGATGTATATCGTGCTCGGGGTGCTCTATGAGAGCCTGGCGCATCCCCTGACCATCATCTCGACGCTGCCGTCGGCCGGCCTTGGCGCGCTGCTGGCGCTGCAGGTGACCAACACGCCTTTGACCATCATCGCCTTTGTCGGGATCATCCTCCTGATCGGCATCGTCAAGAAGAATGGCATCATGATCGTGGATTTTGCGCTCGACGCCGAGCGCCACCGCGGCCTGTCGTCGGCGGACGCCATCTTCGAGGCCTGCAGCGCCCGGTTCCGGCCGATCCTGATGACGACCATGGCGGCGCTGTTCGCCGGCATTCCGCTGGTGATTGCCACCGGCCCCGGCACCGAACTGCGCCGGCCGCTCGGCATCACCATCATCGGCGGCTTGTTCGTCTCGCAGATCCTGACGCTGTACACGACGCCGGTGATCTATCTTTTGATCGACCGCCTGCGGCGGCGATCCGAGCCGGCGGCGCTGCCAGCACCCGCGGAATAAAGCGTTGGGGCCGCATCATTTCGCGGATGGTAGCCCCTGGATCGCGATGATCCGGAACCTCGCACCACCTTGGCGCACCTTGGACGCCTCCCGATTTTCCGGCGAGTCATACCAGTGCTTCACGGCATCCATGTTCGGAAATTGCAGTATGGCCACGCAACAAGGGGCAGCTCCGTCACCCTCAAGCAGCGTGTTCTCCTGGCTGCGCGCCAGATAGCGGGCCGCATATTTGGGAAGAATTTCGCGCGCAAGCCTGGCGTACTCCTGCTGAATAGTCTCGGGTCCCGTGGTGGCGGTCCGTTCCACGATAACGAATGCGGGACGCTCCTCCTCCGCTGCCGTTGACCCGGCAGTGGAAAGGACGAGACAGAGGGTCGCTGTAGCGGCGAGACCAAACATTTTTCCCATGGCCAAACTCCTGTTTCGGACTGACCGGGTTCGGTCATGTCCAAGGGCGAACCCGGCACAGCCGAAGCGGTTGCCGGGAAAATAGGGAGTCGAGTCGAAATCGGCAGGGAGTAAGCCATCGAGGTTTCGGCGAGCCGGACGTCTCATGAGGGCGATTTGCCGCCGTTCGCCACCAAAATCCGAATCCACGCCCGCGTCGGAACGGGGCTCCAGTTGAATTGTTGGCCCCAAGGCGTATAGCGGGCGGATGTCAAAACAACCCGAATCCAAGGCTGGGACCGCCGAAGAGGTGGTGCCGGACTGTCCGCATTGCGGCAAGCCGCTGCCGCTTTGCATCTGTGACAGCATCGAGCCGATCGAAAACCGCATTTCGCTGCTGATCCTGCAACATCCGCAGGAGCAGGACAGGGCGCTTGGCACCGCGCGGCTGACCGCGCTCCATTTCAAGAATGCCGTCGTCAAGATCGGCCTGTCCTGGCCCAGCCTCTCCAAGGCGCTGGGGCGGCCGGTGCACGATCCCTCACGCTGGGCCGTGCTCTATCTCGGCTCGGCCAAGGTCAGCGAACTCGAGACCGATCGCGATATCGTCGCCATCAACCGCAAGGGAGAAGTCGAGCCCAACCAGCGCGCCATCCTCGGCGATATCGAAGGAATCGTGCTGCTGGATGGCACCTGGAGTCAGGCCAAGGCACTGTGGTGGCGCAATGCGTGGATGCTGAAGTGCCAGCGGGTGATTCTCGGTCCCGAACGGCCGTCGCGCTACGGCAAGCTGCGCAAGGAGCCGCGCCGCGACGGCCTGTCGACCATCGAGGCGGCGGGGATGCTGCTGGCCGGGCTGGAGAAACGGCCGGACATCTCGGAAACCCTGAACGGAAGCTTTGAACAGCTGCTGGCGAGGTATCTGGAGGTTCAGGCCGAAATGCCGGAACTGGCACCGAAGCCGAAGAAGAAGGATTACCGGCGGCGCAAGCGGGCCTGATGCTCTGGGCCTGATGCTCAATGGAGGACCAAAGGTCCCGGCAGCTTGGTTGCCTATCGGGGAGAGGCCGTATATGAGTGCGGCCCGATGGGGCCACGTGGCGGATTGGTTACGCACCGCTCTGCAAAAGCGTTTAACCCGGTTCGATTCCGGGCGTGGCCTCCACATCAACGTATTGAAAATCCTATAAATTCTTTGTCTCGTTTTGTTCTGACAAGGCGGGTTGCTACCGCTTTGCTACCCTTTACTTTTGTTCCCGCTTTTGGGCAGCCGATTTCAGCGCTGCATCGACCAGAGCGGCGGCATCTTCCTGCATCCCCGGCATGACGTGGCTGTACAGGTCCAGCGTAATCCCAAACCTGCTGTGGCCGAGCCGCTCGCTGGCGCCCTTCGGGTGCACGCCATTGGCGAGCATGTGGGTGGCATGGGCATGGCGAAGGTCGTGAAACCGAAGGCGGGCAAGCTTGGTCCCGCCGATCTTCCGGGCCCAAAGCTGAGAGATATAGATCGGGGGTATGATGGAGCCGTCCGGATGGGCAATGACCAGAGCATCATCTGACATCCGATTGCCAAGCCTTAGTGTCTAACTCATAATGATTGCATTTAATCTCAAGATCTTGCGAGCCGTCGCGTGAGGGTGCGGATGTGGGCGACGAGCGCCCAAGCGACGGCGCTGGCGATGGTGGCTTCGAAGTCCTTTGCCAGTCTGCGACAGCGGCCGAGCCATGCGAAAGTTCGTTCGACGACCCATCTGCGGGGCAGAACTTCGAAGCCCTGCGCCGTGTCGGAACGTTTGATGATTTCTATCGTCCATTCGCCGATGCGCTTCAAAGCCTTGCGCAATTTATCTCCGGCATAACCACCATCGGCAAAGATGTGGCGCAGCCAGGGATAGCGCGAGCGGATCGAAGCCAGGACGCACGGGGCGCCATCGCGATCCTGAATGCTGGCTTCGTGCACGACGAGCCCGACCAGGTTGCCTTGGGTGTCGGTGACGATGTGGCGCTTGCGGCCCTTGATTTTCTTGCCTGCGTCATAGCCACGTGGGCCACCGCTTTCCGTGGTTTTTACCGACTGGCTGTCAATCACTCCGGCCGTCGGGCTCGCCTCTCGGCCAGCCGCCTCGCGCGACGCCATGACCAGAGTGTAGTTGAGCGAGGCGAAGATTCCACCGCGCGACCACGCGTAGAAATACCCCTGCACCGTCGAGTAGGGTGGGAAGTCCTTGGGCAACTGCCGCCATTGGCAACCGGTGGACGCAATGTAGAGGATCGCATCTATCACCGTTCGCATGTCTGTTGCACGCGGACGCCCGAGGGCTGAAGCAGGCGGCAGAAGCGACTCCATCACTAACCACTCCGCATCCGTCGTATCGCTTTCATACCGCAGGCCCTTGCGTCTATATTGTCGACGAGTGATTTCAGTCCAAACCATCGTGCTCTCCCTCGAATCTTCGCAAATCCGAAGGAATCACAACTGGCTGAAATCACTCAGCTTCTTTTTCAGTCCGGCTCTTAGAAGTTCCTGAGCACGTTTGATTCGGTGAGCCCGCAATTCCTCGACCACGGTTGCCGACAGCGCCACGGTGCGGCCCTTGCCGCTCTTGGGGCACTTGAAGCGCAAGCCCGCCTTGGTCTGCTCCAGGCTCTCGACTACCGAGATTTGGCCGGCTGCCAGATCGACGCTCCGCCAACGCAGGGCGCATATCTCGCCGCGCCGCAGTCCGCAGAGCACGGCAAGTATGGTGGGAATGAACAGCGGCGTGTTGCGTACGGCCTCGATAAGCTCGACCGTCTGGGGCAGGTCATAGGTTTGCATCGGCTTCCAGTTGACCTTCGGAGGATCAACTGCGTCTGCCGGATTGTGGGTGAGTTCTTTCCATTTCACGGCTTGGCCGAGTGCCTGTTTCAGCACGCGGTGCATATAGCCAACGGTTCGTGGCGACAGGCCGCCTGCGCCGTCGCGGCGACCGCTGGCGAGCGCGGCAGAGTAGGTGCCCGATATCTGCACTGGTTTGAGTTTGTTGAGCCTGACAGCGCCGAGCGCGGTAATGAGGTTCTGGTTGACGATGCCCGAATAGCGTTCGTGCGTCTTGGGTGTCACCTGGGTTTTGATGTGATCCAGCCACCGGGTGAGGAATTGGCCTACTGTGGCCTTGTTGGGCTCCAGTGCGGTGCCGTTGTTCAGTTCGGTAATGAGGCGGGCGCACTCGTCTTGAGCTTGGCGCTTGGTGCCTTTGAAAGCGTGCCAGCGGCGTTTGCGTTTGCCGGTAGCGTCGTCACGGACTTCGAGGATGATTGCCCAGCGACCCGGAGAGCGTTCGCGGATATGGCCCTTCATTCGTCGTCATCCTCTGCCGCTTGGCTCATGGCGCCTAGTGTAAATGCAACCAGATTTTTGAGTACATCGCCCTCTATTTCCGCCGTAATGCTTATCGGCGGCTCTTTCTGAAACGAAAACCGTTTTGGGTTGTACTCAATCAGCAACGATCCTGACACGACCAGTTCCGCTCGCCAGCAGCGAGTGAGGCGGATTGCGGTGACGGGCATTTCGAAATTCTTCCCGCTAGGATCAGGAACTGTAAACCTCTTGCCAGAAAAAACGGAACCAATGGCATCTACCAATACGAGCGCTCTAACTTTGCTGCCCCATTCTCGTGAGCTTCCACTGTAATGGATCCTGACCGGAGCGGCATTGATGAGGGAAACGACGCGCTTATCGACCTCTGACAGGTTCTCCGTCGCGAGCACGCTGATGATGACGGCGGCGACGCTCTCGGCAGTGAGGGGAACGCCGCTTCCTGGGCCTCGACCCTTTGCGGCCTTCAAAACGCCGAGACCGACGAGGGCGCGTTGCCTCTCATAGAGAACTGCGCCGGTCACCCCGAGGATGGGCGCGACGCCATAAAGGAATGATTTGAGACCAGCCATGGCTAAACGAACCACAAAATAGTGGTGGGCGCTACAACTATTTCATTACGGATCGAAAAGAACAGTGTTTTATTGAGTGGTGTGGACCACCACTATTGGAGATTATAATGAATGATAGACCTAAGACCATAACTGTCCCGGATGCGGCAGGGAGTATTTCGGATTGAGCCGCAATGCGGCTTACGCGGCCGCGCTGCGCGGCGACATTCCAACGATCAAAATCGGGAAGCTCCTGCGGGTGCCCGTGATCGCTATGGAGCAGATGCTGGAGCGCGCCGGGGAAAAATGAAAGTGCCAGAAATGGCAAAGCCGACCACCGTTTCCAGTGAACCGGCTTTGAGTGCTTTGGATGTTGATCAGCTTGGAGGCGAGATCAACCTAATAAATGCACAAACCACTGCACTGCGCAAGCACTTCGCGGTCGGCATCAATTTCGCGACGGCGGTTGCCCCTCTCATTTGGGGACTACCACGATGAATGCTCACACAAAACCGCCGGTGACAAACCGCGCTCCTTCCCGGGATTACACGTTGGCTTTGGTTCGAGTTGCCAGCCGACGCCTCAAGCATATCGACGAGGAGGTAATTGCGATTGGGGTGGCACTCAGCAACGGCTTGATAACGGCCGCCAAGGCCAGGGAGATGGTCGATATAATCGCCCCTGGGTGCATCGACGCTGTTGCCCTTTCAATCTTGGATGGGGTGGCAGAATGACGGACGACAACATCCTTCAATTCAAACCCCGTCCATACCAGACGCCGCAATCAACAATCAATGCCTTTCGGTACCTCGTTCAGCTCAACGATGAGCCCCGCTTGAAGGAGTGGCTAGAGGTTCGTCCGTTGGATGGGCCTACGCTGCTCAAACTCTGGAGGGCCCGCAGAAATGGCGCAGCCTGATGTGGATCGCGTCTTCCAGCAACTCGGTATCGAGGAGCAACCCGCGCGAAGGCGCACGAAAGACATCATGACAACCACCGCGACCAGCGAGGCCGATGTGTTTCCGCCGGATAGGCCGAAGCCCGATCTGCGGTTAGCGCCGGAATTAGTTGAAGCACCGGCAAACCTGATCGTATCGATAGCTGATTTTCTCGCGGGGTTTGTTGCGCCTGATTATCTGCTCGACGGCATCTTGCAGCGTCGCTTTATCTACGCGCTGACGGCGCAAACCGGCCACGGCAAGACAGCCCTTGCTTTGCTGATTGCTCAACTCGTCGGCGGCAGCAATCCCAAGGCCGTCCTTGGCAGGCACACGGCAGAGAAGGGACGGGTTGTTTATTTCGCGGGCGAGAATCCCGACGATCTCCGCATGCGCGTCATCGGTGACGAGAACTTGCATAACGACGACGGGGCGAAGATTTCGTTCATTCCCGGAACCTTCAGCATCGAAGCCATGCGAGCGAGAATCGATGCCGAGACGGAGAAGCTGGGAGGCGTCGATCTCGTCATCATCGATACGTCTGCGGCCTACTTCAACGGCAAGGACGAACTAAGCAACACCGAGATGGGCACCCATGCCCGGATGCTCCGCACGCTCACGACCCTGCCGGGCGGCCCTTGTGTCCTTGTCCTGTGCCATCCCGTCAAGCACGTCACTGAGCCATCGCAACTCCTGCCTCGCGGCGGCGGGGCATTCCTGGCCGAGATAGACGGCAACATCACCCTCTGGAAGCACGATGGCGTCCTTCTGGACCTGCATCACACCGACAAACTGCGCGGTCCGGGCTTTGAGCCAATCAGTCTGCGCCTGGAAACGGTCACTACAACCCGTCTTATGGACAAGAAAGGTCGGATCATCCCGACAGTACGCGCGGTGTGGATCTCCGATTCCGAGACTGCTCGCGAAACCGAGGAGGCCCGGGGCGACGAGGACGAGCTTCTTAGGGTCATGCTGAGGCCGGGCCAATCGATAGCCGATCTTGCCAACTCCTGCGGTTGGCACATGTCATCCGGCGAGCCGTACAAGTCGAAGGTACAGCGCGTCCTGAAACGCCTGGAGAAGGACAAGCTGGTCGTCACCAAGCGCGGAGTTGCCACGCTCACCGATGCAGGCAAAACCGCCGCCAATACCGCAGCAACCCGACAAGCAGCGCGCGACCAGAACAGCCGCAGGTACCCGACATGAGGGTCCAAAACAAGCGGTACGGTTGCAACATCGAAAATCGCACAATCGTACCGAGGTACGTACTGCTCCGAAAAAGCCGGTACGAAATCGAGGAAGTGCCTGCGGCACAGCCGTATCATGCGGTACGACGTCGCCCTAAAGACAGTGTCTCTAACTGTCTTATAGGGAGCGTACCGTACCACCTCATTTACTAAGGGGTCTGAAGCGGTACGACCGCCCACCTAACCCTGAAATTGCAGGATTAATTCAAGAATGGCTCGATTTGTAAAAGGACAGAGCGGCAATCCCGCTGGAAAGCCCCTAGGGACTCGCCACACGCTCAACGAGGCGTTTGTTCGTGACCTGAATGAGATATGGAAGCGGGACGGAATGCAGGCGCTGGAGCGTCTGTCGCTGTCTGAGCCAGCAAAGCTGGTTAAGGCGGTCGGACGAACCCTGCCGAGAGAACTCGCTGTATCCGCCCAAGGAACGTAATTCGCTCGGTGTCGATCCTGCGCGCTGTGGGCCGGCTTCCAACGGGTGCTGGCTGCCATCGAAGAGTGCGCGCCGGCGGATGCAAACCCCGTCGATGTATTCGCGGCGATGGAGAAGTGGGTTCGCCGAGTTTGCACTGCAAATTGAGGGTGATCGGTAGCAATTCCGGTAGCAGACGCATTGCCGAGAAATCTAAGTGTTTGTGCTGACTCGCGTTTTCGACACTTGCGCAACGCATCTTATATTCGTGAAGGAGGCAATTTGAGCACTATCGAAGCTGATGGACCGACTACACGAGCAGCGGCAGGTGACACATGTGTGTCAGGTGATGATGGACCTACCGAGCAGCGGCTGCGACACGCTGATGGCCGCGTATCGATCGGCGGTGAGAACAGGGAGCGGCGCTATCGATCGCCGCCCGCCTATCAGGCGACCCCGCGCAATGCCTCCACGCAGCATGAGGACATCGCCGAGGCGGTAACTGTTATTACAGGCCGGAAACAGGAACCGGCCACTACTTTTACAACGATTTGCAATGCCTTGGAGGCCAGATGACGGAAAAGACATCTATAAAGGTAAAACTCGATCCCAATAAACCGGAGGGCAAGTTTAAGCTGCTAGGCGGCGGGAAGATGGATGAGTGGAACAAGAGACTAAGCGATATCACCGTCAACGCGCTGCCGATCGCTCACTCGAAAAATAAAGATGCCATCACCGAGGCATGTCTGGCCGTCTCTTACGGGGTGATGGATATGGCATCGGCTGATCCCGTCGAGGGAATATTGATCGCGCAATTGATGGCGGCGAACGAGGCATCGCTGTGCATGTATCGGAGGGGCTGGGATCAACCGCCGGAATATTTCGAGGCGCGAACGAAATATCTCGCACTTGCTGACAAGGCGGCGCGGACGGTGGTGCTGTTGACCGAAAGGCTCGACCACCATCGAGGCCGGGGCCAGCAACAGATCACCGTGAAGCACGTCACCACGAACAACGTTACGGCAGATCAGGCTATCATTGCCGAGAGCGTCACCACCGGCGCCGGCCGCAGTGTCGCATCTCCTGCGCTCCTGGCTGCCAGTTCTGGGGCGCCTATGCCGATTCTCGACGTGCTGCCGGATCCGGTGGGGGTGGGGAGGGGCGAGAAAACGAAATGACCGACAACCCCATGCAAAGCGCCCATGGCGCCCCTCGATGCAAAGCTAAATCAAAACGCACGGGCCTGCCCTGCCGATCGCCGGCGGTGACGGGTTATCGCGTCTGTCGGATGCACGGCGCCGGCGGTGGTGCGCCGACCGGCAAGCGTAATGGAAACTATCGCCACGGTGCGCGCACGAAAGTGGCAATCCAGGCGGTGCGTTACATTAACTTGCTGTCGCGCTTGGCGGGTAAATCCCGGCTGCAAGACACTTTAGGCAAACCGCGGAACCCGGACACGAAATGAACCACGACGTCTTTGCTGCACTTCCCGCTGGGCAGCGACATATAGCGCGTTCGGCGGTCACGGCCGTTTTGGGTGCTGCCGCGATCGCCACTGTGCGGCCTCTAACGGGCGGAGTTTCGGGGGCATTCGTCTTTCTGATCGAGGCCAGCGGTCGGCGCTATGTACTGCGAATAGAAGGTCCCGAAGGCCCACTACGCAATCCCCACCAGTATTTTTCCATGCGCATCGCCGCGGAGGCGTGCATCGCACCGCGACTTCATTACCTCGACGCTAACGAACGGGTCGTGGTCTCGGATTTCATCGAAGATAGACCGCTCGAAACCTATCCCGGAGGCCGCCGAGGATTAGCCGGGTCCATCGGGGTGATGCTCAGGGAGCTGCAAAGTTTGCCGCTATTTCCGCGCTTCGTGGACTACCCGGACATTGTCGACCGGCTGTGGACCCACGTTTGTAAGACGGGTCTCTTCGCTAACGGTCTCCTGGATGCCGCTTCTCAACGGTTAGGGCAAATTCGCGAGGCCTATGCACTGCGTGCGGAAAAATATGTATCCAGCCATAACGACGTCCTCCCCAGAAATGTTCTCTTCGATGGCCAGCGACTATGGCTGATCGATTGGGAAAATAGCTACCGTAATGACCCCCTGGTCGATCTGGGGACCGCGCTCGACAACTTTGCACCGTCGCCGGAATTGGAGGAGGTATTACTGCTCGCGTGGCTTGGTCATGAACCAGATCATCTGCTGCGCAATCGACTGGCGCTGGTACGCGCTTTAACTCGCCTCTTTTACACAGGAGTTTTATTCAGCGCTGCGGCATTGTCTCCGCGGGCCAAACCTGATCCGAGCATCTCGGCGCCAACTTCTGAGGAATTTGAACGAGCGATCCGCGACGGACGACTTTTGGCAGGGACGCCGGAAACCACCCAGGTCCTGGGCAAGATGTTTCTAACCTCGTTTCTCTCCGGTGCAGTGCCGCCGGGATTACCGCCCATGTATATGCGTTAGTTTTAAACGATCATTGGCGGCTTCCTTCGGGACCGTGATGATACCAAAGACGCACCCCCGTGTTCCGCGCGGATGGCTTTTACGAACGTCCGAGTTGGGGTCCAAAAACGGAAGTCGCGGCCTTGCGAGGGGATGTCGGCTTCACCCCCGAAAGCAGACGCTGGACGGACATTTCCGGAGGTCCGTTTTGCAATAGCCGCCATGACTGATGCTTGAGGGTCGTTATGCCGTTGTGAATGCCACGGCGACGTACGCAGGCACCCGACGGCTATGAGTACGTAAGGTCTCAAGGCACGCCAACCGCGGGCATTGTGACGGTCCTTGGTCGGCCGTGCCGGCCCGCGTGTTGAAGCGGCGGCGACCTTCATCACCTTCGACCGAACCCGTCAAGTGAGGTTGAGCCCCTCAGGTCACGCACCGGCCGGGCTCCAAGAGCCCTGCGACTTCCGTGATCGCGCTGACCATGGGCTCGCAGGCCAGTGTCGGCTTACCGCTCTGCTTCCGCAGCAGCATCGGCGGCTTGGTGGTGCGAGCCTGCGCAGACGGAATGCGCACCAAGACCGAGGTATCGGCGAGATCGTTCAGGCGCAAGGAAACCGTTTTCATCGGCACTGCAAATGGCTTGGGGTCGGCAAGGCGATCTGCCTTGCCGTGGCTTGGCTGTTCGGAGACTGCCTGCCAGCGGTTTACGAGGTCGTGACCTGAAGCGAACTGCACGGCACCAAGCGTCAAAGTGATCGCGATAGCACCTAAAACGGCTTTGCTAATCTCTGACACGGCTATCCGTCCCCGCCCTCTATGCAACGCCCCTGGCCCGTCCTCCCGCAATGTGCCTTACCTTGGTTTCACCATAGCTTCGTGGACCCAGAAAATGGTTTCATCCCTGTTTCGTCGCATTGAGGGAGGTCTTGGTTCCGGTCCGTACGTCTGTGCGCGCACAGGTCGGCGCAGGCGCGCGCTTGCGCCGATTACCACAGACTCTCGCGGAAGAGAGCGGCCCTCATTTTGGCCGAAGGCCGCCCATAGGCGAGTGAAAGCCGGGGCGTCTGGACAACGCCCGGCGTCTTGATCTTGAGTCTCAGGACGCGCCCGCGCGAGGGGCGGGCCAAATTCAAGTCTTGATCGATTTTGCAGCGGTTGGAACGGATATCACGACTGGCGTTTCAATGAGAGCGGAAAAGTGGTGAGGCTCGCAATCACGATAGAAGTCATGAAGGTCCTATCAGCCGCCGAACTCGATGGCGTGATGTGCTGGCTATCCTCGCCTCCCTTTCCGTGGTGCAGTCCGTCTGAGGCTCTCTTGAAAAAGTCGAAAATCGAACAACCCAAAAAATCTCGCTAAAGTCGATCTTGAGACTTCTCCGCTGCTGCGTCCCTTTTCAACGCCACTACGGAGGTCCGTGTCTAAGAATTTTCGGTCGCCAGCCCGAAACGACTTTTTCAAAAATATCCGCCTATAGCGGACATCGCGATTCAATCAATTACCGCGGTCGCGAGCAGCGACTTCGGAATGGTCAGGCTGAGCGTTTTTGCGGTCTTAAGATTGACGACCAGTTCGACTTCCGTCAGTGACCGGGTTGCTATTTTTTCCCGATGCTATTCTCTGATTCTATCAAGTATTGATCCAGCGGCACCAGAAGATTCTTCGCTCTACTCAATTCTTCGGAGAGTGCTTGGGCTGCGACGGCCATCTCAGAGGTCAGGCCACGAATGCCTGCAAGATTCTGTTTGGCATGGTTTTCGGGTGAAGGATCCTGGGCAGCAGATACCAAGAGCAGCGCCACGCCCGCGATTTTATTTTCATTCACACCCTGGGCGCGCACATACAGCATGCCAAGATTGCCGATAGCCAACGCATCCCCCTGCATCGATGCTTTGCGGTACCACTCACTGGCTTTTACGAAATCAATCTTGGTGCCACGACCATTCTCGTAGAGAACCCCCAGATTGAACTGCGCGGCCGCACTCCCTTGCGAGGCGGCTTTGTCATACCAAACAACCGCTTCCTTCTCATCTTTGCCAACCCCGATGCCTTGCTCATACATCAAGGCCACATTGAATTGGGAATCGACGTGGCCTTCTTTGGCAGCGGCGAGAAACTTTTTGTAGGCGAGTGGCAGGTCGTTCGCATGATAAGCTGCAATCCCAGCCTCGAAATTGGCATTTTCCTTAGCTTGAGCATGGGCCTCGCCGGTAAAAGCCATGGCGGCAAGGAGGCAGACGCAGAGCGCGAGGTTTAGGGGGCTGAGTAATTTCATTTCTGGCTCGCGGCGGTCTTGTCGTGGTACGAACCGGTTGCGATATAGATTGGTATCGCATCTTTCCGATCGCAGGTCTGCATAAAAGCGACCGCCAACTGGCCCACAAATAACTCGTTAGCGATGTCCGCGAATGGAGGCAAAGCAGAAGTTGCGGCCTTGAACTGCGACTTCCGCTGTACGCTCGAAAGCGGACATTCAGCGAGGCGATGAAGCAAGTTTGCTACCAATTTGATTTCGCGGTTTGCCGGGCCTGGGAGACTCGCTGGCGCGTTTGACCCGTTGCCCGGTGTTCGGCAGCGGCGAGCGCGGCCATCGAATCCAGGGCCGACGCCAGAGTCACGGCTGGTCATCCTGGCGCCGATCGACCGGCGATCCCGTCACCGTGACCAATCTCGGCGAAGCGCGTCATACGCGCGGATCAAGCATCTGTTCACCTGCCGATCGCAAGAGCGCATGCACTTGTTGTCGTTCGTACCAGCACCGGGGTTGACGCAGCTGCCTACGCAATTTGCGGCTTGATCCTCACATCGCGCGGCTGTCACCGCTCCAACCGGTGAGTTGAGGAGTATTCCTGTGCCAATGAGGGTGATCGCGAAGAAAAGGTGCCGTGCCATGGTCGAACCTCCTGAGGAAGGCGAGTGGGCCACTCTCAATCCTAACCTCTCGACGTAGCTAAAGCCTACTTATTTCAGATCCGGGAAAAATTCGGGGGTCCCGTCATGAGGTCTCGCGGCAAAACCACCTCGCCGTGATCATCAAGAAACTTCGCCGCCGCCTGCATTGAGGTTGTGACGTCCGGCCCATCGCGCGGGTCTGCCAGCACGGTGTCAGACAGCACAACGGCCCCAGTCGGGGGGCGGGAGTGACCGGGGCCGTGTGGCTCTGGATAACCGGGAGGTGCGGCCTCGGTATCCAGCCCGGCCATCCAAGCTTACGAACCGGTCAGGGACGTTGGCAAAGACCTTCAGGTGATCTTTGTCGCCAACCTGCTTGCTGGTATCGACGTAGATCAAAACGGTCATGAGAAGGACTCCCTAACGCGATGCATTGCGGGATGCTGCTTGTTCTTGACCTTGATCCAGCGCGGCGATCTGCCGCCGCGATACAAACTCTCGCGGTGTTTCGAGACCAGTCCCTCCTGCAGGCATGCCGGAACAGATCCGGCCCGATCTCGCCCAGTTCGAAGTCGGATAAAAAGATGCCGTCGACGGGCCGCGCCAGCAGCCAGGCCAAGTTTGTCTTGCGCATGGTCAGCGGCAGCTTGCGCAGATCTTCGCCGTCGCCGGCCAGCATGTCGAACGCGTAGAACCGTACCTCGAAATCGTGCATGCGCGAATGCAGGCCGTTGAAATCGGAGCGGCCGTCGACGCCGAGCAGCACGGCTTCACCATCGATCACGAACGATGAATTGCGGTTGCGTAAGGCGGCCTCGGTAATGAGCGGAAACCGGCCCGACCAATCGTGGCCGTTCCTAGTCCAGAGCCGCACCCGCTTGCCGTCGCGCTGGACGATCAGGCGATAGCCGTCGTGCTTGATCTCATGGATCCAGTTTTTTGAGTCCGGCACCGCGGTCGCAGGCGTCGGGAGGCAAGGCTCGAATGAAGATCTGCGCATCGAAGGGCTCAGCGCACCCGGCTGGCGGTCTCGACAAACTCCTGCAGCGAAGCTGGCACTTTATCGTACTCCACAAAGCTCCGACGCAGCTCGTCGGCAATATCCATGGTGACGTCGCGGGACCAGCCCTCAGCGGTATTGAAGGCGACGATGCGCGCCGGGTTGCGGTATTGGTCATCCACCAGATCGCGGATCAACACCTCGCGGGAGCTGGCTTCTTCGTCGGTCTCGCGCCATGCGCGGCCAAGCCGCTCGCCAAAATCTTCCAGCACCAGATAGGTGTCCTGACTGGCTTCACGCATTGCCATCGAAGGGAACCGGCTACCCATGACGCAACTCCAACGCTTACTGAACTGCGCTTAAGCTAATGGCGCTCAACGCGTGCGGCAAGCAATGGCAGCCGAAATGCCAATCCTAACCGCTTGATGATGCTCGATTTCGGCGGCCGGAATACGTAGCCCTTGCGTACGCAACGTTAGCGTATAACTTATTGATTTCACTAACTTTATTGACACTTTCCCGATCCCAAATATTTACTTACCGGACAGGCCCGTCAGCTGCCTCAACCATTTCGAACACCTCGCGTCCAGCCTCAACGCCGCGCGAGGGATAGGGCGCGATCCTCCAATCTCTGACGGGCTGGAGATCGCGCCCGCTTGGAGATGAGGAATCGAGATCGGTGTCGGCAGCGGAGGATCAGTGCCCGCGCCGCCGTGGCCGTTTCAACGGCTCCCCAAACCCCGCCCTTTGCAACGCCCGCGCCACCATCACCAGCGCCTGCTCGATGGCCGTGAGGTCGCCGCCGCTGGCGATCACCCGGTTGAGAAGACCGATGGCGTGCTCGGGGTCGTCGAGATAGTCGAAACGTCTCATCACACGCCCCACCCATGGGGAGGGACGCCGCAGGCGGGCGTCGAGGAGGGAGGGAAGTTACTGCGGGGCGGCAACCGTACCTGTACGCCGATGCTCGCGTCGTTCGTGGCGGCCTGTTCGTCGTGCCTCACGGCGCTCGTGCCGTCCAGTACGTCGCTCGTGACGTCGCTCCATGCCAACGGTCTGAGCTTCCACATCCGTAGTGACCAGCGCGGTGGCGGTTGCTGCGATTGCGAAAGCAGCCGCTTTTCCGAAAAGAGAAAAGGCACTTCGACGGGAGATCGTTTCTGTTTTGATGATTTCGCTCATGGCCAAAGGCTCCTCGGGGCTGGTGAAGGCCCATGCGGCTGCCACTCCAAAGGTGCCCGTATTGATTTAAGTCAAGGAGCCCGAAGGCAGTGACAACGGTTCGCTCACCGTTCCGCCCCACTAACCCCGCCCACATCGCGCCAATCGCAAGCTCGGCACCGAACTAGCATCCAGCAACGCGCCGCTGCAGCAGCGTGTAGGCGCGCGAGTTACCCTGCACTGAGTTCCTCTTCATGACGTTGTAATGATGAGCGCCGGGTTCGCCGGTCATCGCGGCACGGTACAGCGCCAGTGCGTCAGGATCGTCGCCGATAATCCTTCGGTTTCTGAACGCGGCAAAGCCGTCAGGGATGCTAGCCCGCTGACGGCCTCGCTGGAATTCCGCGCCTCTAGCGTGAGAGCACGGACTGGTACGCAACCGCATTGCGATCCCAGAACCGGGCGGGAAATAGCTCACCGAAGGCTTTTTCGTGGTTATGCCCGCAAGACACTGCCTGAGTTTTGGGCTCTGTTGGGAGTTTACGTAAACTCCACGCTAAGGCGGAGGCCGAGCATCCTGCCGTAGGCATGGTGATAGGTCGCGGCAGTAACAATGCCTCTCACCTGTTTCGGCGGTTGGCGCGGGAGCGGCCGGACTTCATAGAATATGAACTCACCACGAGGACACGGTCAGGTAATATGATAGGAAGTTAGACCGGTGGTGTGGTGTGTGCATCGCACTACTCGGATTTTCGAAAACGCTAAATTCAGAAATCGATCTACTTTTAGTTGTGGGTCGAAAAATCGGGACTTGTGGGCGCGGGGCCGCCACGCACTTTTCGAGATCCGAATCGCTCGACCCAGCCTCCTATCTCTTCATCCCTCAAAGCCTGAGACGCTCTCGCACGCGCGCGACGGTCTTGAACGAGATACGACCAAGACCGCGGCGTTCGATCTCGGCTGATGCAGCGCGTAACGACAGATGTGACAACTCCCGCAGAACCGGCTCCAGAACCGCGTCACGAGCTGCTGCAGCGGCCTTGTTAGCGTCCGCTGTTTCCCCGTCGACCGAGCTTGACGCCCTTCGCCTTGGCCTCGGCAAGCGCTTCCTTGGTGCGGCGGCTGATCATCCGGCGTTCCTGCTCGGCGGCACCGGTACCGGTAAGACCCATCTGGCCATAGCTATTGCCAGAAGCTGCATCCGATCCGGTGCCCGCGGCCGCTTCTACAACGTGGTCGACCTCGTCAACCGCCTGGAGATCGAGACCCGCAACGGACGGCAGGGTCGCATCGCCGAGCATTTGACCCGGATGGACTTCATCGTCCTCGACGAACTCGGCTACCTGCCGTTCGCTCAATCCGGCGGCCAGTTGCTGTTCCACCTCGTCAGCCGGCTCTACGAGCGTACCTCCATCGTCGTCACCACCAATCTCGCGTTCGGTGAATGGCCCAGCGTGTTCGGCGATGCAAAGATGACGACCGCGCTGCTCGACCGCCTGACTCACCATTGTGACATCGTGGAAACCGGCAACGACAGCTGGCGATTCAAAAGCCGCGACGACGATCACACAGCCCGCGCTCGCCTCGTCTCCGCAACCCGGGCCAGCTCCGACGAGGCGCGCGCTACCGTCAAAACCCGCCGCTCAAAGGGGGGAGTCAAATTTGGGCTCTGACGCAATTTTGGTGCATTGGTGATCATGTAGCACCGATCAAGCGGGCCTGAAGAAGGTCGAGCTTGGCGCGGCCGTACATCTGACGCTTGACGAGCTTGAGCTTGGTGATCTGACCTTCGGTCTGCCCGTTGGACCAAGATGTTGTAATCGCAGCGCTGATGGCGGCCTTGTCTTTGGTGATGCCGTTGGCGAAGGACGCGACGAGACTTGCGCATGCTCGTTCCAGCCATGGGTCAAGATCTACGTGAGCCTTCTTGCGGATCATCGCGTGGAAAGCGGTGATGATTTCGCGAGCTTCCACCAGGAGAGGAACGCCTTGCTCGATCGCCGCGATGGTAACGGTCTCAGACTTTGATAGCGCATCGCGGCCATTGGTCATCAGGCGGGCGATAGTTCTGGCGGACGGCACGCGCTGTAGGTTCTGAGCATCGGGCGTTTCGGCGCGCCGACGGCGTGTCGCCCACTCTCTAACAACTCGCTCAGAGCCCCTAAAGCCTAGCACCTTGAGGCGACGCCACAGGTCGGCTCCGTTACAATGGCCAGCAGCCCACTGGGCGTCGAGCCATGGCAGATGGTGCTCGAGTGAGCTCTCGCGCACCCTGAACACATCCGTTCGCTGACCTCGCAGCACCTTGCGGACGAGGCCCCGGCTATGTCCCGTAAGTCGCACGATCTCCTTTATGGAGACACCCGTCTCAGCCTGTCTGAAGATTGCCGCGTTGGTATCCTCACGCCGTAGATAGCCCTCGTACTGGATGCGCTCGGCGGCGGTCAGCAAGGCAGGATTTATTGTGGCGGCGCCGACCGCCACACGAACCTGGCGCATGGATTTGCGGACCGCATCGAGGAAGGCGTGGCTGGCGTTCTCCATCAAATGCCAGCGGTCAGCGACCTGGGTGGCCTGCGGGAGCGCCTTGGCTACAGCAAGGGCGTAACCACCGCCGCGATCGCGCGCGACCACAGCAATTTGCGGCTGCCCCGCGAGCCAAGCCTGTGCGGTAGCTGGCTCTCTGTCGGGTAACAGGGCGATCGGTCGTCGCCGCTCGAGGTCACAGATGATTGTTCCGTACCGCTGATTGCGCCGCCAGGCCCAGTCATCGATACCGATCACGCTCGGCACAGCAAAGGGCTGGCAACCGCGCCTTCGCACGACCCGAAGTAATGTATCGTTGCTCACGGGCAGCATAAGTCGACGGGCAAAACTCGCCGCCGGGCGGCCACCCAGGGCAAGCCCAAGGTGATGGACCAGCAGATCGAGCCGGGCCGTTCGCCGCGCCCACGGCGCCAGAGCCCCGTCATCGAAGCGCTCGGTGAAAATACGTCGACCGCACATAACAGTGACGCAGCGGAAGCGGCGCGCCACGACCATCAGGCGAACCGGCCGCCCCGCCAGAGGCAGATCAGTGAGGCATCGCTGATATCGGCTATAAATCCGCCCAGAACTGGCTCCGCATCCGGGACAGGGACTCTTGTCGCTCGTGGGACGGACGGTGATCACGGTCGCGGCGCCGTCACAGATGGCGCTCTCCACATCAAACCCAGGAGGGATCAGGGCCGACGGTCGCAGGGCTCGCTGCATCATGTTGATTCCTTTGTGAAACCAACGCGAGCCGGCGCTTGAACTTCATCAAAAGTAAGTCAGAGCCAAATTTGAACGCCGATTGACACTTGACGCCGTCAGAGGTGGCGAGAAAGGCATTGAGCTGGGTGACCATCGGCACCGGCTTCTTGCCGTCAAGGGATTGATGGCCATGCACAGCACCCGACGACGCCGAAGTAGGGCGCCGAGTTGGGGCCTGTGCTCGAGACGACGAGAATGCCCTGCGCAGTGAAAACGCTACGCTGATCGAGGCTGAATGAACGTGAGGCCGCCCGTACTCATACCGGAACGGACGGCCTCGCCGACCACTTGAAATGACCCTGCCGGTAAACAGAGGCCCACAGCCGACACAGGTAGACGCGCCATTATCAAATAGGTTGCTCAGCTGCGACCAATGGCCATTGAGGGCTGACCAGGCGAAAGAGGTGGGGCCGCCGAGGGGACGACCTTAACGACCCCGACCCCCGCCGACCGCTCCTGGTGAACCCGGGGTCGCGACCGACCTAATTCAACGGCCATGTGCCCACGAGGTTCTATAAAACGAGTGCGTTTTCTAGGTTCACTTTGGGTATGCCTTTCCGAAACTACCTAGATGGGATGGTTCAATAAATCATTTGACAATCCAAAACAAACTCATATTATAGAAACCATCCAAAACAGACTCATAGGGGGTTTCAATGTTCATCCGTGCATACCTGAGGGCCTCCACCGACGAACAGGACGCCAATCGCGCCAAGGATCAATTGCGCGCATTCGCTGCGGAGCGGGGTCTCACGGTCGCAGCTTGGTACACCGAGAATGAGAGCGGTGCCCAGTTGGCGCGTCCGGAGCTGTTCCGGCTGCTCAACGACGCTTGCCCTGGCGACGTCCTGCTGGTCGAGCAAGTTGACCGGCTGTCTCGCCTGACTTCTGCGGATTGGGAGCGATTGAAAGCCGAGCTGACCGCGCGGCGTGTTCGGGTTGTGGCTCTCGACTTGCCGACATCGTGGTCGATGGCGACCAACACCGCCGATGAGTTCACCAACCGCATGTTCGAGGCAATCAACGGCATGCTGCTCGACATGCTCGCTGCTGTTGCCCGCAAGGATTACGACGACCGCCGGCGCAGACAGGCACAGGGACAGGCCAAGGCAAAGGCGGAGGGGCGCTACAGGGGGCGACCGGAGGACACAAAGCGCAACGCGGGTATTGCGGGCATGCTGACTGCCGGCCAATCGTGGGGGGCGATCCAGAACGCTACGGGTTGCAGTCGTGCCACCATTGCCAAGCTTGCAAAGCGAATAGCTACGGAGGCGGCCACAGCGACTCACTGAGTCGCGTTTGCGTAAGGGCATATAAGTAGCGGCCAGCCAGCAAACCGCATGGACGGCCCGGGCTAAGTCACTGAGGGGCGACGATTCCCAGTGTTAGATTGTGGTTGGCGAGGCCCGCCTTCTATCCGACGGCCGTCGCCCAGATGGCACCACCAGCCATCAGCATCACGCTTGCCATGAGCAATATTATTTCCGCCCGCGTCAGGATCCAAATGTTACGCATTCGCGCCTCATTGGTTGGACTGCCTGGAGAAGGTTGGTCTCTAGTTATTATCGATTAGTTAATGATCGGCCTCCAGTCGGGCTGTTTTGGGGCGATATTGTGCAGCTAGGTGCCTAGATCGAATTAGAGACTCACAGAGAGTCGTTTGCGTAAGGGCTAGTCAGATAACGGCCGGCCATCAAAACACATGGGCGATGCGCGCTAAGTCACGGCGGGCTATTGCGCTTGGCTTGTGATGCCAGCGCTTTGCAATATACCTAACCGCACGCATAATCTCGTCTTTGACGAACACCGCCTTGTCGTGCTTGTCCTTCGCATCGTACGCCCGTTGAAACACGGTCTGACCGTATTGCTGAATGTCTTGAACGCAATCATCGAAACCGGATTTGATGCGGTCTGAATAGAGAGCGGTAGCAATAGTGATGGCTGAACCCGATATCAGGATTGCGACGGCGATCACGAGCCGCCGCGGGATGCGCTCCACAGATAGTTGGATCATGGTTGAGCCCTCCGCGTAGCCGTGATCTAGCGCTGGGAGGGGGGAGAGTATGTGATCTAGCTAACGAAACCGGGCCGATCACCGGGGTGTGAGGGGATGCGCCGACCCCGGCATGACCACCAAGGCCCCCGAGCTTGGCCGTCCATCTGGCAGTCCAGCATGGATCTTGACGGACATCGCGTGCCAAGTCCCACCGCGCGTACCTAAGTCACGCTCTCCAGCTCTGTACGCTTTGGAACTTTCCTAAAATTCCCGATTTGATCTTGGGATATCTTAGGAGGGTCACTATGGAGCGTCGACGTTGGTCAGCTGATGACATTGCCAAGCTGCGAAGCATGGCCCAAAAATTTCCAACGAGCACGATAGCAGCCGAACTGGGACGGGGCCATTCAGCGACTGTCATGAAGGCGCACGAGTTGCGGATTTCACTCAGCATGAACCCAAAGCGAGGAAGCCGGCCGCCCGCTGCCGATCCCGGAGCGGTCGGGTTTGACTTGCCAAGCAACTAAGTTGTCCTCAGGACCGCGCAGCCGGATTACGAAAAGGCCCGCCTGGTGGCGAAGCTCAAGGCTGCGCGTGATTGCAAGCGGCCTTCCAGCAAGCCGTGCATAGATGCCGGCCATGCCCAAACCGATTGAGTTCTGCCTGCCGACGTCCGGCAAAGCCGTGCCCAGTGGCCCGGACTGGATCCACGAGATCAAATACGATGGCTACCGCCTCCGCGTCGTGCGCGAGGGCGACCGCGTGTGGCTGTTCTCCAAGGGTGGCCACGACTGGACCAGCCGGTATCCCTGGATCGTCGAGACGGCGCGGAAGATCCGCCAGACCCAGTTTATCCTGGATGGCGAAGCCGTCGTGCTCGGCGTCGATGGCATCTCCGACTTCAACGCCCTGCACTCCAGCAGGCACAATCACGAGGTCCAGCTGTACGCCTTCGACTGCCTTGCGCTGGCCGGCGACGATCTCCGAGCGTTGCCGCTGCACATGGGCAAAGCAAATCTGGCGCGGCTCCTCGGCGGCCGACCCGAGGGGATCTTCGCGGCGCCCTTCGAGCGAGGCGAGAAGGCGGGTGCCGGCATGAGGCGCGGGCCCGGACGTCCCAAGAAACGGGGGAGGCCGCGCAAACAGCCCGGCCAGTTGGTCGACCATCGCCTGACGCCGAAGATGCGGACCGCCATTCTCGCGATTGTGGAAGACGGCAAATCGCGCGCCGAGGCCGCTAAAGTTGCGGGTTTGACGGAAGACGCGATCCGCAAGGCAATGCGAGACAATTCCGCCGCCCGTGATTTTTACAACAGCGAACTCAAATTGCTGCTGCACTGTGCGAAAGCCAAGGCCGCTCACGCTCTGATCAACGAACTCGATGGCCCTAACGCAGCTGCCCGCGTTGCCTCCGCCCGAACGCTGCTCGAGGATGACAGAAATTCGGCCGGCAACAACATGCCTCAGGTACCGCACGGTCTGCCAACGGCTCTCGTACCGCGATCACGGGACTAGCGACCGCCCATCATATTCCAGACGATCACCAGCGCCACGATCAGCAGCATGGCAAAAATTGTGCGCCGGCCCATGAGGTTCATTTCTGAATTCTTTCCCGAGTTCAGTGAACTAGATCACAACGGCCGGCCGTGGCGGGTGAGAGAATGGCGATTGTGGAGGGATAAGCCATGAAGCAGCGCATAGCTACCGACCTGATCATCCTGATGTTCGGAGCAGTCATCATGGGCGCTTTTTGGGCGCTTTAGCGAGCGCAGACTGCATCAGCCGCCAGGCTTATTGATCGCGAGCGCGCGAACATCATCATCCAGGCCACGTCCGGTTTTTCGGCCGCGTTGGTCAGCATTTCGGCGGCCGTCAGAACCGGCGGCACGTTTCGCTCGGTCTTTGGAACGGTTCTAGCGAGGAATTCGACGGCCTGTTTCAACGTCGAAGGCACGCTGCCGTCGGGCAGCGGGACAGGATCCTCGAATTCGCGCTACCAGCCGTTGTCAGCCACGTCGCGCTTTCATGTAGTAAGGATCAGTAACGCCGTCGTGCCAGGGGATTGCGTCTTAACGCGATCTCCCGTGCAACCAGCCAGTGTAGCACCGAGCGCGATGATCATCAGAATACGCATTTGCTGATCTCCCAGATCAGGACGACTTAAATAACCGCAACTCTTGGTGGCGAGCAAGTTTAGGCGCACGAAAGTGCCCCAAAAGGGGATGGATTGAAGCAGACTACGTGGAGGGCGGCTTCGATGCCGACTTCTCTCCGTCTAACCAATCTTGCTCCTCAGCCAAGGCGCGCCAGGCAGCTTCCATTCGCTTGTACCGATTCCTGTCCGGTTCATTTTCAGCCGTTTGCGCCATCTGAGCGCAGTTGGCGGCATTCAAGCGGTATTGTTCGGCCGTCGTCATTTCCCCTTCGCCTTCATTCCGTTGAATCTCGACTTCGGCGCAACAATCGCACGCGCTCAATTCCGTTACACACGCCGCAGCGATATTGAACGATGTCATGTCCTTCAGCGTCGGGGGAGCTTTTTTGAGCTTCATTGTTTTGTTGCATACGACGCAGCTCATGAGATCGATCAGGGGGCTTTTATCGTCGTTGTGCGGAATGTAAATCGGTCGCGGCGGCATTATTTCGGCCCCGCGTCGTAGACCTTAATCATCGATCGGACGTCAGCCCGGGCGAGCTTGAGTTTGGAAACGACGTCTGGCCAAAGCATGCCATGCTGTTTTTTGGCGTGCTTGATAAGCCTGTGAAGCTTGTCGTCGAATACCGTGGACCTGAAAAATGCTCTTGGCCAAGTCGAGGCCGATCGTGGTAATCTGCATAGCGGATGGCTCCCATTTTGCTCGTGAACGCCTGAAGGCCTTCACACTTTGGCACCCAGATGCCGTGAGCGGGAGCCATCCACCTCATCTGTTGATCGGGTAGACCGGAAGTGGCCGACCGATCGCCAGAACGACGCCTTGGACCCGTAGGAGACATTCGCCCATCGAGTTTTCACTTGTTATAGCGGCCAATCCCATAGCTGCTTCGCTGCGGTTGCTGTAGAAAATGATGCCGTTAGGTGCGATCCGGGGTCACTATGAACCGACGCGGATTTATTCTGGGATTGGGCGTTATCGCGGCGCTTACCCGCTTCGCTGTCTCGCCCGCCGTGGCTGACGGCAAGCGCGTAGCGTTGGTGATCGGTAACAGCACTTACCGGAACGTACCGACGCTGCCTAATCCAGCTAATGACGCTGCGGATGTTGCCGCGGCGCTAAATCGTCTCGGCTTCGTGGTGACCCTTGTCACCAACGCTTCCTTTGACCAGATGCGGCGAGGCCTTATCTCACTCGGGCGCGACGCGGCGGGCGCCGATATGGCCGCGGTATTCTTTGCCGGCCACGGCATGGAAATCAGCGGGGAAAACTGGTTGATCCCAGTCGATGCGGAATTGAAGAAGGACACCGACGCAGCGAACGAAGCCGTCAGCCTCCGCAGCGCGATTTTGCAGGTGTCGAACACCACAAGCCTCGGCCTCGTTATACTCGACGCCTGCCGCAACAATCCATTCGTTGCGAAGATGTCCCGGTCGCTGGCGCTACGCGCGGCAATCGGCGGCGGCCTCGGCCGTATCGAGCCAGTCGGCAACGTGCTTGTCGCTTATGCCGCTCGCGACGGCACTACCGCTCTCGACGGGGACGGGCGAAACAGCCCGTTTACCGCGGCGCTCCTGCACAATATTGAAATGCCGGGGGTTGAGGTCACCTTCATGTTTCGCAACGTTCGCGACGACGTTATGGAGGTGACCAGGAACGAACAGCAGCCCTTCGTCTACGGCTCGCTCTCGCGCAGGGCAATCTATCTTACAGGCCAGCCGTCATCAGCCGACCAGGTGAGCACAAACCAGGCGAATGCTACGCCGGCGGACGCGGGTGCACCATCGAGGGTGGCGCCCGCGCCTTCTTCTCTAGCAATTGATCCAGCGCTGGTCGGGACCTGGGAGATCATGGTGCCGAGTGATCGCGGGCTCTCGCGCTGGATCTGGCGCATCATGGGTGACGGCACTTACAAATTCCGCGCCGAGGGACCGCGCGCAGCGCCGGCGCATGAAGGCACGATCGCCGCGATTAACGGCCACTGGTCGATCCGCGCAAATAGGGGGCTCACCGGTTACGACGACGGCGGCTCCTACGAAATCCGCGACAGCGCAGCGGTGATCACCGGCAAGCTCGGCACCGGCCACTGGAAGCGGAGCCTGCAGTGACGCTCTGCTGCGCCAAACACGAGATTTCTTGACTAACGTCCGCTTTGTGCAGGTCGCCTGTTGGCACTTTTCGAACATGCCGAGACAGCCTGACGATGTCCGCTCACTCATGCGAACTCTTGCGACCCTTGGCTCGACGCGGGCTTCGTAGCTGCGACCTTGTGCCAACACGGTCCAAGCGATTGGCGCCAGCTTATTGGCGTGGCGAGTGCGGCTGCCAGGACGTTATGGTGCAAGCTTTGGGCCGCAGCCGTGAGCCACAGCCCAAAGCTATGCTTTACCCAGTTTGCTGGTCTGAGCAGAATAACGCGGCCGCCCTGCATGAAGAGCGTGCGTAGATAGCGATTGCCTCGCTTTGTGATGTGGCGGAGGATGGTACGATCACCCGTAGCTGCTTAGGCATCAGGCCGAGCCACGCCGCAAAGTCTCGCCCTCTTGCAAGGCAATTCCATTGCCGATGGCAGCTACCATTGCGCTTGCAACGATCGGGCCGATGCCCGGAACTGTCATCAACTGTTGGCAGCTCGCGTCGCCGCGCGCCAGGGTCTCGATCTCATCCGTCACATTTTCAATTCGCTCATCGAGATAAGACCAGTCGCCGACGAGGTTCTCAAACAATTCTGACCATGCGGAGTTCTGAAAGACCCGTCAATGAATTTGGACGCCACTCCGATCCAAGCCAGGAAGAGCAATGCGGTTCTGGAAGACCGGCGCAACTTTGCCGATACCGTGAACGCTTACATCAGCTGGCGGAAGAATAATGAGGGTCTGCAGGTGCTCGCGCAGCGTTAGAGATCGACCGGTGATTTCGATCTTGATCGGCTGCGTGCACCTTCTGATGTGCGGCTTGTGCTGTTTGCTTCGTTAAACCCATCGTAGGAAACTGGTACGGCCCGTATCAATTTTCTATAGAGCGCCGCCATGGATGCGATCTAGCCGAAACCGATCCTGGCGCCTGACGGATGCTCAACCTGGGAGAAATCCGATTGAAACGTGCAGCCCGTGCTTGACAGTTTCTGCCAATCGTGAGTAGCCTTGTTCCGGTAACGGCGTTGGGTGCCGGGATCAAAAAGCGATAACGAGGCGACTGGGGAGGCGTTGGGTCGGACGCTCCAAGCGTCGACTGGTGAGGCGTGGCTGAGGTAGTCCGCCGAGGTAACTCTTTCCCACGAAGCACAGCGCGAGGATGGAAAGCTGCACCGCATGGCGGTGAACAGCCAACGTCGCAATTCATGGGAGGAAGTGACCATGTTTCTCAGGAAGAATAGGTTATTCCGCCAGGCACTTGCATTGCTGCCAATTCAACTGACAATCACAACGATTTCGGTTTGCGCCAGCGTGTTCCTGTTCGGGGCAGCCCTTGCGCAGAACTATCCGCCGTACGGTCCTAATATTCCCCTAGCGCATTTCGATCATGGCAACCGGCCGCATGTGATACCGCCGTCGCCGAAACTCATGTGTCCTGTTCTGTCGTCGAGTTGTCAGGACACGAGAACGGCGCAATCCGAATGGAACACCCAACTGCTCGGCTACGACAGTCTGGATGGACGCTCAACCTATCAACCGCTCATCGTGCACCAGGGCGACCGTTACATTGCCTACATGGCCCATCATGCGGGCTGCGCGATCAACCGGCTGAACCTCAAGAACGAGGTGAACGGGACATCGCTTCTCGATGTGACCGATCCGCAGCACCCAATTTACCTGTCGCACATCCCCAATTCGCCGTCGGATGGTGCGACATGCACCGGCTCTCTCGACGCCGCCGGCAACCAGATGGTCCACGTATGCGGCGGCGATACCTTACCGTTCAACTCGCAAGCCGAAGCTAACCGCAAGCGTGGCCACTATTACATGCTCCGAACCAACGGCAACTCATCCGGCCAACCGGGCGTGGAATCGCACGAAATTTGGGACGTTAC
Source organism: uncultured Alphaproteobacteria bacterium (assembly GCA_963836765.1). Lineage (GTDB taxonomy): Bacteria > Pseudomonadota > Alphaproteobacteria > Rhizobiales > Xanthobacteraceae > Bradyrhizobium. The sequence continues at coordinate 528,390 of CAWILG010000014.1, forward strand.
CAATCCCAGCAGCCCGGCCTTCCTGAAGGCAATCGACTCGGGCGCGACTAACACTCACAAGGATTGGTGGGAATGCTATACGGGCGTTGCTTACCTGGTGGCTAATGACGGCACAGCCTCGGCCGCCAACCCCAACTCAGCGCCGGGCTGGCAGCAGAGCGGCTCCACACAGCACATAAAAATCTACAACCTGCACGATCCGGCAAATCCCGAGTATATTCGCGACTTTGGTTTTGTCGGCCAGCAGCCCACAGCTACGCCGCCAGCCAGCGAAGGGCTGGTTACGCCACCGACTGGCATTCACGGACCGATTTCTGCAGGTAACCGCATTTACGCTGCCTATGGAGTGGGCAGTAACGGCGTAGTGCAGATACTCGACCGCAGCAAAGTTCTAAACGGCTGCAAGGCACCCGGCGCGTCAGCCAACTGCGCCAAGAGTCCCACCCAAAGCGAGATGTTGGCCCCGCAGCTCGGATGGTTCACGTTACCCGGCACCAGTCTGCAGGGCGGACACACGTCATTCCCGATCTTCGGCGAACAAGGTGGCAAACCCCGCAACCTCCTTCTGGTCACTTCCGAAGAAGGGGGTAACGAATGCACGGCCGGCAGTGCCCCACACGCGGCTTGGCTCTATGACATCACTGACGAGGCAAATCCGAAGTTTATCGGAGAAGATCCCAACGATCCGGCGCGCACCAAGATGGATGTGCCAAACGGGTTCGATTACAGGTGGGTGGGGATCGTCCCCGGGAATGGCGTGCCAGACAACCACTGCGGCACCACGAACTGCGCCCAGTCGGGCATCTACGGCGCTAGCGTCACACCGCAGGATCCGCCGCTGGGCACAAATCCGAACAACTTCTGCAATCAGGGAGCCCGCTTTGGCATCCACTCCTCCACGGAGCTGTTTTATCCGCCCTACTATGGCAGGTTGGCGGTTCTGGCGTGGTTTACCGGCGGGCTGCGTGTGTTTGACATTCGCAATCCTGACGATCCGCGCGCGATCGCCTATTTCATCCCTGCGCCCAACGACACAGGCTGCGGCCCGCAAGGCGGGCCTTCGCCCGGTCCGGGCTGCACGATGGCCAACACGGGTCGCGACGGCCACACCGTCAACGCAATCCACACTAACAACGCTGAGGTGGATGATCGCGGCTTAATCTACATTGCCGACCGCGCTGGCACCGGGATGCACATCATCAAGCTAACGGGCCAAGCGGCAGCAGCGGCGGTCGGCGCCGGCAACGAACAATAGCACGAAAGACTACCGCAAATGAAAGCAAGGATCCCATTGATCGTGCTCGGCGTGTTCGGGCTGGCGGCATTCTCCGTGGCTCGGGATACCTCGGTGGCACAGGACACGGAATTTGCCGGCCTGGTCAGCTGGCTATGCACGAGCGCGGTGGCACAGGATGCGCAAACGAAGCAGGCATTAAAGATCCAGGTAGGGAATGCCACTCGCGAGGACGTCGCGCGCTTGCTGGGTAAGCCGTGGCGCACCAGCAACGACGCCGATTGCGACGCTGAGCAATACGGCGAAGCGTGGGAGTATTTGGTCGAAGAAGCCAACAGCAAATTTTCCCGCATTCACGTGGCGTTCAACAAGGACGGTAAAGTGAGCGTGGTAGCCAAAATCCCGCAGGGCGGTAAACCCGTCGTCCTGGCATACGTTGCCGAGAAAGAGCACCAACACTAGAGGACAGTCGGCAGCAATCTTGTCGACTCCGTTCTTGTCCTCGCGAGCGGCCGTCGTTGCATGTACGGATTGAAATGGTTCCAAGTCGCTCCTTTTTATTGCTAGCAGGCGTTGCGCTGCTCGGCGCGATCGCGAGCTTTGAGATGATGGCGGACGCTCAGGCGGCGGACGCTCAGGCGTCATTCCTCGATGCCTCCGGCGAAATGGCGCGGAGCACCTCGCAGTCGCTGCAGCAGAGCGCCGTCACGACCTATCAGGCTGTGACGGACAATCTCACGGACGCAACCGCACAAGAGCGGCCCGCGCGCGTTCTTGCTTCGCTTCAGGCGGAGGGTCGCGAGAGAGGGGAATCGCCTTCTCGGTGGGTGGGCGCGCGGTCCGATGCGGAGCCTCCCGCACCTGCGGGAAATCCGTTGTGGGCGCTGCCGCTCGAGCAATTGTCGATCACGCGGGAGCGGCCAATCTTTTCGCCATCCCGCCGCCCGCCACCATCTCCGCCGGGCTATGTCGCGCCAGTGGCGGTTCGGCAGCCGGCCAAGCCGCCGGAGCCGGAGCGCCCCGCGGTGTCGTTGATCGGAACGGTTGTCGGCACCGACGTCCAGATCGGAGTTTTTCTTGAGAAAGCAACGCAGAACGTCGTCCGGCAGCGCCTCGGTGAGGAACATCAGGGCTGGGTGCTGCGCCTGGTCAAGGTGCGCGAAGTGACCCTGGTGAAGGACGTCGAGCAAACCTTGGTGCTTGAACCGCAGCCGGGAGAAGCGCCCGCGATGCGCGGTCCGACCGTGCCGCCGGTCGTCCCTAACTCGATCGGAACCATTCCGATCGTCAATACCGCGGAATACGTTGACGAGCAGCCTCTACCCGCAAGAGGCGCGCAACGGCAACGGCATTGATGTGGTCGTTGATCGCGTTGATCCTGCAATTCCATCTTGATGCCAAAAAGATGGCCCCACCACGGGTGAAGGGCAGGCGACGGCGACCTGGAAAGGCCGTAGTGCCAAACGACCTACGAAGCGGTGGCCTATGCCCGCCCCAAGAGGACCCGCAGTTTGGGTTGAGAGATGCGATGTCGATCCGAGGCAGACATTACCGGGCGTCCGCAGGGCGGACAAGTAACTATCCGCCCTTAGAACACTTGACCCGCGAGCTACTTCGCAAACGCCGGAAATACCGGCAGCTTTTCTACGTCGCGTGCGTCGTGCTGAATTATGACGGTCGCCTTCAAATTCGCAGCGATTTTCTTCAGCCGTTCGATCGACGCGACTGTCTGCGCACGATCGAAGTTGAATGCAGGCACGCCGCCCGTGTCGTAATTCTCGCGGAAGTGGACTGCATCGCCGGTGATAATGACGGGGCCCATCTGTGCAAGCTTTACCAGCAGGCTGGAATGGCCCGGTGTGTGCCCTGGCGTACGCAGCATGATCACCGAACCGTCACCGAATACATCTTTGTCGATGGCTTGCGGCTCGACTTTGTTCTCGCCCTTGATCCAACCTTCGAACGGCTTGAAGTTCACGCCCTGAGCGGGCTTGGGGCTGGTGATCGCTTCCCATTCCCTCGCGTCGTTTTCGGGAAGGAGTCTATCTGGCCAGTATGGTCGGCATGATAGTGGCTGATGCCCACATATTTGATCTGATCGGGCTTGATGTCAATCTTGGCCAGTTGATCGATCACGCTGACCTTTGGCGCAACATTGGGTGCCGTCATAGAATGACCGGTATCCCACAACATATATTCGTCGCCGTGCTTGATGATATAGCAACTGAAGACGAACTGAACCTTCAGGCCCGGGAAAGCATACGTATCCGAGAAGCGCTCATTGACGACCGTTGGTTCCTGTGGTGTGCCGCAATCGAGGCGGGCCAACGTTACCTCTGCCGCTTGTGCAGATGTCGCGAGACCGGCGACGAACAGGCCGGCGCCGAGCGCGAACCCAGTCAGGATTCAATTCATTGTCTTTTCTCCGCTCCCTATGTTTTTCCGCAAGCTACGCCGCCGATGTGGCACAAGGCAACAATTTGAACGTCAGAAAATTATGGTGAGCCGATGGAATAAAATGATTTGTGCCAAAGGCACCGGCGAATCCAGCCGAAAAGAGCGGCGAAGAGCTGATCATGGAAAGCTTCGATCGAACAAGGTTGCCTCAGTTGGCGGCTTACTTTGTATTATGGCAAGTCTCGATGTCGCCTCTTGCACCTTTCGGACCTGACAGGCCGGACTGACAATGCCGTTCTTGAAGGCAACGCCGACTTCCCGGTTGCGCGCCCGGACTTCTCAGTTTTGACCCAACTGCGACATAGGCAGTGCACTGCGGCAATGGTTTTGATGTCAGTTTCGCCCCCTATTAAAGTACTCGTTTGAGCCGCTAAGATACCTTCTCCTAAGCATGGGGCGGAGATGCGACGGCGCCAGCTCATAACACTACTAGGCGGCGCGGCGGTGTTTCCTCTCACGGCGCACGCGCAGCAGCGCGGCCCCATACGGCGCGTCGGCGTGCTTATGAACGTGGCAGCGGACGATCCGGAATCAGCGGGCCGCATCGCGGCTTTCCTCAAGGAGCTGCAGCAATTTGGTTGGAGCGACGGCCGCAACGTGCAGATCGATACGCGCTGGGCCGTGGGCGATTTTGACCGTTTTCGTCAATATGCCGCGGAATTGATTGCGCTCGCGCCGGATGTCGTCTTGGCCAGCAGCAGCTTGGCGGTGGCAGCGTTACAAAAGGCGACCGGCACGGTGCCAATCGTGTTCGTAGGTGTCGTCGATCCGGTTGGCGCCGGCTTCGTCGACAGTTTGGCGCACCCAGGCGGAAACACCACCGGGTTTACGAATTTCGAATACGGCTTGAGCGGGAAATGGCTGGAGCTGTTGAAAGAGATTGTACCCTCCGTGAAACGAGTAGCGGTCCTTCGGGATCCTGCCTCAGCTGCCGAGAGCGGTATGTTCACCGCTATCCAATCGGCGGCGCCACCGTTTGGGGTGGTGTTGAGCCCATTCGGAATGCGCGACGCCGGCGAGATCGAGAGTGCCGTAGCGGCATTCGCCCGTGATTCGAATGGCGGCCTGATCGTGCTGGGGAGTTCGTTGGCAAACGTTCATCGCGAACTGATCACCACGCTAGCAGCCAGTCATCGACTACCCGCGGTCTACTCGGACCGCATATTCGTCACCAGTGGGGGCCTGATCTCCTACGGACCCAATCGGATCGACCAGTTCCAGCGCGGGGCAGTTTACGTCGACCGTATCCTCAAGGGTGAGAAGCCGTTCGACCTGCCGGTGCAGGCACCAACCAAATACGAGCTATTCATCAACCTCAAGGCCGCCAAGGCGCTCGGCCTTACTGTGCCGCCTACATTGCTCGCCCGTGCCGACGAGGTGATCGAATAGAGTTTTCTTTCTGCGGTGCATGAGTCTCTTGTTGGCACGAACCGGACCAACGAGGCCGGTCTGTCGATGTCCGTTGTTTGGCGAAGACCGGAGTGCGCCGGGAGACCGGCAAGGAGTAGATGGTGCAAGTCCATCACGATGAGGGAGTACTGGTAATCAATCTCAAGACGGCCAGGACGCTCGGTCTTACCGTGCCACCAAGTTTGTTTACCGAAGCCGGCGAGGTGATTGAGTAGTTTTTGCTATTTGCCGCGCGGCATGGGTTTCCTTTGGCACTTTTCAGACATGCCTTAACAGCATGACGATGTCCGCTCGCCGGAGATTGTGTTGAAAAAGTCCGTTTTCGCTTGTGACTGATAATTCTCAGGACCGCTGGTGCGTCTCTCTCACTGCGATGTGAGGGACTACATCAATTGCTGCAAAAATGATCGCTGGCCCTCGTATCAATTCTACAACGCCTTGCAGCAGCAGAAATCGCTAACGCGCTACATTTGGGAGATTTTCGGAGCCCTGCGATTTCCGAGTTTTTCAACACAATCCGGAGAAAGCCGACATCCCGCCGCAAGGCAGCGACTTCCGGTTTTGACCCAGGCTGTGTGAAAACGCCCCTCAATGATATGATTCTCCTGTGATTTGCTGGGAGGATTCGATGACGCGCTTTGTCGTTGGCGATGATCGCAGTCAGAGCACGTTGTTTCCCGAGCGATTGGATGACTATTTGGGCGAGGACAATCCGGTCCGGGCGATCGATGTCTTTGTCGATGAGCTTGATCTGGCCAAGCTCGGCTTTGGCGGCGTCGAGCCGGAGGCGACAGGAAGGCCGGCCTATCATCCTGCGACACTGTTGAAGATTTACGTCTACGGATACCTCAATCGGGTGCAGTCGAGCCGGCGTCTGGAGCGGGAGTGCCAGCGCAACATCGAGCTGGTTTGGCTGACCGGCCGCCTGATGCCGGACTTCAAGACCATAGCCGACTTCCGCAAGGACAACGGCGAGGCGATCCGCAAGGTCTGCCGCGAGTTCGTGGTGCTGTGCCGCCGCCTTGAACTGTTCAACGAAGCGAGCGTTGCGATCGACGGCAGCAAGTTCAAGGCCGTCAACACGCGGGACCGGAACTTCACCCAGGCCAAGATGCAGCGCCGTTTGGCGCAGATTGACGAGAGCATTGCCCGTTATCTCTCGCAGCTTGACAGCGCCGACCGTCAGGGGGAAGCGGTACCGGAAGCCAAGATCACCCGGCTCAACGAGAAGATTGCAACGCTACGTGAGGAAATTCAACGCCTGAACGGTCTGAACACTCAGATGATGCAGACCGAGGACAAGCAGATATCCCTGACCGATCCCGATGCACGCTCGATGGCCACAAGTGGCCGAGGCAGCGGGATGGTCGGATACAATGTGCAAAGTGCGGTCGATACGAAGCATCATCTCATTGTTACCCATGAGGTGACCAACGTTGGGTCTGATCGAAGCCAGCTGTCCCGCATGTCTGAGCAGGCGCGTGCAGCGATTGGTTCTGAGGCCATCGAGGCTGTAGCCGATCGCGGGTACTATAGCGGCGAGGAAATTGTGGCCTGCGAGCAAGCCGGCGTCACTGTCTATCTGCCGAAGCCGATTACCTCGGGCCTCAACGTCAAAGGACGGTTCGGCAAGCAGGACTTCGTCTATGTCACAGCAGACGACGTTTATCTTTGTCCCGCCGGCGAGCAGCTAATCTATCACTACACCAACGAAGAGGATGGCCGGACACTGCGGCGCTACTGGACCAACGCGTGCCAAGGCTGCACGCTGAAGGGCAAGTGTACGACAGGCAAAGAACGACGGATCTCACGTTGGGAGCACGAAGCCGTCCTTGAGGCCGTGCAAGCGAGGCTCGATCGAAACCCGGCGAAAATGCGCCTTCGCCGCCAGACCGTGGAGCATCCATTCGGCACGATAAAGTCCTGGATGGGATCGACGCACTTCCAGATGAAAACACTCAAGCACGTCGGTACCGAAATGGCGTTACACGTCCTGGCCTACAACATCAAAAGGGTAATCAGCATTCTGGGCGTTGGCGGACTGATCGAAGCGATCCGGGCATAGGATCGGCTTCATGAGCCAGCCGGCTGCGCCTGCAAACCTCAACATACGCGTTTTTACACAGTCTGGACCCGAACTCTGGACATTCCCGACTATTCGCCTGCAATCTGCCCTGTTGCATTGATACGCGATGCAATTTTCCGCCGAACGATATCGATGTGGCTGCGCAGGTTGTACACTTGATCTGAGAAAGTGAGCGGAAAACGGATGTGGCTCACCGCGTCTTCGATACGCTCGATTTCGGCCTGCTTTTCTTTGAAATGCGTGTCGTCTGCACTGGTTTCGAACGAAGCTTCGAGGGCCTTGAGCTGGCCATACCAGTAGAATAGTCGTCGGCGCGTCATCCAATTGTAGAGCTGGGGCAGAAAGCGGAACAGCGGGAAGCCGATCGCTATTCCAGTCACCAACACCGCAATTGCTCTTTGCACATGAACGGACAGCCACAAGGGCAGATGCCTTTGCATGAATGAGGGACCGTTTTTGTAAAAATCGATAGCGGTTGGGGCGACCGTATATTCTGTGTCCGTGCCATTGGGAAATTCGCCGCTGTGGTGGAAAATGTCTGACCCACCGTGCACTTCCTTCATGGTCTGCAGCAGGAGTTGTACAATTTCCGGATGAACATCGCTGCGAATTAATATCTTCGATGTAGTCGCAATCAGCTGAACATCCGCGGGCGGAATACCCCGGTCAATATCGACGACACCTTGGGGCAACACCAAACGGATGAGATCGGGAAAAATACGAGTGAAAGCCTCCGCCATTGGAAAGCTCATCACTCGCACATTGGGGTTTCGCAGGAAGGATTGCACGGCGGTCGCCTCCGGCACGCCAATAATCCATACAGCATCCACCAGGCCATCGTTGAGCGCCTTGTCCGCGGCTGATCCGGCGAAAGGCAAAAACGTAGCGGTTTCAGCGTTCACGCCGCCTTTGCCAGAATTAGTTCGGCTGTGAATCTTGTAGCGCTTCCGACAGGCCCCACGGCAATGCGTTTGCCTTTCAACTGTGCCAGCCGATCAAGTGGCTCGTTCGACGAATAGAATATCCAAAATGGTTGCGTGTAGATGGTCCCTAGTGAAAGCACATCGGGTGCCCGTTTCGCATCGGAGACGCCTCCGGTCATAAATGCGATTTGAACGTCGGATTTCGGATCCTGCAAAAGCTTCACATTTTCCACCGCCCCGGCAGTCTCGCGCAGCTCCAAGTCAACATGATAGCGCGCGAAGACTTCTCGATACAGCCGTCCGTAATATTCAAAAGAAGCGCCTTTGAAGGCCGTAGCCATGACAACTTTCGACGGTGGCGCGGGAATAAAGTAGCTCAAGGCGAGAGAAACAATGCCGACCGCGCAAACAATCGCTGCCAATACTTTAATCAGTTGCCATCGACTAAACTCCATAGTGCCCCCAAGTCGGCATGACGCGGCCGATGGCGTCAATGAGTTTTGATGCAGGATTTCGGTAAGTCCCGCTGGTCGGCAAAGTGATTAAAGCGCACTTCTCTCCGAGATTGCAACGCCAATGGCGCTCTTACCAAGGCATGCTAATCGCGCTGACTGGCCTGTTTTGGCAACAGCAGATCACGCGTCACACGGAACGTAATTCGCTTGCGAGCGAGTGCCCCTAAGGGCGCGGATTAGGGTCGGGTGATCATCAAGCAATGTCCACACATGACTTTTCGGACATGCCGCGGTGTCCGACTTGAGTCCGCTTTCAGGGGGAGGAGCGGAAATTTTCGGACTTGATAGGGATTTCCTGTGAACCTCTTGCGACCCTCCTAGACCTACCCATGGGCTTAGTGAAACAGACTTCGGCGTCGCTGTTGACTGCCGAATGCCCCGTTGCAATCGCGAAGGCGTCGCAAGATCAGGTCACACTGATCAGCGACGGCTAACGTCACATTTTTCTTCAGGAGCCACGAGGCTTCGTATTTCCAGGAGGACCGCGTGCTTTCGTTATTCCCGCGGTTGCCGATCTGATTTTTCATCCCCAGGCGATGCTTCGGAAGTAGCAGCGCATTTCATCGGAGTTCGCGCAGGCACGATGGGACCTGCGTTTTGTTTGTTATCCCATCATTTCATCACACCAGAGGAGCAGCACAATGAACGTTCGACGTCGCGTACTTTCATATTCGATCAGCGCTCTCGTTATCATGGTGGCCGGTCCGGCCTTTGCGGATTGCTCCGCGCTGCCGGACTTTTCGCAACTTCGCTCGGCGCTCATCGGCGCCATAACGCCCGCTTCCGGCGCTAATGGCGGGCTGGGCTTCAACATGTGGGGGACGCTCGTCGCCAATGATGGCACCGTCTGCGCCGTCGCGTTCTCGGGGAGCCAAGGCACCTCTCAATGGCTGGGCAGCCGCGTTATCTCCGCACAAAAAGCGAATACGGCCAATGATTTCAGCTTGGGGCACAATGCTACACCGGCCGGCAGCCTGTTTCCGAGCGGCCTTGCCCTCTCGACCGCCAACCTGTTCACGGCCGTGCAACCGGGCGGTAGCCTCTATGGCCTGCAGCACAGCAATCCGGTCGATACAGCTGTCGCTTATGGCAACCGTCCACCTTCCGGTACCCCCGGTGTTAGCCAGGCCAACTTCACCCAAGGCCCTTCCGCTGGTGCTTCGTTCGGCACGCCGAACGATCCCATGGTTGGCCAACGCGTCGGTGGCGTGAACGTATTCGGCGGCGGTCTTGCGCTTTACAGGGGCGGCGTCAAAGTGGGTGGCGTCGGCGTCAGCGGTGACACCTCCTGCACCGACCACATGGTGGCGTGGCGGGTCCGAAATAACCTCGGCCTCGATCAATTCCAGGGCGTTAAAGGCGTGGCGGCCGATGCGACCCGCCCGGACAACATCATATTCGACATAAAGCCGAACATGGACGGCACCGGCGGTACGGGCCAGGCGCCCAACGGGCAGGGTGGCGTCGGTCAGAGTGCCGGAGGGTTTGGTCATCCGAAGTGCCTGAACAATCCGACGGATGCCAACGTGGCCGGGCTTCCGCCTGTGAAGTGACAGTCGTCATCCGCGCGGGAAGCGCATGCTGCTTCCCGCGCTTGAGGCGAAATTGATTTTGGATGGGTGCGGTCAGCATTGGAGCGGTGCAATGATTGCAGGCATTACAATCCCGCCAATGCTTCTTGCGCGCGCCGATGAGACGATCGAAGAGAGACGCCAATTGCTGCAGTGCATTAGTCCGTTGGCACTTTTCGGATATGCCGGGACAGCCTGACGAGAGGCAAAACAGACATCCCGCCGCAAGGCCGCGACTTGCGGAGTGCCTAAGATAGCGAAGTTCAAATGAATAGCGGGCCTTCACTCTCAAGCCGGATTGAAATTTTTAACATTTGGGTTATAGAAGGCGCTCATTCCGACGATCCCCCGAACATTGAGAATTGGCGCATGAGACGACCGCACAGTATCGCGGATAGGTCGCGCGATCTTCGAGAAAATTTCAGACTGCCTCTACAAGAGGCTCGGACTAAGGCCCGGCAATTCCTCAACGAAAGTCCGGCCGGTGGCTATACGACCATTATCGAAAATTGGCGCCAGCTCTCCGACGGTCAGATCGAATTTGCTATCCGACGGTTGCCGACCACGGATTGATGGATAGCCTTATGCAGGGGGCTTAAGAGCAAATGACTGTCAAAAAAACCCGTTTGCGATGGGCCGACGAAGACGTCCGCCGCTTGCGCCTCTTCGCTGATGCAAATGTCGGCGTCGACACTATCGCGAAATCGCTGGGACGCACGCGCGCCTCAGTGAAGTTGAAGGCCCATTGGTTGAACCTAACCCTCACTAAGAAAGCACGCCGCCCGGTCGGCGCAGTCTGAAGGCGGCCTGTTTGTGAAGGTTTGCGGATGCCGGCCCCATGAAAGTGGTGCAAGACACCGACTGACGACCTTCGGCAAGCGCGTGAGTTGGCCCTGCTGATCTGCAAAAGCGAGGGAGCGATCGAGACCTTCATTTCGCATTGCGATGTTGCCGCGCGGGATTTGTTGTTGCCCTACGGTGACGTTGTGCCGCGCATGGAGTTCATGGACCGGCGTTGTCCTCGGTCGCCGCACGATGTCGAGGGCGACGGTCTGGTGCGTGTTGCAGCCGAGGCATTTCACTTCGAGATAGCGATACCCGGCGTTGATCGCATCGCCCAGCGTCGGCGATGGCTGCGCCGGTCCCTGAAAGCCGAGCATGCGCGCGTTCCACGCCTCGACGGCCAGTCGGTCAGCTTGCTTGCGCGCTTCCGTCGCCCGCTCTGCCGCCGCCCGGACTGACGCGCCGTAGATCGTCTCGCGTGATTTGCTGCCCATGGCGAGAGGATGCGCCGGGCGACGATGGACAGGCAAGCCGCTACAGATTGCGGTGGATGACGGACCGGGCACAACGGAGGCGACGCCGGACCTTTGCCGCGACTTGAGCGCCCGCCTCACTTCGCGGTGATTGCTACCGCTCGCGCCGCAAGAATCGCAGGTAGGCAACACGGCTCTGGTCGAACGGGAAACCGTCACATTGCCGCTGGATCACGCCTCAGGCTTCGACCTTGCCAATGTAGGTCCGGCTGCAATCGTGATGCAGCGCCAGTGAGATGGGGAAAATTCCCCAACTGAAGAACGCACCGAAATCAGGTGCGGAAAAATCCGTACCTGAGAAACGCACCGGCAACGCTCCCAAGCCAGGTACGTCAGATGACGCGCCTCAGAAAACGCATCGGCCGCTGACTTGCGCGGCGGCAGTGTGCGCGGAAATCAAAACCGCCATGAACGCGAACAAGCGCAACATGTGATTCCCTTCGGTTGGTTACGACGTTACGGCCCCTATAGGCGGGCCGAACGTAACGTAGCCCCGTAACCCGTAAATCCGTAACCGTAGCGTAACCCGTATCCGCTGACGCCGGATGAGGCGTTCATGGCTTCGAATTTTGACAGTTTTATTACAGCCGACCTTGTGATGCAGGCTCGCAAAGTCAAGGACATTGATCCCTACGGGCCGCTAATCATTGGCGTTGACCCCGCAGGAAAGGGCGCAGACAGTACGGCCATTGCTTGGCGGCAGGGGCACTGCATCACCAAGATAGAGAAGCGTCATGGCCTTGATACGATGGAAGTGGCAGGTCTGGTTGCTAAGATTATCCGCGAAGAGAAACCGGTCAAAGCAAACATAGATGTCGGCGGCCTTGGCGTCGGAGTTTACGATCGGCTGGTCGAGCAGGGCTATGGCGATACCGTCAACGCCGTGAATTTCGGCGGCAAGCCGATCGAACCGCCGCCCATGGACGAGACAGGCAAGCCCGCCGGTGGCCCTGCCAACCGCCGCGCCGAGATGTGGTCGAACATGAAGACCGCGCTCCAGGGCCGGTTCTCAATCCCTGACAGCGATACGCTGCACGCTGATCTGACCAGCGTTGGCTACAAATACACATCCGATGGCCGGCTTTTGCTTGAGGCAAAAGAGGACATGAAAAAACGCGGCATGCCGTCTCCGGACGAGGGGGACGCAGTCGCGCTCTGCTTCTCCGAGCCGAACGGTTCACCCATCCCGCGGACCAGCGGGTTCAATCGTCAAATCGTATATCCGGACAATGCATATGCCTGAGGTTCATTCCGTCTACGTAACGGTGCGACGGCCAACGAACGGCTACACGGGACAATTCACGACCGGCTATTACACGCTGGCTGATGGCGTTCTGACCATGACGGACAGCAAGGGCAGGCATGTTCGGTCTACCAATGGTGGTGATGCGTACCGGCACAAGATGGATGATCCGCGCGCGATCGCGGGCGTCCTGATTCTGGAAATCCACCGCATGTTTCGCGGCAAGACAGTGCAGACGGCAGGCTTCAATCGCCCGCTCAACTATCAATCCTCAGGCGTTGCCTGACCCATTCGATGGGAACCGATGAACATCATGCGATCAAACTTCCGCCCCATCCCGGGTCAGGATTGGAGGTCAACCGCGATGAGGCGGAAGTCAGGGAAACAAAGGATCGGCGCCGGGGACGCCGAGGAAGACAAGATGCGATTACGATTCGGCAACTTAAGGGCGAGAGCGCGAGGGTTGCGGCGCACAACATTTTTTGCTTGGCAATTGAGAGAATCTGCGCTGACTTCGTCCATCGATCATGACGGGGACGAGCATGAGCACGATAGAAACGGTCGTCTACTTGATGGCGCTGGTTTGGCTGCCCCCACTTATATTCGTAGGCTACTTGATTTTGCCTAAACGTCCGGCTGATTAGATTAACTGCTCCACCATCCATGTCAGGAGCCACAGCCATCCCAGCGTGGCTGCCGTAATGGCCGCCAAGTAAACGGCGCGCGCCAATTTATGTCGCCAGTTAGACAAGAATGCGCTTCTTAAATGGGAGATTCCAACTGCCCCGAGGTGAAGGCTGACGTAGGCGTTGCGAGTTAACTCTGCAACCGCGCAAACAAAAAAGACCGCCGCGCGAAAGACAATGGATTGACATCGCAGATGGCAGTGCGTCGTCTAGGGCAGGTTGGGTTTTTGGGGCGCCTTGACCATTCCTGCTGCAATTTCAGCGGACGATTGCGGATCGGCCTTAGCCTCGGACAGGTGCTGTTCGAGCACGAGGATCAAGCGATGCCCTGCGGTGTTGTCCTGGATGTGCGGGGATGACGCCGATTGATGATTTTTGTCCTCGGACTTCTTCGGAACGGCGTGAGACGATTTGGGGCGCACGTTAAACCAGAGCAGCACGCAGCCCGCCACGATAAAAAATACCGTTAATATGTCGAGGAGCATGACGCGTTGTCTGCCAAATCGCGCACGGTTCGGGCGCGTTGCCTCTTAAATTCCTGGTCCAACATGACTGAATCCCAACGCAACGCAGGACGATTTCTACACCTTCAGGTCGATCAGCAAGGCTTGCTCTGCCTGCTTTTGAGCTTCAATGACCTTCCCCAAATCTTGGATGATCGTCGTCGGCTCCGCCTTAGCGGTTTCGTCGATCGAAAGCTGAATTCTAGCTTGCGTCACAGTGGGCGGAACAGGATAGATGACCATTGGAAGCTGTCTTCCTTTCCAACTTTCCCAAGAACGCATTTACGATTTGTAAAGAGGTTAGGTTAATCTACATTTCGATATGAGCATTCCACCGAAAGGGAGCCTGTGAAGTCTCCCGTAAGGCGATCGCTGTATTCGCCCGTCAACCCTTCCAAGCCGTGTCCTGTCCGGCAACGGTGAGGTGCGGGACATCGTCCCGCATCTCGACGAGACCCAAATCAATTAGCTGTGCCAAATGCTCTTTGTTGATCATCCACCTTCGTTGGGCGGCAATGTCCTTCAGCGTCCAGCGCAGGTCGATGGCATCCAAGCCAAAATGGGCGAGTGGGTCTGTCTCGTTTTCCATCCTACCTCTTCGCCTTCTTAGCTGGCCTTTCCGGATCTTTCGACGGGATGTGCAGGATCGTTTCCATCATGGCCCGTATCGCCTCAGGGCGAGTCAGTAGTGCGTCTTGATTGGCGATCCACCCATCGAGCGCCTTTAGCTGAGAGGGCTGCAAGCGGACCATCACGCCCAGGCCTCTGCCTGTAGCGGGGCGACCCACCTTATTTGGGATATCATTTATCGACTTTGCCATAAATCGGGATATCATAAATGCAAGCCGAGGGGAAGTTGCTGCTTCCGCCCCGATCGAGCAAATCGAAGTCAGCAAGTGACCGGCGCGGAGCCCCGCCGGTTCACGCTGGCGGGGGACGCCTTAATGGAATCTGTCCAGGTCGTGCGTGCGGTTTGCGAAATTGAAAGAGGCCGCCAACTGAGGCGGCCTTAGTTCTGGACGGGCTGATAAGTCTGACTGTCGCAACGGTCGCCAATGGTGGACATTCGCGATGAGACGTATGTGTCCGCCGTGTAGAAAAGCGCGTAGGTCTGCCGGGGAGTAGCAGCGCTTCTGAGGCAGATTACCCAAGGTGGCGTGGAAACGATTGGCGCTTCGATCGGTCCGGCGATCTCTAATTGCCCTGTCAGGTGATATTGGCCGGCGACGGCCTTGATGTTTGAAATAGCTTTTTGGACGTCTGGTGCCGGTTTCGCCTCTTCAGGCATATCGTGGATCGCAGAACACGCGGCCACCGAGGCACCGCATAAGCCTACGATCACCAACCGCATCGCATAGCTTTTGCGAAAAGACCGAACCATCGGTACGCATTAGTTCAAAACAGGTCACCGCGAAAATCAAATTAGGCCACAAGGGGTCGAAACAGGCTGTTACCAGAGCCCGCCACGGACTCGCCCCATGCGCTGGCGCCGATCGACCGGCACATGACAGCCCGCAGCGAACGGGCTCACCAGCGGCCTTCCTGGAGTCATGCAAACGCCGTTCGCAGCCATGCGCCCAAACAGCCGCGCTCCAGGACGGCGAGTGACAGCGCAAACGAAACGAGGCCACCGCTGATGTCGAGATGGCGGCGGCCTTTCTGGTAGTACCAGAGAAGCGGCCCCAGCTGGGCTGGGGGCAATAAGCTGGGGCCGTTCCTGGAGCGGGCGCGCGATCGGTGGAAGGCGAGCCAACCATTTAAGCATATTGCCTGAAATCTGCTCGACTTAAAATTGAATATTTTGTCGCGATCGGAGTATGATGTTCTCCGTATTGCCGTCATGACTTATGCGACATTCTAAAAAGATGCGTGGACTTGCCATCGTCATTGTTGCTTTTGCGCTGCTCTCCGCGATGGGGCGAGGGCATTTCAGCTTTGTGCCCCGACCGACCCGACCACTACCGACGGTGAATGTGCCTTAGCCGGCACCGCCATCAGCCGGGTGATGGATCAATTCTAGATCATCGTGAGCGAACTAATTGAACGTCAGCAACTTCACGGCGCGTTTGGATATTTCGGCCGGGTCTTTGAGGCCAGTTGCTCCGATTTCCATGACCTTTTTCGCGATCATCGCGGTCTACGGATCGTTGCGATCTACCAGACCAAGCGCGCGCAAGGTCAATTCGTAAGCCGCGATCAGGTGGCCGCTGTCAGCGAGCGGGGTATTTTGCAACCAGCGATAAATCGCCATCGCTCGCTTCCCGACACGAGATGACTGCCTGAAAGAGGCCCCGGCCTTGAGGGGGACGCAACAATGGCCGGGGCCATTTCTCAGGCGAGGCGGCGGTCCCGCCAGGGTTGAAAAGTTAAATCCCGCGCGCGAGTGCTGTCTGTCGGGTGCCTGACATTGTGAGCAAAGATTGTGGAGCAGTTTTTAGTTGGGGATTAATCTGGCAAATGTTCAAAAGTGAACTGATCGGTTGATTTGCCGAACGGTTGAATGACAGCGTTGCAGTTACCGAATTTTACTTCCGATCCGCCCGGCCGGTAGCCGGGCGTTTTCGTTTAGATGCCCGTCCCCATCTTGGCCGGACCGAACTTGGGCCGGACCTCCCCGCCGCGACGGCCGCACACCTGACAGAAGAACTTCGGCTCGATGTCCGACAGCCGCACATCGTCGGCCCAGCCATCGGCATTGACCTCGATATGGTGCGAGCAGCGATGGTCGCGGCAGTAGATCAGGATCTCGGTGACGCCGGAGGCGCGGAGTTCGCCGAAGGTGATTTTGACGGGGGTGGGGTCATGCGAGCCACTGTACGTCGGGACAATGCGCTTTGGGACAATTGTCGCTCACCCCAACTCTGCGTTCAGATGGCTGGACTGGGTGCCCGAAAGCACCCGGTCAGCCAGAGCCGCCAGCGCGCACGGCCTCCTGTCACGCTCCCCTTTGATCGGGGCCGTTGCTGTTCGATCCGTACATCCGAGGCCGGACAAAAAGCTGGGAGCACGGCCCCGCCTTCGAGCTAGGGGCAAGGTGAGACGAGTGCCGTGCCGGGCCACGGATCAGCGCAAACACATGGCCCGGCTGGAACAAGCCGACGCTCGGGCGTTGGTTCCGGCGGGCGGGCTGTGCTTCCGATGGGCCGGACGTCACAACCTCAATGCGGGCGCCGGCGGAATTTCTTGATGATCTCCCGCAGCTGGTCGGCGTACTCTTGGACGATCCGGCGAGCCTTTTCTGAACGCGACCGCTTGGGCGGCGATTGCCAAGCGCGGGGCGGCGCGCGTTAGCGCAGGTATCGCCACCCGACCGGTGTCCTGACCCTTCGCCCAACCATGGTTTGCCAGCGATCTCGCGGAGAGTTGCTATCCCGTCGTTATCCCGAGCAGTTTTTGGCCGCTTGGCGTTCTAAAATATCGCCATAAGTCATTGATTTTGTTGGTGAGCGCGGAGGGACTCGAACCCTCGACCCCATGATTAAAAGTCACGTCGCGGACGGCGAGGTCGTGTAGTTCTGGCGCCCCGCCAAAGCGGCATGGGCTCGGCCTATGGCTTCGGCGGCAAAGCAAATGGGATGTTTCATCATGTCCGTCTAGTCGGGAGCAATGGTGAGCTGCGCCGAGCCATACGGATCCCAGCGCGCGAAGCCCGTTCAACGCTGGCGACGTTCAAGTGAGACGTCCCACAAAACGATGAAACAGCGAATGAGACAGGGGACAGTGAAACACCTGGGCTGCCGGATTGCCTCTGATAACTCTTCTTCTCATGGTAACGGCAAGGCATAACAGCGGCCTCACTGCACAGTGGAGATCCGCGCGCACGGCATGGCATTTAACCAAGACGGGGCTGTATCATCATGTTTGAAGACGATCCGCCGCCGCCCGCCAGCATCGATCGGCCGCCCGACAACATCGATCCGGATTCGATTCCGGGCCGCCTCACGTTGATCGAGGAGCGGCTCAAGGCGATGTCGGTCGAACTTGATAGCCTCAGGGCGATCAGCGCGAGGACCGCCCGCCGCCGGCACCGGTCCATTACCAGGTGGCGGAATAGAGAGAACGTCGTCAAATTCGGCTTGGCCGTTGCGCTGATGTTCGTCCTGGCGCTGTTTCTACTCTACGCCGAGCTGGCGCCGTCACCAACTGCAACTGTTGTCCCTCCGGCTGCCCCTCCGGCTGGCCCGAGCAATGCTGCTGAGCCTGAGACACCTGCTGAGCCTGAGACACCTGCGAAATAGTGAAACAGTGAATGGGACAGTGAAATACCCATGCACCTCCTTCCGGTTCAGCTCTTGGCTTGGAAAGCTATCGGCCTTTTACTCCTAGGCAAGCTCAGTTAAGACGGCGAAATGATTCACAAATTCATCGCCGCCGCCGCTTGGTTGCTTCTAGTCTTCATAGCTTATGCGACGCTGACCTCTATTGAGGCGAGGCCGGAACTTTATAGCGATGGTTTCTACAAGGCATCTTTTACAATTCTAGAACGGTTTGGTGGGTACGCGGTTCTCGGCCTCCTCTTCTATCTCGCCTATCCGCGCCAAGTTGGGTTCGTTTGCCTGCTCGTTTTCGGCAGCGCGGTTTTTCTCGAAATCTTACAAATCTTCGTTCCAGATCGTGATGCGCGTGGTTGATGCATTAGAAAAAATGGCGGGTGGTGCCGCTGGCATGCTTGCGGCACGGGCATTCCTAGCTTTGGCACGTCATCGAAGCCGCGAAATATAATCAAACGAAGGCGGTCTCAGCATGTCTGATCGGCTGGCAATCAGGCGGCGCGAAGGGAAGCAATCTGACACCAGCAAGGAGCAGTGAGTGAGACAGTGAGACACTCCGGAGGGGATTCGACCCCACGGATACCAAGATCAGCTTGTTAACCGGCTGAGAGACGGCCAATCAGGCCGCTTTATCTCGTCGAGGATCGGAACCAGCGCGCAAGCGGGCCGTTTTCTCCACATGCGGATCAAACAGTCGCTTCTTCTTTCATGTGTGCTGATGGCGGCCTCCGGCGTGGCGGCAGCCCAGGCTCCGCCGGCGCCCGCGACACCCCCGGCTCAAACGGCCCCGCTATCACCCGCGCGCGCCGCCAATTGCGCACCGATGCAACAGGCCCCGTACTCTGGCACGGCCGCGCCGGAAGGAACCACGACCGGCCAGCGGACCGAGCCGCTGGGCGACAAACTGGCCCGGTCGGACGGCGTGCTCTGCCCGCCCGCGGGCGTCGATCCGGAGATGCGCGCACCCGCGCCGGATATCGGCAACACGCCGGTGATCCCGCCGCCCGGCAGCCCCGGCGGCGATCCCACGGTCCGACCGAAATAACCTTTGCTTGCTCCCGGACCCTGCTCGCGGGTTATTTCCGATAACCCCCTTTCTCAGAGCTGACGGCTCATCAGCCGGGTAGGACCGGACGCTCGCATTTCGCCGAGGGTGATTTACGCCGGTCTGGAAGAGTTCACGCCGGCGGGTTTTTCGAAGAGGCCGCCAACTGAGGCGGCTCGGACTCCGATATTTCGCACTATGGACGGAGAGCCGTTTCAGCAGCTGCTACCGGTTTTGCTACCCAACTGCCCATGACGGCTCGGGAAGAGCAGGGATCAACTAGGATATTGTCAGCGAGAAATGCCAATCAAACAGTCACAAAAGGGACGAAGTTAATTCTAAAATACGGCCTCGTTAGAACTGCAAAAGCGTTTAACCCGGTTCGATTCCGGCGTGGCCTCCATCCCTATAATCAAAGACTTGGGCCTGACATATGAGAGACCGGACGAAGTGCCGGCGATCAGCAGGCGGCGTACCAGCCGGCCGGAAACGGAACCAGCGGCCAAGGCGAGCGGTTATCGTTGGCGGCGCGCGGCGGTTTGTTGAGCGGGAGGCTGAGGGGCGAGGTCTGAGGCAAAAAATCCTCCTCCGGTACGGGCGCAATGGCGGTCTTCACGGCATCCAGCAAAAGATCGAATTCAACTTCACTCATCGCGCTCTCCGGGGTTCGAGAGCGCATCGTGTCAAAACTGTTTTGTTTCCGGATTGCACCGATCGATCGAATTTTATCGATCAGGCCGTCACGGCGAATATGGTTACCGAAGTCTTGATTTCCGCGGGCGGAACTTAGGCCCGCTCCGGCCGAACCAAATGTGAGAAAAATCACATTTGGGAAAATCTATTTCACGTAATTGCCCCGATGACGCCGGCGCCACCAGGCGCGCCGACCAAAACGGGGAAAGACATTATGAGGGCCAGTTTTGCACGATTTGCGTTCCACGCCAATCGGGCCTTTGGGCTCGCTCTGTTTCTGACGCTCGTCGCGGCCGGCTCGGCGTACGCGATCGGCACGCCCGAACAGCGCAAGGCGTGCACGCCGGATGTCTATCGCCTCTGCCCCGGCGAAATCCCGAACGTCCGTGCCATCACCGCCTGCCTGCGCCGGCAGAAGGCGAGTCTCAGCGAGGCATGCCGGGCGTATTTCGAGCAGTGAGGAGGGTTCGGCCTGCGCAGCCTCTGAAGCAATAAGACTTGCCCTCGCCCGCGCGGACGAGTTGACGGTCTGGCGACCGTGCCGCATCACCGGCCCTGAAATCAAATTGCCTTCCAAATAGGACCGACGTACGGTTGCAGGCGGCTGCTTCGAATACTCCGGCCTCATGTGGTGCCGCGTGGTATTTGAAATGAAAGAACCGCCAGGTCCTACACCTCTCGTTATGAGCAACCGGGTCGTTAGAGTTTTTCTGTTTTGCATTGGTGGAGTTGGCAGATAGTCCTTCACCGCTTCGATCAGATCGTTTTGCGATCTCCAGCCTTCAACGCGATTGTCCGGCTTTGCAAAGTCTCCACAATCGACGAATCAAAACCTTGGTAATCGCAGTTCACTATGTGCCTCTCTGAAGCCTGAGGGCCAGGGGTGATGCGTGCCAGCATTGTTGTGGTTTGGCACACCAATGCGTCATTTTATTCTCGCGTGCTCGAACACAGAGTCAATTTTGATTGTATTTCTAAATGTTTCTGCGGCGATTCCCGCGTCGCAGTTATTCGTCCCTCCTGAGCTTCCGGCGCCACCAGGATCCTTCCGTGAAGAGGTAAACTCCTCGCGAACGGCCGCGGTTCAACGCGCGCATGACGCCAATCCAGAATCTGTGGAGTTAAGAAAGCGCTACCAGATAGTCGGCGGGCCATAAGTGTTGAGTAGCGGATCATTTATCGTGGCAGACTTCTGGGCTGGAATAGGTGCTTGGCGCGTTGCATAATTTGAGGATGGCAAGCGACATATGGACGACCGAATATTTTAGCTGTCCCAGTTGTGGGCTCCCTTACACCGTGACAAGGGAGCACCATCCAGAGAAGCGTTCAGGCAGTTTCAGCTGTGAGGTTTGCGCGGCCAAAATCCTCGCTTGGTCAGGCAATTATGATTTTTTCGGTTGGAAAGTCGACCAAGTGGAGTCGCCCGTCTTTGGGAAAAGATGGGGGTGATCGAATAACGCCATGAACTGACTCCCTCCAAACCATTACGCTTGAAATATCTCTCGCAGCATTTAGGGCGCGCAAGCAGATTTCCCCAATTGGGGAAGGATTTTAAAGCCGCTCGGCGCGTCCGGTCCTTCCCGCGGCTATCTCTTGACCGGAATAACCGCCCTCAATGCCGCATCGCCTGCCGGCGTGATGCAATATGTGCGACCGTCTGGTTGCTTTGCAATCCAGCCTTTCGCAACCATGCCGGCGATGGTCCGTTTCCCGGCCGGTTGCAACCGTTCAAGGGTCAGTCCCCGCGTAGGGCTCATCTTCTGCAGTGCGGTGCGCTCGGCGTTGTGCGGAATGTGAGTCGGTCGCGGCGGCATTATTTCCCCTTCGCCTTCCGAAGCGCCGTAAGTCTGCTGTCGACCGACGCCGCGGTGCGGTTAAAACTCTTGGCAATCATCCGCAATGTCACGCCCTTGGCCTTTAGGTCGAGGAGGCGCTCGTCTTCTTCGGACGTCCACTTTTTGCCGTTGCTCATTTCCCCTTCGCCTTCAGCCCCCGAGCCAAAATGTTTGTTAGGCCTCGCCTTGATCAATACCCTTTTCAAATTGTCTCATTTTCAAAGTAAACTGAAGCCAGCGGCAAGCCCGTAGCGTCCTGAACCTCATACAACTCGTCATGCTCGATCACCTTCCACGGTCGCATGAAGCGTCGTCGCGGTGGGTCGTTCATTTTTTTTACCTTCAGCCCGATCTCGACCGGGTGGCTCACTTTGCCGGTTGAGCCTTCGGAGCGGCTTTTCGAGCAGCTTTCGGAGGCGCTGGCGGCACCAAAAAGCGATTGAAACAACCCAACCGCTCGTCCTCCTCTTTCAGGAGTTTGCAGTCGGCCACTGCCTTCGCAACGGGCGGTTTTGGTTTCGGATCTGGTGGAACGATACCATCATAGCAATCGAGCCGCTCCTTCGATCCGTCTTCTATCGTGAGGCAACCTCGCAACTTATCGATTTCCGTTTGGGCATTCGCGCTGGTTGCGAAAACAGCGAGAACTACAGCCCCCAGCCATGCTTACGACTGTTCATGTTTTCTCTCGCTTTATTCTAAGCCCCAGCTCGACCAGCCGGCGGATGGCTTCGGAACGATCGATGTTGAGACCCTGACTTGCGATCCACTCGTCAATTAATTGTATTTCGTGTTCGGTCCATTGCGGGTCTGGACTAGCCGCCATTGCCTTCTGTGCCGTCCGTTTTGCGGCGACTACGGAAGCAGTGATTTTGGCCAGGGTGCTTTCTTTCATCGGGTTCTCGCCTTCTTCGCGGGCTTCTCGCCCGGGTCTTTCGGGAGGATGTGCAGGATCGTTTCCATCATGGCCCGTATCGCCTCAGGGCGAGTCAGCGGCGCGCCCTGCTTGGCGATCCATCCATCGAGCGCCTTTAGCTGAGAGGGCTGCAGGCGGACCATCACGCCCAGGCCTCTGCCTGTAGCGGGGCGACCTGCCTTCTTCGGGATATCATTTATTGACTTTGGCATAGGTCGGGATATCATAAATGCAAGCCGAGGGGAAGCTGAAGACTTCCGCCCCGGCTCTAACCCGAGCCACGAAGGACTGGAATCCCATGACCCAGGCTGACAGCGTGCATAGCACGCCACCCACAAACACGTCTGCAACCCGGCGGGCGTTCATCAATACAATCGCTGCCCTCCCGATCGCCGCAGCTGCACCAGCTGCTGCCGCGCAGACCCTTGACGCCGAACTGATCGAACTCGGCGCCCGATTTGAGCCGTTGGTCGATCGATATTACGTCGCGCAAGGGCGTTGGTCGGATTCGTTGGTGTCGGCCCACGCTGAAAACGATCGGGAGTTCGGCACACCCGCCGAGCGGAACTATCAGTACCCGCCGGAGATCGTTGCGGCATTCGAGGATAGTTGCGAGCGCTCGGGTGCCAACGACGCAGACGATGTGCTTTCTGCGATCCACGAGGAAATGCAACACCTAGCGAATGCCATCAACGCAGCATCCGTCACTTCAATTGAGGGACTTCGCGCAAAGGCGTTGGTCGCGTTCTGGGAGGTCGCTCCGCTTTGCGCAGGCGACACTGAGTTTTCGTTCGAGGACGCTTATCCGTTCCAGCAACTCTTCACCGCAGTCGCAGAACTTTGCGGGCTGAAAGATAAGATAGCGGCCACGGGCTACGAGTTGCCGGACATCGCCATGGTCGACGACGACTCCGACGATGATTCGGACGACGACGGGGAGGAAGCGTGATGGCCGAGGTTGTCCAAGTCCCCGGGGCGTCATCCGCTCCCGCGCTCAATGACGACACCGACCGGCGCCATGCCGAAGCCTTCTGCGATCTCGAGCCCCGGATTTGCGACTGTGTCAGCATGGCGAAGATCGCCGCTCAGGGCGTGATGAACCTGGGGACTGACGATCGCGAGATGGTTTTTGCGGTTGCACACGTCTTCGAAATGCTGACCGCCCTCAAGGCTGACTACTATGCCGCATACCACGGCGAAAAGCAGCTGGGTGCACCATGAAGCGCCGGCGCAGCGGCTGGCAGGGCATGCCAGAAGGCTGAGGCGGTAATGAAAATTTAACCACGAGCTCCCAGGGTAGCGGGGACCTTCTGGTGGTCACTGACGCAAATAGAAGCCGCCGCTGATTTCAACCCAGCGGCGGCTTTTTGCGGCCACAGGGTTGCCCACACAAATGCACCCGTAAGGAAACATGAGCAGCGCAAACGTCTAGGTAATGCTGCTCATCTTGCCATTTGCATCCATGGTAAAAGTTAGTCCCATGAATGTAACCGAGCCCCCTCGGGCGTCGATGACATCCTTGCTCACGTAGTCATGATCCCATTTCATACCGCCGCTCGCTGCATCCAGTTCGTCGGTGTTCAATTCGCTGGTTTCGTTGTTCATGTCAGTCTCCCATGGGCAGGGCAATTCCACCGCCACGACCACAGAATACAAGGGGATCATTATCGCTACCGTGACGAATGTCACATCGCGATTTCCGGACTCGCCAGCGGGCTTCCTAAAGTCATGGAGGGACCGTCTGCACATGGCATGCTTCGGGCGGGGGATAGCCTCACCATCGACAACAGGTGCGGCCACGGTAAACTCCAATTCATGGCAAAAAAGAAGATTTCGAGCACGGACCTGATTTGGATTTTTCACGAAAGGCTGAAAGCGTTTGACGATCACCCTCTTCATGGAATTCCGATTGCGATAGTGCCAGTGCCGAGCGCAGGCTGGACAGCGTTGACTACCCAATACGTACGACGATACCAACCGCAATGGGAAAACCGCGTTAGAGCGATCGAAAAGGAACTCCAGAACAATTACGTTTTGAAAGGCTAATTTGACAGCCTGCAGCCGGACCGCACCAGCGAGTCCCGCAAGCCCGCCGATCGGCCTTTCAAGTCTGGTAGGGATCAGTTTGATTGTGGCAGCGTTCCGGGCTGGAAAAGGTGCGGTTTCGAGCGCATATTCCCGAAATGGCGACAATTGTCAGATGTAACAATTGCGGCGCCGAGTACCATCGCACTGCAGAGAAGTTCTTGGTGCCGCATACCGGTCACGCATCCTGTGAAGTCTGCGGGGCTACGCTAGAGACTTGGTTGGAAAACACCCACTTTGGCATATTCGAGCTAGTCAAACGCCCAGACGGAAAGCCTGATGACAAGCCATCCCAAACGCACTAGGGACTCCAACCGGCCCGCAAAATCGATGCTGACGAGCCCACATGCCCGCAGCGGCCGGGCTCACGAGCGGCCTTCTCGGGGGTCGTGGGGACCGCGGACGCGAGCGTTCGGTCCGCGCCCCTTCGTAACTAGCGATTAACCTCGCCCGCGCGGGCTCCATGAGGAACTGCGAACGAACACAATTGGCCCGCAATGATCGTGGAAACGATCAAGCATGGGTATTCTGTATGTTTGTAGGCGGAGAATATTGCTCGCCGCGGGGTCGTTGTTGTTGTTGAGCTTCTCGCTAGGCGGCTGTGCGACCTCCGCTGGTTCATCACTCATGGACGCGCGGGCTGAGGCACCAATGCCTTCGAAAACAAGCGCCTATCTCCCCGTTGAAGATCTGCCACCGCCGCCCGAAAAGGCCGCCATGACACCGGATGAACGGTTGAAGCTCCAGAATGAACTGATCGCCGCGCGTGACCGCCAGGCGGTAGCCGGTAAAGCCCAAGCCCGCGGAGATCACTGAACCCGTGAAGCTTTAGCCCGCCAATCCCGGACTCACCGGCGGCGTTCCCTAAGTCATGGGCGCGGGATCGGGCGCCTCTTTGGCAACGGGATATGCCCAGCGATTGGTGGCTGATCGGCACCGGCGGACGCCTGCATATTCGGCGCTCGCTCTAGAATAGCTTCGGCGGCTCTCTGGAAGGCGGCAACTGCCTGGTCTTCCGCACTTCGACGTTGATCAATATTCGTCGGTGTTCGCGAATCGGGACGGCTCGTCATATCGGGCACAGTTGGCGCCAGCCGCTGATTGCCTTCCACAGGTGGCGGGATGACGAAATAGCTGAAACACGCCGCCATGAGAGCGGCGACTAGAACGGCCGGAACAGCAAGCCGCAAGTGGATCATTTCTTCAACCGCGCGCTCGATATGCGTCTATTGCATGAGCCAGGAAAATGCTGGTGCTGAAGAAAGCAAGTAGTGCCGACACGACCTCGATCATCGCCTTGTTCCCCGCTTTGGCATGCCGCGCAAGGAACTATCGCCCCCGTTCTCCGGCGCTGTGAGGATAGCGCGACGATTGTTTCAGGACGTCTTCGTCAGATGCCGAAAATGGTTTCGTCGGTTGGAACCCGTCGGGGCTTCGGTCCCGCGCTCAAACTTGTCAACATCGCACTATAGTGTCGTGACGACCCAGAAACGTAGCCTTTTGAGAGAAGAGGAATCGGTCGTGGTGCGGATTATCCTGATCTCCTGCTGCTCTGCTCTCCCGCGCTCGCCCACGATCCTGAGCATCCGGAATTGAATGCCTGGTTCGATAGCCTGAGATCCGCCAAGGGCCTATGCTGTTCGTTCGCGGACGGCTTCGCCGTCAACGATGTTGATTGGGAATCGAAGGGCGGTCATTACCGCGTCCGTCTCGAGGGCGGATGGATCGATGTTCCCGACGGCGCCGTGATCTCCGAACCGAACCGCGCCGGCAGAACTATGGTTTGGCCCTACACGGCCGATCGCGGGACCGATCATCAGCATACTGAAATCCGGTGCTTCATGCCGGGCAGCATGGGCTAGGGCGCGGAGCGTGGCTCCGCGAATAATCCCGCGTTGGCCCGGAACCGCCACCCCCTGCGCTGGCGCCGATCGACCAGCATCACGAGGCCTGCAGCGGCCGGACTCACCGGCGGGCTGCCTAGAGTCGGGGAGGGGCTATGAGCCGGTCAGCCGCCCGGCAATTCATCATCGAAGGGATCCGGCTGGTCAGGCGCCAATCCGCGTGCGACCTCGTTCACAATCTCAGTGACCTCCCGCACGATATCACCGCGGTCGCTACCGGCGGCGCCCTTCAGCAAATAGCGAACTGCCGCGCGGATCGTCACCTTGGCATCGTCGGCGCCGGCGAAATCCCAATCATCTTGATCTGACATGACAATGCCTCGTGTCTGCGCACTCTATATAGGCGCGCTTTTAAGGCTCAATTCTCAGCCGCGCGGGTGGCAACGGGTTTGTAGACACAATGCAGACACGCCGCTATTCGCAGATTTAATGATTTTGGGGTAAGTGTTTGATTTGTTTGGCTCCCCGGGCTGGATTCGAACCAGCGACCATTCGATTAACAGTCGGGTGTCAGTCCGTTACGCGGCGTTGCAAAGCGTAACATAAAACCCTTGCAGGGCAAGCACTTCTCGCTAGTCTGGCGTGACAATCCGTGACAGCCCGTTACCCCTCGTGGCAGCGGTTTCTGTTACCCCTGTTACCCCAGCGAGAGCACCCGACTATGGCCAGAGCCCTGACTGTCCGCGCAATTGATGCCGCAAAACCCCACCCGAAGAAGCGCCTGGAAATCCCCGACGGCACCGTCACCGGCCTATATCTTGTGGTTCAGTCATCTGGCGCCAGGAGCTGGGCGGTGCGCTACCGCCATCATGGCCGGCCGACAAAGCTGACGCTCGGGCCATATCCCCGGCTCGGCCTGGGCGAGGCGAGGGAAGCCGCCCGGGAAACGCTGGGTATTGTCAGCATAGGCACGGACCCAACCGCCGACCGCGTCACAATGGCGAGGCTGAGGCGGCTACCCGCGGCCGACAATGCCCGGACCTTTGAGGCGGTGCTCGACCGCTTCATCGCCGCGCAAAAAGCCAAGGGCCGCCGGTCGGCCGAAGCGCAGAAGGCACTTCTCGACAAGGACGCGACCGCCTTCTGGCGGCGGCGGCAGATCGCGGACATCACCGCAGCCGACGTTGTCGAGCGAATTGAGGCCATGGTCGGACGCGGCGCCCCGGTGAATGCGGCGAGGTTCAGGGCAACGGTTTCGAAACTCTTCAGCTATGCCGTCAAGGCGCAGCTGCGCCCCGACAATCCGGCCAACGCGACTGAGAGCCCGGTCGATGCCAAATCGCGGCAGCGCAAGCGCAGGCTCGACGATGCCGAACTGGCGCTGGTGTGGAAGGCGGCGGGCCAGCTCGGCTATCCGTTCGGCTCTGCGGTACAGCTGCTGATCCTGACCGGCCAGCGCCGCAACGAGGTGTGCGCCGCGCCGCGCGGCGAATTTGACCTCGAGCGTAAGGCATGGACCCTCCCGCCGGAGCGGGTAAAGAACGGCGTCGAACACTTGGTGCCGTTGAGCACCGCCGCCTGTGATCTCGTCGCCGGCCTGCCGGTCGTGGAAGGCGAGGGCGACTACCTGTTCACCACAAGCGGCGATGCGCCGATATCAGGCTTTACTAAAGCGATGGCGCGGCTCAACGCCAGGGTGACCGCGCTCAACAACGGCAAGGCGCTGGCGCATTGGACGCTGCATGATTTGCGGCGAACCCTTTCCTCCGGCTGGGCGCGGCTGCGAATTCCGACCGAGATCACCGAGAAGGCGCTCAATCACACGAGCGGCAGTTTCGGCGGCGTTGCCGGCGTCTACAACGTCCACGAATATGAGGACGAACGCCGCGAGGCGATGGAAGCGTGGGCGCGCTACGTCATGGCCGTTGTGGACGGCAAGCCGCCGCAGAATGTTGTCTCGCTGCGCCCGGTCGCGTGATGACAGAGAAGAAGCCGTCACGGCGCAAGCCGCCTGTCTCGGTGGTCACCGCGTTTAAGAGCAAGTGGGAGCGTCGCCGGGAGGACCCAGACCGAGGTGGTGGCAATTGGCTGGTCACCAAGGACGAGATCGTTGACCCAGCGAAGGTCTCAAAGACGCTGAGGCTGCTGCACACCCTGACCCACGACCCGCGTTATCTCAATATGGCCAGTTACCTTGTGACCGATCTGGTCGACCCGAAAACCGGCTTATGGGTGGGCTATCAGCCCTTTTCTCCCGACAAGGAGATGGTTTGCGCAGCCATCGAGGAAGCCATGGCCAACGGCATGAGCGAGCGCGAGGCCATCGCCAGATTTGTTGTCGAGTTCAACATTGACGCAGAGTTGTTCAAGGCCGCCAGGATGAGGGTCAAACGCCTCTTAGACGCGTATAGGAAGCACGACCGCCGTTGATGAAACATCGCGATGTTTCACGATATGCGACTTGGACTTTTTGCTCCTGCGGATTTTTGTGAATATTAACCCTGTCACGCCCCTCAACGGAGTGTGACAGATGCCCCGCCAACTCATCCCGAACAGCAAATTGCCTCAGCGCTACGGCGTCACCCGCGAATGTCTATTCCGCTGGAAGACGGAGGCGGCGCTGGGTTTTCCAAAGGCCGCAGTCGTCATCAAGGGGCGTGAATTCTTTGACGAGCAAGACTTGCTCGCCTGGGAAGAAACCCGCCGCGAAGTGGTCGCTGCATAGAACCGGCCGGTACTGCGAGGGCAGCCCCGACCGGAATTTCATTAGCAGACTGACAACTGCGCAATTAATCCGAAAACGGCGCCACCGCAATACCGGCCCTCAACCTGAGGAGCCGAAACAATGTCCCAATCCACCACCCCGACCCCGACCATCGCCTTCACCGACACCCACAAAGTCGAACTCGCTCCGCTGGCTTGTCCCTTCTGCCGGCAGGAACTTCGCGCTGTCGACGTCCAGTTGCTCGGTGACGACGACGAGTGCTGTCTCGCCTGTGCTGGCTGTCATCGTACCGTTCTCACGATCTTGCGGCGATGGTGATGGCCAGGATCAAGGCCCGCGCCGGCTCTCTGGTCGCCGCGCTCGGCCTGGCTGCACTTCCAGTCCGCGAACAGGAGGCCCGGAGATTTCCCGTGCTGGGCGCCGTGCACCTTGCCGCTAACGGCGATGGCCTGTCCGTCACTGCTACCACGCTCGACGCCACCATCGCGACCCACGTCGAGGCCGACGCCGAGGGCGCGGTAGCGGTGCCGCTCGAGCGGCTTATGGCCTTGGCGCGGCATTTTCCCGCCGACGCCGAGCTAGCCGTCACCGCCGACGACCACGCGGCGACGATCGCCTGCGACAATTCGCGGTTCAAGCTGCCGGTGCTTCCGATCGCCGACTTGCCGGCGCGGCACATCCTCGACGAGGAAACCGGCCGCGTCGCGCTCGACAGCAAAATCGCGCGTGATCTGTTTGTGCGGCCGGCGTTTGCGGCCTCGAGCGAGACGACCCGGCTCTATCTCAACGGCATCTTCCTTCACAACGTCGGCGACGATCTTGCCGCGGTCACGACCGACGGACACCGCCTTTGCCGTGTCCTGGCACCGGCCACGACCAGACTCTCGACGGATCGAACGCTGATCGTCGCGAGCGTGATCGCGAAAACCATCGATCGCCTGCTCGGCAACGCGACCGGCATCGTGACGCTCGCCCGATCCGAGCGGTTGTTTGCGATCGAAGGTACGGGTTTTGTACTCGTCACCAAGCGGATCGACCAGACCTATCCCGATTACGAACGGCTGATCCAGGCCGAGGCCTCAAACGTCGTCACCGTTAGCCGCACCGGGCTGTGCGAATCCCTCGCACGCTTTGCGGCTGTGGCCGATCCGCAAGCCAAACCGCATATCGTCAAGCTGCACTGGGACGCCGAGGGGCTGCATTTGAGCGCGGCTGACGGCAACGAGGATCGGCTCGCGGCCGACGTCGACGGCGAAGCCGAAACCCTGGTCTCGGTCCGCTACCTCACCGAACTGCTCGCTGCCCTGCGCGGCGACAGCGTCAGGATCGGCGTGGGCGGCGCCGGCAGCATGATCCTCGTCACCGACCCCGACGACGAAACCATCGCCGTGGTGCAGATGCCAAGGAGGTCGCCGTGAGCGTGAAGCATGGCCGGCCGTATCCGCGAGCGCCACCTCGATCAGGGACCAGCCCGACATTCCCGAACCCGAATCCGAACCCGAACCGAACAGGAGCCACACATGGCAAAACGACACGAAGTATTTCCGTCCCGCTTCCTGAAAGAGGCTGACCTCGGCGGCGAGCCACTCGAGGTCGAGATCGAGCGGGCACCGCAGGAAGAACTCGGCAGCGGCGCCAACAAGGAAGAAAAAACAACTTTGTATTTTCGCGGCATGTCGAAGGCGCTGCCCTTGAATATGACCAATTGGGACAGCGTTGCCGCGATCGCCGGCGACGACACCATCGAATGGCGCGGCCACCGCGTCGAATTGTATCCGGATACGACGACGTTGCGTGGCAGCACTGTGCCCTGCATCCGCATCCGCGCACCACGGCAGAAGGATCTGCTGCAGAAGCCGAAACCGAAGCCGCAGACGCCGCCGGCCGACGCCATGGATGACGATATTCCGTTCTGACAGGGAGCCTGCCGTGATCCGCACAGCACTGCAACTCGCGGCAAAAGGGCTTCACGTCTTCCCGTGCAAGCCGCACAACAAGCAGCCGGCCACAGCCAACGGCCTGAAGGACGCCACCACGGACCCGGACACCATCCGGGCGTGGTGGAAGCAACAGCCCCTTTGCAATGTCGCTATCGCTACCGGCGCTGTGTCCGGCGTTTTCGTCCTCGACGTCGACGGCCTCGACGCCGAGGCCGCGCTGCGGCGGTTGGAGGAAGAGTACGGCGCGGCGTTGCCCGAAACGGTCGAAGTCATCACTGCGCGCGGCAGGCACATTTATTTCAACTGGCCGAACCAGCCGGTGCGTAATTCCGCCAGCAAGATCGGCACGCATCTCGATATCAGAGGCGATGGTGGCTACGTGATTGCCCCGCCATCCGTTCACCCCAGCGGCCGCCGCTATTGCTGGAGCGTCGACAGCGCGAACAGCATAGCCGACGCGCCCGGCTGGTTATTGGCAAAACAAAAAGGCGTCGTCGCCGCCACGCCGACGCTTTCGCCGGAATGGCGCGCTCTAATCGAGGGCGTTAGCGAAGGCGCACGGGACTGCACCCTGGCAAAGCTCGCCGGCCACTTACTGCGTCACCGCGTCGATCCCTTCGTCACACTCGGCCTGCTTCAATCCTGGAACGTGACGTGCTGCGTGCCGCCGCTGCCGGCTGCCGACATTGAGCGCATCGTCAACTCGATCGCCGGCAAGGAACTGCGGAGGCGCGCCCATGACTGACGACAACATTATCCGATTGGCGACGGTGCAGGACGCCGGCGAGCTTCCGGCCAGCTCTGAAGACGCGCTGGCGTTGGCCTATGCGGAGCGGCATGCCAATGACACCCGTCACGTTGCCGCCTGGTCGCGCTGGATGCTTTACGACGGCGCCCGCTGGAATACCGACGCTACGCTTCACGTTTTCAACAGGGCCAGGGTGATCTGCCGAGAAGTCGCGCTCGAATGCGCCAGGCCTGCCGCCGTGGTGGCGGCCAAGACGGTCGCCGCCGTGGTGCAACTGGCCCGCGCCGATCGCCGCCTCGCCGCTACGGCCGAGCAATGGGACGCAAACCACATGCAGCTCGTCACAGCGGGCGACGACGATATCCCGGCCGCAGCCTACGACCTGGCTACCGGAATAGCCGGTGCACCGGATCCGTTTGCCTACATGACGAAGGCGACGGCCTGCGGCGCAGCGCCCGTTGGCACGGCTTGCCCGCAATGGAGCGCGTTTCTCGATCGCATCACCGCCGGCAATGCCGAGCTGCAGGACTTCCTGCAGCGCTATATCGGATATTGCTGCACCGGCCTCACCATCGAGCACGCGTTCGTTTTTGCCTATGGCACCGGGGCGAACGGCAAGAGCACATTCGTCAACACCCTTGTTCGCATACTCGGCGATTACGCCGCCATTGCCGACACGGGCACGTTCATCGCGAGCAACGCCGAGCGTCACCCGGCCGATCTGGCCAAGCTGCGCGGCGCCCGCCTGGTGGTTGCCCAGGAAACCCAAAAAGGACGTCGTTGGGACGAAGTCAGGATCAAGGCACTGACCGGTGGCGACAAGCTGACCGCCCGTTTCATGCGGCAAGACTTTTTTGACTTTACGCCGACCTTCAAGCTGTTCATTGCCGGCAACCACAAGCCGCGCCTCGGCTCGATCGACGAAGCCATGCGGCGGCGGCTGCTGCTGGCGCCGTTCACCGTGCGCATACCGCCCGGCGAGCGAGATCCTGCCCTGGCCGAAAAGCTGTGGAGCGAGCGCGCGGCGATCCTGCGATGGTGTCTCGACGGCTGCCTAAAGTGGCAGCGGGACGGCCTCGCGCCGCCGGCCTGCGTCCGCGACGCCACCGACGAATATTTCCGGAGCCAGGACAGCCTCGGCGAGTGGCTGGAAGATTCCACGGAAGACGCGGACGATCGTGCCTTTACGCGCACGAGCGCGCTGTTCGCTTCATGGAAGTCGTGGTGCGAAGATCGGAACATCAAACCGGGGAGCACGATGGCGCTGTCCGGCATGCTTGAAGATCGCGGCTATGAAAAGCGGCGGGAAACGGGCACAGGCCAGCGGGGCTTCGTCCGGATCGTCCTCAAAAAGCAATGAGCATGGATAGAGGTTGTGACAGGTTCGACAGGTATTCCGGTTATCCCCGTTACGCGTGCGCGCGCGTGACGTCGATAATAGGTGAACCTGTCGAACCTGTCACACGCAGGTGGGTTCCGCGCCGGCCGGGTGCCGGCAAACATGGGTAAGGAGCCAATGATGGTGACACCCCAGGCCAACTCCGAGCAAGTCGCCGTTCACCGCGCGGAAGAAAGGCAAACAGCGCGGCCGTTGAAGGTGCTGGTGCCGCTTATCCAAATTGAACTGGCGTCAGGCTACGCAGCCGGCCTGGAGCATTACCGGCAAGCCGGTGCAATGCTAAACGAGATAAAAACATCTGGCCAAGTCTCACATGGCTCATGGACACGCTGGCTCACGAAGAACTTTGAACTGAGCCAGACGCAGGCACGGCGTTACATGCGGCTTGCCCGTGCTGTGGCTGATGCGGACGAATTCAAAACAACCCCCGAGGGTCGTTTTCGCTCAATCAAGGATGCCATTGGTGAGCGCCCCGCCAGGGCAGCGTGGCAAGCTGACATTGGTGCGTTGCGACAGGCCGAATTGAAGCGCACGGAGCAGTGCGAGGCGCGACGCAAGCTGGCAATGCAGTTGATCGACATCGGCTATAAGTCACTGGCGGCAAAGCATCACCCGGATAAGGGCGGATCGGGCGAAGCAATGATGCTGCTCAATGAGGTGCGCGATGAGTTGAAGCAGCACGCATGGCGACGGTGAGGCCGCAGGGTGTATACCGTGCGCCATGCCCCACGTCCGCAACCCGTTCCACGGTACGAGCGAATGGAAGAAGGCACGCCGCGTTGCCAGGATCGAGGCAAACCATACCTGCGCCAGGTGCCATGCTTATCTGCCCGCTAAAGGCCAGTTGCACGTCCATCATCGCAAGCCGGTCGAGGTTGCGCCTGCGTTGGCGCTCGAACCGTTGAACTTCGCAGTTGTTTGTCCCGGTTGCCATAATGCCATCGAACCACGCAGCGGTACGCCGCGCGTCAAGTCAGCGTGCGACGAGCAAGGCTATCCGACGTCCGAAGATCATCCGTGGTTCAATCTAAAGTTAGTATAACCGATACAGTCAACTGGGGGGCGAGTGACTTTTTCCTGTAGGTGTCGCTTCCGGCGGCGCGATCATCGCAAGCTTAATCGGCTCCTCATTCAAATTTTCCAGGAATGGAGCTAGGCTCACCGCTACCTAACCCGGTATCGATCGAGGTTAACCCATGCCAAACCTGCCCATGATCCACATCCGCGAATGGCGGAAGCTTGAGCCGCTGTTGCCGCCCAGCGTTGGCCGCCCTGGCAAACCCCGGCTTGATGATCGCCTGATGGTGTCGGCGTTCTTCTACGCCGAGGCGACCCGGTCCGCGCTAGAATGTCTGCCACCGGCCTATGGCAATCCGCGATCGCTTCGCACCCGGCGCCAGCGCTGGCTGGTTGACGGAACGCTGGCGAAGCTGATGAAGGCCGGCGCGCCAGTAATCAAGCGAATGCGAAGCACCTACTGGGGACTGTTGCGCGCGGCCGGCGATATTGACAGCCCGGACTGGCGAAGCTCGGACGAGTTTTTCGGCAAAGGCGTGATCCCGCGGCTGCCGCGCACCGAGCCGAAAGGCCGTTATGCGTCGCGAACCCGACTATGATAGATCAGTTTCGCTGCGCCATGCGTGCGTGGTGTCCACAGTAGCGCTGCCCTGGTGCCGCGCACCGAGCGGACGAGGAGCGCATCAGGCAACGGATGCGGCGCGACCCCCGCGGCGATATCAACGGACTAATGGTACAGTTGATGGCGATCGAGAACCCGCGCCAGGTTGCCCAAGGAAGCTCGCGAGCTGCTGGATTTAGCCGTCGCCAAAGAACAGACAGCCGCGATCCGCGCCGAGGGTCGGAAGACCCACTGATTTGTGGCATTGCAAGTAATCGGTGTTCGGCAAGCAGCTCCACACAATAGTTGGCCGCACTCGTAATGGGGTTCGTCCTGACCAGGTCTGGGCTGCCGATCTCCGTTCAGCTGATTTGTTGCAGAGCGTGGACGATAAATCCGGTTGCGAACATCCGGATTGCGCCTGTCCATTATGACGTTGATCACGGCCAAGTCGACGGAAGCCGCGGTTGGCTTCCGCTTCCCGTCTCGCGGCGATCTGCAGCAAAAATCCGCTTGGCCCGCCAAGCTTGTGGCCTACGAAGCCAAACCAACATTGCAGGGGCGGCGCCTGCGACGGTTTGAGCCGCCAGTCCCCACTGCGTCCACGTTATGCGATCAGCCCTTGCGCTTAATCGCCTTTTTCGCCGACCGGGTCTTCGCCGGCGGCGGCGCGCAGCAAGCCGCGGCGTCGGCCGCGACCAGATTGCAGAGCTCCGGATGCCCGTCGCAGCAGTCGTCGACGAGGAACGCGATCACGGATCGCATGCCTTCGACGTCCGACCTGTAGATGATCGTGCGACCCTCACGCGAGGAGCGCAGGAGGCCGGCCCGCACCAGAATGGCGAGATGGGTCGAGAGCGTATTGTGCGGCGCGCCAATCGTGTCTGCGATAACTCCTGCGGTTACGCCGATCGGTTCGTGTTTCACCAGCAGCCGGAAAATCGCCAACCTGGTTGGTTGCGCCAGCGCCGCGAGGGCCGAAATCGCGTGTGCCTCGCTGAGGGAGCCGCCCGCCGTCACGGTGTTGGCGTGGCTCGCCACCGCGAGCATGGATTTTCGCATCAAAACGTTCCCGGGTTGAAGCATCGAGTCGCACCCTTCTAGCCCAAAGGACTGGTGACAAGCCACCACGTTTCGATTATTGGATATGTCGAGACGTCTCGACATGTCGTATTGATTTACTCTGATGGTTTAATGACAGCGAGCGTTCCGGTCGGTAGGCGTATCGGCCGAATCTCGAGGAAACCGACGCCAGTAGGCGTACTGGCGCGCACCGAGGAGTTACTGCCATGTCGCAACATTGCGATCGGATGGTCGATGTCGGCCGCCGTAAATTCATGAGCGGTGCCGGCCTGGCGGCCGCCGGCGTCGCCGTTACCGCAGTCGTCCCGCAGGCGAAAGCCGCGCCCGCAGCGGCGCGGGTCAATTATCCCTCCAATCGCCTCGCCAACGTCGCCGACCTCAAGGCCAACGAACCCCTGAACGTCTCTTACCCGGACGCCGATGCGCCCGGCGTGCTGCTGAAGTTCGGCAAGAAGGTGCCCGGCGGCGTCGGCGCCGACGGCGACATCGTCGGGTTCTCGACGACCTGCCCGCACAAGGGCTTTCCGCTCAGCTACAACGTCGCCCGACCAGACCATGAATTGCCCTGGCCATTACTCGCGCTTCGACTGCGAGGCGGGCGGCCAGCAGGTCTGGGGCCAAGCGACCCAGAATCTTCCCGCAGTACGTGCTGCGCGTCGACGACAAGGGCGACATCTACGCCGAAGGCGTGGACGAGCTGCTCTACGGCCGTCTGTCCAACGTACTGTGAGGGGGAGAACAACATGGCTTACAAGCGTCAGATCGACCGCTTCCCGATCATTCCCGAAGGACGCGAAGGAATTCAACGTCACCTGCCACTACTGCATCGTCGGCTGCGGCTACAAAGCCTACACGTGGCCCGCCAACAAGCAGGGCGGTACCGCGGCCGGCGGAGAACAAGTTCAGCGTCGATCTTTCCAAGCAGCAACCCGCCGAGACCGCCGCCTGGTACGCGCCCTCGATGTACAACATCGTCAGCCAGAACGGGCAGGACGTGCACATCGTCATCAAGCCCGATCATGACTGCGTCGTGAATTCCGGGCTGGGTTCGGTTCGCGGCGCCCGCATGGCGGAGATGAGCTACTCGCAGCAGCGCAACACGCAGCTGCAGCGCCTGACCGACCCGATGGTGTGGCGCTACGGCCAGATGCAGCCGACGAGCTGGGCCGACGCGCTCGATCTGGTCGCGCGCGTCACGGTCGCGGTGATCAACGACATGGGCGAGGACGGTCTGTTCGTCTCGGCCTTCGACCACGGCGGCGCCGGCGGCGGCTACGAAAACACCTGGGGCACCGGCAAGCTCTATTTCGGCGCCATGAAGGTCAAGAACATCCGGATCCACAACCGTCCGGCCTACAATTCCGAAGTCCACGCCACGCGCGACATGGGCGTCGGCGAACTCAACAACTGCTACGAAGACGCCGAACTCGCCGACACGATCGTCGCGGTCGGCACCAATGCGCTCGAGACCCAGACCAACTACTTCCTCAACCACTGGGTCCCGAACCTGCGCGGCACGTCGGTCGACAAGAAGAAGGCGGAGTTCGGCTCCGAGCCGGTCGAGCAGGCGCGGATCATCATCGTCGATCCGCGCCGTACCGTCACGGTCAACGCCTGCGAGGTCGAGGCCGGCAAAGACAATGTGATGCATCTTGCGATCAACTCCGGCACGGACCTCGCCCTGTTCAACGCCTGGATGACCTACATCGCGGAGAAGGGCTGGGTCGACAAGGCCTTCATCGACGCCTCGACCACGAACTTCGATCAGATGCACAGGCGGCCAACAAGACCAGCCTCGAGGACGCAGCCAAGATCACCGGGCTGACGGTCGATCAAATCCGCAAATCCGCCGAATGGATCGCGCAGCCGAAGGCGGGCAACGCCCGCCGGCGCACGATGTTCGCCTACGAGAAGGGCCTGATCTGGGGCAACGACAATTATCGCACCAACGGCGCGCTGGTGAACGTCGCGCTCGCGACCGGCAATATCGGGCGGCCGGGCGGCGGCTGCGTCCGGATGGGCGGACATCAGGAAGGCTATTCGCGTCCGTCCGACGCGCATGTCGGCCGGCCGGCCGCCTACGTCGACAAGCTCCTGATGGAAGGCAAGGGCGGCGTGCATCACATCTGGGGATGCGATCACTACAAGACCACGCTGAACGCCTTCAAATTCAAGCAGAACTACAAGAAGCGCACCGACATGGTGAAGGATGCCATGATGACCGCGCCCTACGGCGATCGCGACGCCATGGTCAAGGCCATCGTCGGATGCGATCAAGAAGGGCGGTCTGTTCGCCGTCGACGTCGACATCGTGCCGACCAAGATCGGCGAGGCCTGCCACGTCTGGCTGCCGGCGGCGACCTCGGGCGAGGCAAACCTCACCTCCATGAACGGCGAGCGCCGCATGCGTCTCACCGAGAAGTACATGGACCCGCCCGGCCAGGCCATGCCGGACAGCCTGATCGCGGCGCGCATCGCCAACAACATGGAGCGCGTGCTGCGCGAGCAGGGCAAGGCCCAGTACGCCGACCAGTTCAAGGGCTTCGACTGGAAGACCGAGGAAGACGCCTTCATGGACGGCTACCACAACCATGAAAAGGGCGGCGAGTTCGTCACCTATGAACGCCTGCGGGCGATGGGCACGAACGGCTTCCAGGAGCCAGCGGTCGACTTCAAGGACGGCAAGATCGTCGGCACCAAGCGCCTGTTCGCCGACGGCAAGTTCGGCAGCAAGGACGGCAAGGCCAAGTTCATGGAGACGCAATGGCGCGGCCTGCAGGCGGCCGGCAAGGAAGCCGAGAAGAAGAAGTGGCCGTTCCTCATCAACAACGGCCGCACCAACATCATCTGGCAGAACGCCTATCTCGATCAGGACAACGAGTTCGTCATGGATCGCTTGCCCTATCCGTATCATCCAGATGAACCCGCAGGACATGGACGAACTGAAGCTCAAGCAAGGCGACCTGGTCGAAGTCTACAACGACAACGGCTCGACCCAGGCGATGGTCTATCCGACGCCGACGGCGAAGCGCAAGCAGACCTTCATGCTGTTCGCCTATCCGACCGGCGTGCAGGGCAACGTCGTCTCGGCCGGGCGTCAACGAGTTCATCATCCCGAACTACAAGCAGACCTGGGGCGATATCCGGAAGATCGCCGATGCGCCGGAAGGGCGTGAAGCATCTGAGCTTCAAGTCGATCGAGTACACCGGCTGAGGCGCAGCGGGTTGCCGCGCTCGCCGGCAGCCCGCGTCATCCCGAATGCTCGCGACACCAGACATCTGCTCGGGCCCCGACCTGCTCGGCATCGATGACGCCCTGACGGTTGCGCTTGGCGGCCGTGAGACGCGTGAGCGATGTCGAGACGGTACCGATCGGCCGCAGCGCCGGGCGCATCGCCGCCAACGACGTCGCCGCCTCGATACCGCTGCCGCCGTTCGACCAGAGCGCCGTCGACGGCTACGGCATCCGCGGCGACGATCTCGGCAGCACCACGACCAAAGCCTTCCGCCAGGCGGGGACGACCTTCGCCGGGGCCGCCCCGCCCGCGTGTCCGGAGCGCGGAGAAGTCGTGCGGCTGCTCACCGGCGCTCCTGTCCCGCCCGACGTCGACGCGGTGGTCATGGAGGAGAAGGTGCAGATCACGGGCGGGCGCGTCGCCTTCGCCCGCGCCCCCGAGCGCGGCATGAACATCCGCCGGCGCGGAGAAGACGTCGGCGCCGGATCCACAATCCTCGCCGCCGGAACGGTGATCGATGCGCGCCACGTCGCGATCCTCGCCGCCAGCGGCGTTTCGAGGATCAACGTCCGCCGCCGGATCGCCGTCGGCATCCTCTCGACCGGCAGCGAGCTCGTCCCTGTGGGGCGCCCGCTCGGTCCGCACCAGATCCACGACAGCAACGGCCCGATGCTTGCGGCGCTGCTCGGGGGGCCGGCGCTGCGCGTCACGCCGCTCGGCCGCTGCAGGGACGACCGCGGGCGGCTTGCCCGGCGGCTCGCGCAGATGGCGCGCTCCTACGATCTGCTCGTCTGCTCGGGCGGGGTCTCCGGAAGCGACGCGGACCACATCGTCGCGGCGGTCCACGATGCCGGCGGCGCATGCGCCAAGCTGTCGTTGGCGCTCAAACCCGGCAAGCCCCTTGCCGTCGGCGCCATCGGCTCGATGGCGGTGCTGGCGCTGCCGGGAAATCCCTTCGCCTCGCTGGTCGGCGCGCTGCTGTTCGCGCGTCCCATGCTGCAGAGCCTCGCCGGCAGCTATCAGGGGCCGCGACCCCCGGTCGCGGCCCGAACGGGCGGGACGTTCGCCCACCGAAAGGGCCGGCTGGAGTTCGTCCCGGTCCGGGTCGCAGCGCGCGACGAGCGCGGCGTTCCCTTGCTGGAGAAACTCGGCCGCGGCGGCTCGGCGCGCCTCTGGCCGCTTATCGTCGCCGACGGATTGGCGTGCATCCCGTCCGACGCGGATGACCTGCCGCCCGATGCGCCGATCGACTATTTTCCGTTCGACACGGCGTTCAGGCTTTGAGTGACGATGACCCTAAAGGTATGCCGCAAGCCCGATCGAAGATGCCGTCAGCGAGACCATGGCTGCGCCGAGGATCGACCAAGTCGATGGCCTATCCCGGGCTCCAGTCATCGTCGGGAGTCCGCGTCGACATCAATCAGTTGCGCCGTCGCATCTTACGAGCCAGGTGAAATCCCGGCGCGGGTTCGCGCCAAGGGCGGCCACAGAAGCGCGCGAACGACGAGGGGTATCCCGACGGCTATAGGTATCAGCCAGTACATGAACTGAGGAAGGTCCTTCCAAAGCGGCAGCTGCTTGCCATTATCGACGTAGAAAGCAAATAGCATCAGAATGTAAGACAGGCCCATCCCGGCGATGTGGAGCCTGACCGAGTACCGCCAGCGGCCTCGGAGTGCTGTGCGCCCGACCCAGGCGCAAGCGAACGACATCGCTCCGAGAATGAACAAGTGATAGTTTTCGTCCCAGCGCATAAGTGACAGGAACGTCGCGGACGCGAAGAGCGCCAGCAGAACGAGAAATAGATCATTCCAAAGTTTGAATGACGTCCACGACGCTTCTGGTCTTAATATCGCGATTGCGCCGATCCCAACACACGCAAGGCCAAGGGGAATATGGACTCCGAAGACCATCGCCAGAAATACTGGGTCGGTCGAGGGAATTTCGATCCCCGCCACTATGGGTGATCGCTTCACCTGTCATGGCTCGCTCGCTCTTCAAATTGTCGATCGGCTTTCGCAGCGCGAGGACGGTCGCTTCACGGAGAAAGCCCCGGCGCCACACGCAAGACAAAGCCCACAGCAACCGATCAGGGCGACAGCATAGAGTCCTGTTCAATCTGCACTTGCCGCGAAAAGGCAGCGGCCCTAATGCCGCGCCGGCAATGCCAAAGACGAATGATGAATCCCCTGATCGCGCCAAAGATGATCGCGCCGAAATACTGCGCGAAGCTGGCGGCATTGATGGCTTACTGCGAGCCGTACGCTCCACCTCAGGCTGAGCGCGTACAGCGTGCTGATGGCGATTCCGCTGCCAAACGCCGGCAGAGCGGACGCCAGCGCAAGCATCAAGATCGAAAGCGGATCCAGAAGTCGAGGTTCATAGCGATCCACCAGAAATCCAGTGCCAAGCGTGGCAACAGCCTGAACGCCGGCAAGAAGCGATAGCAGTAGCAGCGCATCGCTGTACGAGATCCCAGCCGTTACATGATTGAGAAGTGATTGAGCAATAACGCGGTGCCGACGGCATTGGTTAGAAAGCCGGCCGCGCACAGCAGCCAGAACACGCCGGTTCGGAGCGCTTGCTCGCGCGTAAATGATGGCTCCTCCCGCGGGATCTTCTGAGGCCGCTGGGAGCCCTGCGTCCGTGCTGAGTCCGCATTTTTCCTGCCGACCGCGAAAAGTCGCGCAGTCGATCGGCAGAATGGTGACTGCGACAAGTCCGGCAAGGGCGAGATAGGCGCCTCGCCAGCCGTAGAGCGAGATGAGATCATCGATCAGCCTTCGAATGATCTGGCGCCGGCCGCGAGTCCGAAACTGGCGGCCGGAGGGGTCAAATATTCGGCATTCCGCCCCAGACGAACTAAGTAGCCGAGCGGCTTCTTCCGCGAGAAACCGGCTGAACGAGCGTTCACGCAACTAGCGAGGCTGTACAGGAGCAGGGGGGGGGGGGGGGGGGGGGAAAAAAAAAAAAAAAAAAAAAAAAAAAAAAAAAAAAAAAAAAAAAAAAAAAAAAAAAAAAAAAAAAAAAAAAAAAAAAAAAAAAAAAAAAAAAAAAAAAAAAAAAAAAAAAAAAAGGGGGGAAAAAAAAAAAAAGATACGGGGCCTGTGTCGGGAAAGCGTCGGACGCAGTTTTTCAAGGTCAGGCGGTTCGGCCGCGGACGAATTGATATTCGGTAGTCCCAGAAATTCTTTTTTTTTTTTTTTTTTTTTTTTTTTTTTTTTTTTTTTTTTTTTTTTTTTTTTTTTTTTTTTTTTTTTTTTTTTTTTTTTTTTTTTTTTTTTTTTTTTTTTTTTTTAAAAAAAAAAAAAAAAAAAAAAAAAAAAAAAAAAAAAAAAAAAAAAAAAAAAAAAAAAAAAAAGGGAGGCTTTGAGGGCAGGGGTATCAACGACTTCGCCGTCTTCCTTCACGAACCGTCCGATGTCCGGGTTCGGCAGGATCTCTAACACGGCTTCGGACGGGCGGCAAAACCTAACACCCTTCGGCGTCACCACGATCGGACGGTTGATGAGGATCGGATGCGCGAGCATCTGGTCGATGAGCTGTTCGTCGGTCCACTTGGGCGTCGAGACCGAGCTCCTTGTAGGGCGTGCCCTTTTCGCGCAGCAGCGCGCGGACGGAGATCCCATCGCCGCGATCAACTCCTTCAGCTTTTCGCGGCTGGGCGGCGTCTTCAGATACTCGATGACGGTCGGCTCCTCGCCGCTCTGGCGGATGATGGCCAGCGTGTTGCGGGACGTGCCGCAGTCGGGATTGTGGTAGATCGTGACGCTCATCGGGATGTCTCCGCGATCGGGACCGGTCCGCGCACCTCGGGGCGTCCGAGCAGCCAATTCATCAGCAGCATGCCGACGAATGCTCCGCAGAGTTCGGCGACGATGAAGCCCGGCAGGTCGACGGGACGAATGCCGGAGAAAGTGTTCGTCAGCGATCGGGCGATCGCGACCGCCGGATTTGCAAACGACGTGGAGGCCGTAAACCAATAGGCCGCCGTGATGTAGAGACCGACCAGCCAAGGAACGGCGGTACGCTGGAAGCGGATGCCCGCGAGGATCGTGGCGACGAGGCCGAAGGCGGCGACGGCCTCCGCGAACCATTGGGCGCCGCCCGTACGGGCCTTCATCGAGAAATCGATCAGCGGCAGCCCGAACATCAGATGCGCGGCCATGGTGCCGGCGATGCCGCCCGCGATCTGCGCGATGACGTAGAGCAGGGCTTCCTGGGCGGCAGCTCACGCTTGCCGGTGAAGACCATCGTGACGGCCGGATTGAAATGGGCGCCGGAAATGGGCCCGAGAACCGTGATCAGGACGACAAGGATCGCGCCCGTCGGCAACGTATTGCAGAGTAGAGCGAGCGCGACGTCCTTGGTCAGGTCTCGGCCATGATGCCGGATCCGACCACGGTGGTGACCAGGATCCCGTTCCGAGCGCTTCCGCCGCCAGGCGCCGCGAAAGGTCGAACGATCGGGGGATCTGAAGGGCGTTCAAACTGGCTATCGGACATGGACTCGTTTCTTTCTGGAGGCCACCGGGGCGTCGCGAGGATTCGATCAACAGAGCGCACGCTTCCGGATGGCCGAGGCAGCAGTCCTGAAGAAGAAAAAGCACGACGGGATGAAACGCCGGAAGGTTCGCCCGATAGACGATCGAACGGCTGTGCCGTTCTGACAAGACCAGGTTGGCGCGCGCCATAATGGAGAGGTGGCTCGATAATGTGTTCTGCGGGACCGCCAACAGGCGGGCGAGCTCGCCGGCCGCAAGTCCG
The DNA here is from genome assembly GCA_963836765.1 of uncultured Alphaproteobacteria bacterium. GTDB lineage: Bacteria > Pseudomonadota > Alphaproteobacteria > Rhizobiales > Xanthobacteraceae > Bradyrhizobium. Next base: position 572,538 of record CAWILG010000014.1, read on the forward strand.
TGGGGTTCATGCTTGACCAGCAGCCTGAAGGCCTCCAGCCGGGTCGTCTGGGCGAGAGCGGCAAGGACCACAATGGCCGCCTTTTGTTCCATATATCCAGAATACTCGACAAATCGACGTCGTCAATCGGGAGGAGGAGGTCGGCGATGGCGGCGATCATGCCGACCGCCAACATGAGATGCCGCCAAGCACCGCGCCGGTCGCGGCCTGCAGGACAAAAATGTCGGCGGGCCTTATATCGTTGAGGCTACCGTTGCCGGTCACGACCGTGACCGCATAAGTCTGAAGGAAATATCCTCCCAAGGCGCCGGCGATCAGGCCGACGGCCGTGTGGCCCCAGAATCCAAAGGCATGGTCGCGGACAACCGCGGCAGCGAGGTGGGCGCCGACAAAACCGGCGACGATCTGGATGTAGAGGCTGGTCGTCGTCCAAAGCATGGGTCCGCTCCGCCTTTCGGCTAGGCGTGCGATCTGGACGCGTCCACCGCCGGTTCGTTTCGCCGGGCGCGGTCGAACGCGGAGTGAGCGGCAGGGCATAGGTGATAGCCCAACAGAGGAGAAGCATCGTGGCGGAGCCCGCGAGACAGGCTTCGATCCCGCAAGCTGATAGAGACTCCGGAAAGCGTGATCCGAGCAGGCGACCTGCCGCGTTCGCGGCGTAGTAGAAACCGACATCCTCGGCCGCCTTCTCCGATCCGGCATAGGCGAGGATCAGATAGGAGTGGAGGGAGGAATTGACCGCGAACGGCAGACCGAAGAAGGCGAGTCCCACCATCAACATCAGATCTGGACGGGGAACGACGAAGAGCTGCATCGCGATCGCGAGCACGATCGGTACCGCCGCCAGAATTGCGGCCCAGAGATGTGCCGCCGGGATTTCCCGGCTCAGTCCGTCGGCGCTGCGGCGGACCATCGAAGGCGCGATCGCCTGAATGCCCCCATAGGCGATGGTCCAGGCCGCGAGGAAGCCTGCGACCTCCATGAAGTGCCAGCCGCGCGCGTAAAGGAACACCGGCAGGCCGACGACGAACCAGACGTCGCGCGCGCCGAACATGAACACTCGCGCCGCGGCAAGGAGATTGATGCCGCGGGTTTTCGCGAAGAGCTCCCGCATCGTCTTCGACGATTTGGCCTTTCCGAGTTGCCGCGGCAGCAGCAGGAGGCCGGCCACGAAGATAACGCCGAGCAGGGCGGCCATCAGCCAGAGCGCGTGCTGAAGCCGACGAGATCAAGCAGGAGGCCGCCGACGAAAAATCCGACTCCCTTCATCGCGTTCTTAGAGCCCGTGAACCAGGCGACCCAGCGGAACAGTTGACTGTTTCCTTCGACGGAGGTCGCCTTGATCGCTGACTTCGAGGCGGTTTTGGTCAGGTCCTTGGCGACGCCAGCGATGCCCTGAGCGATTACGACCCACGTTACGGAAGCCACGGTGCCCCATCCCGGATCAAGCGCGGACAGCATCAGCAGGCCGCCGATCTGAAGCGTTTGTCCGATCGCAAGCATGCGCGGAATGCCGAAGCGCGAAGCGAAATAGCCTCCCGCGAGGTTTGCGGCGATTCCGGCGGCTTCGTACAGGAGAAAGAGGAAGGCGAGGGTGAAAGGGGTGTAGCCGAGCCGGAAGAAATGGAAGAGCACGAGCATCCGCAGCGCGCCGTCGACGAGCGTGAATCCCCAGTAGGAGGCGGTCACGATCAGGTAGTTTCTGGTGGTCGATGTCATAGGCCGGCCCTCGATACGATGTTGGCGAGATCGACCATCCGGCACGAATAGCCGACTTCGTTGTCGTACCACGCGTAGACTTTGAGCAGCGTGCCGTCGGTGACCATCGTGCTCTGCGCATCGACGATCGAACTGCGGGTATCGTTGGCATAATCGGCGGAAACGAGGGGGCGATGTTCGATACCGAGGATGCCGGCAAGAACGGTCTTCTCGGCGCCCTCGAACAGCCTGTTTACTTCGGTCACGGTCGTCTCCCGGGCGATTTCGAACACGCAGTCGGTGAGGCTGGCGTTCAGCACCGGAATGCGGACGGCATGACCGTTCAGCTTGCCCTTCAGTTCCGGATAGATGAGCGCGATCGCCGTCGCGCTGCCGGTCGTCGTGGGTTGCATGGACGTCATCGCTGAGCGGGCGCGCCGAAGGTCCTTGTGCGGCGCATCGACGACGACGTTGGTGTTGGTCGGGTTGTGGATCGTCGTGATCTGGCCGTGGCGGATTCCGATGGCTTCGTGGATCACCTTCACTACCGGCGCGAGACAGTTCGTGGTGCACGACGCCGCGGTCAGAAGCCTGTGGCGTCCCGGATCGTAGAGCTTGTCGTTGACGCCGACGACGACGTTCAGGACGCCTTCTTCCTTGACCGGAGCGGCAACGATGACGCGTTTGACGCCGCGTTCGAAGTAAGATTAACTGTTCCGTCTTCAGGAATTTGCCGGTGCATTCGAGAACCACGTCGCAGCCGAGATCGCCCCACGGCACCTCGGCCGGATTGGCCGCCTCGGTGAAGCCGATCTTTTGTTCGCCGATTCCGATTGAAGAACCGTCGTTCACGCCGATCTTTTCGCGCCACCGGCCGTGGATGCTGTCGAACTCGAGAAGATGCGCCGTTGCCTCTACGCCGCCTTTGAGCTCGTTCACATGAACCACGTCCAGCCGGTTGGACCGGAGTGGATCGCTTTCGGGCCGATGCATACCGCCCAGCGCCGCCCTAAGGGCCAACCGGCCGATGCGGCCCATGCCGTTGATTCCGACTTTCATCGCAATTCCTTCTAGGGGGACAGGCGGTTTGTGTCCCCGATCTCGTCGAGGCGGGCCTTGAGGGCCATTCTGTCGAGCGAGGCGAACGGAAGACTTGTGAAGAACTCGATCCGCCGGCGGATCATCGCGTAGAGCTCGTTGAGCAGGGTGGTCTTTTCCGCGGCCGAACCCATGAATTTGGCGGGATCCGGAAGAGGCCAGGCGCCGGTCACGAAGCGGTTGTCGAGGTCGGGACAGAATTGTCCCTGCGGCGTGTCGCAGAGCGCGATCACGAAATCCATTCGAGGCGCCTGCGGGCCGATGAATTCTTCCAGCGACTTGGAGCGGAAATGTCCGACGTCGTGTCCGAGATGGCGGAGCCGTTCGAGCACTTCGGGAAGCGGCGCCCGCGCCGGCTCGGAGCCCGCGGAGTAGGCGCGAAATCTTCCCCTGCCGATCTTCTCGAGAATCGCTTCAGCCATGATGGAGCGGGCCGAATTCTGTGTGCACAGAAAGAGCACATTGAACGCCGGTGCAACGACATTCGCATCTGGCATCTTGGTCATGTCAGTCGTCTCCATCGGCAGGATGCCGCAAAGCTCGGGCTTGCCATCGCAACAATCGCGGGCGAGGAAATCGACCAGCGCGCGGAATCCGGCGAGGTCGGCGCGGTAATTCATCGAGCGGCCGTCCCTTTCGAACTCGATGAGACCCGCCCTGTGAAGGATCGCGAGGTGGCCCGACATGGTGTTGTGCGGCACCTCGCATCGGCGCGCGATCTCGCCGGCGGGCAGGGAATCCGGATGAGCCGAGAGGAGGAGGCGCAGCGCCTGCAGGCGCGTCGCCTGCCCGAGCGAGCCGAAGCGCTCGACGGCCACATCGCTAAGGTTCAATTGATCCATTCACACCCCGATAAATCTTTTGCGAAGGCGCAGTGGGATTTCGATCCAGCGGCTTGTCACGCCGATTTCGATCTGTCAATATGTCGAGACTTACCGACATATACGACGGAGGCCCCAATGGGCAAGCGAATTTGGTTTCCGGCGCTGGTCGGTCTTTTTCTGACGATCGGCCTGACGGCGCAGGCGGCGGAGACGAGCGGCTCCGGATCGACCTTCGTTTTCCCGATCCTCTCGAAATGGGCGACGGACTACCAGGCCAAGACGGGCGACAAGATAAGCTATCAGTCGAACGGGTCCGGCGCCGGGTTGCAGCAGGTGAAGGCCGGCACGGTCGATTTCGGCGCCTCCGACATGCCGCTGCGGCCGGACGAACTGGCCAAGGCCGGCCTCGGTCAATTCCCGTTGGTCATCGGCGGCGTCGTCCCGGTGGTGAACATCGAAGGGATAGGTCCCGCGCAACTGCGGTTCACCGGGACCGTGCTGGCGGACATTTTCTTGGGCAAGATCAGGAATTGGGATGATCCCGGGCTCAAGGCCTTAAATCCCAACGTTGCCTTGCCGGCTGCGCCGATCACCGTCGTTCATCGTACTGATGGCTCGGGTACGACCTTCAATTTCGCCAATTACCTTTCCAAGGTCAGTCCCGAGTGGAAAGAGAAGGTAGGCGAGGGCGTTACCGTCGAGTGGCCGGTGGGCGTCGGCGGCAAGGGAAACGAGGGCGTCGCCGCATATGTGGGCTTGGCCAAGAATTCCATCAGCTACGTCGAGTATGCCTACGCAATCAAGAACAACCTGGCCTATGGCCTGGTCCAGAATAGAGCAGGGCGTTTCGTCCAGCCGGGCGCCGAAACTTTTCAAGCCGCTGCGGCGGCGGCCTCATGGGAAAATACGACGGACTTCTACCGCGTCATGACCGACGCGCCGGGCGACAATGCATATCCGATCACGGCAACCTCGTTCATCCTGATGCCGAAGCACCAAGGGACAGCACAAAATCCAAAGTCGCCATCGATTTTTTTAGGTGGTCGCTGGAGAACGGTCGCGCGGCGGCAGGCGCACTCAATTACGTGCCGCTGCCTGCCGATCTGGTCGAAAGGATCGAAAGATACTGGAAGAGCGATTTCGGGGCGTGATGTCGGGACATTGAGGTTTCATGACGGTGTGCGATGCGGTGCCGCAACGAAGTCGCTCTCTTTATAATTCGATTATTCTAGAAATACGGTTGACATCTTACAGTTGGAGGATAAGGTGCCAACCATGAAAATCGACGAAGCCGCCTCGCGCCTGGAAGCACTCGGCAATCCAACGAGACTGAAGATCTATCGTGCTCTGGTCCGGGCCGGACAGGCGGGAATGCCGGTCGGCCGGCTCCAGGAAAAGCTAAAGGTCGCGCCTTCGACGCTTTCCCATCACATAAAGTCGCTGGTGTCCGTCGGACTGATCTCCCAAGTACGCGAAGCCACGACGCTCGTCTGCCACGCCGAGTACGACACCATGCGGGACTTGTCGATTTCCTCGTCGCGGAGTGCTGCGCGGACGAAGCCGGATGCGCTGAGGCGAGGTCGCGGCGTAGTTTTTTGAGCCCCAATTATTCGAATGTTCTAGAAACATAGGAAGAACACATGTCAAAGACCGTCGCGATCATCGGAGCGGGTCCCGTCGGCCTCGCCGCCGCCGCCCACGTCATGGAGCGCGGCATGACGCCGATCGTGCTCGAGGCAGGGCCGGAGGCCGGTTACTCCGTGCGGCAGTGGCAGCACGTGCAGTTGTTTTCGCCCTGGGAATACAACGTCGACAAGGCAGCCGCGCGGCTGCTCGCGCCGACGGGATGGAATTCGCCTGACCCGCAGGTGTATCCGACCGGCGCCGAACTTCTCGAACGCTACATCGAGCCGCTGGCCACCAAGACATCGTTGCGCAACGTGATCCGGACGAACAGCCGGGTGACCGCCGTCGGTCGAGCCGGCTTTGACAAGGCCAAGACCAAGGGACGCGAGTCCGCGCCTTTCGAGATCCGATTTCAGAACGGCAAAGGTCCGGGGACGCTGCACGCCGACGCCGTGATCGACGCTTCAGGCACGTGGGCCTCGCCCAATCCCGCAGGCGCCGGCGGCCTGGCAGCGATCGGCGAGCGCGAGGCCGCGGCTCAGATCTCGTATGGCATGCCGGATGTCCTCGGGAAGGAACGGGCCCGTTTCGCCGGTAAGACCGTCGCGGTCCTGGGGGCGGGTCACTCGGCGATCGGCACGCTGACAGACCTGACCACGCTGGCCCAGCAAGCGCCCGGACACGCCCGATCTGGCTGCTGCGCGGAACGGACCCCGCGAAGGCCTTCGGCGGCGGAGCCAACGACAAACTGTCAGCCCGCGGCGAGCTCGGCGCGCACTTCGCCTCCCTCGTCGGATCCGGTCAGGTGCAGGTCGAAGCCGGCTTTCCCGTCGCCACCGTCTCGCAGACGGACGGGCGGCTCCGGATCGCGACCTCGACCGCCTGCTGCGGGCGCAGCATCGTCGTCGACGAACTCGTGGTCTCGACCGGCTTTCGTCCGGATCTCTCGTTCTTGGGCGAAATTCGCCTCCGGCTCGATCCTGCGATCGAGGCGCCCGTGGCGCTGGCGCCGCTGATCGACCCCAACGAGCACTCCTGCGGCACGGTGCGACCGCACGGCGCGCGCGAACTAGCCCAGGACGATCCCGGCTTCTATCTCGCCGGCATCAAGTCCTACGGCCGGGCGCCGACCTTCCTCATGATCACCGGCTACGAACAGGTTCGCTCGATCGCGGCCGACATCGCCGGCGACAAGGAAGCCGCTGCGCGGGTCGAGCTCGAATTGCCCGAGACGGGCGTCTGCACGCGCGGCGGCGTCGAGGGCGGCGACGGCGGGTCCGGATGCTGCGGCGGCCCGGCCAAGGAGGACGTATCGGCGTGCTGCGCGGCGGATGAGACGGCGAAGCGGACAAGTGCCGGCGGTTGCGGGTGCTCATGACGAAAGTCGGTGTGTCGCGATGAGGCCGATGTGTACCATCGTGGCACTCGGAACGGCGCAGACGATCGCGTGGGCTTCCAGCTACTACATGCCCGCGATACTCGCGGCACCCATCGCGCGTGACCTCGGCGTGACTTCGACCGTAGTGTTCGGGGCCTTGTCGGGCGCCCTCGTTATTGCGGGGCTCATCGGACCGCGCGTTGGCCACGCCATCGACACGTTCGGGGGGCGGGGCCTGCTCGCCACTTCCAACCTGGTCTTCGCGGTCGGATTGCTGCTGCTCTCCGCCGCCTCAGGCCCTGGCCTGCTCATTGCGGCGTGGATAGCCCTCGGGCTCGGCATGGGTCTGGGTCTTTACGAGGCTGCCTTCGCCACTTTGACGCGCATCTACGGCAGTGCTGCGCGGCGGCCCATCACCGGCATTACGCTGATTGCCGGCTTCGCCAGCACTGTGGGCTGGCCACTCACTTCGTGGCTCGATGCGCATTTCGGTTGGAGGATCGCATGTCAGATCTGGGCCGGGATCCATATCGTTCTCGCGCTCCCGCTCAATCTCGCGCTTCCCCGCGCGGCGAACCTGGTGGCCACGGAGGTCGGCGACGAAGCCCAAGCGCCCAACGGCCAATCCGAGAGTTTTCAGATGGCCGCCGTGGCGTACGTATTTGCGGCCACCGGTTTTGTGAGCTCGGGGATGTCCGCCATCATGCCGGCGCTTCTGGTGCTATTGGGCGCCACGCCCTCCGCGGCCTTGTTCGCTGGAATGTTGATCGGGCCGTCGCAGGTCGGCGCGCGAATTCTGGAGGCTGGCTGGCTAACCAAATATCATCCGTTGCTCTCTGCGCGATTGGCGACGCTCACCAATCCTTTTGGAGTGATTTCGCTCGCGATCGGCGGACCCGGCTTCTCGCCGCTCTTTGCCCTCTTCTATGGGGCGGGCAATGGGATACTCACGATTGCGCGCGGGACTTTGCCGCTCGCGCTCTTCGGACCACGCGGGTTCGGGCGGAGGGTCGGAATGATTTCTCTGCCTGCGCGCGCGGCGGGAGCGTTCGCGCCGCTCGCCATTGGGATGATGTTCGAGACGATCGGGGTGGGCGCGCTTTGGGTCTGCGCTGGCCTCTCGCTATCGGCGTTTGCGGCCCTGATGCTTCTTCGGGCGAAGTGAGGGCTTGATGGTTTCTGAATCGAGGGGGAGGGGTGCCATTCGGGGTCTCCATGGTTGGCCGCTGATCGCTGTTATGTGCGCGGGGCAGGTTGGCAACCTGCTCCCCCACGTGGCCCTTTCGGCCCTCCTGGCCCAGCATCTGATGCCGGCTTGGGGGCTAAGTGCCGCCGAAGGCGGTCTGATGGCCAGTGGCTACGCATTCGGCTACATGCTCGCGGTACCGGTACTCACGACGCTTACCGACCGCATCGACGCTCGCGTCGTGCTCCTATGCGGTTCGATCGTGAGTGGACTGGCGACGATCGCCTTCGGCTTCTTTGCGCAAGGGTTTTGGTCCGCCACCGCAGTTTGGTCGCTAGCCGGAATTGGCTTCGCCGGCGCCTATATGCCCGGCCTGAAAGCGCTGACAGACCGGCTACCGGCCGGCGACACGTCGCGGGCAGTTACGCTCTACACGTCCAGTTTCTCGTTTGGCGTAGGCCTTTCCTTCCTGGTCGCGCAGGTCGTTGCGGACATGTGGGGATGGCGTTGGGCTTTTCTTATTACAGGAGCCGGCCCCATTGCGATGGTGGTTGCCTGCTTCCTGATGGCGAGCCGTCCTCCTGAGACGTGGTCAGGACGCCTGCTCGACTTCAAGCCTGTGCTGAAGAACCGGGAGGCGTTGGGATATATCCTCGGCTACGGTGCGCACTGCTTCGAATTGTACGGGATCCGCACGTGGCTCGTCGGTTTCTGGGTGTTCGTGATAGCGCACCAAGGTGCGCCGTCTTGGCTGACGCCCGTCGTCATGAGCTTCAGCTTCGCGATCATCTCGATGCCGGCGAGTATTCTCGGGAACGAGGCGGCGCTTAGGTTAGGTCGGCACCGCGCCATCACGATCGTGATGGTCGCGTCGGCCTGCGTCGCGCTGACGATCGGCTTGACCAGCACCGCGCCCGGATGGTTGGTCGCCTCGCTGCTCATCTTGTACGGCTTGACCGTGCCGGCCGATTCTGGCGCACTGACGGCTGGCATGGCGGCTTCGGCCAGCGCGCAACACCGCGGAACGACCATGGCGCTTCACTCTACCGTCGGGTTCGGCTTGTCGGCGGCCGGTGCTTGGGGGACCGGCGTCGCATTGGATCTGGCAGGAGGACCGCAGACTTCGACCGGTTGGCTGTCGGCCTTCACAGTTTTGGCCGTCGGGATTTCATTGGGGCCGCTCGCGCTTTTGTGGTCGCGCCGAGCCGGGCATGAGACCAAGAGCCGGCGCCACGGGCTCAACTGATAAATGGTTGATGTCTATCCCTCTATGGGGGCAATAGCCCTCGTCGAATAACGCAACTATATTGGCGCCCGAATTGGAGGGGGATGAATTCGATTGAAGAGGGCTGCTCCAGTTGCTGCTACCGGGCCAGGAGGAGCCCACTTCGAAGGACAAGTCGGTGCTCACTACCTGCTAACAATGTTAGCGGGAGGTGAGCCTCGAGGGCTGCCTGGTACAATCATCGATTCAGTGGCGTTCCAGAGAGCTGACGATCATCCGCTCGATGATGTCGTCGTGCGAGCCCACGACGCTGCCGGCAATGATGCCACACTTGAAATTCAAGTGAAGCGAAGCGTCCGATTTACCGCGGGTGATGAGGTATTCGCCGATGTCATTGAACAGGTGGTCGAAGCCTCCAACAAGGCTGGCTTTTGGGAAGCGCGGCACGAGTTGGCCATTGCTACGGCTAGGACATCGCGGAAAACGGACGGTCCCTATCAAGACGTACTCAAATGGGCGCGCGAGTTAGGTGCGGCCGCGATATTTTTCACGCGCCTGAACACCAAAGGCGCGGCAAGTGTCGACATGCGGGCGTTCGTCGAAGCCTTTCGGGCGCATGTTGGTGCAGCCGGCGGCGCAACGGACGACGAAGCGATATGGAAACTGCTGCAGCGTTTCCAGATTTTGGTGTTCGATTACTCAGCCCTTCATTCGGCGAACGAGGAGCTCGCCGCCGAACGCGCGGCGCGAGTTTTGCACCCTGATGATTCAACGAAGGCGTCTGTCCTGTGGAAGCACCTCGTCGAACTCGCCATTGCGTCCGCTGCGAACGGGGGCGAACGGGACAAAGCTCGAGTTACTAACGATCTACGTGAATTCCGACTAGCGGGCGACCCGAGAAACCTTGCTGTCAGGCAAGCTCTTGCGGCTTCAGCGCGGGACGCGCTGGCAGACATTAGCGACCGCATTGGTGACGTGGCGTTGGCCCGAACGGAACGGGTCGCCGGCGTCCATGAGGCCCTTGATCAAAGCCGCTATGTTGAAATCCGTGGTGATGCCGGGGTCGGCAAATCCGCTATCTTGAAGCATTTTGTCGAAGGAAACCGGATCGAGGCTGGCGTCGTGGTCTTGAGCCCGAACCGAACGTTTCCGCGTGGATGGCTCGCGATGCGAGGCGCCCTCGGGTTCGAAGGCGGCGGAGCCGAGAATCTACTAAGTGACCTTGCCTCGGATGGCGCAGCCATCCTCTTCATCGACAACCTGGATGGGTTTTCTGTCGAACAACGACCGACAATAACCGACCTCATTCGTGCGGCTTCGAGAGTTCCTGGTGTTTCCGTTGTTGCAACGTGCAGAAGGAATTTCGGCGTTGAGGACGAGAGTTGGGTGCCTTCGGACGCCGTATTGAGATTGGGTAGCGGTCCAACTGTAGTTATCGACGAGCTGAGCGACAGCGAAGTTGAGGAGCTTTCAGCATCAGCGCCACGGCTTGCAGCGCTGCTCGCGGACACCCACCCGGCCCGCGACGTAGTCCGCAACCTTTACCGTCTTGCCCGACTGGCTCGCCGTGCGAACGATGAACGTGCACCGCGAACTGAAGTCGAGATGGCAGAGGAATGGTGGCGCACTGCAGATGGCCTAGTCGGAAATGAGGCCCATCGCGAACGGTCTCGAACCCTTCGAATAGTGGCAGAGCAAATCATTGCTGGCTCAGAACTTGCTGATGTGAGTTCGCGGTCGGCCCTCTCAGTGAACGAGCTCATAGCTAGCGAGACGCTCGTCGAGGTTCGAACGGATATCGTAGCCTTTCGCCACGATGTTCTGCGCGAGTGGGCCATCGCCAATTTGATCAACGAAGATCCCACTAAGCTCGCCTCACTTCCCATGACACGTCCGACAACTGCGTCTTTTGCTCGCGGGGTGGAGATAGCTGCCCGGATGAGGATGGAGAAGTCAACGGATGTGAGTGGATGGCAAGGGCTGCTCGCTATCCTCAGTCAGGAAGGCATCCACGGCTCTTGGCGGCGAGCGATCCTGCTCGCGCTGGTACATTCCGAGATTGGATATCGCCTCCTTGACGGGGCTAGGGACCTGCTTTTCGCCGAACATGGAACTCTTCTCCGAGAGCTTATTCGCAACGTCGTCGCGGTCGATGTGGAGCCGATGTCGCAGGTGCTCGCAGCGTCCGGCCAGACTACGATAGCTTGGCCTGCCGGCACGTATTTCCCCTCGGGCCCCTCGTGGTATCGACTTATCCGCTGGCTTCTCGGGGTAAAGGACAACCTCCCCGCGGAGGCGCTGCCGGAAGTAATAGACATATTTGGAAGGTGGTCGCGAATCCTCTTCTGCCAAGACGACCTTACGCCTCAGTTGCAAGCGGTTCAGTTCGAGTGGCTTCAAGAGCTTGAAATTGCTTATGGTGGCGAGTTCACCGCGCGCTATAAAGTGCTTGGTGGAAAACTACAGACAGACGCCTCTGAGGCCCTGCTTAATGATCTAAGGCTCAACTTCAAATGCTGCAGCTTTAGGACGCCCGATCTTGCCAAGCGGTATCTGACGCTGGTTGGCGGACTTGAGCACGACCGCACCGCCACCGAGGCAGTGATTGAATTTCGTGGAACGCTTGCCCAAGCTGCGCCACAGGAACTGGCTGAACTGACCGCGACGGCTCTCATCAATACAGAGCCGAGGCAACGGAGGGATCGACATCGCGGGATCGAAGATCGCGCTTTTCATTTCATTGATCACAAGCTTCATCCTGCTGCCCCGGCGCAGGGGCCTTTCCTTGAGCTACTCAATTCCGCCCCGGATATCGGAATCGAGCTGATCCGCCGTATCGTGCGGCACGCGGTCGAGTACTATTCAGATGGACAGGAGCCCGGAGACGATAGGTTCCTGATCGATGACGGCAATCGAGTTCGTACCTTTCTATGGGAGGGCACGTACTTGTGGTCGCGCGGCAATGCGCACTCTAATGCTGTCAATTCAGCTCTGATGGCCTTAGAGGCTTGGGCGCATCAGCGGATTGAAGCCGGCGACACGATTCAATCCGTGCTCGACCGCGTGCTGATAGATGGAGATCCAGCAGCATTCGTTTTGGTCGCGGTGGACGTTCTAATCTCCCATTGGCCTAAATCAAAAGAGGCCGCCGTACCCTTTCTAGCCTGCCCAGAGTTGCTCTGTGCCGACCGAACAAGGCCGTCTCAGGAGAACATTGAGTTTCCTGATTTCTTCGGCCTGAAGGCGTTGGAAAGGGAGCCCGTGGGGAGTGTCACGCGAAAGAGCCTGAAAGAACGGGCTTCTCGAAAGATCGAATTGGAGCGGTTGATCGGTAGCTACGCTCTCCACGGACCGGAGGAAGAACGAGCTGAACTCGTCAGGCTTCTGAGGAAAGGTGCCGAGCGGCTTGGCGCACCTGAGCCGCATTCGAACTTCGGTGACCCTAGGTTCATGGCAACGTATGCGATAAACCTAGCCAACCCAGAAAATTGGAGGGAGCAGGAAGCGAAGCTTGAGGACGGCACGAAGACCACAGCGCTAGGCTATATTTCTCCTCCCGACGAGGACGCACAAATCCGCAGGCTCCAGAGTGCTCATAGGCCACGCGCACAAGATTTCAAAGTTCAGAACTCCATCAGCTTAGTAATCGAGGACTTGGCCCGATCCTCTCCCCAACTGGCGGAAATAGCCGTCGAGTGGGCTAAGAAACAGTCTCCAAGCGCGGAGGACGATGCGCCCAAGATACACGATCAAAATGTGCTGGCCGCCGCGATGATCGCCATGCGCGATGGCTCACCGGAGTTGCGGAATACGTCCCTCGATTGGGCGATCGGTCTCTTCGAATCCGCCAAGAAAGAGAGGGACAATGGCGGCGGTCGAATGCGCCAAGGCATTCGCTACAACCCATCCGCAATAGCATTCGTGGGCTTAGCTAACGTTCTTAAACACGAGAACACGCCGCAAAATCAGAGGCGGCTTCTGGAGCTAGCAGCGGGTGATGCCGCGGGAGGAAGCGGCTTCCGAGTCACTGCTCCAACACTCGCTGAGATCGACGAGCGTCTCCCGCGGGCGATTTTGCGCTGCGCCTTCAGCGCCAATGTTCGACTGCATCACACTTGGGATTTGAGAGTAGATGAGAGAATCGCTCGTGAAACAACGCGAGAGGAGCGCTTGCAGGCGACGATAGATGCAGAGCTCCGCTGGCTTTCAGGCGAAGGCGACGAGCCCGATTGGCCAGAGTTTCCCGAGCGCCGCCCGAACCGGCGTAGCAGCATGGGGCTTCCCGGCGGGCCACTGGAAGCGCCAGAGGAGCCAATTGCAGAGTCCGACTGCTTCACCGACCACCAAGGTGCGGCGCTTTGGCTGCACGGTGCGCTGGCGCTTAGGGCCGCTCACCGAATGGATTGGTTTCGCAGCATGCTGCTGGCGTACGCATCCTGGACGGGCAAGGCTAATGGTATCGGGATGGACGGCGGCGCCGAACCCTCGTCCACACCTCGCGAGTGGAACGACGAATACTTCGCCCTGCTGGCGAATTGTCTGGAGGGGCTGCCAGCCGACCAGGTGGACCACCTAGCCATCGAGTTCTTCAGGGAATTCCCCGATCAGCCCTTCTACGACGCCGTTGCAAACTTCGTTCGGTCCCTCGATGTCGCTTATTTCGGTCGCGGCGAGATTAAAGCGCATGCTGCGCGCATTCGGTCTGGCCTTGCCAAGCATCTGATGGAGACCAGTGGCTGGAAGCGCCTTGGCTACAGACGCTCGCGGCCATCCATTGAGATGCACATTGGCCCAGCAATCGCGGTTATGTTTTTTAACGACTATTATAGCTTTGGAGGCCCGCCGCAGTGCTACCTGAACGCTTCAGGTGTGAGCCTATCCGGGCCTTTACTGGACACGCTGATTCAGCTCAACGAGAGCGAACAAACATTTCTTCAGGCGATTGTTACCCTGAATTTCTTGGAGGTGGCACCCACTCCTGAGCATCTGGTCCTGGCGATCTCGTCGGCCGCAGCTTGGGCTCAAGCCTATTCTAGCGACACGAATTTCTGGGTCGATCACGGAATTGGACGTCGCCTGTGCGACTGGCTCGACCGCATTCTTGCTATAGTGCCTGATAGGTTTGTCGCCGGCATCGCGCACCGGGAAATCATCGACAAGATATTGGCTACGCTTGTGAGCCTCGGTGTGCCGGAGGCGCGCCGACTGGAAGCTTCCCTTGTGACTCGAGATCGATAAGACATCGCGGCCATAAAACCTTGGGTGCGTTCCAGCGCCTTAGCGCGCTCGCCGCCCGTGGGAGACTCAACTGGCGCGTTTGCCTGTCTAATGCCAATGGGCCGCCGCGGCGGAACTTGGGCGCCGGACGCATCCGGATGGGGTTTGCTCGAAGCCAAAACTGGGACGCCGATTGATCCAGTCGCGCTGATTACCGATGAACGGATCGAGATGACGGACTGGGAATTGCATGATCACGCCGTTCAAGTCGTGCGTGGCGAACTGCAGAAGGACGGCAAACGACTGATGTCATGGACGGGTGATCCCCGTCTTGATCCAGCGATCTGGTTTGTCGGAGACGCCGGACCTGAGTGGATTGTCGTCCGCGCGGCACGTTACCCTGCGCCCACGGAAAATCTGCCCGCGCATTGGAAACAGATCGCCGAGCGCAGCGCCAAGCTCGGGAAAGAAGGAACGTTTCTCTCGCTTTCCGTAGCCAGTTCACCTGACGCATTCGATCCAGGCGGCGCCGTGCTGCCGGAGCCGTTATGGCGCGGCCATCTTGAACGGCCTTCAAACCGCGCCCTCGACCCAGGTTTGTTCGATCTCCTGCGGCAGGTGAGGAAAAGGTCACCTCGGACGGTTCGAGACTTGCGTCCTGCGTTACCTGGCGCGTCGTTTGTAGAAGAATATGTGCCAACTGGCGTCATAAGGCGCGCAGAGTGGTTTGCGCAATCCAAGGATGCGCTGAGGGGCAAGGAGACGATCTTTCTCGATCCCGACAACGGCATCGCGTCTGGGAAGCTCGCCACAGGCTCCAAAAGAGCGATGAAGTCGGTGTTCATGACCGAGATTAAGTCCCTGCACCAGGCTGGTCACAGCCTAGTAATCTATCATCACGCCACACGTTGGCAGAAAGGTGTGACCGTACCTCAACAGGCTGCACAGTTGGCGGAGTGGCTCCATCAGTCAGGGGCCCAAACTGTTCTGCCAGTAATTTCTCGGCGTGGCACGGTTCGGATTTTCCTTGTCACGAACGTCAACCTTGCTTGTCGCGCGGCTGTCGGTCACTTCGCCGAACGGTGGCGTGATAATATCGACCCTGTGCAAGAATTCGTCGCTGACCCATACAGAACAGCGGCACGCTAACGCGCAGACGGCTGAGCTGCAGCTTGCTGCCAGTGCTCGAACTGTACGAGGCCGAGCGAAAGGCCGCGAAGTAGGCAGGCATGAGCGTATCGGTGACAGCGCGGCAGTTGAGTTTATTCCGCGGCCGTCGGCAGCGCGGCACAGCACCGCCGGCGCCGACGGAATATCAATTGCACTGCGCCGTTGTCGACACGGTGCGGCGCTGGATCATGCCGGGCTGGATTTTCACGCACATCGCCAGCGGCCAATATCGCGATCAGGTGACCGCGGCCAGGCTGAAGCGCATGGGCGTCGTCGCCGGCTTTCCGGATCTGATCTTTTTCGGCCCGCACGGCGAGGTATGCGCGATCGAGCTCAAGGCGAAGAACGGCCGGCTATCGGAAGCGCAAGCCGCGGTGAAACGCCACATTGAGGCGGGCGGTCATGGATACCTGTGCTCGAGCGACCATCGCGAGGTAATCGCGACGCTGAAAAGCTGGGGCGTGGTGCGATCCGGAATTCATGTGCAATGAGGGCCGCGGGCTACGTCAAGGTTGACCTGCGTGAACAAGTGTTTGGCGTAAGATAACAAGCCGCTCGCACACTAGCCACCTATCTATCACCCGTCGAACGTGTGCCTGTAGGTGGGTGGAATGATCGTCTCGGAATCTATTGGGCTGGTGATCGCGGGGGTAGGTCTGGTCACCGTCGCTTATTTTTTGCCGCCGCGTCGAGAGCCTGTTTTTGCATTGTTGTGCCTCATAGGCCTGGTCTTCAGCATTGTGTTGGTCGTTTCCAACCATGCAGATGTAGTTAAATTCTTTTTTTGGCTGTGGATTTGGATCATCGCCGCGTTGTGCATGCTCGGCGGCTATTTTTTGCCCGCGATCATCGCTTGGGCGCGTGGTCACCGAAATTGGCTTGCCATCCTGGCTCTGAATTTTATGCTCGGATGGTCACTGATTGGCTGGGTGGCAGCCCTTGTCTGGAGCCTGTATAGAGGCCACTTTGACGAGCCAGTGCCGGCACTGGTCAATGCACGGCCCCAGCAGCCCAGGGCGAGGGACTAGAGCGGCATGGATTAGTCTGCGGTACGGCACCGCGGAGCTCAAGTGGCGGTCGCCTACTTGCCAATCAGCCGCTCGGCCTCGGCGCCGGCGTCGGCGGGCCGGACACCCTGGCGCCGCAAGCTTCGGTCAAAGCGCCGCTTTAGTTTCTGGCCCATTTGTTCGGCGCTGTCGCATGCCAATGCCAGCTTCACCAAGCTGCGCAGTGTCGGCCCGCGGTGGCGGTGGCGGCGCAGTTCGGTGCCCTCGAGGCATCTGGGTTCCATGTAATATTTCTCCCCGTCGACGAGCTCGGCCACGAACGGCAGGCTCACCTCGACACGCGCGACGCCGGCGTAGCCGGTGAGCATGGGCACCTGAGTGAACATATGGCGCATGGGCGCGCAGCGTGGTCCTGGCGCGGTTATCGGTCAACCGGCCCTGGATGGGCCGCCGGCTTAGCAGCGCGAGTCAGCGGTGCGTTATTTCGGGGCGGCTGGCGTCCGATAGCGGCGAGGGCGGAGGACGCGCCGGTGGACTCGTGCGGTAGGTTGGCAAGGGCAGGGTAACGCAAAATGCCTGGGGTAACGCGGCACGGCGGCTGTTACCCCAGGTGTTACCCCAGCGCCAATTATACATTGGGACCTTTTCAGGCCGATCATGCATCTATTTGATATATTGGGTGATTTTGCTGGCTCCCCGGGCTGGATTCGAACCAGCGACCATTCGATTAACAGTCGAATGCTCTACCGCTGAGCTACCGAGGAACAGGCGAAACAATCGTTCGCGAGCGGGCAGCGTATAACAAAGCCTTCCGGGCTTGCAAAGGACCAAATCACCGACTCCGGCGCCAGTTGGTGCGGGCGCGGAAAATCCGCTGCGGCACAAGGGTTTGCCGGCGTTTTCGGGCCTGACGGCGGACACATCGGCAACGCGCCTGCGCAATGCCGCCATCCGCCCGCGTCATGGACCGGCCGCCAAATCGACTCAATCCGGCCCAGAACCTTCGGCGATTGCCGGGTTTCACGGGAGCTGATTCGATGCCAGCCATTGCGACCGACCTGATGCGGGCGGTGCCTTCGATTGTCCCGAGCGACATTCCCGCCCTGAGCGACGACGAATGCCTGCTCCGGCTCGCGCAGCGCCATTGAAGAGCATGATTCCGAGCATCTGGACGAGGTGGCGCGGCTGATCGGCCGGCTCGCCGTCACGATCGAATAGGCTGCTCTGCGCAGCGGTTCCGGCGGCCGGTTCGCGCAGCGCCACCGGCGTGTTGCGTTTTGCCGGAGCTTGTACCAAAGATGACCCGGTTTCAGCTCGTCCCGGCGGCAACGCCGCTTGCTTTCAGGGTCTCTGCCAATGTCCGGTTTTTCGACCGCGCGCCAGAAAATGGTCGATGGTCAGGTGCGTCCGAGCGACGTCACCGATATCCGAATTCTCGATGCCATGCTGGCGGTGCCGCGCGAGGCCTTTGTCCCCGAAAACAAGCAGCGCTCTGGCCTATCTGGATCTCGATCTCGATGTCAGCGAGAGCGGCCCGGCGCAGCGATTCCTGATCAAGCCGGCGGTGCTGGCGAAGATGCTGCAGGCGGCCGAAATCAAGGAGACCGACCGCGTGCTGGTGGTGGGCTGCGCCACCGGCTACGCCGCCGCCGTGATCGCGCAATTTGCCGGGCAGGTGACGGCGACCGAGAGCGATGCGGCGCTGGCCGCGAAGGCGCGGGACACGCTCTCGCCCAGAACGGCTGTGGAAATGTCGCGGTCCGCACCGCCGCGGCGGCCGAGGGCGACGCGGCGAACGGCTCCGTTTGACGTCATCGTCGCTCAACGGCGCGACCGAGATCGTGCCGGAGCGGCTCTACGGGCAGCTCCGGGATGGCGGCCGGCTGGTCGGGGTTTTCGCGACGTCGCAGCCGCGCGCGGGCTACCATGGTGACGCGTTCCCATGGCGATTTCGGGCACCGGGCGCTGTTCGACGCCGCCGCGCCGGTGCTGCCGGGCATGGAACGGCTTCCGGCGTTCGTTTTCTAGCCATTTCGCGCTTGCGCTCCGCAACCCAGGCCGTTAAAATCCCGTTCTGAAATCAGAAGTGTGGCCCGATTGCCCCACGTGAAGAGTTTCGACCGCGTTGCGCTTGCGGGGTGGTTCCGTCCGGCCTAGCTGCGGAATAAGGTGAGCCGGGACTCACTTCGACTGAAGCGACGCCGGTTCATGTGTGCGTATCATGGAGCCGGCGAACTGAAAATGAATGGATTTCCAGGGATGCGTGGGGTGAAGGTTTTTACCGGAGCTGCGGCTTCGGTCCTTCTGTTAGCTTGTATGGGCCCGATGCCCGCCTTGGCCGACACGATCGAGGCCGCGCTGGTGCGCGCCTATCAGAACAATCCGCAGCTCAATGCGCAGCGCGCCCAGGTGCGCTTCACCGACGAAAACGTGCCGCAGGCGTTGTCGGGCTATCGCCCGAAGGTCGCGATCACCGCGAGCGCCGGTTACCAATATACCGACACCAACTCCACCCCGGGCGGCGACGCCAACCAGCATCGTGCGGACCGAAATTCACGGCGCCAATCCGCCGCGCAGCGTCGGCGCCACCGTCACGCAGACGCTGTTCAACGGCCAGCAGACCGCCAACAAGACCCGCGCGGCAGAGAGCCAGGTCTCCGGCGCGCGCGAAGCGTTGCGGGTGCTCGAACAGACCGTGCTGCTGTCGGCCGCCACGATCTACATGGACTATCTGCGCGATTCCGCGATCGTCGAGGTGCAGAAGAGCAACGTTCGCGTGCTCGAACAGACGCTGAAGCAGACGCGGGACCGCTTCAATGTCGGCGAAGTGACGCGCACCGACGTCGCGCAGTCGGAGGCGCAGCTTGCCGCCGGCAAGACGCAGCTGTTGACGGCCGAAGCCAATCTGGTCACGACGAAATCGAACTTCCGCCGCATCATCGGCAACGAGCCCGCAAGCGCTTGCGCCGGGCTCGCCGGTCGATCGCTTCCTGCCGGCGACGCTGCCGAGCGCCGTCGAACTCGGCCTGATCGAAAATCCGAACGTCACCGCGGCGATGTTCGGCATCGACGTCAGCTATCTCCAGGTCAAGGTGAACGAAGGCGCGCTGTTGCCGACCGTGACGCTGCAGGCCTCGGTGCAGCAGATCCTACGAATCGACGCATGACGCTGTACCGGTCGTTCGGCGCGTCCGCGATCGCGCAGCTGACGGTGCCGATCTATCAGGGCGGCGCCGAATATTCGCTGATCCGCCAGTCCAAGGAAACGCTGGCGCAGCAGCGTCTCGTGCTCGAACAGACCCGCGATCAGACCCGCGCCAACGTCGTCACCGCATGGGGACAGCTGGTCGCCGGCAAGGCGCAGGTGCAGTCCGCGCAATCGCAGGTGACGGCGTCCGAAATCGCGCTGAACGGCGTGCGCGAAGAAGCCAAGGCCGGACAGCGCACCACGCTCGACGTGTTGAACGCGCAGCAGGCGCTGGTCAACGCGCGCGTCGCGCTCGTCACCGCGCAGCACGACCGCGTGGTGGCGTCCTACTCGGTGTTGAACACGGTCGGACGGCTGTCGCCGCACGTGCTCAACCTGCCGACCACGACCTACGATCCGAGCGTGCATTATCATCAGGTGCGCGACAGCTGGGTCGGCGTTCGCACGCCCGACGGCCGCTGATCCCGCGATCACGTCGCCGGTCCGGAAAATTCCGCCGCACGCGGGATCGATCAACCCGGTGTCACTCCACTCGGCGCGTTTATGCGTCGCGGGCGTTTGCTTGCAAATCATTGTTGCCATGACGTACCGTTCTCGGAGGTAGCTGAGCGATTCGCGCCGCTTTTTTGCGTCCTTGGCGGCGAGTGTTGGGTATGCCTTGGGGGGAGCGGGACGCCCGCGCGATGCATCGGGCGGGCTTGATCTGGGGACAAGTCGGGCCGCTGCGATGAAAATCCCGGCCTGCATATCCGGAACCGGCAAATCCTTCGTGGCTTGGTGTAAAATGCTTTCGATGTGGAGTCGGAGATGACGCAACCTGCAAAGGTCCAAGAGCCCTCGATGGAGGAGATTCTGGCGTCGATCCGTCGCATCATTGCCGACGACGAGGCGAAGCCTGCGGCTGCGGAGAAGCCCGCCAGCCGCCGCCCGCACGCCGCCAAGCCGGAGGCCGCAGCCACACCGCCGGCCGCCAAGCCGCCGTGATGAAGGATATTCCGCCCTCGGCGATCGCGCCGGCGCCAAAGCCCGCGCCGCCGCGCGCCAAGCCCGCACCGCCGCCGCCCGCGCCCGAGCCGGCCGTCAGCAACAGCCAGGACGACATCGACGCGATGCTGGCGAGCCTCGACGCGGCGACGCCCGAGGCCGACATCAGGCCGCGCGCAGCCCGACGGCGAGGTGTTCGAACTGACCGACGAGATGGCGTTGCCGGATCCGCCGCCGCGCCGGCGCCTGCGGCGGCTCGTTCCACAAGATCGACCCGCAGGACGACATCGAATTCACCGAGAGCGCGGCCGCCAGGGCGCTGCACCGGCAGCCGGCCTACGAGCCGCCGCCGTTCGAAAGCGCCGCAGCACCGCCGCAGCAGCAGATCCTGTCGCGCTCGACCGTGTCCGCGGTCGAATCCGCCTTCAATTCGCTGGCCAATACCGTGCTCAGCAACAACGCGCGGACGCTGGAAGATCTGGTCAAGGAAATGCTGCGGCCGATGCTGAAATCCTGGCTCGACGACAATCTGCCGGGACTGGTCGAGCGCATCGTCAAGGCCGAAATCGAGCGGGTTTCGCGCGGGCGCTAGCCGCTTCGAGGCCAACCGGCCGACGCTTCCCGACGTATCCGCTGTTCCGGCCCTCATTCAGCCACCCCGACCGGCTTTATCGCGGCTTTGTCAGTCGCTGCTCATGGCTTGGGCCTGCCGGTTCCGCACTCAATGGCGCTAGTCATGTTGACGCGCTTCTTGCGTAGCCGGCTTCGTCGATACACCCCGCAATTAGCATTGTCATGATCGAGAAAAACTACCAGCCCGCCGATATCGAAAGCCGCATGTCCCGCCATCTGGGAGGAGAGCGGCGCGTTCAAGGCCGGTCGCCCCGAGCGGAAGGACGCCGCACCTTTCACCATCGTGATCCCGCCGCCGAACGTGACGGGCTCGCTGCATATGGGCCACGCGCTCAACAACACGCTGCAGGACATTCTCTGCCGCTTCGAGCGGATGCGCGGCCGCGACGTGCTGTGGCAGCCCGGCACCGATCATGCCGGCATCGCGACCCAGATGGTGGTCGAGCGGCAATTGATGGAACGGCAGGAGCCGGGCCGCCGCGACATGGGCCGCGCCAAATTTCTCGAGCGGGTCTGGCAGTGGAAGGCCGAGAGCGGCGGCGTCATCGTCAACCAGCTGAAACGCCTCGGCGCGTCCTGCGACTGGTCGCGCGAACGCTTTACGATGGACGAGGGGCTGTCGCGCGCGGTCGTCAAAGTGTTCGTCGAGCTGCACCGCGAAGGCCTGATCTACAAAGACAAGCGGCTGGTGAACTGGGACACCGAAACTGCTCACCGCGATCTCCGATCTCGAAGTGCAGCAGATCGAGGTCAAGGGCAGCCTCTGGTATCTGCGCTATCCGATCGAGGGCAAGACCTTCAATCCCGAGGACGCCTCGACCTTCATCGTGGTCGCGACCACGCGGCCCGAGACGATGCTCGGCGATACCGCGGTCGCGGTGCATCCGGAGAACGAGCGGCTCGGGCATCTGATCGGCCAGCATGTCATTCTTCCGCTGGTCGGCCGCCGGATTCCGATCATCGGCGACGACTACGCCGATCCCGAAAAGGGCTCCGGCGCGGTCAAGATCACGCCGGCGCACGACTTCAACGATTTCGAAGTCGGCAAGCGGCATGGCCTGCCGCAGATCAGCGTGCTCGATCAGGAGGGCTGTCTCGCGCTCGTCGACAACGAGGATTATCTGCGCGGCTTGCCGGAAGGCGCGGCGCAGCTCGCGGAAGAGCTGAACAAGGTCGAACGCTTTGCCGCGCGCAAAACGAATCGTCGCGCGGCTGGAGGATTTCGGTTTCCTCGAGAAGATCGAGCCGAACACGCACATGGTGCCGCATGGCGATCGCTCCGGCGCGGTCATCGAGCCCTATCTGACCGACCAGTGGTACGTCGACGCCAAGACCATGGCGCAGCCGGCGATCGCGGCGGTGCGCTCGGGCGCGACCGAGTTCGTGCCGAAGAACTGGGAAAAGACCTATTTCGAGTGGATGGAGAACATCCAGCCCTGGTGCATCTCGCGCCAGCTCTGGTGGGGCCACCAGATCCCGGCCTGGTACGGGCCGGACGGCAAGGTGTTCGTCGCCGAGACCGAGGAGGAGGCCGTCGGCAACGCGCTCGGCTATTACGTCGAGCAGGAAGTCATCACGCCCGAGCAGGGCGCAGGAGATGGCGGAAGATCCGGCCAAGCGCGAAGGCTTCATCACCCGCGACGAGGACGTGCTCGACACCTGGTTTTCGTCCGGCGCTGTGGCCGTTCTCGACGCTCGGCTGGCCCGACGAAACGCCGGAAGTGCAGCGCTATTACCCGACCAACGTGCTCGTCACCGGCTGGGACATCATCTTCTTCTGGGTCGCCCGGATGATGATGATGGGCCTCCACTTCATGAAGGAGGCGCCGTTCTCGACCGTCTACATCCACCGCCTCGTTCGCGACGAGAAGGGCGCCAAGATGTCGAAGTCGAAAGGCAACGTCATCGATCCCCTCGGCGTCATCGACGATTTCGGCGCCGACGCGCTGCGCTTTGCGCTGGCGCGCGGCGCCGCCCACAGCCACGACATCAAGCTGTCGCCGCAACTGGTCGAAACCAACCGCAATTTCGCGACCAAGCTGTGGAACGCCTGCCGCTTCGCCGAGATGAACGGCTGCGAGATGCCGGCCGATTTCGATCCGGCGAGCGCAAAGGAGACGCTGAACCGCTGGATCGCGCATGAGACCTCGCGCGCGACGCGCGAGGTCACCGAGGCGATCGAGGCCTATCGCTTCAACGATGCGGCGAATGCGATCTACCGTTTCGTCTGGAACGTCTATTGCGACTGGTATGTCGAACTCGCAAAGCCGGTGTTGCTGGGCGAGGAGGGCGCGGCAAAGGCCGAAACCCGCGCCATGATCGCGTGGGCGCGCGACGAAATCCTCAAACTGCTGCATCCGTTCATGCCCTTCATCACCGAAGAGCTCTGGGCGGTGACGGCCAAGCGCGACGGCCTGCTGGTGCTGGCCGCGTGGCCGCGCAAGGCTGCGCGCGACGGCGGAACAGCTGGCAGCGATGGCGATGGCGGGGCCGAACGATGCGCTGATCCCGCCGGTCATTCTGCGCGCTCGACGCCGGGGATTTCAGCGATCCCGCGGCCGAGGCCGAGATCGGCTGGGTGGTCGATCTCGTCACCGCGATCCGCTCGGTGCGCGCGGAAATGAACATTGCGCCGGCGACGCTGACGCCGCTGGTGCTCGCGGGCGCGTCCGCCGAGACGAGGGATCGCGCGCAACGCTGGAGCGACGTCGTGAAGCGGATGGCGCGGCTCGCCGAGATTTCCTTCGCCGATCGCGCGCCGGAAGGCGCGGTGCAATTGCTGGTGCGCGGCGAAACCGTGGCGCTGCCGCTGAAGGGCGTGATCGATCTGTCGGCGGAGCGAGCCCGGCTCGACAAGGAAATCGCCAAGGCCGACGCCGACATCAAGCGCGGTCGACGCCAAGCTCGGCAACGAGAAATTCGTCGCCAACGCGCCGGACGAGATCGTCGAGGAAGAAAAAGAAAAGCGCGAGGCGGCGGTGGCGCGCAAGGAGAAAATCCTCGAGGCGCTGGAGCGGCTGAAGAACGCTTCCTGACGGCACGACCATTCTGGAACACTACGGCGCGCTTTTGCGGGACCCCGACGGCAATCGCGTCGAGGCGGTCTGCCATCACGCAGTGTGAGGGTGATTTGCCGTTCTTTTTCGCAGCATCATCGGCAGGCCGTTTTCCGGACGCAAGGTCACCCTCAGCGCTGGCCAGACGGCATGCCCCGGCCTGAGAGTAAAATGGAAGTGCCGCACGATCGTGGCCAGCACCAGCGTTGCCTCCTGCAGGGCGAAGGCTGAGCCGATGCATTTGCGCGGACCCACCCCGAACGGAAGATACGCGAACCGGTCAATCTTGGAACGTTCGATTCCGAGAAACCGCTGGGGATCAAACACGTCCGGCCGCGGCCACAACATGCGATGCCGGTGCAGCACGTAGGGCGAAATCACGATCAGCGATCCCGGCCTTACATGTTCGCCGGCGAGGTCGTCCGAACCAATCGCAACGCGGCTTATCGCGGCTATCGGCGGATAGAGCCGGATAGCCTCTTCGACGACGGCGCGCGTTTCAATGAGACGGTCCGCACACCCGTCGGCGGCTCCGGTTAATTCGCGGTCGACTTCAGCCTCGACACGGCGGCACCATTCGCCCGATTGGGACAGCAGGAACAGTGCCCAGGTCAAGGAGTTCGCCGTGGTTTCCTGGCCCGCCGCGATGAACGTCAGGATATTCGATCGCAACTCGGGTTCCGTGATGCGATCGCCGGTTGTCGGACCAAGCGCCCGCAGCAGATGGGTCAAGAGATCATCGGGGACATCGTCGGGGCAAACCGCCATTATCCGGCGGCGCTCGGAAATGACGTTTTCCACTTCCGCCTCGAAAAATCTGAGGGTCGATCGTACCCTAAGGCGTGAAAGCCGCGGCACAACCTCCGGCACACCCAGAATGTCGAGCGCGCTGATCTTGCCGATGGTGTTGAAATACGTCGCCATGGCGGCGCGGATGGCCTCGGCGTTCGACCTGAAGCCATCCGTAAAAATGGTGCGTTCGAGTACGTCCAGCGTGACGATCGCCATTTCGGCCGCAACGTCGATCGTCCCATTGTCGCCAAGGCGCGACCATCGGTCGATCAATGCGTCGGCGGCTGCTTTCATCGCCGCCGCAAAGCCCATCACCGTCTTGCGGGCAAACATCGGGGCGAGCACGTGTCTTTGAATTCTCCATGGCTCTCCCTCTGCGCTCAGCAGGCCATCACTGAGGCCCGCGGAAAGCACGCGGCGTTGCAGGCGATCCTTCCGGTAATTCGAAACGTTTTCGAGCAGCACGCGCCGGATGGCGCCGGGCTCGTGAACCAACAGCACATGCCCCAGGGGTAGGCCGCCCGCAACGACCGGTCGCTCGAAATGTTGCGCAGCCCAGCACTCCAGCGGGTTGCGCCGCAACGTCCGGATCAGGGCGATCGGACCCAGCGGTTTGACCTGCGGCTTCGGCGCCGGCGGGACGTATCCATGCTCGAATGATCGATCGCTATTGTTTGGGGTCTGAGGCATTGGGGTGCCCAGCAAAAACGCGCAAACGCACAGCCGCCGTTCGGGTTCCAATCCCACCACGCAGGAAGCTGTTGATCAAGGCTATTGAGCAGCCCCCACGTTGGAATGTTTATCTACGGAATCCCATTCTCGGCCGACGTATCGCGATCGTCACGGCGGGCAGGGAAGCCACCTTTTCAAAACCGCTTGCTCAAAAACCTCAACTCCTCCAGCCCGTACCGCCATGGCAAATCGACCGCTTTGGTGATGCCGATCCGTATCCCCGTGACGATCTCCACGTCGGCCGGGCGTGCATGCAGCGCAAAAGGCAGCTTATCCAGCGGCAGCTCGCTGTGCTTGATGGTGATGCCAAGCGCCTCGCACAGTTTGCCGGGCCCCGAACACAATGTGCGCTCGTCGTGCAATCCGCGGCGCCGGCGCATCGCAGGGATACCATGAGTCGGCTGCAGCGCGCGGATCAGCACCGCGCTGGCCGAGCCCGGCGCTTCGCACACGAAATTGACGCACCAGTGGATGCCGTAGGAGCGATAGACGTAGGAAAACCCCGGCGGCCCGAACATCACCATGTTCCGCGGCGTCGGCCCGCGGTACGAATGCGCGGCCGGTTCGGTGTGATGATAGGCCTCGACCTCGACGATGATGCCGCCGACGCCGTCGACCAGCAAGGTCGCCCCGATTAGGTCAGGGGCGACCTCATGCACGCTGCGGTCGAAAAACCGGCGTTTGATGGGTTTTCCGAGGCGAGGGGGTTTTGTTGCGGCGGATTGGGAAACTTGAGCCATTCTGATGAGAATCGGTGCGGAATTGACGGGAAAGCTGCCAATATCTTGCATGTTTCTGTTAGCTTCGGCGAGCCCGCAGCGTCGCTTCGCCGGACGCAGCGGGTTGCGGCTCACGGCGACACGGACTAGCTAAGGGCTCTCGCAACTTCCGGACTTAACATGGTCGTCCTCGTCGATACCGTCTCAACCAATCCGGTGCGCCCGCGCCACCCCGAAAAGGTGAACCGGCCGGATGCGCTGTCGCCGCCGAAACCGGACTGGATCCGGGTCCGTGCGCCGAATACGCGCGGCTACGGCGAGACCCGCAAAATCGTGAAAGAGAACGGCCTCGTCACGGTGTGCGAGGAGGCGGGCTGCCCGAATATCGGCGATTGCTGGGACAAGAAGCACGCCACCTTCATGATCATGGGCGACACCTGCACGCGGGCGTGCGCGTTCTGCAACGTCAAGACCGGCATGCCCGGCGCGCTCGATGCATCGGAGCCGGAACACGTCGCTGAGGCCACGTTCAAGCTCGGGCTCGCGCATATCGTGGTGACCTCGGTCGACCGCGACGATCTTGCCGATGGCGGCGCCGAGCATTTTGCGCGGACCATTCGCGCCATTCGCGCGCGCTGCCCGACCACCACGATCGAGATTCTGACCCCCGACTTTTTGCGCAAGGAAGGCGCGCTGGAGATCGTCGCCGCCGCAAAACCCGACGTGTTCAACCACAATCTGGAAACGGTACCGTCGCGCTATCTCACTGTGCGTCCGGGCGCGCGCTATTTCCATTCGATCCGGTTGTTGCAGCGGGTCAAGGAAATCGACCCGACCATCTTCACCAAATCCGGCATCATGGTCGGGCTTGGCGAGGAGCGCCACGAGGTGCTGCAGGTAATGGACGATCTGCGCTCGGCCGCTGTCGATTTCCTTACCATCGGGCAGTACCTGCAGCCGACCCGCAAGCATCACGCCGTGATGCGCTATGTGACGCCAGATGAATTCGCAGGCTACGAGAAGGTCGCCTATACCAAGGGTTTTCTGATGGTGTCGGCGAGCCCGCTGACCCGCTCGTCGCATCACGCCGGCGAGGATTTTGCAAAACTCCAGGCGGCGCGCGCTGCGATATCCCGCTGAGCGCCATTCGATGCCAAAATTTTCCAGCAAGCGCCGGGTTCATCACACCGCGGCACAAATGTTCGAACTGGTCGCCGACGTCGAGCGCTATCCTGAATTCGTGCCGTTGTGCAAGTCACTGAAGATACGCCAGCGTACCCCGAAAGAGGACGGCACCGAAATCGTCGTTGCGGACATGACGGTGTCGTTCAAGCTGGTGCGGGAAACCTTTACCAGCCGGGTGACGCTGGACCGGCCCAACCTGAAGATACTGGTGGAATATCTGCGGGGTCCGTTTTCCAACCTGGAAAACCGCTGGAGCTTTGAGCCGAGAAGCGAAACCGATTGCGACGTCGGGTTTTTCCTCTCCTACGAATTCAAGAGCCGGATGCTGGCCATGCTGATGGGCACGATGTTCGACACCGCCTTCCAGCGCTTTGCCGCAGCATTCGAGAAACGCGCCGATGTGGTTTATGGGAAGGGTTAGCTCGTGCCCCGGACGCGGCGCAGCGTGAAACGGTGCGCTGCAGAGCCGGGGTCCATCGCGCAGCAGGCCCTGCCTCACTGTGCGTCCCGGTTCTGCGAAGCAGCGCAAGCGCGCTGCATCGCGCCCGGGACACGAGACGTTACGCCCGAGGCGGCCGGCGTCGCTTGACGGCGCCGCCGCGCGGGGTTCGCGCGACGCGGGGACGCAACCGGCTCGCCGCCTCGCGCCGCGGTTTTGCGGCCGCCTGCGGCCCGCGGGCTAGTTCCATCAGCATGCGCAGCGCTTCCACCACGGAGCGCTGGCGCACCGTGGTGCGGCCGATCGCGCCGAAGCGCATTTCGCGATGCAGGATTCGTCCGTCACGCGCGGCGACCGCGAAATGCACGAGGCCGACCGGCTTGCCGGGCGTCGCGCCGCCGGGACCGGCGATGCCTGTGATCGAGACGGCGAGATCAACGCCGGCCTTCTCCAGCGCGCCGATCGCCATCGCGGTGGCGGTTTCCTTGCTGACCGCGCCGAAGGTCGCAAGCGTCGTCGGCTTGACGCCGAGCATCGCGCGCTTGGCTTCGTTTGAATAGGTCACGAAACCGCGGTCGATGACGTCGGAGGAGCCGGGAATGTCGGTCAACGCGCCCGCGACCAGGCCGCCGGTGCAGGATTCTGCGGTCGCAATCGTCAGCTTGCGCATCCGGCACAAATCCAGCAGCGAGCGGGAGAGGGCACGGGCGTCGCTGACGCTCATCTTACTCGCTCCAACCTTTATCATTCCACGGAAGGCGAATGGTGGCGCTCGCGGTCGCGGCGATGCCTTCTTCGCGCCCGGTGAAGCCGAGCCGCTCGCTGGTCGTCGCCTTGACGGCGATACGGGAGATATTGATGCCTGATATCTCGGCGATGCGGGCGCGCATGGTGTCGCGCAAAGGTCCGATCTTCGGCCGCTCGCAGATCATCGTGACCTCGAGATTGGCGACCCGGCCGCCGCGCGCGGTGACGCGCTCGACAGCGTATTTGAGGAACTGGTCGGAGGAGGCGCCCTTCCATTTGAGGTCGCTCGGCGGAAAATGCGAGCCGATATCGCCGTCGGCCAGCGCGCCGAGGATGGCGTCGACCAGCGCATGCAGGCCGACGTCGCCGTCGGAATGGGCGAGGAAGCTGCGGCTATGCGGCACGCGGACGCCGCAGATCATCAGATGATCGCCGTCGCCGAAGGCGTGCACGTCATAGCCGGTGCCGGTCCTGATATCGCCGAGCATGGCGCCGAGGCGGGCTTCTTCGCGGACAAAATCTTCAGGTGTCGTCAGTTTCATGTTGGCAGGATCGCCTTCAAAGGTCGCTACCGTCAATCCCGCCCATTCCGCGAGGGCTGCGTCATCGGTGAAATCAGAGCGCGCCTCGCGCGCGGCGCGACGATGGGCCTCGAGGATGACATCGAAGCGAAACGCCTGCGGCGTTTGCGCGATCCGCAGCCGCGCGCGGTCCGGCGTGGCCTCGACATTGCCGGCATCGCCAACCTGCTTGATCGTATCAGTGACCGCGATTGCCGGAACGGCGGCGCCGGTGCGGCCGGCGGCGTCGATCGCCCGCGATATCACTGCCGCCGTGACAAAGGGCCGCGCTGCGTCGTGGATCAGAACGATGTCGGGCTTCTCGTTCACCAACGCCTCAAGTCCTGCATGTACCGACGCTTGACGCGTGGCGCCGCCATTGGCTGGCGGCGCATGGCGCAGACCGATAACGGCTTCGTTGAACATCGCGGCATCGTCGGGATTCACGACCGGCTGTACGGCGAATACATCCGGATGGCGGCAAAACGCCTCCATCGCGCGGAAGATCACGGTCTGGCCGCCGATCGTACGATATTGTTTCGGCCCGCCGGCGCCGGCGCGAAGCCCGCGCCCGGCTGCGACGAGAATGGCTGCTGTACGCTCGGATTTGGGCATTGTGCTCGATTAAAGGATGATTCTGGATTGGGCAGGATGTCTGGCTCGTTGGCGACAGCCCTTACCATGCTGCATGCGCAAAAACAGAGCGATTCCCAATAGCTGTGGGAAAAGCAGTTCTTGTTGCACTGCACTTGCACAAATGATAGAACTGTCTAAAGTGTAGGCATGAAGCTTGACTGCACAAGATTTGTGCTCACAATGTGTGCCAGCGGTCGCAATGATGCGGCTGCCAGAACGACGAGAACTCCGTGACCGGCCTGGAATATCCACGTCCTAAGCCTTTGAAAATAGGTGATATTGCGGTCGCCAACCGGGTTCTCCTCGCGCCGATGTCGGGCATTACCGACGCCCCCTTCCGACGCCTTACTGCAACCCTGGGTGCGGGGCTGGTCGTGTCCGAGATGACCGCCAGCGACGATCTCGCAAATGGACGGCCGATGTCGGTTTTGCGCTGCGAGGCGACCGGCGTTGGTCCGCATGTCGTTCAGCTCGCGGGCTGCCAGACCCATTGGATGGCGGAGGGTGCCCGGATCGCGGAAGCCGCCGGTGCCGACATCATCGATATCAATATGGGCTGTCCGGCACGTCATGTGACCGGCGGCCAGTCCGGTTCGGCGTTGATGCGCGATCTCGATCATGCCTTGCGGCTGATTGATGCGACGATCGCGGCCGTGAAAGTGCCGGTGACGCTGAAGATGCGCCTCGGCTGGGACGAACGCTCCCTCAACTCGCCGGAGCTCGCCCGGCGTGCCGAAGCTGCCGGCGTGCAGATGATCACGGTGCACGGACGCACGCGGTGTCAGTTCTACAAGGGCGAAGCGGATTGGAGCGCGGTGCGCGCGGTCAGAGACGCGATCTCGCTACCCCTCATCGTCAACGGCGATATCACGTCGTACGAGAGGGCCGTGAACGCGCTGGAAATGTCGGGCGCCGATGCCGTGATGATCGGGCGCGGCGCGCAGGGCCAGCCGTGGTTGCCGGGCCAGATCGCGCGCCGGCTCGAGACCGGGACCGCCGAATCGGCGCCGCCGCTCGCCGAGCAGCTCAAGCATATCCGTAACCTCTACGACGAAATCTGCAGCCATTACGGACTGCACATCGGGCTCAAGCACGCGCGCAAGCATCTCGGCTGGGCGCTGGAGATCGCAGCGCAATGCGGCCGGGCGCCGGCGGCGACGCTGAAGAACTGGCGGCATAAGATCCTGACATCAGATGAGCCATCCTGCGTGCATCGCGCGCTTGAAGATGCATTCGACGATTTTGCATGGAGTGCTGCTGCATGACTTCAGCCGCAGAACATCGCCGGCGAGTGCCCACCGATGGCGAGGCGATCCTCAACGCCCTGCCGAACCCGGTGCTGCTGATCGCGCCCGACGGCCGCATCGTCGACGCCAATATCGCCGCCGAATCCTTCTTCGAGATATCCACGCAATTCCTGCAGCGGCAATCGCTGAAGGAGCTGGTGCCGTTCGGCAGTCCGCTGCTGGCCCTGATCGACCAGGTGCGGTCGAGCGGTTCACCCGTCAACGAATACAAGGTCGATCTCGGCACGCCGCGGATCGGCGGCGATCGGCAGGTCGATCTTCACGTGGCGCCGCTCACCGAGCGGCCCGGCCATATCGTCGTGATGCTGCAGGAGCGCACCATCGCCGACAAGATGGACCGGCAACTGACGCATCGAAGTGCAGCGCGCTCGGTGATCGCGCTGGCCGCGATGCTGGCGCATGAAATCAAGAACCCGCTGTCCGGCATCCGGGGTGCTGCGCAATTACTGGAGCAGGCGGCCTCATCGGAAGACCGCATGCTGACGCGGCTGATCTGCGACGAAGCCGATCGTATCGTCACGCTTGTCGACCGCATGGAAGTGTTCGGCGACGACCGGCCGGTGGCGCGCGGCCCGGTCAACATTCATTCGGTACTCGACCACGTCAAACGTCTGGCGCAATCCGGCTTCGCCCGCAACGTCCGCTTCGTCGAGGAATACGATCCGTCGCTGCCGCCGGTGCTGGCCAACCAGGACCAGTTGATCCAGGTGTTCCTCAATCTCGTCAAGAATGCCGCCGAAGCGGTCGCCGATCTCGGCTCGGACGCGGAAATCCAACTCACCACCGCGTTCCGTCCGGGCGTCCGGCTCTCGGTGCCGGGCAAGAAATCGCGGGTATCGTTGCCGCTCGAATTCTGCGTCAAGGACAATGGCTCCGGCGTACCGGAAGATCTGCTTCCCAATCTGTTCGATCCGTTCGTGACGACCAAGCAAACCGGCAGCGGGCTCGGCCTTGCGCTGGTGGCAAAAATCGTCGGCGATCACGGCGGCATCATCGAATGTGAATCCCAGCCGCGGAAGACCACCTTCCGCGTGCTGCTGCCGATGTTCAACGCCGCCAAGCATTTTGACCAAAGCAATCGCGAGGACGTTTCGGGTACGCCGTCGCATGCCTCACAGGATGCAAGATGAGGAAAATCAATGCCCGCAGGTAGCATATTAGTCGCCGATGACGACACCGCCATCCGCACGGTTCTGAACCAGGCTCTCTCTCGCGCCGGCTACGAGGTGCGGCTCACCGGGAACGCGGCGACGCTGTGGCGCTGGGTGAGCCAGGGCGAGGGCGATCTCGTCATCACCGACGTGGTGATGCCCGACGAGAACGCGTTCGATCTGCTGCCGCGGATCAAGAAGATGCGGCCGAACCTTCCGGTCATCGTCATGAGCGCGCAAAACACCTTCATGACGGCGATCCGGGCCTCGGAACGCGGCGCCTATGAATATCTGCCGAAGCCCTTCGACCTGAAGGAGCTGATTACCATCGTCGGCCGTGCTTTGGCGGAGCCGAAGGAGCGGGTGGCCCATGCGCCCGACGAGGGCGAATTCGATTCGATCCCGCTGGTCGGCCGCTCGCCGGCGATGCAGGAAATCTACCGGGTGCTGGCGCGGTTGATGCAGACCGACCTCACCGTGATGATCTCGGGCGAGTCCGGTACCGGCAAGGAACTGGTTGCCCGCGCGCTGCACGATTACGGCAAACGCCGCAACGGGCCCTTCGTCGCGGTCAACATGGCGGCGATCCCGCGCGATCTCATCGAATCCGAATTGTTCGGCCATGAACGCGGCGCGTTCACCGGCGCCAATACCCGTGCCTCCGGCCGCTTCGAACAGGCCGAGGGCGGCACGCTGTTCCTCGACGAAATCGGCGACATGCCGATGGAGGCACAGACGCGGCTCTTGCGGGTGCTGCAGCAGGGCGAATACACCACGGTGGGCGGCCGCACGCCGATCAAGACCGACGTGCGCATTGTCGCCGCCAGCAACAAGGACCTGCGCATCCTGATCCAGCAGGGCCTGTTCCGTGAAGATCTGTTCTTCCGCCTCAATGTGGTGCCGCTGCGCTTGCCGCCGCTGCGCGAACGGATCGAGGATTTGCCCGATCTGATCCGGCATTTCTTCGCACTAGCGGAGAAGGACGGCTTGCCGCCGAAGAAGCTCGATACGCTGGCGCTGGAGCGCCTCAAGCAGCACCGCTGGCCCGGCAACGTGCGCGAACTCGAAAACCTCGCGCGCCGGCTGGCAGCCCTTTATCCCCAGGACGTGATCACGGGCTCCGTGATCGACGGCGAACTGGCGCCGCCGGCGGTTGCATCCGGCGGCAGCGCGCCCCTTGGCGTCGACAATCTCGGCGGCGCGGTCGAGGCCTATTTGTCCTCGCACTTCTCGGGCTTTCCGAACGGTGTGCCGCCGCCCGGCCTCTACCACCGCATCCTCAAGGAAATCGAGGTGCCGCTGCTCACCGCAGCACTGGCGGCGACCCGCGGCAATCAGATCCGCGCCGCCGATCTGCTCGGGCTCAACCGCAATACGCTGCGCAAGAAAATCCGCGACCTGGACATTCAGGTCTATCGCAGCGGGGGCTAGGCGGCTTAGCCGCCGGCACCACCCGCGCCATGAGGCGGAAAGCCGCGGGGGACCGATCATTTTCGTGGTCGGGTACGCCGCGGAATTGTCGCAATTTGGCAACATTGTGATATGAATGCATCAGTCCGCGGCAGGCGGACAAAAGTGTTTCAGCTCACCCATTGCCGGTATGACCAGCGCAGAGACCTCGGCTCCATCGTTTGACGCGTCGCTTGCCGAACCGAAGGGATACTCCCTGCGGAAGTGGCTGGCGCCGTTTGCGATCGGCCTGGCCCTGCTGTCGGCCTGCCTCAGCTTTGTAGTGCTCACCGGCCTGACGCCGATCGCCCCGACGCGCGAAGTCGTCATTTCCTTCATGATGATCAATGGCGCGACCATTCTGGTTCTGGTCGGCATTATCGTGCGCGAAGTCTGGATGGTCATGCTGGCCCGCCGCCGGGGCCGGGCGGCGGCGAGGCTGCACATCCAGATCGTCAGTTTGTTCTCCGTGATCGCGGTTCTGCCAGCGGTCCTGGTGGCCATCGTCGCCAACGTGACCATCGATCGCGGCCTCGATCGGCTGTTTTCGGGGCCGACCCGCGCGACGATTCAGAACTCGCTGAGCATTGCTCGCGCCTACACCTACGAGCACGCGCAGTTGATTGGCGGCGACATCCTGGGGATGGCCAGCGATATCGCCCGCGCCCGGCCGTTATACGACCAGGACCGCAGATCGTTTCTCGAGTTCCTGACGGCAAGTGCTGCCTCGCGCAATTTGCCGGGCGCCATGCTGATCGACAAGGATTGCAACATTCTGGAGACGGCGCAAACCGGGGTTCAGCGGACCTATGCGATGCCGACGCCGGAAATCCTGCGCAGCGTCAACGAAACCGATCCTCAAATCTCGGTGTTTCCGGAAAACTACGTGGCGGCCATTATCCGGCTCCGCGGGTTCGACGACACCTTCCTCTACGTGGCGCGGCTGCTCGATCCCAACGTCGTCGCGCAACTCAGTCAAACCGAGGCCACCGTCGCCGAATATGCCGAACTCGAATCGCGCCGGCTCGGGATTCAAGTGAACTTCGCGCTGATGTTTGCAGTGATCGCGCTGACCATCCTGATGGCTTCGGTGCTGATCGGGTTGAATTTCGCCAACTGGCTGGTCGCGCCGATCCGGAACCTGATGGGCGCCGCCAATACCATTTCCACCGGCGATTTGAACGTGCAGGTGCCGGTACATCGGTCGGAAGGCGATCTGGCACAGCTCGGCCAAACCTTCAACAAGATGACGCAGGAGTTGCGCACCCAGCGCGACGAACTGGTGAACGCCAGCGACCTGATCGACAGCCGCCGGCGTTTCATCGAGGCGGTATTGTCGTCGGCCAGCGCCGGGATCATCGGCGTCGATGCTTCCAGCAGCGTCGGCATCCTCAACCGTTCGGCGGAAAAACTCATCGGCCATGCCGAGTCCGAGACGCTCGGCCACCCGCTGTCGGATGTGCTGCCCGAGCTCGACGACATGATGAAGACCGCGCGCGAGGGCACGCAGCGGCTGGTGCAGGGCCAGATCACCATCACCCGCGACGGCCACGAGCGTATTCTGTCGGTCCGCATCTCGGCCGAGCAGACCAGCCAGTCGCGCGACAGCTATATCATCACGCTGGACGACATTACCGAGTTGGTTTCGGCGCAGCGCACCTCGGCCTGGGGCGACGTGGCGCGCCGCATCGCCCATGAAATCAAGAACCCGCTGACCCCGATCCAGCTTTCGGCCGAGCGCATCCGTCGCAAGTTCGGCAAGGTCATCGTCGAGGACAAGGGCATCTTCGAGCAATGCACCGACACCATCGTGCGGCAGGTCGATGACATCAGGCGGATGGTCGATGAATTCTCGCGCTTTGCGCGGATGCCGAAGCCCGTGATGGAGGGGGAAGACGTCGCCGACGTCGTGCGCCAGGCGGTGTTCCTGATGAAGGTCGGGCATCCCGATCTCGATATCGAGACCGACATCAAGCAGGACCCGATGCGGGCCCAGTTCGACCGCCGGCTGATTTCACAGGCGCTCACCAACATCATCAAGAACGCGACAGAGGCGATCGAGCAGGTTCCGCCGGAAGAACTCGGCAGGGGTCGCATCGATGTCATCGCCGCCATCGACCACGTCGACATCGTGATTGACGTGATCGACAATGGTATCGGCCTGCCGAAGGTCGCCCGCTCCCGTTTGCTGGAGCCCTATGTGACGACGCGCGCGAAGGGCACCGGGCTCGGGCTTGCGATCGTCGGCCGCGTGCTCGAAGACCATGGCGGCCGCATTGAACTCAAGGATGCTGCCGACTTCCGGGCAGGCCAGCGCGGGGCGTGGATGCGGTTGCGGTTCGCGATATCCGGCCAGCCGCCCAAAGCCGAAGCCAAGGAGCAGCCGCCTGAGGCAAAAGCGCAGGGCGCCGAAACAAATACGCCGGTTTCTGAAACCAATGAGCCGGCATCCACGACCTATAGTGACATAAAAACTGAAGCCGCAACCGGCAACTGACAAGACAGGTGTAACCCATGGCCAGTGACATTCTGATTGTCGATGACGAAGCAGATATTCGAGACCTCGTCGCAGGTATCCTGGAGGACGAAGGCTTCGTCACCCGCACCGCGCGCGATAGCAATTCGGCGCTGACCGAGATTGCCAACCGCCGTCCGCACCTGGTCTTCCTCGACATCTGGCTGCAAGGCTCCAAGCTCGACGGCCTGCAACTGCTCGAACAGATCAAGAAGGATCATGCCGACGTGCCTGTCGTGATGATCTCCGGTCACGGCAACATCGAAACCGCGGTCGCAGCGATCAAGCGCGGCGCCTATGACTTCATCGAAAAGCCCTTCAAGGCGGACCGGCTGATCCTGGTGGCGACCCGGGCGCTGGAGACATCGCGGCTCAAGCGCGAAGTGAAGGAACTCAAGCAACTAGCTCCCGCAGCTAGCGTTCTGACCGGGCGCTCCGCCTGCATGAACCAGCTGCGCCAAACCATCGACCGCGCGGCCAAGGCCAACAGCCGCATCCTGATCGTCGGTCCCTCCGGTTCGGGCAAGGAACTGGCGGCACGCACGCTGCACCACGCCTCGAGCCGCGCCGAAGGACCGTTCGTGGTCATCAACGCCGCAGCGATCACGCCGGAGCGGATGGAAGTCGAATTGTTCGGGATCGAGCAGTCCAACGGCGAGCATCAACGCAAAGCCGGCGCGCTCGAAGAAGCCCATGGCGGCACGTTGTTCATCGACGAAATCGCCGACATGCCGCGTGAAACCCAGAACAAGATCCTGCGCGTGCTGGTCGATCAGACCTTTCTGCGCTCCGGCGGCATCGCCAAGGTCCATGTCGACGTCCGCATCATCTCCTCGACCGCGCGCAATCTGGAAGAGGAAATTGCGGAAGGGCGCTTCCGCGAGGATCTCTATCACCGGCTCTCGGTGGTGCCGATCCGGGTGCCGCCCTTGTCGGAGCGCCGCGAGGACATTCCCGAACTGATCGACTATTTCATGGACCAGATCTCAGTCGCGACCGGCTTGCCGAAGCGCCAGATCGGGCAGGACGCAATGGCGGTCCTGCAGTCCCATGTCTGGCCCGGCAACGTCCGGCAACTCCGCAACAATGTCGAGCGCGTCATGATTCTGGCCGGCGGCGGTCCGGAGGCGATCATCACCGCCGATATGCTGCCGCAGGACGTCGGTTCGATGGTGCCGGCGATGCCGACCAGCAACAATGGCGAGCACATCATGGGGCTGCCGCTGCGCGAGGCGCGGGAAGTGTTCGAGCGCGACTATCTGATCGCCCAGATCAGCCGCTTCTCCGGCAACATCTCGCGTACGGCCGAATTCGTCGGCATGGAGCGTTCGGCCCTGCATCGCAAGCTCAAGGCGCTCGGGGTCGGTTGACGCGATTGTTTCGGATGATTGCTCAGAACGGGGATTGTCGTTTGTCGTCTTTGACGTGTTTTCTTCACGCAAACGGTATCTGCAGTGCGCGAAAAGGCTTTTCTGATGCAGGTCCATGCACTTGCTTTGGAATATTCATCTCTTTCCCCACGCTTTTCGGCGAATTGACACCGTGTTCCTACGGGCTGGCGCGTGAACTGGCTTGCCTAAAAACCGCGCCTGCCCTCTAATCGTACCGCCGAGCCTACCGGAGGGGGATCTCAGGGTAGGCCGGCGATCGGGGGAGGCTCCGTGAGAGAGCAACAACCGGTTCAATAAAAAGAAGCACAAGACGGCGGGACAAAAACAATGGCGGCAGACCGCGCACAAAACCTACAAGACACCTTCCTAAATCACGTTCGCAAAACCAAAACGCCACTGACGATCTTTCTGGTCAATGGAGTGAAGCTGCAGGGGATTGTCACCTGGTTCGACAATTTCTGCCTGCTGCTGCGGCGCGACGGTCATTCGCAGCTTGTATACAAGCATGCGATCTCGACCATCATGCCGGGCGCTCCGATCCAGTTGTTCGAAGGCGGCGAGGATGCTCCGGCTTGAGAGTGATCTGATTGGAACCCCTCAATCGTGAAGGGGGCGCCGACCGTCCGCGGTCGGCGGGGGGCCGAGCAAACCGGGCGGGTGATCGTCATCGGCCCTTATTTGCGCATGCGCCGCGGCGATGCCGACGCGCAAGCGAGCGATGCTGTCCGCGATTCCGAGGCGCGGCTCGAGGAAGCGGCAGGTCTGGCGCGCGCCATCGACCTCACGATCGCGGACACGTTGATCGCGCCGATCAGCCAGATCCGGCCCGCGACCTATCTCGGCAAGGGCAAGGTCGAGGAGATCACCGGTCTCATCACCGGGCCACGACATCGAACTTGTGGTGATGGATTGCGCGCTGTCGCCGATCCAGCAGCGCAATCTCGAGAAGGCCTGGAACACCAAGGTTCTCGACCGCACCGGCCTGATCCTGGAAATCTTCGGCCGCCGCGCCAAGACCAAGGAAGGCGCGCTGCAGGTCGAGCTCGCGCATCTCAATTATCAGCGCAGCCGGCTGGTGCGATCATGGACCCATCTGGAGCGCCAGCGCGGCGGTTTTGGATTCATGGGCGGCCCCGGCGAAACCCAGATCGAGGCCGACCGCCGCCTGATCGGCGACCGCATCACGCGGCTCGAGAACGAACTGAAGAAGGTTCAGGCGACACGCCGGCTGCATCGCGCCGGCCGCCAGCGGGTGCCGTACCGCGTGGTGGCGCTGGTCGGCTACACCAACGCCGGAAAGTCGACGCTGTTCAACCGCCTGACCCGCGCCGACGTGCAGGCCGCCGACATGCTGTTTGCGACGCTGGACCCGACGCTGCGCGCGCTGACCCTGCCGCATGGCGGCAAGGCGATGCTGTCGGACACCGTCGGATTCATTTCCAACCTGCCGACGCAATTGGTCGCCGCATTTCGCGCGACGCTGGAAGAGGTGCTGGAGGCGGACATCATCCTTCATGTCCGCGACATGTCCCATGAAGATGCGGAAGCGCAGGAGCGCGACGTCGATGCGGTGCTGCGCAAGCTGGGTATCGATCCCGATGCCGGGCAGCGCGTTCTCGAAGTCTGGAACAAGATCGATCGCTTCGATCCCGAGGAGCGCGAAAACCTGCGCAACATCGCCGCGCGCCGCCCGCCGGAGCGGCCGTGCTTCCTGGTCTCCGCCGAGACCGGCGAGGGGGTCGAGGCGCTGTTGACCGCGATCGAGGATCGACTGGCGGCGACTCGGATGACGCTGGATCTCTCGATCGACGCCGCCGACGGCGCCGGCATCAGCTGGCTGCATCGCAATTCCGAAGTGCTCATCAAGGAACTGCACGAGCGGGCGGTTCGACATGACCGTGCGCGTCGACGAGACCAAGCGCGACATCGTGGTGTCCCGGTTCGACGCGGTGCCGCACGTGGCGTAGATTGTCGTTCCCGCAGTACTCAGCCGCGACCCAGCGCCTTCACCGTACGCAGGCGGCGCCGGCTGCTCCTCGCCCTTGGCTTCGTTCCACAACGCGTCCATTTCGGCCAGCGACGCGCCCTCGAGCGAACGGCCTTTTGCCGCCAGCGCGCGTTCGATATAGGCAAAGCGGCGTTCGAATTTGGCGTTGGTGCCGCGCAGCGCGGTTTCCGGATCGGCGCCGACATGGCGCGCCAGATTGACCAGCGCGAACAGGAGATCGCCGGTTTCGGCGGCGAGTTCGTCGGCATCGCCGCGGTCGAGCGCAGCTTCGATCTCGTCGGCTTCCTCGCGGATCTTGTGCAGCACCGCGCGCGGGTCGTTCCAGTCGAAGCCAACCGTGGACGCCTTGCGCTGCAATCCATCGCCCGCGTCAGCGCCGGCTGCCCTGCCTTGACGCTGGACAGCAGCGATTTGTGTTCGGCCTGCTTCCGGCGGCCGGCGCGCGGCGCGCTCGGCCTTTTCCTCGGCCTTGATGCGATCCCAGGTGCCCTTGACATGGCGTGGCCGTTATTCGCCCGTCCTTGTCGGCGAACACATGCGGATGCCGCCGGATCATTTTTCGCGTGATCGCCTCGACCACGTCGCCGAACGCGAATGCGTTTTGCTCCTCCGCCATGCGCGCGTGGAACACGACCTGCAGCAGGAGATCGCCGAGTTCGTCGCGGAGATCGTCGAGATCGCCGCGCGTGATGGCGTCGACGACCTCATAGGCCTCCTCGATGGTGTATTGCGCGATCGACGCAAAATTCTGTTCGAGATCCCAGGGGCAGCCGGTCACCGGCGTGCGCAGCGCCGCCATGATCTCGAGCAGACGTGAAATATCGCGGGAAGGGGTCATCGGGCACCGAAGCTTTTTTGACGTTTTGGCTTTATGCCGCAAGCGGCCGCGCGATCCCAGCGAAACGCGGCGAAATCGGCGATATTTCCACCGATTGGCCCAAGGCATTGGTGGGTGCTAAAGGCCAATCAATGAGCAATCAATCCCCATCCGATACCGCGCTGGTGCTGTTTTCCGGCGGACAGGATTCCACCACCTGTCTGGCCTGGGCGCTGCAGCGCTTTGCCCATGTCGAAATGCTCGGCTTCAGCTACGGCCAGCGCCATGCGATCGAACTTGCATGCCGCGACCGCCTGCTGTCGGGCATCAAAGCGTTGCGGCCGGATTGGGCGGCAAAGCTCGGCGAGAGCCACACGCTGGAGATTCCGACGCTGGCCGAGATTTCCGACACCGCGCTGACACGCGACGTCGCGATCGAAATGGGCGCGGACGGCCTGCCCAATACCTTCGTGCCCGGCCGCAATCTGGTGTTTCTCACCTTCGCCGCGGCGCTGGCCTACCGGCGCGGCATCCGCCACATCATCGGCGGCATGTGCGAGACCGATTATTCCGGCTATCCGGATTGCCGCGACGAAACCATCAAGGCGCTGAACGCCGCGCTCAATCTCGGCATGGCCAGATCACTTCGAACTGCACACGCCGCTGATGTGGCTCGACAAGGCCTCGACCTGGAAGCTCGCGCATGAACTCGGCGGGGCAGGGCTGGTCGACCTGATCCGCGAGCATTCCCACACCTGTTATCTCGGCGAGCGCGGCGCGCAGCACGATTGGGGTTATGGCTGCGGCGAATGCCCGGCCTGCGCGTTGCGGGCGAAGGGCTGGCGGGAGTATGCGGAGCGGTAGCTGGTCAGGCCGTCATTGCGAGGAGCCAAAGGGTCGCGCGAATACGCGCCCGATGACAGGCTCCGCGACGAAGCAATCCATTCTTGCTTTTCGCGGCGCGATGGATTGCTTCGCCTCGCTCGCAATGACGGGGAGGGTTAGCCGAAATCCTCCGCCTTTAACTCGATCGGCGCGCCATGTGGCGTGCGGTCGGCGGCGTGGTCCCAGGCGTCGCGGTAGCGGTGCAGGGTTTCGGAGGTCGCAACACCTTTCTCGGCAACCAGATGTTCCAGCGTCGCCAGCCAATGCCGGTAATAGGTTTCGCCGGTGTCGGGATCGCCGGCCGCCTGGGCCCGCTTGATCTGATCGGCGAGGGCGGCCGCCCATTCGGTCCAGGTGAACAGTCCGCGCTCATGCAGCGTAAGCGCCATCGCGAAGGCCTGCGCTTCCCATGGCTCGCGAAACACCGGGCCGTCCGTCATCGCGGGGAATGCCGGGCAAGGCCTCGGTCGCGCGCACGCTCGCGGCGTCCATCACGCCGGCTCCAGATAGGGCTCGAACGCATCGATGGAGACCTTGACGGTCGGGTCGGCATCCGCGCCCCATAGTTCGGCGCCGTCGAACACGACGGTGTAGAGCCATTGCGGATTCTCGCCGGCTTCCATCGCGGCCGAGTCCGGAAACACCTGGCAGCCGTGATCGCGCTCGACCACGCCGAGATGGCCGCGCACGTAGCGCGGCAGCCTGGTGTGCGTCATCGGGATGAATGTTCTTCGCGCGCACCCGATCGCCTGCCTTGAATTTCGCCGGCGCCGGCGCCGTGCGGCCGAACTTGCCGCGCACCATGATGCGCTCGACATCATCGAGTTCGAACTTGCCGCGCTTGAGCGGCTTTGCCGGCTGCACGGCGTGTCCGGCGGCAACGTCCTCGGCGGCGATAAAACCCTTGTCGATCAGAAGGTCCTCGAGTCCCAAGAACCATTTCTTGTAGTAGGAACTCGAGAGATAGACGTGCGGCGGCAGGGCCTCGCGATAGAAGCGCGACGTATCGATGTTGAACGCGCCGGCAGCGCCCATCGCGCGCACCATCGCCAGCACGCGCGCTTCCCATTCGGTGTGAAACATCGGCTCGTTCGGCTCGGGCTCGACCTTGCCAAAGCCGTCCATGCCGCCCATGTCGTGCACGCCGTTCATGATGGCGCGCCCGGCGTCTTCGGAAATCCGGTGCCGATCATGGAGTCGCGCGTCACGAGTTCGGCAAGTTGCTGCTCGCTCCAGCCCTCGGTGCCCTCGGGCCGCATCGGCAGCACCAGAAAGCGCGTCTCGGCGGTCGAGTCCCAAACGCGGATCTCGATCTCTTTCGGCAGGCTGACGCCAAAGTCGGCCAGCACGCCGCGCGGGTCCTTGACGGCGCGGGAGCGATAGGGCGCGGCCTTGTACCAGACCGGGGGCAACCCCAGCATTTCCCAGGGGTAGCAGGAGCACAGCGTGCACACGACCATGTTATGGCGCTGCGGCGTGTTCTCGACGGCGACGAGATGGTCGCCGACGCGGCTGACGTGGCCGAGCGTGCTCACTGCCCTGGTGGCGTCATCGAGCAGGGCTTGTTTGAAGGCCGGATCGGTCCAGGCCTTGGCGACGACCTGCGCGCCATTGTGCGGGCCGATTTTGGTCTCATAGGCCTGGATGATGGCATCGAGCGCGGCCGGTTCGACATAGCCTTTTTCGGTCAAGATCGTTTCGAGCGCGCGCACGCGCAGCTCGGTCTCCGACAATTCCGAATGGTCGTGATCGTGGTGGTGATGATGGTCGCGATCATGGTCGGTCATGGGTCCAAGATAGGCGCAAAATCCGGGCTATGTCGAGGCGAAGACTCTGCTAGCATTTACCGATGGGGTGTTGGGCAGGGCGCATTGTAATAGCCA
Source organism: uncultured Alphaproteobacteria bacterium (assembly GCA_963836765.1). Taxonomy (GTDB): domain Bacteria; phylum Pseudomonadota; class Alphaproteobacteria; order Rhizobiales; family Xanthobacteraceae; genus Bradyrhizobium. The sequence goes on from CAWILG010000014.1 coordinate 616,064, forward strand.
TCGCGGGCATATCGGTGGGGTTTCCGGGCGGCAAAGCGCGAGCGGCCAACGGCGCCTATGCGGTCGACGCCGCCGACATTTCCGAAGTCGGATCATGCAAGATCGAGAGCTGGCTGCAAGCCGCCACCAACACCGATTTTTCGGCCGTCGCCAACCCATCCTGTGCCGTGAATATTGTCAGACCGGTGGAATTGAGCCTGCAGTCGGTCAGGTCCCACAGCGATGGCGACTGGAGCAACAGCATCGCGCCGAAGGCGAAATGGAACATTGCGCCGACCGGAATTGGGAGGCTCGGTTATTCGTTCTATGCCGGCGGCTCGTTCGATGCGCTAAGCGGAGAAAATCTAACGGCTTTCGCGGTCGTGCCGGCGACGTACCGGCTGTCCGAGAACATGCGGATCAACGTCAATGCCGGCTGGTTGTGGGATCGCACCGTCGATCGGCATTACCTGACCTATGGGGTCGGCTTTGACTGGAAATTCACCGAGGTTTTGCAATGGACGATCGAGGCGTTCGGCCAGGCTGGGGCCGCGGATACACCGAACGTGGTCCGGCCCCGTTTCCAGACCGGCGTGCGTTACCGTCCCAACGAAATTTTTTCCGTCGATCTGATCTATGGGCACAATATCATGGGCGAAAATGCCAGCTGGATCACGATCGGCACCACGTTCCGCTTTCCCGCGCCGGACGAACGACCCGCGCGTGAGCGCACCGGTCATTTGTAGGCTACAATAAAAAAAACGGCAGGGAGCCGTGCGTTGACGAAGTTTGTCACCATCGAGAAAGGCCTCGGCCCCGAGGGGCGCATTGCGGTCGTCCGCTTCGATCGCGGCGACGGCATCAATGCGCTGTCGCCGGAGGCGCTGCGCCAACTCACCGATGCCGCCCGCAGCTTTGAGGATGATGCCGAAACCTCGGTCGTCGTGCTCACTGGCGGCACAAAATCATTCAGCGCCGGCTTCGACCTGAAAGATCCCGAGGGCCGGTTGCGCAAGACCATGGATCTCGGCGGGCTGCGCCGTCACCTGAAACTCGGGCCGCGACTGACGCATGCCTGGCAGGAGATGGAACAGATCACGATCGGCGCCATCGAGGGCTTTTGCGTCGGCGGCGGCGTGGCGCTGGCGGTGGCGCTGGATTTCCGGGTGATGGCCAGCGATGCCCATATGCGCGTGCCCGAGATTGGGCTCGGCATGAACATGAGCTGGCAGAGCGTGCCGCGGATGCTTCACCTGATGGGTCCGGCGCGCACCAAGCAGGCCGTGATCCTGGCCGACCAGCGCATCTCGGCGGCCGAGGCCTATGAATGGCGTCTGGTGGAGGAGGTGGCCGATCCCGGCAAGGCGTTCGACGCCGCGATGGCACTCGCCGCCAAGGTCGCGGCGCAGCCGCCGCTGTCGGTCGCGATGACGAAGCTGACCGTCAACCGGCTCGCGCACGCGCTCGACGATCTCGCCAGCCATATGGACGTCGACCAGTTCGCACTGGCTAGCCTGACTGAGGACCACAAGGAAGGCGTCGAGGCGTTTTTGGGAACGGCGGAAGCCGCGGTTCAAGGGACGGTAGGCGCCGAAACGGCTGTCACATGGCTGCGTCAGGATGGCTTTGGCGGCGGCTTGCCGCATTGCCTCCGAAATTGCATTGTGTCTAAATCACAACCGTGACGAATGTGCCCCTTTGAGCGTGACCGCGAGGTGCTCATGTCCAGAATAATCTTCGCCCTCGTTTGCCTGTTGTGCGCATTTTATCCCGCCTCCGCCTCGGCCTGGGCATTTCTGGGGCACCGGGTCATTGGCTCGATCGCGGACAATTTGCTGAAACCGAACGCAAGCGCGCAGGTCAAGCAGATCCTCAATCCGCCCGGGTCGCACGACCCGACGCCGGGGTCGCAGGGCTTCGATCTTCGCGAGGCAGGGCCCTGGGCCGATTGCGTCAAGAGCGTCGCCAAGCTTTCCGACGGCACATTCAAATATACGCTGAATGATCTGCATCCCGAATATGAGCTGCCGTGCATCCCATTCAAGAACGAGCGTGGCCTGATGGAGGATTACGCGTCGCGAAATTGGACGACGTGTTTGTATCCATCGGATCCCAGCAAGCCGCAGCTTGGCTGTCACAACACGTTTCATTTCGACGACGTCGCGATCGAGCGCAACGGTTTTGACCGCAGTTTTCAGGGCACCAGCCCGCACGATCTGGTAGCGGCGATCGCGGCAGCGATCGCGGTGTTGTCGGACAAGCCCGTGCCGCCAACGTTCGCATTTTCGATCAAGGACAAGCGGGAGGCGCTGTTGCTGCTCACCCACTTCATCGGCGACTTGCATCAGCCGCTGCATGTCGGTTCGGTCTATCTGGACAATAACGGCCAGCTGGTCGATCCCGACGTCGCGCACGCGATCGATCCGGCGAACGATACCATCGGCGGCAACTTCATCCAGGACCAGAATATCAACCTGCACGCCGAGTGGGACGACATCCCGACCGACATCGGCGACGCAGCAACCCGGGAACTGCTGGCAGCGGCGAGGGTGGTTCCGGCGAGCCCGGGCGGCCCCGATGACTGGCCGGCGGCCTGGGCCAGCGACACGGTCATGATAGGCATCGCCAAGGGCGGCGCCCGGCTGGCGGAAATTCTCAACACCATCTGGCCTTAGCCCGCGTTCTTCGCCGATAGCGCGCGGCGGACTTTACGCCAGACGACCGCTGCACAGTCGGGTGGGCCGGTAGTGACAAGGCCATGTCCAATATCTGTAATTCGCATAAGATATATTATGGAATATTTATATCTCTAATTAGATCAAACATTTAGCTGGAATTCCTTCCAAATCAGATCAACCATCGGCCTGAGCGTCGGCGCCGGAAAGCCGCGCGCGAATGTTTTGCCATCTGTTCGCTCGCCCGAAAGCCGATATTGCCGCGGCAGGCTGGCGCTGCAATAAGCCCGGGAAACCAGATCGCCAGCGAGATCGCTGATGACCCCGCGGCATCAGGTCCGTATAGAATTGCATCAAGAACAATAAGTCTCGAGGGAGAAACAGATGAGCTTTTCACGACGCACGCTTTTGAAGGCATCCGCTGCGTCAGCGGTTTTGGGCGGTATCGGCGCGCCGTTTGTGGCGCGGGCCCAGACGGCCGAATTCACCTACAAATATGCCAACAACGCGCCGGACTCGCACCCGATGAACGTGCGCGCCAAGGAGATGTCGGCGGCGATCAAGGCTGACACCAACGGCCGGTTCGACCTGCAGATTTTCCCGAACAACCAGCTCGGCTCCGACACCGACATGCTGAGCCAGATCCGCTCCGGCGGCATCGAATTCTTCACGCTGTCCGGCCTGATCCTGGCGACGCTGGTTCCGGCGGCCTCGATCAACGGCATCGGCTTTGCGTTCCCGGACTATGACACGGTCTGGAAGGCCATGGACGGCGATCTCGGCGCCTATGTGCGCGGCGAAATCGGCAAGGCCGGTCTCGTGCCGATGGACAATATCTGGGACAACGGGTTCCGCCAGACCACGTCCTCGAGCAAGCCGATCAACAGCCCCGACGATTACAAGGGCTTCAAGATCCGCGTGCCGGTCTCGCCGCTCTGGACCTCGATGTTCAAGGCGTTCGACGCCTCGCCCGCCTCGATCAATTTCAGCGAGGTCTATTCGGCGCTGCAAACCAAGATTGTCGAAGGCCAGGAAAATCCGCTGGCGCTGATCTCGACCGCAAAGCTGTACGAAGTGCAGAAATATTGCTCGCTGACCAACCACATGTGGGACGGCTTCTGGTTCCTCGCCAATCGCCGCTCCTGGGAGAAGATTCCCGAGGACGTCCGCGCCATCGTCGCCAAGAACATCAACGCGGCAGCCATCAACGAGCGCGGCGATACCGCCAAGTTGAACGCCAATTTGCGCGGCGAACTGGAGTCCAAGGGCCTCGTGTTCAACCAGCCCGATGTGGCACCGTTCCGCGAAAAGCTTCGTTCCGCCGGGTTCTATGCGGAATGGAAGGGCAAATACGGCGACCAGGCCTGGGCCTTGCTCGAAAAATCCGTCGGCAAGCTGTCGTAACGCATAGCCTGGGGGCCGTGATGGCTCATGCCGAAATGACCCAAAATGCGGCCGGCGAGGTGGCGTTCAAGCCCCCTCGCCGCCGTCAGCTGTTGGCGTCGATCGAGCATGCGCTGGGCATGCTGGTCGAAATTCCGGCGGCGTTGCTGGTGGTCGCCGAAATCGTCATCCTGTTCGCCGGGGTGGTGTCGCGTTACGGGCTGCACAGCCCGCTGATCTGGTCGGACGAACTGGCGTCGATCCTGTTCCTGTGGCTGGCGATGCTGGGAGCGGCGGTGGCGTTCCGCCGTGCCGAGCATATGCGGATGACGGCGATCGTCGCCAATGCCAGACCCGCCATGCGAGCCTATCTGGATCTGATCGCGACCTGCGCCGCGCTGGCATTCCTGCTCATGATCGTCGGGCCGTCTTACGAATACGCCTACGAAGAGAGTTATATCACCACGCCGGCGCTGCAGATCCTCAACAGCTGGCGCGCCGCGGCGCTGCCGGTCGGCATCTGCCTGATGGGGTTGTTTGCCTTCCTGCGGCTGGTGCGCGCGGGTGACGTCCGCACCGTACTAGGCGCGATCCTTTCGGTCGCGCTGGTGATAGCGGTGTTCTGGCTCCTGAAGGGCTGGCTGAAGCCGCTCGGCAATATCAACCTGATCATCTTCTTTGTCGGCGTCGCCGGGTTCTGCGTGTTTGCCGGGGTGCCGATCGCGTTCGGGTTTGGGCTCGCCACCTACGGCTATCTGGCGCTGACCACGAATACGCCGTTGATGGTGCTGGTCGGCCGCATGGACGAGGGCATGAGCCATTTGATCCTGCTGTCGGTGCCGCTGTTCGTGTTCCTGGGGCTATTGATCGAGATGACGGGCATGGCGCGGGCCATGGTAGCGTTTCTGGCCAGTTTGCTCGGCCATGTCCGGGGCGGGCTGCACTACGTGCTGGTCGGCGCGATGTACCTGGTCTCGGGCATATCCGGCTCGAAGGCCGCCGACATGGCCGCCGTGGCGCCGGTGCTGTTTCCGGAAATGAAGGCGCGCGGCGCCAGGCCGGGCGATCTGGTCGCCCTGCTCGCGGCCACCGGCGCGCAGACCGAAACCATTCCGCCCAGTCTCGTGCTGATCACGATCGGCTCGGTGACGGGGGTCTCGATCTCGGCGCTGTTCACCGGCGGATTGCTGCCGGGCGTGGTGCTGGCGATCACGCTGTCGGCGCTGGTGTGGTGGCGCTACCGGGCTGAGGATCTGCAGCACGTCACCAGGGCCAGCGGCAGCGAGATCGGCCGGGCGCTGATCATCGCCCTGCCCGCATTGGCACTGCCGTTCGTGATCCGCTACGCCGTGGTCGAGGGTATCGCGACCGCGACCGAGGTTTCCACCATCGGCATTGTCTACGCGTTCCTGGTCGGCTTCCTGATTTACGGCCTTCTGATCTACCGCAATTTCGACTGGCGGCGCATCATGCCGATGCTGGTCGAGACCGCCTGCCTGTCGGGCGCGATCCTGCTGATCATTGGCTGCGCCACCGGCATGGCCTGGGGCCTGACCCAATCCGGCTTTTCGCGCGCGCTGGCCGCCGCCATGACCGGCCTGCCCGGCGGTTCGGCGACGTTCATCGCGGTGTCCATCCTGGCGTTCACGATCCTCGGCAGCGTGCTCGAGGGCATTCCGGCGATCGTGCTGTTCGGGCCGCTGCTGTTTCCCATCGCTCGTGCCGTCGGCGTGCACGAGGTGCACTATGCGATGATCATCATCCTCGCGATGGGCATCGGATTGTTCGCGCCGCCGTTCGGGGTGGGCTATTATGCCGCCTGCGCCATTGGAAGGGTCGATCCGGCTGACGGTATCAGGCCGATCTGGGGCTATCTGCTGGCGCTCATGATCGGCCTCGTCATCGTGGCGATCTTCCCGTGGATTTCGATCGGGTTCCTGTAAGACCCAAACTTCGCAAGATGGGACAAAGCCGATGAGTGCAGCCCAAAACCAATACAGCATCGGACTGGACAAGACGCCCGCAAATTACGTGCCGTTGACGCCGCTGAGTTTTCTGGCGCGCTCCGCCGCGGTCTATCCCGATCATATTAGCACCGTCTATGAAGGCCGCAGCTTTACCTGGTCCGAAATCTACGCGCGCTGCCGGCGATTTGCGTCATATCTTGCCGGCCGCGGCATCGGCCATGGCGATACCGTGGCAGCGATGCTGCCGAACATCCCGGCGATGAACGAGTTGCATTTTGCGGTACCGATGGCGGGCGCCGTGCTCAACGCGCTCAACATCCGGCTCGACGCTGCCTCGATCGCGTTCCAGCTCGACCATGGCGGCGCCAAAATCATCCTCGTCGATCCCGAATTTTCCGGCGTGATCGAGGAAGCGTTGACGCTGATGAAGGGCGCAAAACCCTTTGTTATCGACGTCGACGATGCCTCCTATGCCGGCGGCAAGCGGATCGGCGAACTCGAATATGAGGCGGCGGTCGCGCGAGGCGATCCGGATTTCGTTGCAAGGCTTCCGGACGACGAATGGGACGCGATTGCGCTGAGCTACACCTCGGGCACGACAGGCAACCCCAAGGGCGTGGTGACCCATCACCGCGGCGCCTATCTCAACGCCGTCAGCAATATCCTGGCCGGCAATCTCGGCCAGCATCCGGTCTACCTCTGGACGCTGCCGATGTTCCACTGCAACGGCTGGTGCTTTCCCTGGACCGTTGCGGCGGCCGCCGGCGTCAATGTCTGCCTGCGCAAAGTCGATCCCGCAAAAATCTTCGAACTGATCCCGAAACACGGCGTCACCCACATGTGCGGCGCGCCGATCGTCTACAACACCCTGATCAACGCGCCGGGCGCGCCGGTCGGCGGCGCCGCACGGCCGGTGATCGGGCTGATCGCGGGTGCCGCCCCGCCGGTCGCGGTACTCGAAGGCGCCGAGCGCATCGGCATCAAGCTGACTCATGTCTACGGCCTGACCGAGGTCTATGGTCCCGCTTCCGTCTGCGCCGAACAGCCGGGCTGGGATGACCTGGCCGCCGACCAGCGCGCGCAGCTCAAGCGCCGGCAGGGCGTGCCCTACCCGCTGCAGGAGGGCGTCACCGTGCTCAATCCCGAAACCATGCGCGAGGTGCCGCGCGACGGCGAGACCATCGGCGAAGTGATGTTCCGCGGCAACATCGTGATGAAGGGCTATCTGAAGAACGAGAAGGCCACCCGCGAAGCCTTTGCGGGCGGCTGGTTCCACACCGGCGATCTCGGCGTGCTCGACGAGCACGGCTATGTCATCATCAAGGACCGCTCCAAGGACATCATCATATCAGGCGGCGAGAATATCTCCTCGGTCGAGGTCGAGGATATTCTCTACAAGCATCCCGCCGTGCTGTTCGCAGCCGTGGTGGCAAAGCCCGACCCGAAGTGGGGCGAAGTGCCCTGCGCCTTCGTCGAACTAAAGGAAGGCGCGCGCGCGACCGAAGCCGAGATCATCGCCTTCTGCCGCAGCCAGATGTCCGGCTTCAAGACGCCGAAGGCGGTCGTGTTCGGATCGATCCCGAAGACGTCCACGGGGAAAATCCAGAAATTCCTGCTGCGCAATCAGGTGGATTCGGCCAAGGCGATTTCGGCCTGAGCGGATGTGAATTCTTCAGCGCGGCGTCGAAATCCTACCGCGATCCGTTGCGACGCAGATCAGCGCGCGCTCGAACATCGATCCGGCGTCCTCGGCGCTATCGAGACAACCGACGAGGATAGACGGTGACATCGCGGGACTTCCGCAGTATATCCGCATGAAATCCGTCGCCAGCGCGATCTTCTGTGCGTTGTCTGCCTGCCGCCAGCGCGATCGGTCGAGATAGAGCAGCGCGCCCGCTGGTGCCACCGACGGTGCAGCAAGCGCAACGCCATCTCCGGCGTGCGGTTGGCCGGACGCGGAAACGATCGCCGCGCCCACGGCAAGGATCGTCAGCGCCAGCCTCATTTCGCTGCCGCCGTCTCCGGCGGCACATCGAGCGCCGGGCTGCGGTCGAAAAAGTTGAACGGCCGCAACCTAAATCCGTGCCAGAGACCCGGCATCGCCGGCCAGTCTTCGGCGCGCGGTACGTGCCGGAAACCGATCGTGTACCAGAGCACGAGGTCACGGCCATCGATCGGGCGCTTCGCTGCGACCCATTTCGGCAGGCCATCGGCATCGGGGTTTTCGTTCGGATAAGCGCCGGCCGCGAAATGCTCGCCTGGCGCGTAGGCGCTCGACCACAGCGTATAGGCGGAAAATCCAGCGCGAACCTGGATCGGGTCGTCGGGCGCAAGGATCGAAGTGTCCGTATGTCCCGGTTCAAGCTGGTACCCGGTCGGATAGCCCTGCGCGTTGCGGCGGCTGGCGCTCTCGACGCGGAATTGCGCGGCATTGAGCGGGGTCGTCACCGGCCCTTCGATCGCAAGCGGATGGCTCTCGACCTGCCAGAGGCTGCGCCGCGGGCCATCTGCCGAGATCCGGCGCGGCACAATGCGATCCTCGACCAGCCGGTTGTCGGTCCCGTCCACATCCATGTCGATCCGGAACGCCATATAGTGATCGTGGTTGACGGCAATGAGACGCTTGGCAATCAACGTACCATAGGCGGTATCCGCCGCAGCCGTTGGATCGGTGAGAGTCGAGGACGCGACGCCTTTGGTCTCGTCGATGCCGTAGGCGCCGAGCCGCACGTCGATATCGCCGGCGCGGTTGAAGACGTAGTCGACAAGATAATCGTAATTGCCGACGACTGGCGCCATCCGGACCACGAGTTCGGTATTTGCCCGCATCTCGAACGTACCGTTCACGGCCTCGTCGTGCCGCCACAGCGGATCGCCGGTTGGGCGTTCGAACAGGCACACGACGCCCTTCAAGCCCACCGGCTGTCCCCTGGTGTCGGCAATCGTCATGTCGAGAAATGACGCGCTCCCCGGGCAATCCCGGCCCGGCCGCAATTGCGTTGCCAGCAGCCCGAACCCGTATTCGCCGATATCCATGTAGCCGCGGAACGACCAGGTCGCGACCGGGTCCATATAGGGCACGAACATCTCGCTTGCCGACATCTGATAGGCGATATCGCGCGCGGTACCATGATCGCTGTACCGGATGAGGGACAGCACCGAACCCAGCCTCGGATCGAGGCGAACGTGGAACGACCAATTGTCCCAGCGTACCTCTCCGCCCGAGACCGACAGGTTCGAGCCCTGCGGCGCGGATATCTCTACCGGCTTCGGCATGGCGCGGGCGCGGCCCGAATTCGCCCAGGCATGGCTCGGCGTTTCCGGCGGCGGCGGCAAAACGCCGAGATCTGCAACCGAAACGACCGTGCCCGCGGCCAGGTCCACCGTGGCCATCACGTTCTCGATCGGTTTACCCCAGAGATTGTTGCCCGCGCCTGACGTATCGACACAGGGCACGCTGAGCAGGCGGCGTCCGGCCAGCGCCGGGTCGATCGCCGGTCCGGGCGCCAGCGGGAAGCACACGATATCTTGGAAATTGGTGATCCCGCGTTTGGCCATCGCCGCACGCCAGCGATCGTCGGCCTTGACGATTTTGGATGCGGAGATGAATTCGTTAATCGTCAGCGCGGCCTGACGGTTTTCGATCGGGGTCCAGGCCGTCAGCGCCTGCGCACCGAGATCGATACGGGCTTCCGCCACCTTGCCGTTCGCGAGCAACACCGCGAAGGCGTGGCGGCCGAACGGTTGGCCCTTGGTCCAGGCGCGCACCTCGCCCTTGGAGTTCTCCTCCAGCGAAAGCGAAACCATCTGGACGTCATCGCCGAGCTTGCCGGCCTCGCGCAGGATTCTGGCGGACGCCGTAATCTCGACCGGCGTCAGCGCATCCATCGGATGGGTCGCAAGCAACGGCGCGGGCACCTGCTCCTCGGTGCGGGCGGGAACGCCTGTTGTGAGCATGGCGCAGGATAGCAACGCGAGCGCTACGGCACCCAGCCGATGATCTGACGACATGACCCACCTCAAATCTGCGTTTCAGCGGAACCGGCACCCTCTCGCCAATCGCGCAGCGACACAAGGCGTTCGCCATCAATCCAGCGTCAGCCGCATGCCGTCATAGGCCGGAATTACCCCGGCCGGCAGGCTTTGGCGCAGCACCTCATAGTCGAGGTCGGAATGCATATTGGTGATGACGGCGCGCTTCGGCTTGAAGCGGTCGATCCAGGACAGCGCATCGCTGACGCTGAAATGACTGGGGTGCCCGGCATAGCGCAGCCCGTCGACGATCCAGAGATCGAGGTTTTCGAGGCACCGCCAGCTCTCTTCGGGGATGTCGTGGAGGTCGGGCGTGTAGGCGGCGTCGCCAATGCGATAGCCGAGCGCCGGGATGTTACCGTGCTGAACCAGGAACGCCGACAAGGTGAGCGGACCGCCCTTCCCCTCGATGGTGCGGCTCTCACCCGCCTCGATCGAATGACGGGTCAGGATCGGCGGATAGTCGCTGCCTTCCGGCGCGATGAAGCAGTAGGAAAACCGAGCCATGATGTCTTTGGCGGTCGATTGATTGAAATAAACCGGAATGCGCCGGCGCTGGTGCAGCACCACCGAACGGAGATCGTCGATGCCGTGGGTTTGGTCGGCATGCTCGTGGGTCAGGAATACCGCGTCGATGTGATCGACATTGGTATCGATCAATTGCTCGCGCAGGTCGGGCGAGGTATCGATCACGACCCGCGTGGTGCCCCGCTCCGACGTTTGTTCGGCGAGCAGCGAACAACGGCGGCGCCGGTTCTTGGGATTGTTGGGATCGCAGGCGCCCCAGCCGAGCGCGGGCCGGGGAACGCCCGCCGAAGAACCGCAGCCAAGGATCGTCAGCGTCCGCGTCATGCCGCAGCCTTCGGCGCGGGCACTTTTGAGAACAGGCGGAAGAAGTTTTCGCTCGTCTGTCGTGAAATCTCTTCCAGCGAGACGCCGCGCGTTTCCGCCAGCACTTTTGCGACCTCCACCACGTAAGACGGCTCGTTACGTTTTCCCCGGAATTTGCCGGGCGCCAGATACGGCGAGTCGGTTTCGACCATGATGCGGTCGGCCGGCAGTTCAGCCGCGAGCGCGCGAAGACTCTCCGATTTCTTGAACGTCAGGATGCCGGTGAATGAAATCGAAAGGCCCAGCGAAATGGCCTTCATCGCAAGGTCCCGCCCGCCGGTGTAGCAATGCAGCACGGCCTTGAACGCGCCCTTGCCGACCTCGTCCTCGAGGATGCGGCCGCAATCCTCGTCGGCTTCGCGGGTATGGATCACCAGCGGCAGGCCGGTGGCGCGGGCAGCGGCGATATGGGCGCGAAAGCCACGCTCCTGCGCCTCGCGTGAACCGTGCTCGTAAAAGTAATCCAGCCCCGCCTCACCCAGCGCCACGACTTTTGGATGCCGGGTCAGCTCAATCAGTTCAGCAGCGGGAATGCCGTCTTCCTCATCGGCGTGATGCGGATGGGTGCCGACCGAACAATAGACGTTGGGAAATCGCTCGGCGATGGCCAATAGCCTGCCAAGCCGTTTCACCCGGGTCGAGATCGTGACGATGCGCCCGATACCGGCGGTCTCGGCGCGCGTAACGATGGCGTCGAGATCCTCGGCGAAATCGGGAAAATCGAGATGACAGTGACTGTCGACCAGCATGGCGTGCGAACCGCTCAATCCACTTTGGGTTCGACATAGCGCGGGAACACGCCGACCGGCGCCGGCAATGCCGTAGCTGCCGCGATACGCTTAGTGCTGCCGAGTGCGGCGAAGTTGCGCGCGTCGTGGGGAACGCCGAGACTATCCAGCAGCTTTGCCGACGCTTCCGGCATCGCCGCCTGCGCCAGGATCGCGACCTGGCGCACGACTTCGGCAGTGACGTACAGCACGGTTTTCTGACGCGCCGGATCGGTCTTCGCCAGCGCCCACGGCGCCTCGCCCGCGAAATAGCGGTTGGCTTCCGCCACCACAGCCCAGACCGCGTTCAGCCATTGATGGATCTGTTGCGTCGCCATCGCGGTTCGCGACAGTTCGAGCATGCCGTCGGCCTGCGCCAGGATCGCCTTGTCATTGTCAGTGAATTCGCCAGGCTCCGGCAGGACGCCGCCGAGTTGCTTTGCGATCATCGACAGCGAGCGCTGCGCCAGATTGCCGAGATCGTTGGCGAGATCGGCATTGATGCGCGCGACGATAGCTTCGTGGTTGTAATTGCCGTCCTGTCCGAACGGCACCTCGCGCAGGAAGAAATAACGCATCTGGTCGACGCCGTATTGGTCGGCAAGATTGAAGGGATCGACGACGTTGCCGACCGACTTCGACATCTTCTCGCCCCTGTTGAACAGGAAGCCGTGCGCATAGACCCGCTTCTGCACCGGAATCCCTGCCGACATCAGGAACGCCGGCCAATACACCGCGTGGAAGCGGATGATGTCCTTGCCGATGATGTGCACGTCGGCCGGCCAGTAGCGCCAGGTCTCGCTGCTCTCGTCGGGAAAGCCGACGCCGGTGATGTAGTTGGTCAACGCATCGACCCAGACATACATCACGTGTTCGGGGTCGGTCGGCACCTTGACGCCCCAGTCGAACGTGGTGCGCGAGATCGACAGATCCTTCAGGCCGCCCTTGACGAAGCTGAAGACCTCGTTGCGGCGTGAATCCGGGCCGATGAAATCGGGTTGGTTCGCGTACAGCGCCAGCAGCCGGTCCTGATAGGCGGACAGCTTGAAGAAGTAGCTCTTCTCCTCGACCCACTCCACCGGCGAACCCTGCGGGCCGCGGCGGACATTGTCCTCACCGACGACGGTCTCTTCCTCGGCGTAATAGGCTTCATCGCGCACCGAATACCAGCCGGAATAGGTATCGATGTAAATGTCGCCGTTCTCTTGCATGCGATTCCAGACCACCTGGACCGAACGATGATGCTCGGGCTCGGTGGTACGGATGAAGCGGTCGAACGAGACGTTCAGACGCTCGTCCATCTGCTTGAATCGCAACGCATTCCGGGTGGCCACTTCCATCGTCGGCAGCTTTTCAGCCTCGGCGGTCTGGACCATTTTCAGGCCGTGCTCGTCGGTCCCGGTCAGGAAAAACACGTCCTTGCCGTTGAGCCGCTGAAAGCGCGCCAGCGCATCGGTCGCGATCGCTTCATAGGCGTGGCCGATATGCGGCACGCCGTTTGGATAGGCGATTGCGGTCGTGATGTAGAAGATGTTTTCGCGCGACGGGGCCGGCGCGGGCCGTGCTGCCGGCGCGGGCTTTGCGGCGGGAACTGCCGCGCCGGCAGGTGCCACGGCTTTCGGCTTGCGGAATTTGGCGGGCGCGCTGGTTTGCGGGGAGACGGAGCCTGACGGCTGCGGCGCGGCCTTCTTCGGGGCAGCTTTCTTCGCGGACTTCGTCTTCGCGGATTTGCTAACCGGTCTTTTGGCGGTCTTTTTCGCGGCAGGCTTCCTTGTTGCCTTCTTCGATTTCTTGGCCGCTTTCCTGGTGGTCTTGTTGGTCGCTGTCTTGGCTGTCTTCTTCGCGGCGGCCGTGCTCTTCTTCGCGCGCTTTTTCGGCGCGGCCTTGGTGCGCGGCGCTGCCTTCTTTGCTTTCTTCTTCTTTGAAGATTTTTTCTTAACGGCCACCACGAATTCCTTTAAGTGTTCAAACCGGCTTGTCGGGATTGATATCAGGCAAAGCGCCTACCGCGTTGCTTCCGCGAGCATCGAGAATACCGAGAAAACCAGCGGTTTTCGTTCCAGATTGTACGCTTCGGTATCGCGCGCGGCGCGGATGATCTTTTCCCATACCTCCGCCAGTCGTGCAAGGCGCGGCAAATTCGCGTTGGCGTCGTCGACGCGCAGTTTTTCTGAGATCCAGCGATCGATGCCGTCGATGAAGGCCGCCAGCGCGACGCGGTCGCTGGTGCCGAGCGCATCGCCGAGCGCATGCAATTCGCGCGGATCCACCCGGGGCAGCGTCGCCAGCATTGCCGCGGTCCGCTGCTGCAGTTTCAGCGCATCACCGCCGAGCAGGTTGAGTGCGCGCCCGACGCTTCCCTCCGATGCCGCCGCCGCCTCCGCAAGGGCTGGATCATCGACTGCGATCTCCGTGGCGCTCGCGGCCGCACGCGTGACGTCGCTGGCGGCGAGCGGCCGCAGCGGCAACTTGCGACAGCGGGACAGGATGGTAGGCAGCGCCCGTGCAGGGGCGTGACTAACGAGAAGAAACAGCGATCGCTGCGGCGGTTCTTCGAGAACCTTCAGCAGTGCGTTCGCTGCGTTCGGATTGAGCTCATCGACGGTGTCGACGATGCAGACCCGCCAGCCGTCGACGGCGGCGGTCGAGCCGAAAAACGAAATCGTCTCCCGCGTCTCGTCGACAGTGATGACGGTCCGCAACACGCCGCGGTCATTGAGACCGCGTTCGAGCACGAGCAACCCGCCATGGGCGCCGGCCGTGATCTGCCGCGCTACCGGGTCCGATGGATCGACCGCGAGCGTCTCGGCCCGTTGCACCGAGGCCGCCAGCGGATCGCGATGGGTGAGCACGAACCTCGCCATGCGATAGGCAAGCGTCGCCTTGCCGATGCCCTGCGCGCCTCCGATCAGCCAAGCATGCGGAATTCTCCCGCTGCGATAGGCGCTCAGCAACGCCGTCTCCGCCTCGCGATGTCCGAACAGGTCTGGCGTTTGACGGGGATGCCGGACCGCGGTCTCCTGCTCGGTCTTGCGGGCGCTCATGCGGTGCTGGCCGCGTTGGGGATCGCGAACAGATGATCGCGCAAGGCGCTCCAGACCTGAGCGGCGACGACCTCGGCATCGGCATTGGCATCGATCAGCACGCAGCGCTGCGGATCGTCGGCGGCAATCTGCCGGTAGGCGTCGCGCAGATCCTGGTGGAACTTGATGTCTTCGGCCTCGAACCGGTCAGGCGCTCCGGTGCCGCGGCGGGCGGCGGCGCGCTGCAGGCCGACTTCGACGGGGACGTCGAGGATGATGGTCAGGTCCGGCTTGAGGTCACCGATGGTGACCCGCTGCATCGCGTTGAGCACGCCGGGAGCGACCTGCCCCAGGCTGCCCTGATAGGCCCGCGTCGAGTTCGAAGAACCGGTCGCACAGCACCCATGTACCCTGGCTGAGCGAGGGCTCGATCACCGTGTGCACATGGTCGTCGCGCGCGGCGGCAAACAGCAGCGTCTCGGCTTCGGGACCGAGCAGCTTGCCCATGCCGGACAGCACCAGATGCCGGATGATTTCGGCGCCCGGCGATCCCCCGGGTTCGCGGGTCACGATGGCCCGCAGCTTCGCCGCATCGAGGCGCTCGGCGAGCTTCCTGATCTGGGTGGACTTTCCCGAGCCCTCGCCGCCCTCGAATGAAATGAACTTGCCGCGCCCGGAAGTCCGCTTGACCGCTGCCTCGGCCATGATCAGAGCTTCTCTGCGCTCGCGCGGAACATGCCGATGACGAGCTCGCTGGCTCCGTCGATCGCGCGGCGCACGGTCGAACCGGTGCCGACCGCTTCGGCGGCGTAGAGCGGGGCCTCCATCGCGATGTTGGCGCCGCGCCATACCCTGACGATGCCGACCTGCTGGCCGGGTTGGATCGGCGCGCGCACCGGCCCGTTGTAGACGATGCGGGCGATCAATCGCTCATTGCCGTTCTTGGGGACCATCACCTTGATCGGATCGGGACTGGCGAGCTTCACCGAACGGCTGTCGCCGCCGAACACCTTGGCGTAGCCGATCTGCTGGTTTGCCGCGAACAAGGTCCGCGTTTCGAAGCTGCGAAAACCCCATTCCAGCATCTTCTTGGCTTCGGTCGCGCGATCTTCGGGATCCTCGAGGCCGTTGACTACGACGATCAGCCTTGTGTCGTTCTGGACCGCGGAGCCGACCATGCCATAACCGCCTTCCTTGGTGTAGCCGGTCTTCAGCCCGTCGGCGCCGGTGAGTGAGTTCAGCAGCGGATTGCGGTTCTGCTGCCGGATCTTGTTCCAGGTGAATTCTTTCTCGCCGAACAGTTTGTAGAACTCGGGATAGGTCTGGATGACGTAACGCGCGAGTTTTGAAAGCTCCCGCACCGTCATCTTGTTGGCGGGATCGGGCAGCCCGTTGGAATTGCCGAACGTCGACTTTGTCAGGCCGAGTTCGCGAGCGCGCTTGGTCATGAAGTCGGTGGCAAAGGTGCGCTCGTTGCCGGCAATGCCCTCGGCGAGCGCGATGCAGGCGTCGTTTCCGCTCGGGATGATCGCGCCGTGCAGGAGATCGTCGACGGAGACCTTGCTGTTGATGGCCGCGAACATCGTCGAGGTGCCCGACGGCGCCCCGCCCCGGCGCCAGGCATTCTCACTGATGCGGTATTCGTCCGTCGGTTTGACGTCGCCTTTCTTGATGGCGTTGAACACCACCTCGGCCGTCATCAGCTTCATCATGCTGGACGGCGCCCGCAGCTCATCGGCGTTCTTCTCGAACAGCACGCTGCCGCTGGATGCCTCGATCAGGATTGCGGTCGGCGCATCGCCGTCAAAGGCGTTATCTTCCTTCTTGGCGCCCTGTACGCTGTTGTTGGCAGCGTAGACGATCCCGCCCCATCCGACCGCCAGCGTAACCGCAGCCGCGATCAGGCTGCGCCAAGGGCGGCCTGAAGGGCGGCCTGCCCCGGCGTCGGATTTGCGGGAAATAGCGGTCTCGATGGCCATCGGCGATGTCCTGAATCCGGGCGTTCTCCCGCGCGATGGCGCTGCCATCGCGCGCTCGTTTTTGTTTTGAGCATGATCTTTCGGAAAACCGGTGTCCACTTTTCCGGATCATGCTCTAACAGTTGGAAGTACCGCAAACAACTGAGGTTTTGGACTTGTCTCCAGCCTGATCGGATTGCTGCGGCGGCCAAAGGAACCTATCCTGTGGAACCAGCCGTTACCCGACAAAATCCGGCAAACAAGGCGGAAACGCGATGCCCTCCTCACGCACCCTTTCCGCCAACGGAATTGAGCAATTCGTCCTCGAACAGGGCCAGGGCCCGCTGGTGGTGCTTTGCCACGGCTGGCCCGAATTGTCCTATTCCTGGCGGCACCAGATCCCGGTCCTGGCCGCGGCCGGTTTCCATGTCGTGGCGCCGGATATGCGGGGGTTTGGTCGAACCAGCGCGCCGGCCGAGATCGACGCCTACAGCATCTTCGACACCGTCGGCGACATGGTCGCGCTGGTCGCAGCGCTCGGCGAGAAACAGGCCGTCATTGTCGGTCATGACTGGGGTGCGCCGGTGGCCTGGCACGCGGCGCTGTTCAGGCCCGACATCTTCACCAAGGTGGCGGGCCTCAGCGTGCCGCCGCCCTTTCGCGGCCGCGGCCGGCCGCTCGAGAGCCTGCGCGAAGGCGGCATCACGAATTTCTACTGGCAGTATTTCCAGACGCCCGGCGTTGCCGAAGCCGAGTTCGAACGCGATATCGCGCAGACCATGCGGATGGTTCTGGGGCGCGGCGTTTCCGATCCCAATTCGCTCTTCGTCGAGGACGGCAAGGGATTCCTGGGCAATTTGCGCGCCGACCTGCCCCTGCCGCATTGGCTGGATGAGACCGACATCGCCCATTTTGCCGAGGCCTACAAAAAGTCCGGCTTTCGCGGCGGGCTGAACTGGTACCGCAACCTCGACCGGAACTGGGAAATGACCGCGCCATGGCAGGGCGCGCAGATCCATCAGCCCTCATTGTTCGTTGCGGGCTCGAAGGACTCCGTCATCACCGGCCTGATCGGCGCCAAGCGTATCGGCGACATGGAGCGGGTGCTGCCGGACTTGCGGCAAAAGCTGATCATTGAAGGCGCCGGTCACTGGGTTCAGCAGGAACGTCCCGACGAGGTCAACGCCGCCCTGATCGCGTTTCTCAAATAGTCGCGTGAGGTGGCAGAATCAGTAGAGCCCGCGTCCGCTGAGCACTTCGGCGGGGCCGCGCGGATCGATCGGCACATAGGCCGAACTCAGCCCGGCCGCGTAGCGCTCGTCGGCTTCATAAGACACCGCGCGCGGATTCTCGACCACCCGGCCGCGGGAGTGGCTGGAGGCCGACATTTCCGACGTCGCGTTGATCGAGGCGTAATCGGCCGAGGTGTTGCCGAGGCTGTAAGGCCGCCCTTCCGGCATTGGAACCTCGCCCCGGATCCGGCCGGCGGACGACGGAAGCTCCGGCACGAACGGCCGGGCGGATGCGATTCGGACTGTCGACGGTGACGGCGCGGGAACGCCGGTGCGCAAGGTCGCGATCAGCTGGCGATCGTCGGAACCTTCGAGCGGCGCGCGCCCGACATATTCAACACGAACGCGAGCGACGCCATTTCCTTTGAATTCAAGTAGTTCGGCGGCTTTGTTCGAGACATCTATCAGGCGATTGCCATGGTAGGGGCCGCGGTCATTGACGCGGACGATCAGCGATTTGCCATTACGGAGATTGGTCACGCGCGCGTAGCTGGGCATCGGCAGGGTCGGATGGGCGGCGGTCAGCGAGCCCATGTCGAACACTTCGCCATTGGCGGTCAGGCGGCCGTGGAAATCATCGCCGTACCAGGAGGCCATCCCCTCCTCGCGATACTCGGTATCTTCTTCGGGCACATAGACCCGTCCGCCGACGGTGTAGGGCTTGCCGACCCGGTACGTGCCACCGCCCTTGGGCACGGGTTCCCCGAACGCGACAACTCGCGGGCTACTGGAAACGCCATATTTGGGGTCGACCCGGCTCGCGAACTTGTTCGACGAGGCGCAGTTGGCGAGGACGAGGCAGGTTGCCACTGCCGCAGCGCCACGCGCCATCAGGATGATCGAAGTTGGCCGTCGAATCCCCATTGCCCCAATTACCATTCCACCGGCCGCATGCCTATCTGGAGGCGTGAACGGCCTTACACCGCGATGCGGCCCACCTCCGCACCAAGGCATGAAGATATCGCATCCGGAACACGGCGGAAATGGGGTCAGCCCGGGCGTGGTGAATCAATGGTTTCCGCCGCGGTCCGTAGAATTGCGGGCCCGGAGCGGCGATTACGGGCCGGATCGCGCCTGCCTTGTCCCGCTTTCAGACAACCTGTTGCAGCAAATCATCACTCGGCCGGATCTTCGATCCAGACAAATAAATCTTTTTGACTGTGCAACGCAGCAGTCGTTTGGTGCAGGCGCGGGGCGCAAAGGAAGTTTGCGATGATTGAGACGGTTACAGCGGTGATGGGCCTGGTGAGCGCCGGGATTTTTCTCGCTCATGCATTCGAAGGTTTTCGCTCGAGGGCGTGAGCCCAGGCGGAAAGACGTATCACCTCTGGCAGATCGGCGATTCCGAAAGTTTTAACAAATTCGGACGAGCATCGAGAGTGGCAGGTGTAACATGCGCAACCACGACATTGTCTCCGACGGGTTTCTCGCACTGACCACGGCTAGCCTACTGCTGCTGTGCTCCAGCCTGATCGCCTTCGCGTTCAATTAGGCCCTATCAAGCGGGTGCCGGAACGCCGCCTCTACAGGCGTGCATGAATTAACGATCTTCGAGCAGTTGCTATTGATCTCATCCTCCGGTTGCGATTGGATGCAACCGGGCTCGGGGAGATCAATCAATGCGTGTTCTGGGAGTCGTGGCGCTCGCCGCGGCGTTGGGCGGCTGTGCGTCGGTGACACGCGGAACGACTGAAAATATCAGCATTTCATCGACGCCATCGGGAGCCGAGGCCACCATCTCCGGCCTCGAGAATCCGACCGCATGCGTCACACCCTGCGCCATCGTGGCCAAGCGAAGCGCCGACATCACCGTCAGTTTCGCCAAGGAAGGTTACGAGCCGGAAGTCGTCCCGTCGATAAAGGAGGTTCCGCCGACTGGCGCCGTCGGCTTCGCCGGCAATATTGTCGCCGGCGGGCTCGTCGGGATGGGAGTCGATGCCGTCACCGGGGCGGCTCAGGACCACAAGCCGAATCCCGTCATCGTGACACTGAAGCCGGTCAGGTCGATGGCCCCGCCCGCACCTGTCCGGCCGCGCGCCAAACCCGTGAAGCCCGCACCAGAGGCGGGTACCTAGCTTTGGAGGGCAGCGAACCGGTTCGGCGTTCGATCAGACCTGCCGAACCAGCGCAGACGCATTGAGCGCCGGCGTTTGGCCGGACGCTGCGACGATGGGACGTCAGTAGCCGCAGGAATTGCAGCGCGGCGGCACCGCGACGTAAAATTCGCGCGCCGGGGCGACCATCTCGACGTGCTGCCGCGTCGCATATTGCGGCGGGACCTGCTCGTATTGCACGCCTTCGGGCGCCACCATGACGGTCTGCGGCACCATGACGGTGCGGTATTGCGCCGGCGTGCGGTGAGCGATCGTCGCACCCGGAGCCACCATCACGGTTTCCTCGACGGTACGGTATTGCGGCGGCACAACCTGCCGCTGATAGCAGGTGCCGCAAGGCGGAGGCGGCGCATAGCAGTTGTAGCACCCCGCCGAAGCTGCGGTCGGCAAAGCCATGGTGGCGGCCGCCACGGCGATCAGCGCTGTGTAACCCCAAGAAATCGTCATTCCAGTACGCCCCAATCTATGAACTCGCCAAAATGATTGGCGCGGGATCGTCGGCGACAGACGGAAATATCGCTTTAAGGGAAATCATTAACAAAGCGTTTTCGAACGGTTCGCTCGCCTCGCCCCGCGGGAAATGCCCGCATGGGCGACAATTGCCCCTTTCCCGGCCCTGCCCGCTTTGCTAAGCCGCAGGCTTCCAAAGACGGAAGGGTGGCCGAGTGGTTTAAGGCACCGGTCTTGAAAACCGGCGTACCGGTGCAAGGAAGTGCCTGCGGCACAAGGGTTTTTGTGCTTTTGAGGTGCCCCAGGGGCCACAAAAGGGCCACAGCAGCGGAAACTGAGCTTGGAGAGGTGGCCGAGTGGTTTAAGGCAGAGGTCTTGAAAACCTCCGTAGGCGCAAGTCTACCGTGGGTTCGAATCCCACCTTCTCCGCCAGCCCCGCCGGTGCGCCTTCCGCCTCCCCGCCGTCCAATGCCAGCCGCCGCGAAATAACGCACCGCTGACTCGCGCTGCCAACCCGGCGGCCCGTTAAGGCCGATTGACCGCTCGCCGCGCCAGGACCACGCTGCGCGCCCATGCGCCACATGTTCACGCAGGTGCCGATGCTCACCGGCTACGCCGGCGTCGCGCGTGTCGAGGTGAGCCTGCCGTTCGTGGCCGAGCTCGTCGACGGGGAGAAATACTACATGGAGCCCAGACGCCTCGAGGGCACCGAACTGCGCCGCCATCGATCGCGCGGACCGACGCTGCGCAGCCTGGTAAAGCTGGCGCTGGCCTGCGACAACGCCGAGCAAATGGGCAAGAAACTAAAGCGGCGCTTTGATCGAAGCTTGCGACGCCAGGGTGTCCGGCCTGCCGACGCCGGCGTCGAGGCCGAGTTCGAGCACATTCTCGGCAAAGCCGGCGGCCTCACGGCACGCTCCTGCGTCAAAGAACGAACATCCATATCGCCGCACCGCACAGCGTGACAAACCAGACCATCGAAATACAGACGAGAATGTCGTCTCGGTTCATTCCCCGCCCCACGCTTATGCATCAACGGGCAAAAACAGTACGCAGAATGCAAGAAACAGCATCCAGAATATCGCCGCACTGCCCATCCGCCGCCTCGAGAAATCCGCCCATACGCAATCAGTTCTGCACCACACATTGATCTGCATCAAATTTCCGGGCGCACGAAAAACTGGCACCAAAACGCAAATCACTGGCGCGCCGTAACAAGACCCGGATGGGTGGTTTCCGGTAGCAATAGCTCTGCCGGCGATTTTTATTGTCATTTCGGATCACCGGTTTCTGCCGATTGCGCGTCCCCGCCGTCGGCAGGCAAGTAACGGCCCCAGCCCCGCACGGGCGGGGCCGTAATTGCTTGGCCGGGGACTGTTCAAAAAGGGACGAGGCCGTTGTCACAGCGGATCGACACGACGGAAGACATCGCCGAACGGAGTGCCCACCGCAAAGCGGCCGAACTGGCGCGAGCCGAGTGTTGGTTGCGCTGGCCGGTGCTGTCAGCTGACAATTTCGCCGAAGCCTCTGCGTGGCTGGAAGTCCGCAGTGCTGAACTGAAAATGGAAATCCTCAGAGCTGAGCGGAAAAGCGCACCGCTGTAAGGCAGTGGGGCCCTGGCCCATTTACACCGTCATCGCCCGCACCACGCCCCAACCCGTCAGCACCGCGATCGCGCGCTCTATCGAATCGACCACCTCGAAAGTATGGCCGGCCCGGCGCATGTGATTGCCCACGAAATCAAAGCCTGCCGGTTCACGCTGGCGGGGTTTTCTTGCCGTTCATTTCTTTTTCGTGGCCGGCGCTGCGCAGGTGCTCTACCAATCGAATGAGGACTTCGCCGAGCCCCAGCTCCATTTGCCGGGCAAGTAACGACCAACAGGACTCTCCGCAGACTTAGCCGCTTCCAGGAAGTTAGAGTCGGACGGATCGCGGGGATGATCCAGATCGACCTTGGTGCGGTCTTCGTTCCATTTGGGGCGCTGAGCGAGATCGGTTGACATGCCGGGGCCTCCGCTGACCGCGAAGGCTTAGCAACCCCGATCGGCAGATGCTGTAACCGAAGTGCTACATCCAGAGACCAATCGTACGATGAAGTGACGCAACGGGGCCCGCCAGTTCACGCTAGCGGGGTTTTCACATTATCGTTACCCCGTCAGCTACCCCGAAAATTCCGCACGGACGGCCCGCGCTGCTAATCCGGCGGCCGGTTTAAGGCCGGTTGACCGAAGCGCAGCTCCAGGATCCACGTTGCGCCGATGCAGTCGCACATCGGTTCGCCGCGTCGCCGTATCTGAGGTCGAACGCGACGATCAGCTGTCTGCGCGTTAGCGTGCCGCTGTTCTGTGGGTCAGCGACGAATTCTTGCACAGGGTCGATATTATCACGCCACCGTTCGGCGAAGTGACCGACAGCCGCGCGACAAGCAACGTTGACGTTCGTGACAAGGAAAATCCGAACCGTGCCACGCCGAGAAATTACTGGCAGAACAGTTTGGGCCCCTGACTGATGGAGCCGCTCCGCCAACTGTGCAGCCTGTTGAGGTACGGTCACACCTTTCTGCCAACGTGTGGCGTGATGATAGATTACTAGGCTGTGACCAGCCTGGTGCAGGGACTTAATCTCGGTCATGAACACCGACTTCATCGCTCTTTTGGAGCCTGTGGCGAGCTTCCCAGACGCGATGCCGTTGTCGGGATCGAGAAATACGATGTCGGCCCCATCAACCGCTTTTCGCTTGCGCTCTCCCCATTCACTGCGCTCGGTTTTGTGCGGCATCGGTTCGCGATGAAACAGCTTGCCTGTCGGCCAGATCGCCGCCCGCTCAAGTGCCGCGATGCTGCGTTCGGGCAGCGACGTAACCCTGCATGAAGCTGTTCATCGAGTAGCCGCCAAGCTGGCTCGTCGTGCCATTCGAGATGCCGTCCATCCGGGCGCCCATCGTGTCCCGGCACGAAATACCAGGCGATGCCAAGTTTCCGGTCCGCACAAGCGAGAGCGCGCAAGAAAGCAAACTTCAAAACGTCGCTGACATCGCCTGCATATTGGTCGCGCATGTGGTTTGCTCGTTTTCTTCGCCTTGGCAGGCAAGCGTGCAGACAGGCCCAGATGCCCCTGGTGTTGGTACGGCAAGGCCGCGGCCGTCATTACGTCACAACAAAAAGCCGCCCGCAGGCGGCTTCTTAATTCAATCCTGATGATAGATCAGACGAACCTAAATGCTGGTTTCGACTTGCGTCGATAGGCCATGAAGCCAACACCGGCGAACCCGAGCAACATCATCGCCCATGTCGAGGGTTCAGGTACGGCGGCGGTGAGGGTGTTTGCTCCAACAGGACCTGTATCGCCGGCCGGATTGGAAACGTCGGCGCCAAAATAGTAGCCTGCCGCGTTTTGCACGAAGTCGGACGTGTCGAGCCCGGCAAGCATAATCGAAAGTTGGATTGGGCCCGGCTGGCCGTTCCCGCCGGTGGGACCGTTTACGGTGATGCCGTTGGAGAATTGACCCATGTGCGCCGTCTCGAATGCAGGCACCGTGAAGTCAACTGTAAACTCGCCAGACGTCGGACCGCTTAGCGTTATGTTGGCAGGGTCGATTGCTGGTTTGACGTTAAATGCGAATGCTTCGTGATTGCTGCCGTTTCCGGTATTCACGAAAAGCCAGCGAGCTTGTGCAGCCGCTCGCTGCCACACTTGCCACACGCGCAAGGCGCGGGTTCGACGATACGTTCGACAGGCAGATTGTCCGGCAGAGGACGTCGAGGCGGAACAACGCCGCCGAACGAGCGTTACGCGGTGTGGCGGTCGGAAGAAAGAATTGGATATTATTGAGGCGATCCGGACCCATGTCATGAGCGCGGAACGCATCCACGCCGATGACACGACGGTACCCGTGCTGGCGAAACTGAAGACTGTCACCGGCCGGATCTGGACCTATGTTCGCGATGACCGGCCGTTTGGCGGCAAAGACCCACCGGCAGCAGCGTTCCATTACTCGCGCAGTCGTGCCGGGGAACATCCGCAAGGCCATCTTGCCGGCTATGTGGGCCTCATGCAGGCCGAGCGGCGATCAGGTGGCGCTTCACCGCGGCCTGGGCCTCACTGAGGCGGTCGCCCTGCGTCAAATGCTCCGACCAACTTGGCGCAGTGATTGAACGCTGAGAAACTCGCGGTTCTGATTGGCTTCCGGTTGGGCCGCCGTCAGCACCCAGGGATGGGTCGGCCAAGTTCGAGTAACGGATTTCTACTCCGTGGGTTGCAGGTTCGAATCCTGCTGGGATCTCCAATAATCGGAAATCGCAGGATAGCGATTTGTGGGCCAGGGGTATCCACTGGGGTACCCAATCAGCATCTGCGTTACCCAGACGGGAAAGGCCCTCCTAGGCCTAGGCTAGACGCCCTGTTTGTCAGCTTTTGAGGGCCGCCCATAGGCCATTCGCTGAAGGGGTAAGGGGGAGGGCCTCCCCACGCTAAAGCCCTCTCCCTAGGACGCCTCGCGCCTAGCCCTATGAAGGCCGCCTATAGCGTAGAAGAGAAAGCCCTCCCTCCCGAAAGGCCCTTCGCTATGCCGACGAGGATAGGAGGATCATGGCCGCTGTGGCGCGGCACGTCATCGAGACATCACTCGTTTACTTTGTTGAGTCTCCTGGCCTCGTCCAGGTCGATCTTGTAGTTGCGACCGTGCTTTCGCAGCATCTCTATCAGATTCGGTCCGTCGACCAGCGTGATAGGCTTATTTTTCACGAACTCGAGCGAATCTGGACCGAAGCCGCTCGTGGTGACCAGGATTCCTCGATTGGCCCCCTCGTTTATCACCGTCCCGTAGAGGTCTCGCACCGCCGCTACATCGACCGTAGGGTGTAGCGCTTGGCCTGGAGGACGTACTTGCCTCCACGAAGCGGGTCAGGATCGTACATGACAGCGTCCACACCGTGATCGCGTGAGAGACGGAATACCTTGACCTCGATGCCCTTGCCCCCGAACTCCCACTCGAAGAGCTGGCGGACCAAATGCTCAAAGTCCTCCCACGGCATGGCGGCGATATTCGCTTCTACGTTCATCTCGCTGTCGACATCGCGATTTTGTACGATCCGACTGTCATCCTTGTTCAAGATGAAGATGGGCCGCACAGGCGCGACGTCTTCGACCGACGGAGTAGCGATGCCCTTGAAGTGACGGAAGCACGTCTTCGGGTCGATCTGGCTTATCTGGAGCGCCATGAATTCCTGCGACAGACCTTGAAGAGATGCGATGATACCTTGCTTCGGCGCACCGGTGGCGCGGTCCAACCACTTCTGTGAGGCGTTGACGGCAATGGTGTCGAACCAATTTCGGACATTGCACTGGGCTGCCAGGAACGCCGCTCTGATGCAGAGACTATAAAGCGCCGTCTCACTCAATGCCTTCCGCTCCCTCGGCGTCACTGGTACTGTCTCGTAGGACTTGCCGCGCCTCTTGACGATCGGCAATCGGGCAAAATCAGGAACTGCGATCGAACAAAGCAGAACGCCCGACGACTGATCGAAGTCGAATCCAATCGGCAGTTGCATGTCAGCCGGCAGCGGGTGACGCGCGTGCGACAAGTTCATCATGAAGCGAACAGCATCGAGATCGTCCGCCTCGCACCTCGACCGTATCTCGTCCAACTGATGCTGTATGGTTCTGCTCTTCTGCTCGAACTCATACCTCCTGTCTTCCGCCTTGGTTTTAAGCCTGGCCTCCTTCTCCAGTATCGCAGGAGAGAAGCCAGACCGGTCCGGCGGAGCAGCTTTGGCAAAGAAGCGTTGGGGCGGTGCGACCGGAATTGAGGCACTCGGGCGACTTGGCAAATGCGGAAAGCTGGGCAGCGGCAGGGGCGTCAAAACCTCGTAGCCAAAGGGAGGTCCAATCTGGAGCAGTCTATTTAGGCGCTCCGGAGTAATTGGGCCATCCGCGGCTTCGTCGAGGGAGAAGAATCCGTGATTTACCATCTTTCGCTTAGATGGGTCCTTCGCGAGACCCGCGTATTCCAGGGCGTCGAGTTCGCGTTCGTAGCCGTCTAAATCTCTGTCGTAGTAGTACCAGCTGCTGGACATAGGCCGTTCCGAATCTAAAGACCGTGTTGTAACGGACCAGTATCCCACCGTTAATAATGAAAGTCGCTACGGTCGCGGTCTGCGGCTCAAGGTCCCCCTCTCCGGAGGAGAAAAGCCGCAGGCTCAACGGCATTGGTTCATAAAGCCCAAAAGTTTCTGCCTGCCGTCAGCGATCGGCATGCCGTCAAAACCTAAGAACACAGGCGCATCATAATTGAATTGAAGCGCTACGCCAACGCGCTCCGCCTTTCGAAGCGCCTGGATTTCTCGAACGGACAGGTTGTAAATTCCGTTGAACCATCCGTTTCGAATTGACTTCGATAATGTGATGATGCGATAGACTTGATCATCTATTAGCAGCGAAGGCGCTGACATTTTCATCAGTTCGTTATCGCGACGAAGAGCATCGAAAATAACATAGGAGCTCTATCATCCCGCCCTTATTACAAAGCAGCATAAATTTATTTATTCCAGATACTTCGGTTATTCGCTCGCCCTTAAGATACAGGCCCCCTTCCGCACTCTCTATAGTCCATACCGGACGCGTGCTCCCGTTGTTGACTACATTGAGACGCTCTAAGGTCTGCGTATCGATTTCATTCATCCCGCCAGGACCAGCGGAAACGCTTAAGTTAAATAATTCCGTATCGACAGTAAGCGTGAAGCTGATGCCGTTCAGGCTTCGAAGTTCCACGGCATGAGCTGGTCGATCTGAGAGATGGGCCAGCCCTGAGCGATACGCTCGAGGGTCTGCGTGAGCCAGGCCTGTGGATCGACATCGTTCATTTTTGCGGTCTGCAAGAGCGTGGCGACGTTCGCCCAGGTTCGACCACCGCCAGCGGAACCCGCGAACAACGCGTTCTTCCGGGTAATTGTTTGCGGCCGGATGGCACGCTCGACAATGTTGGAATTTATTTCGATACGGCCGTCGATCAGGAAGCGTTCGAGAGCGGTCCGCCTGGTTTTGGCGTAGCGAATCGCCTCTGCGAGTTTGGATTTCCCGGACAGGCGCGGCAGTTCCGTTTCCCACAGCTCGAACAGGCTTGCCACAATGGCGGCGGACTTTTCCTGTCGGGCCTTCACCCGTGTTGCGGGATCTTTGCCGCGGACGTCCTCTTCGACTTTCCAGAGCGCGGCCATTATCGTGATTGTTTGCGTTGCCAGGTGCGAGCTTTCGTTCACATGCAGTTCGTAGAATCGCCTCCTCACATGGGCAAAACAGGCGGCCAGGGTCGCGCCATCATTGCCGCCGCTACCTTTGGCAAGCCGATTGTAGGCGGCATAACCGTCCACCTGCAGCACACCGCAAAATCCCGATAGATGACGTGCGACACAATCACCGCTCCGGCTGTCTTCGAAGCGATAGGCCACCATCGGGGGACCTGCACCGCCGAAGGGTCTGTCGTCGCGGGCATAGGCCCATAACCAAGCCTTTTGGGTTTTGCCGGTACCGGGAGCCAAGGTTGGCAAGGTGGTTTCATCGGCAAAGATCCGTTCGCCCTGCTTAATCCGTTCCAGAACATAGTCGGCGAGAGGTTGCAGTTCGAAGCCGACCTTGCCCATCCACTGCGCCATCAACGAACGGTCCAGCTCGACCTGATCCCGCGCATAAATGGCTTCCTGCCGATAAAGCGGCAGACCATCGGCATATTTCGAGACGGCGATCTGGGCCAGAACCGCCTCGGTGGGGATGCCGCTCTCGATGAGATGGGGTGGCGCCGGCGCCTGGATCACGCCGTCGCGGTTTCGGTAGGCGTATTTCGGGCGACGCGTGACGATCACGCGGAACTTCGCCCGCACCACGTCCAGACGCTCCGACACGTCCTCGCCGATCAGAACCTTCTCCAGTTCCTCGCAGCCTGCGGGAACCTCAGGTTCGATAACAATCTCAACCCGCTCTAGATGAACCGGAAAGCCTTTCCGGGGGCGCGGCGTCCGTTTCGGTTTGTCCTGAGCGGCGCTTTCAAGCTCAGCTTCGATCGCCGACATGCCGGTATTGATTTCATCGAATACGAAGGCACGCTGCTCATCGCTCAATGCATCGCCGCGTAGACGTTCCGAGCGAGTGCCGTAGCGCGACCGCTCCAGCATCTTTATGATCGCCGTCAGCGTTGCAATCCGCTCGTCAGCCGTATTGTTCGCCGCTTGGAGATGGCGGGTCTGCGCTTCCAGCAATGCCCTCTGTTCGGCCATGGCGACGATCATCGCCTTCAGCGCATCAACGTCGTCGGGAAGCTCTGCAGCGGCCATCGTCATCGCCGCCATCACAGCATGTTCGCGGCCGTTTTTCCAAACTTTCCAAATGCCTGATTCAAAATGCCACAGGTTTTCAGCCCATCGATTGTGGCCGCTTCACATCTACCGGGCGGACCTTCTTCCAGTCCAGCCCGTCGACCAGCGCAAGCAACTGCGCGTGGTTTAGCTGCACCGTGGTTGGCCCAATCCGGGGCCAGCAGAATTGCATTTCCTCAAGTGTCTTGGCAAACAAACAGACCCCCGTGCCGTCGAACCAAACCGCTTTGATCCGGTCCGCTCTTTTCGAGCGGAATACATAGAGCGCGCCATTGAACGGATCAGCGCCGCCGTCCCGCACCAGGGCCATCAAACCCGTCGCGCCCTTCCGGAAGTCGACCGGCGTGCTCGCCACATATACCTGAACTCCAAGCGGGATCATGCCTTGCGAACCGCCCGGATCACATCGGCAAGCCGCTTGAGGTCTACATCACCGCCGGCGCGGACCACCACATCGCCGATGACAATTTCCACGATGTCGCTCCGCATCGATTCAAAGCGCGTGAATTGGATCGGCCGGCTCGGCGATCCGCCCAATGGCGCAAGCATCCCAGAGGCTATCGCCTTGCGACGCCACGCGAAAAGTTGCGACGGATCGAGCCCATTTGACCGGGCAATCGCCGATACATTTGCACCGGCAACCAGCGTCTCCCCGACGATTCTGGTCTTCTCCTCGTCCGACCACGACCGGTAACTGCGCCCCGGACTGCTCGACAGCCGCACGGGGGTCGCCGTGAGAACTTCAAAACTTCTGCTATCAGACATAGGTTCGCTCACAAGAGCCTCCTGGACAAATCACCAGGAGATTCTCTGCTATTCGAACGTTTCGCGCTACGTGGGGTCTCCTACGCGCTTACTATCGACATCCATCGAACGTATGTAATCGACAATAATTGCTGACGCGATTTGGGCGCTCCCTTCGTCACCGGCTCTGGATGCAAATTGATGAACGCCGTAGCGTGATTTTTTGTTAAGGTATCGAAACTGACCACCCAAATAAGTGTACGCGCAAGCGCTGTAGCAGCCACCAGCTTCGATATCGAACCTTCTGATTGCCCCGATTGATCTTTTGCCTACGTTCGTCGATAGACGATATTTTCGGATTAAACGTCCAAGCTCGATTCCCGCGCGGAGACTGCCTCCCGGCGAGTTGAGATAAACGAATGATCGATCGGGAATTCGATGCCGTTTGATGTATTGTTCAAAACGTGTTGCCGCCTCCGAGTTGATCTCGCCATCTAAAAAGATAAACCAGGCGCTTCCCGCGATTTCGATTGGCAGCTCAGGACCAAAACCCTGAATGGTCATCGGCTTCTCCTGGGCGGAAGCCGGACGGGCCAAGCAAAGGACAGCGAGTAGCGCCGCGAGGAGCTTCAATATCGTCATGATGGGTCATGCTTAAAACAAAATGAAGCGGTCCATACCACAAACCCAACGACGGAGATTGTTAGCGCCCGCCGATTTGTTGGGATTTACAGCCATCGAGGAGCATCCCGGCGTGTGCGATTGGTGCTCAATCGCCTTTGTGCGTTTTTAGGGGCGCGGCACGTCCTAACGATCGTCGAGCGGAATAAGACCTACTCTGCTGGCGCAATTGCATTTCGTTCGCCGGCAATCCGGCGTTCCCAGCGGTACACCTGCCACCCGAACATCAACATCCCAGCCAGCACGACGAGCGACCCGATGGCTGCAAACGGCTCGCCGGCATCGTGTCCCGTGTGCACGAGACCAACCCCGATCACCATCGTAATCGTGCCCACAATCCAAACCGTGATCTGCGCAAGGGCGGCTCGGCTCCAGTCCAGCGAAGGGTGAAGACGATAGTAGAACCCGAACAGGAATAGCGACACAAAGCCCAAGAGATTGAGATGAGCATGCGCGGGCAACGCCGCATGGTCCTTCGATATGCCCATCTGAATGCCCCAGATCATGCCAACGACGAGCAACACAACTCCAGCCTGGAAGCTTAACGACGACGCCTTCATAAGTTCTCCCCCGAGAATGAACTGAGTCGATCTATAGCAAGTGCCCCTTCGACGCAATCAAGGCGCGAGCCGTACTGCTTCGCCCTCCTTGTCGACATGCTCTTTTTGCCATTGAAATAAAATTGCTAGTTGAATTTGCTCGAATCACTTGCCTGTAATGCACCCTGGAATTGTAACGCTTAGGGGCTGGGGATGCCGGAGACTTGTTGGGGGCCTCTATGCGAGTGGATTCACATTTTTGTCCAATGGCTAAAAATACACGTCATTCCGCTCGCCCCGTTAGTAGCCATGCTGGCGGGCGCGATTGCCTTCTATTCGATCCATGTAACGCGGGTCACGGCTCGTAGGCGGGCTGCTATCGATTTTTTCTTAAAGACCGACATGGATAAAGGGATGGCCGAGATCTACAAGGCCTTCCGAGATTCCCTGGCTGTGTGGGAAGCTCATGTTGCCGCCAAGAAGCCCGTTGAGGACTTCATAAAGGGTTCGAATGGGAAGCTGAGTGATGACTACAGAAACATAAACACCTATCTCAGCATTCATGAGCTGGTGGCGGTCGGCATTGGGAATAAGGTGTTCGACGACGCCGTCTGCTACAATTTTTGGTCTGACGCGCTGGTAAGACATACCGAGCGAACAAAGGCGCTTATCGAACACGAGGCATCAACCGAAGGGGGCGCCGCCGCCTATTGGGAGCTGCGAAACCTAAGCAGCAAGTGGAAGAAGCGGCTGGTAAAGTGGCAGACCAAACAGACGAAGAAAGCTACGCGTTAAGCTCGGCTAGCTCGGCGTCCAACATATGGGCCGCCTCGTGCCCCCACCAAAGGTTCAACCTCGAACGACGTGCCCTGGGATGAAGTCGCGGCCTTGCGCCGGGAGGTCTTCTGCTTTGCACCCGATTTTCGCGTCTGCCTACTCAACCCGGTCGCTGTGCCTCGGGCCTCGGCTGGGAGGGCGGATGCGCCCAAGCGCGAGGTCCGCCTCGCCCTCAACATGCGACATAGCAATTTGCACTTTATTTTTCACACGGGCGAACTCATTGGAATTGTCAGTTGCGGTTCAAGCCCATCTCCCCACTTTGCAACTTGCGTTTCCAGCGAGTTTCCATGGCCACGATGTCTTCGATTAGCAAGTTGCTCCCTGCCAACTCAAGAATCGAGACCTGATAGTCGCTCGCCTCTCTGCTTTTCAGGGCGACGTTGCCCCCGTGGCCAGTCATCGCGTAGTCCATCCACCGTTGCCAAAATCCCTCGCTTCCATAGGCTGAACCTACATACTGCTCCTTAGTTCTTGGGCAGGTCAGCAAATAAACGCCAGTTGCGTTCTTAAGGACTTCAATCCAGCTTTTTGGAAACGCTGCCACCTTAGACAAGGGTGCGATGAGATTCAGAAAACCGGGAAATTCCGGCTCCTTAAATTCGGGGCGCAGTTCGACAATTGCCTTGTTCTGACGATCCGCGCGTTGCACCCAAGACCGGGTGCCCTCGCCCCATGCGATGAGTAGCTTTCCCTCGAACTCGACCGTTCGATCATCCCGTCTTAGCTCGTAGGAGTCGCACGAGCCCGCGCGGTCAATCCCATCCCTATGAGACATTGGCCTATCCTCTGCAAGCAGGCCTATGTGCTTCGCCGCGTAAAGGCCGACGAACATCGTCGCACCATCGGGAGTCCCAACGAACGACGCCCAAATCGGTGCACGCGAAAACTTCGGCCTGTTGGGGATACTTTGTAGCGACTGATAACGCTCAA
This sequence comes from uncultured Alphaproteobacteria bacterium, assembly GCA_963836765.1. Lineage (GTDB taxonomy): Bacteria > Pseudomonadota > Alphaproteobacteria > Rhizobiales > Xanthobacteraceae > Bradyrhizobium. The sequence goes on from CAWILG010000014.1 coordinate 648,695, forward strand.
AAGCGGGTGGATTGTCGCGCCACAGCTCATAGGGCGTTCGGCCCCGTGCTGCGCGTTGGTCTTGATGCCGCAGCAGTATGACATTTGCGGGATCGATACCGTTCTGCGTCAACACCGAATTAAACAGGATTGCCATAGCCGTCCAGCCTCCCAATCCAAACCTAGCCCATCCGCGGGACTAGCGTAACAGTTTGGGGTCAAACTCCGAATTCGCGGCCTTGCGGCGGGATGTCTGCCTCACCCCCGAAAGCCGACATTGGACGGACATTCCCGCAGGTCCGTTTCGTGCCAATAGGCGACATAACCCTCATGCATCCGCATCGTTTGGGCAATAAGGATCACCAAATGGACAAGAGGAAGCCTGATCCTAAACGACGCGCCGCCGTGATCACGATTTTCTGCCCTTATCAGTCCTTGGTGCGCCTCGATAATGGTGCGCGCGATGGACAGACCCATACCCATGCCTCCCGCCTTGTTGGTGTAAAACGGTTCAAAGACCGTTTTTAATTTGTCTTTGGGAATGCCCGAGCCGCGATCAGACACGGATAACTGGGCAAAGTTCTCGACGCACGAAGTCCGAATGCTGACGATGCGATTTTCGCTCGGCGTGTCCTTCATCGCGTCGATGCCGTTCACAACAAGGTTCAGAACGACCTGTTGAAGTTGAATACGATCGCCGAGGATTGGAAGCACATCCTGCGCGATCCTACTAACCAATTCGACCTTTCGTGCGCCGGCCACCGACGTAAGAAGTTCCACGGTGTCCCGAACAAGGTCGTTGAGGTCCAGATTTTTCAGCTCGAAGGGTGCCTTTGTCACGAGGCTCCTTATCCTTCGGATGACTTCGCCGGCGCGTCGGTCATCATGCAAAATATCGTTCACAATATCCTTGAGTTCGACGATGGCGGGGAGTGCAGCGATGTCGGGGCTCTGAGATTTCAGGATGGCGTCCGCGGTTTCGGCGTTGGTCAGGATAGCGCCGAGCGGCTGGTTGATTTCGTGAGCGATAGACGCTGCGAGTTCGCCCATGGTCGTTAGCCGCGCCACGTGCGCAAGCTCCGCCTGCGCCGCCTGCAGCTCCTCGTTGGCGCGAACGCGTTCGCGCTCCGTGTCAATCAGGTCCGTGACATCCCGGTTAATGCCGACCATGCGCACGGGCCTGCCGTCCGCGTCTCGGATGATTTGCGCCACGCCGCGAATGATGCGGATAGCACCATCGGCTCGCTGCACCTTGAAGTCGGAAAGGTAATCGCGGTCGCCGCGAAGCGCCGCCTCGACGTCCGCCTTGGCTTGTTCGACGTCTTCCGGCACAATGCACTTCGACCAGGCGTCGAAAGCACCGCTGAATTCTTCCTTGCGAACGCTGTAAAGCCGGTACATCGAGTTCGTCCCAAACCAGGCGATCTCGTTCGACGTCCCAATCCCAGATGCCGAGCGACGCGGCGTCGATAGCGAGCTTCAGCCGTTCTTCACTAAAACCGAGGCGGGCTTCGCTTTCCTTCAGCTCGCGCTCACGACTCTCCCGCGCCGCGACTTCTGCGACCAGATCGTCAAACGACGTCTTGAGCTTGGCCGCCATGGCGTTGAACGATTCCGCGAGGGCATCCAGCTCCTCCAATTTGGCGCCTGGCACCCGGACGCTCATGTCCCCGCCGGCCATCGTTCGCGTCGCGTTGGCCATGTGCCGGAGTGGCGCGGTCACCATGGACGCCAACACCGCGCCCAATACAAGAGCGAGCACTAGCGCCAGGGCCAGCACCATCGCGGAACGGCTGTTGGCCTTGCGTAAACCCGCCAGATAGAACGATTCAGGCATGGCCGTCATCAGGATCCAGTCATGACCGGTGCCGTGATCGCGATACGCGGTCGCGTAGGTCAGCCACGTTTCCCGCGAGAGCGGCTGTGCCGTGACATGATCAAACTGGAACTCGGTCGCCCCTCCAGACAGCCCCGATGGTCCGGTGTGCTGTGCGAGAGCGGCAATGGCGTTCGCGACTACCAGATCGCCGGCGGAAGCGGACGAGGCGACCATCTTGCCGGTCATGTCAAGGATGATAGCTCGACCATTGGTGCCGACGGCCTGACTTCGCAGCAGGGAGTCGAGCGTCTCTTCGCGCTGGACGCCTACCGGCGGCGGCGAATGGGCGACGTAGTCGTCCAGTTGCAAGCGGATGTTCGCAGACATCGCCTGATGGAGCCTTGTCGCCAACATCTGCGCATCGTCGTCTGCGGTCTGAAGCGCGACAATCGCTGTGGCGCCAACCATCACGAGCACCAGCGCGATGAACGGTGCGAAGATGAATATCCGGATTGGAAGGCGTCCCTGTACCGGGGAAACCTCTTCCGGCATCTCGCCACGACCTGATTCCCAGATCCATTCGCTGCTCCCGATCGCACGTTCTCTGACGCGACCGGGGATATCCGCCCAGAACCATCCAAACCGTCTGGCCTGCGGAAGAGCAACCAGGAAGGCCAAGGGCCCCATTATCCAGGTGATCGACGTCGTGAACAACAACGCCGCCGTGATTTTGTGGTACGAAATCCCCGAGGGGAACTGCTCCGAACACTCGTACCCCCACAACACGGGTTCCAGCGTCATGAACAAGACGGCGGCCGCCAGGTATCGCCACCACGTCCTGGCTATCAGAAAGTCGGGGTTTTTGCCCAAGAGCTGGTGGGCAATCCAGAAACAGGCGGGATTGATGAAATATCCCGGCAGCCAGGCGAGCAGGAACTCCGGAGGGACGCCCTCAATCAAGTCTGACAACCCGTATGCGAAAGGAATGGTGATGAGCGCCGGGTAGCCCAGAAGGACGATGCTCAGCAGAACGGCAAGATCTTTCAACAACTCGAACGTCTGTGCGCCCGGGACAAGCACGATGAATGATCCGATGTAGCCGGTCGCGATGATCAGCACGAACGTCAGCGGCATGCTCAGGAACGCCTTCGTGTCCCATCTCTGCCGCGCACGGCCGAATCCCCAACGCTCCCCGATCCGGAACGTAAAGCCGCCGAATGCGCAGATAGCCAGGAAGAGACCGACGACAAACGCAAACCGCCCCCAGACCTCCAGCATCGGCAGGGGGATGCTACTGACGACCGCTTCAAACCACGCGACGGCGGCGGTCATGGTCGATCACGGGGCGTTGCGACGGTTGCGCAACGCGATCGTACAATGATGCCAAAAACGCGGCTCTCCGCCACGGCGCCACTCAGAACGCCGAGAAAGTCCTTTCGCGTCATGCCTGAGCCTGACCTCTGGTGTTGGGGCAACTGCATCCATTCGTGAATTCCGCACTGCGACAATTATGCAAAATATCACAATCTGGGGAAGCTTCTATGCCCAGCCATGCGGCACCCTGGCGCTCTCCCTCGCGGGAGGTGAATGACTGCTGTGG